>CAILMF010000015.1 GCA_903835235.1 uncultured Rhodospirillales bacterium
AGACACTCTTTCCCTACACGACGCTCTTCCGATCTCCCCCGGTGCCGCCGCCGCCCGAGCCGGGCCGCGCCCCCGGCACCGGCCAGACCCCGCCCCCGCCGCGCCCGCAGGAGCGGAGCCAGTCCGTGCTCAGCACGCTGGAACGCCTGCGCCAGGAGCAGCAGCGGGAGCCGCCGCGCGCCCGGCCGACGCCGCCTTCCGGCGCGCCGCAACAGGGCGGTGGCGCACCGACCGGCACGGCGGCGCTGACTGCTGGAGAAACGCGGGGCCTGGCCGACAAGATCGGCGAGTGCTGGAAGGTGGATGCCGGCGCGCTGAACGTGCGCGAGATTGTGGTGGAACTGCGCGTGGACGTGGACGCTGGCGGCGTGGTCCGCAACGTCCGCCCCAATGGCACGGCGCCCAGCGACCCGCGGGCGCGGATGGTGTTCGAGGCCGCGCGCCGCGCCCTGCTGGACCCCGCCTGCAACCCGCTGCCCTTGCCGGCGAACCGGCTGGCGGCGCTGCGCGATACCGTGTTCCGCTTCAACCCGCGCGACCTTGGTTTACGTTGATGCCGCAACAGGGTCTGCGTTGATGCCTCAGGACCGCCGGAATCTTCCCCTATCAACTGCCGCGCTCACGGCAAAAGCCCTGACGAGGACGCCATGACCATCATCAGTCGCCGCGCTGGCCTGCTCGGTGCCGCCGCACTCGCCGCCTCCCGCGTTTCCACCGGCCGGGCGCAGACCTCGGTGGTGGACATCACCCGGGCGCGGACCGACCCGATCCCGATCGCCATCCCGTCCTTCGCCGGCCAGGGTGACGCGCAGCGCATCGGCGCCGACATCGCCAATGTCGTGATCGCCAACCTGCGGGGGTCCGGCCTGTTCCGGCCAGTGGACCGCGCCGCCTTCATCCAGACGCCGGAGGCCGCCGCTGCGCTGCCGCGCTTCCAGGACTGGCGCGTCATCGGCGCCCAGGCGCTGACCACGGGGCGGGCGGAAATGCTGGGCAACCGGCTGCGGGTGGAGTTCCGCCTTTGGGACGTGCTGCCGGAACAGCAGATCCAGGGCACCGCCTTCACCGGGGATGCCGCCAACTGGCGCCAGACCGCGCATCTGATCAGCGACGTGATCTATGAGCGCCTGCTGGGCGAGAAGGGCTACTTCGACACCCGCGTGGTCTATGTGGCGGAAACCGGCCCGCGCGACCGCCGCGGCCGGCGCCTGGCCATCATGGACCAGGACGGCGCCAACAACCGCTTCCTGACCGATGGCAGCTTCCAGGTGCTGACCCCGCGCTTCCACCCGAATGCGCGGCAGATCGCCTTCATGAGCTACCAGCGCAACGAACCCCGGGTCTACCTGTTCAACCTGGACAGCGGCCGGCAGGAGGTGCTGGGCAGCTTCTCCGGCATGACCCTCTCGCCGCGCTTCAGCCCGGATGGCCGCAACGTCATCATGTCCTCTACCCGCGGCGGCGACGCCAATGTCTACATCGTGGACCTGGCGACGCGGCGGGAACGCCAGCTGACCAGCGGCGGCGGGCTGGATGTTTCGCCCTGCTTCTCGCCGGATGGCCAGCAGGTGGTGTTCAACTCCGACCGTGGCGGCGACCAGCAGCTTTATGTGATGAGCGCGGATGGCGGGAATATCCGCCGCATCAGCTTCGGCCAGGGGCGCTACGCCACGCCGGTCTGGTCGCCGCGCGGCGACCTCATCGCCTTCACCCGGTTCGGCCGCGGCAGCTTCGCCATCGGCGTCATGCGCCCGGACGGCTCGGGCGAACGCATCCTGACCGAGGGCTGGCAGATGGAAGGCCCGAGCTTCGCCCCCAACGGCCGGGTGATGATGTATTATCGGGAGACCCAGGCGCGCGACGCGCGGGGCAATGGCTATACGGCGCGGCTGTCTTCCATCGACATCGCCGGCTTCAATGAGAAGCAGGTACTGACGCCAACGGACGCAACCGACCCCGCCTGGTCGCCCCTGCTGTCCTGACGCCCAGGTGGAATACCCCCAGCACATGGCTGTGGCCGTAGTTTTGCTTGACCCCTCCCGGGGCGGGTTGTAACGGCCCGGCCCGGGTTCCGCGGCTTGGGGCCGCAGTTGCCTCGGAAGGATCGTAGACCATGAACGTGAAGATTCTCGGCCTGTTTGCGGCCGTTGCCCTGCTCGGCGCCTGCGCCGAGACCGACCAGAACGCCGCCGCGACCGGCGGTGGCGCCGCCACCACGCCGGGTGCCGGCCCGCGCCCGGGCAGCCAGGAAGACCTGGTGGCCAATGTCGGTGATCGCGTGCTGTTCGGCTACGACAGCGCCACGCTGAGCCCCGAGGCCCGCGGCATCTCCGGCCGCCAGGCCGCCTGGCTGAAGCAGTACCCGCAGAACCAGGTGCAGATCGAAGGCCATGCCGACGAGCGCGGCACCCGCGAATACAACCTGGCGCTGGGCCAGCGCCGCGCCAATGCGGCGCGTGACGCGCTGGTCGCCGGCGGCATCGCCGGCAGCCGCGTCAGCACCATCAGCTACGGCAAGGACCGCCCGGCCGCGCTGGGTTCGGACGACGCCTCCTGGGCGCAGAACCGCCGCGCCGTGACGGTCGTGCGCTGAGCACGCCTGACGGTCCTGCGCTGAGCACGCCAGACAGTTTTGCGCTGAGCGTGCCTGACAGTCTTGCGATGAACCATCTCGGCCCGCACGCCACTAGGGCGTCGCGCTGAGCAACAGTGATCGGCGGCGGGGGCCACCCGCCCCCGCCGTTCGCGTTTAACGGTTCAGAGGCCCCGCCATGCATCGCCCTTCGCTGCTGTCGGCCCTTCCGGCCGGCCTTCTTGCCACCGCGCTGCTGCTGGCGCCCAGCCTTGGGCGAGCCCAGGCGGAAAGCCGCGAGGGCATCTACCTGCAGAACCAGATCCTGGAGATGCGCCAGGAGCTGGAACAGTTGCGCGCCGCCGGGGCTGGCCGTGCCGCGCCGCCCGCCGCCGCCTCGCGCGGGGCCGCCCCCGCCGCCGGCCAGAACGAGCTGGTGGCCCAGCTGCTGGACCGGGTGAACCAGTTGGAGGACGAAGTCCGCCGGCTGCGCGGCCGCGTGGAACAGCTGGAGTTCCGCAGCAACCAGCAGCAGCAGAATGTCGAGAAGCTGCAGGGCGACATGGATTATCGGCTTGGCCAGCTGGAAGGCCGCCCGGCCGGCGCCGCGCCGCCTGCCGCCGCCGCCACCCCACTTGGTCGCCCGGCGACCAACCTGGTGCCCCCGCCCGGCGCGGTGCCGGTGCCGCCGCCAGCCGGCGGTGCCACGGCCCGCCCGGCCGAACGCGCCATAGCCGATGGCAATGCCGCCCTGGCCCGCCGCGACTACCCCGCCGCCGAGGCCGCGGCGCGCGAAGTGCTGGCCGTGCGCAACTCGCCGCGCGCCGCGGATGCGCAGCTGCTGCTGGCCGATGCCCTGCTGGGCAAGCGCGATTTCGGTGCCGCCGCGGTTGCCTTCGACGACGCCTACAAGCGCACCCGCACCAGCCCGCGCGCGCCGGAAGCCCTGCTGGGGCTGGCCAATGCCTTCATCGGCCTGGGCAGCAAGCGAGAGGCCTGCGAGACGCTGGACGACCTGCGCAGCAACCATGGCCAGCAACTGCGCGGTGCGCTGGTGGAGCGCAACACCGAGGCGCGTCGCCGCGCCGGGTGCCGCTGACGCCCCTCGGGGAGGCGGAATTCGCCGCGCTGATGGCGCCGCTGGGGCCCTTCGGCCCCGCGCCCGCCCTGGCGGCCGGTGTCTCCGGCGGTCCGCACAGCCTGGCGCTGGCGGTGCTGGGCCAGCGTTGGGCGCAGGCCCGCGGCGGTGACCTGCTGGCGCTGGTGGTGGACCATGGCCTGCGCTCCGAAAGCGCCGCCGAGGCCGCCCATGTTATGGCCCTGCTGGCCCGGCAGCGGATCCGCGCCGAGTGCATCACCCTGGCCCTGCCGCCCGGCTCCGCGATGCAGGAACGTGCGCGCGAGGCCCGCATGGCGGCGTTGCTCGGCGCCTGCGCGCGGCATGGCCGGCCCTGGCTGCTGCTGGGCCAGCATCGGCTGGACCAGGCGGAGACGCTGCTGTTCCGGGCGCAGCGCGGCAGCGGCGATGCCGGGCTGGCGGCCATGGCGCCGCTGCGCTCCCGTGCCGAAGCCCTGCTGCTGCGACCGCTGCTGGCGGTGCCGCCGGCCCGGCTGGAAGCGCTACTCACGGCTGCCGGCATCGCCCCGGTGCGCGACCCGTCCAACCTGGACCCGCGCTTTGCCCGCATCCGCCTGCGCCAGGCGCTGGACGACCCGGGCGGCGAGGGCGCTGGCGTCGCCGCCCTGGCCTTGGCCGCCGACGCCTTCGCCACGCGCGGAGCCCGGCAGGAGGCCGCCCTGGCCGAGCGCCTGGCGCAATGCGCGACGCTGCACCCCGAGGGGCATGCCGAGATCGACCCGGGGCTGTTGGGCACGGATGCGCTGGCGGAGTTGGCCTTGGCCCGGCTGGTGCGGCTGGTCTCCGGCGGCATCCATGCGCCCGCACGCGCGGCGGTGGCCGGGCTGCGGCGGCGCGGCGCCGGTACGCTGGCCGGCGCGGAACTGCGCGGCGGCCGGCGCTGGCGGTTGCAGCGGGAGGTCAGCGCCATGCAGGGCCCGGTGCCGGCCAGCCCCGATGCCCTGTGGGATGGCCGGTTCCGGCTGCTGGGGCCGGGCGCGGCGGGCCACAGCATTGCCGCCCTCGGGCGCCGGCCGCCGCCCGCCCTGCGTGCCGCCGGCCGCCATCTGCCGGCCGGCCTGTTGCCGACGCTGCCCGCGATCTTTTGTGACGGATCGCTGGTTATGGTGCCCAGCCTGTTCTATCCTACGGCAGAAGCCTGTGCGCCCTTCCGCCTGGCCTTTGCCCCGGCGGGCGGTCCCGCCACCGGGCAGGGGGCGGCAATGCTGGGGGCATTTGCAGTCAATTAGCGGGTGCGGCCATTCAATGATCGGGTCCGCAACCCTATCTTGATGATATCCAGGGCTAAGGGAGCGGCACCGCGAGGTGCCTGACCCGTTCAGGCCTCGGCAAAGACGGGAAAAGCATCGGTGAACAATTTCGGCCGCAACCTGGCGCTTTGGGTGATCGTGGCGCTGCTGCTGGTGGCGCTCTTCAACCTGTTCCAGCCCAGCGGCAGCAGCAGCCGCACCGCGCAGCAGGTGGCCTACAGCGACTTCCTCAATGAGGTGGGCGCCGGGCATGTGCGCGACGTGGTCATCCAGGGCCGCACCGTCAGCGGCCAGTTGACGGATGGCCGCACCTTCCAGACCTACACGCCGGAGGACCCGCAGCTGGTCGGCCGGCTGACCGACAAGGGCGTGCGCGTGGTGGCGCGGGCGGAGGAAAGCGACGTCAACCCGCTGTTCCACTACCTGCTCAGCTGGTTCCCCATGCTGCTGCTGATCGGCGTCTGGGTGTTCTTCATGCGCCAGATGCAGTCCGGCGGTGGCCGCGCCATGGGCTTCGGCAAGTCCAAGGCCAAGCTGCTGACCGAGAAGCAGGGCCGCGTGACCTTCGAGGACGTGGCCGGCATCGACGAGGCCAAGTCCGAGCTGGAGGAGATCGTGGACTTCCTGCGCGACCCGCAGAAGTTCCAGCGCCTGGGCGGCAAGATCCCGAAGGGCGTGCTGCTGGTCGGCCCGCCCGGCACCGGCAAGACGCTGCTGGCGCGCTCCATCGCCGGCGAGGCCAATGTGCCGTTCTTCACCATCTCCGGCTCCGACTTCGTCGAGATGTTTGTGGGTGTCGGCGCCAGCCGCGTGCGCGACATGTTCGAACAGGGCAAGAAGAACGCGCCCTGCATCATCTTCATCGACGAGATCGACGCCGTCGGCCGCCACCGTGGCGCCGGCCTCGGCGGTGGCAATGATGAGCGCGAGCAGACGCTGAACCAGATGCTGGTGGAGATGGACGGCTTCGAGAGCAATGAAGGCGTCATCATCATCGCCGCGACCAACCGGCCGGACGTGCTGGACCCCGCGCTGCTGCGCCCGGGCCGGTTCGACCGCCAGGTGGTGGTGCCGAACCCCGACGTGCTGGGCCGCGAGAAGATCCTCCGCGTGCATATGCGCAAGGTGCCGCTGGCGTCGGATGTCGACCCCAAGGTGATTGCACGCGGTACCCCTGGCTTCTCGGGCGCCGACCTGGCCAACCTGGTGAACGAGGCGGCGCTGCTGGCCGCCCGCACCGGCCGCCGCACCGTGGGCATGTTCGAGTTCGAGCAGGCCAAGGACAAGGTGCTGATGGGCGCCGAGCGCCGCAGCTTGGTGATGTCCGAGGACGAGAAGCGGATGACCGCCTACCACGAGGGCGGCCACGCCCTGGTGGCGCTGCACAGCCCGGAATGCGACCCGGTGCACAAGGCCACCATCATCCCGCGCGGCCGTGCGCTGGGCCTGGTGATGAGCCTGCCGGAGGGCGACCGCTACTCCAAGCACAAGTCCAAGCTGCTGGCGGAACTGGCCATGGCCATGGGTGGCCGCGTGGCGGAGGAACTGATCTTCGGCGCCGACAAGGTCTCCAACGGCGCGTCGGGCGATATCAAGATGGCCACCGGCCAGGCCCGCCGGATGGTCACGGAATGGGGCATGAGCGACGCGCTCGGCATGATCGCCTATGGCTCGAACGACCAGGAGGTCTTCCTGGGCCATAGCGTCACCCAGTCCAAGCATCTGTCCGAGGAGACGGCGCGGCTGATCGATGTGGAAATCCGCCGCATCATCGACGAGGCCTATGCCAAGGCGAAGCAGATCCTGTCCGAAAACGTCGACGAGCTGCACCTGCTGGCCAAGGGCCTGCTGGAGCACGAGACCCTCTCGGGCGACGAGATCCGGCTGATCATCCGCGGCGAGCCGATTGTGCGGAATCGCCCGGACGAGCCGACGCCGAGCCGCGGCAGCGTGCCCAGCAGCGGCCGCCCGGCGGCGCCGCGCCCCGGCCCGCTGAACCCCGGGCCTGCCGCCGCCACCTGAACCGGCGGGACGCCAAGATCGGGCGGGGGCACCACCCCCGCCCGATGCAATTCCAGGGCATGACCGCATGACCGAACGCTGGCTTGAACCGCTCGGCCTCGTGGCCGGCCCCGCCGCCTTCCACGCCGTGCGCGCCGGCCATGGCCTGCCGTTGCAGGGTGGCCCGGCCGCCTTCCTGATGGCGCGGCTGATCCAGGACGGCCAGGACCTGGGCGTGCAGCGCGTGGCCGAGCTGACCGGCGACTGGGACCAGGCGCTGGACCGGCTGACCCGCCGCCCACCGGCCTTTGCCGGGCTGGCCACCGAGGGGCGCCCGCTGGTCATGGGCATCGTCAACGTCACGCCGGACAGTTTTTCCGGCGACGGCCTGGCCGAGATCGACGCCGCCATCGCCCATGGCCATGCCCTGCTGGAAGCCGGCGCCGACCTGCTGGATGTCGGCGGCGAGTCGACCCGCCCCGGCTCCCACCCGGTGCCGCCGGAGGAGGAGGCCCGCCGCCTGCTGCCGGTGGTGCGCGACCTGGCCAAGGCGGCGACGGTTTCGGTGGACACGCGCAACGCCGCGACCATGGCCGCCTGCCTGGAAGCCGGCGCCGAGATCGTCAACGACATCACCGCGCTGCGCCATGACCGGGACGCGCTGCGGGTGGTGACTCAGGCCCGCGCCCCCGTGGTGCTGATGCACATGCTGGGGATGGACCCCCGCACCATGCAGCAGAACCCGCAATACCAGGACGTTGCGCTTGAGGTCGCCCGCTTCCTGCGGGACCGGGTGGAGACGCTGGAGCGCCTGGGCATCCCGCGCGGGCGCATCGCGGTGGACCCGGGCATCGGCTTCGGCAAGACGGTCGCGCACAACCTGGCGCTGCTGGAACGCCTGCCGCTGCTGGCGGGGCTGGGCTGCCGCATCCTGGTCGGCGCCTCCCGCAAGGCTTTCATCGGCCGCCTGGGCGGGGAAGCCACGGCTGGCCGGCGCGCCGCCGGCAGCGTTGCCGCCGCGCTGGCCGCCACCGCCCGCGGCGCCAGCATCCTGCGGGTGCACGACGTGGCCGAGACGGTGCAGGCGCTGAAGGTCTGGGCCGCCTGCGAAACCGGCAGCGACGCGGATTAATGGATTTTGGCCCATTGCTTGATTAGTCATGGTGCAACCATGCGCTTAGGCCTGCTGACATGAACCACACCTCCGCCTCCATCGTGACCCCGCCCACCCGGCGCCTGTTCGGCACCGATGGCATTCGCGGCAAGGCCAATGTCGCGCCGATGGACGCCAGCACCGCGCTGCGCCTGGGCCAGGCCGCCGGCATGTTCTTCAACCGCGGCAGCCATCGGCACCGCGTGGTCATCGGCAAGGACACCCGCCTCTCCGGCTACCTGATGGAAGCGGCGCTGGCCGCCGGCTTCATCGGCGCCGGCATGGACGTGGTGCTGCTCGGCCCGCTGCCGACGCCGGCCGTGGCGCTGCTGACCCGCAGCATGCGCGCCGACCTCGGCGTGATGATCAGCGCCAGCCACAACCCCTATGAGGATAACGGCATCAAGCTGTTCGGCCCGGATGGGCTGAAGCTGTCGGACGCGCAGGAGGCCGAGATCGAGTCGCTGATGGCCGGCGACCTCAGCGCAGCCATGGTGCCGCCGGCCAAGCTCGGCCGCGCCAGCCGCATGGATGACAGCGCCGGCCGCTATATCGAGGCGGTGAAGTCGGCCGTGCCGCGCGGGCTGACGCTGGAAGGGCTGCGGATCGTGGTCGATTGCGCCCATGGCGCCGCCTACAAGGTGGCGCCGACGGTGCTGTGGGAACTGGGGGCCGAGGTGGTTTCCATCGGCGTGGCGCCGGATGGTTTCAACATCAACAAGGGCGTCGGCAGCACCGCCCCGGCGCAGTTGGCCGCCCTGGTGAAGGAGCGCCGCGCCGACCTGGGCATTGCGCTGGATGGCGACGCCGACCGCCTGGTGCTGGTGGATGAGGAAGGCAGCGTCATCGACGGCGACCAGATCCTGGCGCTGATCGCCAGCAGCTGGCACGCCCGCGGCGCGCTGCGCGGCGGCGAGGTGGTGGCCACCGTGATGTCCAACATGGGGCTGGAGCGCTTCCTGAAGCAGCGTGGCCTGGGCCTGCAACGCACGCCCGTCGGCGACCGCTATGTCGGCGAACGCATGCGCGAGCAGGGCTGCAACCTCGGCGGCGAGCAGTCCGGCCATGTGATCATGAGCGACTTTGGCACCACCGGTGACGGGTTGATCGCGGCGTTGCAGGTGCTGGCGGTGCTGGTGGAACAGCGGCGCCCGGCCAGCCAGGTGCTGAACTGCTTCACCCCGCTGCCGCAGCGCCTGGTGAACATCCGCTTCGCCGGCCCCAGCCCGCTGAAGGACCCCGCCGTACAGGAAGCGATCCGCGAGCAGGAGGCCCTGCTGGGCGACCGTGGTCGCGTGCTGATCCGCGCCAGCGGGACCGAGCCGCTGATCCGCGTGATGGTGGAAGCCGAGGACCAGGCCCTGATGGACGAGACGGTGGAATTGCTGGCCGACCTCATCCGGGCGAAGACGCGCGCATGAAGGGCCGCGTCCTCATCGTCGCGGGCAGCGACAGTGGCGGCGGCGCCGGCATCCAGGCCGACATCAAGGCCGTGACCGCGCTGGGTGGCTTCGCCGCCACCGCCATCACCGCGCTGACGGCGCAGAACACGCTGGGCGTGCATGGCGTGCTGCCCATTCCGCTGGACTTCATCCGCCAGCAGATGCGCGTGGTGCTGGAGGATATCGGCGCCGACGCCATCAAGACCGGCATGCTTCACGACAGCGCCACCATCGAGGCGGTCTGCGCGGAATTGCCGCCGGACACGCCGTTGGTGGCGGACCCCGTCATGGTCGCCAAGGGCGGCCACGCGCTGTTGCAGGACCAGGCCGTCAGCACGCTGAAGCGCCTGCTGCTGCCCCGCGCCACGCTGCTGACGCCGAACCTGCCGGAAGCCGAGGTGCTGACCGGGCTCAGCATCCGCACCGCCGAGGACATGCCCGCCGCCGCCCGCGCGCTGCTGGCCATGGGCGCCCGCGCCGTGCTGCTGAAGGGCGGCCATCTGCAAGGCCCCCGCGTGCTGGACCTGCTGGCCACGCCCGAGGGCATCCACGCCTTCGAGGGCGAGCGCGTCGCCACTCGCCACACCCATGGCACCGGCTGCACCCTGGCCACCGCGGTGGCCGCCGGCCTGGCGCAGCAGCTTTCCCTGCACGACGCGGTGGCCCGCGCCCGCGCCTATGTGCTGGCCGCCATCAAGGCGGCGCCCGGCTACGGCGCCGGCCACGGCCCGCTGGACCACGGCGTGACCGTGGACCTGGGGAGGCTGGCATGAGGCGCTTCGCCTACGAGACCTTCGACGTCTTCACCAGCCAACGCTTCGGCGGCAACCAGCTGGCGGTCTTCCCGGATGCGCGCGGCATCAGCGACGCCGAGATGCAGGCGCTGGCCGCCGAGTTCAACTACAGCGAGACCACCTTCGTGCTGCCGCCGGCGGACCCGGCCAATACCGCGCGCGTCCGCATCTTCCACCGCACCGCGGAAATGCCCTTCGCCGGCCACCCCAATGTCGGCACCGGCTTCGCGCTCGCCGCGCGGGCGCAGGGCGATGTGCTGCGGTTCGAGCAGATCGCCGGCCTGGTGGAGGTGGTGCTGCGCCGCGACGCCGCCGGGCGGCCAACCGGCGCCACCATCGGCGCGCCGCAACCCCTGCAGGTCGGCGGCCAGGTAACGCCGGCCGAGGCCGCCGCCTGCGCCGGGCTCACCGCCGCCGACGTGGTGCTGGCCCGCCACGCGCCGACCATTGCGGCCGATGGCGGCAACCCGCGCCTGCTGCTGGAGGTGACGCCGGAAGCCCTGGCCCGCGCCACGCCGGAACTGGCCGCCTTTCGCACCACCGTCGCGGCCTATCCGGAACTCGGCGGCAAGCTTTCGCTCTACCTCTATGTCCGCGAGCCCAGCTGCCTCCGCGCCCGGATGTTCTCGCCGCTGGCCGGCACGCCGGAGGACCCCGCCACCGGCAGCGCCGCGACGCCGCTCGCCGGCTTCCTGCTGCGGCTGGAGGGTGGCGAGAGCGCGACCTACGAAATCCACCAGGGGGTCGAGATGGGTCGCCCGAGCCTGCTGCTGGCCAGCGCGCGGCGCGGGCCGGATGGCATCCGCGCCCGGGTCGGCGGCGGCTGCGTGCCGGTGATGCAGGGCAGCGTGCAACTGGATTAACCCGGCCTTCACGCCGGGCGTGCTGTGCTGCGCCCGTGCCATGAACCTGTACTCCACCCTTGCGGCCAGCCTGTTCGGCTACACCGCCCCCTCCAGCGGCAGCGATCCGGCCTCGGCCATCGCCTTGCTGAAGCGCGCGACCGCGCCGGGGGCGACAGCCAAGGGCGTGGCACAGGAACGCAAGGATCCCGTGGTCATCACCGCCCTGGCCCAGTTCGACAAGGCCCTGGCCACCGCCAAGGATGTGAAGTCCGCCCTGGGCGACCCGCGCGTGCTGGCGGTGCTGCTGCCCGGCGTCGGCCTGGCCGACCAGATGGCCTATCCCGGCCTGGCGCAGCGCGCCCTGGTGGCGGACCCCAGCGCGAAGAAGGGCATCCTGACCCAGGTGGACGGCAAGTGGAAAGCCGCGGCCACCACGCTCGGCATCTTCGGCAAGGGGTTGGCCGCCTTGCAGGACCCGGCGCTGGTGCAGAAGCTGAAGGACAACTACGTCGCCTTCCAGTACCAGAAGGGCCTGGACGCCCAGCAGCCGGGCATGTCGGACGCGCTGTACTTCATCAGCAATGCGGCGGCAAAGGCCGACAACGTCTACAACGTGATGGGCGACGGCATCCTGCGCCGGGTCGTCACCGGCTCTCTGGAGTTGCCGCAGGAACTCGCGGTGCAGCCCATCCAGGACCAGGCGAAGGCCATCACCAACCGGCTGCCGATGAGCAAGCTGGCCGACCCGCAGCAGGTCTATCGCGTCGCCCAGCGCTACCTGATGGTGCGGGCGCAGAACCCCACGGCCAACACCACGCCGGATATCGCGACCCTGGCTGCATCGCTGAGGGTGTAGCTCCCTTCCCGGCGGCCTGAAGCGCCGGCCGCCCCGTTGCGACCCGCCTGGCCCGGCCCTATATCGGCCGCGGGCCACGCCCCCCCACCGGGGCGCATCTGCTTCTGTAAGGGAGCCAATAGTCATGAACGCCATCGCCAAGCCGGACCTGCGCCCGGCCAACCCCCGCTTTTCCTCCGGCCCCTGCGCCAAGCGCCCGGGCTGGACGCTGGACGTGCTGGCCGGTGCCTTCACCGGCCGCAGCCACCGCGCCGCGGCGCCGAAGGCGCGCCTCAACGAGGTGATTGAGCGCAGCAAGGCCGTGCTGGGCATGCCCGCCGGCTGGCGCCTGGGCATTGTGCCTGCCAGCGACACCGGCGCGGTGGAGATGGCGCTGTGGAGCCTGCTGGGCGAACGCGGCGTGGACGTGCTGGCCTGGGAGAGCTTTTCCACCGACTGGGCGACCGACATCGCCAAGCAACTCAAGCTGGCCGATGTGCGCACGCTGAAGGCCGAATACGGCCGCCTGCCGGACCTGGCCGCAGTGGACTGGAAGCGCGACGTCGTCTTCGTCTGGAATGGCACGACCTCCGGCGTGCGCGTGCCGAATGGCGAGTGGATAGCCGCCGACCGCGAGGGCCTGGCGATCTGCGACGCGACCTCGGCCGCCTTCGCCATGGACCTGCCTTGGGACAAGTTGGATGTGGTGACCTGGTCCTGGCAGAAGGTGCTGGGTGGCGAGGCCGCGCACGGCATGCTGGCGCTTTCGCCCCGGGCGGTGGCCCGGCTGGAGAGCTACACGCCCCCCTGGCCGATGCCGAAGATCTTCCGCATGACCAAGGGCGGCAAGCTCAACGAGGGCATCTTCAAGGGCGAGACCATCAACACGCCCAGCATGATCTGCGTGGAAGACGCGGTGGATGGCCTGGAATGGGCCGCGAGCGTCGGCAACCTGGCCGGGCTGGTGAAGCGCAGCGAAGCCAATCTTGCGGCCATCGCGCGCTTCGTCGGTAACGGTGAGGAATTCGGCTTCCTGGCCGAGGATGCGGCCACGCGCAGCTGCACCAGCATCTGCCTGAAGGTGACGGCGCCCTGGTTCACCGCGTTGGAGGCCGACAAGCAGGCCGCCGCGGCGAAGAAGCTGAGCAGCCTGCTGGACAAGGAAGGCGTGGCGCTTGACGCCGCCAATTATCGCGACGCCCCCCCGGGCCTGCGCATCTGGGGCGGTGCCACGGTGGAGACGAGCGACATCGAGGCCCTGCTGCCCTGGCTTTCCTGGGCGCTTGCGCAGGTGAAAGCGGAGTTCGCGTGATGCCGAAGGTCCTCATCAGCGACAAGCTGTCGCCGGCGGCCATCGAGATCTTCAAGCGCCGCGGCCTTGAGGTGGACTTCAAGCCGGGCCTGACGCCCGCGGAACTCCGCGCCATCATCGGCTGTTATGACGGCCTGGCGATCCGCAGCGCCACCAAGGTGACGCGGGAAGTGCTGGATGCGGCGACGAAGCTGAAGGTGGTCGGCCGCGCCGGCATCGGCGTGGACAATGTCGATGTCTCCAGCGCCAGCGCCCGCGGCGTGGTCGTGATGAACACGCCGCATGGCAACGCCATCACCACGGCCGAGCACGCCATTGCCATGATGTTCGCGCTGGCCCGGCAGATTCCGGAAGCCACCGCCAGCACCCGCGCCGGCAAGTGGGAAAAGAACCGCTTCATGGGCGTGGAGCTCTACGCCAAGACGCTGGGCCTGGTGGGCTGCGGCAACATCGGCAGCATCGTGGCGGACCGCGCGGTGGGGCTGCACATGAAGGTGGTGGCCTTCGACCCCTTCCTCTCCGAAAAGCGCGCCGTTGAACTGGGCGTGGAGAAGGTGGAGCTGGAGGCGCTGCTGGCCCGCGCTGATTTCGTCACCCTGCATGCGCCGCTGACGGAGACCACGAGGAACATCCTCAGCCGCGAGAACCTGGGCAAGCTGAAGCAGGGCGTGCGCGTGATCAACTGCGCCCGCGGCGGCCTGCTGGACGAGGCGGCGCTGTACGACCTGCTGAAGTCGGGCCATATCGCCGGCGCCGCGCTGGACGTTTTTGAGAGCGAACCCGCCACGGACAGCCCGTTGTTCAGCCTGGAAAACGTGGTCTGCACGCCGCATCTGGGCGCCGCCACGGCGGAAGCGCAGGAGAATGTGGCCTTGCAGGTGGCGGACCAGATGGCCGACTATCTGCTGACTGGCGCGGTCACCAACGCCATCAACATGCCCAGCGTCAGCGCGGAAGAAGCCCCGCGGCTGAAGCCCTACATGGAGCTGGCGCGGCTGCTGGGCGGCCTGGCCGGGCAGCTCACCGCGAGCACGGATGGCGCCATCAAGCAAATCCGCGTGGAGTATGAAGGCGCCGCGGCCGAGCTGAACCGCCGCCCACTGACCGCCGCCGCGCTGGCCGGCGTGCTGGCGCCGCTGCTGGGCGCGGTCAACATGGTCAACGCTCCCGTCGTCGCGAGGGAACGCGGCATCGAGGTGGCCGAGACCATCCATGAGCGCAGTGGCGAATACGCCACGCTGCTGCGGCTGACCGTGGTGACGGACCGCTTCGAGCGCAGCGTCGCCGGCACGCTGGTGGCCAAGGACAAGCCGCGTTTGGTTGCCATCAAGGGCATCGCGGTGGAGGCCGATTTCGCGCCGTACATGTTGTACGTGACCAACCAGGACAAGCCGGGCTTCATCGGCCGCTTCGGCACCACGCTGGCAGAAGCGGGCATCAACATCGCCAGCTTCCACCTGGGCCGCAGCGCCCCGGGTGCCGACGCCATCTGCCTGGTGGCGCTGGATGAGCCGGTGGCCGAGCGCGTGCTGGCCGCGGTGCGTGGCCTGCCCCTGGTGGTGCAGGCCAGCCCGCTGGCATTCTGACTTCCCCCTCCCCCACAAGGTGGGGGAGGGCCGGGGAGGGGGAGGGCCGGGGAGGGGGGGAGGGCCGGAGAGGAGGGCCTCGCCTCACTCCGCCCCGTAGCGCACCTTCGCCTGCTCGGCGCTGACCAGGCCCAGCGTCACGTCGCGCGCGACCTTCGCCGGATCGCGCTTGCTCGCCGCGCCATAGCCGCCGCCGCCCGGCATTTCCACCACCAGCTTGTCGCCCGGCGGCACCTGCTGGAACCCCTTGGCCTTCAACACCGTGCCCGACGCCAGCGAGAGCCGGCCATTGCCGCCGGCCTCGCCGCCCTCGCGCCCACGCGCGGCGAACTTCACCCGCTCGAAGGTCGCGTGGATGCCGAAGCCGCCGCCATGGCGGTGCGACACTTCCATCACCTGGCCGAGGCCGCCGCGATGCTCGCCAGGGCCGCCACTGTCCGGGCGATACTCCTTCTTCCAGATCACCAGCGGCGTGATGCTCTCGGTGATTTCTACGGGTACGTTGCGCACGCCGGAAGGGAAGGGGGTCGCGCTCAGCCCGTCCTTCGTCGGCCGCGCGCCGGCGCCGCCACTATGGAAGGTGGTGACCTGGAATGGCACGCCGACGCCCTCGGAAAGCCCGTGGCCCGCGGCCAGCTTCAGGTTCCACAGGTTGCTGGTGCCCTCGGCCGGCACGGTGCCGGGCATGCATTGGTGCAGCGCACCGTAGACCACATCGGGCAGCATGTGGCCGATGGTGCTGCGCGCATTCACCGCGGAAGGCCAGGGCGCGTTGACGATGCAGTTCTCCGGCGCCTTCACCAGCACCGCATCCAGCGTGCCGGCGTTGTTCGGGATGGTCGGCGCCACCAGGCACTTCACGCCGAACGCCGTGTACGCCTCGGTGTAGCAGATCGGGCAGTTGATGCCGAAGCTGACATGCGGCGAGGTGCCAGTGTAGTCCACCTCGACATGATCGCCGGCGATGGTCACCTTCGCCTTCAGGTCGATCGGGTCGTTGTAGCCGTCGATCCGCATCTCGTTGTACCAACTGCCCTGCGGCAGCTTGGCGATGGCCGCCGCCATGCCGGCGCGCGACCGGCTGATGATGTGCTCGCCCAGCTCATCCAGCGTGGCGATGCCGTGCTCCTTCATCATCTCGGAAAGCCGCGCTTCGCCGATGGCGTTGCAGGCCACCAGCGCGTGGATATCGCCTTCCACCTGCACCGGCTCGCGCACATTGGCGCGGACGATCTTCATCAGGCTCTCGTCGAACACGCCTTGCCGCACCAGCGGCAGCAGCGGCAGGAACAGGCCTTCGTGGAACACCTGTCGTGAGTCCGGCGATTGCCCCCAACCGCCGATATCCACCACATGCGTGGTGCAGCTGAACAGCGCCACCAGCTTGCCCTCGTGGAAGGCGGGCGAGGTCACGACGATGTCGTAGAGGTGCCCAGTGCCTTTCCACGGGTCGTTGGTGACGAAGTGGTCGCCCGGCTTCATCGTCTCCACCGGGAATTCGCGGATGAAGTGGATGACGCTGCGGGCCATGCTGTTCACATGGCCCGGCGTGCCGGTGACAGCCTGCGCCAGCATCTGGCCTTGCAGGTCGAACACGCCGGCAGAAATGTCACCGGCCTCGCGCGCCGCGGTGGAGAAGGCGGTACGCACCAGCGTCTTCGCCTGCTCCTCCACCACGGAAAGCAGGCGGTTCCACATCACCTGCATGCGGATGTCGGAGAGCGCCGTCTGATGGCCGGAGGGCGAAGCCCGCAGGGCTGAATCAGCAGGCCCATTCTGGTTGCTCATGCGCGGTCCTCCAGGATGATCTGGCCCAAGGCGTTGATGCTGGCGTCGAAGCCCTTCGGCACCACGGTCGTCGTCTCGTCCTCCACCACCAGGGCCGGGCCGGGGAAGGCCATGCCCGGCGTCAGCGAGGGGCGTTCGTAGATCGCGGCTTCGTCGGCCACGCCGGTCGCGGGGTCGAACAGGCTGCGGAACGCGACGGGCTTCGCCGCGGGCAGCGGTGACACGCTGGCCATCGGCGCCGGCAGCGGCCGGTCGGTGGCCAGCGACAGCGTCCAGGTCAGCGCCTCCACTTCCAGCCGCGGAATGGTGCGACCGAACAACTGCGCATAGGCGGCGTCGAACAGCGCCTTCAGCCCGGCGCAGTCTTCCGGCACGAAGGGCCGCAGCGGCAGCGCCACCGCAATCTCATGCCCCTGGCCGCGATAGCGCATGAACGCCGTGCGATGCTCCACCAGCACCTCGTCCGGCGCGCCCAGCCGCACCACGGCTTCGGCTTCGGCGCGCATGGCGGTGAACAGCGTGTTCAGCATGCCGATATCCAGCGCCTCCACCCGCATATGCCGGGTGCGCACGACTTCATAGGCAATCGGCGCGCGCAGGAAGCCATGCGCGCTGCCGACGCCGGCGCCGACCGGCACCACCACGCGCTTCATGCCCAGCTTGCGCGCGAGACGCGCGGCATGCAGAGGCGCCGCGCCGCCGAAGGCGATCAGTGTGCGCTCGGCGGTGTCCTTGCCGTTTTCCACCGCATGCACGCGGGCCGCGCTGGCCATGGTCTCATCGACGATCTCGGCCACGCCGGCGGCGGCGATCTGCGCATTGGCGTTGATGCTCTCCAGCGCCTTCGCCGCCCTCTCGGGGTACAGCGGAATGGAGCCACCAGCGAAGCGCGACGGGTCCAGCCGGCCGAGCACGGTATCCGCATCGGTCACGGTTGGCTCGGTGCCGCCACGGCCATAGCAGGCCGGGCCCGGGACGCTGCCGGATGAATCAGGGCCGACCTGAATGCGCCCCAGCGCATCCAGCCGGGCAATCGAACCACCGCCGGCGCCGATCTCCACCAGCTCGATCACCGGAATACGCACCGGCAACCCGCTGCCCTGGATGAAGCGATAGGCCCGCGCCACCTCGAACTGCCGACTGCGCTGCAGGGTCAGGTCGTCCAGCAGCGTCAGCTTGGCCGTGGTGCCGCCCATGTCGAAGGCCACCGCACGGTCCAACGCATTCTCCGCCGCCACGCCCAGCGCCAGGATGGCGCCGCCTGCCGGCCCGCTTTCCACCAGGCGCACGGGGTAGCGTTGCGCCGTCTCCACCGTGGTGATGCCACCCGAGGACATCATCAGCAGCAGCGGCGCGTTCACACCGGCCACCTTCAGCCCATCGGCCAACTCGCCCAGATACTTGCCCATCAGCGGCAGCACATAGGCGTTGGCGATGGTGGTGCTGGTGCGCTCATACTCGCGGATTTCCGGCGCGACGTCGCAGGAGAGCGAGACGGAAACGCCAGGCAGTTCCTCCGCCAGAATCTCGCCGGCACGCCGCTCATGCACCTCATTGGTAAAACTGTGCAGGAAGCACACCGCCACCGCTTCCACGTTGCCGGCGCGCAGCTTCGCGGCAATGGCGCGCAGCGCGGCTTCGTCCAGCGGCAGCAGCACCTCGCCATCGGCGGCCACGCGTTCCGGCACGCCCAGGCGCCAGTTGCGCGGCACCAGCGGCTCCGGCCGTTCCATGTGGATGTCGTATTGCTCGAACCGATGCTCCCACGCCATCTCGACGCTGTCGCGGAAGCCTTCGGTGGTGATCAGCGCGGTCTTGGCGCCCTTGCGTTCGATCAGCGCATTGGTCGCCAGCGTGGTGCCGTGCACCACCAGGCCGACATCGCCTGGCGGGCACTGCGCCAGCGCCAAAATCTGCTGCGCCCCCTCCAGCACCGCGCGCGCTGGCGCATCCGGCGTGGTCAGCAGCTTGGTGGACCAGGTGCGGCCGGGCGTCTCCAGCACCAGGTCGGTGAAAGTGCCGCCGATATCTACGGCAAGGCGTGCTGTGCTCACTCGCTGTCCACCCGGATGTTGCCGGCGCGCACGACGCGCGCCCATGTTTCGGAATCGCGCCGCAGGTAAGCGATGTACTCGCCCTGTGGCATGGTCGCCGGGTGCAGCCCGGCCTCGTCGAAGCGTCGCATGACAGCGGGGTCGGTCATCACCTTCAGCACCGCTTCCGTCAGCCGCGCCATCACCGGCGCCGGCGTGCCGGGCGGTGCCGCCAGGCCGTACCAATTCTCCGTCTGGTAGCCAGGCACCGCCTCCGCCATCGTCGGCGTTTCCGGCAGCAGCGGCCAGCGTTCCGGCGAGGTCACCCCCATGGCCCGCGCATTGCCGGCGCGGATCAGGCCCATGGTAGCGGGGTCGCCGAAATAGGCGTCCACCACCTTCGCCGCCAGGTCGTTCAGCGCCGGCCCGGTGCCCCGATACGGAATGTGCACCATCGGCAGGCCGGACATCTGCTTGAACAACTCGCCGGCGAGATGCTGTGACGTGCCGATGCCGCCACTGGCCCAGCGCAACTCATGGGTGCGCACATAAGCCATGAACTCCGGCAGCGTCCGCGCCGGAAAATCGGTGCGCACCGCCACGATGAAGGGCATCCGCACCAGCCGCGTCACATGCGCCAGCGCGAAGGGGTCGTAGGGCAGGCGGCGCAGATGCGGACCGGCGGTGACCGTGCCGGCGCCATCCAGCGACAGCGTGTAGCCATCGGCCGGGCTGTTCGCCATCGCCTCCACGCCGATGACGCCACCGGCGCCGCCCTTGTTCTCGATGACGACATTCTGCCCCAGCTCGCGCGCCAGCGGCTCGGCCAGCAGGCGCGCCGTCAGGTCAACGCCGCCGCCGGGCGGGAAGGGCACGATGAGGCGGATCGGCCGGTTGGGCCAGGCCGCCTGGGCGCGGGCGGCGCCAGGCAGCAGCAGCGGGGTGGCAAGGAGGGTGCGGCGGGTCAGCGACATGGCGCGGAGGCTAGCACCTGAGGCGGGCAGGAAAAGCCCCATGCTGCCTGCCCCCGCGGCATTCCGCGCGCGGGCCATGCATTTCGCCCCTGGCATTGGCGCCGGGCTGTGCAATCCTTCCCGGCAACAGGGATCAGGAGGCCATACATGTTCCGCCGCTTGCTGCTGGGCGCCATTGCCGCGCTTGGCTGTTCCTCCTTCGCCTCGGCGCAGACGCTGCCGGCCGGCCCCAAGGTCAGCATGGTCGCGGTGACGCAGCCGGCGCCGACCCAGGCGCAGTTCCTGCTGGTGGACGTGCCCTTCCTGCGCAACGCCCCCGCCCGCAGCGGCGGCCGCATCGAGGTCAACCTCTCCACCCACGCCGAACGCAACCTGAGCGGCACCGAACTGGTGCGCCTGGTGCGCAGCGGCCAGGCCGATATCGGCGCCTCCACCCTGACCACCCTGGCCGGCGACGTGCCGATCCTGGATGGCGTCGACCTCACCGGACTGGCGCCCGGCATCGCCACCGCGCGCCGCATCGCCGATACCATGATGCCCGTGGTCAACCGCGACCTGGAGCGCTTCGGCGCCCGGCTCGTCATCATCTATCCCTTCCCGGCGCAGGTGCTGTGGTGCCGCCAGCCCTTCACCTCGCTCGCGGATATCCGCGGCCGCAAGGTCCGCACCTTCGGGCCTTCGTTGGTGGACCTGATGAATGCGCTGGGCGCGCAGCCGGTCAGCATCGGCTTCCCCGAGGTCTACAGCGCGCTGGAACGCGGCGTGGTGGATTGCGCCGTCACCGGCACCGGCTCGGGCGCCTCGGTCCGCTGGCCGGAAGTCAGCACCCACATCTCCAACCTGCCGCTCTCCTGGGCGCTGGCGGGCTACATGGTCAACATCGCCTGGTGGAACCGGCTGGACCCCGCGGTGCGGACGTTCATGGAAGCGACGTTCAAGGAGATGAACGACAAGCTGTGGGAACTGGGTGACGCCGCGACGCGTGACGGCATCGACTGCGCCATCGGCAATGCCGCGGGCTGCCGCATCCACCCGCTGTCCACGCGGCCGATGACCGAGGTGCGCTCCAGCCCGGCCGATGCCGACCTGCTGAAGTCCATCATGCGCGAACGCATCCTGCCGAGCTTCGTGCAGCGGTGTGGTGCGCGCTGCGGCGACCTGTTCAACCAGCACATCGCGCCGCTGGCCGGCGTGCGCTACGGCGGGTGATGAACCTGCTGGCATCGGCGCGCAGCCTCCGTCGCGGGGTTGTCGCGCTGGCTACCTTCATGGGGTTGGCGGCAGGTTGGAACTACGTGGCCTGCGCCCTCTTCATCACCGTGGATGTGGTGGGGCGCGCCTTCTTCGGCGTCTCCTCCGCTGCCACGGTGGAGGTGACCGGCTACATGCTGGCCATCGGCATTGCCTGGGGGCTGGCGCATACGCTGGCCAAGCGCGCGCATATCCGCGTGGACGTGCTGGTCAACCGCCTGCCGGTCGGGCTGCGCGCCTGGCTGCATCTGGCGGCGCTGGCGCTGCTCGGCGTCTTCGCCGGCTTCTGCGCCTGGGCGGCCTGGTCGCTGGTGGATGAGAGCATGCTGTTCGACGCGCATGACAATACCAGCCTGCGCATTCCGCTGGTCATCCCGCAGGGGCTGTGGCTGGTCGGCATCCTCGCCTTCTGCCTGATGGTGGCGGTGCTGCTGCTGGAAGCGCTGCTCTCGCTGCTCGCCGGCCAGGGTGCCGAGCTGGACCGCCTGCTGGGTAGCCGCACGCTGGAAGACGAGACCGCCGAAGCACTGGAGGCGGTCGAGATGGCCCGCCGAGGGGAAACAGCTTGATCGCGATCGTCTTCCTGCTGTTGCTGCTCGGCGGCGCCATCTTTGCCGCGGCCACGGGTGGCCAGGCGGTGCCGGTGTTCGAGATCGCCGCGCTGATCGGCGCCTTCCTGGTGTTCTTCGGCACCGGCGTCTATGTCGCCGCCGTGCTGGGGTTGCTGGGCATGCTGGTTGGCCTGGTGTTCAGCGACCGGCCGTGGTGGGCCTTTGCCGGGCAGACGCTGTGGTCGCCTTCCTCCAACTTCGTGCTGGTCGCGGTGCCGCTCTTCCTGCTGATGGGCGAGATCCTGCTGCGCGCCGGCCTCAGCGACCGGCTGTACAAGGCGCTGAACGTCTGGCTGAACCGGCTGCCGGGCGGCCTGCTGCACACCAACATCGTCAGCTGCGCAGTGTTCTCTGCCATCAGCGGGTCGTCGGTTGCCACGGCGGCCACCATGGGCAGCGTCGCGTTGCCGTATTTCACGGATACGAAGTACAGCCAACGCATGGTGCTGGGGTCGCTCGCCGCCGGCGGCGCGCTGGGCAACCTGATTCCGCCGGGCATCACCTTCATCATCTACGGCCTGATCACCGAGACTTCGGTCGGCGCGCTCTACATCGCCGCCATCTTCCCCAGCCTGCTGGTCACCGGGCTGTTCATCGCCGTCATCATGATCCACGGCCTGACGCACAAGATGGAGAAGCCGCCGGCCTTGCCGCTCAGCGTCAAGCTGCGCGCGCTGGGCGGCCTGGTACCGACGCTGCTGCTGATGATCCTGGTGCTCGGCAGCATCTATGGCGGCTACGCCACGCCGACCGAGGCCGCCGCGCTAGGCGTCGTCGGCAGCGCGGTCTTCGCGGCCATCGAGGGCAAGCTGAGCCTGAAGCTGCTGCATGCCAGCGCGGAGGCCACCGCGCGCAACACCGCGCTGCTGGGCCTCATCATCTTCGGCGCCTACCTGCTGAACTACCTGCTCACCGTCATCAACGTGCCGCAGGCGCTGGCCGGCTTCATCGGCGGGCTGCCGCTGCCGGGCTGGGCGGTGATGCTCTGCATCCTCGGGCTCTACATCGCGCTGGGCACGTTCATGGAGGGGTTCTCCATGATCATCACCACCGTGCCCGTGGTGTTTCCCATCGTCACCGCGCTGGGCTACGACCCCATCTGGTTCGGCGTTGTCGTCACCATGCTGGTGGAGATTGCCCAGATCAGCCCGCCCGATGGCACCGTGATGTATGTGTTGCAGGGCATGCGGCCGAAGGCTGGACCCATTACGGATGTGTTCGCGGGGGTGATGCCGTTCCTCGGCGTCTATATGCTCGCGGTGTTGCTGCTGATGTTGTTCCCCGGCATCGCCACCTGGCTGCCGAAGATCATGGGTTGATTGAATGTCCCGCCCCGTTCGCATCGCCGTCGATATCGGCGGCACCTTCACCGACCTGCAGATTCTGGACGCGCGCACCGGCGCCGTGGTGGCGTGGAAGACGCCGACCACGCCGGAGGACCCGAGCATCGGCCTGCTGACCGGCGTGACCGAGGCCGCCGCGCGCTTCGGCTTCACGCTCGCCGATGTGGGGTTGCTGCTGCACGGCACCACCATTGCCACCAACGCGGTGCTGGAACGCAAGCTGGCGCGCGGCGTGCTGCTGACCACCGCTGGCTTCGAGGACGTGCTGGAGATAACCCGGCACTTCCGCCGCGACGTGTACGGCCTGGCGCCCGACCCCTTCCCGGTACTGGTGCCGCGCGACCGCCGGCTTGGCGTGGCCGAGCGCATGCGCGCCAACGGCACGGTGGAAACTGCGCTGGACGAAGCCACGTTACCCGCGCTGCTGGCCCGCATCGACGCCGCGCAGGCCGAAGCCGTCGCCATCAGTCTGCTCCACGCCTACGCCAACCCCGCGCATGAACAGGCGCTGAAGGCCTGGCTGGCGCAGGCGCGCCCCGGGCTCCCGGTCTCGATCTCCTCCGAGATCAGTCCGGAAATCCGCGAATACGAACGCAGTAGCACCACGGTGCTGAATGCGCTGCTGGTGCCGGTGGTGAAGGCATACCTTGAAAAGCTGGAAGCGCGCCTCGGCGAGGGCGGCTTCTCCCCCATGGTCTTCCTGGTGCAGTCCAATGGCGGCGTGTGCAGCCTGCGCACCGCGGCCGAGCAACCGGCACGGCTGCTGCTCTCCGGCCCCTCCGGCGGCGCGCTGGCTGCTGGCCGCATCGCGGAGCTGCTGGGCAAGCCGAACCTGGTCGCGGTGGATATGGGCGGCACCAGTTATGATGTCTCGGTGGTGCAGGCCAACCGCGTCGGCGTGGTGACACAAGGAGAAATCGACCGCCTGCCGGTGCGCCTGCCGATGGTGGAAATGCGCACCATCGGCGCCGGCGGCGGCAGCATCGGCAGCGTCGATGCCGGCGGGCGGCTCACGGTCGGCCCGGGCAGCGCCGGTGCGCGCCCCGGCCCGGTGGCCTATGCCCGCGGCGGCACCGAACCAACCGTGACCGACGCCAACTTGGCCCTCGGCCGGCTGGACCCTGACTACTTCCTCGGCGGCGCGATGAAGCTGGACATGGCCGCCACGCGGACCGCCATCGCCGCCAAGGTCGGCATGCCGCTCGGCCTCAGCACGGAGGACGCGGCGCAGGGCATCGTCACCGTGGTCAACGCCAATCTCGGCGCGGCGGTGCGGCTTTCGCTGTTCGAAAAGGGGCTGGATCCTCGCGACTTCGCGCTGCTCAGCTTCGGCGGCGCCGGCGGGCTGCACGCCACCGATGTCGCGACCGAGATGGGCATCAACGAAGTCGTCTTCCCACGCGAACCTGGCACGCTCTCGGCCTATGGCATCCTGTTCTCCGACCTGGTGCAGGACCTCGCGCGCTCCCGCCTGCTGCGCGCGGATGACGCCGCACTGCCGGCCATCGGCGCCCTGGTCGCGGAGCTGCGCGCCGAGGCCGACGCCAAGCTGGCCGCCGATGGCGTCGCCGCCGATGCGCGCGAAATCCTGGTCGCCGCAGATATGCGCTACCACGGCCAGGCCTTCGAGCTGCTGATCCCCTGGGGCGACATCGCGGTGCCGGACAGCGCGGCGCTCACTGCGCTGAAGCAGCGCTTCCACGCCATGCACAAGCAGCGCTTCAGCTACGACAGCCCGGCCGAAGCGGTGGAGATCGTCACGCTGCGCGTCACCGCCATCGGCCGCCTGCCGAAGCCCGAAGCCGCCGAAGCGACGCCCGCTGCGCGCCCGGCGCTGAAGGGCCATCGCCGCAGCTACGAAAGCGGCGCCTGGCGCGACCTGCCAGTGTACGACCGCGAGGCGCTGACCACCGAGACGCTGACCGGCCCCGCGCTGGTGGAGGAACCCTTCGCCACGCACTTCATCAGCCGCGGCTGGACCGCAACGCCCGGCGCCGCCGGTGCGCTGATCGCGACGAGGAGCGCCTGACATGCTCGGCCCCATCGAAATCGAAGTCATCCGCAACGCGCTGACCGCCGCCGCCGCTGAGATGGATGTGACGGTCTGGCGCACCAGCCGCAGCACCATCGTACGGGAGTTGCTGGATTACTCCACCGCCGTGTTCGACGCTGCCGGCAACAATGTCGCGCAGTCGGCGCGCATCCCCGGCCACCTGAACAGCATGTCGCATCTGCTGCGCGAAATCCTGGACAAGTACGTGGACCCCGCGACCTGGGGGCCGGACGACGTCGTCATCACCAACGACCCCTACTGCGGCGGCCAGCATCTGCCGGACATCGTGGCGTTCAAGCCGGTCTTCGTCGGCGGCAGGCGCATCGCCTTCGTCGGCACGCTGTGTCACCACATCGATGTCGGTGGCCTCGCGGCCGGCAGCTACGCCGCCAAGGCCATCGAGATTTTCCAGGAAGGCCTGCGAATCCCTCCGGTCAAGCTGATCGAGAACGGCGTCCGCAACGACGGCATCTGGGCGATGATCCGCCAGAACGTCCGCAAGCCTGACCTGCTGCTGGGCGACCTCACCAGCCAGATCGCCAGCCTGGATGTCGGCGCCGCCGCGCTGCATCGCCTGGCCGCGCGCTATGGCGCCGATGGCATGATGGAAGCCAGCGCGCGCATTTTGGACATGAGCGAGCAGGCCATGCGCGCCGCGATCAGCGCCATGCCGGATGGCACCTACGAGTTCACCGATTTCCTGGACGATGACGGCATCGACATCGGCAAGCCGATCCGCCTGCATGTCAGCCTGAAGGTGCATGGCGACGAGATCACCGTCGATCTCTCCGGCTGCTCAGCGCAGGTGACCGGTCCGACCAACGCCACGCTGGCCAGCAGCAACAGCGCCGTCATGTTCGCCATCATGTGCGCTTCCATGTCCGGCAATTCCGGCGACGAGGCCTTCCTGGCCAATGCCGGCTGCTACCGCCCCATCCGCACCATCGCACCCGAGGGGCTGGTGGTGAACGCGCAGTTCCCCGCGCCGGTGGTGCATCGCGTCGCCGTCACCCACCGCCTGCTGAACGCCATGTTCGGCGCGCTGCACCAGGTGGTGCCGGACCGCATTCCCGCCGCCTATTACGGCAACAGCTACGTCACCACCTTCCAGACCGTCGCCGCCGACAATAGCCGCGAAGTGCTGGTGGAGATCGAGATCGGCGGCAGCGGTGCGCATCCGGCGAAGGACGGCGTCAACGCCTATGCGTCGGGCATGCACAACAACTCGAACATCCCCATCGAGATGATCGAGAGCCAGATGCCGCTCACCATCACCCGCTACGAATTGCTGCGTGATTCCGGCGGCCCTGGGATGCGTCGCGGTGGCCTCGGCCTGGCGCGGGAATGGCGCGTGGACAGCGCCGCCTGTCTGTTCACCGCCAACATGGACCGCTTCGTCCACGCCCCTTACGGCCTGGCTGGCGGCGGCCCAGCCTCGCTCGGCAAGCTCATCCACGTGCAGCAGGGCGTCGAGCACGACCTGCCGCCGAAGTCCGACAACATCGTGCTGAAGCAGGGCGACCGCGTGCGGCTGGAAACCAGCGGCGGCGGCGGCTTCGGCCCGCCCGCACAGCGCGACCCCGCGCTGGTCGCGCGCGACGTGGCGCTGGGCTACGTCAGCCCGTGAGCTTCGACCCCGCCGCGCACCGGATGGTGCCGGAGCAGCGTTGGTTCGAGGACTTCACGCTGGGCGAGCGCTTCGTGCTGCCCAGCCGCACCATGACATCCGGCATCTTCGCCGCCTTCCAGGTGGCCAGCGGCGACAACCACCCGGTACATTACGACCGCGAATTCTGCCGCCGCCATGGCCATGCCGAGATGCTGGCACACGGCTTCCAGGTGGTGATCCAGACCTGCGCCGGCGCCGGCCTGTTCCCGCACATGGTGGAGGACAGCCTGCGCGGCTTCATCGAGCAGTCCTGCCGCTTCCTGGCCCCGGTGCTGCTGGGGGACACGGTCTATCCGTGCCTCACCGTCGACGAACTCAGCCACAACCGCAGCACCGGTGTCATCGGCCTGGCCAGCACCGTCCACAACCAGCATGGCGTGCTGGTCATGGAAGGCCGGCATCGCTACCTGCTGAGCAAGCGCGTCAAGCTTCCAGCTTGCGCATGAACCGCCGCGATGCGCGGAAGTAGGGCCGCACCCGCGCGGTCCATTCCGTCGTCCGGGCCTGGTCCCATTCCGGCGTCTGGTTCACCTCCGGCCGCTCGAACCGATAGGCCGCCAGCAGGTTCGGCGCGCCGCCGTCCAGCCGTTGGAACCTGGTGCCGCCGATGCAGCCGGGGCAACTCGTCAGCATCGGCAGGTGCTCGCCCTCATACCAGGCGAAGACCGCTTCCAGGTGCTCCGGCGCGATGTCCAACTCCACCGTGTACAGGTAGGGGAACGGCCCGCTGACATTGCCGAGCGAGGCCAGGCGCTTGTAGGGAATGCCCGCCGGCGCCGCGGCCGGGGCCGGGTCCAGCCAGGTCCACACATCCGCCGCGTCCTCGATGTTCACATACTGCGGGCCGGCAACCCGACCCTGCACGATGACCATATCCGCCATATGGGCTTCCTCCACGTTTCGCGCCATCATCGCGCCAACGCCGAGACAGGCAAGAGGAGAGACGCCATGGCCCGCCTTCCGTATAGCAATCCGAACGACCCCGAGCGCGCCGAAGCCGCCCGCGTGGTGACCGAAAGCCGCAAGAAGATCGGCCACCTGCACCGCATGCTGATGCACAGCCCGCCGCTCAGCATCGGCTGGATCCAGTTCTGGGACGCGGTGCGGCGCAAGACCCACCTCTCCGGTGCGCTGCGCGAACTCGTCATCTGCCAGGTCGCCGCCATCAACGGCGCGCAGTATGAATGGCAGGCCCATGCGCCGATCGGCCTGGAGGAAGGCCTGCGGCAGGAGCAGCTGGACGCCCTGCCGAACTGGGCCGACAAGCCCGCGCTGTGGACCGTCGCCGAGGCCGCCGCACTCGGCCTGTGCGACGAGATGACCAAGAAGGTCCACGTGGCCGACGGCACCTTCGCCAAGGCCAAGGCGGCGCTGCCGGAACGCCATGTGGTCGAGCTGGTCGTCACCATCGCCAGCTACAACTGCGTCTCCCGCGTGCTGGAGGCGCTGGAGATCAACGGGGCCGACCCGCTGTGAACGGCGCGGAATGGCTTGTTCGTAGCCTCAAGGCGTCCGGCATCGAGCACTTCTTCTTCGTCGATGCTGTCCTCCGCCGCTCCCTGCTGGAAATGGAGCGCCTGGGCGTGCAGCCGGTGCTGGCGCATACCGAAAAAGCCGCGGTCTATATGGCGGACGCCTATGGTCGCATCGCCGGCGTGCCTGGCGTGGTCGCGGCGCAGTCGGTCGGCACCGCCAACCTGGCGGCGGGCTTGCAGGACGCGTATCTCGGCCGCAGCCCGGTCATCGCGCTGACCGGCCACAAGGTGCAGGCGCAGCAGCACCGCAACGCCTATCAGGAACTGAACCACGCGCCGCTGTTTGCGTCGGTCACCAAGCACAGCGCGCTGTGCGATACGGCCGAGGATCTGGCCCGCCAGTTCCGCCAGATCTGGGCGGCGGCGGTCAGCGTGCCCGCCCGCCCGGTGCACCTGGACCTGAACGGCCTGATGGGCGAGTTCGTCGAGACCAGCGAAACCGCGGTGCCGCCCGCCGCGCTGGGCCATTGGCGCCTGCCGCTGCATCGGCCGCTGGCGGACCCCGAGAGCATCGCCAGCGCCGCGAAGTCGCTGCTGTCCAGTGCCCGCGTCTGCATCGTTGCCGGCGATGGTGCCGCGCTGTCCGGCTGCGGCGCCGAAGTGCTGGCGCTGGCCGAAGCGCTGCAAGCCCCCATCGCCACCTCGCTCGGCGCCCGCGGCATCATCCCCACCACGCATCCGCTGGCCGTGGGTGTGGTCGGCAACTACTCGGCGCCGCCGGCCAACCAGGTGGTCTGCGATGCGGAACTGGTCTTCTTCATCGGCTGCGATACCGGCGACCAGATGACGCATACCTGGCGCGTGCCGGCCATCGGCACCCGCGTGGTGCAACTGGACGCCGACGCGTCAGAGTTCGAGCGCAGCTACGCCACCGAAGCCACCATGCTGGGCGACCCCAAGGCCACGCTGGCCGCGCTTCTGGCGGCGCTGGGCAAGCCCACGCGGGACAGCAGCTACCTGCAGGCCGCGCAGGCCACCATGGTCGCCTGGCGCGCCAGCATGGCACCGCGCCTGGCCAGCGACGCCGTCGCCATCGACCCCGCGCGGCTTTGTGCGGAGATCACCGCGGCGCTGCCGGCCGACGGCATCCTGGTGGCGGATACCGGCTATTCCGGCATCTGGACCGGCACGCTGATCGACTTCAACGGCGCCGGGCAGACCTATCTGCGCGCCGCCGGCTCGCTCGGCTGGGCCTTCCCGGCGTCGCTCGGCGCCAAATGCGCGGCCGGCGCGCGCAAGGTGGTGTGCTGGACCGGCGATGGCGGCTTCTACTACCATCTGCCGGAGTTGGAGACGGCGCGCCGCCTCGGCATTGCGGTGACGGTGGTGGTCAACAACAACTCCGGCTTTGGCCAGGGCTGGCCCAACTACCTGAAGCAGGCCGGAAACCGCCCCAAGGCGGCCGAGCAGGTGCTGCGCTTCGGCCCGACCAACTTTGCCGATGTCGCCCGCAGCTTCGGCCTGAAGGGCATCCGCGTGGAGCACCCAAGCCAGATCGCCGGCGCGCTGCGCGAGGCGATGGCGTCCAACGAAACCGTGGTGGTGGATGTCGCGACCGAGATCGAAGCGCGCGCACCCGAACCCTGGACCCCCGGCGTCTGATCGCTGAAGGGCCGCAGGGCCCGGAAGCTTGAATCAGCCGCCCCGAACGAAGTGAGGAACCAAGAAAATGGCACGCGTAGCAGTCATCGGCGCCGGCACCATGGGCCATGCCCTGGCGCTGGTCTTCGCCCTCGGCGGCCATCAGGTCCGCCTGACCGACAGCAGCGAGAAGACCCTGGCCCGCGCCCAGGGCCTGATGGAAAAGGCGCTGGCAACGCTGGTCGCCAATGGCGAGGCGCCGGCCGAATGGACCAGCGCCCACCTGGCGCAGATGGTCACTCGCCATGCCGACCTGGCCGAGACCGTCGATGGCGCCGAAGTGATCGTCGAAGCGATCATCGAGGTGCCGGAGGCCAAGCGCACGCTCTACGCGCAACTGGCCGAATGCGCGCCGAAAGACGCGGTCATCGCCAGCAACACCAGCCAGCTGGACGTCTTCCCACTGATCCCGGAAGCGCTGCAGGCGCGCAGCATGATCGCGCATTGGTACACGCCGCCCTACCTGGTGGATCTGGTGGACGTGATCCCCGGCCCCAGCTGCGAACCCGCCCTGGTGGACAAGGTCCACACCATGCTGGCCGAGATGGGCAAGCAGCCGCTGCGGCTGCGCAAGTTCGTGCCGGGCTATGTCGCCAACCGCATCCAGGGCGCCATCGGTGCCGAGGTGCAGTACCTGCTGGAGGAAGGCGTCGCCTCGGCCGAGGAAATCGACGCCGCCATCATCCACGGCCTGGCGTTGCGCCTGCCCATCCTCGCGGTCTTCGCCAAGGCGGACTTCACCGGGTTGTCGCTGAGCCAATCCATCCTGGCCAATGGCAGCTACACCCCGCCGCCGCCGCGCCGGCAATCCGCGGTGCTGGACAAGCTGGTGGCGGAAGGCCGCACCGGCGTGCTCTCCGGCGCCGGCTATTATGATTGGGACACGGACGCCGAGAAGCTGTTCGAAACCCGCGACAAGAAGCTGATCGAGCTGAAGCAGGCACTACGCAAAATCGGCACCATGGCCGGGTTGGAGCGCGACCAATGATCACCTACGACCTCAAGGGCAAGACCGCGCTGGTCACCGGTGGCGCCTCCGGCATCGGCCTGGCCTGCGTGACGATGCTGGCGAAGTCCGGCTGCAAGGTGGCGATCAACCACCTGGCCGACGACGCCCGCGGCCTGGAACAGGTGGAGCGCCTGACCGCGCTGGGCCTGGATGTCATCAGCGCCCCCGGCAATGTCGGCCGCGCCGGCGAATGCGAGGCCATGGTGACCAAGGCCATCGCCGATCTCGGCCGGCTGGACTACCTGGTGAACAACGCGGGCACGCCGGGCACCACCACCACCATCTCCGCCAAGGAAATGGACCGCATCACCGAGGAACTCTTCGACGCCGTGGTCGAGGTGAACCTGAAGGGCGTGTTCCGCTGCACCAAGGCGGCGCAGGCGGCGTTGAAGGCGAGCCACGGCGCGGTGGTCTCCACCGCCAGCATCAGCGGCTTCGATGCCGCCGGTTCCTCCATGGCCTATGGCGCCACCAAGGCCGGCGTCATCTCGCTGACAAAAAACTTCGCCCGTGCATTGGGGCCTGAGGCACGCGCCAACGCCATCGCCCCCGGCGCGGTGGACAGCACCTGGCAGATCCAGTGGACCAACGAACAGCGCGCGGGATCCATCGACAAGGCGCTGCTGAAGCGACGCTGCACGCCGCAAGACCTGGCCGAGGTGGTGGTCTTCCTGCTGGCCGGCGCCGCCATGGTGACGGGCCAGACGGTGGTGGTGGATGGCGGGCTGACGCTGGCCTGAAGCAAGCCGGGGGCCTGAAGCAAGCCGGGGGGCCTGATGTGTCGCGCGGGGGCTGGCGAAGCCCCCGCCTTCTGCCGCAGGATGCTGCGACGCAACACCGGGACCGCACCATGCCGTTGATCGACGCCGAACGCTTCCTGCACGACCTCAACGACCTCCGGCAGATCGGCAAGTTCAAGACCGGTGTCCACCGCCCGACCTATTCGCCCGAGGATATGCAAAGCCGCCGCTGGCTGATGGACCGCCTGGCCGAATGCGGGCTGGAACCCAGCATCGACGGCATCGGCAATGTCTATGGCCGCCACAAGGGCCCCGGCCCGCATCTGCTGGTCGGCAGCCATATCGAAACCCAGAACCAGGCGGGTTGGCTGGACGGCGCGCTGGGCGTTGTCGCCGGCGTGGCGCTGGCCCGCGCCGGGCTGCCGGTGGATGTCTGCGCCTTCGCCGACGAGGAAGGCCATTTCGAGGGTGGCTTCCTCGGCAGCCGCAGCATCATCGGTGAGCTGACCGAGGACGAGATCGACCGCAGCCGCAGCCGCAACGACGGCACGCCGCTGCGCGATGCGCTCGCCGCCGCCGGCCTGGCCGGCAAGCCCCGCATGCAGCTGGAACCCGGCCGCCACAAGGGCTTCTTCGAGATGCATATCGAGCAAGGCACCCAGCTGGAGAATGCCGGCCTGCGCGTTGGCGTCGTCACCGGCATCGTCGCGATCTGGCAGTGGCACATCCGCTTCCAGGGCCAGCAGGACCACGCCGGGGGCACCACCATGGCCGAGCGGAAAGATGCCGGCCTCTCCGCGGTGCGCCTGCTGGCCGCCATCGACGCCGAGTTCTCGCGCATCTGTGGCCCCCGCAGCGTCTGGACCACCGGCCGCATCACGCTGGACCCCGGCGCCCCCAGCATCATCCCCGGCGTGGCGGAGGTGCTGTTCCAGTTCCGCGATGTGGAAGTGCCGGTGCTGGAACGCCTGGAGGAAACCCTCCGCCGCCTGGTGGCCGAGAGCAACCGGCGCGAGAAATGCCCGGCCGTGCTGACCCAGATGAGCCGCGCCACCCCCGCCCTGTGCGACCCCGCGATGATGGCGGCGCTGGACGCGGCGGCCGAGCAGCTCGCCCCCGGCACCTGGCAGCGCATGCCCAGCGGTGCCGGGCATGACGCCCAGTACATCGCCAAGCGCATGCCGGTTTCCATGCTGTTCACCCCCAGCATCGGCGGCATCAGCCACCACTGGGCCGAGGACACCAAGGCCGAGGACCTGGCGCTGGGCATCCAGGTGCTGGGGGATGCGGCGGCGCGCTACCTGGCCAGCTAGCGTCTGATCGTCGCCGGTGGGCTCACCGGCGGCGTGAATCAGCCGCTCAGACCAGGAATCCTGCTGGATTTCCCACCCGCGTGCTACAACACGCGGAACGACGCTGGGTGGGAACCAAATGGGCAATGCCGAGATCGTCCTCATCGTCCTCGTGCTGCTGGCGGTCTTCACCGCGGCCAAGGGCATCCGCACCGTCCCCCAGGGCCAGGTCTGGACGGTGGAGCGCTTTGGCCGCTTCACCAGCCTGCTGCAGCCGGGGCTGAACTTCATCGTCCCCTTCATGGACCAGGTCGGCCGCCGCCTGAACGTGCAGGAGGTGGTGCTCGACATCCCCGAGCAATCCGTCATCACCAAGGACAACGCCTCGGTCGCGGTGGATGGCATCGTCTATTACCGCGTCATGGACCCGGCAAAGGCGGCCTATGCGGTGCAGAACCTGCAACAGGCGCTGACCAGCCTGGCCATGACCAACATCCGCGCCGTCATCGGCGAGATGGACCTGGACGCCACGCTCTCCGGCCGCGAGCAGATCAACTCCTCGCTGCTGCGCATCCTCGATGGCGCGACCGAGCCCTGGGGCGTCAAGGTCAGCCGCGTGGAACTGCGCAAGGTGGAGCCGCCGGAGACCCTGGTGCGCGCGATGAACCTGCAGATGACCGCCGAGCGCGAGCGCCGCGCCAGCGTGATGCGGGCCGAGGGCGAGAAGCAGGCCCTGGTGTTGCAGGCCGAGGGCCGCCAGCAATCCGCCATGCGCGATGCCGAGGCCCGCGAGCGCCTGGCGGAAGCCGAGGCCAAGGCCACCCGCCTGGTGGCCGATGCCGCCGCCGGCGCCGGCGAGGCGGCGCTGCGCTACTTCATCAGCGACAAATACGTCCGCGCCTTCGAGGCGCTGGCCGGCAACCCCAACTCCAAGCTGGTGGTGGTGCCCATGGAAGCCACCGCGCTGTTCGGCGGCATCTCCGCCGCGCTGGAAATGCTGAAGCCCCCCGGCGCCCCCGGCGCCACGCCCGTCGCGCCGCGCCAGCCCATGCCGCCGCCGCAACCCGGGCCCACCGCGCCCTCCGGAGGCTCGCCGTGGACCCAGGGCTGATCTGGGTCCTCGCCGGCCTGCTGCTGCTGGGTGCCGAGCTGGCGCTGCCCGGCATCTTCCTGCTCTGGGTCGGGCTGGCCGCCATCGGCACCGGGCTGTTCGTGCTGCTGGCGGCGCCGCTGTTCTGGGAAACCGCCATTGCCTTCCTGGTCTTCCTGGCCGCCGGCATCGGCGCCGCGGTCAGCCTGAAGCGCAAGCCGCGGGCGCTCCCCAGCCTCAACACGCCCGATTCCGGCCTGGTCGGCCGCCATGGCGTGCTGGTGGCGGCGGAAGGCCCGCAACCCCGGGTCCGCATCGGCGACAGCGACTGGCCCGCCCGCCTGACTCGCCATGCCGCCGCCCACCCCGGCGAGGAAGTGCGGGTGGAAGCCGTGGACGGCACCACCCTGGTGGTCCGCCCGCTGGCGCCCTGAGGCCGCGGCTTGTTGCAACGAAGTGAAACCGCCCTTGAACCTGGGCGGCGTCCTGGCAACATGCCCGACATGGAAAATCATCCATCCGGCCACCCCCGAAACCCGCCCGTGCTGGACATGACGCTGGACGGCCAGTTCCGCACCGCGTCGGAAGCCCCGGCCCGCCGCGGCTGGCTGGACCGCGCCTTGGCCAAAGTCAGCGGCGTGGCGCTGCTGCTGGCGCTGGGTGCCGGCGGGCTGATGCTGGCGGCGCTGGCGGTGCTGGCGGTCAGCATCCTGCTGCCGGTGGTGCTGGTGGCCGGCGTCATCGGCGCCGGTACGCTGTACTGGAAGCTGCGCCGCGCCGGCCTGGGCGGCCAGCGCATGCGCTTCGTGGTGGTGCGCCGCTGAGCGAGCCGCGCTTCGAGGTCGATCCGAAGCGGCTCTACGAGGTCGGCGCCGACGGCTTCCCCCGCACCGACAGCGGCACCCCGCCGCCCTTCCTGTCCCATCGCCACCGCCTGCTGCTGGGGCTTTCCGCCATGGCGGCGCTGCTGCTGGCGGCGCTGGCGGGCGGTGCCGTGCTCAGCCTGGCGCTGGGCTGGCGCTTCCTGGCCGCCGGCTTCGGCCTGTTGACCTTGCTGGCCAGCCCGCTGCTGCTGCTGGGGCCGGCGCAGGACTGGTGGCGCCATCGGCGCGGCCGCCGCCGGCGGCACCTGACCCGGCCGGAGGGCTTCGGGCACTGACCAGAGCAATATCCGTTCTGATGGAATCATCAGAACGGATTTCTTGCGCTGCAACCTATTGAAGCTACAGCACGAAATCCGCTCACGCTGATTCAGCGTGAGCGGATAGTGCTGTAGGCGATGGCACCCCAGGCGCCCTCAGCCCACCAACGCCCCCTCATGCCGCAGCAGCCACTGCTTGCGCGCCAGCCCGCCGGCATAGCCGGTCAGCGCGCCATTCGCGCCCAGCAGCCGGTGGCACGGCACCACAATGCTCAGCGGGTTGGCGCCATTGGCCGCGCCCACCGCCCGCACCGCCGCCGGCCGGCCCAGCCGTGCCGCCAGCGCGCCATAGCTGCTGGTCTCGCCGGCGGGAATCTGCCCCAGCGCCGCCCAGACCATGCGCTGGAAATCGGTGCCGGCGGTGGCCCAGGCCAGCCCGGCCAGCGCGGCGAAATCCCCGGCGAAATAGGCGCTGAAGCCGGCGCGAACCGCCGCTGGCGCCGCGCCGGGCTGCGGCGCCAGCGCGCCATAGTGCAGCCGCAGCAGCCGGCGCATCCGCGCCTCGAAATCGTGGAAGTCGACTGCGCGCAACAGGCCGGCCTCGTCGGTCACCAGCAGCATCTCGCCCAGCGGCGAGCCGACCCGGTCCAGCAACAGCCGCTCAGGCGGCGGCATCCAGCCTGGCCTGTGCGCGCAGCCCGAATGCCTCGGCCAGCAACTGGTAGCTGCGCAGCCGCGCCGCGGGGTCGAAGGTCGCGGTCAGCACGGCAATCTCGGCCGCGCCATGCCGCGCCGCCAGCGCCTCCAGCTTCGCCTTCACCTGCTCCGGCGCACCGACCAGCGCCTTGGCCTTCATCCGCTCCACATGCGCCCGCTCATGGTCGGAATACGGGTAGGCCTCGGCCTCCTCGATGCTCGGCACAGGCACGTACTGCCCCTTGTCGCGCAGCAGCCGGGACAGCGCGCGGGACTGGAACAGCCGCCAGGCCTCGGCCTCGGTTTCCGCCGTCAGCGCGAAGACCGCCAGCGCCCCATGCGGCTCGGCCAGCCGCCCCGCCTGGTTCGGGTGCGGCCGGAAGCCTTCGCGGTAGACCTCCATGGCCTGCTCGCTGCCCTGGTCCGAGATGAAGTGCGCGAAGCAGTAGGGCAGGCCGAAATAGGCCGCGACCTGCGCGCCGTAATCGGAACTGCCGAGAATCCACACCTCCGGCCGGGTCGTCACCTGCGGGCTGGCGCGCACCGCGCGGAATGGGTGGTTCTCCGGCAGGCCGTCGCCCAGCCAGCCCATCAGGTCCCGCACCATGTTGGGGAATTGCTCGGCCGCCTCATTGGCGCGGGGGTTCAGCGCAAAGGCGGTGCGGCCGTCGCTGCCCGGCGCCCGGCCCAGCCCCAGGTCGATCCGCCCCGGCGCGATGGCCTCGGCCACGCGGAACTGCTCGGCCACCTTCAGCGCCGAGTAGTGCGGCAGCATCACCCCGGCGGTGCCGATGCGAATCCGCCGCGTCGTCGCCGCGATGGCCGCCACCAGCATCTCCGGCGCGCTGCCGGCATGGCTTTCGCTGTTGTGGTGCTCGGCCAGCCAGTAGCGATGAAAGCCCCATTCATCCGCCATCCTGGCCGCGGCCAGCGTGTTGCGGATCGCCTCGTCGGGGCCATGGCCCCGGGAGATGCTGGATTGATCCAGGATGGACAGGCTGAGCGGCATGGGGGCGACCTCCGGACGGGCAGCTTAGAGCCTGATCGGCCAGGGCGGAATCGCCGCAGACCGTGAATCAGCCGCTCAAACAAAAGCTTAGAGTCTGTCAGGCGCTTCTGTCTGCGCCTGACAGACTCTAAAGCGTGAATGCCCGCTGCGGTGTCGGCGAACCACGCCGCTGGGCCCCACCATGGCGCGGCACGGGGGCGGGCCATCCACAATTTGAAGACCGATCTTAGAGAAAGGTGCAATCATTGCAGCCACAGGTTGTTGTGGTCGCCGATTCGAGTCGCTGCCCAAGGACATTGTCGATGCTCGACTTCCAGATGCGTTGGACGGAAATCCTGCTGGTGGGCCTGGCGCGCCACCTGCTGGGCCTGGTCTGGTATTCGCCGTTGCTGTTCGGCGCCATCTGGGCGCGGCATCTCGGCTGCACCCAGCAGGCCATGCGCCAGCGCCTGCTGCGCGTCTTCCCGCTGGAATTCGTCTGCAGCTGCATCATCGCCTTCGTCCTGGCGCAGGTGCTGAACTTCGCCGGCGCCATCGACTGGGTCATGGGCGTGGTGGTCGGCTTCCTGATGTGGGCCGGCTTCGTCGCCGCCGCCACGCCGAACCAGGTGCTGTATGCCCGGCGCCCCGCGGTGGTCTACCTGGTCGACACCGGCTTCAGCCTGGTCAGCCTGGTCGGCATGGGCGTGCTGCTGGCGACCTGGCAATGGGACAGCACGTTCAGCGCCGCCTGGGATGGTGCCGTGCAGACGGTGATGCGGCGCTTCCTGCACAGCTGAGCCCGCCCTCAACCCGGGCCGCCCAGCAGGGCGCCCAGCGCGAACAGCGCGCCGCCGACCAGCGCGCCCACCAGCGTGCCGTTCATCCGCACATATTGCAGGTCGCGCCCCACCCGCAGCTCGATCTTGTCGGTCACTTCCCGGGCGTCCCAGCCGGCGACCACGCTGGCGATGAATTGCGAGAGCTGGCTGCGCGCCGCCGGCAGCACCGGCACCAGCAGGGCCTCGGCGGCGCGGTTCAACCTTTCGCGCGCGCCCTCGTCGCGGCCCAGCAGCTCCCCGGCATTGGCGAAGGCGCCTTCCAGCAGCGCCACGGTGCGGCCGCGGGGGTTGCGGGCATCGGCTTCCAGCGCGCTGCGCAGCCGGTCCCAGACGTCCGCCAGCCAGGCCGCCACGGTGGGGTGCGCCACCGCCTGGGCCAGCGCCCGGCCCACCGCGGCGGCGCGGTCCGGGTCGGTCTCCAGCCGCTCGATCTCGGCCATCAGCCAGGCCTCGAAGGCGGTGCGCAGGTCGCTGTCGTTCAGCTCCATCTTGCCCAGCTCGCCATTCACCGCCGCCAGCAGCCGCTTGGCCACGGTGGCGCCGGCCAGCCAGCCGACAATGGCGCCGCCCTCCGCCCTGACGCGCGCGGCGATGGCCTCCCGCAGCTGTTCCTCCTTGGAGGCCAGCACCAGCCTGAGCTGGGCGATGGCCAGGTCGAACACCTCCTGGTGGCGGCCGCCGGCGACCAGGGCGCGCAGCGCGCGGGCCGCCAGCCTGGCGCCGGCGGGGCCGCCGGCCAGGCGGGGCAGCAGCCGGGCCAGCAGGCGGCGGGCGCGGCCATCCTCCAGGCTGGCGAGGATGCGGGGCAGCGTGGCCGCCAGCGCCCGGGCGGCGGGGCGGGAGGCTTCCGGGTCTGCCATGAAGCTGCGGAGGATGCCCGCGACATCCAGCCGCGCCAGCACGCGGCGGACCTCGGCTTCGGTGAAGACATGGTTGGCGACGAAGCGGCCGAGCCCCTGGCCCAGCCTTTCCTTCTGCCGCGGGATGATGGCGGTGTGCGGGATGGGCAGGCCGAGCGGCCGGCGGAACAGGGCGGTGACGGCGAACCAATCCGCCAGGCCGCCGACCAGGCCGGCGGTGGCGCTGGCATGCAGCAACTGGGTGGCGAAGCTGGGCGGCAGCCAGGTGCTGCCCAGCGCCAGCGCGGCCATGCCGCCCAGCATGCCCGTGGCGATGGCCCGGTGCCGCGCCAACCCGCGCCGCAACTCGGCATCGGGGTCGGCGGGCAGGGCAGGTGGCGGGTAGGGGTCCAGCGGCATCGGCTGCACGTAGGAAGCCGCCGGCCCCGCTGCGAGGCCCCTACTTCTTCGCCTTGGCCCGCTCGATCGCTTCCAGGATCAGCTGCTGCGCTTCCTCGGCGCCGCCCCAGCCGATGATCTTCACCCACTTGCCGGGTTCCAGGTCCTTGTAGTGCTCGAAGAAGTGCTGGATCTGGTCCAGCGTGATCTGCGGCAGGTCGGTTATGGTGTGCACATTGGCGTAGCGCTGGGTCAGCTTGGGGCTGGGCACGGCGATGATCTTCTCGTCGCCGCCGCCGTCATCCTCCATCTTCAGTACGCCGATCGGGCGGACATTGATGACGGCGCCGGCGATGATCGGGCGGGTATTGGCCACCAGCACGTCGATCGGGTCGCCGTCGTCGCTGAGCGTGTGCGGCACGAAGCCGTAATTCCCGGGGTAGCGCATGGGGGTGTAGAGGAAGCGGTCCACCACCAGGGTGCCGGCCTCCTTGTCCATCTCGTACTTGATGGGCTCGCCGCCGATGGCGACCTCCACGATGACGTTGACGTCGTGCGGCGGGTTCTTGCCGATGCTGATGGCGTCGATGCGCATGGGACCTAGCGTGCTCCGTGGGTGAGGCGCGTGTTGCACCGCAATATGATGGCGGATGTTTGGCGGCTGCGCGTTCAGGTTGCAACTCCCGACAGAAGGCGACGTTCCGGGGCTGGCACCAAAACCCTGCGCGAGGGGGGCGAAGCCGGAGGAGCGGCGGTGCGGCCGGGGGCGCCGGTGCTTGCCGGCCTGGTGGTGGTGAGGCCGTTGCTGCTGGCAACCGTGCCGTCCGGTGGTGGCGCGGGGTGCGGCCCTCATGTCGCGCGTTTCGGACAAATGGCCGGGGTCGGCGGGTTGGGCAGGGTTTCGCGATGGCGAGGCCACGGGGGCGACTCGGCGGGATCGCTGGTTTCGGACAAATGGCCGGGGCGGCGGTCGCTCGGCCGCTTGGCGCTGGTTTGGGTAGCCGGTCGGGACCGACGCGTTTCGGACAAATGCCCTGGGGCTGGCCGGCAAGCCCGCGGTCGGGCGGAGTGGGGGGAGGGGACGGCGCGAGTGCATGGTTGGGGGCTTGCCAGGGGTGTTGAGAACATATAGAGAACTCAGCGGAGGCGCAAGGAAACTCCAATGCCCGCTGGCCTGGTCATTGCCGTTTTGTCGCTGCTTGGGGCGCTGGCCGTGGCGCCGTTGCCGGCGGCGTCACCCATAGACCAACTCCGCACTGCCTCGCGCCCAGCCCTTCGGCACTTCCTGCCCGGTGGCGTGGAAGGCAACGGCCTCGGCCACGCGGATGCCGTCCACCCCGGCGCTGAGGATGCCGCCGGCATAGCCCGCGCCCTCGCCGGCGGGGTACAGGCCGCGGGTGTTCAGGCTCATGAAGTCTTCGCCGCGCTTGACCCGCAGGGGGGAGCTGGTGCGGGTTTCCACCCCGGTCAACACCGCATCCGGCATGGTGAAGCCGGGCACCTGGCGGGCGAAGGCGGGCAGCGCCTCGCGCATTGCCGTGATGGCCCATTCCGGCAGGCAGCGGGCCATATCGGTGGGGGTGACGCCGGGCTTGTAGCTGGGGGTCACGTCGCCCATCGCGGTGGAGGCGCGGGCACTCATAAAGTCCTCCACCCGCTGCGCCGGGGCCAGGTAGCCGCCGCCGCCGGCCTCAAAGGCCAGGCTTTCCCAGTGGCGCTGGAACTCGACGCCGGCCAGCACGTCCCCGGGATAGTCCTCCGGCGTCACGCCCACCACGATGCCGGCATTGGCGTTGCGCTCGTTGCGGCTGTACTGGCTCATGCCGTTGGTGACGACGCGGCCTTCCTCCGATGTGGCGGCCACCACGGTGCCGCCGGGGCACATGCAGAAGCTGTAGACGCTGCGGCCATTGCCGGCGTGGTGCACCAGCTTGTAGTCGGCGGCGCCCAGCAGCTTGTTGCCGGCATTGGGGCCGAAGCGGGCGCGGTCGATCACGCCCTGCGGGTGCTCGATCCGCACCCCGATGCTGAACGGCTTCTGTTCCATGTAGACGCCGCGGCGGTGCAGCATCTCGAAGGTGTCGCGGGCGGAGTGGCCGACCGCCAGGATGACCTGGCTGGCCTCGATCTGCTCGCCGGATTCCAGCTCCACGCCGCGGATGGCACCGGCCTCGATCAGCAAATCCGTCACCTTGGCGCCGAAGCGGTATTCGCCGCCCAGGCGCTCGATCTCGGCGCGGATGCTCTCCACCATCGTCACCAGGCGGAAGGTGCCGATGTGGGGCTTGGAGACGTACAGAATCTCCTCCGGCGCGCCGGCCTTGACGAATTCGGCCAGCAATTTCCGGCTGTAGTGCCGCGGGTCCTTGATGCCGGAATAGAGCTTGCCGTCGGAGAAGGTGCCGGCGCCGCCCTCGCCGAACTGCACGTTGGATTCGGGCGCCAGCACGCCGCGGCGCCACAGGCCCCAGGTATCCCTCGTGCGCTGGCGGATGATGGTGCCGCGTTCCAGCACCAGCGGGCGGAAGCCCATTTGCGCCAGGGTCAGCGCCGCCATGAAGCCGCAGGGGCCGGTGCCGATGACGATGGGACGCAGCGCGGCCGGGGGCGCCTGGGCGACGAATTTGTACGTGGTGTCCGGCGCCGGGCCCAGGTTGCGGTCGGCGGCGTTGCGGGCCAGCACCCGGGCCTCGTTCGCGACGGCCAGGTCCAGCGTATAGACGAAGACGATGGCGTGCGGCTTGCGGGCGTCGTAGCCGCGGCGGAACACGGTCAGGGCGCGCAGCTCGTTGTCGGGCAGGGTCAGCCGCTTCAGCACTGCCTCGCGCAGGGCTTCGGGCGGGTGGTCCAGGGGCAGGCGCAGTTCCGTCAGTCGCAGCATGCGGTGGGGTTTAGAGCGTGATGGCCCGGGACGGAATCGCCGAAAGCCGGGAATCGGTCACGCGGCCGGGGCTGGTCCTGTCGGCCGCGCCGGGCCAAAGCAGGGCGGGGGCCTGAACGGCCGGGCCGGAAACCGCTATGCTGCGGCCAAACGAGGAGCGACAGGCAATGGACCTTCAGGAATTCGGCCGCACCGGCATGCGGTTCTCCCGGCTGAGCTACGGCGCCGGCGCAGTGGGCGGGCTGATGGTGCGCGGCAGCGAGGCGGAGCGCGAGGCCAGCATCGGCCGGGCGCTGGATGCCGGGGTCACCTATTTCGACACGGCGCCGGCCTATGGCAGCGGGCTGTCGGAGACGCATCTGGGCCAGGCGCTCCGGGCGCTGAAGGCGACGCCCTTCATCGGCACCAAGTACCGCATTGCGCCGGAGCATCGCGGCCGGCTGGGCGCGGCGCTGGCCGAGGGGCTGGAAGCCAGCCTGACCCGGCTGGGGCGGGACAGCGTGGACCTGTTCCAACTGCACGACCCGCTGACCGAGGCCGGCGGCGGCAACAGCATCAGCCGGGCGGAGCTTGAGGGCGAGCTGATCCCGGCGATGGCGAAGCTGCGCGAACAAGGAAAAGTGCGCTTTGCCGGCATCACCGCGCTGGGGGAGACGGCCGAGCTGAAGCGGGTGGTGTCGTCCGGCGCGTTCCAGTCGGCGCAGGTGCCGTTCAACCTGTTGAACCCGACGGGGCTGTGGCCCTTCCCGAAGGGGCTGCCGGGGCATGACTTCGCGGGGTTGATCAGCCATGCGGTGCAGAACGGAGTGGGCGTGATCGCGATTCGCATCCTCGCCGGCGGGGCGCTTTCGGGCGGGGTGGAGCGCCACCCTGTGGCGATGCCGAAGGTGGCGCCGATTGGCTCGGCGGCCAGCTATGAGGCGGATGCGGCGGCGGCGCGGCGGCTGTTGCCGTTGGTGCAGGAAGGCGTGGCCGGCAGCCTGGCGGAGCTGGCGCTGCGCTTCGCGGTCAGCCCGGGCGAACTCGGCTCCGGCACGGCGCTGATCGGCACCGCCAGCCAGGACGAGCTGGAACAGGCCATTGCCGCGGCCGGGAAGGGGCCACTCAGCCAGGAGGTCATGGACCGCATCCACGCCCTGCTTTCGGCATGAGGTTGAATGCCGGCTACGGCTACCTGCTGGTCACCGCCGGCGCCTGGGGCTGCAACTGGCCGGTCATGAAGCTGCTGATGCGGGAATGGCCACCGTTCAGCTTCCGCATTCTGGCCGGGGGCGGGGCGATTGTGCTGCTGCTGGCCATCGCCTGGCGGCAGGGCGATGCGCTGCTGCCGCCGCCGGGCCAGTGGCGGCGGCTGGTGGTGGCGGGGTTCCTGAACGTCTCGTCCTGGTCTGTGGTGGCGCCGCTGTCGCTGTTCTGGCTGGACGCGTCGGAGGCGGCGATTATCGCGTATACGATGCCTGTCTGGGCGACGATGCTGGCCTGGCCCTTCCTGGGGGAGCGGCCGACCTGGCCGCGCCTGGCCGGGCTGGCGCTGGGGCTGGCCGGGGTGACGCTGCTGATGGCCGGGCCGCTGGCGACGCTGCCGGCGGCGCAGGTGCTGGCCAAGCTGCCGGGGGCGGGGCTGATCATGCTCACGGCGCTGATGTTCGCCGGCGGCACGGTCTTCACCAAGCGCTACCCGCTGACCATGCCGCCCCTGCCGCTGGTGGCATGGCAACTGGTCATCGGGCTGTCGCCGGTGGTGGTGATCGGGCTGGGGTTCGAGCATATCGAGTGGGAGGGCATCACCGCGTTGGGCTGGGGCTGCCTGGTCTATGTCGGTCTCATCGCCCAGGGGCTGGCCTATCTGGCCTGGTTCCGCGCGCTGAAGCGGCTGCCGGCGAGCACGGCGGCGATCGGCAGCCTGCTGGTGCCGGTGATCGGCGTGCTCAGTTCGGCCTGGCTGCTGGGGGAGCCGCTGGGGCCGCGGCAGCTGGTCTCGCTGGCCTTGACGTTGGGGGGCGTGGTGCTGGCGGCGCGGGGGTGAGCCTTGTCGCGCCCCGTTCGGCACGTTATATCATAACACCATGCTGCTCCCCGCCGACCCGCTCGCGCTCAGCGCCTCCGCCACTGCCCGCCTGGTGCTGGTGGGCGTGGTCGCGACCGCGCTGTGGGCGCTGGTGTTCTGGGCGCTGAGCGCGGCATGAAGGCGCCGGGCGTCATCCGGGTGGAGAACCTGACCGTCTGCCATGAGCGGCGGCCGGCGGTGCATCACCTCAGCGGGCAATTCGCGCCGGGCAGCCTGACCGCCATCGTCGGGCCGAATGGCGCCGGCAAGACCACGCTGCTGCGGGCGCTGGCCGGGCTGCACAAGCCGCAGGAAGGCCGCATCCGCGCTGCCGACCGGGTGGCGCTGCTGCCGCAGGCGAGTTCGCTGGACCGCAGCTTCCCGATAGCCTGCCTGGACGCTGTCATGCTGGGCCTGTGGCGCCAGACCGGCGCCTTCCGCGCCGTGGCGCCGGCCGGGCGGGCGCAGGCCGAGGCGGCGTTGGAAGCGGTGGGGCTGCGCGGATTCCAGCGGCGGCCGGTGGGCAGCCTTTCCGCCGGGCAGTTCCAGCGCGTGCTGTTCGCGCGGCTGCTGGTGCAGGACGCCCCGGTGATTCTGCTGGATGAGCCGTTCAACGCGCTGGATGCCCGCACCGCCGCCGAGATGCTGGCCCTGGTAAAAGCGTGGCATGGCGAGGGCCGCACCGTTGTCGCCGTGCTGCACGACATGGAATTGGTGCAGCGGGACTTCCCGGAGACGCTGTTGCTGGCGCGCGACCCCATCGGCTGGGGTCCGACCGCCGAGGTGCTGACCGCGGCCAATCGGCTGCGCGCGCGGCAGATGGCCGAGGGCTGGGCCGAGGACGCCGCCGACTGCGACCTGGCCAGCACCACCATGGACCGGGCTGCCTGATCCTCGACCCCTTCCTCGACTACGGCTTCATGCGTCGGGCGCTGGTGGGCTGCCTGGCTGTGAGTGTCGCCGCGCCGCCGCTGGGCGTGTTCCTGATGCTCCGGCGGATGAGCCTGACCGCGGATGTGCTGGGGCATGGCATTTTGCCCGGCATCGCCGCGGGCTTCCTGCTGGCGGGGCTTTCGGTGCCGGCCATGGCGGCGGGCGGGCTGCTGGCCGGGCTGGTGGTGGCGCTGGGGGCCGGGGCGCTTTCCCGCGCGACCGGCGGGCGGGAGGATGCGGCGCTGGCGGCGCTGTATCTGTGCGCCCTGGCGCTGGGCGTGGCGCTGGTTTCCATGGGCGGCGGCTCGGCGGAATTGACCCAATTGCTGTTCGGCAGCGCGCTGGGCGTGGATGACGCCGCGCTGCTGCTGATGGCCGCGACCGCGACGCTGAGCCTGGCGGTGCTGGCCTTCGCCTGGCGGCCGCTGGTGCTGGAATGCTTCGACCCCAGCTTCGCCCAGGCGGTGGGCGCCCGGGGCGGGGTTTGGCACATGGTGTTCCTGGCGCTGGTGGTGCTGAACCTGCTGGCCGCCTTCCAGGCGCTGGGCACGCTGATGGGCGTGGGGCTGATGATGCTGCCGGCGGTGGCCGCCCGGCACTGGAGCCGCGAGGTCGGCGGCATGGTGTACGCGGCGGTGGGCATTGCCGTGGCGGCCAGCTTCGGCGGGCTGCTGCTGTCCTACCATGCCGACCTGCCTTCCGGCCCCGCCGTGGTGCTGGTGGCCGGGCTCGGCTGGGTCGTGTCGCTGCTGTTCGGGCGGGTGGATGGCGTAACGGCGCGGCTGCGGCGGAGACACCTGGCGGGGTAGCGATGCGCCGGGGGGTGGCGCCGGTTGCGCCATGGATCGCCATTGCTGCGCCGGCGCGAATAACGCCCGCTCTCGGATGCCATTCCATGCGCGGCGGCTGGCGCACGGCGTCGCGAGCGGGTTAGCTATCCCTGCGGGGTGGAAGCAAGCATGGCGACGCTGGACAGGTTGTTGGATGCGCTGGGCAACCGCCTGGTGCAGCATATCGCGGCGCCGGAGCCGCGCCCGCGCGACCTGGCGCTGCTGGCGCCCTATGCCCAGGTGCTGCGCCCCGGCGACGTGCTGCTGGTGGATGGCGGGCACAACAAGGTCTCGGCCGCGATCAAGTACCTGACGCAGTCCACCTGGTCGCATGCGGCGCTCTATATCGGCGAGGATGCTGGCGCGCCGAGCCTGGTGGAGGCGGAGGTTGGGCTGGGGGTGATCGTCTCCTCGCTGACCAAATACGCCGGCTACCACCTGCGCATCTGCCGGCCCGTGGGGGTGGAGCCGGAACGCCTGGCCGAGGTGGTGGCCTTTTGCCGTGGGCGCGTGGGCGCGAAGTATGATCTGCGCAACGTGCTGGACCTGGCGCGCTGGCTGCTGCCCTACCCGCCGGTGCCGCGCGCCATGCGGCGGCGGATGCTGGCGATGGGCTCAGGCGAGCCGACCCGGGCGATCTGTTCCAGTTTGATCGCCGAGGCGTTCAATGCCATCGGCTACCCGATCCTGCCGGAGGCCGACAAGCTGGGCGACCCCGAGGGCGAGGCGGCCGAGGAGGTGGCGCATATCCGCCACCATTCGTTGTACGCGCCGCGGGATTTCGATGCCTCGCCCTACTTCGCCATTGTGAAGCCGACGCTGGAACTGGGCTTCGACTACCACTGCATGCCCTGGGCCGGGCGCGAGCGGCCGGAGCATTGCGGCATGTGCGGGAAGACGGTGCTGGCGCTGGAGGCGGCGCCGCTGGTGAAGTAGGTGGGGCCGCGGCGGGCGATTGCGTCAGCCGGAACGGTGGGAAAAAGGCGGGCCATGCAACGGATTGTGGTGGCGGGCTGCCAGGGCAGCGGAAAGACCCGGCTGGCCCTGAACCTCGGGCGCCGGCTCGCCTTGCCGGTGATCCATCTGGACGTGCTGTACTGGCGCCCGGGGTGGCAGCCTTCCGACAAGGCGAGCTTTCGGGAGCGCGTCGCCGAGGTGATTGGCGGCGACAGGTGGGTTGTCGATGGCAGCTTTGCCGGGTTGGCGATGGATATGACCCTGGCGCGGGCGGACACCCTGGTGATCATCGAGCGCCCGCGTTGGCTGTGCCAGTGGCGGATATTGCTGCGTTCAGCCTTCGACCGCCGCGGGCCGCGGCCGGACCTGCCGGCGGGCTGCCCGGAGATGTTCGACTGGGCGCTGATGCGCGAGGCCTGGCGCTACGACACCGAGCGCCGCCCCATGATCGAGGCCGAGCGCGAGCGCCATGGCGGCCACGCGGCGCTGCATCGGCTGCGCAGCGACCGGGAGATTGCGCGGTTCCTGCGGTCCGTCGGGGGCTGACGGGCGGCGCCGTTGTTGACGTAGAGCAATATCCGTTCTGATGGAATCATCAGAACGGATTTCTTGCTCTAGTTTCAATAAGTTATAGAGCACGAAATGCGCCCAGCAGGGCGCAGCCTGCTAGGCCGCGGCGCGCTGCATGCTCAATGCCCTTTGCCGTCGGGCCCACGGCTGATCCGGTCCAGCACGCCCAGCAGCAGCGCGCCGACCAGGAAGGTGGCGTGGATCACCACCCGCCACATCACCGCGTCGTTGCTGTATTCGTCCACCCGCAGGAAGACCTGCAACAGGTGGATCGAGGAGATCGCGATGATGGCGGTGGCGACCTTGATCTTCAGGTTGGAATGGTCGGTCTTCACCCCCCAGCCCATCTCGGCTTCGGCGGCTTCCTCGGCCAGGCGGCTGACCAGGTTGTCGTAGCTGGCCAGCGCCACCATCACCACCAGGCTGGCCACCAGCGCGCTGTCCACCAGGTGCAGCAGGCCCAGCAGCATCTCCTCGTCGCCCATGGAGAAGACCTCGGACGCCAGCTTGCCCAGCTTGGCGACGAAGCGGATGGCGAAGAGCGCCAGGCCGATCAGCAGGCCGAAGAAGAAGACCACCAGCAGAAAGCGGCTGGCGACCATCGCGCGATCGAGTATCGAGAGCATGAGCGGGTTCCCTTTGGACCCCATTTGGCCGATTCCGGTGCGCGCGGGAAGCCCGCGGGAAGCGCGAGGCTGAGTTGCGCGCGGGCAGGCCACAGGCGAGGATGCGGGGATGACGATCACACGGTTGGCGGAAGAGGCGCGGCTTTCCGGCGCGGTGGTGCATGGCGGCCCCGGGGGCGGGCTGGTCTGGCTGGCCGGGCAGGTGGCGGATGACGCCACGCTGGGCACCGAGGGGCAGACCGCCGATATCCTGGCGCAGATCGACGCGCTGCTGGCCCAGGCCGGCACCGACAAGACCCGGCTGCTGAGCGTGACCGTGGTGCTGGCCGACATCACCGAGGCGCCGGCGATGAACCGCGCCTGGGATGCCTGGCTGGACCCGGCGCACAAGCCGGCGCGGATGACCATTCAGGCGCCGCTGGTGGACCCGGCCTGGCGGGTGGAGATCACCGGGGTCGCGGCTTTGCCCGCGCCGGATGCCGCCGCGGTGGCGCCGGGCGACGACGCTGGCTCGGCAGCCGCTTCCTGGCCATGAGCCGGCGGTCGCACCGGCGCAGCACGCCGCGCCATGTGCTGTCCGGCGCGGCGCTGACCCTGGCGCTTACGCTGCTGGTGGCCGGCGGCGTGGCCGACCAGGGCTGGGGGTTTTCCGCCATTGCGCTGGGCATCGCCGCGCTGGCCATGGGCGGGCTGCACCTGATCTTCCCGCAGGGGCCGCTGTTTGCGCTGGGCGTGGCCAATGGGCTGGCGGTGTACATCTGCCTCTATGCCGTGCTGGGGCGGGCGGCGTTTCCGCTGGCGTCGGATTGGGCCAGGCCGCTGGGCTTCCTGCTGCCGGTGGCCAGCTTCGTCGCCGCCTGCTGGCTGCGCCGGCGGGCATTGCTGCGGCTGGCCGAAGGGCTGGTGCCGCCGGACCTGGAGCACCTGCCGCGCTTCGCCCGCTGGCTGATGTTCACCGCTGTCGTGGGGGTGGTCTCGCTGGCCACGCCGATCAACCGGCTGCCGCCATTCGAGCAGTCCCTGGCGCTGCTGGCGGCCATGGCGGTCATCGCCGGCATCAGCGCCGCGGCGGTGCGGGACGTGGTGCGCCTGCTGATCGATGTCGCCGCCATTTTGCAGACGGTGACGGCGCGGCTGGCCCACCTGGCGGTGCCGATCGCCACCTACATCAGCATCTTCGCGCTGCTGAGCGTGGTGTTCGGCTGCTTCTACCGCATTGCCGACGGGCTGTCGCAGCACCCGCTGTTCATCCAGACCGGCGCCCCCTCGCGCCTCGACTTTTCGGATGCGCTGCATTTCAGCGTGGTCACCATGGCCACGGTTGGCTACGGCGACATCCAGCCGACAGACGATGGCGTGCGCCTGCTGGCGGCGATCCAGATCCTGGTTGGGCAATTGCTGCTGCTGTTCGGCTTTGCCGAGATCATGCGCTCCACGCCCGCGCTGCTGCACGAGGTCGCCGGCTCCCGCAAAGATCACTCCCATCGGGAACCCGCTGCGGGTCACGATCCCGCGCCGGGGTCGCCGCGCCGCGAGGTTGCCGGCGAGTAGGCACCAATCCGCCTTAATCCCGGCGTGGTATGGCGAGTGACAGGGCTGCTTCCGTCCGGACGCGACGGGCCCTTGGGGTAGGTTTCATGCAGAGCAAGCACGCCGCCGTTGTGCGGTTGGGGACCACGACATGAAGGGCATCCTGCTGGCCGGCGGCTCCGGCACCCGGCTGCACCCGATGACATTGGCGGCCAGCAAGCAGCTGCTGCCGGTGTACGACAAGCCGATGGTCTATTACCCGCTGGGCACGCTGATGCTGGCGGGCATACGCGACATCCTGCTGATCAGCACGCCGGCGGACCTGCCGGGCTTCCGCCGCCTGCTGGGCGATGGCAGCCGCTTCGGCGTCAGCATCGCCTATGCCGAGCAACCCTCCCCGGACGGCATCGCCCAGGCCTTCCAGATCGGCGCCGACTGGATCGGTGGCGAGGCTTGCGCCTTGGCGCTGGGCGACAACATCATCTACGGCGACAGCCTGGGGCCGCTGCTGCAGGGCGCGGCGAAGCGGGCCGAGGCCGGCGATGCCACCGTCTTCGCCTACCAGGTGCGCGACCCCGAGCGCTATGGCGTGGCGGAGTTCGACGCCGATGGCCGGGCGCTTTCCCTGGAGGAGAAGCCGGCGAAGCCGCGCAGCAACTGGGCGGTCATCGGGCTGTACTTCTATGATGCCAGCGTGACGGCGCGGGCACGCGACCTGGCGCCTTCCGCCCGGGGCGAGCTGGAGATCACCGATCTCAACAAGCTCTACCTGACGGACCGTACGCTGCATGTGGAGCGGCTGGGCCGCGGCTATGCCTGGCTGGATGCCGGCACGCCCGCCAGCCTGCTGCAGGCGGCGACCTTCGTGCAGACCGTGCAGGATCGCCAGGGGTTGCAGGTCAGCGCGCCCGAGGAGATCGCCTATCGCATGGGTTTCATCAGCGCGACGCAGCTTCGTGAAGCGGCGGCGGCGCTGGGCAAGACAGACTACGGCGCCTACCTCAAGCAGATCGCGGACGAAGCATGACCAACACCTACGACCGGCCTTCCTGGCGGGGCAAGCGCGTGCTGGTGACCGGCGGTGCCGGCTTCCTGGGCAGCGCGCTGTGCCATGAACTGGCGAAGCTGGGTGCCCGCGTGACCGCTGTCGACGCGATGATGCCGGATGGCGGCGCCAGCCTGGCCAATCTGGAAGGCGCCAATTGTCTCCTCGTCCGGGGCGACATCCGGGATGTCGAGTTACACTCGCTGTGCCAGGGCGTGGACGTGCTGTTCAACATGGCCGCGCAGACCAGCCATATGGGCGGGCAGAAGGACCCGGTGGCGGATATCGCCATCAATGCCGTGTCCCAGGTTCGGTTGATCCAGGTGATGCGGGAGGCGGCGCCGAAGGCCGTGGTGGTGCATGCCAGCACCCGGCAGTTCTATGGCCGGCCGATCAGCCTGCCGGTGGATGAGCTGCACCCGGTGAACCCGCCGGACGCCAATGGCGTCAGCAAATGGGCCGGGGAGCAGTATTGGCTGCTGGAAAGCCGGGTGCTGCACCGGCCGGTGGTGTCGCTGCGGCTGACCAATTGCTATGGCCCGCGGCTGCGGATTCGCGATGCGCGGCAGACCTTCCTCGGCATCTGGATCAGGCGGGTGCTGGAGAACGAGCCCTTCGAGGTCTGGGGCGGCGAGCAGCTGCGCGACCTGACCTATGTGGATGACGTGACCGAGGCCTTCATTCGTGCCGCCGAATGCGCCACCCAAGCGAATGTGAACGGCCAGGTGTTCAACCTGGGCGGGGCGCCGCCGGCCAGCCTGCTGGAACTGGCCAACCGGCTGATTGCCGCCAACAACGGCCAGGGCAGCTTCATCACCAAGGAATTCCCGGCCGACCGGGCGCCGATCGACATTGGCAGCTACCACGCCAACGACCACGCTTTCCGCGCCGCCACGGGTTGGTCGGCACGGGTGGGGCTGGATGAGGGTTTGCGCCGCTCGCTCGACTGGTATCGTGAACGCCTGGTCGACTACCTGTAGACTCGCCGTCGCCCGTTTGAGGACCTCTACGATGCAGATCATTCCGCAGGCCGACCCCGGCGCCGGCTACCGGGCCCAGAAGGCCGAGATCGACGCCGCCGTGCACCGCGCACTGGACAGTGGCTGGTACATCCTGGGCAAGGAAGGCGAGGCCTTCGAGCGGGAATTCGCGGCCTGGCTGGGCACCACCCGCGCCGTGGGCTGCGCCAATGGCACGGACGCGCTGGCGCTGATCCTGCGCGGCCTTGGCATCGGCGAGGGCTGCACCGTCGCCACCGTGTCCCACACCGCCGTCGCCACCGTGGCGGCGATTGAGATGTGCGGCGCGGTGCCGCTGCTGCTGGACATCGACCCCGACACCTACACCATGGACCCCGACGAGCTGGTGGCCGTGCTGGAGGACCCGCCGCCGGGGCTGCCGCCGATCAAGGCCGCGATTGTGGTGCATCTGTACGGCCAGTCCGCCGACCTGCACCCGATGCTGGAGGCCTGCCGCGCCAATGGCGTGGCTCTCATAGAAGATTGCGCGCAGGCGCATGGCGCCAAGCTGGATGGCGTGACGCTGGGCACCATGGGCACGGCGGCTGCCTTCAGCCTGTACCCGACGAAGAACCTGGGCGCGCTGGGCGATGGCGGCGTGCTGGCGACCGATGATTTCGAGCTGGCGGACCGGATCGCCGCCATCCGCCAGTATGGCTGGAAGGAGCGGTACGTCTCCTCCATGGTCGGGGTGAACAGCCGTCTGGACGAGGTGCAGGCCGCGATCCTGCGGGCGCGGCTGCCCTTTTTGGATGCCGGCAATGCCCGGCGGCGGGCGATTGCCGGGGCCTATGACGCGGCGCTGGACGGCGGCAGTTTTGCCCCGCCGGAGCGCCGGCCGGGCGCCGAGCACGTGTTCCACCAGTACGTGCTGCGCAGCGCCAACCGCACCGAGGTGATGGCCAGGCTGCGGCAGATGGGCGTCGGCAGCGGCATCCACTACCCGGTGCCGGTGCACCTGCAATCCGCCTACCAGGGCCGGGTGCCGCTGGGCCCGGCTGGTTGCGCCGAGACCGAGCGCGCGGCGCAGGAGGTGTTCAGCCTGCCGATGTATCCGGAACTGACCGCGGAGCAGATTGGCCAGGTGTGCGAGGCGTTGCGCGTCATCGCGCACGGGTAGACCGCGCGTCATCGCGCACGGGTAGACCGCGCGTCATCGCGCACGGGTAGGAGTTGCGCGTTATCGCGCACGGATGAGGGTACGCGCTATCGCGCACGGGTAGGGTAGCGCGTGTTGGCGCTGGGCCGGGCGGGTGCGGCCTTGTTGGCGCCGCCCCGCGCGCTAAATCAGGCGCCATGGAACACCTGATCGAAGGCTACCGGCGGTTCCGTGACACGGAATGGCCGACCCGGCGCAAGCAGTTCGAGGTACTGGCCGCGAAGGGCCAGCGACCGCGCGTGATGGTCATCGGCTGTTCGGACAGCCGGGTGGACCCGGCCATGGTGTTCGACGCCGGGCCGGGCGAGATTTTTGCCCTGCGCAACGTGGCCAACCTGGTGCCGCCCTACCAGCCCGATGGCTCGCTGCACGGCACCTCCGCCGCCGTGGAATTCGCGGTGCGGGGCCTGGAGGTGGAGGCGATCATCGTGCTGGGGCACGCCATGTGCGGCGGCATCCAGGCGCTGCTGGGCGGCGTGCCGGCGCCGATGGGGGAGTTCCTCGGCCCCTGGATCAGCATTGCCGCCAATGCCCGCAACCGCGTGCTGCGCTGCGACCCCGTGGACGCGCAACTGGCCTGCGAGCATGAGGCTGTCAGGGTTTCGCTGGACAACCTGATGAGCTTTCCCTTCGTGGCCGAACGGGTGCTGGATGGGCGCTTGCAATTGCTGGGCGGGCATTTCGACATCCGCAGCGGCGTGCTGGCCATGCTGGGGCGGGACGGGGTGTTCAACGCAGCCTGACGCCCGACGCCATGGCCCGGCTTGACGCCGCACCGGCCGCCGCCATGCTGCCGCGGAACAGTCCAGGGTCAGCCAATGCCAAGCCAGTTGTTCACGCCGTTCCGCCTGCGCGAGTCGGTGCTGCCCAATCGCGTCGTGGTCTCTCCCATGGCGCAGTATTCCGCGGATACCCAGGGCCTGGCGACCAACTGGCACCTGATGCACTACGGCAACTGGGCGGTCTCCGGCCCCGGGATGATCATCTTCGAGGCGATCGGCGTGGAGCCGCGCGGCCGGGTGACGCCGCGCTGCCTGGGGCTGTGGAACGAGCAGCAGATGCGGTCGCTGAAGACCGTGGTGGGATTCTGCCGAGAGGTCGGGCCGGCGGTGCTGGGGTTGCAGCTGGCGCATTCGGGCCGCAAGGGCAGCACGCAGCAGCCCTGGGTCGGGCCGAATGTGGTGGGGCCGGAGGCGGGCGGCTGGGAGCCGATTTCATGCAGTGCGGAGGCCTATCCAGGCCGGCCGGTGCCGCATGCGCTGAGCCAGGGTGAGCTGACCGAGCTGGTGGCCAACTACGTGACCTCCACCCGGCTGGCGGAGGCCGCGGGCTTCGACCTGGTGGAGCTGCACTGCGCGCATGGCTACCTGCTGCACAGCTTCCTCTCGCCCTTGGTCAATACCCGCAACGACCAGTATGGCGGTGACCTGGCCGGGCGGATGCGCTTTCCGCTGGAGGTGTTCCGCGCCATCCGCGCGGTGTGGCCGGCGGGCAAGCCGATGGGCGTGCGGGTTTCCGCCACCGACTGGAAGGAAGGCGGCTGGGACGTGGCTGACAGCGGCGCCTTCGCGCGCGAACTGAAGGCGCTGGGGTGCGACTACATCACCGCGTCCTCAGGCGGGACGGCGCCGGACCAGAAGATCGTCCTGGGGCCGGGCTACCAGGTGGCGTTCGCCGCGCAGATCAGGGCCGAGAGCGGGCTGGCGACCATGGCGGTGGGGCAGATCAACGAGCCGCAGCAGGCCGAGGACATTCTTCAGGCCGGCCAGGCGGACATGATCGCGCTGGGCCGCGGGATCACCTGGAACCCGCGCTGGGCCTGGCACGCGGCGGAGGCGCTGGGCGACAAGGCGCCATTCCCCGGGCCCTATGCGCGCAGCCATTCCAGCCTGCGGTTCAGCGATTTTACCGTGAAGCGGAGCTGAGGCGGGCGGCGGCCTTCAGGCGGCCGTCGCCCCCGCGCGGCAGCCCTCAGGCCGCCGTTGCCCCGGCGCGGCGGTCTTCAGGCTGCCGTCGCCAGCAGCAGCACGCCACCGCAGATCAGGCCCAGCGCGGCGATCTTCTGGGTGCCCAGCGACTCGCCGAACAGGAAGTAGCCGATGACGGCGACGGCGACGTAGCTCGCCGCCGTGCAGGGCAGGGCGATGCTCATGGGGATCTTCCGCAGCGCCACGATGTAGAGCAGCGCGGCGCCGCCATAGAGCATCAGGCCCAGCATGGTGGTGGGGCGGAACAGCTGGGCGATGAAGTCGCCCTCGCCCACCGCGCCGGACTTCAGCAGCACCTGGCCACCCAGCGAGGTGCAGATGGCCAGGGCCAGCGCGATCCAGTGGAAGGTCAAGAAACCCGCTCCGCTTCCCCGGTGATGGGGGCGTGCACCACGGCCTCGGCCGGGCCGATGACCTGGCGCACCACGCCCTGCGGCTTGCCATTGGCCGAGAGGAAGGCGCGGCCGACATATTCGCCGAGCACGCCGAGGATGAGGAACTGCACGCCGGCGACCAGCAGCGTGGTGGTCATCGACGACGCCCAGCCGGAGGGCGTGCCACCGGACAACCCCTCCCACACCACATACAGCGCGGCGAGCAGGCCGAGCACGCCCAGCGCGGCGCCGGCATAGATCGCCAGCCGCAGCGGCAGCACCGAGAAGCTGGTGGCCAGGTTCAGCCACAGCCGCACCAGGCGGCGCAGCGTGTAGTTGCTGCGGCCCTCGGCGCGGGCCAGGTGCAGCACGGGCAACGTGGAAATGCGCTGCGTCACCTGCATGATGAGGCCGTCCACATAAGGGTAGGGGCCGGCGTACTTGGTGACTTCCCGCACCACCAGGCGGGACATGCAGCGGAAGGAGGACAGGTACAGCCCCTTCGGCTTGTCCAGCAGCGTGTCCGCCACCCAGTTGGCGAAGCGGCTGCCCAGGTTGCGCCAGGCCTCGTGCTTCTTCTCGGCGTAGTAGGTGTAGACCACGTCGTGGTTGCCGAGGCGGGCGTGGTCGTACAGCTTCACCACCTCCTCCGGCGGGTTCTGCAAATCGTCATCCATGGTGATGACGTAGTCGCCACGGGCGTGGCGCAGGCCGGTCATGACGGCGTTGTGCTCGCCGAAGTTGCGGGCGTGCTCCAGGTAGGTGATGGGGATGGTCGCGGTGGCCAGCAGGGCGCGGCAGACGTCGCCGGAATTGTCGGGGCTGCCATCATTCACCAGCACCACCTCCAGCCCGCCCACCGGGCGCAGCGAGGACAGCGCCTCCACCAGCAGGCCGACGGTGGCGGCGCCGCGGTAGACCGGCACGACGATGGAGAGGCCAACGGTGGCGTGGCCGGGGGATTGGGGCACGCGGCGCGCTCCTTCAGGGGCGGGTGGCGACGGCCAGGACGGAGCCGCCGGCGGGAAAGGGAAATCCAAGGCGGGCACAGTGGCGCTCCAATTCGGTCACGGCCAGGAGCGTGGCGTTCTGCCAAGGCGGAAAGGCGGCGACATCCGAGCGATCCTCGGGCGCGCTTGCCATGATCTTGCGCTGGATCACCATCAGCGGCAGCAGCAGCGCGTTCCAGTAGCGGGTCTTCACCGCGGTGAAGCCGGCGGCGCCGAGCAGCGCGCGGACCTGGCCGGCGGTGCAGCGCCGGGCATTGTGCACGCGGATGTCGTGCGCCGAATGCAGCCACATGAAGGCCGGCAGGTTCAGCACCAGCTTTCCGCCAGGCGCCAGCACGCGGTGCATCTCGGCCAGCGCCGCCGCGGGTTCCACCGCGGCGTGGCACAGCACGTCCATGCTGGTGAGGGTGGCGAAGCTGGCATCGACGAAGGGCATGGCCAGCACGCTGCCGGTGGCGACGGGATAGCCGGACTTGGCCTGGGCGCGGGCGGCGGCTACCGGGTTGTATTCCAGCCCCTCGGCGGCGGCCTCAGGCCAGCGTTCCCGCAGCCGGGCCAGGAAGCCGCCGGTGCCGCAGCCGGCATCCAGCAGCGGGCCCAAGGGCTGACCACGCGGCTGCCCTACCGCGTCCAGCACCCGGCGGTGCAGGGCGCGATACCACCACATGCCGTCCTCGACGGCATCCATGAGTTGGTATTCCAGGGGTTCCACGTCGCCGGTTTCGCACAGGGGCAGGGGCCAAAACAAGGCAGGCCGATGCAACATCCGCGCGAGCCTTGCCTTGATTGCCCTGGCTTGGCCGCAAAGGCATGGCAGACCCGAGCGCTCCGGCGCTGTTCGCCAACACGGCCGGCGGCTAGCCTGGGGGTTGCGTGCCCAAGGGGCGGATCGGGGGGGAAGATGCGCCATATTTGGGCCGGACGCGGGCAGGGCCAGGCATGAGCCAGACCGCCTCGACCGAGGATGTCGCCCGCGGCCTGCTGCTGGTGGCGCTGGGCTATGGCGTGATCTCCTGCGCCGATGCCGCGGTGAAGTTTGCGCTGCCCGAGATCGGCGCCGCCGCCGCCATGGTCTGGCGCGGCGTGGTCGGTGCCACCGTGGTGGCCGCCATTGCGCGCGGGCGCGGGCTGTGGCCGGTGAACTGGAAGCTGCTGCTGGCGCGCAGCCTGCTGCACACCTGCGTTTCCGCCAGCTGGTACGTGGCCTGGGTGCGCGGGGTGGGGCTGGCGGACAGCTATGCGGTGGCCGCCGTTTCCCCCTTGCTGATGACGCTGCTGGCCATACCCATGCTGGGCGAGCGGGTGGGCTGGCGGCGCTGGGCCAGCACCATGGTCGGCTTTGCCGGGGCCATGTTCATGCTGCGCCCGGGCGGCGACCTGTGGCGCTGGGAGACGGCGCTGCTGCTGGTGGCGACCGCGGCGATGGCCGTGACGCGGATCTGGACCCGCACGCTGAGCCGGACCGACACGCCGGTGGCGATCGCGCTGTGCCTGCTGCTGGCGCATATCCCGGTGGGGCTGCTGCTGCTGAACGTACCGACGATGTGGCCGCCAGGTGGGCCGCCGCCGCTGATTCCCGGCTGGGGCACCGTGGCGGCGCTGCTGCTGTTCGGCGCCGCCAATGGGCTGGCGCATGTGCTGTTCGCCCGGGCCTTCGCGCTGGCGCCCATCGGGGTGATCGCGCCGTTCGAGTATACGCCGCTGATCTGGGGCACCGTGATCGGCTACTTCATCTGGGCGGAGCTGCCGGCCTGGACCACATTGACCGGCGCCGCCGTGGTGATCGCCGCCGGGGTGTACAACCTGCACCGGGAACGGGTGCGGCGCATGCAGGCGCGCGCCGCCGCCCGGGCCGCCTGATGGCGCTGCGCCATGATGTGAAGCGCGGCGCGCTGTGCATGCTGGCGGCGCACCTGCTGTTCACGCTGATGTCGGCGGGGGTGAAGCAGCTTTCCGGCGACATTCCGGTGGTGGAGCTGATGTTCTTCCGCAGCGCCTTTGCGCTGCCGGTGGTGGCGCTGATCGTGGCGCGCTACGGCCGCTTCCAGGACATGCGGACCAAGCGGTTCAAGGGCCATTTCATGCGGGCCTGCACCGGCACCATGGCCCAAGGGTGCAGCTTCTTCGCGCTGACCGCGCTGCCGCTGGCCGACCAGACCGTGCTTGGCTACACCACGCCGCTGTTCGTGACGCTGCTGGCCATACCCTTCCTGGGGGAGAAGGTGGGCATCCACCGCTGGTCCGCGGTGCTGCTGGGCTTTGCCGGGGTGCTGGTCATTGCCATCGGCCAGGGCGCCGGGCATGCCACGGGTCCGCTGGCCATGTGGGGGCTGACGGCGGCGGTGGCGCAGGGGTTCTTCTCGGCCTTCACCACGCTGCTGGTGCGCCAGCTTTCCGCCAGCGAGAGCAGCGCCACCATCACCATGTGGCAGAGCCTGCTGATGACCAGCTTCACGCTGCTGGTGCTGCCCTTCGTCTGGGTGACGCCGACGCTGGGGCAGCTGGGCCTGCTGGTGCTGATCGGCCTGGTCGGCGGCGTTGCGCAGATTTTGCTGACCGAGGCCTATTCCAGCGCGCAGGTGTCCTCGCTGGGGCCGTATTCCTATTCCTCGATGCTCTGGTCGGTAGGCTTGGGCTGGCTGCTGTGGGGCGACCAGCCCACCATCTGGATGCTGCTGGGCGCCGTGTTGATCGTGGCGGCCGGGCTGTACATTCTGCACCGCGAGCTGGTGCGACGGAACAAGGCGCTGGGCAGCCAGCCAAAGGGAGTGACGTGATGGCGGTACCTTTCCTGCGCGAGACCGCGCCGGCGCCTGGCGAGGTGGAGCAGACCACCGCGCTGGTGCGCCGGGTGGTGTGCAACAATCCCTCCGCCTTCACCTACCGGGGCACCAACAGCTACATCATCGGCCGCGGCCAGGTGGCGGTGATGGACCCCGGGCCGGTGGACGAGGCGCACCTGGCGGCGCTGCTGGCGGCGACGGCCGGCGAGACGATCACCCACATTGTGGTGACGCACACGCACCGGGACCACTCGCCCGGCGCCGGGCCGTTGCAGGCGGCGACGGGGGCCAGGACCTACGGTTTCGGCCCGCACCTGACGCCCGCCGACCAGGGCGGCGAGGGCGGTGACCATTCCTTCCGGCCCGACGTGACGGTGCCGGATGGCGGGGTGATCGAGGGCGCCGGCTGGAAGCTGCACGCGATCCATACGCCCGGCCATTGCGGCAACCACCTGTGCTTCGAGCTGGAGGGGCTGGAGGGGCCGACCGGCACGCTGTTCACCGCCGACCACGTGATGAGCTGGTCCACCAGCGTGGTCAGCCCGCCCGATGGCGACATGACCCAGTACATGAACAGCCTGGACCGGCTGCGCGCCCGCGAGGGGCGGGACAGCCTGTTCCTGCCCGGCCACGGCCCGCCGCTGCCGGAACCCGCGCGCTTCGTGCAGAAGCTGTGGGACCACCGCGAGGAACGCGAGCGCCGGGTGCTGGCCGCGCTGGACAAGGCCGGCGTGGCCACCCCGCTGGAACTGGTGCCGGCCGTCTACGGCCCGATGGACCCGCGGCTGGTGATCCCGGCCAGCCGCAGCCTGCATTCCCACCTGATCAAGCTGGAGCAGGAAGGCGCGGTGAAGCGCATGGGCGGGGAGAGCTGGCGGCTGGCGTGAGGGCCAGCTACAGCACTATCCGCTCACGCTGAATCAGCGTGAGCGGATTTCGTGCTGTAGCTTCAATAGGTTGCAGAGCAAGAAATCCGTTCTGATGATTCCATCAGAACGGATATTGCTCTACCGCTCCCGCACCCGGGTATCCTGCCGCTGGAACACCACCAGTTCCCGGGTGTGGCGGTGCTCCTGCGGCAGTTCCAGCCAGCGCAGGAACTCCGCCATGACCTTGGCGGTGATGCCGGCCATGTGGCCGACCGCCAGGGCTTCCTTCACCGGGAAGTAGCGCAGCGTCTCCAGCTCGCCGGAGCCCTTGATCTCGCCCTGCGCTGCCTCCGCCGGGGCGGCCAGGAAGCGGGCGTGGAAGCGGATATTGCGCGGTGGCGGGGTGATGGCGCGGCAGATGTAGTGCAGGTGGTGCAGCGCCGGGACCAGCTGGCCCCCGCGCAACTCGCCCAGCACCAGGTTGGTTTCCTCGTGCAGCTCGCGCGCCGCGGCAATGCCCAGCGCGCGGGCGCGGCCGGGCGTGGCCTTCTGCGCCAGGTGGCCCTGGGTTTCCGGCAGCAATTCCGTCAGCGCGGGGTGCTTGTGGTCGGTGGGGTCCACCCGGCCGCCGGGGAAGACCAGCGCGTTGGGCATGAAGCGATGGCGGGCGTGGCGGACGCCCATCAGCACTTCCACGCCGTGGTCGCCCTGGCGGTACAGGATCAGGCTGGCGGCGTCGCGCGGGCGGGCGTTGACGACGGCCGGCTTCACATCGTCAGGCAAGATCGATGCCCCGCAGCTTGAGCCAGACCGAGAGGCCGAAGCGTTCCGGCACGGAAAGCTGCCGCGCGCTGTTCTCGCTCCAGACGCAGCCCGCGGCCTTGGGGCCGTACACTTCCGGGTAGCGCGGCCTGGCCGGCGGGCGCAGCGCGTCATAGGCCGGCAGGGCGGCTTCCAGGCCGCTGTCGTCATAGCGTTCGCGGTGGACCACCACGTTTTGCGGCAGGCGGGGGGAGGGCTCGTTGCGGGCCACCGGCCAGCCCAGCGTCAGCCCGGCGACGGGGAAGACGCCCTTCGGCAGGCCCAGCATGGGGCCGATCTTTTCCACGTGGTTGCGGACATAGCTGATCGGGCAGGTGCCGAGGCCGGCGCCCTCGGCCGCCAGGATGCAGTGGCCCATGGCCAGAGCGGCATCCGCGGTGGCATTGATGAAGGTGTCGATGTTGTTGTTGGCGTGTTCGCGGCCATGGATGCCGGCCAGGCGCTGGCCGCGGCGGATGTCGCCGCAGAACAGCAGCAGCACCGGCGCTTCCTTTATCCAGGGCATGCTGCCGATCCAGTCGGCGACGGCCGCGATCTTCACGGGATCCTGGATCAGCAGGATGGAGTACTGCTGCAGGTCGGACTTGCTGGGCGCGGATTGCGCCGCCGCCAGCACGGTTTGCAGCAGCGGTTCGGGAATCGGTTCCGGCCGATAGCGGCGGGTGACGCGGCGGTCCAGCACCATGGCCAGCCCGGCGGGAATCTCCGCCGGGGGCTCGAAGGCCAGGTTGCCGTAGCGGGCGCGGATCAGGTCTGCTGACGTGCTCATGGTTGCCAGGGTGGCACCGCTGCGCGCCTTGCTCAATCCAGCTTGATGTTGGCGGTACGCACCACCTCGGCGAATTGGGTCTTCTGCTGGCGCAGGAAGGCGGCGAAGGCGTCGGCCGGGTGATAGACGGTCTCCACGCCCAGCCGCGTCATCTGCTCGCGCACCTCCGGCCCCCGCATGAACTGCGCCATGATGTCGGCCAGGCGCTTGATGATCGGCTCCGGCGTGCGGGCCGGCACCATCAGCCCGCCCCAGGCGCCGGCATCGAAGCCTTCCAGCCCCGGCAGTTGCGAAAAGGGCTGGATTTCCGGGGCCAGGTAGGTGCCGCGCACCAGCGAACAGCCCAGCGCCTTCAACTGGCCCTGGCGCACCAGCGGCATGGTCGCGGCGAAGGTCTCGATGCAGTAGTCTACCGAGCCGCCCATGACGTTGGTCAGCGCCGGGATGCTGCCGGCGAAGGGCACGTGCACCACGTCCAGCCCCGCACGGTGGTTGAACCAGGCGGCGATCATGTGCGCCGCGGCGCCGGTGCCCGAGGAGCCGAAGGTGTACTTGCCCGGCTTGCTCTTCACCTCGCGGATGAAGCCGGCCATGTCGGTGGCGGGGAAGCCCGGCTTCATCACCAGCATGTAGGGCGAGTTGGTGGTCATCGCCACCGGCACCAGGTCGCGCTCCACGTCATAGGGGGTGCGCTGAACCAGCGGGCTGAAGGTTACCGGCCCGGCCGAGGCCGCGAGCAGCGTGTAGCCATCCGGCGCGGCCTTGGCGGCGGCGTCGGTGCCGATCTGCCCGCCGGCGCCGGCCCGATTCTCCGGCACCACGTTGACGCCGAGCGCCTCGCCGAACTTCTGCGCGTAGAGCCGGCCCACCAGGTCCGTCGCCTGGCCCGGCGGCCAGGGGATGATGATGCGGAGCGACCGGTCCGGCCACGGCGCCTGCGCCAAGGCGGGGCTGGCCAGGGTGGCGGCGGTGGTGGCGGCGGTGGCGGCAAGCAGGGTCCGGCGATGCATGGCGTTGTCTCCCATTTTGCCACTCAGGTTAGCCCAGCCGGGGGCGCCTTGTCAGCGACGAACCACCCAGGCGTCAGCGACGATGATCCCTTCGCCTTCCGGTGCCACGATGACAGGGTTGATCTCGGCCTCCTGCACGTCCTCCCGCGCCGCCAATTGGCTGACGGCGACGACGGCGCGGGCCAGCGCGGCCAGGTCGCCGCGTGGCAGGCCGCGCCAGCCGGCGGCGGGCTTGAGGCCCTTGATCTCGCCGATCATCTCGAAGGCTTCGTCCAGACTGACCGGGGCCAGGCGCAGCGTGACGTCGCGGAACAATTCCGCCGTGACGCCGCCAGTGCCGAGCATGACCAGCGGGCCGACCTCGGGGTCTCGGCGGAAGCCGAGGATGGCCTCGGCCACGCCCTTGGCCATGGGCTGAACCAGGAAGCCCTGGAGGCGCGCTTCCGGCGCCATGCGCCGCACCCGGCCCTGCATGGCCGCGGCTTCCTGCTTGAGCGCTGCGGCGTCGGGGATGTTCAGCTTGACGCCGCCGACCTCGGTCTTGTGCGCCAGGTCGGGCGACAGGATCTTCAGCGCCACCGGATAGGGCAGGTCGTGCGTGTCCTCCGGCGTCTTCAGCACGGCGAAGGGGCTGACCAGGCCGAGCGCGGCGACCAGATTGCGGGCATCGGCTTCGTCCGGCTGGGCAGGCAGGGTGAAGGCGACCTCGGCCGCCGGCTCCGTGATGCCGGGCGCGCGCCATTCGCTGTAGGCGCGGATGCAGTCGGCGGCCGATTCGGGGGTGCGGAAGGCGGGCACGCCGGCTTCGGCGAGCAGACGCAGCGACTGCGGCGCTTCCGGCACCAGGAAAGCGGCGATGGGCTTGGCGTGGCCGGCTTCCAGCGCGCGGATGATGCCGGCGACGCTGTCCTGCGGGCGGAACTGCGCGGAGGAGCCGATGACCGAGAGCGCGATGTCGGTGTCCTCGGCCTGTTGCAGCGCGTTCAGCGCGGCGGCAACGCGTTCCGGCTTGGTGCCGGCCAGCGTCACGTCCAGCAGGCGGCCATGGCTGTGGAAGTCCGCGGCTTCCAGCGCGGCATGGGCCTTCGCGTCCGGCGCCTTCGCCTCGATGCCGAGCACGCCCAGGCAGTCCACCGCCATGGCGCCGCCGCCACCGGTGGTGGTCATCACCCCAGCGGCGCGGGTCGGGCGGGCCAGCGGCTTGCGGCCGATCAGCAGCGGCGGCAGTTCCAGCAGGGCCTCCAGCGTGGTGACGCGGGCAATGCCGAGGCGGCGGAAGAAGGCGTCGGCCGCCGCGTCGCTGCCGGCCAGCGCGCCGGTGTGGCTGGTCGCGAGTTCGGCGCCATAGGGGCTGCGGCCGAGCTTATAGACGATGACCGGCTTGCCCGCGGCGTGCGCGCGCTGCGCCAGGTCGGCATAGTGCTGCGGCTCGCGGATGGCTTCCAGGAACAGCAAGATCGCGTCCACCTGGGGGTCGTCCACCAGCAGGGCGGCGACCTCGCCGGCGGAGAGGTCGGCCTCGTTCCCGGTGCCCACGATGTGGCTGAAGCCGATGCCGCGGGCGGCGCCGCGCGACATGATGGCGCCCATCATGGAGCCGGACTGCGAGACCAGGGCGATGCGGCCGGGCAGCAGCGACTCCGCTTCCAGCGCGGCGTTGACGCTGCACGCGATGCGGTCATTCAGGTTGATGATGCCCATGGAATTCGGGCCGAGGATGCGGAGATTGGCTGACTTCGCGGTGGCGAGCAGGCGGGCCTGCAAGGCGCGGCCTTCCTCGCCGGCTTCGGCGAAGCCATCCGCCAGCACGCAGGCGGCCGGGATGCCCTTGGCGGCGACGGCGTTGATGACGCCTTCCACCTGCGGCGTGTTCAGCAGGATGTAGGCGAAATCGACCTGGCCGGGGATGTCGGTGACGGTGGGGTAGGCCTTTTCGCCCAGAACCGTGGCTTCACGCGGATGCACCGGCAGGATGTCGCCGGCATAGCCATGCTTGCGCAGGTACAGCTGCGCGCGCGCGGTCAGGCGCTTGGGGTCGGAGGAGGCACCGACGAGGGCGATGCGCTTGGGCGCGAGCAGGGCGGCGTGGAGAGGATTCATCGGGGCTACCCTTGCTGGCCCATGCGCGGCTGCGCGGGCCAAGTTGGCTGATCTGGGCGGGCGGCACCGCCCAAGGGCGCGACAGGCGCTGAAGCGGAGGCAAGCCAAGGCCCTGGGGTTGTTTAGCCGAACTGCCGCGCGAGGCAAGAACGGCACGGAAAGCTGCGGCGTCTGCCGGATCGAGATAGCGCCGCCCCGGCTGGAACCGGCATTAAATGCCCCAGAATAAAAGCTAGAAAGGCCGGCCAGGTCATGGGTCCAAAGCGGCAAGCAACGGTAATTGTTGCCGAAAACGACCTTGTCATGCGGAAAGTGTTGCTCATCGCTTTGGAGGTGTCGGGCTACAGGGCCATGCCGGCTCTCGATGGCCTCGAGGCGATATCCCTTGTCGAAGAAGCAGAGGCGCCGAAGCTTTTGCTGACCGGCCTGCCGCTATCTGGCCTGGTCGGCTTGGCCTTGGCAAAGCATGCCATCGGCACTGGCGTGCCGGTTGTGCTGTACGCCTCGAAGCCAGGGCGGGTGGCCGAGGCGGCGGCGCGCAGCCTCGGCGTGCATCGGCTGCTGGACAAGGACCAGCTTTCGATCGAAGTCCTGGCCGAGGCCATGCATGCTGCGGCCTATGCAGCCGGCATGCCGACCGACGGTTGATCCCGGCGCTGAACCCCGGCGTGTGGTCCCTCGGGTGCTCGCATGGTCACGTGAGCCGAACGGTTACTTCTGCTCCCGCCCCAGCTTCAGGCAGGATTGGCCCATGTCATTATGAATTCTTTCGTTGCATCCTCCTTGCGCGGTATGTCACGTCTCTAAATATGAATATGCGCGCCGAACCCAGTCCGGTCAGCAACGTCGTGGACACCTCGGACCCCGAAGCCTTCTTCCATGTGGCGCGGTCCTTCCGCCCCGGGCTGGCCGGGTTTGCTGCCGAGAGCAGCGACGCGCCATGGCGCGCTCGGACGGTTGTCCTCAAACTGGGTGACCTGCGGGTGGGCTCTCAGCGCACCGGCGGATACCGGTTCAGCGGCACGGCCGACAGCATCTTTTTTTCCACCATGTTGCGCGGCAGCGTGGAAGTGACTCGCCGCAACCGTACCGAGGCGCTCGGCGCCGGCACGGTCATTCCGCATATCAACGACCATGTCTCGCTGCGGATTGCCCAGGGCTACGAGGGCTTTATCCTCTCCTGCCGGCCAGAGGCATTTGCCGATGCCTGCACGCATTTCTGCACCGAAGACCCCGGCCTGCTGCTGCGGGAAGTGGAGGCGGCGCCTGGGCGGTTCGACTTTGCCCGCTATATCCGGAATCTCCTGCGGCTGAACGCGCTGATCGGCGGAGATGACCCCGCGATGCTGGCCGATGCGCGGTTTCAGCGAGAGGCCGGGGAGATCCTCATGGCTTCCTGGGTTGATACCATCGCCAGCCGGGTGCCCCTTGGCTCCACGCCGCGCGCGCGCCGGCACCTGGCCCGCGCCATCGGTTATATCGAGGCGAATTTCGCCGAGGACCTGCGCATCGACGCCCTTGCCCAGGCCGCCGGGTGCAGCATCCGGCTGCTGCAGGACCAGTTCCGGGCGGTGGAAGGACGCAGCATCGTGCAGTACCTCACCGCGCGCCGCCTGGCCCATGCCCGGCGCCTGCTGCTGCATGACGCAGACGGTCATTCCGTGACCAGCGCTGCGCTGGAGAGCGGCTTCAGCCATTTCGGCCTGTTCGCCCAGCACTACCGCGCCGCCTATGGGGAGGTGCCCTCAGCCACTCGGGCCAATGCCAAGGCGCGGGCGCGCGCCGGGGTTGGCCGCCAGCGCCCTGCGGGTAGCATGTGCCCATAACCGTCTGGCAACTGGGCATGTCATCCGTTCTGATGTTTTCACCAGAATGGATCCTGCGTCAGCGCCTGGCGGCCACCACCGCGTTGCCTGGAGCAACAACGGTGGTGGCCGCCCTGGGCGAGTGGCTCAGACCGGATCCCAGCTGAACACGTCGCCGCTGCGCTCCATCGGCACCAGGCTGGAGCGGAAGGCCGGCAGCGCCACTTCGGCGATCTTCTCCGGGGTCCAGCCGCCTTCGCTGTGCATGCTGCGGATCGGCCGGTTCTGGCTGAACAGGAACAGCTCATGCATGCGCGGCGCGAAGATCTGGCCGGTGACTTCCTTGGCCGCGTCGGAGGCCAGGAACACCGCCAGCGGCGCGTTCTTCTCGGGGCCCATGCGCATGATCTTTTCCACGCGCGCCTTCTGCTCCGGCGTCTCGGCCGGGATCGAGGAGGTCATGCGGGTCCAGGCGAAGGGCGCCAGGCAGTTGCTGCGCACGTTGTAACGCTTCATGTCCAGCGCGATGCTCTTGCTCAGCGCCGCGATGCCCAGCTTGGCCGCGGAATAGTTGGCCTGGCCGAAATTGCCGATGAGGCCGGAGGTGCTGGTGATGTGGACGTAGCTGCCGCTTTCCTGCGCGCGGAAATGCGTGGCCGCCGAGCGCGACACGTAGAAGCTGCCGTTCAGGTGGACGCTGATGACCGAGTCCCACTCTTCCGGCGTCATGCGGTGGAAGATCTGGTCGCGCAGGATGCCGGCGTTGTTCACGACGATATCGACACGACCAAAATGGTCCATCGCGGACTGCACGATCTTCTGCGCGCTGGCCCAGGTGGACACGCTTTCGGTGTTGATCTCGGCCTGGCCGCCGCGCTGCTCGATGATCGCCTTGGTCTGCTGGGCCGGGGTGGAGGAACCACCCTCGCCGCCGAGGCTGGCGCCGATGTCGTTGATGATGACCTTGGCACCGGCCGCGGCCATGTGGACCGCGATTTCGCGACCGACGCCGCCGCCGGAGCCGGTGACGATGGCAACCTTGCCGTCAAGCATACCCATGGCGTTTCCCCTTGTGACCAGTTGGACTGGGCGAAGGTTCTAGCGCCGCTGTCACGGCCCGTGAAGCCGGGGGCGATTCAGGCCGCCAGGCGCTGCGCCATGCCGGCGCGGATGCTGTGCGGTGGCGTTGGGCATGGGCGTTTCGCTTTGGCGATGCTTTGGGCAAAGTCTGGGGCGGGCTTGCTGCGGGGGCGCCGAGCCGCCTTGCGGTGGCGCAACCAGCCGGTAGTCTCCCGCCGGCAGAACACGGGGGTGGGATGGCACTGGTCAGGCTTGAGGGTGTCGGCAAGACCTTCCGCGGCAAGGGCGGCAGTTGGGAAGCCGTGCGCGACTTTTCCCTGGCGCTGGAGGAGGGCGAGTTCTGCTGCCTGCTTGGCACCTCCGGCTGCGGCAAGACCACGGTGCTGAACATGCTGGCGGGGTTCGAGCCGGTGACCGCCGGGCGGATATTGCTGGACGGCCAGCCGGTGGCGGGGCCTGGCGCCGACCGGGGCGTGGTCTTCCAGGGGCATGACAGCCTGTATGACTGGCTGAACGCGCTGGACAACATCGCCTTTGGGCTGCGCCTGGCCGGCATGGGCAAGCGGGCGCGGCGGGAGAAGGCCGGGCACTTCCTGCGCCTGGTCGGGCTGGCGGGGCAGGAGGGCAAGCACCCCGCCGAGCTTTCCGGCGGCATGAAGCAGCGCATCCAGATCGCCCGCGCCCTGGCGGCCGACCCGCGCATGCTGCTGATGGACGAGCCCTTCGGCGCGCTGGACGCGATGACCCGCGCCGCGCTTCAGGGCGAGCTTTCCCGTATTTGGGCGGAGACGAAGAAGACCGTGCTGTTCATCACCCACGACATTGAGGAAGCGGTCGCGCTGGCGACGCGGGTGGGTGTGATGACGCGCGGGCCGGGCGGCACCTTGAAAGCCGTCGTACCGGTGGACCTGCCTTTCCCGCGGGAGCGGACCTCGGACGGCTTCATGGCGGTGTTCCGCCAGGTGCATGCGCTGATCCATGCGGAGATTCACCCGCAATGAAGGACCGCCTTGCGACCTTGGGCGGCTTTGCCGTGGGCTTCGCGCTGCTCTTCGTGGTGTGGCACCTGGCGGCCGTTTACCTGGTGCATTCCGTGCTGTTCCCGCCGCCGGCGCCGGTGTTCTGGCGCGGGCTGGACCTGATCGAGGACGGGATATTGCAGGAGCAGGTGGTGGCCAGCCTGCGGCGGATATTGCAGGGCTTCCTGCTGGGCAGCGCGGCCGGCATTCCGCTGGGGCTGGCCATCGGCAGCTTCCGCCCGGTGCGGGTGCTGCTGGAGCCCTGGACCGAGTTCTTCCGCTTCATCCCCGCGGTGGCGATGATCACGGTCGCCGTCATCTGGTTCGGCATCGGGGAGGAGAGCAAGGTCTTCCTGATCGCCTATACCACCATCTTCGTCATCATCATCAGCACCGCCGCCGGCGTGGGCGCGGTGGCCAAGGACAAGCTGCGCGCGGCGCAGTGCCTGGGGGCCAATCGCTGGCAGTTGTTCTCGCTGGTGGCGCTGCCGGCGACGCTGCCCTTCATCCTCACAGGCATGCGGCTGGCCATGGCCAACAGCTTCGTCACCATCGTGGCGGCCGAGCTGGTGGCCAGCAATGATGGACTTGGCAAAATGCTCTGGGACGCCCGCCTGTTCATGCAGGTGGAGGATATCTTCGTGGCGCTGGTGACGCTGGGCCTGCTGGGCTTTGCGACCGACCGCGCCTTCCGGCTGGCGATTCGCGCCTTCGCCGGCCGCTTCAACCCAACGATGTGAGGAAACACCCCATGCTCCGCCGCTCGCTTTTTGCCGCCCCCGCCTTGCTGGCCGCCATGCCCGCCCGCGCCCAGGGCCTGACCAAGATGACCATCGCCACCGGCGTGGACCCGGCCTTCGCGCATTTCTACGTGGCCAAGGAAGCCGGCATCTTCGAGCGCAATGGCCTGGACGTTACGGTGAATACCGGCGCCTCCGGCAGCGCCATGATCCCCTTCCTGGTCGGCAACCAGGTCAACGCCGTGTTCGGCGCCGAGCAGGGCGGCGTTTCCAGCCACATCGTGGATGCCAACGTGGTCTGCGTGGCCGAGGGCACGGCGCTGCTGCGCTGGATGGGCGTGGTGGGCCGTGGCGTTGATTCGCTGGCGGGGCTGAAGGGCAAGAAGATCGGCCTGGCCCGCGGCACGGCCAGCGAGACGCTGTGGCTCTCCATCATCGCCAAGGAAGGGCTGAACGCCGCCGACTACACCATTGTCTATGTCGATGCGCCGGAGATGATCGCGGCGCTGGAGCGCGGCAACATCGACGCCTATGTGGTGTGGGAGCCGTGGATGACGCGCGGTACCCGGGCCATTCCGACCGCGCGGGTGCTGATCACCAACGAGCACATCCAGATCATCCGCAACCTGATCTACATGAACAAGGGCTGGGTGCAGGCCAATGACGCGGCGGCCAAGGCCTTCCTGCGCAGCATGATCCAGGCGGCCGAGGCGATCCGAGCCAACCCCGAGGAAAGCGCCCGGCAGATCGCCCGCTTCCTGCGCCAGGACCGGGCGCTGGTGGCGGAGCTGATGACCAAGCTGGACTACCGGCTGAACCTGAGCACCGACACGGTGGCGAATGTGCAGCTGGCCATCACCCAGCTGCGCGGCATGGGGCGACTGGGCAAGGAAGTGACGCCGGCCGAGGTGATCTGGCCGGACCTGCTGCGCGGCGTGGATGCGGCGCGGGTGCGGATTTAACCCAGCAACCACGTCAGCAGCAGGGTCGCGGCCACCAGGCCGCCGACCAGCTGCCACTGCAGCGCGGCGTTGCTGGGCAGCTTCGGCTGCGGGGCAACCTGGCGCTTCGGCGGCTCGCCCCGGCTGCGGGCCTCGGCGCGCGGGCTGGCGGCGGGGCGCAGCACGCGGCGCTGGGGGCCGGGGGGCGGGGCCTCCCGCTTGTCCAGCACGCGTTCGCGGAAGTTGCCGTTGCTGTCCTCGGCCTCGCAGCGCACCAGCATCAGGCTGACGGTCTCGGCCGGGAATTCGCGGCCCAGCGCGCCGTATTCCTGGCGGGCCGCGGCCTCGGTGGGGAAGCTGCCGGCGATCAGCCAGCGGTCACGCACCCGGAAGCGCGTGGCCACCGTGGCGCGCAGCAGCACGTCGAAGGTGGTGCCGGTGGTGGCACGGTCCTTGACCAGGCTGGCACCGGCCAGCCCGGTTGCGGAGAGGGTAGCAGTGTCCATTTTGGATCATCCCGGTCGACGCCGGCATGATCCATTCCGGTTGCAAAGATAGCCTTAACGGCGGACCTAAATCTTCGCTTCGCCGATCAGCGCCTTGGCCTGGCTGGCCGGGATGCGGCGCGGCCAGCGGCCGGCATCCACCCGGGTGATGAAATCGAGCACGAAGCTGTTGAACAGCGCCGGCTCCTCCAGGTTCTGGGTGTGGCCGCATTTCGGCAGCACCGCCAGGCCGGCGGTCGGGATGGTGCGCTTGAGGAAGATGCTCGGCTCCAGCGTGGCGTCGTCCTCATCCCCGCAGAACACCAGCGTCGGCGTGGTGAAGGCGCGGAAGCCGGCTTCCAGGTCATACAGCGAGGGGCGCTTGCGCTGCACCCCACCCATGGTCAGCGCCATGCCCAGCGTGTCGTGCTCGCCGAGCCATTCCACCAGTTCCGCATAGCCGCGCGGGTCGGTCTCCTCGAAGATCAGGCGCGACGGGCCGCGGCTATAGACCTTGGACATCACGCCCATGCCTTCGCTGCGGATGCGTTCGATGGTGGCATCCAGTTCGGTGTGGAACAGCGCCTGCTGGCCCTTTTCGGCGCCGAAGCCGACGCCGCTGGCGACGATGGAGCGGCACAGTTCCGGGTAGCGCAGGCCGACATGCAGCGCCGCGAAGGCACCCATGGAGCAGCCGATGACGTGCGTCGGGCCGAGGCCTAGGCCCTTGATGACGCTGGCGATGTCGTCCGCCGCGTGGTCCTGCGAATAGCTGGCCTGGTCGGTCGGCACCTGGGACGGCGGATAGCCGCGGGCGTTGAAGGTGATGCAGCGATAGCGCCGGCTGAAGTAGCGCACCTGCTGTTCCCAGCTGCGCAGGTCGCCGGCGTATTCATGCACGAAGACCAGCGGAATGCCGCTGCCGGTTTCCTCGTAGTAGAGCTGCGTGCCATCGGCGGCGGATACGGTCGGCATGGTGGTCCCCTCGGTGGTTTCGGGGGCAAGGCTAGCGTCCTGCGGGCGTCGCGCCAGCCCCTTCCGCAGGTGCCCCCTTTAAACAGGACAGAAAAGGTACTATTTGCGGCGCAGCGAAGGGGTCAAGGCGTGCTGCGTCTCTCGAAACTCACCGATTATGCCGTCGTGGTGCTGTCCCGGCTTGAGCAGGACGGCGCCGTTGTCGGTGGCCAGGTGCAGACCGCGCCGGGCCTGGCTGTCAGCACCGGCATGGCGGAGCCCACCGTGGCCAAGGTGCTGAAGATCCTCGGGCAGGCCGGGCTGGTGGAAGGTGTGCGCGGGGCGCGGGGCGGCTATCGGCTGGCACGGCCCTTGACGGCGATGCCGTTGGCCGAGGTGATCATGGCCTTCGACGGCCCCATCGCGCTGACCGCCTGCGTGGATGGCAGCGTGAATGCCTGCGAGGCCGAGGACCATTGCCCCGTGCGCGGGCGCTGGGACCCGGTGAACGACGCGATTCGCCATGCGCTGTCGGGCATCACCGTGGCCGATTTGAGCGCCCCCCAGGGCTGCGCGCCGATGCGCGCGGCTGCGTCCATCTTAAACCTCATGGCGGAGTAGCCATCATGGCCGCCGTTACCGAAACCATCGAAACCGTCCAGGCCGCGACCGAGGGCACCTACAAGTGGGGCTTCTCGACCGATATCGCGATGGACTACGCGCCGAAGGGGCTGAACGAGGACATCGTTCGCTTCATCAGCGCCAAGAAGAACGAGCCGGCCTGGCTGCTGGAATGGCGGCTGAAGGCCTATGCGATGTGGCTGAAGATGGAGGAGCCGACCTGGCCTTCGGTGCATTACCCGAAGATCGATTTCCAGGACGCCTTCTACTACGCCGCGCCGAAGGAAGGGCCGAAGTCGCTCGATGAGGTCGATCCCGAGCTGCTGAAGACCTACGCCAAGCTGGGCATTCCACTGAAGGAACAGGCCTATCTGGCGGGCGTAGAAGGCGCTGGCGACAGCCCGGCCGATGCGCGCATGCCTATTGCGGTGGACGCGGTGTTCGACAGCGTCTCCGTGGCCACGTCCTACAAGGAGCGGCTGGCGAAGGACGGCATCATCTTCTGCTCCATCTCCGAAGCGGTGCATGAGCACCCGGAGCTGGTGAAGCAGTACCTCGGCAGCGTGGTGCCGCAGGGCGACAATTTCTATGCGTGCCTGAACAGCGCGGTCTTCACCGATGGCAGCTTCGTCTACATCCCCAAGGGGGTGCGCTGCCCGATGGAGCTGAGCACCTATTTCCGCATCAATGCCAAAAGCACCGGGCAGTTCGAGCGCACGCTGATCATCGCCGATGAAGGCGCTGTGGTGAGCTACCTGGAAGGCTGCACCGCGCCGATGCGCGACGAAAACCAGCTGCACGCCGCGGTGGTGGAACTGGTGGCGATGGACGACGCCAGCATCAAGTATTCAACGGTGCAGAACTGGTACCCCGGCGACGCCGAGGGCAAGGGCGGCATCTACAACTTTGTCACCAAGCGGGCGCAGTGCCGCGGCAAGCGCAGCAAGGTCAGCTGGACGCAGGTTGAAACCGGTTCCGCGATTACGTGGAAGTACCCAAGCTGCGTGCTGCTGGGTGAGGACAGTGTCGGCGAGTTCTACAGCGTCGCCATCACCAACAACTACCAGCAGGCCGATACCGGCACCAAGATGATCCATGTCGGCGCGCGGACGAAGAGCACCATCGTCAGCAAGGGCATCTCCGCCGGGCATGGGCAGAACACGTACCGGGGCCTGGTGCGCGTGGCGCCGACGGCGCATGGCGCGCGCAACTTCACCCAGTGCGACAGCCTGCTGATCGGCGACCTCTGCGGCGCGCATACGGTGCCGTACATCGAGAATCGCTGCCTGACCGCGAAGCTGGAGCACGAGGCGACCACGAGCCGCATCGCCGAGGACCAGTTGTTCTACTGCCGCCAGCGTGGCCTCACTCAGGAGGACGCGGTGGGTCTCATCGTCAACGGCTTCTGCCGTGAGGTCTTGAAGGAACTACCCATGGAATTCGCCGTGGAAGCACAGAAGCTGCTGCAGATTTCGCTCGAAGGGAGCGTCGGTTAGATGTTGCGCATTGAAGGGCTGACCGCCGAGGTCGATGGCAAGGAAATCCTCAAGGGCATCGACCTTGAGGTGCCGACCGGCGAAGTGCACGCCATCATGGGGCCGAACGGCTCCGGCAAGTCCACGCTCAGCTACGTGCTGGCAGGGCGCGACGGCTATGAGGTGACCGGCGGCACCGCGACCTTCGATGGCGTGGACCTGCTGGGCAAGGCGCCGGAGGAGCGCGCGGCGCTCGGCGTGTTCCTGGCCTTCCAGTACCCGGTGGAACTGCCCGGCGTGGGCAATGCCAACTTCCTGCGCACCGCCTTGAACGCGGTGCGGCGTGGCCGCGGCGAGAGCGAGTTGGACGCGATGCAGTTCCTCAAGGTCGCACGAGCGCGGATGAAGGAACTCTCGATGCCCGAGGACATGCTGAAGCGCGGCGTCAATGTCGGCTTCAGCGGCGGCGAGAAGAAGCGCAACGAGGTATTGCAGATGGCGCTGCTGGCGCCGAAGCTGGCGATTCTGGATGAGACCGACAGCGGCCTGGATATCGACGCGCTGAAGATTGCGTCCGATGGTGTCAACGCGCTGCGCGGGCCGGATTTCTCGGCACTGGTCATCACCCACTACCAGCGGCTGCTGACCTACATCGTGCCAGACCGCGTGCATGTGCTGATGGCCGGCCGCATCGTCCGCAGCGGCGGCAAGGAGCTGGCGCTGGAGCTGGAAGCCAGCGGCTACGGCGCGCCGCAGGCAGCATGAGCCAGGTTGTGCATACCGGGGCCGAGGGCTTCCTGCATCGCTACGAAGGGCTGAAGGACCGCCTGCCCGGCGCGCGCCTGCCCTGGCTGGCGGCGCTGCGGGCCAAGGCTGCCGAGAGCTTCCGCGCCCAGGGCTTCCCGACGCGCCGCGTCGAGGCCTGGCACTACACCGATCTGCGCCAAGTGACGCAGGCGAGTTTCGACGAGGCGCTGACCCTGGTGCAGGACGATATCGTCCTGCCCAAGGCGCATACCGCGAACCGCGTGGTCTTCGTCGATGGTCGGCTGCGGTCCGACCTTTCCAGCTGGCCGACCATGGCGACGGTGGCGTCGCAGATCGGCCGGATCGAGGGGCGGGTGATGCTGCCCGAGGAGCCGATGGCGGCGCTGAACACCATGCTGTTCGAGGACGGCATGCTGCTGAACATCCCCGCGGGCACGGATGCCGGCGTGCTGGAGATTCTCAGCATTGCCAGCGCGAGTGCGCGGCCGACGGCGTTTCATCTGCGCCACATCGTGCGGCTGCATGAGGGCGCGAAGCTGACGGTGCTGGAAGTGAACCAGGGGCCGGCGGCGACGCGCTACCTGCACAACCCGGTCTGGCAGGTTGAGGTCGGCGAGGGCGCCAGCTTCACCCATGCGCGGTTGCAGCAGGAAGGCGCGCTGGCGTTCCAGCTGGGCAGCATCTACGCCACGGTGGCGGCGGGCGGCACCTACGACAACTTCACGCTGAATGCCGGCGGGCGGCTGGTGCGGAACGAAATCCACGCCACGCTGACCGGCACCGGCGCCACCTGCCACATGAACGGCGCGCAGTTGCTGAGCGACGGGCAGCACGCGGATACCACCACCTTCCTGGACCATGCGGCGCCGGGGTGTGCCAGCCGGCAGACCTACAAGACCGTGCTGACCGGCAAGAGCCGCGGTGTGTTCCAGGGGAAGATCCTGGTGCGGCAGGCGGCGCAGCAGACCGACGGCTACCAGATGAACCAGGCGTTGCTGCTCTCCCCGGATGCGGAGATGGACAGCAAGCCGCAGCTGGAAATCTACGCCGACGACGTGAAGTGCAGCCATGGCGCCACGGTGGGCGAACTGGATGCCGACCAGCTGTTCTACCTGCGTGCCCGCGGGATAGACGAAGCGACGGCGCGCAGTATGCTGGTGCGCGCGTTTTTGCAGGAAGCCGTCGAGGGCATCGCCGACGAGACGCTGCGCGACGCGCTGGAAAGCGCGGTCGAGGGCTGGTGGGAGCACCAAGGGGATCGGCATTCATGAGCTTCGACGTTCGCGCCATCCGGGCGGATTTCCCGGTGCTGGCGACCACGGTGCGCGGCAAGCCGCTGGCGTTTCTGGACAGCGGCGCTTCGGCGCAGAAGCCGCGCCAGGTGATATCAGCGATGACGCGCTGCATGGAAAGCGCCTACGCCAATGTGCATCGCGGCGCCTACTACCTGAGCGAGACGGCGACCGAGGCGTTTGAGGCGTCGCGCCGTGCGGTGCAGGTGTTTCTGAACGCGGCGATGCCGGAGGAAATCGTCTTCACCGCCAACAGCACCATGGCGATCAACCTGGTGGCGCATTGCTACGGCCGCGGCGTGATGAAGCCGGGCCAGGCGGTGCTGGCCACCGAGATGGAGCACCACGCCAACATTGTGCCGTGGCAGATGCTGCGCGACGCGACGGGCATTGAGCTGCGTTTCGCCCGGGTGACCGATGCGGGCGAGCTGGACATGGAGGATGTCGCGGCCAAGCTGGCCGATGGCAAGGTTGGGCTGGTGGCGGTGACGCACATGTCCAACGTGCTGGGCACCGTGACGCCGGCCGAGCGGATTGCGCAGATGGCGCATGCCGCTGGCGCCAAGGTGCTGTTCGATGGCAGCCAGGCGGCGGTGCATCGCCGCGTGGACGTGCAGGCGCTGGATGCGGATTTCTACGTCTTCACCGGGCACAAGCTGTACGGGCCGACCGGCATCGGCGTGCTCTACGCCAAGCACGCACTGTTGGAGCGGATGCCGCCCTTCCTCGGCGGTGGCGACATGATCTCCAGCGTTTCGCTGGCCGGCAGTACCTGGGCGCCGCCGCCGGCGAAGTTCGAGGCGGGGACGCCGGCGATTGTCGAGGCGATCGGGCTGCATGCGGCGATCGACTACGTCACCGCCATCGGCATGCCGGCGATCGAGGCGCATGAGCGCGCGCTGGTCGAGCATGCGATGCGCAAGCTGAGCGAGGTCGAGGGGCTGACGCTGCTGGGCCAGGCGCAGGACCGCGGCGGCGTCTTCGCATTTGCGCTGGACAATGCCCATGCGCACGACCTTTCCACGCTGCTGGACCGCGCCGGCATTGCGGTGCGGGCCGGGCGGCATTGCGCGGAGCCGCTGCATGCGCGCTTCGGGCTGGAGGGCGGCACCTGCCGCGCCAGCTTCGGGCTGTACACCACGCCGGCGGAGATCGACTTCCTCGCCGCCGCGCTGGTGAAGGCACGGGAGTTCTTTGCATGACGGCCGGCAGCGCAAGCCGGGCGTCGGAGACCAACCATGTTCGATGACCTGCGCGATCTCTACCAGGAACTGATCCTGGACCACGGCCGCAAGCCGCGGAACTTCCGCCGGCTGGAGGACGCGACCAACCACGCCCGCGGCGACAACCCGATGTGCGGCGACCGCATGGAGCTGCAGCTGAAGCTCAGCGGCGATGTGGTGGAAGACCTCGGCTTCCAGGGGCGGGGCTGCGCCATTTCCATGGCCAGTGCCTCCCTGATGACGGAGACGGTGAAGGGCAAGACCACCGCCCAGGCGCATGCGCTGAGCGACCGCTTTCGCGCGCTGGCGATGACCGGCGCCTGCCCCGAATGCGGCGCCGACCTGGCCGATGAGATGGAGCGGTTGCAGCCGCTGGCCGGCGTGCATGAATTCCCCAGCCGGGTGAAATGCGCGACGCTGGCCTGGCACACGTTGAATGCGGCCCTGGATGGCGGCAAGGAGGCGAGCAGTGAGTGAGAACGCACACGGCGCCTGGACACCCGAGGGCGAGGCCTTGCCGAAGGTGACCGAGGAAGCCGTCATCACCATGATCAAGACGGTGTTCGACCCGGAAATCCCGGTGGACATCTACGAACTCGGGCTGGTCTACGCCATTGAGATCGAGGACAGCGGCAAGGTGAAGGTGGAGATGACCTTGACCACGCCCTCCTGCCCCAGCGCGCAGGAATTGCCGAGCCAGCTGGAGGAAGCGGTGCGCCTGGTGCCGGGCGTGACCGATGTTTCCGTTGAGGTCGTGTGGGACCCGCCCTGGGACCGCGAGCGGATGAGCGAAGACGCCAAGCTTGCGCTGAACATGTACTGAGGAGGCGAGCGATGAGCACCACCACGCAGAACCCGCCGCGCGCCCGCCGCGCGCTGCCGCCGCTGATGCAGTTGACCGAAGCGGCGGCCGAGCGCTTGCGCGCGCTGTACAGCAAGGGCGAGGCCGGCAAGCTGCTGCGGATCAGCGTGAACACCAAGGGGTGTTCGGGCATGTCCTACGACCTCAGCTGGGTCGAGGCCGCCGGCCCGGGCGATGAGACCGTGGCCGACAAGGGTGTGACCGTGCTGGTGGACCGCAAGGCCACGCTGTTCCTCATCGGCACCACCATGGACTACGAGGTGAAGGGGCTGTCTTCCGGCTTTACCTTCACCAACCCGAACGAAAAGGGCCGCTGCGGCTGCGGCGAGAGCTTCCACATCTGAGGCTGGTTGTCAGCGCCGGCGGCGGTGGGGCTTCGGGCGCTTGGCCTTGGGCTTGGGGCGCTTGGCCGGCGGGGCGATGAGGATGGGCTCGGCGGCGGGGATGCCGGCCGCGCCGGCGTAGCGCTGCAAGGTCGCCTCGGCGGCCAGGTGCGGATAGGCCGCGGCGCCCTTGGCCCAGCCGCGGGCGAAGGCGGTGACCTCGGCCTGGTCCTGGCTGCGGATGGTCTGCACCAGGAAGTGGGCCGCCTGCTTGGGCGCCAGGCCGCGCTGCCGCAGCAGGTGCTGGTGCCACTCGCGGGCGCGCAGCGGGCACCAGTCCACCAGGGCTTCCTGCAACGCCTGGCGCACCACGGCCGGCAACTCGTCATAGGCGCGGTAGGGGTCGCCCACGAGCTTGCTGCGGGGCCGGGATGCCATGCTGTTGTCCATGCGGCCTTCTACCGATGGCGCGGCCGAAGGGAAACACGGATGGCGCTACAGGCGCTGCCCGCCGCTGGCGTCCAGCATCTGGCCCGTCACCCAGCCGCCGGCCTCCGAACACAGGAAGGCGACGATGCCGGCGATGTCGTCGGGCTGGCCGACGCGGCGCAGCGCCACGGTTTCGGCGATGGCCTTGCTCAGCACCGGGTCGGTGGCGCGATGGTTCATCTCGGTGGCCGTGGCGCCGGGGCGCACGGCGTTGACCGTGATGCCGCGGGGTCCCAACTGGTTGGCCAGCATCAGCGTCAGCGTCTCCAGCGCGGCCTTGGACGGCGCGTAGGCCGCCATGACGGGATAGGGGTTGCGCACCCCCATGGAGGAGAGGTTGACGATGCGCCCGCCATCGCTGATGCGGGTGATGGCGCCCTGGATGAGGAAGAACGGCGCCTTCAGGTTCACCTGCAACACATGGTCCAGCGTGGCGGGGTCGGCCTGCTCGATGGTCAGGCCGCCGCCGGTGCCGGCGTTGTTGACCAGCATGTCCAGGCGCTTGCTGCCGAAGCTGGCTTCCATCAGCGGCTCCAGCGTGGGCCAGAAGCCGGCCACGGCGGCGGGGTCGCCGAGGTCGGCGCCGAAGGCCAGGGCCTTCCCGCCGGCGGCGGTGATCTCGGCGCAGACGGCTTCGGCCGCGGCGGCGCGGGTGGCGTAGTGCACCACCACGGCGTTGCCGGCCTCGGCCAGGCGCAGCGCAATGGCGCGGCCGATACCGCGGCTGGCGCCGGTGACGACGGCGGTCTTCATGCCGGCCACCCGCCGCTGGCTTCGTTGGTTCGCGCGCGGTCGATCAGCGCACGGCGGTCCACCTTGTTGGTGCCGGCCCAGGGCAGTTCCGCCAGGAACTCCACGCGGCGCGGATGGGCATAGGCCGGGCCGCCGGCCAGGGCGTGCTGCTTCACCTCCGCCACCGTCAGCGTGCTGCCGGGGCGGGGGACGACGAAGGCGACGGGGACATGGCTGCGTTCCTCATCCGGCAGCGGCACCACGGCGGCGGCCTGGATCGCCGGGTGCTTCTCCAGCAGCTTCTCGACCTCGCCGGGGTAGATGTTCTCGCCGGAGGTCACGAACATGTCGTCGGCACGGCCGACGAAGTAATAGAAACCGTTGGCGTCGCGGCGCATGACGTCGCCGCTGTAGTACCAGCCGTCCTTCAATACCTCGGCGGTCTTGGCCGGCAGGTTGTTGTAGCGCGGCATGCAGGCGGGGGTGCGCATCAGCAGCACGCCCTGGTCGGCGGTGCCGTCCACCAGCTGCACCTCGGCGCCCGGCACCGGGTAGCCCAGCGCCAGCGGCGGGGTCGGGATGCCATCCGGATGTGGGCCGAAGACGCCGGGGCCGGCTTCCGTGGTGCCATAGCCGTTGGAGATGGTGGTACCGGGGAAGGCGGCCTGGATGCGGTCCAGCAGCGCCATCGTCATCGGCGCGGAGCCGAGCACCATGCGCTTCAAGGCGCTGAAATCCAGGCTCTCGATCAGGTCGGCTTCCTTGATGACGCGGGCGAACATGGTCGGCACCGCCATGACAGCCGTCACGCGGTAGTCCGCCAGTGCCTTCGTATAGGCGCGGGCGTCGAAGCCCGGCAGCATCACCACGGAAGCATTGGCGGTGAAGACGCCCTTGGCGGTGAACAGCCCATTCATGTGGAACAGCGGCTGGCTGATCATGCCGCGTTCCTCGGCCGCGCCCACACGGCTTGCCAGCGCCCAGAGCTGCCCGGCATGGGTCAGCGGCACGCCCTTCGGCCGACCGGTGGAGCCTGATGTGTAGAGCATCTGGCCGATCTGGTCCGGCGTGGTGGCGACCGTGGTGAAGGGGCCGGGCGGGCATTGCGCGGCGAAGCCTTCCGCGCCGTCATCGTCGAAGCTGATGACGGGAATGCCGGCGCGGACCATGCCGCGGCGCTCGGCATCCACGAAGGCCAGGCGGATGCCGCCATCCTCCATGATGTAGTCCAGCGTGTCCTGCGCCACCTTGGTGTTGACCGGCACGGCGACGAAGCCGGCGCGCATGATGCCGAAATAGGCGGCGACGTATTCCGCCCGGTTCTGCGAGAGGATGGCGACATTGGCACCCGGCGGCAGGCCCATCGCGGTCAGCCGGCGGGCGACGCCGCGGGCCATGCCGTCGATCTCGCCATGGCTGAAGATGCGCGGCGATGCCGCGACGCGCAGGTCGATGATGGCGGGACGGGACTGGTCCAGGCCGTGGTCGGCCAGGTCGCCCAGGTTGATCCAGCGGGTCATGCGGAAACTCCCGTAGTGGCGTCGGCGAAGCCTTCGCTGAAATCGAAATGGCAGGCGACATGCTGGTCGCCGACAGGGCGGAGCGCCGGGGCTTCGGCGGCGCATCGAGCTTCGGCGTAGGGGCAGCGGGTGCGGAAGGTGCAGCCGCTGGGCGGGTTCACCGGGCTGGGGAGTTCCCCTTGCAGCACCACGCGCTGGCGGCTGCGGGCCAGGGCCGGGTTGGCCACCGGCGCGGCCGAGAGCAGCGCGTGGGTGTAGGGGTGTGCCGGGCGGGCCAGCACGTCGGCGGCGCGGCCCTGTTCCACGACGCGGCCGAGATACATCACCATCAGCCGGTCGGCGACGTTCTCCACCACCGAAAGGTCGTGCGAGATGAACAGGTAGCCGACGCCGAGCCGGTCCTGGATGTCCTTCAGCAGGTTCACCACCTGGGCGCGGACCGAGACGTCCAGCGCCGAGACCGGCTCATCGCAGATCACCAGCTTGGGCGAGAGCGCCAGCGCGCGGGCGATGCCGATGCGCTGGCGCTGGCCGCCGCTGAACTCATGCGGGTAGCGGTCCATGGCGTCCTTCGGCAGGCTGACCTGGGCCAGCAACTCCGCCACGCGGTCGGCAATGTCCCGCCGTGACCAGCCGGCGACCGAGAGCGGCTGGCCGACCAGGGAGCCGACGCGGCGGCGTGGGTTGAGCGAACTGACGGGGTCCTGGAACACCATCTGCACCTTGGGCCGCACCTGCTTCAGTGCCGTGCCTTCCAGGCGGGTGATGTACTGGTTTTCCAGCAGCAGCTCGCCTTCGGCTATCGGCACCAGGCGCATGATGGCGCGGCCGAGGGTGGATTTGCCGCAGCCGGATTCACCCACCAAGCCCAGCGTCTCGCCGGCCTCGATCTCCAGGCTGACCCCGTTGACCGCGCGCAGCAGCCCGCGCGGGGTGGCGAAGTGGACGCCGAGACCGCGCGCCTCAAGCAGCATGGGCGGGCACCCCAAGGGCCGCGAAGCAGGCGGCGAGGTGTTGGGGCGCCAGCGTTGTCAGCGGGGGCTGTGCGGTGCATGCGGCATGCGCCAGCGGGCAGCGCGGGGCGAAGGCGCAGCCGGCCGGCAGTTCCGCCAGGGAGGGCACGCTGCCGGGGATATCGGCCAGGCGGGTGTGGCGGCCGGCGGTGCCGCCCGATGGCGTGGCGCCGAGCAGGCCGCGCGTGTACGGGTGCAGCGGCGCGGCGAAGATCGCATCCACCGGGCCTTGCTCCACCACGCGTCCCGCGTACATCACCGCGACCTCATCGGCCATTTCCGCGACCACGCCCAGGTCGTGGGTGATCAGCAGCAGCGCCATGCCGGTTTCGGCCTGCAGGCGCTTCAGCAGTTCCAGGATCTGCGCCTGCACCGTGACGTCCAGCGCGGTGGTGGGTTCATCCGCCACCAGCACGGCGGGGCGGCAGGCAATGGCGATGGCGATCATCACCCGCTGGCACATGCCGCCGGAGAGGCGGTGCGGGTATTCGGCGAGGCGCGCTTCCGCGTCGGGGATGCCGACCAGCGTCAGCAGCTCAGCCGCGCGGGTGCGGGCGGCGCGGCCGGAGAGGTTCTCGTGGCGGCGCAGCACTTCCATGATCTGCTGGCCCACCGGCACCACCGGGTTCAGCGAGGACATCGGGTCCTGGAAGATCATCGAGACCGCCTTGCCGCGCACGCCGAGCATGCGGCGTTCCGGCAGCGCGGCCAGGTCGGTGTCGCCCAGCATCACCTGTCCGGCGATGATGCGCGCCGGCGGTTCCGGCAGCAGGCGCATGATGGCGAGCGCGGTCATGGATTTGCCGCAGCCGCTTTCCCCCACCAGCGCCAGGGTGCGGCCGGGCTGCACGCTCAGCGAGACTTCCGACAACGCCGGCAGTACGCCGCCGCGCGTGTAGAGCGAGACCGAGAGGCCGCGCACGTCGAGGCCCGCCATCAGCGGTTCCTCAGCTTGGGGTTCAGCGCGTCGTTCAACCCGTCGCCGATCAGGTTCAGCGCCAACACCATCAGCATGATGGCGACGCCCGGCACGGCGGAGATGTACCAGGAGGAGCGGATCAGCGTGCGGCCCTCGCCCACCAGGCGGCCCCAGCTGGCCACCTGCGGGTCGCCGAGGCCAAGGAAGGAGACCGCGCTTTCGAACAGGATCGCCGAGGCGACGGCGAGCGAGGACAGCACGATGACCGGCGGCAGCGCGTTGGGCAGCACCTCCGCGAGGACGATGCGCCAATCCGGCATGCCCATGGCGCGGCAGGCCTGGACAAATTCGCGGTCGCGCAACGTCAGGAACTCGGCGCGGGTCAGTCGGGCGATGCCGGTCCAGCTGACCACACCGACGGCGATGGTGATGTTCTGCACCGTGCCGCCGAGGATGGAAACGATGGTCAGCACGAAGACCAGGCCCGGCACCACCTGGAACATTTCTGTGAACCGCATCAGCAGCTCATCCACCCAGCCGCCGAACCAGGCGGCGACCGAGCCGATGGTGACGCCGATGAGCGTCGCCGTGAGGCTGGCGAAGAGGCCAATCAGCAGCGTGGCGCGGGCGCCATGGGCGATGATGGCGGCAATGTTGCGGCCGATGCTGTCCGTGCCCAGGGGGAAGCGCGGGTCCTGGAGCGGCCACAGCTCCGCCGGGCCGACGATGCGCAAGGGATTGCGCGGGTAGAGCGTCGGCGCCGCCAGGGCGAGGGCGATGACGGCGATGAGGATGATGAGGCCCAGCAGCGCCGCGCGGTTGCGGGCGAAGCGGCGGAACAGGCCGGGGGTCGCGACCGCCATGTCAGCGCGCCCGGATGCGGGGGTCGAGCCTGAGATAGGCGAGGTCGACCGCGATGTTGACGAGGATGACGACGATGGAGCTGAACACCAGCACGCCAAGCACCACCGGGTAGTTGCGGCTGGAAACGCTGTCGAGCATCAGGCTGCCGAGACCGGGCCAGCTGAACACCGTCTCCACCACGATACTGCCGCCCAGCACCGTGCCGAATTGCAGGCCGAACAGCGTGACGATGGGCAGCAGCGCATTGCGCAACCCATGCGCCAGCACCACGCGCCAGCGGCCCAGCCCCTTGGCGCGGGCGGTGCGGATGAAGTCCAGGCTCAGCACTTCCAGCATCGCCGCGCGCATCACCCGGGCGTAGACTGCGGCGTAGAACAGGCCCAGCGCCATGGCCGGCAGCGCCAGGTGGTGCAGCACGTCCAGCACCACGTCGAGCACGCCCTGGTTGGCGGCGGTGATGCTCATCATGCCCCCCACCGGCACCCAGCCCAGCTTCACCGCGAACAGCACCGTCAGCATGATGCCCAGCCAGAAGCTGGGCGCGGCGAAGAACAGCACGGCCAGGAAGGAGAGCAGGTTGTCCCAGATGGTGTTGACCTTCACCGCCGCCACCACGCCGGCGGTCACGCCCAGCAGCAACGCGATCAACAGGCTGGCCAGCATCAGCACCAGCGTGGCCGGCAGGCTGGCCAGGATCACATCCAGCACCGGCATGTTCTGGCGGTAGCTGAAGCCGAAATCCAGCCGCGCCACGGACCAGATGTATTTCACCAGTTGCAGCCAAACCGGCTGGTCCATGCCGTAGGTCACCCGCAGCTGCTCCAGCATCGCGGGGTCGCTGACCTGGCTCTCGGCGCTCATCACGTCCAGGAATGACCCAGGCGCCGCCTGGATCAGCAGGAAGTTCATGATGATGACGCCGAGGATCAGCGGCACGCCCTGCAACAGCCGCCGGCGCAGCAGCCGCAGCATCGGCTCAGCGGTCCAGCCAGAGGTCGGCCCAGGTCTCGCCCATCCAGTTGGAGCCGGTGGAGATGTTCTTCACGTCGCTGCGTGCCACCGTCAGGCTGTCGAACTCGACCAGCGGCAGGAAGGGCACTTCGGTTGCCGCCTGGCGGCCGAACTCATGCGCCAGGGCGGTGCGCTTCGCCGGGTCGGTCTCGACCGTCAGCCGGGCGACCAGGTCGTCCATCGCCGGTGTGTGGAAGCCGTTGGCGTTGCGGAAGGCGACGCCCTTGGCGATGCCGTCGCTGACATAATACTGGCTGATGACGGGCACCGCCTCGATCGGCGCGGTGTAGTTGGACAGCGCGATGTCGTAGTCGTAGTCGGTGTAGATGCGCTTCAGCGAGGTCGGCCGGTCCGGCACGCTGAGGTTCACCTTCACGTCCACATCCTCCAGCCCCTGCTGCACGATCTGGCCGATCTTGCCGTTCTCCTCGAACCAGCCGGCGGCCAGCAGGTTGACGCTGAAGCGGCCGTTGCGGCCCTTGCGCAGCCCGGCGGCGTCCAGCATCTGCGCCGCCTTGGCCGGGTTGAAGTCGTATTTCGGCACATCCCCGGTGTGGAACAGCTTGTTGGCCGAGAGGATCGGATTCAGCCCCGGGCGACCACGCTTGAAGAACACGGTGTCGACCACAAGCTGGCGGTCGATGGCGTGCATCAGCGCCTGGCGCACCAGGCGGTTGTCGAAGGGCGCCTTGCGGACGTTGAACTCGATGGTGGAGCACCAGGCGCTGCTCTCGTAGCCGCGGCTGTCGGCGGCGAAGCGGCCGCTGCGGACCAGGCGGTCCACCTCGGGCATCGGCACCGGGTTGAAGCAGCCGAGGTCCAGCGCATTGCTCTCGAACGCCGCGAGGCGCGAGGCCGGGTCGCGCCACCAGCGGATGAACAGCCGGTCCAGGTAGGGCTTGTTGTTTTCCCAGTAGTTGTCGTTGCGGACGTACTCGACATGGCTGCCGCGCACCCATTCCTTGTACTTCCAGGGGCCGGTGCCGATGGGGGTATTGTTGATCGGGTTGGTGACGATGTTGCCCGTCTCATAGATGTGTTTCGGGATCACCAGGCCGCCCTGGCCGGCGAGGACGGAGTTGAAGAAGAACTCCGGCACCGGGCGGTCGAATTCGAAGCGCACCGTGTGGCTGTCCAGCGCGCGGGTCGCCGTCAGCGCGTTCAGCGCCACGCCGACCGAAAGCGGCTTCCAGTACTGCATGGCCGAGAACACCACGTCCTCTGCCGTGAAGTTCTTGCCGTCGTGCCAGGTGACGCCGCGGCGCAGGTGCACGGTGAAACTGCGGAAGTCCGCGGCGGGCTCGACCCGCTGGGCCAGCACCGGCTGCCACTTCAGCTGCTGGTCCAGCGCCAGCAGGCGCTCCAGCGGCTTGGTGGAGGTGAAGAAGGGCGAGGTGCCACCACCCGGCGGCACGAACAGCGCCTGCGGCTCGAACCCGCCCCAGGTGGCCACCAGCGTGCCGCCGCGCTTGGGCGTGGCTTGGGCATGAGCGAAGCCGGGGATGCCGGCGGCAAGGGTGGCGGCGGCGCCACCGGCCAGGATACTGCGACGCGAAAGCGGCATGCTGCTCTCCTGTTCAAGGGCGACCCGGCCGTTCTGGCCGGTGCCTATTTCTCGCTGCTCAAGGTGGAATAGGTGGCACGGCCGATGGCCAGCAGGTTGCCGCGCTCATCGAACAGGTCCACGTCCGAGACGCCGATGCTGCGGCCATTGCGGCGCACCCGGGCGACGGCGGTGATGGCGGTGTTGATGGCCGGGCGGAAATAGTCGACGCGGAAGTTCACCGTGGGCAGCCCGCGGCCGACCAGCATGATCAGCGCGTAGTCGCCCACCGTGTCGATGATCGCGGCCATCGGGCCGCCATGCCACTGCCCGGTGCCGGCGCCGCGTTCGAATTCCGGGCGCATCGGGCAGCGCATCGTCACTTCGCCCTTCTCGGCATCCGTGCTGACCACCGTCAGGCCGGAAAAGGCGATGAAGGGCGAGGCGTCCAGCGAGGCCTGCAACTCCGCGGCGGTCAGCGGCGCGGTCATGGGGTGACGATGACCTTGCCGACCACGCCGCGGTTCTCCAGCCGGGCCATGGCGTCCATGCCCTGGTCCAGCGACCAGGTGCTGTCTACCAGCGCCTTCAGCTTGCCGGCCTGCACCAGGTCCAGCAGGGAGCCGATGTCTTCCATGGCCCAGCCATTGCTGCCGCGCAGCTGCAGCTCGAAGGTCCAGATGTAGCGGATGTCCTCGGGCGGGTTGTAGCCGGCGGTGGCGCCGCAGGTCAGCAGCCGGCCGCCCAGCTTCAGGCAGCGCAGCGACTTCACCCAGGTGTCGCCGCCGGTGAAGTTCACCACCACGTCGACGCCGCCGGAGTTGCTGCCGGCCCGGCGCGTCGGCTTGCCGAAGCGCTGCTGCACATCCTTCATGAAGTCCACTTCGGTGTAGAGCACCGTGTGGTCGGCGCCGAGCGCCATCAGCTTCTCGGCCTTCTCCGGCGTGCCGGCGCAGGCGATGACCTCGGCGCCCGCCAGCTTGGCCAACTGCACGCAGCAGACGCCGACGCCGCCGGAGGCGCCGAGGATCAGCACGCGCTCGCCGGCCTGCACCTGGCCGATCCGCGTCATCATCCGCAGCGCGGTGCCATAGGCGCAGGGCAGCGCGGCGGCCTGCTCGAAGCTGACGCTGTCCGGCAGGGCAACCAGCTGGTGGTGCTTCACCTTGCACAGCTCGGCCAGGCCGCCATGCATGGTCTCGCCCATCAGCCCGCCTTCGACGCGGTTGATCGGGTCCACCACCACGCGCTGGCCAACCTGCCAGCCTTCCACGCCCGGGCCGATGCTGGCGATTTCGCCGGCGATATCGAGGCCCATGATGACGGGGAAGGGGATCTTGATGCCGGGCATGCCGCGGCGGGTGAAGACGTCGTGGTAGTTCAGCGACGTCGCGCGCACGCGGACGATGACATCACCGGGGCCGGCGACGGGGTCCGGAAAATCGGTTTCGAGCGCAAGCTTGTCGAGGCCGCCATGCTCGCGGATGACCAGGGCACGCATATTCTCTTCTCTCCCGGCAGGGCCGCCGGGATTGCGCACCCGGTCGGGCGGGTGCGTCAATACCCTGAATGGCCGCCGGCGGCGGCGCGCAGTGGCGGATGCGAGCGGACGCGCCAGCCGCTGCGCGGTTTGGCGGCAGAAAGCCCTGCCTAGACCTCGACGACGAGGTAGTCGTCCTCGACCGAGACCGGGACGCTCTCGGCCCGGAAGGGGCCCTTGGCCAGGCGCTCGCCGGCTTCCACCGAGACGGCGTAGCGGCGCACCCTGGTGTGTTCGGGGTCGCACCAGCTTTGCCCGGTGCGGATGTCGAAGTCCCAGCCATGCCAGGGGCAGCGGATCATCTCGCCCCGGCGTTCCAGCCGGTACTCTCCGGGCGTGTCGGCCACCGCGATGCTCACGCGCCGGCCGGCGCAGAGCGAGGCGCCCTCATGCGGGCAGCGGTCGTAGAGGGCGAAGAATTCGCCGCTGAGGTTGAACAGCGCGATGGGCCGGCCCTTCACCGTGACGCGGAGCGCGCCCTCGGGCGGCACCTCCGACACGCGGGCGACGACGTGGCGGCTCATGGCAAGCGGTACAGCGCGCGGGCGTTGGCGCTGAACACCAGCTCCCGCTGCGCCGCCGTCAGCGGGCAGCGGAAGGCGTAGCGCGGGTCGTCGAAATCCCAATGCGGGTAGTCGGTGGAGAACATGATCCGGTCCCAGCCGACCCAGCCGCTGATCTCCGCCAGGTCCTCGGCGCGGTCGGGTTCCTCGATGGGTTGGGTGGTGTACCAGATGTGCTCGCGCACGTAGTCGCTGGGCGGGCGGGTCAGCGCCGGCACTTCGCCGCGCATGCGCCGCCAAGCCTGGTCCATGCGCCAGCACAGCGCCGGCGCCCAGGTGAAGCCGCCCTCGATCAGCACCACCTTCAGCGCCGGCAGCGCGGCGAAGACGCCGTCCAGCACCAGGCTGGCGACCACGGCCTGCATGCCCGGCATGTTGGAGTGGTGTTCCTGCAGATAGTAGGTCAGGTGCCCGGCGCCCGTTGAGGGATGCCCCGGCACGCCCGACACATGGAAGCCCACGGGCAGGCCGTGATGCGCCGCGCATTCCAGGATGCGGCGGTAGCGGCGGCGGCCAGGCGGCTCGCTGGCGCGCGGGGTGAAGTTGACCTGCACGAAGCCGCCCTTGGCGACGCAGCGCTCGATCTCCGCCACGGCGGCGTCCGGGTCTTCCTGCGGGATCATGATGCCGCCATGCAGGCGCGGTTCCGGCTGGACGAAGCGGGCGTGCTGCCAGTCATTCGCCGCGGCGCAGATGGCGGCGCCGTAGTCCAGGTTGCGCTCGTCGCAGCCGGCCGGGCGCAGCGACATCAGGATGCCGTGGTCGATGTTGTGCGCGTCCAGGTGGTGGGCGCGCATGAAGTCGAGGTCGGACCCCGGCGGGCCGCCATTGGGTGGCCAGGAATCGGCACGGGCGACGCCGGGGTTGAAGCGCGGGTGCTGCAAGGCGAAGGCCAGGCCCTGGTGGTTCAGCGGGCCGTAGTCGCGCAGGTGGTCGGCCCAGCGGCGGGGCATGAAGGGCAGCAGCTCGGCGTCGGAGGCCATGTTGGGGTGGATGTCGCAATCGACGATGCCGCGGGTCATGGCGCGGTCTCCGCCAGCCGGGGGAAGGTGGCCAGGGCGTTGCCGCGCAGCAGCTTCGGCAGCAGGGCTTCGGGCAGGCCCTCGGGCAGCGCGGCGTCGGCGTCGAACTGCCAGTGCGGGTAGTCGGTGCTGAACAGCAGCATGTCGTCGCAGTCGATCTGCGCCAGGGTGGCGGCCAGCATCTCCGGCCGCGGGGGTGCGTCCACCGGTTGCAGCGTGATGCGGACATGCTGGCGCAGGATGTCGGCGGGCAGGCGCGTCACCCAGGGCACCTCGGCACGCAGGCCGCGCCAGATCTTGTTCATGCGCCAGAGGAAGGTGGGCAGCCAGGTGAAACCGCTTTCCAGCAGCACCACGCGCAGGTCCGGGAATTTGGTGAAGACGCCCTCGGTCAGCAGGCTGGCCAGTTGCGCATCGAAGGCCTGGGCGCCCACGACATGGTCCTCCAGATGCGTGCTGGGCCAGCCGGTGGGGGTGGTGGCATGGCGGTTCAGCCCGCCGGCGTGGATGCCCAGCGGCAGCCCGTGCCGCGCTGCCGCCTCATGCAGCGGCCACCACTGCCGGCGGCCCAGCGGGTGGTCCAGCATGGCCAGCACCAGCACCTGCACGAATCGCCGGTCGGCGGCGCAGCGCTCGATCTCCGCCACCGCCAGCGCGACATTCTGCGTCGGCACCAGGATGCTGGCGCGCAGGCGGTCGTCGCGGCTGAGCCATTCGGCGGCGACCCAGTCGTTGACGGCGCGGCACAGCGCGGCGGCCATGTCTTCCGTATGCAGCGCCACCGCGCCGTGCAGGCAATGGCCGATGGCGATGCCGGTGCCGAAATGGTCCAGCACATGGCGTTGCAGCAGCGCCAGGCCGCTCTCGCCCTTGCCCGGGCGCCAGTCCGGCCGGCAGGCCAGCGGCGTGCGGCTGGCCGAGGTGGTCAGGGCGAAGTCGGCGCCGACCAGGCCGCGGATGGTGAACTGCTCGCGCCAGTAGGCATCCAGATAGGGCAGCAGCGCGGCGGTGGGTGGCGGCGGAATGTGGACGTCGCAGTCGATGGCGCCGTGCAGGGCGGTCGGCATCTGGTTGGTTCCTCCCGGTCGGGAGCCGGTGGGCAGCCGCTGCGGGCGGCAAGTCTGGCATGCGCGCCGCGCCGATGCCAAGCCCGCGCCCGGGTTGGGTCAGTCCGCGGTGACCTTGCCCTCGCGCACCACCTTGGCCCATTTGGCCATCTCGGCGCCGACCATGGCGGTGAAGGCGGCGGGGGTGGAGCCGCCCATCAGGAAGCCCTGGGCGGCGAAGAAGTCGCGGATGTCCGGCTGCTCGATCGCGGCGCGGATTTCGGCGGAAAGCCGTTCCACCACCGCCGGCGGCGTGGCGGCGGGGGCGAAGATGCCCTGCCAGGACAGCGCCTCGAACCCCGGCAGCCCCGCCTCTGCCACGCTGGGCACATCCGGCAGCAGCGGGTGGCGCGTGGCGGAGGTGACGGCGATGGCGCGGATGGCGCCGGCGCGGATCTGCGGCAGCACCACCAACAGGTCGCCCCACATGCTGGCCAGCGTGCCACCGACCAGGTCGTTCAGCGCCATGGCGGAACCGCGATAGGGCACATGCGTGGTCTGGGTGCCCGCGGCCTGGTCGAACATGACGCCGGTGAGGTGCATGGCGGTGCCGTTGCCCGGCGTGCCATAGGTCAGCGTGCCCGGCCGGGCGCGGGCCGCGGCGATGTGGTCCGCCAGGGAATGCACCGGCAGCGACGGGTGCACCACCAGCACCAGCGGCGCCCGCACCACCAGCGTGATCGGCGCGAAGTCGCGTAGCGGCTGGTAGGGCAGGGCGGGGATCAGGCTGGGCGCGATGGCATGGGTGCCGGTAACGCCGAACAGCATGGTCAGCCCATCCGGCGCCGCATTGGCGACGTGGTCGGACCCGGTGACGCCGCCGGCGCCGGGGCGGTTCTCCACCAGCACGGTCTGGCCCAGGGTCTGGGTCAGCCGCTCGGCCAGGCGCCGCGCCATCAGGTCCGTGCTGCCGCCGGGGGCGAAGGGCACCACGATGCGCAGCGGGCGGGCGGGCCAGTCCGACTGGGCCCGGGCAGCCTGGGCGCGGGCGACGACGGGGCTGGCCGCGGCCAGCGCGAGCAGGGTGCGACGCGGGATCATGGGGCGGGGCTCCTCGACAGGGGGGCAGGGTGACGCAAGATTTGCGCCGTCGCCAGCCGCCCGGGGGACGGGCGGCTCAGGCCGGGCGCCCGTGACAGGGCGGTGCGGGCCGCCCGCCTGGGATATGGCGGTTCAGGCCAGCCGCTCCCGAGGGCGGCTCAGGCCAGCACGCCGGTCCGGTACAGGGTGACGCGCAGCCCGCCATGCGGCACCGGGGCGCCCGGCGGCAGGAAGGGCAGGCGGGTGGCGCGGGCCAGGGCGGGCTCGGCGGCAACCAGGCCCACACGCCAGCCGGCAAAGCGGCTGGCCAGCACCTGGCCGAGCGCCTGGTACAGCGGCACCAGCTTGTCCCGCTCCCCCAGCCTGGTGCCGTAGGGCGGGTTGACCATGACCAGGCCGGGCGGGCCGGCGGGCGGGGCCAGCGCGCTGATCGGCGCCTGGTGGAACTCGGTGCTGTCGGAGACGCCGGCGCGGGCGGCATTGGCGCGGCTCATCTCCACCGCGCCGGCATCGCGGTCGTAGCCGTGGCACCGGGCGGCCGGCGGACGGCTGCTCTGCACCTGGCGCATCCGCTGCCAGGCCTCGGCGTCGAAGCTGGCCAGCTGCTCGAAGGCGAAGGGCCGGTTGCGGCCGGGGTTCAGCCGGGCGGCGATCTCGGCGGCCTCGATGACGAAGGTGCCGGAGCCGCACATCGGGTCCAGCAGGGTCTCCTGGCCGGTATAGCCGCAGGCCTGGAGGAAGAGGGAGGCCATGGTCTCGCGCAGCGGCGCCGCGTTCACCGCCTGCTTGTAGCCGCGCTTGTGCAGTGCCTCGCCGGAGGTGTCGATGCTGATGGTGCAGAGGTCGTGGTCGATGCGGGCGCGGACCAGCACGTCAGCGGTCTCGGACTGCGGTGCGTGCAGGGTTTCGCGGATGGCGGTCTCGATCCGCTGGGCCGCGGCGTCGCTGTGGTAGATGCGCGACTTGTGGCAGGCGACCTCGACCCGGAAGGGCACGTCCGGGCGAAGCACGCTGGCCCAGGGCACCCGGCGGGCGCGGCCGTCCAGCTGGGCCAGGTGGGTGACATGGAAGGCATCCAGCCGCGCCAGCACGCGCCCGGCGCCGCGCAGCCAGAGGTTGGCGCGCCAGACCTCGGGCCAGCCGCCCTTGAGCACCACGCCGCCCGGCACGGCCTTGGGCTGGCGGAAGCCCTTGCCGCGGACTTCCTCGGCCAGCAGCGCTTCCAGCCCCGGGGCGGCGGCAAGGAAGATCTCGAAATCCTGGGGGTTGGTCATCTCACCTGCGGGGCGACGGCCGGCGGTGTCATGGGGCCGGGGCGCGAGGCCGGCTGTTTGCACCCGGGGCGGGGGCGCGTCCAGCGCCGGCCGGGCTTCTGCCACGGGCACGAGGGCCGAATGGCGCCCGTCCACCGCTGGCATCACGCCAGGCTGTGCCGCACCGCCTGGCGCAGCGCCGGCAGGACCTGCTGCTCGAACCAGGGGTTGCGGCGCATCCAGCCCTGGCTGCGCCAGCTGGGATGCGGCAGCGGGAAGCGGCCGGCGGGCGCCTGGGCGAAGGCCTGCACCGCCGCGGTCAGCGTGGTGCCTCGGGCGGTGCCCAGATAGGCGCGCTGGGCGTGCATGCCCACCAGAAGGGTCAGGCGCCGGGCCGGCAGCGCCGCCAGCAAGCGGGCGTGCCACAGCGGCGCGCATTCCGGCCGCGGCGGCAGGTCTGCCCCGCCGGCAGCGCCGGGGTAGCAGAACCCCATGGGCAGCAGCGCCACCTGGGCCGGGTCGTAGAAGGTGGCGGGGTCCAGGCCGGTCCAGGCGCGCAGGCGCTCGCCGCTGTCGTCCTGCCAGGGCACGCCGCTGGCATGCACCTTGGACCCCGGCGCCTGGCCGATGATCACCAGGCGCGAGGTGGGCGCGAGCTGCACAACGGGGCGTGGCCCCAGCGGCAGGTGCGCGGCGCAGAGGGTGCAACCGCGCACCGCGGCCAACAGGGTGTCGAGCGGTGTCGTCATCGGCCGGCCTTTGCACGGGGGCCGGCGATGGCGCCAGCCCCGGGTCGGGGGTGAAGGGCCGCACGCCTTCAGCGGCGTGCGACCGGGTGGCTCAAGCCGCGCGCCGGGTCACGACCGGGAAGTCGATCTCGGTGCCCGCCACCTCGTTGACGTAGTTGGTCAGCGTGTTCAGCGCGACATGCAGCACGACTTCGATGATCTCGGCGTCGTCCAGGCCGGCGTCGCGCACCGCCGCCAGCTCGGCATCGCCGACATGGCCGCGGGCCTGCACCACCTGCACCGCGAAGCGCACGGCGGCGGCGGCGCGCGGGTCGTTCGAGGTGCCGCTGCGGTTGGCGGTGATCTCGGCGTCGTCCAGCTTCGCCAGGTTCTTGCCCAGGTAGGTATGGGCCGAGAGGCAGTAGCCGCAGCCATTCACCTCGGCCACCGCCAGGGCGATGCGCTCGCGGGTCTTGGCGTCCAGCTTGCCCTTGGCCAGCGCGGCGTTGAGGCCGAGGTAGCCGTCCAGCGCCGCCGGGCTGTTGGCGATGACGCGGAACAGGTTGGGGACGCTGCCGAGCTGCTTCTTCGCGGCTTCCAGCGCCGGGCGGGCGGCGGCGGGGGCGGCTTCGATGGAGGCGGGGGTGGGGATGCGGGACATCGGGAAGATCCTTCGTTGGGGTGGGGCCTCGCTGGCCTCCCCGCTGATATGAATGATCCCGTTGAGCGACAGTATCCGGCGGTTTATGGAGGAACCCTTCCGGAAAATGGAAAGCAGCGCGCATGGACCGCTTCGAATCCGCCAGCACCTTCGTCGCCGTGGTCGAGGCCGGGGGCTTTTCAGCGGCGTCCCGCCGGCTGCGGATGCCGCTGGCGACGGTGAGCCGCAAGGTCACGGAGCTGGAGGAGCATCTGAAGGCGCGGCTGCTGACCCGCACCTCCCGCAAGGTGGAACCGACCGAGGCGGGCGCGCAGTTCTACGTTGCCGCGCGCCGGCTGCTGGAGGAGTTCGCCGAGGCCGAGCGCCAGGCCGGCGGCGAGTATCGCGCGCCGCAGGGCAGCCTGGCGGTCTCGGCCCCCATGGCCTTCGGGCGGCTGCACATGACGCCGCTGATCACCGAGTTCCTGGCCGCCTATCCCCAGGTGGATGTCAGCCTGCAACTGGGCGACCGCATGGTGAACCTGGCGGAGGAGCACATCGACCTGGCCGTGCGGATCGGCGCGCTGCCGGACAGCGCGCTGCTGGCGCGCCGGCTGGGGGCGATCCGCTACGTCTGCGTGGCCAGCCCGGCCTATCTGGCGGCGCGGGGCGAGCCGCTGGCGCCGGAAGCGCTGGCGGGGCATGACTGCATCACCTTCACCGGGCTGGAATCCCCGACGGAATGGCGCTTCGGCGAGAGCCGCGCGGCGGTGCATTCGCGGCTGGCGCTGAACATGGTGGAAGCGGCGGTGGATGCCGCCGTGGCCGGCGCCGGCATCGCCCGGCTGCTGTGCTACCAGGTGGCGCAGGCGGTGCGGGCCGGCACGCTGCGCGTGCTGCTGAAGCCGCATGAGCCGGAGCCCCTGCCACTGCATTTCGTCACCCTCGGCGGCCGGCAGTCGCCGCTGAAGCTGCGGGCCTTCAGCGATTTCATAGCGCCCCGCCTGCCACCGCGGCTGGTGTTCGACGACAGGTTGGCAGGCGCCTGACGCACCGGGCGCGGGGTGAAGGTGGCCGCGCTCTCCGGCCTGTTCGCCGAACGGGCGGTGGATGAGCGCGACATCCACCGGGTGCGCGAGGGCATGGCGACCGAGGTGACGCGGATCGCCGACCCCGACACCGCCTGGAGCATGCGGGTGACGCGGGTGATCCCGGCCGCGGCGGCGAAGGATGGCGTGAACAGCTTTCCGGTACTGGCCGAGGCCGCTCCGCCGGAATGGTGGCGCCCGGGCATGAGCGGCGTGGCGCGCAGCCAGGCCGGCCATCGCTCGCTGGCCTGGATCGTCACCCACGGGGTGGTGGATTACCGGCGCCTGGCCCCCCCCCGGCTTGCGCCGTGTGGCCGGCGACGTAAGCTGCCCCCACGCAAGGGAGAAACCGACATGGCGGTGCAACCGATGCACACCGGCCCCCGCTACCGCGGCGGCGTGATGACCGGTGGCGACTACCGCCGGATCGGCGTGCGCAAGGTGACGCCGGTGATCGGCGCCGAGATTTCCGGGCTGGACCTGGCGGGACCGCTGGACGAGGCCACCCAGGCGGAACTGGAACGCGCCCTGGCCGAGAACCTGGTGGTGTTCTTCCGCGACCAGAAGATCACCGGTGAACAGCAACTCGCCTTCGGCCGCCGCTTCGGCGCGCTGCAAGCCCACCCGCTGGCGCCGCATGAGGCCGGGCTGGACGAGCTGATGGTCGTCAAGGCCGATGAGGGCTCGGCCCGGGTGAATGGCGAGGAATGGCATACCGACATGTCGGCGGAGTCGCAGCCGCCGATGGGCAGCATCCTGTACATGAAGGTCTGCCCGCCGGTCGGCGGCGACACGCTGTTCGCCAGCATGTACGCGGCGTGGGAGACGCTGTCCGACCGGATGAAGGCGCATCTGGAAGGACTGACCGCGCTGCATGATGGCGAGTTCGTCTATCGCGGCACCTATGGCCACCTGGGCATCAAGGACCGCGAGGCCTATGCGCAGAGCAACCACCCGGTGGCGCGTACCCACCCGGTGACCGGGCGGCGCGCGCTGTACGTCAACCGCCGCTTCACCACCAGGATCAACGGGCTGCCGAAGGAGGAGAGCGACGCGCTGCTGGCCTACCTGTTCCAGCACCTGGAGAACCCGTTGTTCCAATGCCGCTTCGCCTGGCAGGAAGGCTCCATCGCCTTCTGGGACAATCGCTGCACGCAGCACCGGGCGATGTGGGACTACTGGCCGCACCAGCGCTACGCCACCCGGGTGACGATCTTCGGCGAAACGCCGGCCTGAGCCGCTTCGGGCGCTGCCGATCCTATCCCGGCTGCAACCCCGCAGCCGTCACCGCTTCCGCCAGCCGCGCGCGTTCCGCCTGGATGAAGCCGCGCAGCTCCGCCGCGGAGCCACCCAGCGCTTCGCCGCCCAGCCGGGCGAACAGGGCGCGCACCTCCGGCTCGGCGGTTGCGGCGCGGGCGGCCTCGCCGATGCGCGCCAGCGCCGGGGCCGGCGTGCCGGCGGGCGCCAGCAGGGCGAACCAGTTGGACATGTCGAAGCCCGGCAAGCCCAGCTCCGCCAGGGTCGGCACCTCCGGCGCCGCGGCGCTGCGCCGGGCGGTGGAAACCGCCAGGATGCGCAACTGCCCGCTGCGCACCAGCGGCAGGATCGCGGGCAGCCCGGCGAAGATCATGTCGACCTGGCCGGAAGCGGCATCCGTCACCGCCTGGCCGGTGCCGCGATAGGGCACGTGCAGCAGGCGCACGCCCGCGCGGGCCGCGAACAGCTCGCCGGTCAGGTGGTTGATGGTGCCGCTGCCGGAGGAGGAGAAGCTCAGGGACCGGCGCCGCGCCAGCGCCACCAGCCCCGGCAGGTCGGCCGCCGGCAGCGCCGCATGCACCGCCAGCACAATGGGGGTGATGCCGCAGAGGGTGATCGGCGTGAAGTCGCGGTCGACGTCGTAGGGCAGCGCCTTCTGCACCAGCGGCTGCACGCTGATCTCGGTGCCGGAGGCGAAGAGCAGGGTATGGCCATCCGCGGCGGCCTGGGCCACCGCCTGGGCGCCGATGGCCCCGGTGCCGCCGCTGCGGTTTTCCACCGCCACCGGCACACCCAGGCGCGGCTGCATGTGCTGCGCCACGCCGCGCGCCATCAGGTCCGCGGCGCCGCCGGGGGCATAGGCCACCACCAGCCGCAGCGGCCGGTCCGGAAAGCCCTGGGCCTGGGCCCGCGGCGCGGCCAGCACGACCGGCGCCGCCAGCAGCCAGCGCCGCCCCGTTCTGCCTGGATTCATGGTGGACCAGATGCCTCCCGCCCTGTGCCGCGAGCATGCGGCAGCGTCGCGGTCGGCTCAAGCGCCATGCCCGCGCCATTGTACCGGTTGCCAGCAGCGGCGCTGCGGCCAGGGCGGGTTCAGGCATGGCTTGTACTGCGCCATTGCCGCTGCTCGAATGCCGGCAGGAAACGCCAGAGAAGCACGTAGCCGGATGCCCGAGTCGTCACTCCCTTTCCGCAGCGTGCTGGTGGCGAACCGGGGCGCGGTGGCGGCGCGCGTCATCCGCGCGGTCAAGGCGCTGGGCCTGCGGGCCATCGCGGTGCATTCGGAAGCCGATGCCGGCGCCCCCTATCTGGCCGAAGCCGATGCCGTCCACGCCATCGGCCCCGCCCCGGCGCGAGAGAGCTACCTGAACCAGGACCGGCTGCTGGAGCTGGCGCGCGCCGCCGGCGCCGATGCGCTGCACCCCGGCTATGGCTTCCTGTCGGAGAATGCCGGCTTCGCCACCCGGGTGGAGGCGACGGGCCTGACCTTCATCGGCCCCGCGCCGCGCTGGCTGGCGGCGATGGGCGAGAAGACCGAGGCGCGGGCGCTGATGGCGCGGCATGGCATGCCCGTGGCCGCTGGCTCCGGCCTGCTGCCGGATGACGCGGCGGCGGTGCTGGCGGCCGGCCGCGGCATCGGCTTTCCGGTGCTGGTCAAGCCGGCCGCCGGGGGTGGCGGCATCGGCATGCTGGCGGCGGCGGACGAAGCGGCGCTGCTGGCCGCGGTGGAGCGCGCGCGGGCCCTGGCTGGGCGCAGCTTCGGCGATGCCGGGGTCTATCTGGAACGCCTGGTCGAGCGCCCGCGCCATGTCGAGTTCCAGGTGCTGGGCGACCGCCACGGCCAGGTGCGCCACGTGTTCGAGCGCGACTGCTCGGTGCAGCGGCGGCACCAGAAGGTGCTGGAGGAATCGCCGGCACCGATGCTGCCGCGCCCGCAGGCGACGGCGATGGCCGAGCAGGCCGCCGCGGTGCTGGCCAGGCTGGGCTACGACAACATCGGCACGGTGGAGATGCTGCTGGGCGCCGATGGCAGCTTCATCTTCCTGGAGATGAACACCCGCCTGCAGGTGGAGCACGGCGTGACCGAGATGGTGACCGGCCTGGACCTGGTGGCGGCGATGATCCGCCTGGCCGGCGGCGCCCGGCTGGAGCAGGTGCTGCCGGCGGCGATCGCGCTCAGCGGCCATGCGATCGAGGCGCGGGTCTATGCCGAGAACCCCGTCAACTTCTTCCCCTCGCCCGGGCCGCTCAACCGGTTCCGGCCGCCGCCGGCCGACGCTGGCCTGCGGGTGGAGACCGGCTATGCCGAGGGCATGGTCGTGACCCCCCACTACGACCCGATGCTGGCCAAGGTGATCGCCCATGCGCCGACGCGTGACGGCGCCATCGCCCGGCTGGAGGAGGCGCTGCACGGCTTCGAGGTGGCGGGCATCAGGACCAACATCCCCTTCCTGCACCGCGTGCTGGCCAGCGAGGCCTTCCGCGCCGGGCAGGTGCATACCGGCCTGGCGCAGGAGCTGAAGGCCTGATGCCCCGTATGATGCCAGCTTCCGGACGGCAGGCAGCCATGGCGCCTGATGGTACGCAGGCCGACGACACCGCCCGCCAGGGCCGGGGCGAGCGCGCGCCGGCACCCTGGCCCACAAGCTTCTGACCCCGAGGAACAACATGGCCGACCTTGCGATCAAGTCCGAGATTTCCGGCTCCGTCTGGAAGATCCTGAAGCAGCCCGGCGAGGCCGTGGCCGAGGAGGAGCCGGTGATGATCCTGGAATCCATGAAGATGGAAATCCCGGTCATGGCGCCCCGGGACGGCATCATCGCCTCCATCACCGTGGCCGAGGGTGATGCCGTGGCCGAGGACCAGGTGGTCGCCACCCTCGGCGGCTGATCCTCCGGCGTAGGCCGCAGCCCAAGCCTGCGGACAGCGCAAAAAAAAGCCGCGGCGCGCCACCAGGGGTACGCCGCGGCCATTGGTGCAGCGGCCGTCAGGCCGCCGCCGGCGTTACGCCGAGTAGTACATCTCGAACTCGACCGGGTGCGGCGTGTGCTCGAAGCGGTAGACTTCCTTCCACTTCAGCTCGATGTAGCTCTCGATCTGGTCCTTGCTGAACACGTCGCCGGCCAGCAGGAAGTCGTGGTCGGCTTCCAGCGCGCCCAGCGCTTCGCGCAGGCTGCCGCACACCGTCGGGATGTCCTTCAGCTCTTCCGGCGGCAGGTCGTACAGGTCCTTGTCCATCGGGGCGCCGGGGTGGATCTTGTTCTTGATCCCGTCGATCGCCGCCATGGTCAGCGCCGCATAGGCCAGGTAGGGGTTCGCGGTCGGGTCCGGGAAGCGGACTTCAACGCGCTTGGCCTTCGGGCTGGTGGTGTACGGAATGCGGCAGCTGGCCGAGCGGTTGCGCGACGAGTAGGCCAGCAGCACCGGCGCCTCGAAGCCCGGGATCAGGCGCTTGTAGCTGTTGGTGCTGGGGTTGGTGAAGGCGTTGACGGCCTTGGCGTGCTTGATGATGCCGCCGATGGCGTACAGGCACATCTCCGACAGGTCGGCATACTGGTTGCCGGCGAACAGCGGCTTGCCTTCCTTCCAGATGGAAAGGTGCGTGTGCATGCCGCTGCCGTTGTCGCCGTAGATCGGCTTCGGCATGAAGGTGGCGGTCTTGCCGTAGCTGTGGGCCACGTTGTGGACGCAGTACTTGTAGATCTGCATCTGGTCGGCCATCGTCACCAGCTTGCCGAACTTGGTGCCCAGTTCGTGCTGGCTCTGCGCCACCTCGTGGTGGTGCTTCTCGATCGGCAGGCCCATCTCGCCCATCGTCGACAGCATCTCGGCGCGCAGGTCGACATCGCCGTCAACCGGGGCAACCGGGAAGTAGCCGCCCTTCACCGCGGGGCGGTGACCCATGTTGCCTTCCGGATAGTCCTTCATGGACGAACCCGGGCCCTCGACGCTCTCCAGCATGTAGTGGCCGAAGTTGCCACCGGTGCCGAACTTGACGCTGTCGAAGATGAAGAACTCGGCCTCGGCGCCGATGAACACCGTGTCGCCCACGCCGGAGGAGGCCACATAGGCCTCGGCCAGCTTGGCGGTGGCGCGCGGGTCGCGGCTGTAGAACTGGCCGGTCGACGGCTCGATGATGTCGCAGATCAGGATCAGCTGCGGCTTGGCCGAGAACGGGTCCATGACCGCGGTGTCCGGGTCCGGCATCAGGATCATGTCGGACTCGTTGATCGCCTTCCAGCCGGCGATCGACGAGCCGTCGAACATGAAGCCGACCTCGAAGACCTCTTCGTTCACGGTCGAGACGTGCTGCGCGGTGTGCTGCCACTTGCCGCGCGGGTCGGTGAACCGCAGGTCCACGTACTCCACACTGTGCTCCTTGATCATTTCCATGACCTTGGAGACGGCATCCTTGTTCGCCATGCTGATCCTGTTCCCCTGAATGTCCCGCCGAGCCCTTGGGGAGGGTTCGGCTGCAATGCCCCGTTGTTGACCTGGCGGAGGGCCGGGGCCCGGCCTCCGAGGCGTCCGTGCCGCGCATGCGCGGCCCGTTAGGATTGCCGGCGCCAGGGCCCAGGCCCCGGTGCCGGCTATTGGCTAAACCGCGTCGTCGCCCCGTTCACCGGTGCGGATGCGGATGACTTCCTGGATCTCCGAGACGAAGATCTTGCCATCGCCGATGCGCCCGGTGCGGGCGGCGTTGGTGATGGCCTCGATCGCGCGTTCGGCGAGGTCGTCGCCGCAGACCACTTCGATCTTCACCTTGGGCAGGAAGTCCACGACATATTCGGCGCCACGGTACAGCTCCGTATGGCCCTTCTGGCGCCCGAAGCCCTTGGCCTCCAGCACCGTCAGGCCCTGCAGCCCTATCTCGTGCAACGCATCCTTCACCTCGTCGAGCTTGAAGGGCTTGATGATGGCCTCGATCTTCTTCATCGGCTCCGCTTTGCCACCGGTGTGACTGTTCGCCCCTGACGTTTCCCTTGCCAGGCCCTCAGGCCAGGCGAGCCGGGAAGGCCGGCTTGATGACGGGTCTTTTGCACTTCCCGTGCCATGGGTTCAATCCAGCGTGGCGGGGACTTCCCCCGGTTTTTTTGCCAGAGACGCATGTTTAGTGGGCAAACAGGACAATCATTGTGCAAATTTCCGCTGCGAATGCAGTCAGCCCTACCTTGCGACCCGAAATCGGCCGGGGTTGACCGGCCGATCCGGCGCGGCGGCGGCCAGCCGCGCGCCTGCGGCATGACCGCGCATCACGGGCCGAACGGGCCAGCAACCGCGTAACGGCGCGACGGCGCAAACCCCGTCGCTTGCGGCAACCCCGGACCAAACCCATTATGACTGGGCTTAGGGGAACTTCTTGATGCAGCCGCAGAACCACCTGCTTTCGGCCATTGGCACCACCATCTTCACCGTGATGAGCGCGCTGGCGACCGAACACGGCGCCATCAACCTGGGCCAGGGCTTTCCGGATTACGACGGCCCCGAGGATGTGGTGAAGGCCGCCGCCGACGCCCTGCTGGATGGCCGCAACCAGTACCCGCCGATGACCGGCCTGCCGGAACTGCGCGCCGCCGTGGCCAGCCACGCCAAGCGCTTCTACGGCATCGAGGCCGACCCGAATGGCGAGGTCATCGTCACGTCAGGGGCGACCGAGGCGATTACCGCCTGCCTGATGGCGGTGCTGAACCCCGGCGACGAATGCGTGCTGATCGAGCCGCTCTACGACACCTACCTGCCGGTGGTGAAGCTGCTGGGCGCGATCCCGAAGCTGGTGCGGCTCAACCCGCCGGACTGGGCGCTGCCCCGCGCCGAGCTGGCCGCCGCCTTCGGCCCGAAGACCAAGGCGATCCTGTTCAACACGCCGATGAACCCCTGCGGCAAGGTGTTCACGCGGGAGGAACTGGAGTTCATCGCCGGGCTGGTGGCCAAGCACGACTGCTACGCGATCTGCGACGAGGTCTACGAGCACCTGGTGTTCGACGGCATGCCGCATATTCCGCTGATGACCCTGCCGGGCATGCGGGAGCGCTGCATGCGGATCGGCAGCGCCGGCAAGACCTTCAGCCTGACGGGCTGGAAGGTGGGCTACATCACCTGCGACCGCAGCCTGGCCGCCAACGTGGCCAAGGCGCACCAGAACCTCACCTTCACCACCGCGCCCAACCTGCAGCGCGGCGTGGCGGTGGGGCTGATGAAGGACGACAGCTACTTCCAAGGCCTCAGCACCAGCCTGCAGGCCAAGCGGGACCGGCTGGGCGCGGGGCTGAAGAAGCTCGGCTTCGGCGTGCTGGACAGCAAGGGCAGCTACTTCATCACCACGGATTTCCGCCCGCTGGGCTTCAACGGGGATGACGTGGCGTTCTGTCGCACCCTGACGACCGAGGCCAAGGTGACCGCCATTCCGGTGACGGCCTTCTATGCCGACCGCGCCGATTCCGGCGACGAGGGCCCCGACGCCCCCAGCCACTACGCCCGCTTCGCCTTCTGCAAGGCCGACCATCTGCTGGACGAGGCGCTGGAGCGCATGCGCGTGTGGTTGGAAGCACGCGGCCAGTTGACGGCAGCCGTCGGCAGGGGGTAGTACCCGCGCCCTGTGTGGCGGCCTTAGCTCAGCTGGCAGAGCGTCGGCTTGTGGTGCCGAATGTCACGGGTTCGAGCCCCGTAGGTCGCCCCAGATTTCCTCCCCCCGCTTTCCCTCGACGCCGCATGGCGGCAGGATGGGCGGCATCCAAGGGAGGGTTTCCAACATGCAGCTTTCAGTCGCGGGCCGTGGCGCGCTCATCACCGGTGGGTCCAAGGGCCTGGGCCTTGCCATGGCCAAGGCCTTCGCCCAGGCGGGCGGCGATGTCGCCATGGTGGCGCGCGGGGCCGAATCGCTGGCGAGTGCGGAAGCCGAGGTGAAGGCCGCGGCACCGGGCGTGAAGGTCATCGGCATCTCCGCCGACATCAGCACCGCCGCCGGCTGCGAGGCCGCCTTCAAGGCCGCCGCCGCCCACATGGGCAAGGTCGACATCCTCATCAACAACGCCGGCACCAGCCAGCGCGGCGCCTTCCTCAACGTCTCCGACGAGCTGTGGCAGCACGACCTGGACCTGAAGCTCTTCGCCGCCGTCCGTCTCTCGCGCATGGCGATTCCAGGCATGACCGAGCGCAAGTGGGGCCGGATCATCAACGTGCTGAACATCGGCGCCAAGGCCCCGCCGGCCGAGGGCGCGCCCACCGCCGTCTCCCGCGCCGCCGGCATGGCGCTGACCAAGGTGATCGCCAACGAGGTGGCCAGGCACAACATCCTGGTGAACGCGCTGCTGGTCGGGATCATCGAGAGCGACCAGTGGGTCCGCCGCCACGCCACCGAGCAGCGCAACATCACCTGGGAGGAATGGAAGGCCGAGATGGGCAAGCCGGTGCCGATGGGCCGCCTGGGCAAGGCCGAGGAATTCGCCGCCACCGCGCTGTTCCTGTGCAGCGAGCAGGGCGGCTACGTCACCGGCACCGCCATCAACGTGGATGGCGGCCGCAGCCCGGTCGTCTGAAGCCGGGCTTTCCAGGCCCAGCCGGGCGGCGGTTCAGGCCGCCCGGCCGCGCCGCCGCGCCGGCCAGGCCAACCTGGCTGCAGGAAGGTGCTGGACCGGCGGGCCGCATCCCCCATATGCCCCTGTCATGGAATGGCAGGCCCCCGCCGTGGTGCTCGGCACCCGCCCCTTCGGCGAGTCGGGCCTTCTGGTATCGCTGTTGACCGAAGCCCATGGCCGCCATGCCGGCCTGGCCAAGGGTGGGTCCAGCCGTGCCCAGGCACCGGTCTGGCAGGGCGGCAACCTGGTGGAGGCGCGCTGGGTCGGCCGCCTGGCCGACCAGCTGGGCGCGATTTCCGCGGAGATGGTGCACCCTGCGGCGGCCCTGGCCATGGAGGACCCGCTGGCGCTGGCGCTGCTTTCCGCCGCCTGCGCGCTGGCGGAAACCGCGCTGCCGGAGCGGCAGGCGCATCCGCGGGTGTTCCACGGCCTGGTTTCGCTGCTGGCGCGGCTGCCGGGTGGGGCGCGGGCGCTGATCCCTGACTATGTCCGCTGGGAAGCCCTGCTGCTGGAGGAGATCGGCTATGGCATGGACCTTACCGCCTGCGCGCTGACCGGCGTGGCGGAGGACCTGGCCTGGGTCTCCCCGCGCACCGGCCGGGCCGTGGCGGCGGCGGCCGGCGAGCCCTGGCGCGACCGTCTGCTGCCGCTGCCGGCCTTCCTGCTGGCCGAGGATCGGGCCGGCGCCAATGACCCCTCCGGCCCGGCGGACTGGCTGGCGGGGATGCGGTTGACCGGGCATTTTCTGGGACGGGATGCCTATGGAAACCAGAACAAAGCGCTACCAAACGGGCGCATGATGCTGCTAGACAGGATAGCTGGGCTGGCAGCCGACTCGGTGCGAGGAATAGATGCCTGACGATATCATGACGCCCCCCGAGGGCGGCGACATCCGCGACACCCGCCTGGCCGAAGCCCTGGGCGAGCGCTACCTGGCCTATGCGATGTCGACCATCACCTCGCGCTCCCTGCCGGACGTGCGGGACGGGTTGAAGCCGGTGCATCGGCGGCTGCTCTGGGCGATGCACCAGCTGAAGCTGGACCCTGACGCCGGCTTCAAGAAATGCGCCCGCATCGTCGGCGACGTGATGGGCAAGTACCACCCGCATGGCGATTCCAGCATCTATGAGGCCCTGGTCCGCCAGGCGCAGGATTTTGCCGCGCGGTATCCACTGGTCGATGGCCAGGGCAATTTCGGCAATATCGATGGCGATAACGCCGCGGCCATGCGGTACACCGAAGCCCGGCTGACCGATGTTGCCCAGGCGATGCTCCAGGGCATCGACGAGAACACGGTCGATTTCCGCGCCACCTATGACGGCGAGGAGAACGAGCCGGTGGTGTTGCCGGCGGCCTTCCCGAACCTGCTGGCCAATGGCGCCAGCGGCATCGCGGTGGGCATGGCGACTTCCATTCCCCCGCACAATGCCGGCGAACTCTGCGGCGCGGCGCTGGAGCTGATCCGCAACCCCGCCGCCACGGTGGACGACCTGCTGGTCCATATCCCCGGCCCGGACTTTCCGACCGGCGGCATCCTGGTGGAACCCAAGGCTGCGATCCGGGAGGCCTATGAGACCGGCCGCGGCGGCTTCCGCATGCGCGCCCGCTGGCACAAGGAAGACGCCAAGCAGGGCACCTGGCGGATCATCGTCACCGAAATCCCCTACCAGGTGCAGAAGTCCAAGCTGATCGAGCAGATCGCCCTGCTGCTGGACGAGAAGAAGCTGCCGCTGCTGGCCGATATCCGCGACGAGAGCACCGATGTGATCCGCCTGGTGATCGAGCCGAAGTCCCGCACCGTGGACCCCGCGGTGCTGATGGAGACGATGTTCCGCGCCACCCAGCTGGAAAGCCGGTTCAGCCTGAACATGAACGTGCTGGACGCCGACCGCACCCCCCGGGTGATGGGGCTGAAGGAGGTGCTGCGCTGCTGGCTGGACCACCGCCACGTGGTGCTGCTGCGCCGCACGGAACACCGGCTGGCCGCGATCGCCCGGCGGCTGGAGATCCTCGACGGCTACCTCATCGTCTATCTCAACCTGGACGAGGTGATCCGCATCGTCCGCGAGGAGGACAAGCCGAAGGAGGCCCTGATGGCCACCTTCAGTTTGTCCGAAACCCAGGCCAACGCCATTCTGGACATGCGGCTGCGGGCGCTGCGCAAGCTGGAAGAGATGGAAATCCGCAAGGAACACCGGAAGCTCTCGGCGGAACAGAAGTCGCTGCAGGGCCTGATGGGCAGCGACAGCAAGCGCTGGGCCGCCATTTCGTCCGAAATCGAGGCAACCCGCACCAAATTCGGCGACGGCGCGCTGGGCCGCCGCCGCACCGAGGCGGGCGTGCTGCTGCCGGCGGTGCTGATCGACGAGGCCAGCTTCGTCGAGCGCGAGCCGATCACGGTGATTTTGTCCGAAAAGGGCTGGGTCCGCGCGCAGAAGGGCCACATCGCCGAGGATGCCGAGCTGCGCTTCAAGGAAGGCGACAGCCTGCACACCTGGCTGCACGCGGAAACCACGGACCGGATCATCCTGTTTGCCAGCAACGGCAAGGCGTATACCTTGAAGGCGGACAGCATTCCGCGCGGCCGCGGCGATGGCCAGCCGGTGCGGCTGCTGCTGGATATCGGCACTGACGACGGCATCCTGACCGCGCATGTCCACAAGGACGCCACGCGCTTCCTGCTGGCCAGCGAGGATGGCAAGGGCTTCCTGGTCAAGGGCGAGGAGATGCTGGCCGAGAAGCGCACCGGCAAGCAGGTGCTGGCGCTGGAAGCCGGCAAGCGCGCCATGCACTGCGTGCCGGCCGAGGGCGATACCGTCGCGGTCATCGGCAGCAACCGCAAGCTGCTGGTCTTCCCGGCCGAGCAGCTGCCGGAAATGACCCGCGGCAAGGGCGTGCAGTTGCAGACCTACCGCGACGGCGGGCTTTCGGACGTGCAGGTGTTCGACCGCAAGGTCGGCCTGCGCTGGAAATACGGCAGCGGCGTGCGGCTGGAGACCGACCTGCGGGAATGGCGCGGCAACCGCGCCGGCGCCGGCAAGCAGCCGCCACAGGGCTTTCCGCGCAGCAACCGCTTCGAGGGGTAGGGCAGGCCGTGCCGGGCCGCGGGAGTTGCGGGCCGGTCAGCCGGTGCCGGCCGGAGCCTGTCAGCCGCGCAGGGGTGGCGTGGCGGCTGCGCGCGAAAGACGACGCATACGGGTCATCATTTTTGATGGCCCGTCTGACAGCCCCCAGGCTGTTGCGTGGGCGGCGAGTTCAAGCCGCCGGTGATCCCACCGGCGATGATCAGACGCTGGAACACCATGCGCCCTGTCGAGCGCAGCCCGTGCGCCATGACCTGTTGCAACCGGAGCAGGCAATCCGTTCTGGTGCTTCGATCAGAACGGATGTTGCCCTAAGGGTTCGGCCGGCATTGGCCGGAGGCACCCGGCGGCGCGCCTTGCGCGGTCACGCAGCGCTGGTCGCTGGGGCAGGACAGCGGCGGGAAGACCGTCAGGTTGCAGCGCTGCGGCGCGGGCTCGCAGGTGCCGCCGGCGCCGACCAGGGGCGGGCTGCCAGGCGGCTGCGGGGCGATGCGGCATTCCAGCCCCTCCCGGCAGAGCGTGGGGGGCCAGGTGGTGCCGTTGCAGTATTCGCCCTGGCCGGCATAGCGCGGCTGGGGTGGCTGCGGGCGCTGCGGCTGCGCCAGCGCCACGCCGGCCAGCAGCGTCAGCGCCATGGTGATGATGATGCCCCGCATGATGGCCCCCGGCTTCGATGCCAGGTTAGAGCAATATGCCGTCAGATGGAACCATCTGAACGAATTTCTTGCTCTGGATTCAATGACTTCTGGAACCTGAGCCGCGTCCAGGTGGGCGCAGCCTGCGATGGCACGACCCGCCCCGGCATGCACCGGCGCTGCCTGCGTGCCTACCCGACGGTGACCGGCGTCAGCGCCGCCTCAAGCGCCGGGTTGCCGTCCTCCAGCGCGCGCCAGGTCCCGCCCATCAGCACCTCGCTGGGGCGGAAGCGGGCCTTGTAGGTCATCTTCCGGCTCTCCGGCACCCAGTAGCCCAGGTAGACATAGGGCAGCCCCAGCGCCCGGGCGCGCTCCACCAGCCACAGGATCGCCCAGCTGCCCAGCGAGCGCCTGACATCCTCGGGCACGAAGAAGCTGTAGACGGCGGAAAGCCCGTCGCCCAGCCAGTCGGTCAGGCAGGCGCCCAGCAGCTTGTCGTCGGCGCTGCGGAATTCCACCACGCCTGTGGTGATGGGCGTGTCCTCGACCATGGCGCGGTAGTCGTAGAAGCCCATGGCGGCCATGTCGCCGTCACCGTGCCGGGCGCGCTGGTAGCGCTGGAACAGGGCGAATTGCTCGGCGGTGGCGCGGGCCGGCATCTCGAAGCTGGTGACGTCCGCGTTCAGCCTGGCCAGCTTGCGCTGTGCCCGGTTCGGCTCGAAGGCGTTGACCCGGATGCGGATGGGGATGCAGGCGGAGCACCCCGGGCAGACCGGCGAATAGGCGATGTTGTGGCTGCGGCGGAAGCCGGCGCGGGAAAGCCGGTCGTGCAGCGCCTCGGCATCCGGGCCGGTCAGTTCGGTCACGATCTTCCGCTCGGTCCTGCCGGCCAGGTAGGGGCAGGGCAGCGGGGCCGTGGTGTAGAAGAACTGCGGGCGGCGATTGGGGCGTTGCAGCATCGGTGACGCCTAGTTTCGGTGGCCTGGGCCGGAGAATCAACCGCTGGCTTGCGTCGGCGTTCCCGGCCGACAATTTCGTGCTCAGGGCGAGAGGGTCACCCGCCCGGCGACCGCGGCGGGTTCGCGGGTCAGGCGCAGGGTCTCGCCGTCCCGCCAAGGTCGCAGCAGGTCGCCCCAGTGGCGGCTGAGCGGGTTGCCGGACTGGCCGGTGGCGATCATGGCCAGCGTCGACTCGGTATCCGCCAGGTCCGCCACCAGGCGCAGCCCGGCGCCATGGACATGCCGGAAGCCGTCCAGCCCCTCGCCGCCGCGCAGCCCGCCGCGATTGAGGGTCTGCCCATCCCCGGCGGTGGCGGCCTGCAGCCGGGAAAGCCGGCCGAGCAGCGGCAGGCCACGCAGCAGCGGGTGCTCGAACCGGGCCTGATGGACATCGGCCCAGCGCCAGGCGCCGGGGTCGCGGCCGGTCTCGGCCTGCAGGGCGGCCACCGCCTCGGCCAGGGCGCGGCCGGCCAGGGCGGCGCAGTCGCCGCGGCACCAGCGCGCCGCCAGGGCGGGGTCGCGCATCAGCTGCTCGGCGAATTCCGGCGGGTTGCCCCAGCGGCCGGCGGGGGAGCCGCCGGCGGCCAGGGCCAGTTCGATGAAGCGGCGCAGCCAGGCGTTGAAGATCAGTGGCTGCGGCAGCGGCGCGGCCATGTCGCCGTCCCAGGCCAGCAGCAGGTCCAGTGCCACCGCCACGGCGCCGGCGGGGCGGCCGATGCGGCGCAGCAGGCCGCCCTCCGCCACCGCCTGGCGCGCCAGCGGGCTGGTGCTGTCCATCTGCAACGCGACCATGTCGGCGGCGCTCAGCCGGCCTTCCTGGCCCAGCCGCTCGCCGATGCGCTGGAAGCGCCAGAGGCCGAACCAGTCGCGCCCCATGAAGACCGGGAAGTCGGCCGGGGCGGTGCGGTTGTTGCCATTGGCCAGCACCTGGCTGGCCGGGTTCTCGGTGGCGGGCAGGGCATCCGGCGCGGCCCAGCCGGTCCAGTCGTGGCTGCCATCGTGCCCCGGCGCGGGCAGGCTGCCATCCCCGGCGCGGCGCAACGGCACCCGGCCGGTGGTGTAGAGACCGATGCCGCCGGCGGCGTCGGCGGCGATGAGGTTCTGCACCGGGCTGGTGATCTGGCCGGCGGCGGCACGGGCTTCGGCCACGCTGCCGGCGCGGTTGAGCGCCAGAAGGCCGGCGGCGGAGCTGTCCTCGGCGGCCAGGTTGGCGGCGGCCAGCGCCAGGACGCGCCCCTGCGGGATGTCGTCCAGGTCCGAGATCACCGGGCCGTGGCGGGTCTCGCGCACCCGCAGCTCCACTGCCTCGGCACCGCGGACCAGGATGCGTTCCTCCGCCACCTGGAAGGGCTGCGGGCCGCTGGGCGTCTCATAGCGGTCGGCGCCGACCGGCCGTTCGATGAACAGGTCCTGCACGTCGGCGCCGTTGTTGGTGAAGCCCCAGGCCAGGCGCTCATTGCGGCCGATGACCATGAAGGGCAGGCCAGGGCTGGTGGCGCCGGCCAGCATGCGGCCGCCCGGCAGGTCGATGCGCGCCAGGTACCACATGATGGGCGCCTGGAAGCCGAGATGCGGGTCATTGGCCAGCAGCGGCCGGCCGCTGGCGGAGCGCGCGCCGGCAACCGCCCAGGAATTGCTGGCGCTGGGCGGCAGGGTGAAGGGTTCCGGGAAGCGCGGGATCAGCGCCGCCAGCCGGGCCAGCTGTTGCGCGGGCAGGGCGCCCTGGCGCTGGTCGGGCGTGGCTTCCGGCGCGGGCTGCGGCGCCGGCGGTCGTGGCAGCGGCGCGGCGAAGGGCCAGTCCGGCCGGCCGGCGGAGGTCTCGGCCGGCCAGAGGTCGGCGATGCGGTCCGGCGGCAGGCTGGTGGCCAGCCGGGCGCGCTCCAGCTCGTCCCGCCAATTGCCGGACAGCCAGAGCCCCATGACCTTGCCCCAGAGCAGCGAATGCTCGGGCAGCCAGGGTTCCGGCTTGCCCAGCAGCAGGAATTCCGGGGCGGCGAAGCTGCCGCGCGTTTCGATCCAGGCGTTGACGCCGGTGGCATAGGCCGAGAGCATCGCCCTGGTGTCGTCGTCCAGCGCCGCCAGGTCGGCTTCGGCGCGGCGCGCCAGGCCCAGGGTGCGGACGAAGCGGTCGTTGCGCAGCAGCGCCGGGCCGGCAATCTCCGCCAGGCGGCCGGCGGCGCCGCGGCGCATCAGCTCCATCTGGAACATGCGGTCCCGGGCGTGCAGCCAGCCCAGCGCGGCATAGGCGTCTCGCAGCACGGCGGCACGGATGCGCGGCACGCCCTGCGGGTCCAGCGAAATCTCGACCGGGGCGGAGAGGCCGGGGATGTTGGCGCGCTGATCGTCGGGCGGCACGGAGCGCCACAGCGCATAGGCGCCGCCGGCCAGGGCCAGCACCAGCAGAACCGGAATTGCCAGCAGCAGCTTCAGCCAGCCATGGCCGCGGCGCAGCCGGCGCGGCGGGCGATATCGGCCGAGGCTGTTCATGCTCACCGCCCTGCCCACCGCAACGCGCGAGCGGAATGCCGCGGAAGGGGGTGGGAGGAGTGCAGCATGCCGGCTTCCGAAAGCTTGAAGGCCGGAACAATGCCCCATCTCGGTGGCGGGCGTCCATGGCGGCGGGCAGCGCCGCCGCCTGCCGCCGCTCGGCCAGCGGAGGCCGGGCGGGCAGGCATGCGGGTGCCGGCGGGGCCAGGCCCCAGGCCATGGGTTACCATGCCCGCGGGCGCCGGCCCCCACGGACATGGTCCGAGGCCATGGTCACCATGCCTGCGGGTGCCGGCTGGGCTAAGCCGCGGGCCATGGTCACCATGCCCGCGGGCGCAGGCCCGCACGAACATGGCCTCAGGCCATGTTCACCATAATGGTCTTCTTGTGGGTGAAGTGTTCCAGCATGGCTTCCAGGCTGGCCTCCTTGCCCAGGCCGCTGGACTTCACGCCGCCGTAGCTGAGGTTGGCCTGCACCACCAGGTTCTGGTTGATCTGCACCAGGCCGGCTTCCAGCCGATGCGCCAGGTCCAGGCCCACCTTCAGGTTGTTGGTCCAGAGCGAGGCAGCCAGGCCGTAGTCGCTGTCATTCGCCTCGGCCAGCACGGCTTCCGCGTCATCAAACGGCTGCATGACCGTGACCGGCCCGAAGATTTCTTCCTGTACCAGGCGGCTGTCGCGGTTCAGGCCGGTGAAGATGACCGGGCGCAGGAACAGGCCCTTCTTCAGCGCGGGGTCGGACGGCATGGCGGAGCAGACATGCGCCGTGGCGCCCGGGGTGCTGGTGCCTTCACTGATAAAACCCTGCACCTTCGCGAACTGGTCGTGGCTGATGATGGTGCCGATGTCGGTCTTCTCGTCCAGCGGGTCGCCCATCACCATGGCGTCCACCGCCTTCTTCATCTCGGCCACGAAGGCGTCGAAGATCGGGCGTTCCACGTAGATGCGGCTGGCCGCCGTGCAGCTCTGCCCCTGGCGGGTGAAGCGCATGGAGGTGAGGGCGCCGCTGACGGTCTTGGCGAAGTCGCAATCGGCGAAGACGATCATCGGCGACTTGCCGCCGAGTTCCAGCGTCACCGGGATCAGCTTGTTGGCGGCGGCGCGGGCGACGATCTTGCCGGTCTCGACGCTGCCGGTGAAGGTGACCTTGCGGACCAGCTTGTGTTCCACCAACGGCGCGCCGCATTCCGGGCCAAACCCCGAAAGCATGTTGAACACGCCGGGCGGTAGGATGCGGTTCATCAGCTCGCAGATGCGCAGCACCGCCAGCGGGGCTTCTTCGGCGGACTTCACCACCACGCTGTTGCCGGCCACCAACGCCGGCGCCACCTTCAGCGTCATCAGCAGCATCGGCACGTTCCACGGGATGATCGCGCCGACCACGCCGAGGGGTTCACGCACCGTCACGCTCAGCACGTTGGGGGCGAAGGGGACGCTCTCGCCCTTCAGCTCGCTGCCCAGGCCGCCGAAGAACTCCAGGATGTCGGCCACCGTATTGGCTTCCACGCGGCTTTCGGTGCGCAGCGCCTTGCCGGTTTCCAGCGCGATCAGCTTGGCCAGCTCTTCCACGTGCTCGCGGATGACGGCGGCGCAGGCATGCACCAGGGCGCCGCGCTTGCGGGCGGGCATCTTGGCCCAGGCCTTCTGCGCCTCGGCGGCGTTCTGCACCGCGGCGTCAACGTCGCTGGCGTCACCCTCGGCGGTGCGGGCCACCTCGGCGCCGGTGGCCGGGTTGACCACGGCGAAGGTCTTGCCGCTGTGGGAGGGGACATAGGCGCCGCCGATGAAGTGATAGCCGGACATCGCCTTCGCCAGGGCGAAGGGGTCCAGCGTCGGGGCGACGGGGGTGGGCAGCGGGCGGTCGAGCATGGCGGTTCCTCCTCAGCGAACGCCGCCACACTTAGCGCGGCTTCCGCCGGCGCGCGAGACGCCCCCCCGCGGCGAGCCTGCTGCAGTGGCGGGCAGGGCCGGTTCGGCCGCTGCCCGCCTGCGCGCCTGGTGCTACAGGAACCAGTGCCCCGTGGCCTCGAAGTTGGCGGTGACCTGGGCGCCGATGGCGTTCCAGTCGGTTGCCGCTGGCACGGGCGCCGGCGCGGGCGGTGCTACCGGGGTCGGCGGGATGTACCACTGCCCGGTGGCGGCGAAGTTCGCCTCCACCAGCGCGGCCAGCGCGTTCCAGTCGGTCGTCTGCGCCGGGGTCGGCTGCGCGGGCGTCGGGTCTGGTACCGGCGTCTCGGTCAACGGCAACGGGTCGAACCAAGTGCCGGTGGCGGCGAAATAGGCCTCGGTGGCCGCGGCATGGGCTTGCCAGTCAATCGGCATGGACTCTCACTCCTCACAGTTATGTTGCGGGTTTGGTATATGGAATACCTTGCAACCTGTCCGGTCACAGCGCTGTGCGATGTTTCACGACCTGCGGCGGCCCTTGCCCCTGGCGTGCCCCTGGCCGATACCCAGGGGGCAGCCCGGATCAAGGGCGCCGCGCCGGCATGGGGCCGGAGATGTCCATGCCTACGGGAACCAGCATGTCAAACCCGCCCATCGGCCCGCTCTCGGGCCTCCGCGTCCTCGACCTGACCCGCGTCCTCGCCGGGCCGACCTGCACCCAGATGCTGGGTGACCTCGGCGCCGAGGTCATCAAGATCGAGCGCCCCGAGGCCGGTGACGACACCCGCGGCTTCGCCCCGCCGTTCTGGCCGGAGACCAAGGAGAGCGCCTACTTCCTGGGCGTGAACCGCAACAAGAAGTCGGTCACCGTGGATATCGCCAGCAAGGCGGGCCAGGACATCATCCTGAAGCTGCTGGCCAGTTGCGACATGCTGGTGGAAAATTTCAAGGTCGGCGCGCTGGCCAAGTACGGCCTGGGCTGGGAGCAACTCTCAAAGCAGTTTCCGCGGCTGATCTATTGCTCCATCACCGGCTTCGGCCAGACCGGCCCCTATGCGCCGCGCCCGGGCTATGACGCGCTGATCCAGGCCATGGGCGGCGTCATGTCGCTGACCGGGGAGCCGAATGGCAGCCCGCAGAAGGTCGGCGTGCCCGTCGCGGACCTGTTCGCGGGGCTGTACGGCTGCATCGGCATCCTGGCGGCGCTGAACCATCGGCACGCGACCGGCGAGGGCCAGCAGGTGGATATCGGCATGCTGGACACGCATGTGGCCTGGCTGGCGAACCAGGGCATGAACTACCTGGCCACCGGCGAGAACCCGGCGCGCCTGGGCAACCAGCACCCGAACATCGCGCCCTACCAGGAATTCCCCACCAAGGACGGCTACATCATCCTGGCCGTCGGCAACGACCCGACCTTCGAACGCTTCTGCAAGGCCTTCGGCCAGGAGCACCTGCTGGAAGACCCGCGCTTCGCCACCAACCCGATCCGCGTGGCCAACCGGGACCTGGTGACCGCGACGCTGACGCCGGTGATGCAGAGCCGCACCACCACTGAATGGGTCGGCCTGCTGGAAGCGCAGAAGATCGGCTGCGGCCCGATCAACACGCTGAAGGAAGTCTTCGCCGACCCGCACGTGATCGCGCGCAACATGACCGTTGAGTTCGACCATGCCAGCGGCGAGAAGATCAAGGTGATCGCCAATCCCGTGAAGCTGAGCGCGACGCCGCCGAGCTACCGCAGCGCGCCGCCGGTGCTGGGCCAGCACAATGCGGAAGTGCTGGGCGGCATGCTGGGCATGAGCGAGGCCGAGGTGGCCGCGCTGAAGGACAAGGGCATCATCTGATGGCCGAACCGCGGCAGGTGACGCTGCGCTGGCTGGCGCAGGGGGGCTTCATTTCCGTCAATGTCTGGGAATGGCTGCCCGCGGCGCCCACCGCGGCGCCGCCCGTGCTGTGCGTGCATGGGCTGACGCGTAACGGCCGGGACTTCGACACCCTGGCCGAGGCGCTGGTGGCGCAGGGCCGCCGCGTGCTGTGCCCGGATCTGCCGGGGCGCGGGCTTTCCGACCCGCTGCGCGAGCCGCAGGCCTATGTGCCGATCAACTATGTGCAGATGCTGACCACGCTGCTGGCGCTGGAGCCGGGCCAGGTGGACTGGGTCGGCACCTCGCTGGGCGGGCTGTGCGGCATGATCATGGCGGTGATGCCGGGCAATGCGGTGCGGCGGATGGTGCTGAACGATGTCGGCCCCTTCGTGCCCGGCGCGGCGATCAAGCGCATCCGCGACTATGTCGGCAAGCAGATGGAGTTCCCGGACATGGCGGCGCTGGAGCAGCATCTGCGCCAGGTGCATGCCGGGTTTGGTGCGCTGACCGATGCGCAATGGGCCCACCTGGCGAAATACTCGGCCGGGCCGGGCAAGCATGGCGGCATCCGGCTGCGCTACGACCCCGCGATCGGCGTGCCGATGCAGGGCGCCGGCGACCCACCGGATGCGGAGATGTGGAATATCTGGCCCGCCGTGACCCAGCCGCTGCTGGTGCTGCGTGGCGAGACCAGCGACCTGCTGCTGCCCGAGACCGCGGTGCGCATGGCACAGCGGCCGGGCGTGCGGGTGGAGGTGATTCCCAATTGCGGCCATGCGCCGGCCCTGATGGACCCGGCGCAGGTGAAGCTGGTGACCGACTTTCTCAGCTGAAGCCGTCGGGGCCTTCAGCCCCGCCTAAAAACCGTAGAGCCGCGCCGGGTTGTCCACCAGGATCGCCTGGCGCTGCGCCGCATCCGGCGCCCATTCACCCAGCAGGTTCATCAGGTGGCCGTCATCGGGCACCTCCTCCGGCGTGTGCAGGGAAGGGTGCGGCCAGTCCGTGCCCCAGACGCACCGGGTCGGCGCCGCGGCGATCATCTGCTGCGCCATCGCCTTCACATCGGCATAGGGATGGCCGGTGGAGGAGCGGTAGCCGCAGAGCTTGGCCCAAACGGGACCAGTGTTTCCGCCGCCCTTCAGCAGGCGGATGAAGGCGGCGAAGGCCGCGCTGTTCTCGCCTCCGTCGCGGGTCTGGATGCCGGCCATGTGGTCGATAACGATGGGCAGGCCGAGCTTGGGCAGCACGTGCTCCAGCGCCAAAATCTGCTCGGCATGGCAGTAGAATTGCAGATGCCAGCCCAGCGGGCGCAGCTTGGCGGCCAGGGCTTCCAGCTGCTCCAGCGGCGTGCCGTTGCCGGAGACGGCGTTGAACCGCACGCCGCAGGCGCCGCGCTTGCCCATGGCCTGGAGTTCCGCCGGGGTGACGTTGTTGTCCACCACCACCACCGCGCGGGCGCGGTGCAGGCCCAGCGCCTCGGTCGCGTCCAGGGTTACCGCGTTATCGGTGCCGTAGATGCTCGGCTGCACGATGACGGTGCGGCCGATGCCGACCTGGGCGCACATCGCGTCGTACATCGCGATGGTCGCTTCGGGCGGGGTGTAGCCGCGGCCTGGGGAGAGCGGGTAGCGGTCGAACGGCCCGAAGATGTGCATGTGGCAGTCGGTGGTATGCGCGGGTGGCCACCAGCTGGGGCGGCTGGTGACCTCACGCGGGCCGGGGCAGGGACGGGTCATGTGATCGCTCCGTTCGGTTGCGGGTTTCGTCAACCGGCCTTGAGTTCGCGCACCGGCTTGCCCTCCAGGTAGCCCTGGATATTGGCCACCGCGTCGCGGAAATAGACGCGGTAATTCTCCTCGCTTACATAGCCCAGGTGCGGCGTCAGCACCGTGTTGGGCGCGGCGAGGATCGGGTGCGTCGGCGGCAGCGGCTCGATATCGAAGACATCCAGCCCGGCGCCGGCGATGCGGCCTTCGCGCAGCGCGCCGATCAGCGCTTCCTGGTCGATCAGCGGCCCGCGGCTGGTGTTGACGATGAAGGCGGTGGGCTTCATCCGCGCCAGGTCATTGGCGCCGACGATGCCGCGCGAGCGGTCGCTCAGCACCAGGTGCAGGGTCAGCACGTCGGCCTGGGCCAGCAACTCCTCCTTGCTGACCAGCTTGGCCCCGCCGGCGGCGGCCTTCTCGGCGGTCAGGTTCTGGCTCCAGGCGATGATGTTCATGCCCAGCGCCGCGCCCACCTTGGCCACGCGGCTGCCGAGATTGCCGAGGCCCATGACGGCGAGCGTCTTGCCCTCCAGCGTATTGCCCAGGTTGAGCTGCCACTGGCCCGCACGCAGCTGCGTTTCCGACTTCGCCAGGCCGCGCGAAAGGTTGAGGATCAGGCCCCAGGTGATCTCCACCGTCGGCGCGCCGAAGCCGCCGGTGCCGCAGACGGTGATGCCGCGCGCGGCGCAGGCGGCGATGTCCAGGCTGGCGTTGCGCATGCCCGTGGTCATGATCAGCTTCAGGTTCGGCAGCCGGGCGATCAGCGCGGCCGGGAAGGGCGTGCGCTCGCGCATCATCAGGATGGCGTCGAAGGATTCCAGGCGGGCGACCAGCGCCTCGCGGTTGGTGATGGTGTCGCGGAAGACCTGGATGCTGAGGTCTCCGGGCAGACTGCCCCAGGGGCCGAGCTTCAGGGTCATGCCCTGGTAGTCGTCGAGGATGGCGAGGCGGTGCAGCTTGGGCATTGGGGCGTTCCTTGGTTGGGCGGGCGTCTGATCGTCGCCGGTGGAACCACCGGCGGCGTGAATCAGCCGCTGAAACAAAAGCCTGGAGTCTGTCAGGCGCTTCGATCTGCGCCTGACAGACTCTGGGCCAGCACGCGGGCGGCGGCTTCGCGCAGCTTCAGCGGCACGGGCACGGTGCGGGACTGGTCGGCGCGGTCGACATAGACATGGATGAAGTGGGCCTCGGCGCTGGCCTGGTCTTCCGCATTGCGGAACACGCCGAGCTCATAGCGGATGGAGCTGTTGCCGAGCCGGGCGACGCGCAGGCCGCAGGTGACCTCATCGGGGTAGCTGACCGGGGCGAAGTAGCGGCATTGCGTCTCCACGACCAGGCCGACAGCGGGCACCGCTTCCAGGTTCAAGGTGCGGTCGCCGTACATGCCCGCCTGCAGCAGGAACTCCGCCACGGCCGTATCGATCCAGCTGTAGTAGACCACGTTGTTGACGTGGCCGAAGACGTCGTTGTCCATCCAGCGCGTGGGCATGCTGGTGAACCAGCGGTAGTCGGCGCGGGTGCCGATGGGCTGCTTTCCGCTCATGTCTTGCGCCTCCGCTTCACGCTACGCGCCCTGCGGCGCGGCGCGACCGGTCAGCGCGTCGTCCACCAGGCTGTCGTCCACGCAATCCTCATAGGCGGGAATGTGGGTCATGGCGCCCGAGGAGACCATCGCCTCCCCCAGCCGCTGCTGCGCGGCGCGCGGGAAGTGCGGCGTGGCGGGCCATAGGCCCAGGCCCTGGTAGCGGCTGATGGCACGCACGCGCTGCGCCAGTGGCACATCCGGGAAGCGCGGCGCGATGGCATCGGCGATGCGCTCGGCCGGCCATTCGTTCATCAGCTTCAGCGAAGCCGCCATGGCGCGGACCATGGCCAGCAGGGCCGGGCGCTTGGCCGCGATCAGCGCTTCCGTGGAATAGAACGCGGTATAGGCGGTGGGGCCGCGGCTGGCCTGGGCGTGCCAGACGCTGCCGCCCTCGGCTTCCAGCTGCGCGGCATAGGGCTCGAAGCACTGCACCACGTCCAACTCGCCCGTCAGCACCGCGGCGGCGTTGTCGGCCATGGAGGGGCCGCGCCGGCCGGGCAGGGTGGAGGGGTCCAGCCCCAGGCGGCGCAGGTCGTCGTGCAGGCACCAGACCGGGGTCGGCACCTCGGAGACCTGGCCCAGCTTCAGGCCGGGCAGGTCGCGGAGCGTGAAGCCGGGGCGGGGGTTGCGGCCGACCAACAGGAAGGGGTCCTTCATCACCACGGCGCAGAAGCTGCGCAGGGTGCAGTTGGGGTCCTGGCTGCGCAGCAGCATCGGGCGCATCGGCCCGGACCAGGCCAGGTCGGCCTCCCCGGCCAGCAGCTTCTGGCAGGCCAGGTCGGTGGTGCCGGCCGTCACCATGTTGAGCGCCAGCCCCTCGGCGGCGAACAGGCCGCGCGCCTCCGCCAGGTAGAAGGGCGCGTAGAACAGGGCGCGGAAGGGTTCCAGCAGCGTGATCGGGGTCACTTGGACGTATCCTCAGGCAAAGGCCGGGGGATATTGCGGCGGCCGGGCGGTCCCGCCAAGCCGGGGGGCAAGCCGGGGCGCATTCGGGCTTCGCCATCCCTGCCGCGGCGGCTATAGCTGGCGTTCAGCCGCCATGCCTCCCCCGAGTCGTGGCGGCCTTCCGCTTCCCCGGGCGGAAGCCGTGCCGCCCCCCATTGGCCGAGAGCGCCTTGACCCAGCAGACGCTGCCCGAAACCTTCCGTCTCCGCTCCGGCAACTTCAACCTGCTGGTGCTGCGGCTGCTCGACCCGCGGCCGGAAGCGGTGCTGCCGGCGCTGGGCGACCAGTTCCGCAAGGCGCCGGGCTTCCTGCGCTTCGCCCCCATCGTGCTGGGGTTGGAAGACCTGGTGGCGGCGCCGGAGGAGGTGGATTTCCGCGGCCTGATCGAAGGGCTGCACGCGCTGGAGATCGTCCCGGTAGGCGTCATCGGCGGCAACCCCGCGATGAAGCAGGCGGCGACCGCGGCCGGGCTGCCCAGCCTGCGCGTGGTGGGTGGCCGCGACGACGAGGCACCGCAGCAGCAGTCGCCCGTTGTGGCGGTGGAAGCGGCGCCGGCCCAGCCGGGCAGCGACTTCAAGGGCACCGGCCGTGCGGCCATGCTGGTGACGGACCCGGTGCGGGCGGGCCAGCGGATTTATGCCGAAGGCGCCGACATGGTGATCACCGCCACCGTGAATGCGGGCGCCGAGGTGCTGGCCGATGGCAACATCCACGTCTATGGCGCGTTGCGCGGCAGGGCCATTGCCGGCGCGCAGGGCGACACGGAAGCGCGGGTCTTCGCGCTGAACTTCGACCCCGAGTTGATCGCCATCGCCGGCTACTACGCGGTGCGCGATGGTCTGGGGCATGCGCCCATCGGCAAGCCGGTGCAGACCCGGCTTGAGGGCGAAGAAATGCGATTCGAGAAACTGGGGTGAGGGGACTTCTCCATGGCTGAGGTTATCGTCGTCACCTCCGGCAAGGGTGGCGTGGGCAAGACCACCACATCGGCGGCCATTGCCACCGGCCTGGCGCAGCGCGGCAAGAAGACGGTCGTGATCGATTTCGACGTCGGCCTGCGCAACCTGGACCTGATCATGGGCGTGGAACGCCGGGTGGTGTTCGACATCATCAACGTGATCAGCGGGGAAGCCCGGCTGAACCAGGCGCTGATCCGCGACAAGCGGGTGGAGACGCTGAGCATCCTGCCGGCCAGCCAGACCCGCGACAAGGACGCGCTGACGCGCGAAGGCGTGGCCACGATCATCGAGGAGCTGTCGAAGGACTTCGACTACATCCTCTGCGACAGCCCCGCCGGCATCGAGAAGGGCGCGCTGCTGGCGCTGTACTTCGCCGACCAGGCGATTGTCGTGACCAACCCGGAAGTCTCCAGCGTGCGCGACAGCGACCGCATCCTGGGCGTGCTGCAGAGCAAGTCCAAGCGGGCCGAGGAGAAGCGCGAGAAGGTCAAGGAGCACCTGCTGGTCACCCGCTACGACGCCAACCGGGTCGAGCGCGGCGAGATGCTGAAGCTGGAGGATATCCAGGAAATCCTGGCGATTCCGCTGCTCGGCGTGGTGCCCGAGAGCGAATCGGTGCTTCGCGCGTCGAATACCGGTATGCCCGTAATTCTCGACCCCGAGAGCAATGCCGGCCAGGCCTACAAGGACGCTGTCGGCCGCTTCCTGGGCGAGACCTTGCCGCACCGGTTCATCGAACCGGAGAAGAAGGGGGGCCTCTTCAAGCGGCTGTTCGGCGGGAGGGCTGCATGAGCTGGCTGGACCTGTTCAGGGGCGCGCGGAAGCCGCCGGCCAGCGCCGGCCATGCCAAGGAACGCCTGCAGATCGTGCTGGCGCATGAGCGCATCGGCCGCGCGCGGGAAGATTTTTTGCCGAAGCTGCAGGCCGAGCTGGTGGCCGTGGTGGCGCGCTATGTCGCCATCGACCCCGGCCGGGTGAATGTCAGCGTGGACCGCGGTGGCGACATGTCCACCCTGGCCATCGAGATCGAGCTGCCGGGTCCGCCGGCGGTGCGTGGCGGGCGCGCGGCCTAGACACCGGGCGCCCTTTCGGGCTCCATAACTCGTTGAGTTCGGGGCAAGAAATCGGTTCTGATGATTGCATCGGAACGGATATTGCCCTGGCGGCTGTCAGGCGGGGAGCTGGCGGCGGTGATGTCGGCACCGCTCGACGGGGGGCCATCATGGCCCACGGCCGGGCAGATCGAAATGCCGACGCGCCAGGAGACCTCGCGCTGGTCGCTCCCTGGCCTCAGTCCTTCGCCAGGTAGAGCAGGCTGACGCCGCCGGCGGTCAGCGCTGCCGCAGTCGTGGCGCGGACCTCGCCGGCATGGTCAACCACGCGCAACGGCAAGCGCTGCGCCACCTGCTCCAGGAAGCTGGCCGGCTGCGGCGTGCGGGCGGGGTCGAAGCCCATGAGGATGCGGAGTTGCGGCCGGCGCTCCAGCAGGCGCTGCATGCCGTGCCAGGCCGGCGCGGCGCTGCCGGGCAGGTCCAGCTTCACCCAATCAATCGGCTCATCCGCCAGGGAATCCAGCGGTCGGCACGGCACCCGCAACACGCGCTGGTCGGCGCCGGGCCCGTCGACGCCGGCGAGTTCGCTGCCGCCGATCCGTGCCGCCATCGGCGCGTGGGGCGGCACCAGCAGGGGGGCGGAAAGACTGCCCTCGGCGGCGCCGATGGCGGCGCGCACCACCCGCGTGCGTTCGGCCAGGCCATTGAGTTCCAGGTTCCGTTGCAGCAGCGCGGCCGCATCGGGGTTCGGCTCGAAGGCCGTCACCCGGCCCTGCGGCCCCACCAGGTCGGCCATCAGCAGCGTGAAGTAGCCATAGCAGGCGCCGGCTTCGGCCACGCGCTGGCCGCGCCGCAGGTTGCGGGCCAGGACGTTGGTGGTCCACCATTCCCAGTAGCCATCCAGCACCAGGTGTGGCGCAAAGCCGCGATCCCCCGGATCCACCAGCATCTTGTAGCGGCCGAGCACGCGACACAGCATGGCGTCCTGCATCGGCACGCCGGTGGCCAAGGCGCGGATGGCCGCCTTGGTGCCGGCGGAGCGGCCAGGCAGCGCCATTTGCCCCAGCGGCACGACAGCGTGCTTCTGCCGCAGCAGCCCAGCCAGGCCGAGCGCCAGGCGCATCGCCGCTGACGGTACGTTGGAGACGCCCGCCGCCGTCGGGGTGGGGGAGAGCTTGGTATCGCTGGCGCCGGAGGACATGCGGCGTGGGCTCCTGTTGGCGTGGCTGGCCGGGCCGCGCCCGGCGCCTGTTTAATGCAGTTCGGCCGGGCAAGGAAACGCAGCCCGGAGTCGCCAGAGGGCCGCTTCTGCTGGCGGCGATCAGGGGTTAGCCTGCGACCATGACCGACGCCCTGATGTTCGACGCCCCGGCCGATGCCGGCCCCATCGCCACCTATGCGCTGGCGCATGAATCGCCCTGGCCGCGGGATATCCGCGCGCATATCGAATCCGGCTTCTTCGAGCCGCCGCCGCACAATGCCATCCTCGGCCCCGTGGCGTCCCGTGGTGGGCCGAACGGGCTGGTGCTGCGCGAAGGCCGTCTGGTGGCGCGCTGGGGCGATACCCGCCAGGTGGACATGACCTTCAGCGTGGCCAAGAGCTACCTGGCGCTGCTGGCCGGGCTGGCGGTGATGGACGGCCTGCTGCCGGACCTGGATGCCCGCGTGGCCGAGACGGTGCGGGATGGCGGCTTCGAGGGGCCGCACAACGGCGCCATCACCTGGCGGATGCTGTTGCAGAACACCTCCGAATGGGAAGGCACGCTGTTCGGCAAGAGCGACGAGATCGACCGCGGCCGCAACCTGAACGTGGAGGGGCAGGGCAGCAAGGGCATCCGCCCGCTGCGCGCGCCAGGCACCTATTGGGAATACAACGACGTCCGGGTGAACCGGCTGTCGTTGAGCCTGCTGCGGCTGTTCGGCCGGCCGCTCCCAGAGATCTTCGCCGAGCGGATCATGCGGCCGATTGGCGCCAGCACGGATTGGCGCTGGCATGGCTATGAGACCAGCTGGGTCGAGGTCGGCGGCCGGCGCGTGCAATCCGTCTCGGGCGGCGGGCATTGGGGCGGCGGCGTCTTCATCCATGCCGAAGACCAGGCGCGCATTGGCCTGCTGGTGCTGCAGGGCGGGGTCTGGAACGGCCAGCGGCTGCTGCCGGAGGGCTGGGTCGCGCAATGCACCACGCCCTGCGCGCTGAACCCGCAATATGGCTACCTGTTCTGGCTGAACACCAACCAGGGCAAGTTCGCCGCGGCACCCGCCGGCAGCTGGTGGTTCAGCGGCGCCGGCGGCAACACCACCTGGATGGACCCGTCGCGCGGGCTGGTGCTGGTCTCCCGCTGGCTGGACCCGGCGAAGCTGAACGGGTTGCTCGCGCTGCTTTAGCGCCTGGTCGTCGCCGGTGGAATCACCGGCGGCGTGAATCAGCCGCTCAAGCCAGCGGGTCAGGCGACGGCGTTGACGGCGCCGGGCGCCAGTTGGCGCAGCAGGTCCAGCGTGGCGGCGGCCACGGCCAGGGTTTCGGCATGCAAGGCCGCGGCCTTGTCGGCCTGGGTCGCAACCTGCAAATTGCGGGCAGCGCTGGTCAGGCGCTGGGCGCCCAGGGTCGCGGCTGCGCCGGCCAGGGCATGGGCCGCCTTGGTGCAGTCGGTCGGCGGGCGGTTGCGCAGGTCGGCTGCGGCAAGTTCGATCTCATGGATGAACTCAGGCACCAGTTGGCGCGCGGCGGCCGGGTCCAAGCCTGGCACCAGCACGGCAAGCTCGGTGCCACGGCGGACCAGCAGCGGCAGGCGGCCCAGGTCATCGGCGGTGCCGGTCGGGTCGCCGGCGCCCGCCTCGAAGCCGCTGCCGCCGGCCGCCAGGCGACCCAGCGCTACCAGCATGGCTTCGCGCTCAATCGGCTTGGCGACATGGCCGTCCATGCCCGCGGCGCGGCAGGCGGCGATGTCGGCGGCGAAGGCGCTGGCGGTGACGGCCAGGATCGGCGTGCGGGCCTCGCTGCCCGGCAGCGCGCGGATGCGGCGGGTGGCCTCCAGCCCGTCCACGCCGGGCATCATCACGTCCATCAGCACGGCATCGTAGGGCGCGCCCTGGGCGGCGGAGCGGGCGACCGCCGCCACCGCCTGCACGCCATTGCCGACGCAATCCACCGCATGGCCCGCGGATTCCAGCAGGGCACGGGCCACCGCCTGGTTGGCGGCGACGTCATCCGCCACCAGCAGCCGCAGGCGCTGGTGTTGCGGGGCCGGGGTTAGCGCCTCGGCGACCGGCGCGGCCGCCAGCGGCAGGGTCAGCTCCAGCCAGAACAGGGACCCGGTGGCGGCTTCGGCATTGGCGTCGCAGCCGATGCGCCCGCCCATGCCCTCCGCGATGTTGCGGGCAATGGCCAGGCCCAGGCCAGCGCCCCCCAGCACACCACCGCGCTCCAACTGGACGAAATCGCCGAAGATGTCCTGCCGGGCGCCGGGCGGCACGCCCGGGCCGGTATCGCGCACCTCGATCCGCAGCGTGGTCTCGGCGCCGGTACCATCCTGCTGCGGCAGCGGCACGGCGCGCAGGGTCACGCGCCCGCTGGCCGGGGTGAACTTCACCGCATTGGCCAGCAGGTTCAGCACCAGCTGGCGCAACCTGGTCGGGTCCACCGAGACGCCGACCGGCAAGGCCGCGGCGAACTCCGTCAGCAGGGCGATGCGTTTCTCGTTGGCGGCCGGGCGCACCATGGTGGCGCAGCCGGTCAGCAATTCGGCCAGGGCAACCGGCTGGGGCCGCAGCTCCAGCCGGCCGGATTCAACCTGCGCCAGGTCCAGGACGTCGTTGGCCACCGCAACCAGGTGCCGGCCGGCCATTTCCAGCGTCGCCGCCTGGGCGCGATGCGCGGTGGAGAGCAGCGGGTCGCGCGCGAGCGCCTGGGCCAGGCCCAGCACCCCGTTCAATGGCGTGCGCAACTCGTGGCTCATGCGGGCCAGGAAGCGGGACTTGGCCTCGGTGGCGCGGGCGGCGACGGCATTGGCGGCGGCCAGGTCGCGGTTCGCGCGCTTCAGTTCCGTGATGTCGGTGCGGATGCCGACCGTGCCGCCATCCGGCGTGCGTCGCTCGGTCACCAGCACCCAGCGGTCATCCGGCAGCAGCCGCTCAAGCGAGGGATGGTCGCCGCGATGCCAGGCGACCAGGTCGGCGACGAAGGCCTCAGGATCGGCTTCGGCCTGCGGGTACTGCCCGGCGGCGATGCCGGCGCGGATCACCTCCTCGAAGCTGGCGCCGGGACGGATGGCATCGCCGGTCAGGGCGTAGATTTCATGGTAGCGCCGGTTGCTCACCAGCAGCCGGTCCTCGGCGTCCCACATGACGAAGCCGTCGCTCATGGACTCCAGCGCATTCTCCAGCACCCGGCGGGCATTGGTGCGCTCGGCCTCCACGCGCTCGCGCTGGTTCAGCGCCGCGTCCAGCGCGAAGGCCAGCGCCAGCAGCAGCACCGCGGCGAAGCAGGCGACGGCGATGATGCGGTAGCGCTCGCGGCTGCGCGGGCCATCGGTGGCGGCCAGGTCCAGCGCGGCGGTGACCCTCACGTCCTGGTACAGGGTGGTGCGGATGGCCGCCAGGACGGGCGCGGCGTCCGGCTCGGTCGGGCGTTCGAAGGCACGGCCGTCGGCCGGTTCGGCCGGGTGCCGCCCGGCGGGGGGCTGGCCGATCCGTGCCTCGTTGTGCGGAACGCTCGCCAGCAGCAGGCCGTCGCTGCGTTCAAGCGACAGGGACAGGCCGGCGGCATCCGCGGTGGGCAGCAGCAGGGAGACCAGCAGCGGCACCGGCACCTCGGCCACCGCCAGCATGGGGCCGACGCCGGGCAGGTCGATCGCCCGGACGAAGAACAGTGCCCATTCGCCGGTGGCGGGGTTGCGTTCCGGCCCGGCGATGCTGACCTGGCGCGGCGCCGCGTTTCGCAGCAGGGCCAGGGGCGCAAAGGGCAGTTGGCGATTGCGGGATGACGGCAGCGCGCTGGCCCAGGGGCCGGTCTGCGGTTCGGCCGTGCCGCGTACCAGCAGCAGGTCGCGGAAGCCGAAATTCTGTTCCGCCAGTTCACGCAGCAGCAGGTTGGCGGATTCGGGCGTCTGCCCCTGTGGCGGCGCGGTCTTGGCCAGCAGCGAAGGCAGGCCGGCCAGCACGCTGTCCACCTGCAGGAACTGCCGGTTCACCGTGGCTTCCGCCACCTTGGCCATGCGTTCCACCGTGGCGGAGCCGTTGGCCTGAACGGCGTCCCAGACCCGGTCGAGGATCAGCTTGGTGCCGACCCCCAGCAGGATCATCACCACCAGGGTGGTGAACAATACGCCAATCCGCAGCCTGGCCAGCATTCGGTCAGCGGCCCCCCGCCTGGACGTTCAGCGCCGGTTCCATGGTGCCGTCCCAGATCGCGCCGCACGCGGTGCCGCAGCGGCGCAGCCAAGCCGGCACCACCGCATCGATCAGCAGGCGGCGCTGGAGGCTCTCCATGGGCGGTTCCGCAACCAACTGCAAGTGGCCCCGTTGCGCTGCCGGGCAATCCGCGGCGCCGGTGGCGCAGCCAATCCCGTCAAGATTGGCCTGGTCGGCCGAGGCCCAGATTTCCTCCTGCAACTGCATCAGGCCGGCGCCGAGGCGCTCCCGGATGGTCTCCGGCAGGGCTCTCCAGGCGGTTCGGTTGGCGACGAAGACCGAGACGCCCCAGTTGATCGGCAGCGCCGAGACATGGGTGGCAACCGTCAGCAAGCCGATTTCGGCGGCCGACTGGGCGCCGGTGATGGCGCAGTGGACAACGCCGCGGCGCATGGCGGGCACCACTTCGGCGAAGGGAATCACCACGGGGACGGCGCCCAGGCTGCTCATCAGGTCCGCCTGCGCCACCGAGGAAACCCGCACCTGCCGGCCCGCCAGGTCGGCCAGCCCGGCGAAGGGGCCGCGGCAGAGGGTGACCTGCGCCGGATAGATGTAGATCGCCAGCAACTCGGCGTCGTAGCGCTCGCGCAACAGCCGTTCCAGGCCGGCCCGCAGCAGGGCGGCGCTGCGGCGGAGGTCGGCCTGGTCCCGGTTGGCCAGGGGCAGGGCCAGGGCCTCCAGCTCCGGGTCATCCCCGGCCGCGAGGTTGAGCAGAACGTTGGCGTAGGAGACGACGCCCAGGCGGACCAGCCGCAGCAATTCCTGGCCGCGGATGCCGCTGCGGTCGAAGGGCGCGATTTCCGCCTGGACCACGCCGGCGGTCAGCTGCGGGACCCGGCTCAGCCAGAAGGGCGCCTCGTGCCTGGTGTACTGCGCCACGCCGCCCAGCCCGCCCACGATCTTCAGGCGCAATGGTACCGGCTGCGCCGCGGCCTGGCCGAGGAGGGCAAGCAAGGGCACGAGCAAGCCCACCAGGGCAGCCACCATCCGGGCTGGGAGACGGCGGGCGACATCGGTCGACAGGCGCGACATGCAGGGAACCAGGCAATGGGAGGTTCCGCATTATGCAACCCGGCGTTGCGATCCGCCACAATCATTGGTGGCAATCAGCGTCCCGGTTCGCTTCGCCCGGACCCGGCTGGATCAACGCCCGCAGCGCCGCCACTGCCTCGGCCGCCGTCGCCAGGGTAGCGGCATCCGTCGTGCCCGGCGGACGACCAGCGGCCAAGGCCAAGGTGCAGTCCAGCACTGCCAGCACCTGCCGGCTGGCGTTCAGGATTTCCACGGCCCAGGCTTGGCGCTGGTCCGGCAGCGCGTCGCCAAGGCTCAACTCGGCGAACCCGATCACCGGCAGCAGCGGCGCCCGCAGCGCCGAGGTCAGCCGCGCCAGCGGCGGCAGGGCCGCGTAGTCGGCCGTGTCGGTCGCCGCCAGCAGCGTCGTGTCGGTCCTCAGATGCGGGGTCGAGATATGGGACATTGGGGGCACTCCAGGGCAGTCTCCCCGGGCAGTGCATCGGCCGTGCCAGGCTTGCAGGGCGCGCCGCCTTGCAGAATGCGACTCAGCGCGGCGCGAAGCCCAGCCGGCGCCAGATCGCCGCCGCATCGCTGCCGGCCAGGAAGCCGAGCAACTCGGCGGCTGCCGCGTCGCCCCTGCGCGGCAGGGCGAAGGCGTAGGTGATGGCCGTGTGGCTTTCGGCGGGGAAGGTGAGGGCCACGCGCAGGCCAGACGCCTCGAAGGCGTCGGTGACATAGGCGATGCCGAACCGGGCCTCCCCCCTGCGGACCAGATCCAGCGCAGTGGCGCCCTCCGCCACCGGCATCAGCCGGGGTTGCAGCGCCTCCCAGATGCCGAGATTGCCCAGCGCCTCCCGCGCGAAACGCCCGGCCGCGGTCTGTGCCGGGTCCGGCAGGGCCAGCTTGCCGTTCCCCAGCAGCTGCGGCAGGTCCTGGGCCAATACCGGGCGGCGCGGCACCGGCTGGTCGGCGGCGGTGACCAGCACCAGCTCGTTGCCCAGCAGGCTGCGGCGGCTGTCGGGACGCAGCAGGCGCCTGGCGTCCAGCGCGTCCATGCGCAGCGGGTCGGCCAGGGCCAGCACGTCGCAGGCGCCGCCCTGCTCCACCAGTCGGGCCAGCGTGGCGGAGGTGCCGGATTGCAGCCGCAGCGGGCGGCCACCCTGGGCGCGCCAGAGCTGTTCCAGTTGGGCGAGTCCGGGTTGCAGGCCGGCGATGGCGCAGACCACCCAGGGCGCCGGTGCCGGCTGGGCACGGGCCCTGAGGGGCAAGGCCGCGGCGGCGGCGAACAGCAGGGGGCGGCGGGACAGCATCAAGGCGCCCACCATAGGGCCTGAACCGCCGCGACGGAATCGCCCTGTTGCGGCGCCGCCGACGTCAGGGCTCCAGCCTGACCCCGGTGCGCGCCACCACGTCCCGGTAGAGCGCCAGCTCCCGCGCCATGAAGGCGCGGGTGGCGGCCAGCGTGTTCGGCTCGCCCGGCGGTGCATGGCCGACATCGAGCATGCGTGCCGTCACCGCCGGTTCCGCCAGGGTGGCGACCAGGGCCTGGTTGAGCCGTTCGGCCACCGCGCCGGGCACGCCGGCGGGGGCGATGAGCATGAACCAGGCGGGCGAATCGAAGCCTTGGATGCCCAGTTCGCCAATGGTCGGGATGTTGGGGAACAGCGGGAAGCGGCGCGGGCCGAGCATGGCGACGCCGCGCACCATGTTCTCCTTCAGCATCGCCGCCGCCGAGGCCACCGCGGCGACGCCCTGCTGCGCCTCCCCGGTGTGGATCGCGGTCAGCATCTGCGCGCCGGAGCGGTAGGGCACGTGGACCATGTGGGTGCCCAGCAGCTGCGCCAGCATTTCCGATTGCAGGTGCAGCACGCCGCCGACGCCGGAACTGGCATAGGTGAGGCTGTCGCGCGGGGCGTTGCGCATGGCCGCGATGGCTTCGGCCGGGGTGCGGCCGGGGAAATTGTTGGTCACCACCAGGATGCTCGGCGGCACGCTGATCAGGCCCAGGTGAACGAAGTCGTTCAGCGAATCGTAGCGGGTACCGCCGATCAGCGCATTGGGGGCCGCGGCGCCGGCGCCGGTTTCCTGCACCATGATGGTGTAGCCATCCGCCGGCTGGCGCTTGAGCCATTCCGTGGCGATGGCGCCCGAGGCGCCCGGGCGGTTTTCCACCACGATCCGGGCATCGGCGCCGAGATGGGCGGGCATGCGGTCCGCCAGGATGCGCGCCGCGATATCGGTGGAGCCGCCGGGCGCATAGCCGGAGACCAGCGTGATCGGGCGGTCCGGGAAGGCCATGGCCAGGCCAGGCAGCAGGGCAAGCACAAGGGCGAGCGCAATTCGGCGCATGACGGAACCTCCCGGTTTTGTTGGCCGGAAGGGTCGCGCCGCGCCGGGTGCCGGCACAAGGAAAATCTAGCCGCGCGGCCAGCGCTTGCCCGGCAGCAGGTCGTAGGCCGGGCGCCAGCCGGGCAGGGCGCTGATGCGGCCGAGCCAGGCGGCGATGTTCGGGTGGGTGGCCGGCAGGTCGAAGCCGGTCTCCTCGGGCGGGAAGAAGTGGTAGCCGACCATGGAGATGTCGGCGATGGTCGGCCGCGCGCCCAGTATGAAGTCGCGGCCGGCCAGGTGCTGTTCCACGATGGCGAAGGCACCGAGGGCGCGGCTGCGGAAGGCCGCCTTCACCTGCGGGTCCGCGTCCGGCGTGAAGCTGTGCAGCCAGCGATAGGTCGCGAAATAGCTGGTGAATTTGTGGTTGTCGAACAGGATCCAGCGCAGGATCTCGCGCGCTTCCTCCGGGCTATCGGCACCAAAGCGGCCGGTCTGTTCGGCCAGATAGTGCAGGATGACGCCGGACTGCGTCAGGCTGACGGCGCCGTGTTCCAGCACCGGCACCTCGCCCATCTCGTTGTGGGCGGCGCGCCATTCGGGGGTGCGCTGTTCGGCCGCGTGGTAGTCCACCGGCTGGCCGCGCCAGTCGGCATCGCAGAGCGCCAGCATCAACGCGGCCTTGTAGCAGCCGCCGGATTCCGGGAAGCAGTGCAGGACGTATTCCGCCATGGCGGTCAGGCGCCCTGCAACTCGATCTCGCCCTTGGCGCGGCGCTGGGCCTCGCGCTCGGCGTAGTTGCGGCCGGTGTATTCGGTCATGAAGCCCAGGTAGGTGTAGGGGTCCCACTGGGCCGGGTGGGCTTCATCGACGCAGGTCGGCAGCGGCGTCATCACCGTGTCATAGTCGGCGTCCAGGAAGAACGGGATCGCGTAGCGCTCCTGGCCACTGCGATTGGTGACGCGGTGCGGCGTGGCCAGGAACTTCCCGTTGGTCCAGCGGTGCAGCATCATGCCGCCATTGACCTGGAAGGTGCCGGCGGGCGCGGGCGCGTCCAGCCAGCGGCCATCGGGCAGCATCACCGAGAGGCCGGGCACCTTGTTCTGCGCCAAAATCGTCATGAAGCTGGTGTCGGAATGCGGCGCCAGGCCCCATTCCTGGTCCGCCGTGGTCGGGTCCTGCTGCGGGTAGTGGGTCATGCGCAGGGTGAACATCGGGTCGCGGAAGCGCTGGGTGAAGAAGTCCAGCGGCATGTCCAGCGCGGCGGCATAGAGCGGCAGCAGCCGGCAGCCCAGCGCCTGCATGGCGGCGCAGTAGTCGTTGATGACGGCGCGGAAACCCGGCAGCTCCGGCCAGCGCTGCATGGCGCGGAAGCGGCGCCCGGCCAGCACGTCCGGGTGGTCGGCGGGCAGGTCGCGCTTGAAGAACACCGCCTCATTCGCGTTGGGCTTGTAGATGGTGCCCAGCGCGTTCATCCGCGTGGTCGCGCCGCGCATCGGCAGGTAGCCGGTGTTGTGCTCGTCGAACTCCATGGCCATCTTCGCCGGCAGCGGCTGGGCGTGGAAGCGCTCGGCCTCGGAGAAGACTGCCTGCACCAGCGCTTCCGCCACGCCGTGGTTCTTCACGGTGTAGAAGCCGACCTCGGTGAAGGCGCGCTGCAACTGCGCGCCCAGCGTGGCGACGGCGCCGGCCTCTCCGGCCAGCAGTGGCGCCAGGTCCAGCACGGGAATTTCGTCGGCCATCGGGAATCTCCTCAGCGCGGAAGAGGCAGCCTAGGACGGCTTTCGCTGCGCGTGAAGCGGGCAGCACCGACCGTGATGCCGGCCGCGCAGGCAGGCTGCCCCACCGGCGGGCGCTATTCCTTGCCGCCGGGGCTTGCGCGGGGTTGGTGGCCGCGCCCACACTTCGGTGGTTCCGATGCTGGGGGAGACCGCTCATGCGCCTGTTCGCCGCACTGCTTGCCGCGTTGCTGCTGTTCGCCACGCCACCCGCGGGGGCACAGCCCCGGCCGTTGGTCTGGGGCGATACGCTGCCGGCCACGCTGGACATGCATGTCGTCTTCGACGTGCCCAGCCAGTTCGTGCTGCTGAATGCCTATGACGGGCTGTACCGCTACCAGGGCAACGACCTGGTGCCCTGGCTGGCCGAGAGCCACACGGTTTCCGCCGATGGCCTGACCTGGGAATTCAAGCTGCGCCCCGGCGTGAAGTTCCACGACGGCAGCGCGCTGACCGCGGCCGACGTGGTCTACAGCTTCCATCGCCTGCTGGCGCTGAACCGGGCGCCGGCCGCCGCCTTCAGCCCGGTGCTGAAGCCGGAGAACGTGACCGCGGTGGACGCCCATACGGTGCGCTTCGTGCTGAACCAGGCCTATGGGCCGTTCCTGGCGGCCATGCCGATCGTCGCCGTGGTGAACCCGCGCGCCATTGCGCCCCATGTGAAGAACAACGACTGGGGCGCCGAGTGGATGGCGGCGAACGACGCCGGCTCCGGCGCCTATGTGCTGAACCCCGCCAACTACCAGGCGCGCGTCAGCCTGGACATGGCGCGCTTCCCCGACCATTTCATGGGCTGGGGCCACAACCGCAACCCGATCAACGAGGTGCGCAGCCGGCCGGTCATGGAGACCAGCACCCGCGTGCTGAGCCTGATGCGCGGCGAGCTGGACAGCACCGACAGCTACCTGCCGACCGACCAGGTGGAGCGGGTGAACCGCAACGCCCGCACCCGCGTGGCGCAGGACCAGTCCATGCGCGTGTTCCTGCTGCGGATGAACAACCGCAAGGCGCCGTTCGACAATCGGGACGTCCGGCTCTGCTTCGCCCATGCCTTCAACTATGAAGGCTTCAACGAGATCATCCTGAAGGGCCTGGTGGTGCGCAATGGCGGCCCCAACCCGAACAACCTGTGGGGCAACCCGCCGGGGCTGGAGCCGTACAAGTACGACCTGGCGCTGGCCCGCCAGCATTGCGACCGCGCCCGTGCCGCCGGCGCGCCGCTGGGCCGCGAGATAGAAGTGCATGTGCAGACCGAGCTGGAGCAGACCGTCCAGGCGGCGCAGATGTTCCAGGCCGACCTGCGCAAGGTGGGCGTGAACCTGAAGATCGTGCCGAACACCTTTGCCGGCATCGTCACCGCCACCCAGCAGGCCACCACCACGCCGGACATGTGGGTGCACTGGGTCAGCGCCTACTTCATCGACCCCGAGAACTGGGTCGGCCAGATGTACGACAGCCGCTTCCACGGCACCTGGAAGGCCAGCAGCTGGTATTCCAACCCCGAGGTGGACAGCCTGCTGACCCGCGCCCGCACCAGCGTGGTGCAGGCCGAGCGGCAGGAGCTGTATGCCGCGGCCACGCGCATCGTGGTGCGGGATAGCGTGGACATCTGGGTCTACAACACCGTCAACCTCCGTGGGCTTTCCCGCCGGGTGCAGGGCTACAGCTTCAGCCCGGTGGGGTCGGGCGGCGAATTGCGGCTGATGTCGCTGAGCGAGTAGCGTGGCGCGCTACATTCTCAAGCGCGTGCTGCTGGCGCTGCCGGCACTGCTGGGTCTGGTGCTGCTGACCTTCGTGCTGACCCGGGTGATCCCGGCGGACCCGGCGGCGATGCTGGCCGGCGACGCCGCCACCCCGGCGCAGATCGCGGATATCCGCACCCGCTACGGGTTGGATCAGCCGCTGTGGCGCCAGGCGGTGACGCATGTGCGGCAGGTGATGACCGGCGACCTCGGCAGCAGCATCTTCACCGGGCGGCCGGTGGCGGAGGAGATCGGCTTCCGCCTGCCGGCGACGCTGGAGCTGACCTTCGCGGCGCTGTTCCTCTCCGTGCTGTTCGGCGTGCCGCTGGGGCTGCTGGCGGCGCTGGACCATAACGGGCCAGTGGACCAGGTGGTGCGGCTGCTGTCGGTGGGTGGGCTGGCCATTGCCGGCTTCTGGCTGGCCATCATGCTGCAACTGGTGTTCAGCATGGAGTTGGACCTGCTGCCGCTGCGGGGCCGGCTGGACGTGGCGCTGGGCACGCCGCCCACGGTGACCGGGTTGTATCTGCTCGACAGCCTGCTGGCGGGTCGGCTGGACATGTTCGGCAATGCGCTGAAGCACCTGGTACTCCCTGCGGTGACGCTGTGCCTGCCGGGGCTGGCCAGCATTGCGCGCTTCACCCGCTCCGGCGTGTTGGAGACCTTGCAGAAGGACTTCGTGCTGTATGCGCGTGCCGCCGGGTACAGCCCGTTTCGGTTGGCGGCCATCTACGTGCTGCGCAATGCCGTGACGGTGACGGTGACGCAGGTGGGGCTGCTGTTCGGCGCGCTGATCTCCGGCGCCGTGGCGGTGGAGGCGATCTTCGACTGGCCGGGGCTTGGCACCTATGCGGTGCAGGCGATATTGGCGGCCGACTACAAGGCGCTGCTTGCGGTGACGCTGGTGGTTGGCGTGGTCTATGCGGTGGTGAACGTGCTGGTGGACGTGGCCCAGGCGCTGGTGGACCCGCGCGTGGCGGAACAGCTGAAGTGAAGCGGCTGCTGCGCGACCCCGTGGCCTGCCTCGGCTTTCTGCTCGTGGTCTTCGCGGCGCTGGTGGCGGCCTTCGCGCCCTGGCTGGCGCCCTACCCGGACGACGCTTTTGATAGTCACCTGCTGCAACGGCTGAAGCCACCCTCGGCCGAATTTCCGTTCGGCACGGATTACCTGGGGCGGGACATCCTCTCGCGCGTCATCCTCGGCACGCGCAACGCCATTACGGTGGCGGTCAGCGTGGTGCTGGCCGCCATGCTCATCGGCGTGCCCATGGGGCTGGTGGCGGGCTGGCGGGACAATTGGCTCTCGGACGTGCTGATGCGCGTGACCGACGTATTCCTGGCCGTGCCGCAACTCATCCTGGCACTGGCGCTGGGGCAGTTGATGGCGCCGGGGCTGACCACGGCGATGGCGGCACTGTCCTTGACCTATTGGCCGTTCTTCGCCCGCACGGTCTATGCCGAGACGCGGCGGCTGCGCGGCGCGCTGTTCGTGGATGCACTTGCCGGGCTTGGCGCCTCACCCGCGCGGATATTGCTGCTGCACGTGCTGCCGAATGCGGCGCCGGCGATCCTGGTGCGCGCGACCATCGGCATGGGCTTCACCATTCTGACCGCGGCCATTCTCGGCTTCCTCGGCGTTGGCGCGGCGCCGCCCAGCCCGGATTGGGGCCTTGCAGTGGCGGAGGCGCGGCAGCACCTGCCGGAAAGCTGGTGGTTCGCCACCTTCCCGGGGCTGGCCATTCTGTTGCTGGTGCTGGGCTTCAACCTGCTGGGGGATGGGCTGCGCGACGTGGCCGACCCGCGCCTTCGGCGGAGCCGCAAATGAATAGTTTCCGCAGGTCGCGCAAATGAGCGACATGCTCGCCAGCGCGCCGGAAGCGCCCAGCCTGATGACGGTGCGCGACCTGGCCGTGCATATCCCCACCGATGCCGGGGTGGCGCGCATCCTGGATGGCGTTTCTTTCACCCTGCCACCAGGTGGCAGCCTCGGCATCGTCGGCGAAAGCGGCTGCGGCAAGTCCACGCTGCTGCGCGCCATCCTGGGCATTCTGCCGAAGGGTGCGCGGGTGCCGCAGGGCCAGGTGCTGTTCCAGGGGCAGGACATATTGAAGACGCCGGTGCGTGGCCGCATCGGCTTCATCCCGCAGGACCCGTATCTTTCGCTGAACCCGGTGTTCCGCGCCGGCGACCAGTTGCTGGAAGGCATGCGCAACCACGCGCCCGGCACGCGGGATGACCACAGGAAGAAGCTGATCAACCTGTTCCATGCGGTGCAACTGCCGGAACCGCAGAATGCGCTGGACAAGTATCCGCACCAGTTCAGCGGCGGCCAGCGTCAGCGCCTGCTGATCGCCGCTGCCTTGGCCTGCGACCCCGACCTGGTGGTGGCGGACGAACCCACCACCGCGCTGGATGTGACGACGCAGCGCGAAATCCTGGCACTGCTGCGCAGCCTGATCAGCGAACGCAACATGGGCCTGCTGTTCGTGACGCACGACTTCGGCGTGCTGTCCTCGGTCTGCGAGGATGTCGCGGTGTTGTATGCCGGGCGCGTGGCGGAATACGGCCCCACCGGCAATGTGCTGGCCGACCCGCGGCACCCCTATACGCGCATGCTGCTGGCCTGCCATCCGGACCGCGCGACCGACCTGATCGGTATTCCCGGCACCGTGCCCGCGGCCACCGCGCAGCCGCCTGGCTGCCGCTTCCATCCGCGCTGCCCGATCTCTCGCCCCAATTGCGCCGTGGCGGTGCCGGAGGCGGTGCGCATCTTCGATGGCAGCCGCGTGGCCTGCCCCTACCACGCCGACCCGCTGCCGGAGGTGGCCCTTGGCTGAGATGATCGGCGCCCGCGACCTGGTGGTGGAACTGGGCGCGGAACGGGGCCTGTTTCGTCGCCGTGCCGGGGTGCGGGCGGTGGATGGCGTCTCGCTTTCCGTCACCGCCGGCGAGACCTTCGGCGTGGTCGGCGAGAGCGGCTGCGGCAAGACCACCTTGGCCCGCACGCTGCTGGGCCTGCAACGCGAAAGCGGCGGCGAGATCAGGTTGGAGAATGCGGTGGTCTCCGGCGTGGCGCCCAGCTTGGCGCGACGCCAGCGCGCAGCGGTGCAATACGTGCACCAGGACCCCGGCGCGGCGCTGGACCCCTGGTGGCGCGTCGGCGCCACGCTGGCCGAAGGGCTGCGCATCCAGGGGCTCACCAACCGCACCGAGGCCGCGGACCGCATCGCCGAGACGCTGCGCGCGGTGGGGTTGGACCCGGCCTTCGGTGAACGCTACCCGCATGAGCTTTCCGGCGGCCAGCAGCGGCGCATTGGCCTGGCCCGCATTCTGCTTCTGCGGCCGAAGCTGGTGATACTGGACGAGCCGACGGCGGGGCTGGACCTTTCGGTGCAGGCGGCGGTGCTGCGGTTGCTGCGCGACCTGCGCGACCGCTTCGGCCTGACCTACCTGTTCATCAGCCACGATCTTTCCGTGGTGCGGCGCGTCTGCGACCAGGTGGCGGTGATGTATCTGGGCCGCATCGTGGAACAGGCTCCGGCTGCCGAGCTGTTTGCGCAGCCGCGCCACCCCTATACCCGCGCGCTGCTGGGCGCCGCGCCGCGGCTGGATGGCAAGGCGGTGGCGCCGACGCTGCGGGGCGACCCGCCGAGCCTGCGCGCGATCCCCTCGGGCTGCCGCTTCCACCCGCGCTGCCTGCATGCGGATATGAGTTGCCTGGAGCGTGAGCCGGTGATGCAGCCGGTCGCAGCCGGGCACAGCGTGTGCTGCCATCATTGGCGAGAGGCTGCATGACCTGCGACCCGGTGACACTGGAGATCATCCGCGGTGCCGCGCGCGCTGCGCAGGCGGAGATGGAGGCGCTGCTGGAACGCACCGCCATGTCCGCCTTCATCCGCGAGAAGAAGGATTTCTACACCGCGATCTTCGACGCCGATGGCGCGATGGCGGTCGGCTCCGACCTGCCGATCTTCGGCGATATCGTCGGGCCGGTGGCCAGGCACTTCCCGCTGGAGACGATGCGGCCCGGCGACCTGTACTGGTACAATGACTGCTACGGTTCGCGCGGCGCGGTCTCGCATTCCAACGACCAGGTGTTTTTGGCGCCGGTGTTCCTCAAAGAAGCCAGGGTGGGCTTCGTGATGGGCTGGGCGCATTTCTCGGATATCGGTGGGCTGCGGCCGGGGTCACTCAGCCCCGATGCCAGCGATCATTTCCAGGAAGGCATCATCATTCCGCCGGTGCGGCTGCAACGCGGGGGCGAGACGAATACGGATTTGCTGCGCGCCTTCTGGCGCAACAGCCGTTTCCCCAACCAGTCGCAGGGTGACACGCGCGCGCTGATGGCGGCGGTGCGCCTGGGTGAGAAGCGCGTGGAGGAGATCGCCGGCCGCTTCGGCGCGGCGGTGCTGGCGGATGCCTTCGCGCAATTGCTGGCGCGGACGGAAGCGACGGTGCGCGCCAAATTGTGCGCGGCGTTTCCGGTGGGGACCACGCGCTTCAATGACGCCATCGACAGCGACGGCCACGGCAATGGCCCCTTCGTGCTGCGCCTGGCGCTGACCCGCACGCCGGACGACCGCTTCATCCTGGATGCGACGGCCACGGACGACCAGGCGCCAGGCCCGGTGAACCTGCTGATGCATCCGGATGTGCCGGGCATGGCGCTGGGCCTGTATTTTTTGCAGGGGGAGCCGGGCCAGGTGCTGAATGCCGGCGGCCCGCGCGCGATCGACGAGGTGAAGCTGCGCGAGGGCAGCCTGTTGTGGCCGCGCTCGCCGGCGCCGCTTGGTCTGCGGGGGCTTACCATGATGCGGCTGCTGGCGGCGCTGCACGGGCTGGTGGCGGTGGCGCGTGGCGGCGAGGCGCCGGCGGCGCACAGCGCCTATGTCATCCTGGCGATGCGCGGCGAACACAAGGGCAAGCGCTTCCTGATGACCGATGGCGTCGGCGTCGGCTACGGCGCGCGGCCCTTCGCCGATGGCACGGACGCGGTTTACTTCGTGGCGCAGGAGAACTACCCGGCGGAGTTCATGGAACTGGGCTACCCCGTGCGCATCCGTGAATACGCGATGCACCTGGACAGCGGCGGGGCAGGGCAGTTCCGCGGCGGCTGCGGCGTGGTGCGCGAGTATGAGGTACTGGCCGAAAGCGCCGTGATGGCGGTGCGGATCGACAGCGTTGTCAATCCGCCCTGGGGCGTGGCCGGCGGCATGAATGGCGGCTCGGGCCGCTGCGTGTTGAACCCGGGCACGCCTGGTGAGCGGCTGCTGCCGCCACTTTCGGATGGCACCGCGCTGAAGCGTGGCGACGTGGTGCGGTTGCAGACCGGCGGCGGCGGCGGCTGGGGGCATCCCTTCGACCGTGCGCCCGAACTGGTGCTGGCGGATGTGCAGGGCGGCTTCACCAGCCCGGAGGCCGCAGCGCGCGACTATGGCGTGATGATCCGGGACGGTGCGGTGGACGCCACGGCGACGGCGGCACTGCGGAGTGCACGGCCGGCTGCCGGGCTGTTTCATCGCCGGGAGTATGCCGACCATGTCGCGTGAACAACGCGCGGAAGAAGGGCGTGAACAACGCGCGGAAGAAGGGCGTGAACAACGCGCGGAAGAAGGGCGTGAACACCGCGCGGAAGCGGGGCGTGACCTGCTGGTTGCCGTGGATATCGGCGGCACCTTCACCGACATCACGTTGCAGAGCGCCGCGACCGGCGCCGCCTGGACGGCGAAGACGCCGAGCACGCCGCACGACCCTTCCGAAGCCTTCATCACCGGCGTCTCGCTGGCCCTGGCCCAGGCCGGGTGCAGCGCCGCCGATGTCGGCCGTGTGCTGCACGGCACGACGGTGGCCACCAACCTGATCCTGGAAGGCAAGACCGCACCGACGGCGCTGCTGACCACCCAGGGCTTCCGCCATGTGCTGGAGATCGGCCGTGCCGACCTGCCGCGGCGCGACAACCTGTGGAGTTGGGTGAAGCCGAAGCGCCCGGTGCCGCCTGGCCTGGTGTTCGAGGTTGGCGGCCGGATCGGCGCCGATGGCACCGAGTTGGCGCCGCTGGACGAAGCCGCCGTGCGCGCGGCGGCCGAGGCAGCGGTGGCCGCGGGGGCCAAGGCCATCGCCATCTGCTTCCTGCACAGCTTCACCAACCCCGCGCATGAACGCCGCGCGCTGGAGCTGGTGCGGCAGGCGGCGCCCGGCCTGGCCGCCACCGCCTCCTGCGACGTGCTGCCGGTGGTGCGCGAATATGAACGCAGCATGGCCACCGTCCTGAACGCTGCGGTCATGCCCGCCGTCACCACCTATGTGCAGCGGCTGGAGCAACGGCTGGCGGCAGCCGGCATCGCCGCGCCGCTGCTGCTGATGAAGAGCAACGGCGGCGTCGCCGGCGCCGCCAGCATCCGCCAGGCGCCGGCGCAGACCGCGCTTTCCGGCCCTGCCGCCGGCGTGGTCGGCGCCTTGGCGATGGCGCGGGAAGCGGGCGTCGCCGACATCATCACCGTCGATATCGGCGGGACATCGGCGGATATCTGCTGCATCGCCGGCGGCCAGGTTGGGCTGACGCAGACCGGGCGCGTCGGCCCCTGGCCGTTGCCGTTGCCGATGCTGGACATGGTGACGATCGGCGCCGGCGGTGGCTCGATCGCGCGCATCGTGGGCGGCGCGCTGACCGTGGGGCCGCAGAGTGCCGGCGCCGCGCCTGGCCCGGCCTGCTACGGCCGCGGCGGCACGGAGCCCACCGTGACCGACGCCCACCTGGTGCTGGGCCACCTGACGCCGAGCCTGCTGGGCGGGCGGATGACGCTGGATGCGGCGCTGGCGGCTGAGGCGGTGCAGCGGATCGCGGGGCCGCTGGGGCTTTCGCTGGAAGCGGCGGCGCGGGGCATCCTGGCCATTGCGGACAACAACATGGTTGGCGCCATCCGCGTGGTCAGCGTGGAGCGGGGGCACGACCCGCGTGGCTTCGCGCTGGTGCCCTTCGGCGGCGCCGGGCCGCTGCATGGCTGTGCGCTGGCGGGTCTGCTGGGCATGACGCGCGTGCTGGTGCCGCCCTCGCCGGGTGTGCTGTGCGCCCAGGGCCTGCTGGCGGCCGACCTGAAGGCGGAGTTCAGCCGCACCATCGCGCTGCCGCTGGGACAGGCGGAGCCGGCGCGGCTTGCGGCCAGCTTCGAGGCGCTGGTGGCCGAGGCGAGCGCCTGGTTCGAGGCCGAGGCGGTACGACCGCAGGACCGCCGGACGCAGCGTGTGGCGCTGATGCGCTATGAAGAGCAGGGGCATGAGTTGGCCGTGCCGTTCAGCGCCGATCTGGACGCGCTCGCCACCGCCTTCGCTGCGGCGCATGAGGCACTGTATGGGTTCACGCTGACAGGCATTGGCATGGAGATCGTGACGCTGAGGCTGGAAGCGACGGGCCTGCTGCCGGCGCCGGCGATGCCGCGGCCGGGGGAGGGGAGTGCTGCCTCGGCAATGCTGGGCACGCAGCCGATGCTGCTGCCGGAGGGCGAGGTGCAGGCGCCGATCTATCAGCGCGCTCTGCTGGGAGCTGGCGAGCGGGTGGCCGGCCCGGCCATCCTCGTGCAGTTGGATGCGACCACGCTGGTGCAGCCTGGTTGGAGCGCGGAGGTGTTGGCCTCCGGCGCGGTGCTGCTGACGCGGGACGGCGCCTGACTTAAGCGCCGCGGGTTAGACGGTCAGCAGTTTGCGCACGGCCTCGTTGTCCAGGCTGGCCACCGGGCCGCCCAGCGCCACTTCGCCGCGCACCATCACCGCGATGCGGTCGGCCAGTTCGCGGGCGAATTCGAAATACTGTTCCACCAGCACCACGGCCATGCCACGTTCCTTCGCCAGCAGGCGGATGACGCGGGCGATGTCCTTGATGATGTTGGGTTGGATGCCTTCGGTCGGCTCGTCCAAAATCAGCAGGCGCGGTCGTGCGGTCAGCGCGCGGCCGATGGCCATCTGCTGCTGCTGCCCGCCCGAAAGGTCGCCACCGCGGCGGCCGAGGAACTGCTTGAGGATGGGGAACAGCTCGAAGATCTCGTCTGGCACCTTGGCTCCGCGCGGGGCGGCGGCCAGCGCGGTCTCCAGGTTTTCCTGCACGGTCAGGAAGGGGAAGATCTCGCGGCCCTGCGGCACGTAGCCGATGCCGGCGCGGGCGCGCTCGGACGCCGGCATGGCGGAGACGTCCTGGCCTTCCCACATGATCTTACCGCCGCGGATGCGCTCCAGCCCGACGATGCTGCGCATAAGCGAGGACTTGCCGACGCCATTGCGGCCGAGCACGCAGGTGATGGAGCCGGGGTCGGCTTCCAGCGAAACGCCGCGCAGGCAGATGCTTTCGCCGTAGGACAGGTCGATGTTCTCTACACGCAGCATGACAAACTCCGTTTGGGCGGGCCGATTCAGACCTCCGCGCCTTGCAGCGCTCCGGTCGTCGGGCCGCTAGAGCAATATCAGTTCTGATGGAATCATCAGAACGGATATTGCTCATTATTCAAATACTTCTAGAGCACGAAATGCGCCCAGCAGGGCGCATAGTGCTCTAGCGCCCCAGATAGACTTCAACGACTTTGGGGTCGTTCTGCACTTGGTCGATGGTGCCCTCGCTCAGCACGCTGCCTTCGCACAGCACCGTCACCTTGCAGTCCAGCGCGCGGACGAACTCAAGGTCGTGCTCCACCACCACCACGCTGCGGGTGCCGGCGATGCGGCGCAGCAGAGCGGCGGTGTGCTCGGTTTCCTGGTCGGTCATGCCGGCGACGGGTTCATCCACCAGCAGCAGCTCGGGGTCCTGCATCAGCAGCATGCCGATCTCCAGCCATTGCCGCTGGCCGTGGCTGAGGATGGCGGCGCGGTCTTGCGCGCGGGCGGTCAGGCCGATCTCCTCCAGCGTCTTCTCGATCCGGCTGCGTGCCTCGCCGGCGAGCGTCCAGCGCAAGCAGGCCAACGGGCCGCGCGGCGCCTTGAGCGCCAGCTCCAGGTTCTCGAACACCGTCAGCGCGTCGAACACCGTGGGCTTCTGGAACTTGCGGCCGATGCCCATGGTGGCGATGGCGGCTTCGTCCAGCAGGGTCAGGTCGGTGTCGCGAAACTTCACCGTGCCGGCGCTGGGCCTGGTCTTGCCGGTGATGACGTCCATCATGGTGGTCTTGCCGGCGCCGTTGGGGCCGATGATCGCGCGCAGCTCGCCCTGGTCCACGAACAGGGAGAGGTTGTTCAGCGCGCGAAAGCCGTCGAACACCACCGACACGTCGTCGAGGTAGAGGATGGTGTGGCTGGTCATTTTTCCACCTTGCGGCTGAACAGCCCGACCAGGCCGCGCGGCAAAAACAGCGTGACCGCGACGAACAACCCGCCCAGCGCGAACAGCCAGAGGTCCGGCGCCGCCGTGGTCAGCCAGGTCTTCAGCGCATTGACCGAGAAGGCACCGACCACCGCGCCGACCAGCGTGCCGCGGCCGCCGACAGCGACCCAGATCACCGCCTCGATGCTGTTGCCGGGGCTGAACTCGCCGGGGTTGATGATGCCGACCTGCGGCACGTAGAGCGCGCCGGCCAGCCCGGCCAGCACGGCCGAGATCACGAAGACGAACAGCTTTACTTGTGTGGTGCTGTAGCCGAGGAAGCGGACGCGGCTTTCGGCGTCACGGATGGCGACCAGCACGCGGCCCAGCTTGCTGACCGAGATGCGCGTGCAAATCCAGTAGCTGCCGACCAGCGCGACGAGGGAGGCGTAGAACAACACTGCCCGGGCCAGCGGCGTGGTCAGCGCCATGCCCAGCAGTTCCTTGAAATCGGTGAAGCCGTTATTGCCGCCGAAGCCCATGTCGTTGCGGAAGAACGCCAGCATCAGCGCATAGGTCAGCGCCTGGGTCAGGATGCTGAGGTAGACGCCGGTGATGCGGCTGCGGAAGGCCAGGTAGCCGACGATCAGCGCCAGCAGCCCGGGGATGAACAGTGCCATGAAGAAGGCGTAGGGGAACATGTCGAAGCCCAGCCAGTACCAGGGCAGTTCCGGGTAGCCCAGGAACACCATGAAGTCCGGCAGCGTCGGGTGGCCATAGGCACCGCGCGGCCCGATCAGGCGCATCAGGTGCATGCCCATGGCATAGCCGCCCAGCGCGAAGAAGGCGCCATGGCCAAGCGATAGAATGCCGGTGTAGCCCCAGGCCAGGTCGATAGCCAAAGCCAGGATGGCGTAGGTGATCCACTTGCCGGTGATGCTGACGATGAAGTCGCCGACATGCAGCGCAGACGTCTCCGGCAACTGGTTCAGCAACGGGATCAGCGCCAGCACCAGCACGGCGCCCCATAGCACCAGGCGCAGCGTGACGCGCGGTTGTGCCGGCAGGGTAGCGGTGGTCGCGCTCATGCTTCGGCCGCCCGTCCCTTGAGGGCGAACATGCCCCGTGGCCGGCGCTGGATGAACAGCATGATGCCGACCAGAACCACAACCTTGGCCAGCACCGCGCCGGCATAGGGTTCCATGACCTTGTTCAGCACGCCCAAGGTCAGCGCGCCGACCAGCGTGCCGGCCAGGCTGCCGACGCCGCCGAACACCACGACCATGAAGCTGTCGATGATGTAGCCGGTGCCGAGGTTGGGGGAGACATTGTCGATCTGCGAAAGCGCGACGCCCGCCATGCCGGCGATGCCGCTGCCGAACGCAAAGGTCAGCGCGTCCACCCGGCCGGTACGGATGCCCATGGTGGCGGCGATACGGCGGTTCTGCACCACGGCGCGCATCTCAAGCCCGAAGCGGGTGTAGCGGATGGCGGCGACCACCAGGCCCAGCACCAGCAGGCCGAAGACGATGATCCAGACGCGGTTGGCGGTCAGCGACAAGCCGCCCAACGTCAGCGTGCCCTGCATCCAGGCCGGCGAGACCACTTCGCGGTTCTGCGCGCCGAAGATCAGCCGCACTGCCTGCTGCAAAATCATGCCGACGCCGAACGTCATCAGCAGGGTTTCCAGAGGGCGGCCGTAGAGGTAGCGGATCAACCCGCGTTCCAGCACCGCGCCGACGGCGGCGGCCAGCAAAAAGGCGGCGGGGATGGCGAGCGGCAGCGCGAAGGGCGCCAGCGCCGTGCCCGAAAGCGCTTCCTGCACCATGTAGGTGGCATAGGCGCCGAGCATGACCATCTCGCCATGCGCCATGTTGATGACGCCCATGACGCCGAAGGTCACGGCCAGGCCCAGCGCCGCCAGCAGCAGCACGGAGCCGAGCGAGAGGCCCTGGAAGAAGGTTTCCACCATCTGGCGGACCTTCAGGCGGCCTTCGATCTTGGCCACGGCGCCGTCGATCTGGCGCGCCAGGTCCGGCGCCTGGGCCTTGGTCTCCAGCAACAGGGCACGGGCATTCTGGTCGGTCACCTCGGCCAGTGCATTGATACCCTGCAACCGCACGGCGTTGTCCGGCGAGGCCAGGCGCGAGGCGGCCAGCGACAACTCCAGCTGGGCGCGAATGGCGGGGATGGTCTCCCGCGCCAGGGCGGCTTCCAGCGGCGCGATGTTCTGCGCGCTGCGGCTACGAAAAACGTCCTCGGCCGCCTTCAGGCGCTCCTCGGGGTTGGTCGAGAGAATCTGCAATGAGCCCAGCGCGCCGCGTAGCGCACCGCGGACGCGGTTGTTGACGCGGACGGCCTCGGCGTCACCGGCTTCGGCGGGGCGGCCGGTCGGCACTTCTGATGTGCCGGCATCGGTCTGCAACAGCAGGGTGCCGTCCTCGCGTTTCAGCAGGCGGCCTTCCTGCAAGGCTTGCAACAGCGGCAAGGCGCGCGGATCAGCGGAGGCGCCAAGCTTTTCGACCGCTTCGGCGATCTGGCCAAAGCCACCGGCCAGTCCGGGTAGGGCAGCGGTAAAGGCATCCTGCGCACGCGCCGGCGAGACCAGCAGCAGAATGGCAAGCAACATTCCGGGGATAAGGCGCTTCATGTCCGCTTCTTGGCGCGAGGGGCAGGCGCAGGCAAGGCTGCGGCGCCGAGGAGACCCCCGGCGCCGCCTTGGTCGAACCGCTTAGCGGCGGCGGTTCGCGTTTTCGGGGATGTAGGGGCTCCAGTTCTCGGCAGGCACGGCGCCCGGCGTCTTGTAGACGATGTTGAACTGGCCGTTGGCCTGGATCTCACCGATCATGACCGGCTTGCTCAGGTGGTGGTTGGCGCCCATTTCTTCGATGTAGCCCGAGGGGGTGGCGACCTTCTGGCCAATCACGGCCTTGGTCACGTCGGCAACGTTGGTGGTGCCGGAAGCGGTGACCGCCTGGGCCCACATCTTGAAGCCGGTGTAGGTGGCTTCCATCGGGTCGTTGGTCACCCGGCGCGGGTTCTTGATGTAGGCGCGCCACATGGCGATGAACTGGTCGTTCACCTGGCTCTTCACACTCATGAAGTAGTTCCAGGCGGCCAGGTGGCCGACCAGCGGGCGGGCGTCGATGCCGGCCAGCTCTTCCTCACCGACCGAGAAGGCCACCGACGGGATGTCTTCCGCCTTGATGCCCTGGTTGCCCAGCTCGCGGTAGAACGGCACGTTGGCGTCGCCGTTGATGGTGGAGACGATGGCGGTCTTCTTGCCGGCGGAAGCGAAGCGCTTCACCGAGGAGACGATGCCCTGCCAGTCGCTGTGACCGAACGGGGTGTATTCCTCCATGATGTCGGCGGCGGCGAAGCCCTTCGAGACCAGGTAGTTGCGCAGGATGCGGTTGGTCGTGCGCGGATACACATAGTCGGTGCCCAGCAGCGCGATGCGCTTGGCCGAGCCGCCATCCGGGCCGAGCAGGTAGTCGAGGGCCGGGATCGCCTGCTGGTTCGGCGCGGCGCCGGTGTAGAAGATGTTCGGGCTCTGCTCCTCGCCCTCGTACTGCACCGGGTAGAACAGCAGACCCTTCAATTCCTCGAACACCGGCAGCACGGACTTGCGGCTCACCGAAGTCCAGCAGCCGAAGGTCACGTCCACCTTGGCCACCTGCAGCAGCTCGCGCGCCTTTTCGGCAAACAGCGGCCAGTTGGACGCGGGGTCGACCACCACGGCCTGCAGGCGGCGGCCCAGCAGGCCACCCTTGCGGTTCTGATCTTCGACCATCATCAGCACGGTATCGCGCAGCGCGGTCTCGGAGATGGCCATCGTGCCGGAGAGGGAGTGCAGCACGCCCACCTTGATCGGCGCGCCCTGGGCGAAGGCGGAGGGGATCGCCGGCGTGGCGAGCGCGGCACCGAGGCCGGCGAGCGCACCGCGACGGGTGAGAGTGAAGTTGGTCATTCTGAGCCTTCCTTGGCTGGCTTCGTTCTGGCTGATACCGCCAGGCGAGGCGGCTGCATGCCGAGCCGATCAATGCGAGTGCCGTGCCACTGCCCTAAGCTTGGGTAGTCCTGGCGATTTCGTGAGGAATTGTGCCGAGAACAGCCCAAAAAATAGTCATTGCTCAATTATTGGGCGTTACTGCGGTGCGGTTTGGCGCAAACCTGGCTTCGTTTCGCCCGGTCGGTTGACCAGCCAAAGCCCGGCGGCCACCAAGGCCATGGCCAGCAACAGCAGGGGACCCACGGGCTCCGACAGCAGCCAGGCCCCGGCCAGCACGCCGAAGATCGGCGTCAGAAACGAAAACGCCGAGAGGCGGGAGGCCGAGTAGCGCCCGACCAGCCAGAACCAGGCGGTGTAGCTGGCGAAGGCGATGCCGATGGCCTGGTAGGCGAAGGACAGCACCACGCTGGGGGTCAGCGCCAAGTCCCAGCTTTCGCCGAGCAGCGGCGAGGCCAGCAGCAGCAGCACCGCGGAGACGATCAGCTGATATTGCAGCACCAGCGCCGGCGGCGTGCTGCGCAGTGCGCTGGCCTTTACCAGCACCGTGGTCGCCCCCCAGAGGAAGCCGCCGCCCAGCAGCAGCAGGTCGCCCACCAGGCTGGCGCCAGGGCCGGCCCCGGGGCCAACCTTGTCGCCGAAGGCCAGCAACAGCCCGCCAAAGGCCAGGGCCAGGCCGGCGGCGCGGGCAGGGGTCAGTCGGTCATCCGGCAGCAGCCAATGGGCGCCGGCGGCCACGAAGAACGGGGCGGCGTAGAGGAACAGCACCGCCCGGGCCGCGGAGGTGAACTGCAGGCCGATGAAGATCATCAAGAATTCCAGGCCGAACAAGACCCCGGCCGCCAGTCCCGGCCACAGCGCCTCGCCCCGCCAGCCCGCCAGCGAGACGCCGCGGGCGCGGCACCAAAGCGCCACCAGCAGCGCCGCCACCAGACTGCGCAGCCCGGCCTGCAGCACCGGGGGAATGCCGGCATTGCCCAGCTTCACCGCCACCATGTTCAGGCCCCAGGCCAGGCACAGCAGCAGCATGGTGGCCACGGCGACCGGCGGCAAAGGGCCGGATTCGCCGGCTTGGCTGGGTTTGCTCATGCGCCGCACCCTGGGGCGCGGGCGCCGCGCGGTCCAGCCGGCTTGACGCCGCCGGCGCACCGCCGCACAGCCGCGGGTGAACCCCCAACCCGAAGGAGCGCCGCCATGGCCCTGAAGGCAGCCGTCATCCCGGTCACGCCGTTCCAGCAGAACTGCACCGTCCTGTGGGATGATGCCACGCTGGAGGGAGTGGTCGTGGACCCCGGCGGCGAGGTCGCGCACATCGTCAAGACGCTGGAGCACCTGAAGCTGCGGCTGACCACGATATTGCTGACGCATGGCCACATGGACCATGCCGGCGGCGCCGACGAGTTGCGCGAGTTGACCGGTGCCCCGGTGGTGGGCCCCGACCAGCGCGATGCCTTCCTGCTGGAGGGCCTGGCTGCACAGGGCGCCAAGTACGGCATCGAGGGGTCGCGCAACGTCACGCCGGATCGCTGGCTGGTGGAAGGCGAGACGGTGCGGATCGGCGAGGAGGCGTTTTCCGTGCTGCATTGCCCCGGGCACACGCCGGGGCACCTGGTCTTCGTCAATGCAGGCATGCGGGTGGCGCTGGTGGGGGATGTGCTGTTCCGTGGCTCGGTCGGGCGCACCGACTTTCCTTATGGCGATGGCGCGGCGCTGATCGAGGCGATCACCACCAAGCTGCTGCCGCTGGGCGACGACATCAGCTTCCTCTGCGGCCATGGGCCCGGTGGCACCTTCGGGGTGGAACGGCAGACCAACCCCTTCCTGCGGGGGTGAGTCGCAAAATTAGCGTCAGTCTCGACAATTGGGGCATATTTCGCCTAGGCTAACGGTACGCCAGCGGGAAAACCCCCTCCGTGATCTTTGCCAGCTTTGAGTTCCTGTTCCTGTTCCTGCCGCTGTTCTTCGCGGTCTACTACCTGACGCCGTTCCGCTATCGGAATTGGCCGGTGCTGGTCCTGTCCTGGGGCTTCTATGCGTGGTGGCGAGTGGACTTCCTGGCGCTGCTGGCCGCCGTCACGGTGTTCACCTACGCCACTGTCATGGCCATGGACCGCGTTGGGCCGAAAACGCGCACCGGCACGCGGCTGCTCAAGGTGGGGCTGGTCGGCAACCTTGGCGTGCTCGCCTACTTCAAGTACGCGAATTTCGGCGTCGGCGCGTTCAACGACCTGCTTGCCAGCCTGGGCATGGCGCCGATGGGCTGGTCGGAGATCCTGCTGCCGATCGGCCTCAGCTTCTATGTGCTGCAATCCGTCAGCTACCTGGTGGATGTCTGGCGCGGCGATGTCCCGGTCAGCCGCAGCTTCGTCAACTACGCGGCCTACAAGGCCATCTTCAGCCAGCTCATCGCCGGGCCCATCGTGCGCTACGCCGAGATCGAGCAGGAACTGAAGGGCCGCACCCATACGCTGGAGCAATTCGGCTTGGGCGCCCGGCGCTTCATGATCGGCTTCGCCATGAAGGTCTGCTTCGCCGACACGCTCTCCCCGGTGGTGGATGCGGTATTCGCGCTGGAGGCGCCGACGCTGGTGGACAGCTGGACCGGCGCCATCGGCTATACGCTGCAACTCTATTTCGACTTCGCCGGCTACTCCGCCATGGCCATCGGCCTGGCGCTGATGATGGGCTTCCACTTCCCCGAGAATTTCAACTTTCCGTACCTGTCCGGCAGCATCCAGCAGTTCTGGCAGCGCTGGCACATGACGCTGAGCCGCTTCCTGCGGGACTACCTGTACATATCGCTGGGCGGCAACCGCGGTGGTGAGCGGCGGACCTACCTGAACCTGCTGGCCACCATGGTGATCGGCGGCTTCTGGCACGGGGCGAATTGGACGTTTTTGCTGTGGGGCTTCTGGCATGGCGGGCTGCTGGCGGCGCACCGTGCGTGGCGCGCCGCCGGGAACGGCCCGATGCGCTACCCCGCCGGCGTGGCGCTGACCATGCTCGCCGTGGTCATCGGCTGGGTCGCCTTCCGCGCGCCGGATCTGGCGACGACCTGGCGCATGTATGGCGGCATGCTCGGGCTGCACGGCGTGGGGCTTTCCGACATGCTGGCCTGGCAGGTGATGCCGGACCAGTGGTGGACCGGCGCCATCGCTGTGCTGGTCTGCGCCGTGCCGCTCGGTGTCCGCTGGCTGCCGTGGGAGCAGCCGGTGGCGGCGATGCATCCGGCCTGGCGCGCGGCCTGGGTGGCGGCGCCGACGCTGGGCTTTCTGCTCGGACTGGTGCTGCTGTACAGCCGCGCCGCCGTGCCCTTCCTGTACTTCCAGTTCTGAGGAGCGGCGGCATGCAATGGAACGGCGCAGGGATGGCAGCGCGGGGCCAGGGCGTGGCCATGGTGCTGGTGATGCTGTGGGGCGTGTGGCAGGGCCTGGCCGCGCTCTCGGCGCCCGAGAGCCTGGCACGGCTGCGCGAGACGCTGACGCTGGAGGCCTTCCTGGGTGGCCGCACCGCCGCGGCGGTGAACCACGTGATGGCGCACGCCCTGCCGGCCGACTACGCGCTGCGTGCCGGCGGCGGGCTGCTGCGGTGGGAAGTGTTCAATTCCGGCGGACCGCAGCTGCGCGCCGGCTGCGACAACTGGCTGTTCCTGACCGAGGAACTGCGCCCCTGGCCGGGGGCCGAGGCCGCCATGGTGGAACGCGCCGCGGGGCTTGGCCGCGTGGCGGCGGCGCTGCGGGAGAGGGGCATTGCGCTGGTGGTGGCGGTAACGCCGGACAAGGCGCGGGTTCAGGCCGAGGCGCTCTGCGGCGCGCCGTGGTCTGCCCAGGCGCAGGCGCGCCATGCTGAGTTCGACCGCCTGCTGCGCGGCCAGGGCGTGCAGCCGGTGGATGCGCTGGGCGCGCTGCTGGCCGGCAAGGCCGAGGGCGACGTCTACTGGCGCACCGACACACATTGGAACCAGCGCGGCGCGGCACTGGTGGCGGCTGCCATCGCCCGGGCGGCACAGGGCCTGCCGCCGGAGCGGGACGCGCGCTTTGCCACCGCGCTGGCGGCTGAGGAAACCGACGGCCCCGGCGACCTGGTGCGGCTGATGAGCCTGGAGCGGCTGCCGGCCTGGCTGCGCCCGCGGCCGGATCGGCAACGCCTGGCCCGCACCGAGGCGGAAGAGGCCGCTGGCGGCGACCTGCTGGACGAAGCGCCCGGCCCGCGGGTGGCGCTGCTGGGCAGCAGCTATTCGGTCAACGCCAATTTCCATGGCGCACTCCAGCAGGCGCTCGGCGCGCGCGTGGCGAATTTCGGCCGCGCCGGCGGCGGCTTTGCCGGCAGCGCGCGCGACTATTTCGCCAGCGCTGCCTGGCGGGAGACGCCGCCCAGGCTGGTGGTGTGGGAAGTGCTGGAACGCGCGCTCGGCCAGCCTGTCAGCGCCGAGGAACGCGCCTTCCTGGCCGCGCCGGAGCGCTGAAGCGGGTGACTCGCCGTTCCGGCGGTTCCGCCAGGGCGGGTCAGACGTTAAGGCGCGTAGGGCTTGTTGCCATCGGCGGTGATGAAAGCGGTCAGCGCCCCGCCAGGCGACATCAGCCAGATCGAGTAGCCGGCACCCACCTCAAGCCCCCGCAGCGGAACCACCGGCGCCTGGCCGTTGGCACAGCCCGCCAGGACCTCGGCGGTCACCGGATTCACCGCGCGCATCCTCGCCTCACCCGGCGGCACGTCAGCGAACACACGGGTGCCGGCGGGCTGCACCGCCAGCCCGGCGCCGGCGCAACCCGGCGTGGCGTTGTAGAAGCGCAGCCGAGCGCGGGTCTGGTTGAATTCGACCTCGTCGGTGATCGCCTGGGCGCGTAGCCCGGCGCCTTCCGCCACCAACACCACCGTCACCTGACTGTTCGGCGGCAGGGTCAGCGGCAGTTGCTGCGACCCGACGCTCAGGGTGAAGCTTTTGCCCGCTACCGCCGGCACCACGCTGTAGCGGCCGATGCGTTCCCCGGGCGTGACGCCGAGCGTCACCGCCGCGCCGAAGCTCGGCCGTAGCGTCACCGGTGCCGCCGCCCCGTTGACGAAGCGCACCTGCGCCGCGCCAGGCGGCGGCGGCGGTTCGTACAGCACCTGCTGCGCGGTGGCCGGGCTGGCCAGCAGTGCCAGGCCGAAGAGCGCGGCGCGCATCACCGGCCCGCCAGCGCGGCGCGCAGCCCGGCCATGAAGGCGTCGGGCGCCATGGCGCCGGCGTCGCCCCACCACTCCCGCGCATCCGGCATCTGGTCGGCGCTGCCTTCCAGGAAGTGCCAGATGATCAGCTTCGGCCTCGGCTGGCCCTTGAACTGGCTGCTGCCCAGGTAGTCCAGCATGATCTTGTAGGGACCGATCCGCTGCGCCTTCAGCGAAAGGCCAAGGGGCCGGTCCAGCTGGTTGGACAGCATCTGCGGGAAGCCGAACTGCGGCAGCATGTAGCTGTTGCCGACGATGACAACGTCGTTCGCGTCGTCGTCCACCAGCTCGCCCTGGGCGCTGGCGAAGCGGGCCTGGCTCTTGTGGACGCGATAGGCTTCGGTCGCCGGCACCTTGGCCGCTTCCGCCGCCGTCATCAGGCGGCGGAACTCGCCAGGGTTCTGCCTGGTTTCCCAATCGCCGATCTGGGTGCCGCGCTTCTGGCTCGGCGCCAGGCGGAAGCGGTCCTTGATGGCCTTGGCCACTTCGGTCGCCGCGCCCTCGGCGCCAATGCCGGTCCAGTGGGTATCGGCCTTGAAGTAGACCAGCTCCGGCTGGGCGCGGCGCAGCGCGGCGAAGCTGGCGCCCAGGTCCGGCACCAGGGCCCCAGACTTGCGGAACTCCGCCAGGATCGTGCGGTAGCGGTCCTTGGCGTCCGGGTTCATCTGGAACTCTGGCGGCAGCATGTCCTCATAGGTGCGGAAGCGGCCCGGAGAGACGGTCAGCACCAGGTCGATGCCGGCGCGGCGGAACTCGCCGGCCGCCTGGTTGACAAAGGCACCGGTGGAACGGCTGCGCGCCAGGTTGACCCGGCGGATGTCCTCCCACAGTCCGAACAGCCAGCCATCCTTGCCGACCACGATCTGGCCGCGGATCTCGGCGCTGGCGGGGCTGCGCAGAAACGGCATGGCCAGCGCGGCGGCGCCGAGGCCACGCAATGCCTGGCGGCGGCTTGGGGCAGGGGTCACGAGGTTTCTCCCGGTTGCATGGCTTGGCCGCAGCGCGCGTCAGGCGTGGCTATTACTCAGGCGGCCCGAGGTTATCAACGGCCGGAGGTCCGGAGCAGCCCCGGCAGCGGCACCGCCCGCGCCTGCAGCGCCGCCTTCACCACCTGGCCATAGGCGCTGGGGGTGAAGGTTCGGGGTTCGGCCAGCAGGCTGGGCGGGAAGTCGTGGCTGAAGGACCAGGCGCACCAGCCGATACTGGCTGCATCGAAGGCCTGGAAAATGGATTCCCGATAGGGCAGCGGCCCCTTGTGGGCGCTCTCGGGGTGGCGCTCGGCGTCCCAGCCGAACTCGGTGGCCATGACCGGGTAGCGGCGTGACAGGCGGAGGAAGGCGTCTTCCCAGCTGTAGCGCCAGTCGGCCCCGGCATAGGGGTGCGTGGCGTAGACCACGTTGGCGCGACGCACCGGCGCCGCTTCCGCCCAGGTCAGGTTGTAGCCGAATTGCAGCCCGCCCACGAGGATGGGCTTGCGCGGGTCGAAGACGCGGATGCCGTCGATCAACTGTTCGCACCAGTTGCGCCAACGCTCCCAATGCTCGGCGCGGTCGTCGGTGGCGAAGCTGCCATCAGCCAGGATGCGGGCGGGTTCGTTCAGCAACTCGTAGAAGGCAACCGCGGGTTCGCCGGCGTAGCGCTGGGCGATGCGCTGCCAGAAGCGGTAGATCTCGGCGCCGTCGGTACGGAACAACTCGCCGTAGAACCAGTCTTTCAGCGAAACATAGGTGCCATCCGGCGGGAAGCCGATGCTGTGGAAGCACAGGATGAGGTAGAGCCCGTAGCGCCGCGCATAGGCCACGGCGGCGTCCAGCACGCGGAACATCTCAGTGTCGCCGTGGCGGCGCCAGACCGCGGGCATGATGGACAGCCGCAGCACGTCGGCGCGCCATTCGGCGGCGGCGCGGAACAGGCGGCGGTCGAAATAGCCGATCTGGTCATCCTGCCGCTGCGCGATCCACACCACCTCCGGCACCGCCACGCCGCGGAACACCCGGGGCTGCCCGTTCGCGCCGAGAATTCGATTGCCTTCGGTGCGGAAGGCCTGGGGATAGTCGGCGGCAACCGGCCACGGCGCCTCGGGCGCGGCCAGATCGGCCGGGGCGCGTCCGCCACAGCCTTGCATCCCCGAGAGCAGGCCCAGGGCACCCCATCGAAGCGTTTGCCGTCGTCTCACCACAGTGGACGAGGTTAGCAGAATCACGCTCATTTCGGGAAGGGGGTTCGAGTTCCTCGACTTGGCGTTGTAATCGAATCGCCATCACACCGCTGTGAGGGATGGAGTGCGGCCGTTCGTCCCGTGCTTGACGGCGGCGGGGGCGGATGGTCCGCTGCCCCTGCAAAGGGAGGAAACGAATGATCGGCAGGCGCGGCATTCTCGGCGCGGCGATGGGTGTTGCCGGGTCGTCGGCGCTGGCTCAGGGCGCCTGGCCGGACCGGCCGGTTCGCCTCATCGTCGGCTATCCCGCTGGTGGCCCCACGGACTTTCCGGCGCGGCTGCTGCAGGAACCGCTGCAACAGGTCTGGGGCCAGCCCATCGTCATCGAGAATCGCGCCGGCGCCAGTTCGGTCCTGGCGTCCGAGTTGGTCGCGAAGTCGCCGCCGGATGGCTACACGTTGCTGATGGCTGCCAGCGTGCATGCGTCCAACCCCGCGGTCTATCCGCGCCTGCCCTACGACACGCTGCGGGACTTCAGCCCGATCGTGGCGATCTACAACAGCCCCACCGTGCTGTTCGTGGCCCCCGACAGCACCTGGAAGACGGCGCCGGACCTGGTGGCGGCGATGCGGCGCAGCCCCGGCATGGTCTATGCCACCTCAGGCAATGGCTCGTCCGGCCATTTCGCGGCGGCGATGTTCTCCCTGGCGCAGCGGGTGGAACTGACCCACGTGGCCTATCGCGGCGCCACCCCGGCCTTCCAGGACGTCATCACGGGCCGCGTGCCGATGACCTTCGCCACGCTGTCAGGCGCGCTGCCGCTGGCGCGGGACGGCAAGCTGCGCGCGCTGGCGGTCTGCGGGCCGCAGCGGGTGGAAGCGCTGCCGGGCGTGCCCACGCTGGGCGAGCTTGGCCTGGGCATTCCGGATACCAGCCCCTGGTATGGCTTCATCGGCCCGGCTGGCATGGCGCCCGCGCTGGTGCAGCGCATCGCCGGTGACGTGCAGGGGCTGCTGCGCCGGCCGGAGATCGCGCGACGCATTCTGGACCAGGGCGGTATCCTGATGGGCGAGGGCCCCACCGCCTTCGCGCAACGCATCGAGCACGAGATGGCCGAGACCGCGGCAGTGGCCCGCGAAGCGCATATCCGGTCCGAATGATGCGACGCAGGACCCTGCTGGCCACCCCGGCGCTGCTGGCCCTGCCGGCCCGGGCGCAGACCGCGCCGGAGCGCCCGGTGCGGCTCTTCGTCGGCTTTCCGCCGGGTGGCCCGACTGACTTCATCGCCCGGCTGGTGGCGCCGGGGTTGGCGGCCGCCTGGGGCCAGCAGGTGGTGGTGGAGAATCGCGGCGGGGCCAATGCCGTCATCGCCACCGAAGCCGTGGCCCGCGGCGCGCCGGATGGCCATACGCTGCTGCTGGCGGCGAACAACTTCGTCATGAACCCGCCGCTGTACGCGCAACTGCCCTACGACCCCGCGCGTGATTTCACGCCCATCGGCAGCATCGCCGTTTCGCCCAATGTGATCTGGTGCGGCACGCAGCAGCCGTGGCGGTCGCTGGCCGACCTGGTCGCCGCTGCCCGGGCGCAGCCGGGCAGGCTTGGCTTCGCCACCACCGGGATCGGCGGCAATGGCCACTACGGCGGGGAATTGCTGAAGCGCGCCACCGGGATCGACATCACCCACGTGCCGTACCGTGGCACCGCACCGGCCATGCAGGACGTGGTGGCCGGCCTCGTGCCGATCACGGTCGGCACGCTGGTCGGGACCATCGGCGGCTTCCGCAATGGCCAGATCCGCCCGCTGGCGGTGGCGGCGGACCAGCGCACCGCGGACCTGCCGGGTGTGCCGACCATGGCTGAGCTGGGCTACCCGATGCCCGATACCGGCGTCTGGTACGGCCTGGTCGGCCCGGCTGGCCTGGCGGAGCCGCTGGTGCGCCGCATGGCCACCGACCTCGCCGCCTTCCTGGCCGCGCCGGAGACGGTACAGCGCCTGGCCACCCAGGCCAGCGCCGTACTGGCGTTGGGGCCTGAGGATTTCGCCACTCGCATCCGCACCGACCTGCGCCTGTGGCGCGAGGTGGCGGCGGCGGCGGGCATCAAGCCTGAATGAGGGACTGACGGGATGAAGATGAAGGCCGCGGTGATGTACCAGCAGGGGTTGCCGCACCCCTTCGCGCAGTCGAAGCCGCTGGTGATCGAGGAATGCGACCTGGACGGCCCCGGCCCGGGCGAGCTGCTGATCGAGGTGGCCGCCGCCGGGCTGTGCCACAGCGACCTTTCGGCGATCGAAGGCCTGCGGCCGCGGCCGCTGCCGATCGTGATCGGGCATGAGGGCGCCGGGATCGTGCGCGAATGCGGCCCGGGGGTGGAGGGCATCCAGCCCGGCGATCACGTCATCACCGTCTTCGTGCCCAGCTGCGGGCATTGCCGCCATTGCGTGCGCGGCCGGCCGAACATCTGCGCCAGCGGCACCGCAGCGCGCGCCGCCGGCACGCTGCTGAGTGGCGCCAAGCGGATCAAGGTGAATGGCCAGTCCATCAACCACGGCAGTGGGCTGAGCCTGTTCGCACAGTTCTGCGTCGTTTCGCGCAATGCGGTGGTGAAGATCGACAAGGACGTGCCGCTGGATGTCGCGGCGATCTTCGGCTGCGCGGTCATGACCGGCGCCGGCGCGGTGTTCAACACGGCCAAGCTGCAGCCGGGCGAGAACATCGCCGTGGTCGGCCTGGGCGGGGTTGGCATGAACGCGCTGTTCGCTGCGGTGGCGGCGGGCGCCGAGCGTATTGTCGCGGTGGACACCAACGCCGAGAAGCTGCGCCTGGCGAAGGAATGGGGCGCGACGGACGTCTTCCTGGCCGGCAACGCCGATTGCGCCAAGGCGGTGAGGGACGCGACCGATGGCGGGCTGGACACGGTGATCGAGACCGCTGGCACCGTGCCGGCAATGGCGCTGGCCTATGACATCTGCTGCCGTGGCGGCAGCGTGTTCAGCGCCGGGCTGCCGGCGCAGGACGCCAAGTTCAGCTACCTGCATGCGGAACTGGTGGGCGCGGAAAAGAGCATCCGCGGCAGCTACATGGGCAGCTGCGTGGCGGAGCGCGACATCCCCCGCTTCCTCGGCCTGTACAAGCGCGGCAAGCTGCCGGTGGACAAGCTGAAGGCTGGCAATGTCAGTCTGGAGCAGATCAACGAGGGCTTCGACCGCCTGGCCGAAGGCACTGTGCTGCGCCAGCTGCTGCGGCCGAACGGGTAGCCGCCGCCGCCGGGGTCAGCCGCGACCCTGGCCGAGTTCCGTCGCCAGCTGGTCCCGCAGGGTGCGCCAGCTGGCCATGTCCGGCCGCGCGCTAAGGGCGCGGCGTACCGCCGCCAGCGCCGCCTTCAGGTCGGCGCCATCCTGCCGCAGCCGGGCGCGGTAGCGCAGCGCCTGGGCCAGGTCGTACTGCGTGCCGGACCAGAGCGTCTCCTCGGCCTTGCGGTCCAGCACCTTCAGCGCGTCCTGGTAAGCGTTGATCGCCAGGTCAAGCTGGGCCGCGTCCTTGCTACGCAGGCCAAGACGGCTCAGCACCTGGCCCTGGCCGCGGCGCAGCTGGGCCCATTGCTGCGGCTGAGTTTCCCTAGGCCAGATTGCCTCGGCCTGGCGCAGGTCGCTGGCGGCCTCGGCCAGCAGGGCGTGGGTGCCGGTCAGCCCGGCCAGCGAGCGCAATACCCGCGCCGCTTCACGCAGGCGCAGGCCCCAGGCTTCGGTGCCCATGCCCAGCGCGCCGATCTCCTGCCGCAGCACCTGCAACTGCGCTTCCAGGTCCTGGCGGCGCCGCTCCCCGGTTTCGCCGCGCTGCGCCCTTTGCGCCTTGGTCAGGCTTTCGGCCAGGCCGGTGGGCGGCTCGCCGCCCTGGTTCGCGGCCTCCTGCTTCAGCTGTTGCCAGGTGACAATCGCGGTTTCCAGTTGGCCGATATCGGCCAGCGCCTGGGCTGCGGCCATGCGCACTTCACTGCCGAACAGGCGCCGGCGGCCGTCGCCACGGCGCAACTCGTCCAGCGCCACCACCTGCAACAGCGCCAGCGCCTCGGCATGGCCGGCGGCGGCCAGGCCCTTCAGCTTTGCCAGGGCCGGCAGGTCGTCGTCCTCGGCATCGCTTTCCAGCGCCAGGCGCAGCTCGCGCAGGTCCAGCCCCCGGGTGATACGGCCGGCAATCTCGAACATGCGCTTCAGCGCGGTCAGGATGATCAGGTCGAAGACGGCGCGGAAGCCGAGGGTAACGTACTTCGCCACCTCGGAAGGGTGATGCGCCTGGGCCAGCTGGCCGAAGGCGATCTGGTCGGCGAAGAGATCGTAGTAGTCGACCACGGTGCCCAGCTTCAGCAGCTCGATCACCATGTAGAACACGAAGGCGAAGGGACCGGCGCTGGGGCTGAGCTCGAAGCCCATTTCGGCGGCGTGCAGCCGGGCGAAGGCCAGGGGCACCACTACCAGCAGGTAACCGCAGGCCAGCGCCATCTCGACCGTCAGGTCACCCTCGATCGGCACGGTCAGCCGAGGCGGCTCGGCGCTGCCTGCCGGCGTCGCGGCGCGCTCGGTCTCGTCGCGGGACCAGTGGCGGAACACCAGCAGGATGGCGGCCAGGCCGAGCGTCAGCGACGCCATGGCCCAGGGGAAGGGCAGGGCGATCCCGCCGGTGGTCAGCAGTGCAAAGGTCAGCAACAGGCGGGGGACGCGTTGCCAGGGTTCCCGCAGGCTGGTGCCGGTCAGCAGGCTGCCGCCCCGCACAAGCGCGCGGTCAGCGGCCCTGATCGCCAGCAGCAGCCGCGTACCGAAGCCGGGGCGCGTGCTTTCCGGGGCCAGGCGCAGCAGGATGCCGGCCAGGACGACCAGCGCCATCACGCCACCAAAGACGATGAGGCTGGCGATCAGGGTCCCGAGGGGCGTCGGCAGCCTGAACTCGAGGAAGGGATTCGCATCCATGCCGGCATGATGTCACGCCGGGGTTGGAGCGTCTCGCCGTCCCGAACGGCACAGGCGAAAAAGCCTTATGAAAAAGGCGGGCTGGCTGCTGCCAACCCGCCTTTCTCGTTCTGGCCGTGGCCCAGACGTCAGCTGCGGCTGCTGTCCTTGGTGGGCTGGTCACCCTTGCGGCCGGCTTCGCCGGCCTTCTGCTTGTCGTGGGCGGCGTTGGCGGGATTGTTTTCCTTACCCTGGTGCGAGCCGCCGGAGTGGCCGGCCTCGCTTGCTTTCTGCCGATCGTTGGCGAAGGTGCCTGGGTTGTTGTTGCCGGTGGATTTTTCGTTGGCCATGAGCGTGACACTCCATTTTTGTCGGCAGGTCGCTTTGGCAGAGGCCTGCACCCACACAACGCCGCGCGGCGTGATTGGATGCGCCCGTCGGCGAAGGTTCCGTGCGTCGAAGCTTTGCCGTGGCTGGCATTCATGCCTGTGGCGGCGGCATGTCCTGTGGGGGAGGTGGCGAGACGGGCGGAACCTCGGTGCCCGGGCCGCCAGGCACCGGCATGGGGGTCGGTGCGGGGATGGGGGAAGCCACCGGAATTTCGGGCGGGGTTGGGTCGGACATGCGTGGCCCTCGGCTTGTGGGTCTCAGCCGAACGCGAAGCATGAGCAGGTGTTCCGGCCGCCGGTGCCATGCAACCACAACGGTTTTTGCACCGTGGGCAATATTCAGCACACCATCTTCGCGCTATGCGATGGCCATGAGCCCAAGCCACCCCGAGACGGCGCCTACCCCGGTGGAGATTGCGGACGCCGTGGCCGTGCTGGAGGCTGAACCGCTGAGCGCGACCGGCCGTGCGGCGCTTGCCCTGCTGAGGAATGCGCTGCTGACCGGCATGGTCTCGCCCTTCGCGCGGCTGACAGCACGGCAGCGCGAGGTGGCCCGGCTGCTGGCCCAGGGGGTCAGCAATCGCGGCCTCGCGGTTGTGCTCGGCATCAGCGAGGGCACGGCCAAGCTGCATGTTGCGGCGGTGCTGAACCGGCTCGGCGTCTCCAGCCGGGACCAAGTGGCCGGACTGCTGCCCGCGCCCGGGATCGACAACGCTCATTGATCGGAACAGCCGATCTCATTGGCACGTCCGCATGGATCGGGTGATAACGCCCCGACGCAATCGGGGGGAAAACCCACATGGCCTATTACCAGTCCAAGCCCGTCTCGGGCCGCCACTTCCTGCAGATTCCGGGGCCGAGCAACGTGCCGGACCGCGTGCTGCGCGCCATGGACAACCCGACCATGGACCATCGCGGGCCGGATTTCGGCAAGCTGGGCAAGCAGTTGCTGGAAAAGATCCGCCTGGTGTTCAAGACCGCGGGCCCGGTGGTGATCTACCCCGCGAGCGGCACCGGCGCCTGGGAAGCGGCGCTGAGCAACACCTGCTCCCCCGGTGACCGCGTGCTGATGTGCGAGACCGGCTGGTTCGCCCACCTGTGGCAGGAAATGGCGGAGCGGCTGACGCTGAAGCCGGAGTTCATCAAGACCGACTGGCGCTGCGGCGCCGATGTCGCGGCCATCGAGCAGCGGCTGCGCGAGGACAAGGCGCACGAGATCAAGGTCGTCGCCGTGGTCCACAACGAGACCAGCACCGGTGCGACCAGCCGGATCGACGAGGTCCGCCGCGCGATCGACGCCGCCGGCCACCCGGCGCTGCTGCTGGTGGACACCATCAGCGGGCTTGGTAGCATCGACTACCGGCACGATGAATGGGGCGTGGATGTCACGGTCAGCGGCAGCCAGAAGGGGCTGATGCTGCCGCCGGGGCTGAGCTTCAACGCCATCTCGCCCAAGGCGCTGAAGGCGGCCGAGCAAGCAAAGCTGCCGCGCAGCTACTGGGATTGGCGGCCGATGCTGGCCAGCAACGCCACCGGCTTCTTCCCCTCCACGCCGGCCACCAACCTGCTGTACGGGCTGGATGCCGCGGTGGACATGTTGTTGGAGGAAGGGCTGGACAACGTCTTCGCCCGGCATGACCGACTGGCCGAGGCCACCCGCCGCGCGGTGCGGCAATGGGGGCTGGAGGTGCAGTGCGTCGAGCCGCGGCACTATTCCAGCGTGCTGACCGCGGTGCGCCTGCCGGAGGGCCACAGCGCCAACGCGCTGCGCGCGACTATCCTGGACAAGTTCAACATGTCGCTCGGCAACGGGCTCGGCCAGTTGAACGACCGGGTGTTCCGCATCGGCCACCTTGGCGACATTGGCGACCTGCACCTGGTCGGCGCGCTGAGCGGCGTCGAGATGGGGCTGCGGGCCGCCGGCGTGCCGATCACGCCTGGCGGCGTGCAGAAGGCGATGGACTACCTGAACGGCAATAGCTGAGCCGCCCGCCGGGCGCAGCCCTTGCGCCCGGCCCTTGCGTCCTTCCCCTGCCGGCCCCCAAGCTGCGGCAACCCAAGGGGAGCTGCAGCATGACCATCGAAGTCTGGACGTGGCCGACGCCGAATGGCCACAAGGTCCACATCATGCTGGAGGAACTGGGCCTGCCCTATACGGTGGTTCCGGTCGCCATCGGCAAGGGCGAGCAGTTCCGCCCGGAATTCCTGGCGATCACGCCGAACCATCGCATACCCGCCATCATCGACCCCGATGGCCCGGGCGGTCAGCCGCTCAAGCTGTTCGAGAGCGCGGCGATCCTGATCTACCTGGCGGAAAAGACCGGGTCGGACCTGCTGCCGCAGGACCCGGTGGCGCGCTACACCTGCCTGCAATGGGTGATGTTCCAGATGGGTGGCGTCGGACCGATGTTCGGCCAGTACAACCACTTTGCCAACTACGCGACCGAGAAGCTGCCCTACGCGATCGAGCGCTACACCAACGAGGTGGCGCGGCTGCACCGGGTGCTGGACAAGCGGCTGGGTGAGGCACCCTACCTGGCGGGCGAGGCCTACAGCATCGCCGATATCTGCACCTTCCCGTGGGTACGGAATTCGGACAGGCGCGGAATTGATCTGGCGCATTACCCCAATGTCCAGCGTTGGCATGATGCCATCGCAGCGCGTCCGGCCGTGCAGCGTGGGGTCGAGGTGCTGGCCGACAACCAGCGCCGCGGCAGCATGACAGCCGAGGAACGCGAGAACATGTTTGGCAGGACCCAGTTCACCGCCCGCTAGGGCCGGCTGGGCAAAGGAGCCGCAATGGCCGAGATCGACCACATCGTGCTGGGCGCGAGCAGCCTCGAGGTCGGCGCCGACTGGGTGGAGCACCACCTGGGCGTGCGACCGCAGCAAGGCGGCGTGCATGAGGGCTTCGGCACGCACAACATGCTGCTGGGCCTGGGGCCTGCTTGCTACCTGGAGGTGATAGCGCCGGACCCGAACCAGCCGGCGCCGCCGCACCCGCGTCCCTTCGACCTGGACGACCCCGGCGTGCGCAGCATGCTGGAAGCCGAGCCGCGTCTGCTGGCCTGGGTGGCCCGCACACCGGTGTTTGACGCGGTGGTGGCCCGACTCGGGCCCCGTGCCGGCGAGGTGAAGGAGATGCGCCGCGGTGACCTGCATTGGCGCATGGCCTTCCCGCCGCAACGGCAGGATCTGGACAACCTGGTGCCGGCCTTGATCCATTGGAACGGCGCCGGCGCCTCGTCCCGCCTGAAGGACTCGAAGTGCCGCCTGAAGTTGCTGGAGGCGGAGCACCCCGATGACGGCGCGGTCCGCGCTGCCCTGGCCGAACGCGGGCTGGAGGAGGTGATGAAGGTCCGTCGCAGCCCGCACCCGCGACTGTTGGCGCATCTGGTCAGACCGGATGGCGCCGAGGTTACGTTCAGCAGCGGCTGATTATTGCATGACGGGTAAGGCTTCCTCCTCTGCCAAATCGGAAAGCTGTGCTAGTCGAGGGGCGGGGAGCCGGTTGTCTTCGCGGCGCCCAGCGACAACCCAGGGATGAGGTAACGTTGCGTCCAGCGCGTCGGCAGATGCAGCCAGAGACTGGCCTGGGGATGTTTGGTTCGCCGCTGGGGCCGGCGCGCGGCCGTTTGCCCGGAGTGGTAGCATGACCGCACGGGTCCTTGTTGTGGACGACATCGCGGCGAACCTGCGCCTGCTGGAAGCGAAGCTGCTGGCCGAATACTACGAGGTGGTGCTGGCCGCCTCGGGACCGGAGGCGTTGACGGTTGTTTCGCGCTGGGCACCGGATGTCATCCTGCTGGATGTCATGATGCCCGGGATGGACGGTTATGAGGTTTGCCGTCGGCTGAAATCCTCGCCCGCGACCATGCATATCCCGGTCGTTATGGTCACCGCTCTGGTGGATACCGCGGAACGGGTAAGAGCGCTGGAGGCGGGGGCAGACGACTTCCTTTCCAAGCCGGTCGATGACGCGACGCTGTTCGCCAGACTGCGTGCGCTGCTTCGGGTGAAGCAGGTTCAGGACGCCTGGCGCCTGCGGGCGGAAACCGCGCGCGACCTGGGTTTCGAGCCAGTGGCCCTGCCCGTCCCGGGTGTGCGCGGTGCCACATGCCTCGTACTGTCTGCGGATGCCGCAGAGGTGGCCTCCGTCGGCGCCATACTGGGCGAGGACGGCGTTATCTGCACCGGCGTCACTACCCTGGAGCAAGCCTGGGCTGCGATGAGCAATACCAGCTTCGACCTGGCCGTGCTGGGCCTTTCGGCCGAAGGCACCGAAATGCTCCGCTTCGCCTCCCGCCTGCGCGCGCATGCGACGACACGCGACATGCCGGTGCTGCTGGCAGCGGAACCCTCGCAGCGTGGTCTGGTTTTGCGCGGCTTCGACCTGGGCGCCAATGACCATGTGCTGCGGCCGGTGGACGCGAACGAGTTGCGGGCGCGGGCGCGCAACCAAATTCGCCGCAAACACTATCAGGAACGGCTACGCGCCGACCTCGACCGCTCTCTGGAAATGGCGGTGACCGACCCGCTGACCGGGCTGCGCAACCGTCGCTACGTGGTGCGTCATCTGGAAGGCGTGCTGCGCGGCGGCCCAGCTGCGGTGTTGATGCTGGATGTCGATCGCTTCAAGGCCATCAACGACACCCATGGCCACGCCGCCGGTGACATTGCCCTGCGCGAGGTGGCGGAACGGCTGAAGTCGCACCTGCGCGCGGCTGACGTTGTGGCGCGCTACGGCGGCGAGGAGTTCATGGTGGTGCTGGCCGGCGCACCTTCGGAATATGCCAGCGCGGTGGCGGAGCGGCTGTTGGGAACGTTGGCGCAGGACCCCATCGCGCTCGGCTCGGTGCTGTTGCGGATCACCGCCAGCATCGGACTGGCCGTGGCACCACAGGGCACCGGTGCCGCGGTCGCCACGGAAGCCGCTGACCTTGCGCTATATCGCGCCAAGGCAGGCGGCCGGAACCGGGTGGAGGTTGCGGTGGCGGAGGATTTTGCCGCGGCCAGCCAGGGCAACCCGGCCGGCGCGGCGCCTGCGGCGGACTGAGCCGCCGCGCCGACTACTTGATCTTGGCTTCCTTGAAGACGACGTGCTTGCGCGCGACCGGGTCGTACTTCTTGAATTCCATCTTGCCGGTGATGTTCTTCACGTTCTTCGTGGTCACGTAGAAGAAGCCGGTATCGGCGCTGCTCACCAGCTTGATCTGGATGGTATTCGACTTGGCCATGGCATCAGGTTCCGGTCATGCGGTCGCGGCCCGGCAATGGGCCGGGCGGAAGGGAGCGAAACCTAGCCGCATGCGCTGCCACGTCAAGCAAAACTAGAGCCTGGCCCCTAAAGGAGGCGTCGCCGGCGAATGCGCCGGCGGCACGTCAACGCCGGCCGGCCGCCGTCGCGTAGGACTCAGGCGAGGCGAGCAGCGCCCTGGCCACGTCGGCATCGGCCTCGCGCCCTTCCGCCGGGGGGCAGGTGGCGCGCAGCTGAGCCACTTCGCTGGCCGGCACTGGCGCGCGGGCGGCGCGCAGCCGAGCCAAGGCACCGCCCATCGGCGCCTCGCCGCGCCGCAGCGCCGCGAGACCCTGCGTGGTGACCTCGGCACCCAGGCTGGTGCAGAGCGCAGGCAGCACGCCCAGCCCCTGCAACGGCCAGCCTTGAGGCGCCAGCACGCGAGACCAGGTAACCAGCAGTTCCCCGCCATTCGGCAGCGGTACCACGGCCTGGATAAGCCCCTTGCCCATGCTGGCGCTCCCCACCACCACGGCGCGGCCGCGGTCTGCCAGGGCAGCGGCGACGATTTCAGCGGCCGAGGCGGTGCGGCCATCAACCAGCACCACCAGCGGTGCGCCCTCGGCCAGGTCCGGGCCGCCTGCCTGATAGGTGCGGATACTGCCGGGGTGCCTACCGCCGGTGCGCGCCACCACGCCACCGGGAAGGAAGGCGCCCGCCACTGCCACCGCCTGGCCCAGCAAGCCGCCGCGGTTGCCACGCAGGTCCAGCACTACGCCGGCAGGCGGTGGCGTCCGGGTGCCGAAGGCTGCGGCCAGCGCCTCGGCCAACTGGCTGTCGGTGGCGGAGGAAAACGCCAGCACCCGCAGCCACAATGCGCCGTCACGCCGCTCGGCCTGCACCGAGTCGGGCGGTACCAGGCTGCGCAACAGCGTTGCCTCCAGCCGGCGGTTGCCGCGCTGAAGGCGCAGCGTCACCTCGGTTTCCGCCGGACCATCCAGCAGGGCAGCGGCTGCGGTCAGGTCCAGCGACGCCAATGCGATGCCATCGATGCCCAGCACCCGGTCGCCGGGCCGCACTCCGGCGCGCATGGCGGGGCCTTCCGGAACCAGCGCCGCCACCACCACGCCGCCACGCCGGCCACCGGCAGCCAGGCGCAATCCCAACCCGGCCTGCCCGACTCGCCGGGCACGGGCACCCCGGGCCTCATCCGGGGTCAGGTAGCGGCTATAGGGGTCAAGGTGGTTGAACAACTCCTCGAAGCCGCTGCGCAGCATGCGTTCCGGCCCGGCCGCGCGCAGCGCCGGGGAGGCGCGCCACGCGGCCTCATACAGCGCTGCCATGGCGAAGGCGGTGGGCTGCGCCGCGGCCTCGCGCGGGGCGTCAGGCGGCAAGGCCGGCAGCGGGCGCGCGCTCAGAACGCGGTCGCCGGCCGAAAGCAGCAGCGTGTTGGCGTTCAGCTCCGGCTTCAGGGCGGGTTCCAGCACCTCAAGCCCGCGCAGGCTCCACAGCGCCAGGTCCTGCGGCGAAGGGGTCTCCAGGTGGCGTTCCAGCACGGTGCCCAGCGCCACCGCCAGCACCGCCTGCACTTCCTCGCGCGGGAAGGCTTCCTCCTGCGCGCGGGCGTTGCCAGCCCAGCCCAGCGCCAGCGCAAGGGCGAGCCAGCAGGCCCGCGCGAGGCGGATCAGCGTCGCTTGTGCTTGGGCGGTCGCCTGGTATCCGGCCGGGGCTTTTGTTTGCCCTGGGGGATGCCCTGCATGAGGTGGAAGACCATGCCGCCGGTTCGTGGCGTGGCGCCGGCAAGGCGCGCTTCCACGGCCTCGCCGAGCGAGAAGGTCAAACCTGTCCTGCGACCGGCCAGCGAGTGGCTGGCCTCGTCGTGCGTCCATTTGTCGTCCGGCAGCGAGGCGAGGGGGACCAACCCACTTGCCCCATTCTCCTCCACCGTGACGAAGAGGCCGAAGCGTGTCACCCCGGAAATGCGTGCGTCGAACACATGGCCGACCCGCTCCGCCATGAAAGCGGCGAGATAGCGGTCGACCGCGTCACGTTCCGCCTGCGCGGCGCGGCGCTCCGTTGACGTAATGTGCTCGGCGCTTTCGGGGAAGCGCGCCGCCTCGGTCTCCTCCAGCGCGCCGGTGCCGAGCTTGAGGCCGCGGATCAGCGCGCGATGCACCAGCAGGTCGGCGTAGCGGCGGATCGGGCTGGTGAAGTGGGCGTAGTGGCCAAGCCCCAGGCCGAAATGGCCGATATTCTCGGGGTCGTAGGCCGCCTGGGACTGGCTGCGCAGCACGGTTTCATTGACGATGCGGGCGTTCGGCGTGGCCTTCACCTTGGCCAGCAGATGGGAGAAATCGCGCGGGTGGAGTTGGTCCTTCGGCGGCAGCGCCAGGTCCAGCCCGTGCAGGAATTGGCGCAGCCCCTCCATCTTCTGGTCCGAAGGCGGCGCATGGACACGGTACATGCAGGGCTGGCGCAGCCGCTCCAGTTCCTCGGCGGCGCAGACATTGGCGGCGACCATGAACTCCTCGATCAGCCGATGGCTGTCGAGCCGGGCGCGCGGTACCACCGCGGTAACCTTGCCGTGCTCGTCGATCAGCACGCGCCGTTCGGCGATATCCAGGTCCAGAGTGCCGCGCTTCTCGCGTTCCGCGAGCAGGGCGCGGAAGGCGCCGTAGAGCCGGCCCATATGCCCAGGCGCCAGACCGTCGGGCTCATCGCCCGATTCGTAGGTGGCCTGGGCCTGTTCGTAGGTCAGCCGGGCATGGCTGCGCATCAGGCCGCGGCCGAAGCGATGCCGGTGCTTCTGGCCCTCGGCGTTGAACCACATTTCCACGAACAGGCAGCCGCGCGGCTCGTTCGGGCGCAGGCTGCACCAGCCATTGGAAAGCGCCTCCGGTAGCATGGGCACCACGCGGTCCGGAAAATACACGCTGTTGCCGCGGCCCCAGGCCTCGCGGTCCAGGTGGCTGTCGGGCTTCACGTAGTGCGCCACGTCGGCAATCGCGACCGTGACTTTCCAGCCCTCGCCATCGGCTTCGGCATGGACGGCGTCGTCGAAGTCGCGGGCGTCATCGCCATCGATGGTGACCAGCGGCAATTTCCGCAGGTCTTCCCGGCCGCGGACCGTGACGCCCTTGGCCTTTTCCGCTTCCTGCACCGCTTCGGCCGGGAAGACGTCGGGGATGCCATGGGCGTGGATGCAGATCAGGCTGACCGAACGGGGTTCGCCCATCTTGCCCAGGCGTTCCACGATCTGCGCTGGCCTGGCGCCCAGCGGGCGGTGGCCCGGCATGGGTTCGGCCAGCACGATTTCGCCCGGGGAAGCGCCGCCCTCGGCGCCAGGCGGCACGATCCACTCGCCCTTCTGCCGGCGGTCGGTCGGGATGATGCGGCCTTCCTCAAACACGCCTAGGATGCGGGCCGGGGGCGCGCCGCCGATGCGCTTGAAGCTCTTGCCCTCATACTTGTCGCCACCGAGGTGGCGCAGCCGGGCCAGCACCCGCTCACCAGGCGCCAGGGCGGCGCTGCCGCGCTGCTCCGCGCGCATGAAGATGATGGGCGGGCGGCCGAGCGCCTTGTCCCAATCGACCGGGCGGGCCAGGGCGTCGCCATCGGGGTCGGTGCCGAAGACCTCCACAACGGTCATCTCGCCCAGCTTTTCCGGCGCGCTGAACTGCTTGCGGCCGGCCGGGGCGGCGGCGCCCTCGGCCTTCATCCGCGCCAGCAGTTCGCGCAGCGCGGGGCGCTGCTCGGTGCTCAGGCCGAAGTGGCGGCTGATCTCGGTCTTGCCGACGCGGCCCTGCACGCTTTTCAGGAAGCCGCGGACTTCCTCGGTGCTCGGCAGCGGGTTTTCCACGCGCGGGCGCGGGCGACCGGCTTCCTCGGCGCGGCCGGTGGCGGTTTCGGTGCCGTATTTGCCGAAGCGCGCGCGCACCGGCTTGGTCGGCGGGCGCGGCGGAGCTTCTTCCTCGGGCTCGCGCTGGCGGACCTTGCCATTGGCCTTCGCCTTGGCCTTGGCCGCGCGCAGCACCGGCTTTTCCTTCTTCGATTTGGCCCAGCCCTTGCGGCTGGCGGAAGCGCGGGTCGGGCTCTCCTCGGTGGCGGCGGCCGGAGCCTCGGCCTGCTCGAAGCGCGGGCGGGGCGAGTCCTCGCGCGGGCGGCGCGGTTGGTCCTCTCGCCGCGGTCGGGCGGGGAAGTCGCGCCCTTGCGGGTCTTCCGCGTTGCGGCCCCTGCGCGGTTCGTCGTCTCGCCCGTGTCCCCGCGACTCCGGTCGTTCCGGACGGGTGCGCTCGCTGCGCGGCTTGGCCCATTCCGGACGCAGCATCGGCCGGCTGAGCGGGTTCTTCGGCGGGCTTACCGCCGCGGACGGCCCGCGGCTGCGCGCCGGGCGCTGAGCCTCGTCCTCGCGCGGTTTGGCCCATTCCGGCTTGCCCTTCGAGCGGCTGGGTGGCCGGAAGGTCTTGGCTGGCTTGCTGGCCTCAGGCTCGGCCTCCGCGCGGCGCGGCCGGGCCGGTGCCTCGCCGGGCAGCGGCTTGTCGGCGAAGGGGCGGCGCGTGCGCGTGGTACCGGTGAGGCGCTTTGCCATTCTGTTATGCCTTGCCCTTGCGGGCCGTGGGTTTCTTCGCCGCCGGCGCCTTGGCGGCGGGCTTTGCCTTGGGCTTGGCTGCGGCGGCCGGGCGGGCCGGGGCCTTGCGTGCGGCCGGTGCCTTGGGTGCGGCTTCGGCGGCCGGCTTGGCAGCCGCCTTGGCCGCCGGCTTACCGCGCGACTTGGCACCCGCCTTGGGCTTCAACTCCTTGCCCTTCTCGGCCAGCAGGGTCACTGCCTCGGCCAGGGTGATCTCCTCCATCTCCACGCCGCGCGGCAGGTTGGCGATGGTCTTGTGGTGCATCGCATACGGCCCAAAGCGGCCCTTGCGGATCTCCACGGGCGCCTTGTCCTTGGGGTGCTCGCCAAGCAGCCGCACCTTGGCGCGGGCCTTTGCCAGCAGGTCCATGGCGCGGTTCATGCCCAGCGTCAGCACGTCATCGCCAGGCTCCAGGCTCTGGAAGGTGCTGCCCAGCTTGATGTAGGGGCCGAAGCGGCCGAGGCCGGCGCTGATCTCGCCGCCGGTTTCCGGGTCCAGCCCGATCAGGCGCGGCAGGGAGAGCAGGGACAGTGCCTGCTCCAGCGTCAGCAGGTCCGGCACCATTTCTTTGGTCAGGCTGGCGCGACGGGGCTTGGTGGGCTTGCCCTTGTCGTCGGTGCCGGCCTCGCCGAGCTGCACGTAGAGCCCATAGGGCCCGCGGCGGACGCTGACGTTCTGGCCGCTGGCGGGGTCGGTGCCCAGCTCGCGCTGGCCTTCGCTCAGGCCCGTGGTGCCATCGCCCTCGGCGCCAGGCGCGATCAGGGGCCGGGTGTAGCGGCATTCCGGGTAGTTGTTGCAGCCGATGAAGGCGCCGGTGCGCCCCAGCCGCAGCCCCAGCCGGCCGCCAGAGCAGGCCGGGCAGTTGCGCGGGTCGCCGGCGCCCTCGCGCTGCGGGAAGAAGTGCGGGCCAAGCTCCTCGTCCAGCGCGTCGATCACGTCGCTGATCTTGAGGTCCTTGGTAGCGTCGATCGCCTTGGAGAACTCCTCCCAGAAGGCGCGCATGACAGCCTTCCAGTCGGCCTTCCCGCCGGAGATGTCGTCCAGTTGTTCCTCAAGCCCTGCGGTGAAGCCGGTATCGACGTAGCGCTCGAAGAAATGGGCCAGGAAGGTCGTGACCAGGCGGCCGCGGTCCTCGGGCACGAAGCGGCGTTTGTCCAGCTTCACGTATTGCCGATCCTGCAGCACCTGCAGGATGGAGGCGTAGGTGGAGGGGCGGCCGATGCCCAACTCCTCCATCCGCTTCACCAGCGTGGCTTCGGAAAAGCGCGGCGGCGGCTGGGTGAAGTGCTGGGTGGCGGTGACGGCGCCCTTCTTCAGCGGGTCCCTCTCGCGCATCGGTGGCAGGGTGCGGCTGTCGTCCTCGGCATCCGCGCCAGGGGCGGCGGCAATGCCGGCGCGGGCATCGGCGGCGCGGTCGTCCTCATCCTCGCGGTACAGCTTCAGGAAGCCGTCGAAGGCGATGACCGAGCCATTGGCGCGGAGCTTGGTGCGGCCGCTCTGGTCCACCAGCTCCACCACCGTCTGGTCCAGCTCGGCGGATTGCATCTGGCTGGCGACGGCGCGCTTCCAGACCAGCTCATAGAGCCGGCGCTGACGCTCATCCAGGTAGCGGGCCATGTCTTCCGGCCGGCGGGAGACGTCGGTGGGGCGGATCGCCTCGTGCGCTTCCTGGGCGTTTTTCGCTTTCGTGCTGTATTCGCGCGCCTGGCCCGGCAGGTAGTCCGGGCCGAACTCTGACTTCACGTGGTCGCGGATTTCGGCGATGGCTTCCCGCGCCATCTGCACGCCATCGGTTCGCATATAGGTGATGAGGCCGACGGTCTCGCCGCCGATCTCGACACCTTCATACAGCTGCTGCGCCGTGCGCATGGCCAGCTGAGCGCCCATGCCCAGCTTGCGGCTGGCCTCCATCTGCAGGGTGGAGGTGGTGAAGGGCGGCGGCGGATTTCTGCGGCTGCGCTTCTTCTCCACCGAGGCAACGGTGAAGCTGCCGGCTTCCACCTTGGCCTTGGCGGCATTGGCCAGGGCCTCGTTGTTGATGTCGAACTGGTCCAGCCGCTTGCCGTCCAGGTGGGTCAGCCGGGCCGCGAAGGGGGCGCCGGCCGGGGTCTGGAACCGGCCCTCAACACTCCAATACTCGCGGGCGCGAAAAGCCTCGATCTCGGCCTCGCGCTCGCAGATCAGCCGCAGCGCCACGGACTGCACCCGCCCGGCCGAGCGGCTGCCCGGGAGCTTCCGCCACAGCACCGGCGAGAGGGTGAACCCCACCAGGTAGTCCAGCGCGCGGCGCGCCATGTAGGCGTCGATCAGCGGCACGTCGAGGTCGCGCGGATGGGCGATGGCGTACTGGATGGCGCGCTTGGTGATCTCGTTGAAGGTGATGCGGTGGACCTCAACGCCCTTCAGCACGCCCTTCTTGGCCAGCATCTCCCGCACATGCCAGGAAATCGCCTCGCCCTCGCGGTCCGGATCGGTGGCCAGGTAGAGGCGGCGGGCGCCCTTCATGGCCTTGGCGATGGCGGTGACCTGGCGTTCGCCGCGGTCCTCACTCTCCCAGTCCATGGCGAAGTCCTCGTCCGGCCGGACGCTGCCATCCTTGGGTGGCAGGTCGCGGACATGGCCGAAGCTGGCCAGCACGGTGAAGTCGCCGCCCAGGTACTTGTTGATCGTCTTGGCCTTGGCGGGCGATTCAACGACGACGACGTCAGTCATGGACTACCAATTCCTATGCGCGCCAGGCACGCCTGCAAGCTCAACCGGAGAGCGCCACGCGGTTCCCCGGCAGCAATTCCACCCGGCCAGCCAGTTCGAGATCGAGCAGGATCGCCTGGACGACGGAAGGCGAGAGGTGGCAGCGCCGCATCACCTCGTCAACCGAAACCGGTGTGGGTCCTAATAATTCAAGGACTTGCGTCGCATCGTCGGAGTCCGATGGCGGCGCCGACGCGGTTTCCGGGGCCGGCGCGTTGCCCCTCCAGACCGAAGTCGGGGCGAACAAGGGCAGCTCGTGCGGCGCCGGTGGCAGGTGCTCCAGCACGTCCTCGGCCGTTTCGGTCAGGTGGGCTCCCTGGCGGATCAGGTCGTTGGAGCCGCGGCAGCGGGGATCCAGCGGGCTGCCGGGCACGGCATAGAGTTCGCGCCCAGCCTCCAGCGCCAGGCGCGCAGTTATGAGGGTGCCGGAGCGATGCGCGGCCTCCACCACCACCACGCCCAGTGCAAGGCCGGCGATGATGCGGTTCCGCCGCGGGAAGTGCCGAGCCAAGGGGGCGGTGCCGAAGGGCGCCTCGGCCAGAATGGCGCCGCCCTCGGCGGCGATGCGGGCCTGAAGTGGGCCATGCTCGGTGGGGTAGGGCTGGTCCAGCCCGCCGGCCACCGCGGCTATGGTGCGGCCGCCGCGCAGCGCACCTGTGTGGGCAGCCGCATCGATCCCGCGGGCGGCGCCAGAGACCACTACCTGGCCGGCGCGGGCCAGTGCCTCGGCCATTTCCTCGGCAATGCGGCGGCCGCCGGCCGAGGCGTTGCGCGCACCGACAATGGCGACCGCGCTGCCGGTCAGCGCTTCTGGCGCGCCCAGCATGGCCAGAACCGGGGGCGGGTCGGGCAGTTCGGCCAGCAGGGCGGGGTAGCCGGGGTGGCCGAGGAACAGGAAACGGCCACCGAAATTCGCCACGGCCTCCCATTCACGCTCGGCCTCGGCGGCGGGAAAGGGAGTGTAGCGGCCCTTGCTGAAACTCGGCAGGGCCTCCAGCGCCGCCTCGGCACGACCGAAGCGTTCCAGGAGGCGACGATAGGTCTGGGCGCCGACTCCCTCGGTACGCGCCAGGCGCAGGCAGGCGAGGGCCTCGGCTGGCTTCACTTCCCCTGGCCGATCCGCGGCTCGGTGCCGGCCAGCAGCCGTTGGATATTGGCCTTGTGGCGCCACACCACATAGAGGGCGACGCCCAGCAATGCCAAGGCGATGGGCGGCGGTAGTACGACTAAGCCGGCTATGGCGGCGGCGGCCATGGCACAGAGCGAGCCGACCGAGGAGCGCCGCGTGGCGGCAGCGCCGGCCAGCCAGGCCAGGCAGCCGGCCACGCCGATGGGCCAGGCGATGGCCCAGAAGGTGCCGAGCGCCGTCGCCACGCCCTTGCCGCCCTTGAAGCCCAGCCAGACCGGATGCATGTGGCTGACCACGGCGGCCAGCCCGGCCAGCGCTGCCCATTCCGGCCCCAGCAGCCACCAGGCCAGCGCGACTGAAGCCGCGCCCTTGCCGGCATCCAGCAGCAACACCGCCAGGGCCAGCGGCTTGTTGCCGGTGCGCAGCACATTGGTGGCGCCGATATTGCCGCTGCCGATGCTGCGGATATCGCCGTGGCCGGCCGACCGCGTCAGCACCAGGCCGAATGGGATGGAGCCCAGCGCCAGCCCGATGGCGACGGCGATGAGGATGTCGATCATCAGCCGAACACCCGGCGGCCGGCTTTCCAGGTGCCCAGCACCTTGCCCTCCAGCGCGCGGCCGTCGAAGGGCGAGTTCTGCGCCTTGCCGGGCAGCGCGCCGGCCTTGACCTGCCAGCCGCGCTCCAGGTGGAACAGCACCAGGTTGGCCGGAGCGCCCGGTGCCAGACGGCCACTGGGCAGTCCAAGCAGCGCGGCGGGGCGGCTGGTCAGCAGCGCCAGGGCGGCCAGCAGCGAGAGGTCGCCGCCATGGACGCGCGCCAGCGTGACGCCGAGCAGCGTCGCCAGCCCGGTGCCACCTGCCTCGGCCTGGGCGAAGGGCAGGCGCTTGTCGTCGGCGTCGTGCGGCTGGTGGTCGCTGGCGATGGCGTCGATGGTGCCATCGGCCAGGGCGGCGACCACGGCCTGGCGGTCCGCTTCCGGCCGCAAGGGCGGGGAAAGCTTGGCGTAGCTGCGGTAGTCGCCGATCGCCGTCTCGTTCAGGTCGAAATAGGGCGGGGCGGTGTCGCAGGTCACGCGCAGCCCCTCGGCCTTGGCGGCGCGGATTTCTGCGAGCGCTTCGGCGGTGGAGACATGGGCGAAGTGGACATGGCCGCCGGTGAGCCGGGCCAGCGCGATGTCGCGGCGGACCAGCATGGCCTCGGCGGCGCGGGGGATGCCGGGCAGGCCGAGGCGGGTGGCCAGTTCGCCCTCGGTGGCGGCGCCGCCCTGGGCCAGGGCGGGTTCCTCGGGGTGCTGGACCACGAAACTGCCGAAAGCCTTCGCGTAGGACAGCGCCAGCCGCATGGTGCGGGCGTTGCCGATGGCCTTGGTGCCGTCCGAGAAGGCGATGGCGCCGGCTTCCTTCAGCAGGCCGTATTCGGCGATCTCGCGGCCTTCGCAGTGCTTGGTGGCGGCGCCGTAGGGCAGCAGGTCTATCCGACCCGTGGCCTCGCCGCGGCGCAGCACGAATTGCAGCACCGCCGGGTCGTCCAGCACCGGGGTGGTGTTGGGCAGGGCGCAGACCGTGGTGATGCCGCCGGCGCTGGCCGCCAGGGCGAGCGAGGCGATGGTCTCGCGGTGTTCGTGGCCGGGTTCGCCGGTGCTGGCGCGCATGTCCACCAGGCCAGGGGCGAGGCAGGCGCCTTCGGCATCCAGCACGGCGGCACCTTCGGGGGCGGTGACGGCGCCGACGGCTTCGATGAGCCCGCCGCGCAGCAGGATGGCGCCGGGCGCGTCCAGGCCGCTGGCGGGGTCCAGCAGACGGGCGTTCTGGATGAGCAGCGGCTGGGCGCGGCGGTCGGCGGGGGCGTTATGCATTGCGGCGCAGCTCCCGCGCCAGCACGTCCAGCACCGCCATGCGGACGGCGACACCCATTTCTACTTGCTCACCGATCACGCTGCGTTCGGGGTCGTCGGCGATGGCGCTGTCGATCTCGATGCCGCGATTCATCGGGCCGGGGTGCATGACGATGGCATCCGGCTTGGCCCAGGCCAGCTTTTCGGCGTCCAGCCCGTAGAAGCGGAAGAACTCGCGGCTGGAGGGGACCAGGCCGCCGACCATGCGTTCCTTCTGGAGGCGCAGCATCATCACCACGTCGGCGCCGGCCAGGCCGTTGCGCATGTCGTGATGCACTTCCACCCCCATGCGGGCGGCCTCGGCCGGGATCAGCGTGGGCGGGCCGACGATGCGGACCCGGGCGTTCATGGCCGAGAGCAGGTGGATGTTGGAGCGGGCGACGCGGGAATGCAGCACGTCGCCGCAGATGGCGACGGTCAGCCCTTCCAGCCGGCCCTTGCGGCGGCGGATGGTCAGCGCGTCCAGCAGCGCCTGGGTCGGGTGTTCATGCGTGCCGTCGCCGGCATTGATGACGCAGGCGCTGACCTTTTGGGAGAGCAGGGCAGGGGCGCCGGATTGGGCGTGGCGGACCACCAGAAGATCGCAATGCATGGCGTTCAGCGTGCTGGCGGTGTCGATCAGCGTCTCGCCCTTGTTCACGGAGGACTGGCTGACCGACATGTTGATGACGTCGGCGCCGAGCCGCTTGCCCGCCAGTTCGAAGCTGGTGCGGGTGCGGGTTGAGTCCTCGAAGAACAGGTTGATCAGGGTGCGGCCCTTCAGCAAGTCCCGCTGGGTCTTGCCGCTGCGGTTCAGCAGGGCATAGCTCTCGGCGAGTTCGAGCAGCGCCGAGATGTGCGGCGGCTCCAGGCCCTCGATGGCCAGCAGGTGGCCGCCGGGGAGGATAGGGTAGGAGAAGGACATCAGCGCGAATCGTCCGGGAGGGGCAGGGGCAAGCTAGCCGGGGGGCGGGAGGCATCCAAGCTGCGTCTCGAAGCATCCAACGCACTTTGCAACATATACGCCGCCGCCGCCGCATCCACCGCCTCGGCCCGGCGCTTCCGCGTCAGGTCGGCCTCGATCATCGCCCGGTTCACCGCCGCTGAACTCAGCCGTTCGTCCCACAGTGCCACCGGCAGGCCGCAGGCCTCGCCCAGCGCCATGCCCCAGTCCTTGGCTGCCTGGGCCGCCGGGCCGAAGCTGCCATCCATGCTCAGCGGCAGGCCGACGACCAGGCCACCGGCGCCTTCCCGCGCCGCTATCGCCGCCACCTCGGCCGCGTTGGCCTTCAGCTTGCCGCGCGAAATCCCGCCATAGGGGCTGGCCAGCATCAGCGAAACATCGCTCAGCGCCACGCCAATGGTCTTGCTGCCCGGGTCCAGCCCGATCAGCCTCTGGCCCCGCGCCAAACTGGCCCGAAGCGCCGCCATGTTGAATACACCCATGGGCGCCGTTATGGTCCGCTCCCTTCCGCCGCGAAAGACACACCCAGCAAAATGTCCCTCGATTCCGCCACCATCCGGCGCATCGCCTCGCTTGCCCGCATCAGGCTGGAGGAGGCCGATGTCGGCCGCATGCAGAATGAACTCAACGGCATCCTGGGGTGGATCGAACAACTCCAGGCGGTGAACACCGACGGCGTGGAGCCGATGGCCGGCGGCGCCCCGCGCGGCGAGCCCGCCATGCGCCAGCGCCCGGACGCGGTGACCGATGGCGGCCAGCCCGACCAGGTGCTGGCCAATGCGCCGGACCGTGCCCATGACTACTTCGCCGTACCCAAGGTGGTGGAATAAACCCTGATGCACCCGACCGATTTCACCCTGCGCGGCGCGATTGATGCGCTGAACGAGGGCATCATCAGCAGCGTCGAGCTGACCCAGGCCCACCTGGACGCGATCGGCAAGCTGAACCCGAGGCTGAACGCCTACATCACCGTCACCGGCGAACAGGCGCTGGCGCAGGCCAAGGCCAGCGACAAGCGCCGCGCCGAGGGTGGCGCCGGCCCGCTGGAAGGCGTGCCGCTGGCGATCAAGGACCTGTTCTGCACCGCCGGCACGCGGACCACCGCTGGCAGCAAGATCCTGGGCAACTTCGTGCCGCCGTATGAAAGCACCGTCTCCGGCAACCTGCTGCGGGATGGCGCGGTGTTCCTCGGCAAGGCGAACCTGGACGAGTTCGCCATGGGGTCGTCCAACGGCACCAGCGCCTTCGGGCCGGTGGAGAACCCGTGGAGCCGGCGCAACGACCCGGATACCCGGCTGGTGCCCGGTGGCAGCAGCGGTGGCTCGGCCGCCGCCGTCGCGGCTCGGCTGGCACTCGGCGCGACGGCGACGGATACCGGCGGCTCCATTCGCCAGCCGGCGGCGTTCTGCGGCATCGCCGGCATCAAGCCGACCTATGGCCGGTGCAGCCGCTTCGGCGTGGTTGCCTTCGCCAGCAGCCTGGACCAGGCGGGGCCGGTGGCCCGCACGGTGGAGGACTGCGCGATTCTGCTGAAGTCCATGTCCGGCTTCGACCCCAAGGACAGCACCAGCGCCGATGTGCCGGTACCGGACTTCGCCGCAGCCTGTGCCCGTGGTGTGAAGGGGCTGCGGATCGGCATCCCGAAGGAGTACCGGCTGGACGGCATGCCGGCCGAGATCAGCGCGCTGTGGCAGCAGGGCATGGACTGGCTGCGCGCCCAGGGCGCCGAGCTGGTCGATATCAGCCTGCCGCACACCAAGCACGCGCTGCCGACCTACTATGTGGTGGCGCCGGCGGAGGCGTCCTCCAACCTGGCGCGGTATGACGGCGTGCGCTACGGCCTGCGGCAGACCGCGGCCGACAGCGACCTGCGCGACCTGTATGAGCGTACCCGCGCCGCCGGCTTCGGTGACGAGGTCAAGCGCCGCATCATGATCGGCACCTATGTGCTGAGCGCCGGCTACTACGACGCCTATTACCTGAAGGCGCAGAAGGTCCGCGCGCTGATCCGCCGCGACTTCGACGAGGCGTGGACGAAGTGCGACGCGATCCTGACCCCTGCGACGCCGAGCGCCGCCTTCGGCATGGATGAGAAGCAGGACGACCCGGTGGCAATGTACCTGAACGACGTCTTCACCGTGACCGCCAACCTGGCCGGTCTGCCCGGCCTGGCCGTGCCGGCGGGGCTGAGCGCCGAGGGCCTGCCGCTGGGCCTGCAGGTGCTGGGCCGCGCGTTTGACGAGGAAACTGTCTTCGCCGTCGGCACCGCGCTGGAACACGCCGCCAACTTTACCGCACTTCCGGGGCTGAGGGCTTCCGCATGAGCTACACTCTCGAAGGCAGCACCGGCACCTGGGAAATCGTCGTGGGCCTCGAGGTCCACGCTCAGGTCACGTCGCAGTCCAAGCTGTTCAGCGGCGCGGCCACGGCCTTCGGCGCCGAGCCGAATTCCCAGGTCAGCTTCGTCGATGCCGGCTTCCCCGGCATGCTGCCGGTCATCAACCGGGAATGCGTGGCGCAGGCCGTGCGCACCGGGCTGGGGCTGAACGCGCAGGTCAACCTGTGGAGCCGCTTCGACCGCAAGAACTACTTCTATGCGGACCTGCCGCAGGGCTACCAGATCAGCCAGTTCGCCCACCCCATCATCGGGACGGGTGAGATCGAGGTTACGCTCTCCGATGGAACTACGAAAACCATCGGCATCACCCGGCTGCACCTGGAACAGGACGCCGGCAAGTCGCTGCACGACCAGCACGCGACCAAGAGCTATATCGACTTGAACCGATCCGGCGTGGCGCTGATGGAGATCGTCAGCGAACCGGACATGCGGTCGCCCGAGGAAGCCGGCGCATACCTGACCAAGCTCAGGCAGATCGTGCAGTACCTGGGCACCTGTGACGGCAACATGGATGAAGGCAGCATGCGCGCCGACGTCAACGTCTCTGTCCGTAAGGCCGGGGAGGGGTTCCGCACGCGCTGCGAGGTAAAGAACGTCAACTCCATCCGCTTCGTCATGCAGGCGGTAGAGGCTGAGGCGAAGCGGCAGATCGAGGTTTGGGAGAGCGGCGGCGAGGTCCACCAGGAAACCCGGCTGTTCGACACGGCGCGCGGCATCACCCGGTCCATGCGCAGCAAGGAAGACGCGCATGACTACCGCTACTTCCCAGACCCGGATCTTCCGCCGCTGGTCATTGAGCAGGCCTGGGTGGATGAGTTGAAAGCGGCCCTGCCGGAGCTGCCGGATGCCCGCCGCGCCCGCTACACCGCCATGGGGCTGACGCCCTACGACGCCCACGTGCTGACGCTGGAGAAGGAAACCGCCGCCTATTTCGAGGTGGTGGCCAAGGCCCGTGACGCCAAACTGGCGGCCAATTGGGTGACCGGCGACCTGTTCGCCGCGATCAACCGTACCAAGACCAGCATCGCCGAACCGCCGGTCCCGGCCGAGCACCTGGGCGAGTTGCTGGACCTGCTGGCGGACAAGACCCTGTCCGGAACACTGGCAAAAGCGGTGTTCGAGGCGATGATCGAGACCGGGAAGGCCCCGGGCGTGATCGTCGAGGAACGCGGCATGCGCCAGGTGATGGATACCGGCGCCATCGACGCCATGGTGGCGGAAGTGCTGGGCAAGAACGCCGACAAGGTGGCCCAGTACAAGGGCGGCGCCGAGAAGCTGTTCGGCTTCTTCGTAGGCCAGGTGATGAAGGCCATGCAGGGCAAGGGCAACCCTGCCCTGGTCAACGAGGCGCTGAAGAAGGCGCTTGGCTAACGCCGGGCAGGGGCGCCTTGGTGCCCCTCCGCCCGGGGCTACAGATCGCCGCTGTTGGCCTCCCGTGCCAAGCCGGGGATCAGGAGGGCGTCGGCCAGCATCCAGGTGCCGGTGGCTACGAAGCCGAGCAGGCCTAAGCCGCTCCAGATCAGCGGCACGCTGATGAGGCTGATCGTCGCCATGCCGGCACCAGACAGCGCGCAGCCGAGGTAGAGGCGGTGCGCCCCGAACAACCCCAGGAAAGCCCAAAGCAGGTACGCCAAACGCACGGATTTAGCCGGCGCGGCGGCAGTCGCATCGAACGGCACGAAGATACTCTCCAGCATTGGGCAAGTGGTTCGCCATTGAGGTGGCTCTGGACAGCTTCTCGCAGGATTCGGGCATCACTGTGAAGGGGCCTTGAAACATCCGGCAACATATTGATTGGCCCCGTCGCGCCGCCTTCTCGCCGTCGCCAGGCCGTTGCGCTAGCCTTCGCACCAGCAACGGCAGGAGACGCCCGAGATGATTGAACTGCACACCTGGAACACCCCCAACGGCCGCAAGATCAGCGTGGCGCTGGAGGAGATGGGGCTGCCCTACAAGGTGTTCCCCGTGAATATCAGCAAGGATGAGCAGTTCAAGCCGGACTTCCTGAAGATCAGCCCCAACAACCGCATTCCCGCGATCATCGACCCCGATGGCCCCGGCGGTTCTCCGATCAGCGTGTTCGAATCGGGCGCGATTCTTCTGTACCTCGGCGAGAAGACCGGCAAGTTCCTGCCGGCGGACCTGCGCGCCCGCGTGCCGGTGCTGGAATGGCTGATGTGGCAGATGGGCGGCTTCGGCCCCATGCCCGGCCAAGTGCACCACTTCCTTCAGGTCAGCGACCCCACGGACCAGAAGTATGGTCTGGCACGCTACCAGAAGGAGACTGAGCGGCTTTACGGCGTGCTCGACCGGCGTCTGGCGATCTCCGAATACGTGGCGACGGCGGGCGAGCCGAGCGTCGCCGATTTTGCCATCCTCGGCTGGGCCTGGCGGCATGAGCGGCACCGCGTGGACCTGGCGCGCTTTCCGCAGGTGAAGCGCTGGTACGAGGCGATGATGGCGCGGCCGGCGACTGCACGCGGCTTCGAGGTGGCGCTTTCCTGAGGGACCCGCAGGGAGCAAGCCGCTCGCCCTTTGGCCAATTACCAGCGACTGGTTCAAGTAGCGCCTCGAACCAGAGCTGGCCTGCAGCGAGGAGCCGGGCCTTGTTCGGAGAAGCCATGGGTACGACGACTGGCAAGCGATTGCCCGTCCGATGTCGTCGACGCAGGTCCGCACGTTCCTGTTCCATGGTGCCGTGGCCACGGCAGGCGAGCGTCGGTGCGCTTGATCGTTTGACGGACCGCCTCGTCGACTGTATGACGCGACCTGCATACGTCGTGAGCCTGTCATACCCGAGGAGGGGTGGCCGAGTGGCTGAAGGCGACGGTTTGCTAAACCGTTATAGGGGTAACACCCTATCGAGGGTTCGAATCCCTTCCCCTCCTTTCCCTTCGATGGGTTAGGAGCCGATATCCGCAAAAATTCGACATTTTACAACGTTTTTCCAGGCGCTCGGACGCCTTTTGTGGCCGTTACCGTTTGGCGCGAGATAATTGACGTCGCGTGGCTTGAATGTACGCTGGCCACGCGTGCGACCGTCTCCGCCGGCTCGTCAGGTCGAGAGAGTGTGCTTTGCGGCGCCGGGTCAGGACATGCGGCCCTGGATGTCGTGCCGCGGTGTTTGGCTGCCGAGATCCTGGTCAAGCGCCGTGGCGAGCCTCCGTGACCATCATTTGGAACTTGTTTGGCGGCCTGGTCGTAAGCAAACCGCTTCGGTAGCGGCGAGTCGAACGCGAAGAACGCGGCACAGCGATGCCGATGAGAAGGGGCCTTCCACGCCAACAGGTCAGGGTCGAAGCGGCAACAAAGGCTTCACGTCGAGACGTCTTCGATTGTATCGACCATGACCTGAAGCTGCACGCTCCAGCCAAATCTACCGCGCTGAGGGGGCGCCTGACGGCTTGACCCGCCCGACATCGACCCGTAAGGCCGCGCGAAAGCCAGCCCACGGAACCAGTCGCCATGTCCGACTCCCCTGACCCCATGCAGAGCCTCGCCGGCGCGTTGCCCTACCTCAAGCGCTACGATGACCAGATCATCGTCGTTAAGTATGGCGGCCACGCTATGGGGGAGGAAGAGACAGCGCTGCGTTTCGGCCGCGACATCGCACTGCTGGAGCAGGTCGGGGTCAATCCGGTAGTGGTTCACGGTGGGGGCCCGCAGATCAACGCCATGCTGAAGCGGCTGAATGTGAAGTCCACCTTCGTGCAGGGGCTTCGGGTCACCGACGCTGAGATGCTCGACGTTGTTGAGATGGTTCTGGCAGGACCTGTCAACAAGCAGGTTGCCGAAAGCATCACCCGGGCTGGCGTCATCGCGGTTGGTATATCCGGCAAGGATGGAGGTTTGGTGAGAGCCCGAAGGCTGACCCGAACCTACCGTGACCCCGCCAGTAACATTGAGCAGGTGCTTGATCTGGGTTTTGTCGGCGAACCGGAAAGCATAGACACCAGAGTTCTGAAGCTGCTGATTGGAGCGGATATTGTGCCCGTCATCGCGCCTGTCGGTGTTGGTTCTGATGGACAGACCTACAACATCAATGCTGATACGGTTGCTGGTGCCATTGCTGGTGCTTTGGGAGCGGAAAGAATGCTCATGCTTACCGACGTTCCCGGCGTGCTCGGCCCGGATGGGGAGCTTGTTCCCGAAATGACCATCCGTGAGGTCAAGGCTGGCATTGAGGCGGGTTGGATCAGCGGCGGTATGATTCCGAAGGTCGAGACGTGCATCTATGCGGTTGAGAAAGGCGTGAAGGGTGCTGTCATCCTGGACGGGCGGGTGCCTCATGCGGTGCTGCGGGAACTGTTCACGAAAGCCGGGGCCGGCACGCTGATCAAGGCATGAACTACAACCCAAGGTAGCGCATTCATTTTCTTGTTCCCGAAAATGGGATGGCCTTACCCTGAATGCTTGTTTTAAGGTTTGCTCCCGTAGCGGAACGTCCTTTACCATCCTGGATGTCTACTGAAATTCTACGACGGAGAGGCAACAAAAGGCGCGATAGACCGCGCCTGTGCCGTTGCATCCATCTACCTGTGGTTCGGCGTCGGCGGAGCGAAGCAGGATAGCGGAAGCCGGACCAAACGCGAATTTCTGCGATCTGCTGAGAGCGACCACGGTTGTGATCTACGAGGCAGCCAGCTCGTTACGGAACGCCCGGCTGGGCATACCGGAATTTAGCGTAGACCCCCCCAGCCGGGCTTGGCGACGCCGCATCTGGGCGGCTGGCGCGCGGACAGCCAAGTCGTTGTGTGGCCCCGGCTGTGGCGCAAACCTTCTGGTAGATGGTTCCTCCCGCAGAGGACTGTCGTCAAACGCTACGGGATCGACATGGCCCTGCCTGTAAACTGGCGCCGTCCGACGCCCTTCAGTTGTGGATGCCTTAGAATTGGTTGCGCAAAACAGTTCACAGTATCATCGATAATCCCGTCGAGTTTTCACTTTGAACGCTGAACCAGCAGACGAAGGCCACAACATCGGCGAGTTTTGACGGGTTGCGGCTCCGCTGCCGGCAGGCATACTGCTGGTAACGTGAGACAGAGGGAATGCACCATGGGCAATCGCATCGCCATCATCGGCGCCGGCGCGGTCGGCGGTTATGCTGGCGCACACATGGTGCAGGCCGATGAGGACGTCACATTCGTCGATATGTGGCCCGAAAACGTGGAGGCGATGCGCACCAAGGGTCTGCGCATCAGTCACATCAAGGACGTTCCTGAATTCACAGTTCCTGTGAAGGCGATTCACCTGACGGAATTGCAGCAAGTTTCCAAGGGTGCGCCATTCGACATCGTATTCATTTGTGTGAAGTCATACGACACTGCCTGGGCCACCCTCATGGCAAGGCAATACTTGGCGCCCAGCGGCTATATGGTCAGCCTGCAGAACTGCATGAACGAGGAAACCATCGCCGAGATCGTCGGCTGGGGCCGAACCCTCGGCGCCATTGCCTCATCCATCACGGTGGAGCTGTGTGAGCCAGGGCATGTACGCCGCGCCAGCGGCAAGGGTGGGGCGGCACATACGGTGTTTCGCGTCGGCGAAGTGCACGGGCGTATTACTGATCGGGCCAATGAGGTGGGCCGGCTCTGCGCGCTTTCGGACAGTTGCGTCGTGACCAACAACCTTTGGGGCGAACGGTGGTCCAAGCTGGTGACCAACGCGATGGCGAATGGGCTGTCGGCCTGCACCGGTCTTGTCAGCAAGGATATCCTGCTGAACGACCAACTCCGGCAGTTCGGCGCGCGCCTTGGCAGCGAAGCCATCCGGGTTGGCCAGGCGTTGGGCTATGAACTGGAGGAGGTTCACCACATGGCGCCGGAGCTTATTGCCAAGGCTGGCGAGGGAGACCCTGAGGCGCGAGCGGAGTACGACTCGCACCGGATCAAGGAGGCCAACAAGCCCGGTGGTGGCGCGCATCGGCCGAGCATGGGCCAGGACATGGTCAAAGGGCGCCGGACCGAGATCGAGTTCCTGAACGGCTTCATTGTCGACAAGGCCAAGGCGATCGGCCTCTCCACGCCGGCGAATGCGGCACTGACGGAGATCGTCAAGCGTGTCGAGAAGGGAGAACTCCCTGCCGACCCACGGCACATCCTTGACCTGCGTCTGAACTAGCTTGCGCTGCTTCAACGGGTTGCCGGCCGGCTCAACGGGTGACTTCGGGTTAATCCGCGGCACCCCCTGAAGGGACTGAAACGTCGTGCTTCCTTTCCTCTTCGCTTGGCTCGCTTTGGTCGCCTCTCCGGCCATGGCGCAGACCTACCCGGACCGCACCGTTACCATCGTGGCCGCCGGTGCCGCGGGTGGACCGACCGACACCATCACCCGCATCGTTGCCGATAGTATGGGCCAGCATCTTGGTCAGGCAGTGGTGGTGGAAAGCATCGGCGGCACCGTAGTGGGTCCTCAGCGTGTCGCCGCGGCCAGGCCGGACGGCTATACCCTGCTGATCAACAACATCGGCATGGCAGCCAGCGCGACCCTGTTTCGCCGGCTGCCTTACGATGTGCCGGGCGCCTTTGCCCCGCTCGGTATCGTTTCGGATGCGGCGATGACGATCATCACGCGTACCGGCTACCCCGCCCAGAACCTGCGCGACGTCATGGCATCCCTGAAGGAGCGCGGTGACGGCCTGAACATGGCAACGGCGGGCATCTCCTCTGCCGCCAACCTGTGCGCTTTGCTGGTTCAGCACGCCGCAGGGGCAGGCGCTACACTTGTGGCATTCCGAGGGACCGCGCCCGCGATCGTGGAGTTGATGGCTGGGCGCATCGACATGCTTTGCGACCAGGCGACGAACACGGTGCCGTATATCCGCGACGGTAGGGTCGCGGCCTGGGGTGTTTCCAGCCCGAACCGTCTGCAGGGGTTGCCGAACCTGCCCACAACGGCTGAGGCGGGCTTTCCCAGCATCGCCATGAGCACATGGCATGGGCTCTACGCACCAGCCGGTACGCCTGAGGTGGTTCAGCGGCGTATCTCCACCGCGTTGCGCGCGGCCCTGCATGAGCCCAAGCTTCGTGGTCGGTACGCCGAGTTGTTGACTGACGTCCCGAGCGACGAGCGTGCCAGCATCGATTTCCATCGCCGATTCGTCAGCGAGGAAGTCGCGCGTTGGCGTCCGATCATCCAAGCCGCGAACCAGTTCGCTGATTGAGGAAAGTAGCGCTATGAGCCTGGGTCGACTCGGTGTTTGGTATTCCACCGACAAGCTCGATGCTGTCGGCCTGCGTGGTCTGCTCGGCGTGGTGGAAGCCAATGGCTACGGCAGCTTCTGGTACCCGGAATCGCGCGGCTACGAGAGCCTCTCCCTCGCTGCCTTCCTGCTTGGCAACAGCACCAAGCTGGTGGTGGGCAGCAGTATCGCGAACATCTACGCACGCGACGCCTTCACGGCGCGGCGCGGGATGCTCTCCTTGAATGCCCTGTACGGCGACCGCTTCGTGCTGGGCCTAGGCGTTAGCCATAAGCCGATGGTGGAGGGACTGCGGGGCCACAGCTACGACAAACCCATTCCTGCCATGCGCAGATACCTGGACGGCATGCAGCAGAACGAGGCTGGTGCTGCCGACTGGCCGGTTGTCCTTGCTGCACTTGGGCCCTTGATGCTGAAGCTGGCGGCGGCCCGAACCAAGGGTGCGGTCCCCTATAACGTCACGCCTGCGCATACCGCGGAGGCTGCCGCGGCGCTGGGGCCGGATAAATGGCTGGCGGTGGAACAAAAGGTCTGCCTTGAGCCTGACCTGGCCAAGGCGCGCGAACTCGGTCGCAAGGAATTGGCGCGCTACATGCCCATGCCAAACTACCGCAACAACTGGTTGCGACTGGGCTTCAGCGAGGCTGAATTGGACAACGGCGGCAGCGACCGCTTCATCGACGCCATGGTGCTGAATGGTGGGCCGGAAAACATCAAGCGCGGCCTTCGCGCACATTTTTCCGCCGGTGCTACGCATGTGGCCATACAGCCCGTGCATGCCGAGGGCGACGTTGCCGCCCGCGACGCTACACTGAAGGCCTTGGCGGACACATGAGCCGATCGGCCCGCGCCCGGCAGGGCGCGGGCCGAGGCATCAAACGACGTCGGAGATCGCAAGCTTCCAGCGCTTCATCAGGGCCAGATGCGTGGCCTTATCCGTGGCGCTGATCCGCTTGTGACTGGCGTTGCTGAAGGTATTGTGCAGCACGATCCGGTTCACGCCTGCGCGCTTCCAGGCGCGGGCTTCGTCCTGCCATTCACGCTCACCGCCCTCGGCGCAGGACATCCAGATTTCCAGGCCCATGGCAGCCGGGTCGCGCCCTGCCGCTTCGGTAAGCCGCTTCAGTTCGTCGAAGCGGGCATTGACCTCGGCCCCTGCCGGAAGCGCCAACTGGATCCAGCCATCACCGAGGCGCGCCGTGCGCTCAAGCGTCTCCTGCACATGGCCACCGAACCAGATGGGCACCTTGCCCCCCGGCGGACGTGGGTTGATGCCAACGTTGGGGAGGTTGTGCCACTGGCCCTGATAGCTGACGAACTCCTCGGCCCAGAGTTGTTGCATCACTTCCACCTGCTCGACGCTGCGCCGCCCGCGGTTGCGGAAATTTTCGCCCAGGCCGATGAACTCAGGCTCATTCCAGCCCACGCCCACGCCCAACCTGAAACGGCCCTCGCACAGCACAGCAAGGCAGGCGGCCTGTTTGGCAACCAGGACAGTCTGCCGCTGAGGCAGAATGAGTACCTGGGTGGAAAAGCTCATCTTCGGCGCAAGTGCGGCCAGGTAGCCGAACAGAACGAAGGGGTCGTGATAGAGATTGCTTGCTTTTGGCCGCCCCCCTGCGCCCAAGGTCGCCGGATTGGCCCCCAGCACATGGTCAGGCAGCATCAGGTCATCGAAGCCGAGTTCTACCGCGAGCGCTGTGACCTCTCGTACCGTCGCGGGGTCGCCCCCGATGTCGCCGAACGGCGGTGCATACCCGAGTTGCATCTGAACCTCCTCCGCTGGCTTGGTGCCGGCCTTGGCGCAGTCTATAGATTCGCCGCAGAAGTTGGGGAGAGGGCATCATGCTGAAGCTGGGCTATAAGGCATCCGCCGAACAATTCGCGCCCTCGAAGCTGCTGGGCTTCGGCATCCTGGCCGAACAGGTCGGCTTCGACAGCTGCTTCATCAGCGACCATTTCCAGCCGTGGAAGCATACCGACGGCCACGCGCCCTATTCGCTGGCCTGGCTGGGTGCGCTGGGGGCCAGGACCGAGCGACTGATCATGGGTACCTCGGTGCTCACGCCCACTTTCCGCTATCATCCCTCTATCGTCGCGCAGGCCTTCGGCACCCTGGGGGCGATGTTCCCCGGGCGGGTCATCCTCGGCATCGGCACCGGTGAAGGCCTGAACGAAGTTCCAAGTACCGGCCAGCCCTGGCCTGAGTTCAAGGAACGCTTCGCCCGCATGCGGGAGGCCGTGCAACTGATGCGCAGGCTCTGGACCGAGGACCGCGTCTCCTTCGAAGGGCAATACTACAAGACCGAGAATGCCACGATCTACGACCGGCCGGAGACGCCGGTGCCGATCTGGGTCGCCGCTGCCGGTGCCATGGTTGCCAAGTATGCCGGGCGTGGCGGCGACGGCTTCATCTGTACCAGCGGCAAGAAGCGTGAGCTCTACGAGGAGACCCTGCTGCCGAATGTGAAGGCTGGCCTGGAAGCTGCCGGGGCGCCGAAGCCGGACTACGAAAACATGATCGAGGTGAAGGTCAGCTTCGATACCGACCGCGACCGCGCCCTGCAGGATACCCGGCATTGGGCCGCCCTCGCGCTGACGCCTGAGGAAAAGATGACGGTCGAGGACCCCGTGGCAATGGAGAAGCTGGCCGACCAATTGCCATTGGAACGCACCGCCTCACGCTGGATCGTCAGCAATGATCCAGAGGAGATGGTGGAGAAGATTGGATACTATCACGCATTGGGCTTCCGGCACCTCGTGTTCCACGCGCCTGGCCCGGATCAGGAACGATTCCTGAGGCTGTACGGGGAGCAGGTGTTGCCGAGGCTGCGCCGGCGCTTCGCTTGAAGCATCTTGAACTCATAGCCATTCCCGGCCTGCCCATGGTGCAGGCGGGGGACGACTTGGCAGCGCTGCTGGTAGCCAGCGGCGTGATACCGCGGCCGGATGACGTCCTGGTCGTGGCGCAGAAGATCGTCAGCAAAGCGGAGGGCCGCGAGGTTCAGCTTTCCTCCGTGACACCAAGCCCGCGCGCCGAACAGTTGGCGCAGGAGACGGGCAAGGACGCGCGGATTGTCGAACTGATCCTCCAGGAGAGCGTCCGGGTTGTCCGGGCGCGGCCCAACCTCATCATCGTTCAGCACCGGCTTGGCCACACGATGGCCAATGCTGGTATCGACCAATCCAACGTGTCGGACAGCAGCGACGAACGTGCCCTGTTGCTGCCGGTGAACCCCGATGCGAGCGCTGTGGCGTTGAGCGCTCAGCTGGGCTGCCCCGTCATCATCAGCGACAGTTTTGGCCGGGCTTGGCGCCGCGGTACCGTCGGTGTGGCGATTGGCTGCGCTGGCCTGCCATCCCTCGTGGACCTGCGTGGCAAGCCGGATCTGTTCGGGCGGGAACTGCACGTGACCCTGACCGGCTTCGCAGATGAGATCGCTGCGGCGGCGGGCCTGCTGATGGGCCAGGCCGCCGAAGGTCAGCCCGCCGTATTGGTGCGCGGACTGCGGTGGTCAGCACCAGCTTTCCCGGCCACGGAGCTGGTTCGCCCTGCGCAGGAGGACCTGTTCCGGTGAGTCGCGTCATCGCGCTTTCCGGCGGCATCGGCGGCGCGAAACTAGCGCTGGGGCTGTCGCACGTCCTGTCGCCGGAAGACCTTTTGATCGTGGCCAATACCGGCGATGACTGCGAGCATCTTGGCCTGAGCATATCGCCCGATATCGATACCCTGACCTACACGCTCGCGGGGCTCGATAACCAAGTGCTGGGATGGGGAAGGCGAGACGAAAGCTGGGCCTTCATGGAAACGCTCGAAGCCCTTGGCGGCGAAACCTGGTTTCGCCTGGGTGACCGGGATCTGGCGCTGCATGTGGAAAGGACCAGACGCCTCGGCGCTGGCGAGACATTGTCCGTTGTGACGCAGCGCTTTGCCGGCAGGCTGGGAGTGCAGGCCACGCTCCTGCCGATGAGCGATGATCCCGTGCGCACACGAATTCTTACGCCAGGTGGGTGGCTGGATTTCCAACATTGGTTCGTGAGGGAGCAATGCCGGCCAGCAGTGCTGGATATTGCCTTCCATGGTGCTGATCGTGCCCGTCCCAATGCTGCGCTGCTCGAGGCGCTCGATGCTCGGCCACGCGCCATCATCATTTGTCCATCCAATCCGCTGATCTCGATTGAACCGATCCTGGCCGTTCCAGGTATTCGCGAAGCCATCTCCCGCTGCGGTGCGCCCGTTTTGGCGGTATCACCCATCCTTGGGAGAGAGGCAGTCAAAGGACCAACAGCGCGGATGCTTGCCGACCTTGGCGAGAACCCCAGCGCGGCCGCCGTCGCGCGCCGGTATGGCAAACTGCTGACGCATTACGTCATGGAGCCCGGCGACGACGCTACAGGCATTGAGGTGCGGGTGCATCGCGCTCAAACGCTCATGCGGACATTGGAAGAAAAGGTCGCGCTGGCGCGAGCAATATTGTCCTACCTATGATCTGGGCGATCGTACCGGTTAAGGAACTGGAGGGCGCGAAGCAGCGGCTGATACCCGCTCTCGCACAGCCACAGCGTCTCGAACTAGCCAGGTTGATGTTGACTGAGGTTTTGGAGGCTTTGGCGGCAGCGCGAGGCTTGGCCGGCGTGCTGCTTGTTACGCTGGACCCATTTGCGACAAGGCTCGCGGGTGAGTTGGGCTTTCGGGTTACTACCGATGGTGCGCGGGAGGGTCATACAGGTGCCGTAAATGCAGGCCGCGCGGCGCTCACATCCGAAGCTGGCATCCTTACCATGCCCGGCGATATCCCGGCTGTCTCAGCCGCGGAAATCGAGGTGCTGTTGGCCGCACACAAGCACGCTCCAGCCTTTACAATCGCGCCCGCACATGACGAGCAGGGCAGCAATGCCGTCGTGATCTCGCCGCCCAATGCTGTGCCGCTTCGGTTTGGCGACAACAGCTATTACCCGCACCTGGAGGCTGCCCGCACCGTTGGCATCGACCCGACCATCGTTCGGCTGCCGGGCATCGCCATGGATATCGACAATCCAGTCGACTTGAAACTGTTCATGGCCTGCCCTGAGGCGCGGCGCACGCGAACGCATGCCTGGCTGCAGGCGCGCGGCCTAGGCTAGTTCCCGTTTGCGTGGCGCCGTCTGCACAACAGGTGAGAGGTCCGGGGCGCTGAACGACGCGACACGCCGCTCCTGCGAAGGTTCGCCGTAAAGCGTTTCGCGCTGGCGTGGGGTGCGGCCGAGGCTGGCGATAAGCGCCTCCATCGCCTGCGGTGGAAACTCTTGACCGTGCTGCGTGCCAGCGGCCCGACTGATGCTCTCGTTCATCAGCGTACCACCTAGGTCATTGGCGCCGGACTGCAACGCCAATGCAGCACCTGCGGGCCCCATCTTCACCCAGCTGGTCTGTATGTTCTGGATGTGAGGATGAAGAACCAGCCTTGCGACACTATGCATAAGCACGGCCTCTCGGAACGTCGGTCCCTTGCGCGCCAGGCCACGCAGGTACATCGGCGCTTCCATGTGCACGAAGGGCAGCGGGACGAACTCCGTGAATCCCTTGGTTTCCGCCTGCAGATCGCGCAATGCCAGGAGATGGCGCGCCCAGTTCAACGGCGACTCCACATGCCCATACATGATGGTGCTTGTCGTACGTAGGCCCAAGCCGTGCGCGGCGCGAGCTACGGACAGCCAAGCGTCGGTATTCAGCTTGTCGGGGCAGATGATGGCCCTGACTTCATCGTCGAGAATCTCGGCTGCTGTGCCCGGCAGTGTGCCGAGGCCGGCTTCTTTGAGGCGCCCTAGGAATTCAGTGAGCGACAAACCCAGTGTCGCTGCCCCCTGCGTCACTTCAAGCGGTGAGAATGCGTGGATGTGCATGCCTGGCACGGCGGCCTTGATCGCCCTGCAGATGCCTTCATAGGTCGCGCCGGTATAGTCAGGATGGATGCCGCCCTGAAGGCATACTTCCGTGGCGCCTCTGTCCCACGCCTCGACAGCGCGACGGACAATCTCGGCGTGATCCAGGTCGTAGGCAGCGCCCCGCAGATGCTCGTGCGTCTTGCCCTTGCTGAACGCGCAGAAGGTGCAGCGGTAGGTGCAGATATTCGTATAGTTGATATTTCGGTTGACCACGTAGCGCACAACGTCGCCGCTCACAGCCTGCCGCAACGCATCGGCGGTTGCGGTCACATGGGCGTAGTCCGCGTCACGCACCGCGAAAAGCGCGCCAATCTCTTCCGTGGTCAGGCGCTCACCGCCGGCGGCGCGATCCACCAACCTTACGACGCTGGGCTCCGGCGCTGCCAATCGCGCGGCGGGAAGGGCAGGTGGCGTGACCTCACCTGGGGACCAGGCGTCGCCACGGGCGAAGCCGAGCGCGTCACTGGCCTGCATGATCTTCGTGGCTACGGCGGGTGCTTGCCAGGCCGTGCTACCGAAACCAGGGTAGGAAGGCAGCCGCTGGACCAGCACCTTGCCGGCTTCCGCGGTTCGCAGCGCCAGTTCCTCAAGGTGCGGCCAAGGTGCCTCGGGGTTGACGTGGTCGGGTGTGACCGGAGATACGCCGCCCCAGTCGTTCAAGCCCGCGGCAACCAATCTCTGATACACGCCCGGCGACAGGTTCGGCGGGGCCTGGATGTTCATCGAACCACCTAGCACCAAGCGGGCCGCGGCGATCGTCCAGAGAAGTTCGTCCAGACCGGGCTCGTCGGCGTCGGCGCGCTTGGTCCGCGGCTTGGCGCGGAAGTTCTGGACGATGACTTCCTGGATGTGGCCGTACTGCAGGTGCAGGTCGCGGATGGCCTGCAACGCCGCAAGTGTCTCTGCCCGCGTCTCGCCGATGCCGATCAGGATGCCGGTCGTGAACGGCACCTTCAGTTCCCCAGCCAGGCGCAGGGTCTCCAGGCGTACCACGGGATGCTTGTCGGGGCTGCCGTGGTGCACGTGGCCGGGCTCGCATAGCCGTTCGCTGATGCTCTCCAGCATGATGCCCTGGCTGGCGGTTACGGCGCGCAGAGCCGCAATCTCGTCACGCGTCATCACGCCAGGATTGGCGTGCGGCAACAAACTGGTCTCCTTCAGCACCAGCGCGCACATCGCCACGAGGTAGTCTATGGTGGTGGCATGGCCGAATGCGGCCAGCGCTTCGCGCGCCGCGCCGTAGCGCAGTTCTGGTTTGTCCCCGAGGGTGAACAGGGCTTCGGTGCAGCCTGCTGCCTCGCCAGCGCGCGCGATGGCCAGGACCTCGTCCGGCGACAGGAACGAGGCGTGGCCGGCCCGGGGTGTTTCGGCGAAGGTGCAGTAGTGGCATACGTCGCGGCAAAGCTTGGTCAGGGGTATGAAGACCTTGCGCGAATAGCTGATCACGCGGCCATGCGACGCATCCCGCAGCGACGCAGCCTCGGCCATCAACGCATCCAGCGGCGTGTCCAGCAACGATTCCACCCGAATTTCCACTCCGCTCTCCGCTTGCCCGGAAGCTGTATCGCCCGCATCCTGCGACCAGCGGCGCCGCAGCGCAACGGGAGGCTTACCAAATGAAATTCGGCTTCAACGCCCCAGCCGGCGGTGCCCTGGCCACGCCCGAGAACCTGATCAAACTGGCTCAGGGTGCCGAGGCAATCGGATTCGATTATGCCACCTTCTCTGATCATGTGGTGATTCCTGCCGACATCTCGACCCGCTACCCGTACAGCGACACGGGTGAATTTCCGTCCGGCGCGGCCGGTTCCCGCCACGAACAACTGACCGAGGTGGCCTGGATCGCTGCCAAGACGACGCGGCTGCGCCTGGTGACCAGCGTCATGGTGGTTCCCCATCGCCAGCCGGTTCTGACCGCGAAGGTGCTTTCCACCATCGACATTCTGTCCGGCGGTCGCCTCACGATTGGCATTGGCGCCGGCTGGCTGAAGGAAGAAATCGAGGCGATGGGTTCCTCCTATGAGGCCCGTGGCCGCATCACCGACGAGACAATGCAGGTCTGCAAGCTGCTCTGGACGCAAAAGGACCCGAGCTTCAAGGGCGAGTTCCTGAGCTTCGAGAAACTCGTCTTCGAGCCCAAGCCGATCCAGCGGCCGCACCCGCCCATCTGGATCGGCGGTGAAAGCGGCCCGGCACTGCGCCGGGTGGCAAGGCTGGGGGATGGTTGGTATCCGATCGGCACTAACCCGTCCTTTCCACTCGATAGCCTGGAGCGCTATCGGGCTGCCGTCGCAAAGATGCGCGGCCTGGTAGCAGCGGCCGGGCGAGACCCGCTGAGCGTCACGCTCGCTTATCGCGTTCAGAAATTTGGTGTCGATCTGGACCCGCTGGCCGGCGACGGAAATCGCCGGCTGTTTGCCGGAACCCCGGACCAGGTTGCCGCCGATTTGCGCGCGCTTCAGGCGCTGGGCGTCGACAGCATGGATTTCAACTTCCCCGCCAGCAGCGCGGAAGAAATGCTGGATGCGATGCAGACCTTCCACGTCACCATCCGCAGCAAGGTGTAGTGCGATGAAACTCGGCATCACACTAAGTGTCGGCAGCGCGACGCCCGAAATTGATATGGAGCGCATCCTCGAGGCCGAGCGCCTGGGCTACAATTCGGTCTGGTGCGGCGAGGCCTGGGGCACGGATGCGGTAACGCCGGTCGCTTGGGTCCTGGCACGCACAACGAAGATTAAGGCCGGTACCGGCATTATGCAGATGCCTGGGCGTACGCCCGCCTTGGCAGCGATGACGGCGATGACCCTGCAGGGGCTTTCGGGGGACAGGTTCCTGTGCGGCCTGGGTCCATCAGGGCCGCAGGTCGTCGAAGGCTGGCATGGAGTGGCCTATGGCAACCCGACCACCCGCATGCGCGAATACGTGGCCATCATGAAGCGCATCATGGCCCGCGAGGCGCCTCTGGAGCATGCGGGCGAACACTATCAGATTCCGTACCGTGGCGCCGACGCGACCGGCCTCGGCAAGCCGCTGAAGACGATCCTGCATCCAAAGCCCGGCCTGAAATTCTACACGGCCAGCATTTCGCCTGGCGGCCTGCGCCTTGCCGGTGAAATCGCTGACGGTAACCTGCCAATCTTCTACTCGCCGGAGGCCGCAGATGCCGCTTGCGCGCCGGTTCTGCAGGGATGGCGGAAAGCGGGGAGGGGCGAAACTCTGGAGGGCTTCGATACCGCACCCTACGTCAAGATCAGGGTGGGGGACGACCTTCAGGCGTGCCGCGACAGTTGCAAGCCGGAACTTGCCTTGTACATCGGCGGTATGGGCGCTCGAGGGAAGAACTTCTATAACGACTATTGCAAGCGGCTTGGCTACCCCGACGCTGCAAAGCTGATCCAGGATCTGTTCCTGGACGGCAAGAAGCAGGCGGCCGCCGCGGCGGTTCCCGATAAGTTGGTGGATGAGATAGCGTTGGTCGGTAGCGCCGACCGGATCCGTGGCCGCCTTGCGGACTGGCAGGCAGTGGCCAAGCAGCACAAGCTGGGCACCCTGATCCTGACCGGCGCTACACCGCCGGCGCTGCGCGTGGTTGCAGAAGCGGTGTCATAGGCGCGAGATCAATGACTCCCAGCGGTCAAGTTCAGGCAGGATGACCTCCGCCTTGGCAGGCTCCAGGCTGACCACAACACGGGCGACGCCAGCGTCTTGGTCACGGCGGAGGGCATCCAGGTCTTCCTTTGCACCCCAGATGGTAACCGGTAACTCCGCGGGATCACGGCCCGCCGCCTTGGCCATGGCATGGAACTCGGGCAGCAACTCCAGGACATCGGCGTGTTGCTTGCGGACACGTATCGGCATCCATCCATTTCCGTAGCGAACGGCTCGGCGGGCACCGTAGGGGAAGGATCCCCCCACCAGCACCGGCGGGTGGGGCTTCTGCAGGGGCTTCGGCCAGGTCATCATCGGTCCGAAGTCAACCATTTCACCGTGATATTCGGGCTTCGTCGCGGTCCAGATGGCCTGCATGGCCTCGATCCGCTCCCGCGCCAACTTGTGCCGCGTGGTGAAAGCGGTGCCATGGTTTGCCATTTCGTCTTCGTTCCAGCCGTTGCCGACGCCGAAGAGGAGCCGACCTCCCGAAATGAGATCCAGGCTCGCCACTGACTTTGCTGTCTGGATCGGGTCCCGCTGGGCGACGAGGCACACGCCGGTGCCTACCAACAGTCTCTTCGTGGAGCAGGCTGCGGCAGTCAGCGTCACGAAGGGGTCCAGGACGTCGTAGTACATCTTTGGCAGGTCGCCTCCGGCGGGCCAGGGCGACTTCCGGGTAAGTGGGATGTGGGAGTGCTCCGGCGCCCAAAGGCTGTCGAAGCCACGCTCCTCGGCCGCTCGTGCCAGTTCATCCGGGCGCATCGAATAGTCGGTGAAAAACATTGCCACGCCAACCTTCACGCCACGCCTCCTTGGTTGCGGCGGATAACTTAGAGCAATATCCCTTCTGGCGGAATCGCCAGTACGTATTTCTTGCTCTATATATTCAAGCTCATCTATAGCACTATGCGCCCAGCTTGGCGCATAGTGCTATAGATGAGCTTGAAGCCGGGCAATATGTCGACCTTCGCCCGGCTGCAGGCGCTTCTAAACATCATTCGCCACAGCGGTTCAAAGAGCAAAGCAAAAACCCTGGGATATGATCGGTCAGCCCGTCACGCGACCTATCCGGCTTGCCGTAGTGGAGGCTCCGGACGGCGCCCAAACAACGGCTCCTCTGCAGGAAGCGACGAGAGAAGCTGGACGCCTTCAGGCAGCCGCTGGCTATGAGGGCGATGAGGTGGGACCCCTCCCTCGCCGAACTCACCGCCTTGTGGTACCGAAGCGGTGTGACGGTCGCGTTCGGTGGGCTCGCGGACAGGATCGATGCGATGATGATCGGCTTGGGCGCTCGTCGGAGCTTACGGCGCATTTGCACCAACCTTGTGACTCCACTGACTAACTGGCTGCGCTGGCGCTGCACGATACGGTTCTGCACCGGTGGCTGAGGCTGACGGAGGGGTTTCCAATCATACTTTTGCCCGTCGCCAGCGAGCAGGCACTGCCTGCGGTTCTGGACCTCTGGGCCCTGCCGGAGATGCAGCACGGTCTGGCAGCGGCGCACTCGGATATCGGCCCGCTTCCGCGAAGACCCTGCCCTGGAGGCCGGCGCGGGGATCGAGGCAGCTGCAGGCCCACTCCGACCTATCGACCCGCGCGCTTGAGTTCACCAAGGGGCTTTGCGGTCAGCGAACCAGCCTGTATGGCCTTGGCGATGCAATCACCGTAAGGTTACCGGCTGGGCCCGCTTCGGCTTATCCACCGGGCCGGGAAAGTCGTCCTTTACCACTAACCGCGACCGCGGCCGTTCGAGAGCAATCACATGGGACTGCCAGAAGCACAGGGCCTTTATGACCCGCGCAATGAACATGACGCCTGTGGCGTCGGCTTCGTCGCGAATATCAAAGGTCGCAAATCGCACGAAATAATCCGCCAGGGCCTGCAGATCCTGGTCAATCTCGATCACCGGGGCGCTGTAGGTGCCGATCCCCTAATGGGTGATGGGGCCGGCATTCTCGTGCAGATGCCCGACCGGCTCCTCCGCGCCTGGGCTGATGGCCAGGGCCTCGCCCTGCCGGAACCGGGCCGTTACGCGGTTGCCATGTGTTTCCTGCCGCAGGATGAGCGGAGCCGTCAGTTTGCAACGGCGTATATCGAGCGATACGTCGTGCGCGAAGGCCAGACCCTGGTCGGATGGCGCGACGTGCCTGTGGATACCACCGGGCTCGGCGAAGCGGTCATCGAAAGCATGCCGGTGATCCGCCAGTGCATCGTCGGTGCGGCTGACGGGATCGCCGACCAGGAAGCGTTCGAGCGGAAGATTCTGACCATTCGCAAGCAGGCGCTGAACAAGTTCGTCGCCACGGCGCGGGGGCGCGGCCTGCCTGGGAAGGCTGATCTCTACATGCCCTCCTTCAGCACGCGCACCATGGTCTACAAAGGCCTGTTGTTGGCTGGCCAGGTCGGCACCTTCTACCAAGACCTCCAGGATCCGCTGTGTGAGAGCGCCCTGGCGATGGTGCACCAGCGCTTCAGCACCAACACCTTCCCGAGTTGGAAGTTGGCGCACCCGTATCGCTTCCTGGCCCATAACGGCGAGATCAACACCGTACGCGGCAACGTCAACTGGATGTACGCGCGGCGCGGCGCCATGAGCAGCACACTGCTCGGCCCGGACCTGGATAAGATGTGGCCGCTGATCCCGCATGGGCAAAGCGACACGGCCTGCATCGACAATGCGCTGGAAATCCTCGTGGCCGGTGGCTACCCGCTGGCGCATGCGATGATGATGCTGATTCCGGAAGCCTGGGCCGGCAATCCACTGATGAGCGCTGAACGTCGGGCCTTCTACGAATACCATGCCGCATTGATGGAACCTTGGGATGGCCCGGCCGCCATCGCCTTCACGGATGGTCGACAGATCGGGGCGACCCTGGACCGGAACGGCCTTCGCCCCGCCCGCTACATCGTTACCTCCGACGACCAAGTGATACTCGCCTCCGAATCGGGTGTACTGCCGATCCCGGAAGATAAGATCCTGCGCAAGTGGCGGCTCCAACCTGGCAAGATGCTGCTTATCGATCTGGAAGCGGGGCGCATCATCGATGACGCTGAGATCAAGCACGATCTGGCAGCTGCCAAGCCCTATGCCGATTGGCTCAAGCACAGTCAGTTTAAGTTGGCCGAACTCCCGGAAGTGGCGGAAGATCCGTCGCTGCGCCGCAATGACGAACACGACCTGCTGAAGCAGCAGCAAGCCTTTGGCTACACCCAGGAAGACATCAACTTCTTCCTGGAGCCGATGGCGCGCAACGGCGATGATCCGATCGGCAGCATGGGCACCGACACGCCGATAGCCGTGCTGAGCAAGAAGCCGAAGCTGCTTTACAATTACTTCAAGCAAAACTTTGCTCAGGTAACCAATCCGCCGATCGACCCGATCCGGGAAGAATTGGTGATGTCGTTGGTCAGCATGATCGGGCCGCGTCCCAACCTGCTGGGCCATGAGGCTGGTACGCATTATCGACTGGAAGTCGCGCAACCGGTCCTGACGAACGCTGATTTGGCCAAGATCCGCAACATTGCGGATCTGGCGGCTGGGGACGCTTTCCGCACCATCACGCTGGATGCAACCTGGCCTGCCGCCGATGGCGCAACTGGTCTGGCTGGCGCCATCGAGAAACTCTGCGCTGAAGCGACGCGTGCCGTGCTGGAAGACAGGCACAACATCCTGGTGTTGAGCGACCGTGGCGTCAGCGCTGATCGTATTGCCATTCCTGCGCTGTTGGCCACCGCGGCCGTGCATCATCATTTGATACGCCAAGGGCTTCGCACCTCCACTGGCTTGGTGGTCGAAACTGGCGAGGCACGCGAAGTGCACCACTTCTGCGTGCTGGCCGGCTTCGGCGCAGAAGCGGTGAATCCCTATCTGGCATTTGAAACGCTGGAGCAGATCCGCGCTTCCACGGGCATGAAACTGAAGCCGTATGAGGTGCAGAAGAACTACCTCAAGGCGATCGGCAAGGGTGTGATGAAGGTGATGTCCAAGATGGGCATCAGTACATACCAATCCTACTGCGGCGCGCAGATTTTCGACGCTGTGGGGCTGACGCGTGATTTCATTGAAAAGTATTTCACGGGTACCTCGACCACCATCGAAGGTGCGGGCATCGCGCAGATCGCCGAGGAAGCTGTGGCCCGCCATCGCGCTGCCTTCGGCGACAACCCGATCTATCGCAACCAGCTGGACGTTGGCGGTGACTATGCCTTCCGCCTGCGCGGCGAGGACCACGCCTGGACGCCTGAAAGCGTCTCGAGGTTGCAGCATGCGGTACGCGGCAATTCGTTGGATGACTACAAGGCGTTTGCAGCGACCATCAACGACCAGTCGCGCCGGCTGCTAACCCTTCGCGGGCTGATGCAGTTCAAGTCCGCCAGCGCGGTGCCGCTGGAGGAAGTCGAGCCAGCTGCCGATATCGTCAAGCGCTTCGCCACCGGCGCGATGAGTTTTGGGAGTATCAGCCGCGAGGCGCATACCACGTTGGCGATTGCGATGAACCGCATCGGCGGGCGCAGCAACACCGGCGAGGGCGGCGAGGAATCGGACCGCTATGTGCGGATGCCCAATGGCGACAGCATGCGCAGCGCCATCAAACAGGTGGCTTCGGGCCGGTTCGGCGTCACGGCCGAGTACCTGGTGAACGCGGACGACATACAGATAAAAATGGCGCAGGGCGCGAAGCCAGGCGAGGGCGGGCAATTGCCCGGCCACAAGGTGGACAAGAACATCGCCAAGGTGCGCCATTCTACGCCGGGCGTGGGCCTCATCAGCCCGCCGCCGCACCACGACATCTACAGCATCGAGGATCTGGCGCAGCTGATCCACGACCTGAAGAACGTCAACACCCGCGCGCGCATCAGCGTGAAGCTGGTGAGCGAGGTAGGCGTGGGCACGGTGGCCGCCGGCGTCTCCAAGGCGCGGGCCGACCATGTGACGATCTCGGGCTTCGAGGGCGGCACGGGTGCCTCGCCGCTGACCAGCCTGACGCATGCCGGCAGCCCGTGGGAGATCGGCCTGGCCGAGACCCAGCAGACCCTGGTGCTGAACGGGCTGCGTGGCCGCATCGCGGTGCAGGTGGATGGCGGGTTGCGGACCGGGCGGGATGTCGCCATCGGCGCGCTGCTCGGCGCCGATGAGTTCGGCTTCGCCACCGCGCCGCTGATTTCTGCGGGTTGCATCATGATGCGCAAGTGCCACCTGAACACCTGCCCGGTGGGCGTGGCGACGCAGGATCCGGTGCTGCGGGCGCGCTTCACCGGCCAGCCGGAACACGTCATTAACTACTTCTTCTTCGTCGCGGAAGAGCTGCGCGAGATCATGGCGCAGCTGGGCTTCCGCACCCTGAACGAGATGATCGGCCGTGTGGACATGCTGGACATGCGCGACGCGGTGGACCACTGGAAGGCCAAGGGCGTGGACCTCAGCCGCATCCTGTTCCAGCCGGCGCAGCGGGACGGCGTGGCGATCTTCAACGCTGAGCGCCAGGACCATGGGCTGGACAAGGCGCTGGACCGCGAACTGATCGCGGCGGCGCTGCCGGCCCTGGCCAAGGGCGAGCCAGTGCGGATCAGCCGCGGCATCACCAACGTGCATCGCACAGCCGGTGCCATGCTGTCCGGCGAGGTAGCGCGCCGCCACGGTCACGCCGGCCTGCCGGAGGACACCATCCAAATCGCCTTCACCGGCACGGCAGGGCAGAGCTTCGGCGCCTTCCTGGCGCGCGGCGTGATGATGGAACTGACCGGCGACGGCAATGACTATGTCGGCAAGGGCCTTTCCGGTGGGCGCCTGGTGGTGAAGCAGCCGCTCGGTATCCGCCGCGATCCCTCGGCCAACATCATTGTCGGCAACACCGTGCTGTACGGCGCCATCGCCGGCGAGGCGTATTTCGAGGGCGTGGCCGGCGAGCGCTTCGCCGTCCGCAACTCCGGCGCTGTCGCTGTCGTGGAAGGCTGCGGCGACCATGGCTGCGAGTACATGACCGGTGGCACCGTGGTGGTACTGGGCGAGACCGGGCGCAACTTCGCCGCGGGCATGTCGGGCGGCGTGGCCTATGTGTACGACGCGGACGGCAAGTTCCGTGAACGCTGCAACACCGCTCAGGTGGAGATCGAGGAGATCGGCGCGGTCGATCCCTCAGAGGATGCCGACCGGCCGCGCCAGCGCAGCGTCTCCGCCGAGAACAGTGGCATGGGCGACATGCTGCGGTTCGACGCTGAACGCCTGCGTATTCTGGTGGAGCGCCATGCGCTGATGACCAGCAGCGCTCGCGCCCGCCAACTGCTGGAGGACTGGGAAACCTCGGTGCAGAAGTTCGTCAAGGTCATGCCGACCGATTATCGCCGCGCGCTGCTCGACCTGAAGGCCGAGCGCGAGGCGACGCCCGCGGCAGAGTAAGGGTAGCAGTCATGGGCAAGCCAACCGGATTCCTCGAGATCGAGCGTACCGACCGCGGCTACATCAAGCCGGAGGATCGGATCCACAACTACCGGGAATACGTCACCCCGCTGCCGGCCGAGCAATTGCACGGCCAGGCCGCGCGCTGCATGAATTGCGGGATTCCGTACTGCCACAATGGCTGTCCGGTGAACAACATGATCCCGGACTGGAACGACCTAGTCTATCGCAACCAGTGGCAGTCCGCGCTGGAGACGCTGCACAGCACCAACAACTTCCCGGAGTTCACTGGCCGCATCTGCCCCGCGCCCTGCGAGGCCAGTTGCACGCTGAACATCCAGGACATGCCAGTCACGATCAAGTCGATCGAATGCGCGATCGTCGACAAGGGCTGGCAGGAAGGCTGGATCGTGCCGCAAGTGGCGGCGACGAAGACCGGCAAGCGGGTGGCGGTGGTGGGCAGCGGCCCGGCCGGCATGGCTGCGTCGCAGCAACTGGCGCGCGCCGGCCACAGCGTGACGCTGTTCGAGAAAAATGACCGGGTCGGCGGGTTATTGCGCTACGGCATTCCCGACTTCAAGATGGAGAAGCACCTGATCGACCGCCGCATGCAGCAGATGCAGGCGGAGGGTGTTCAGTTCCTCACGGGGGTAGAAGTCGGCAATACGCTGCCGATGGAAGTCCTGGTGCTCGGTTACGACGCTGTTCTGCTGACAGGTGGTGCGGAGTGGCCGCGAAACCTCGATATCCCGGCGCGCGATATCGACGGTATCCACTACGCCATGGATTTCCTCACGCAGCAGAACAAGCGGGTCGCAGGCGATACTGAGGACCGCGCTGCGCCGCGCGGCACCCTTAGCGCCAAGGGCAAGCATGTGGTGGTCATCGGCGGTGGCGACACCGGCGCTGATTGCATCGGCACCTCGGCGCGGCATGGCGCCGCCTCGATCACGCAGATCGAGATCATGCCGAAGCCTCCCGAAAAGGAGAACAAGGCCCTGTCTTGGCCCAACTGGCCCAACAAGCTGCGCACGGCGCCGGCGCACCTTGAAGGCTGCGCGCGCGACTGGTCAGTTCTGACCAAACATGCGCAGAGCGAGAATGGCCGGGTTACTGCGCTGGATTGCGTGCGGGTTGAATGGGTCAGCCAGGGTAACCGCATGCAGATGCGCGAAATCCCCGACACCGAGTTCACGCTGCAGGCCGACCTCGTGCTTCTTGCCATGGGTTTCCTGGGGCCGAAGAAGCAGGGCCTGCTGGAAGCTGCAGGGGTGAAATTGGATGCGCGCGGCAACGTCGCGGCCAATACCGAGGACTATCGTACCAGCGTGGACAAGGTGTTCAGCGCCGGCGACATGCGGCGCGGCCAGTCACTTGTGGTCTGGGCTATCCGCGAGGGCCGTCAATGTGCCCGCGCAGTCGATGAATTCCTGATGGGCAGCAGTACGCTGCCACGGTGACACGTCAGGGGCGCGTCAGCGCCCCTTGAACACCGGCTTACGTTTCTCGACATAGGCGTTGATCCCCTCGATGCGATCTTCGGTAGGGATCAACTGGTAATAGGCTTCGATCTCGAACAGCATGCCGCTGGCCTTGTCCATTTGCATGCCCGTCGAGATTGACTTCTTCGCCTGGCGCACACTTATCGGAGCGTTGGCGCAGATGACCTGCGCCACCTCCAGCACCTCCCCCAACACGGTGCCGGGGGCGCAAAGCTTGTTCACCAAGCCCCATTCCACCGCTTCCGTGGCGCTGAACGGCCGACCGGTGAAGATCAACTCCTTGGCCCGCCGTTCGCCGATACTGCGCGGCAGCATCTGCGTGCCGCCGCCGCCGGGCATGATGCCGCGCGTCACCTCGGTCAATGCGAAGCGGGCTGTTTCGCTGGCATAGGCGAAGTCGCACTGCAATGCGATTTCCAACCCACCGGCAAAGGCCGCACCATTAAGGGCGGCGATCAACGGCGGCGGGCAGGCGCCGACGGCACGGAAGCACCGTTCATAAAGGTAGTGCTGTGCGCGAAACTCGGCATCGCTCATGCCGTCCCGCTCCTTAAGGTCGGCGCCCGCGCAGAAAGCGCGGTCGCCTGCCGCGGTCAGCACCACGCACCGATAGGCTTCTGGTTCGGCTTCAAGTGCCCCGAACACGTCGATGATCTCGTGCGCCATCTCGGTGGTGAAGGCATTGGCGCGCTGCGGACGGTTGAGTGTTACCACGAGTACGCCGTCGAACGGCTCGTCCAGCAGCAGGGTGTTCAGGGGTTTGTCCAGTTTCGACAGCTTCATGGCCTTGCTTCCTCGCGCGTCATCATGTCAGCACCGCTGGGCAGTGCGGCTGCGTGATCCTGCATCCACACCAATATGTCAGCCGCGACTTTTGCACGTTCCCGGTCGCGCAGCAGCAGGTGGAATCCCCGCGGGTAATATGCAACGCGAACGGGTGCGCCTACTGCCATCCCCCGCAGCGTGCTGCGCACGACGCGGTCAGGCACCAGATCGTCTCGGCCGCCATACAACAACAGCGCGGGCGTGTTGAACCGTGGAAGCGCGGCCACCGCCTCGTCCATCAAGCCAACCAGGCCATATAGCGCGTCGACGCGGATGCTCTTGGTCGTCAGGGGGTCGCGGCTCCACCGTCGCATCGCCTCCTCATTGTCAGTTGGCCGGATATCGGACGCCGAATTGCGGAACGACATCGCCGGGACCGTGTGTCCCGCGGCTTCGAGCAGGGCACTGAGAAGTGGTCCTATCGCTCGGCGCCCGCGTACAGCCGGCGATTGAAGGATATAGCCGTCGACTGGTGGCGGCTCGGCGCGCGTGGCTACCACGAGCAGGACGGCCACGCCCATGCTCTCGCCCATCATGTAGAATGGCACATTGGGATAACGAGCGCGTAGGAGGCTTGCGACTTCCACGGCGTCACTCACCAACGTCTCCGTTCCGGGCCAATATCCCCGCTGCGGCGCTGCACCGAAGCCACGCTGATCGTAGGCGTAGAGCGCGACGCCGTTGGCGGTGAACAGCGGCGCGGGGATGTCCAGGTAATTGAACGAGTAATCGCCAAAGCCGTGCACCCCAAGCACTACGGCGCGCGGTGCTGTCTCGGGGAGCCACGCGCGGTAGGGAAGGCGGGCGCCGTCCTTCATGATGAAGGCTGACTCATCAAGTCCAGCCGGGGATGTCGGGGGCCCGGCCGACATGACCACCGGGACACATCCGGCGGTCAGCAACAATAGCAGAAGCAGGAGCGGCACGTCTCATTCCTGGGCTGGTCGTACGGGCGCCAACGCGCAGAAGTCCATCATGGTGCTGTCTTCGGGTTGCCGCCAGCCTGTGCTGAGCCTCGCAGTCCGCGACGTTGCCTGTCAGCGAGTTCTCGTCGTTCCGCCTGAGCAAACGAGCCAGGAGTGAGACTGCCTTGACCGAGGAGTCAAGCGAGGGCGCAGGCACGCTTGGGACCGGGCCGTAAACGTCTCCGCGCGAATTCCAACTTTCTACAAACAGCGGCGCACCCCTCCGTGCGCCGCTTTGACCAAAATCGCGACCGCCCGAGTAGAAACAACTATCGAAGCGCCGGCGCCTTCGCCTCACGGAATTTGCCGCCGGCCTCGGCGATTTCTCGCAGAAGCGGTGCCGGGGCCCAGCGGGCGCCATACCGTTGGTGCCAGGCGGCAACCTGGTTATAGACCGCCTGGGCACCGATCTCGTCGGCCCAGAACATCAAGCCGCCACGATACCGCGGGAAGCCGAAGCCGTTCAGCCACATCACGTCGATGTCGCTTGCCCGCAACGCCTTGCCTTCCGCCAGGATCTTGCAGGCTTCGTTCAGTGACGCGAACAGCAGTCGGTGCAGGATCTCCTCGTCGGTGAAGACCTTCTGCTCGATCCCCAGTTCCGCGGCGACCTCAAGGGCGATTTGGTCCACGATGGGGTCCGGGTGTGGCGTGCGGTCGCCCGGTTCGTAGCGGTACCAACCGGCGCCAGTCTTCTGCCCCTTGCGGCCCATTTCCACGATCCGATCCGCCACCGGCCACTTGCGATAGTTCGGATCGGCTGCGGCGCGACGCTTGCGCGTCATATAGTTTACGTCCAGCCCGCTCAGGTCGTTCACCGCGAAGGGGCCCATCGGGTATCCGAAGTTGACCATCACCCGGTCGATTTGCTCCGGGCGGGCGCCTTCCTCCACCATCAGGTTCTGTTCAAGCCCGAACGGGATGCGACTGCGGTTGGCGACGAAGCCATCGCAATTCCCTGCATAGGCGGAAATTTTGCCAATGGCGCGGCCCAGCTTCATGCCCGTGGCCAGCGTTTCCGGAGCAGTCCTGTTGCCCTCCACCACTTCAAAGAGCTTCATCACGTTGGCCGGGGCGAAGAAATGAGTGCCGGCAACCGCCTCGGGGCGCTTGGTTGAGGCTGCGATCGCATCGATATCCAGCGCGGAACTGTTTGTGAAAAGAAATGCGCCTGGCTTCATCACCGCGTCCAGCTTGGCAAAGACGTCCTGCTTCACCGCCAACTGCTCGAACACGGCCTCGATGACGGCATCGCAATCGGCGATCGCGTCGTACCCCTCGACCGGCTCGATCAATGCCAGGCGCTTGTCCATCTCGGCCTGGGTCAGGCTGCCACGCTTCACGCTGACGGCGTAGTTGCTGCGGATCCGCTCCATGCCGCGGTCCAAGGCCTCTCGCGTTGCGTCCATGAGCTTCACGGGCAAGCCGCTGTCGGCAAAGCTCATCGCGATGCCGCCCCCCATTGTGCCGGCACCGACGACAGCTGCGGATTTCACGTCCGCCGCCGCAGTTTCCTTCGGCAGCTGCGGCAGCTTCGTCACCTCCCTTTCGGCGAAGAAGGCGTAGCGCAGCGAGCGGGCCTCCGGCGAGTTCTCCAATTCGCCGAACAACCGCCGTTCTTCCACCAGCCCCTCGGAGCAGGACATGCTGCAGGCGGCTTCGACAGCGGCAATGGCAGCGAATGGCGCCGGTTGCCCGCGCGCCTTGCGCGCGATCGCCTTGCGTTGGGCGTCGAACATGCCTGGTTCCGCGCTGGCCGGAGGCCGTTCGCTTATGCGGCGAAGGCCCTGGCCAGCCTTTTCCCGGGCGAATGCGATGGCCGTTGCCCGCAGATCGTTCGTTTCCACCACCTCGTCGATGATGCCCATCGCCTTTGCTTCGGGCGCCGGTACGTGCCGGCCGCTGACGATCATTTCCAGCGCCGCCTTTGCACCCGCCAAACGCGGTAGTCGCTGAGTGCCGCCGCCGCCGGGAATAACCCCGATGAGCACTTCCGGCAGCCCGACCTTGGCGGTGGGCACCGCGATTCGCCACGTGCAGCAAAGCGCGTTTTCCAGCCCACCACCGAGCGCATAGCCATGGATGGCTGCCACCACGGGCTTGCTGCATTGCTCCAGGGCATCATAACTGCGTCGCGTTGGCTGTTCCCGCTTGGTTCCAAAACGGCGGATATCCGCGCCGGCGATGAAGCTCCGGCCGGCCCCGATCAGCACCAAGGCGCGCACATTGTGATCAGCCTCGGCCTTGTCGACGCTGGTGATGATTCCTTCGCTGACGCCTGCCCCCAGGGCGTTCACCGGAGGATTGTTGATGGTGATGACGCCGATGCCGTCTTCGACGGCGTATTGCACCACATCCTGTTCGCCCATGGCGTGCTCTCCCGTTGCGTTTCCTGGGCACAGGATTCCCATGCGTGCGCCGCCCGCGCAAGAACGCGGGGCTGCCATTCGTTGCGGCTGCCCTCTCAGCTGCACGCAACGCTTGACCTGTCGCGCCTCGCCGCTCAAGGGACGCACTGAGATCCTGGAAATCCCGTCACCCATGCCTTTCAACCATCTGGCCGCTTCGTTGCAGGCTGCCCTTACCGAGCGCGGTTACGCCGAGGCGACGCCGGTACAGGCCGCAGTGCTTGATCCCGCGACGACCGGCCGCGATCTGCTTGTCTCCGCCCGTACCGGGAGCGGCAAAACCGTGGCCTACGGTCTGGCCATGGCCGCAGAGCTGCTGGGTGGAGAAGACCGGCTGCCGCCAGCCGGCGCTCCCCTCGCGCTGATCGTGGCGCCGACCCGTGAACTTGCCCTGCAAGTCAAGACAGAACTCACCTGGCTCTATGCAAATGCCGGCGGCCGCGTGGTTTCGGTGGTGGGCGGCATGGACCCCCTCGCCGAGCGGCGCCTGCTGAATGCTGGTGCCCATATTGTCGTCGGTACGCCAGGCCGTATGCGCGACCATCTCGAGCGCTCGAACCTTCGGCCGGACAACCTCCGGGTCGTCGTGCTTGATGAGGCAGACGAGATGCTGGACCTCGGCTTCAAGGAAGAACTTGAAGCGATCCTCGAGGAAACGCCGGCCGAGCGGCGTACCTTGATGTTTTCGGCGACGGTGCCGCGCGGCATCGCCGCCTTGGCCAAGGGCTACCAGAGGGATGCGCTGCGCCTCGAAGTCGGCGGTGCCGATCCCCAGCATGTCGATATCGAATACCGTGCCTGCGTGGTGGCGCCCTATGAGCTAGAGCGCGCCGTCGTGAACCTGCTGCGGCTTGAAGACCCGGCCCTGGCGATGGTGTTCTGCGCGACGCGCGCCGCGGTTGCTCGTCTCCACGGCAACCTGACCGAGCGTGGCTTTTCCACGGTCGCGCTATCGGGGGAACTGAGCCAGGCTGAGCGCACCCGCGCGCTGCAGAACCTCCGCGATGGCCGCGCCAGGGTCTGTGTGGCGACAGATGTCGCCGCGCGGGGCATCGATTTGCCCGAGCTCGGGTTGGTCATTCATGCGGAACTGCCGCGTGACCCTGATACGCTGTTGCACCGCTCTGGTCGTACCGGACGTGCCGGGCGCAAGGGCATCAGCCAGTTGATCGTGCCCCATACCCGGCGTGCCCTGGCGCAGCGCCTGTTGCAGGCGGCGCGCGTGCAGGCGACCTGGGGTCCGGCGCCTTCGGCCGACGCCGTGCGCGCGAAGGACGCGGAGCGCATCGGTGAAAAGGCTGCGCAACTGGTTGCCGAGCCGGCCAATGAGGATGACCTGGCTATCGCCCGGGCCGTGCTGACCGACCCTCGCATGGTTGCCGCAGGCCCCGAAGCAGTTGCGGCTGCCTTGATCAGGACGCTGCGCGGCCCATTGCCCGCCCCAGAGGAGATCGCCGAGGAGCGTCCGCAGCGCGTCGAGCGGCCCGACTACCGCGATCCCCGCACAGACCAGCGCATCAGCCGCGACGGTCCGCGCGAGGCAGGGCAGGAAGGCATTTGGTTCCATATGGATGTTGGTCGTGACGGCAATGCCGACCCGAAATGGCTGCTGCCTTTCCTCTGCCGGCGCGGGCACGTGACGCGCGCGGAGATTGGCCGCATCCGCATCCTGCCCAACGAAACGCAATTCGAGGTTGCGCCCTACGCCGCCGGGCGATTTGCGACCGCGAGCCGCAAGGCAACCGGCGAGAATGCGGAGATCCGAATAGAGCCGATGCAGCCCCTGCCGCGAGAGCCGCACTCGACGGGACAAAGGCCCGAGCGTGCATCACATCGCGGCCCTCACAAGCCGCGGGGGTGATGACCGGGTCTAGTCAGCCCAGAAATCATAGAAGTTGTACCACTGCGTCGGCGCCTGAAGCGTGAAGTGCTGAAGCCGCTGCGCAAACCGGGCCGCAAGCATGGCCAACGCAGTGTCACGCCCGGCGCGCGGTAGGATGACCTGCTCGGCGAAGAGTTCCAGGTGAACCGTGTAGCCGGCATCGGCATCCCTGAGGCAGAACAGCAGAAAGACGGGGCAGCCCAATAGCCCCGCCAGGACCCAAGGCCCCAGGGGAAATGCGGCTTCTGCTCCGAGGAAGGGCACTTTCACAATTCGGCCACCACCGCCGACAGGCGTCCGGTCTGCCGCCATGGCCAGCCATTCGCCACGTTCTACGCGCTGCTGAAGATCGATTGCCGTTTCCGGCCCCAACTCCGTCACCTGCAAGGTTCGGCTGAGCGAACTGCCATGAAGGCGATCCAGCATGGTATTGTACTGCGCTGCGTGACGGGTGTGCATCAGCACGGTCATGCCATGGGGAAAATGTTCTGCCAGGGCTGCGCGGCTGATGTCAGCATTCCCCAGGTGCGAAACGATCACCATGCCGCCGTACCCAGCGGCCGCCTTCATGGCAAGCCCATCCGCATCATGTACTCTCAGCCGTCCCTTCGTGCCTGGTGCTCGCGTCGCCATGACGCTGTCCAGCGCCTTCCCGGCAAATTCCAGGTAATGGCCCAGCCCGTGCCACCAGCGCGGCCTTGAATGGCCGGCCCAGGCCCGCACGCGCCGAAGGTACTCCATCGACGCCTGGCGGCGACTGCGCTCGCTGAGCCAGAACCAGGTTACCACTGGCAGCAGCACGACGACGCAGGCTCGCCGACCGAGGACACGGCAAGCCATGAACACGAAGCGCATGCCCCAAAGCGCGCCACGTTCGGACAGCGTGGACCAATGGCCCTTGGACAGTGCAACCATCAATTCGTCGACTTGGACATTTGTGCCCTTTAATGGACTACGGGCTGGGGCGACAGCGTTGCTCAGCCCGTTGCAGACTGCATCTTGCGGCGAAGATTGGCGCGGAGGCACTGGCCGCCGGCAAACCTGGAAGAGGGGGGGCGTTTTGGTCGTGAGCTTCCAAGTGCTGGACTGGGCGGCGCATGCTGACGGCCGCCTCAGGCAGTCCACGGAGGCTGGGGCCAGGGCCACGCCGCCAGCCATGCCCATGATGCTACGCCGGCGACTCACTCCGCTGGGCCAAGCCGCCATCGCCGCAGCTTATGGCGCAGGCGCCAAGGCCGGAGTCCACTACGTCTTCGCGTCCCGCCACGGTGAGTTCCAGCGCTCGCTGCGAGTCTTGGAGGCGCTTGCCGCAGAACAACCGCTTTCACCGGCGGATTTCTCACTTTGTGTCCATAACGCTCTGGCCGGGTTGCTTTCCATAGCGACAGGCGCCCTGGCCGGCCATACAGCGATCGCGGCCGGGCCGGATAGCCTGGCCGGCGGGCTGCTCGAGGCCGCCGCGCTGCTGGCCGCAGACCCGGCGACGCGTGTACTGCTGGCCTACTTTGATGATGACCTGCCGGCACCCTACGATGCCTTCCAACTTGAACCGGCGGCCGGGCCACTCGCATTGGCAGTACTGCTGGGCTCGCCGAGCGTCGATTGCGCTGCCATTCAATTCGTCGCCACGCCTAGATTGTCGGCACCGAGTTCGGCCACCGCCCTGCCGGCCCGGGCGTTTCTTCGTTTCCTGGCCGAGAACCTGCTGAGCGCCGAGGCCGGCGGCGCGCGCTTTCAGGTGGCCTGGTGTCGTGCGGCCTAGTTCCTCTCCAGGGCTTGGTGGTCGCCTGTTCCGGCTGTGGCGTATTCCTGCGACAGGCTTCGCGTTTGCCTCGCTCGGCGTCGGTGGTTTGGCTTTGGCCTTGTTTTGCTTCCCGCTGCTGCGGATAATTGCCCCGAATCCGGCGACGGGCCGCCGTTGGACCCAGCGAGCGATAAGCTCGGTTTTCCAGTGTTACTTGTTGATGCTGCGTGGTTTGGGCTTGATCACTGTCGAGGTCGAGGGGCGCGACAAGATTGCAGCGAGTCGCGGAAAACTGGTGGTCGCCAACCACCCGACCCTATTGGACGTGGTGCTGTTGATGGCCCTGGTCCGCAATGCCCAGTGTGTCGTCAAGCATCAACTCTGGTCCAACTGGTTTTTGGGTCCCGTCGTCCGCGCTGCCGGCTACGTTCGCAACGACATCGCGGGCGAAGATTTTGTTGCGGCCTGCCGCCGAGCCCTGGCTGAAGGCAACAATCTCATAATTTTCCCGGAAGGAACCCGCAGCGTGCCAGGTCAACCGTTGCGCCTTCAACGTGGATTTGCCAACATTGCTCTGTTGGTGCCGGCGGACATGCAACTACTGAGGTTGCAGTGTAAACCAATTACACTCGTAAAGGGAGAACCGTGGTGGCGCGTTCCAGAGCGACGTGCCAACTTTCGAGTTACTGTCGGGGAACTCTTACCGGTTGCACCCTTCCTTGCCTGCGGACCGCGGGCAATTGGATCCCGCCGGCTTACCAGCCACTTGCAGGAATATTGGGACCGAGACCGCGATGAGTGAATTGGAAGCCGAGATCAAGCGATTGATCATCTCAGCTTTGAAGCTGGAAGATCTGACGCCCGACGACATCGCAACCGACGAACCTCTGTTCGGTGACGGTTTGGGGCTGGATTCGATTGATGGGCTTGAGATGGGGATCGCACTTCGCAAGGCGTATGGGTTGAAAATCGAAACCGCGAACGAGGAACTGCGTCAGCATTTTGCCACGGTCGGTACCCTGGCTCGCTTCGTTGCAGCCAATCGGGAGGCGGCGTGATGACTGATGCGGCGCCAGACAAGCCGGAGGTGCTGGCGACGCTCACTCGCTACCTTGTGGAAATGTTCGAGGTCCCTGAGGAGGCCATCACGTTCGAAGCACTGCTTTTCGAGGATCTGGACCTCGACAGCATCGACGCTGTCGACCTGGTTGTGCGCTTGCAGGACTACACCGGGCGCAAGATCCCGGTTGCGGAATTCAAGTCCGTGCGAACGGTGGGCGATGTGGTGGACCAGGTGCATGCGCTGCTTGTCCGCCCAGGCTGACCCCGACCGACCCAGTTCGCCGTCACGTTTGGCCGGCGTCATCGTCGGACTGGCAGGCCTGAGCTATCCGTTCCTGGTGTTGCTGGGCCTCCACTTCCTGCCGCATTGGATGCTCCTTCTGGTGCCGGTGTTGCTGCTGGCCGCGCGCATGGCGCTAGGCAGGCGCGGCCCGGCGGAGGCCGTGCTCGGGTTGGCAGCCCTGGTTGTATTGACGCTTGACCTGTTCAATCCGGAACTTGCAGTCCGTGTTTGGCCCGTGGTGGTCAGCCTGGGCTTGGCAATCCTCTTCGGGGCCAGCTTCCGTTGGGGACCGGTAATGGTCGAGCGGATCGCCGAGGCGGCTGAGGGCCCGATGCCAGCGGTCGCGCGTCCCTACCTTCGTCGCGTTACAGCGGTCTGGGTGTGCTTCTTTGTCGTGAATGGCGCCATCGCCGCTTGGACGGTGTGGTTCGGCACCCTTGAGCAATGGGCTCTGTACAATGGGCTGATCAGCTACATCCTGGTCGGCAGTCTGATGTTGGGTGAGATGCTCCTGCGCCGCATGGTGCGTCCGAAGCACGCAGCATGAGCCTCGTTCCCTTGGCGGCTCTGTTGCCCCATGGCCGGCCTGACAGCTTCGTGGTCGCGCAGTGCAGCTACGGCCCGATCACTCTCGCCGAGCTGAGACGCAAGGTCGCGCAGGGCGTTGCCAGCTTAAAGGCAATCGGTGCGAATAGGGTGCTTTTGGCCACCGAAAGCGCGGCGGATTTCCTGGCCGCATTGCTGACGACCTTGCATGCGGGGGCGACGGCCGTCATGCCGCCCAATGCCCAACCTGGCACTTTGGCCCGCCTGGCCAAGGAAGCCGATATTCTGCTGCGTGAAGCGCCCAGCGGTGATGTCGAAGCACAGCTTACCGCGCTGGATGCGGAAACCAGTCGAATGGAATTCTTCACTTCTGGAAGCACAGGGGACAGTACACGTGTGGAGAAGACCCTCTCGCAGTTGGAACGAGAGGTTGCCACGCTGGAAGCCGTCTGGGGTGAGCGGTTCGGCCAGGCCCAGGTTCTGGGAATGGTCAGTCACCAGCACATCTTCGGCCTGACATTCCGCTTGCTATGGCCGGTGATGGCCGGCCGTCCGTTTGCCGCCCACAACCACTTCGCCTGGGAAACGCTGGTGGCGGCGTTGCACGGCCCAAGCATTGCCGTAGTCAGCCCGGCGCATCTGGTGCGACTGGAGGGTCTGGCCCCTGTTGCGGCGGCGCGCGCTCCGCTCGCCATCTTTACCGCCGGCGCTCCGGTGACGCTGGAGGCAGCCCGGCGGTGCGAGGCGTTGTTGGGCGTTCTGCCCATTGAGATCTTCGGGAGTACGGAAACGGGTGCCATTGGTTGGCGGCAGCAGTTGGATGCCGATACCCCATGGCATACGCTGCCCGGTACTGAGTTGAGCACGCGGGAGGGTGGTCTCCTCGACATCCGGTCGCCGAACCTGGCACACGGAGACGTGCTCCATAGCGCGGACAGGGTCGCAATGACCCCCGGTGGCTTCCGGTTCGTCGGCCGCGCCGACCGCATCGTGAAGGTAGAGGGGAAGCGCGTCAGCCTGACTGCACTGGAACGTGACCTTACATCCCTGGCGGAGGTGACCGAGGCGGCCCTGGCGATGCGGGATGGCGAGTTGGGAGCCCTCCTCGTACTGACTCCCGAAGCACGGTCGTCATTGGCTGCCGAGGGCCGGTTCCGCTTCGAACGGCGGCTGCGCCGCGCCCTGGCCGATACTCACGAGCCGAGCGCGCTGCCCCGACGCTGGCGCTTCCTGCCCGCCCTGCCGCTGGACCCGATGGGCAAGCGCGACCGCTTGGCGCTTGAAGCCCTGCTGGCGGAGGCCGCGCCGCGCGAGCCGATCCTCACAGCGCTGCGCCCGGGTGACCGGGCGGTCGAACTCGAGTTCGCCGTTTCGGGCAGCCTGCACTGGTTCAAGGGGCACTTTCCCGACTTTGCGATCCTGCCGGGCGTTGTGCAGGTACATTGGGCGATGCTGTACGCACGCCGCTTCCTTGGCATCACTGCTTCACCGGGCAGGGCGCAGATGAAATTTCGTCGGCCGATACGCCCGGATGAATGTTTGACGCTGACGCTGGAGGTTCAGCGCAATCGCGTTCTCTTTACCTATCGCAGAGGTACAGAGATCTGTTCGACAGGCGCCTTGACACTACCGGTATGACCTTCCGTCCCTGTTGCATCATTCCCAGCCGAAACCACCACCTGGCGGTTGCCCAGGTCATCGCGGCGGTGCGTGCGGCTGGACTGCCTGTCTTCCTGCTGGATGATGCCAGTGACGAGCCCGCTCGAAGCGTGCTTGCTGCCCAGGCCGCCGCGGAGGTTGCTGTGACGCGGCTGGAGCCTCGACACGGCAAGGGCGCTGCGGTGATGCTGGGCTTTCGTCAAGCCAGCGCGGCCGGCTTCAGCCACGCCGTGCAGGTGGATGCCGACGGACAACACGACCTGACGCGACTGACTGAGTTGCTCGCGCTTGCTCGGGCAAGGCCGGAGGCGCTTATATCCGGTGCAGCTCGCTATGACGCGTCGGTGCCAAAGGCGCGGCAGTGGGGACGCTACCTGACCCATTTCTGGGTATGGGTGGAGACACTTTCCTTCCAGATATCGGACAGCATGTGCGGATTTCGTGTCTATCCCCTGGCGCCCACGCTGCGGCTGTTGCAGCGTTCCCGCATCGGCGCCTTCATGGACTTCGACACCGAGATCATGGTTCGATTGTTCTGGCAGGGCACGCCCGTTCGCATGGTGCCGGTAGATGTGGTTTATCCCGCCAACAACACGTCAAATTTCGACATGCTGAGGGATAACTGGCGGATCACGAAGATGCACACACGCCTGACGCTTGCCATGCTGCCCCGCGCGCCGATGCTGCTCTGGCGCAGGCTGCGCTCGTGATCAGCGCGACAACGGAGATCAAGGCGCAGTTCTATGACCTTGATCCCATGAACATCGTTTGGCACGGCAACTACGCCCGATTTCTGGAACAGGCGCGGTGCGATTTGCTCGACCTGATCGGCTTCAATTACGTCCAGATGGCCGCTACGGACCACGCTTGGCCGATTGTAGATATGCGGACAAAGTATATTCGCCCGATCCGGTTCGGCCAACGCATCGCGGTCACCGCGACATTGCTGGAATGGGAGAACCGGCTTCGAATCGACTACCGCATCGCCGATGTTGAAACCGGCGAGGTCCTGACCAAGGCACAGACCACGCAGATGGCGGTGCACATCCGCACCGGCGAGACCGCCTTTGAAAGTCCTGCACCGCTGCTGGATGCTGTGCGGAAGGCAGGCGCGTGACGCGGCGCGGTCTGCTGCTGTTGGCGTTCGCACCGGCACAGGTGGCTGCCGAGGTGCAGGAAGCGCGGCCGCAGATTCTGCGTGCGGGCGAGCAGTTGCGTGGGCGCTTCAGTCAGGAACGCCGCTTGCAGGGCTTTGCGCGGCCGCTGCGCAGCGAGGGCGATTTTCTGCTGCTGCCCGGCCGCGGTCTGATCTGGCAAAGCAAGGTGCCGTTCGTCAGCACGTTGGTCATCACCGAGGGTGGTATCCTGCAACTGATGGATGGCCGCGAGGCGATGCGGCTGCCAGCTTCCCGTGCGCCGGGGCTTGGGCAGTTCTACCAGGTCCTTGCCGGCGCCATGTCCGGCGATCCCTCCAGCCTTGGCCAAGTCTTCGACGTCGCCTGGCAAGCGGACGCGGCGAAATGGCAGCTGACCCTCACTCCACGGGGCGCCAACGACCAGGCTCTCGCCAGTATCGACTCAATCATCGTGGGTGGAGGCAGGTTGGTCGAGGCGGTCGAAGTCCGCAGGGCGAATGGTGATGCCGACCTGATGGCCTTCCGCGACCAGCATGTTGGCCCAGCCGCCCCCGACGTCGCGGAACAGGCGTTGCTCTCGCTTCTCAGGCCGTGAAGCGCTGGCTGGCCTGGTGTTGGCTCGCGTTGGTGCTGTCCGCGGGCGGCTATGTTGTTCTGCGGCTGCATGCCGGCGTTCAGTTGCAGAGCAGCGTGTTGGCGTTGCTGCCCCGCATGGAACGCGATGGCGTTGCCGACCGGGCGCAGCAGCGCGTCGCCGAGGCTGGCGCCCGTCGGATCGTCCTGCTGATCGGGCACACGGACGGGCTGCGCGCCCGCACTGTTGGTAGGGAAATTGCGGCAGCATTGGGCGCCTCCGGCTTGGTGCATGGGGTGACCGCCGCAGTGGATCGGGCGGCGCAGCAGCGGATGGGGACGCTTTATTTCCCGCATCGGGCCGGACTTCTGGCTGAGGCAGATCGGGCGGTCCTGTTGGCCGGCGGCGCTCAGCTGCTGGTGGATCGGGCGCAGGCCATGCTGTTCAGCCCCGCGGGTTTCGGCGATGCGGCGTTGCTGGCACGCGATCCCTTCCTGCTGATGCCGAGCTTCCTTGCGGCGCTGCCGCTGCCGCAGACCCGCCTTGCGGCAGAGGATGGAGTACTGGTGGTTCGGGATGGCGGCATGACCTGGGCCTTCATCTCGGCCGAACTGTCTGGAGACGGCTTCGCCCTGCCGGTCCAGCAAGCGTTTGAAGTCTTTCTCGCCCAGCATCTGCCTGGCGATGTCGAGGTGCTGCGTACCGGCGCGCTGTTCTACGCCGCCGCGGGCGCCAAGCAGGCGATGGGCGAGAGTTCGACTCTCGGCGCCGTCTCCCTGCTGGCGACGGTGGCGCTGGTCCTGCTTGTTTTCCGACGCATCCGTCCGATCCTGCTGGCGATGCTGGATATCGGCGTCGGCATCACCGTAGCCACCGCCTTTTGTCTCTGGTGGTTTCACGAGTTGCACACCGTGGCCATCCTGTTCGGTGCCAGCTTGATAGGTGTCGCAGTAGACTATTCGCTGCAGTACTTCGCCGCGTATTTCGACCCGCTTGCCAGGAACGCTGTTGACCGGTTGCGCCGCGTGCTGCCGGGCATCGCCATTGGGCTGGGCACGACGCTCATCGGCTATTGCACGTTGCTGCTTGCACCCTTTCCAGGCCTGCAGCAGATCGCAACGTTTTCCTGTGTCGGCTTGGCAGGCAGTTTCCTGACCGTGGCACTTTGGTACCCGCGGTTGGACCGTGCCGGCCCCCTGCCGCACGGCACCAGAATGCTTTCCGCGCTGGGAGGGCACTGGACGTTGTGGGAAGTGCCGCGCCTACGGCCGGCTCGACTGGCGCTGCTGGCGGCTGTTGTGGTCGCAACAGCCTTCGGCCTTCCTCGGTTGGAGGTCGATGACAATGTACAGCACATGCAGGATATGCCACCGGACCTTAAGCACCAGGAAGCTGAGATCCAGCGCCTGACCGGCAATGGCGGCGCCGCCCAGTTCATCCTGGTACGTGCCGCCGATGCGGAAGCGGCGCTGCAGGTTCAGGAGGCACTTCTGCCCCGCCTTGCCGAGGTGCAGTCAAGGGGCCTCCTGGCCGGTTTCCAGGCCCCGGCGCAGTTCATTCCCTCCCAGGCCAGGCAACGAGAGAATGCGGACCTGGTCACCCGGGCGCTGATGCCGCTGCTCCCGTCCCATATCGACGCCGTGGGTCTAACTGCCCCGCCACAACCCGCGCGGGAGGAGCCGTTGTTGCTCACGATGTTGCCCAATGACGGCCCGTTGGCCCTCGTCAGCGCATTGGTCCTGGAGCCTAAGGTACAGTTGGTGTTGCTGCATGGCCTGACGGACGTGGCAGCCCTCCGGTCAGAGCTGGCAGGCATGGCTGGCGTACAAATTGTCAGCCTGGTCGATGACTGGTCATCGCTGTTCGGCATTTATCGCCGTCAGGCCCTGGGGCTGCTGGGCTTCTCGGTGCTGCTGATGCTGCCACTGCTGATTTGGCGCTATCGGTGGGCCACACTGCGGGTTCTCGCGCCATCGGCGGTCGCGGTACTGGTAACCCCGCCGATCGCAGCGCTGTTCGGCCTGGCCTTTACCTTCTTCAACGCCATGGCACTGGTGCTGGTGCTGTCCATCGGCGTGGATTACGCCGTGTTCTGCCGTGAAACCCCGATGGGGCGACGAGGCGTCACCGCATTGGCGATTCTGCTGGCCGCCGCCAGCACCACGCTCTCCTTTGGGATGCTCGCGGCCAGCCAGGTTTTTGCGGTGCAGGCTTTCGGCGCCACCATGTTGATCGGCATCAGTATCGCGTGGCTACTGGCACCCATCGCCGGAGGTCGCCCAGAATGAACCGTCGCTCCCTCATGCTGGCACTGCCGTTTGCCGCTTGCGCTACACCGCCACAGCCCCAACCAGCCGATATCGCCTTCATCGCCCCGCGGACGGCTTTTCGTATTCCGCCGCCAACCCTGTTGGGCCAGACGGTTGCGGTCGCACAGACCGTGCAGGCGGACTACGCTGGCCTTGGCATGGTGTTCGAGGCTCAGATCGCCATAACGCCGGAGGGGCTCGACCTGGCTGTCCTGGATACGCTTGGCCGTCGTGCGCTTTCAATTGCCTGGCACGGCCATGACCCGGAAGCGCAGGCCGCACCTTGGCTGCCCGATGGCGTGACCGCAGCCAATATGTTGGCCGACATTGCCCTGCTGTACTGGCCGGAGGCATTGCTCACCCCCGCACTGCTTGCTGCAGGCGCCAGGCTGGAAGCGACGTCGAATCACCGCAGCATCCTTGCCGAAGGACGGGAGGTGATCCGCATAGAGTACCGGCAAGCGGGATGGGGTGGACAGGCATTGCTCCGCAACCTTGCCTTCGGCTACAGCCTGACCGTGAACTCCGTTTTGCTGACGCCATGAAGCTGAACCTTACCGCCCTTGGCATCGTGAATGCACTGGGCGCGGACGCCGGGACTGTTGCCGCACGCCTGTTCCACCCCATCGAGGGGCCGTGGTGGCAGGCCGGCGCCCTGACACCGAGGACCGACATAGTCCCCGGCGCCACGCTTTGGGTCGGCGCAGTTGCTGACGCGCTGCCCGAGGTGCCGGCCGCGCTGCACAACTATGCCTGCCGCAACAATCAGTTGGCGCTGGCGGCGCTGTTGCAGATGGAGGCGCCGATCGCCGCGGCGATCAACCGGTATGGCGCCGAGCGCATTGCGGTCATCCTTGGCACCAGTACCTCGGGCATGGCTGAAGGCGAAGCGGGGCTGAAGGCTCGGCAACGCGACGGCGTGTGGCCGAACGGCTTTGCCTATAGCCAGCAGGAACCAGGTAATCTGGCGTTGTTCGTAGCGGATCTGCTGGCACTGCGCGGTCCCGCCTACACCGTTCACACCGCCTGCTCATCCTCGGGTAAGGCCATCGCCTCGGCACAGCGCCTGATCCGCGCTGGGCTTTGCGATGCCGCCATTGTCGGCGGTGCCGACAGCTTGTGCGGTACCACGCTGCACGGCTTCTTCGCGCTCGAAGCATTGTCGCAGCGCCCGCTCAACGCGTTCAGTGCAAACCGTGATGGCACCTGCATCGGCGAGGGCGCTGCGTTGTTCCTGCTGGAGCCAGCGCCTGGGCCGGTCGCGTTGTTGGGGGTCGGAGAAAGCAGCGACGCTCACCACATCAGTGCCCCCGAGCCGGAGGGGCGCGGTGCGCGGGCAGCCATGAATGCTGCGCTCCTGGCCGCAGGTCTTGCTGCAGATGCTGTCGGGTATGTGAACCTGCATGGTACCGGCACCAAGTTGAATGACGCCATGGAGGGCAGGGCGGTGACCGCGATCTTCGGTGCCGACACACCCTGCAGCGCCACCAAGGTCCTGACCGGTCACACCTTGGGTGCTGCGGCGGCAACCGAGGCTGCGTTCTGCTGGATGGCGCTCCAGCGTGGCCTGTTGCCACCCCACCTATGGGACGGCGTAGCCGCCGACGACATCCCCCCGTTGCGCCTGGCCATGCCCGGAGAAGAACTTCGCGGCCCACGCACCATGCTCAGCGCCAGCTACGCCTTCGGCGGCAGCAACCTGGCGCTGCTGCTGGGTGCCGCGTGATGCTGGACCTGCCGCTCAGCGAGTTGGTCCCGCACCGGCCGCCGATGCTCCTATTGGACCATGTGCTGGCTGCTGACGACGCCTCGCTCGTCGCAAGCGTGACGATCCATGCGGAGACGGAATTCCTCGAAGCTGAGGGTGTGCCGGCGCATATCGGCATTGAGTACATGGCCCAGGCCTGTGCCGCCTTTGCCGGCGCGCGAGCCCGTGCCGATGAGAGGGAGCCGCGCATCGGGTTCCTGCTGGGATCACGTCGCTTCCTGATGCACCGGCCGTGGTATCGGCTGGGCGAAACACTCCGGGTAACGGTGAAACTGGTTTATCAGGATGACGCGATGGGCAGCTTCGTCGGCAGCGTCGAAGTGGCAGGCGAGGTTGCAGCCGAAGCGGACCTGACGGTCTACGAACCGCAAGCAGGAGAGACCCCGGAGTGAGCCGCAGCATCCTCGTGACCGGTGCAAGCAAGGGCATCGGCCGGTCAATTGCGGAGCAACTGGCGCGGGACGGCTTTGACCTTGCGATCCACTATGGCCGGGACATCGCTGGCGCCGAAGCTACGGCGGAGACGGTCAGGCTGGCTGGGCGCACGGCACGTCTGCTCGCCTTTGACATCGCCGACCGCGCCGCAGCCCGTGCAGCGCTGGAGGCGGATGTCGCCGCACACGGCGCGCCGCACGGCGTGGTGCTGAATGCCGGCATCACCGCCGACAATGCCTTCCCGGCCATGACCGGAGAGGAATGGGACAGTGTACTGCGCACCAACCTGGACGGGTTCTACAATGTGCTGCAGCCGTTGGTGCTTCCCATGGTCCAGCGCCGGAAGGGGGGGCGCATCGTCGCGCTCTCCTCGGTGGCGGGCCTTGCCGGCAACCGGGGCCAGGTCAACTACAGCGCCACGAAGGCCGGCATCATCGGGGCGGCAAAGGCCTTGGCCGTGGAACTGGCCAAACGCAACATCACCGTCAACTGCGTCGCGCCCGGGCTGATCGAGACGCAGATGATCAAGGACGTCCCACTGGAACACGTCATGCAGGCCATCCCGATGCGCCGTGTCGGCAGGCCCGAGGAGGTCGCGGCGGTGGTGGCGTTCCTGTGTTCCGACGCCGCGAGTTATGTGACGCGCCAGGTCATCTCGGTGAACGGGGGCATGCTGTGACCCGCCGCGTCGTTGTCACCGGCATGGGCGGCATAACGTCATTGGGTGACAACTGGCCTGACATTCGCTCGCGCTTGGAAGCTGGCCAAACCGGCATTGCCCGCATGGCCGAGTGGGACAGATATGAGGGCCTGAATACGCGGCTTGCTGGCCCGATCGAGGGCTTTGACGCCGACAAGCTGTACCCGCGCAAGAAGCTGCGGACCATGGGCAGGGTGTCGCGCTTTGCCGTCTTCGCAACCGAGCGGGCCTTGGCGCAGGCCGGCCTGACGGACGACCCGGTATTGAAGCGGGGCCGTGCCGGCATCGCCTATGGCAGTTCCTTCGGCAGCACGCCGCCGGTACTCGGGTTCGCCGAACTCATTACCAACGGCACCGTGCGCCATGTGACCGCCACCAGCTATGTGCAGATGATGAGCCACACCGCCGCGGTGAACATCGGCCTTTTCTTCGGGCTGACCGGGCGCATCATCACGACCTCCTCCGCCTGCACCTCTGGTAGCCAGGGCGTCGGCTATGCCTACGAGGCCATCAAGCACGGGGCGCAGGACATCATGCTGGCAGGTGGGGCCGAGGAGTTGTGCCCCACCATGGCCGCGGTGTTCGACACGCTCTACGCCACCAGCACGAAGAACGACACGCCGCAGGCAACGCCTCGCCCGTTTGATGCCTCGCGCGACGGCCTGGTGATCGGCGAAGGCGCGGCCACGCTTGTACTGGAGGAGCGCGAGCACGCCCTGGCGCGCGGTGCGACCATCCTCGCCGAGGTGGCCGGCTTCGGCACAAACTCGGATGGAAACCACGTGACCCAACCGAATGCGCCGACAATGGAAGTCGCGCTGCGGCTGGCGCTGCAGGATGCCGGGCTACCGCCCGAGGCCATCGGGTTCACCAGCGGCCACGGCACCGCGACGGATCATGGCGATATCGCCGAGAGCCTGGCAACCCACGCCGTGTTCGGCGAGCGCATGCCGATCCATTCGCTGAAGGGTCACTTCGGCCATACGCTCGGGGGCTGCGGTGCCATCGAAAGTTGGCTCGGACTTAGCATGCTGGCGGATGGCTGGTTCGTGCCCACCGCCAACCTGATGGATGTGGACGCCAGATGCGCACCGCTGGACTACCTGCGCGCCGAGCCCCGGTTGATGCAGCCGGAATACCTGATGAAGAACAATTTTGCTTTTGGCGGCATCAACACGTCGCTGATCTTCCGCCGCGTTTAAAGACCGAGATAAACCTTCCGCACCAGTTCGTTGTCCTGCAACTCAGCGGCGGAAGCGCCCTCGAACACCATGTGGCCGTGGACGATGACGTAGCCGCGGTCCGCAATCCGCACCGCCTGGTGGAAGTTCTGCTCGGCCATCAGCACCGTCAGCCCCAGCCGGGACTTCATTTCCGCGATCATCTCGATGGTGCGGGAAACCAGGATCGGTGCGAGCCCGACCGATGGCTCGTCCACCAGCAGGATGCGCGGTGCCGACATGACGGCGCGGCCCAGCGCCACCATCTGCTGCTCGCCGCCGCTCATGCTGCCGACAAGCTGGGTGCGGCGCTCCGCCAAGCGTGGAAAAAGCTCGAAACATAGCGCCAGGTTCTCCGCGAGCTTCGCCCTTGCCACCGCGCGATAGGCGCCAAGCCGCAGGTTCTGCTCCACCGTCAACCGCGGGAACAGCTGACGGCCTTCGGGCACCAGCACGATGCCTTGCTCCACAACGTGTTCCGGCTTCATGCCCAGCAAGTCCACGCGCCTACCATCCAATGTCGCGACGATGCTGCCCGCGGTAGGCCTTACCTGGCCCATGATGCTGCGCATCAGCGTGGTCTTGCCGTTGCCGTTGGTGCCCAGCAGCACAACGGTCTGGCCTGGCGGCACGCTCATCGAAACGCCTTCCAGCACCCGCACCGCGCCGTATCCGGCGTCGATGCCGCTGATTTCTAGGCCGCTACTGCTTGCCAAGGTAAGCCCCTTCCACCTCGGGCAGGGCCAGCACGTCGCGTGGCAACCCATCGGCTATCTTGCGGCCGGCAACAAAGACGACCAGCCGTTCCGAAAAGGCCGTAACAGCGCGCATGATGTGCTCGATCATGATCACGGCCGTCCCAGCCTCGTTCAGCTTGAACAGCAGTGCGATGATCTGGTCGACCTCAGCGTTGGAAAGTCCGGCCATCGCTTCATCCGCGATCAGCAGTCGCGGGTTGAGTGCGATTGCACGCGCCAGCTCCAGCCGCCGCTGTTCCACCTGGGTCAGCTCTTTCGGCAGCTTGCGCGCCTTGTCCGCCATCTCCACCTGCTCAAGGCAGGCCATGGCGCGGTCCGTCGCTTCCACGGCGTGGCCGGCGAACAGCAGCGGCACGCGGACGTTCTCCAGCACGCTGAGGCTGTTGAACGGCTGTGGCAGTTGGAACGTCCGAGCCATGCCGAGCCGGGCACGCCGATGCGGTTTGAGCCCGCCAAGGGAAACGCCGTCCAGCGTCACCTGCCCCTCATGCTCGGCGAAGTCGCCGCTGATGCAATTGACGAAGGTGGACTTGCCCGAGCCATTCGGCCCGATCAGACCGAGCCGTTCGCCAGCGCGCAACTCGATATCCACCTCGGCCAGCGCGACGAAGCCACCGAACCGCTTGCCAACCCCGTGGGCGCGGAAGAACACCTCGCTCATCCACGCCTCCGGAACCAGCCGAGGATGCCGCGTGGCGCTACGGCGACGAAGACCACCAGCATCCAGCCGACGATCCAGAGGTTGAGCGCGGAGGAGATGGTGACGGTCGCGGCCTGTTGCAGGCTGGCCAGCAGCACCGCGCCGATGACCGGTCCCGCCCAGGTGCCGGCGCCGCCGATCAGCGGCATGGCGATGGCATTGACCGCATAGGCCAAGCTGAAGGCGGCTTCCGGGTTCAGGTAGCCGCTGTAGTAGGGCAGGGGGGCGCCGGCCACGCCCATCAGCGCGCCGCACAACGTGGTCGCCACCAGCTTTAGCCGTAGCGTCGGCACGCCTACTGCTTCCGCAGCGCGTTCATTGTCGCGAATGGCCTGCAAGCCGCGGCCGAGGCGGGACATTTCCACTGCGCGGCCGATGCCGGTGGTGCCGATGGCCAGCACCAGCATGACGATGAACAGCATCTCGCTGTAGCTGTTGAACGGGGGGATGTCGCGCGCGTGGATGATGTAGGCGCCGCGGGAGCCGCCGACATAGTCCCAGTTCACCACCAGGGTTTGCAGCACCACCGCCAGGCAGAGCGTTGCGATGGAAAAGTAGACGCCCTTCAGCCGCAGCGTCAGGTAGCCGGTGCCCAGCCCCAGCAGTCCCGCCACCGCGGCGGCGGCGAAGATGCCGGGTATCAGGTCCCAGCCCAGCCATTGCCGCACCACGATGGCGCTGTAGGCACCGGCCGCCATGAAGCCTGCCGCACCGAAATTCACGTAGCCGGCATAGCCGCCCAGGATGTTCCAGGCGCCGGCCAGCACCACGTATTGCAGTACGAAGTAGCCGGCGAAGTAGCCGTAGTCGTTGCCCAGCAGCCGCAGCCCGGCCACCAGCGCGAGGCCGAGCCCGGCTGCGCCCAGCCAGAAGCGGAAGTTCGCGTTCATGCCGCCTTCCCGAACAGGCCCTGAGGCCGGAAGGCCAGCACCAGCAGCAACCAGCCGAAGGCGACCGCCGGCGACCAGGAGGGGCCGAAGAAGGTCGCCGTCACGTTCTCCACCACGCCGAACAGCAGCGCCGCCATGATGCAGCCGGGCAGCGAGGCCATGCCGCCCATGATGCAGATGGCGAAGACGCGGCCGATGAAAACCTGGCCGGAGGAGGGTTCCACGGGTTGCACCACAACCAGGGCACCGCCAGCCATCGAAGCCAGGGCGATGGAGATGCCGAAGGCCAGTCGCTTGATCCGCACCGGGTCTATGGCCATCAGCCGCAGCGCCTCGGCGTCCTGCGCCACGGCAGCGATGGCGAGGCCGGTGAAACTTCGATGCAGGTAGACGAACAAGCCGCCGATACAGGCCATGGCGAACAGCCCCGGCACGAGCATGCGTAGCGGCAGGTCGATCTCGCCGATCCGCCAGGTGGTGTAGGCGTAGGACGGGTCTAGAAACCGTTGCTCCGGCCCGAAGGCCATGACGAGTCCGACCTCGATGATGAACATGACGCCGAAGAAGAACGCCAGGCCCTGCAACGCCTCGTCGCCGCGCTTTTCAAAAAAGTGGTGGTAGGCGTTGTAGATGCCGATGCCGAACACGTAGAACAGCGGCGCTTGCAGTACCGCCACGACAAGCGGGTCCAGTCCCAGCCAGGTGCCCAGCACCACCACGGTGAAGGCGCCGGTCACCATCAGCGCGGGGTGGGCGATATTGACGATGTCCAGCATGCCGAAGGACACCGCCAGGCCCGAGGCCGCGGCGGCGTAGAGGCCGCCGAGGAGCAGGCCGCTGACGATGCCGTTCAGCAGCAGCGAAAGGTCGAACTCCATTGGAGCAGCTTAGGCCGGCGTGCCGTAGGGCGCGCGCGGCGTGCCGGACTTCAGGTTCGGCGGATACAGGATCACCTTGGCGCCGGGCCGCTTGTAGCGCTCCAGGTCGCCATCGGTGATGCCCTGGAACTGTACCAGCAGGTTGCGCTCATGTGCCCATTCGCCGGAGGCGCTGAACGTCACCGGGCCGATGATGGTGTCGAACACCTGCGAATGCATGTCCGCCGCCAGGGCCGCCTGGTCGATCTTGCCAACGCGCTTCACCGCCTGCTCGACCACCTGCATCTGCGCATAGGCGTAGGGCGGGATGTAATTGCCCAGCACGTCGGTCTGTTCCTTGGCCGCTACCTCCCGGTACTTGGTAAGGAATTCGGTGACGCCCGGGAAGTTCATCGTCGGCTCGACCGAGAAGATGTCCCAGTTGACCAGGTTGTTCAAAATCGGCCCCAGCTGCGCCTGGAAGGCCGCGAGCTGCGGCCCGACCATGCCGCCGCCGAACATCTGCGCGGAAATCCGCAACTCGCTGGCGGCGCGCAGGATGCCGTTGGAATCCGGCGGATAGCTGGCGATGTAGATCAGGTCCGGCCGTGCCGCCTGGATCGCCCGCATCGTCGGCGTGAAGTCCACGGTGCTGGGGGGGTAGCTGCGGTCATAGACGACGCGGATGTTGCGCTGCCGCGCCAGGAAGCGGGCACTTTCGGCGGCGCGCTGGGCGAAGTCGTTGTCGACCGCCAGGATGGCGATGCTGCGCGGCTTGGGCTCCAGCGTGCCGGCGATGTCGAGGAAGCCCTTGGCGAAGGTCTCCTTCATGTTGTCGCCGACGACGTTCATGTTGAAGTGGCGGTCGTACTTGAAGGTGGTGTTGACCCCGGCGCCGAGAATGGTGACGAAGCACATCTGGCGCTGCATTACCACCGGCATGGCCGGCGCGATCATGGCCGTGGCGTAGGGCGAGGTGACGAGGTCGACCTTATCCACGTCCAGCAACTTGGTGTAGATGCCTGGCACCTGGCCGCCATTGGTCTGGTCGTCGTAAAACACCAGCTGCACTGGCCGGCCAAGCAGGCCGCCCTTGGCGTTGACATCCGAAGCCCAGATCTGCTGCGCCGCCAGCGCCGCCCGGCCATTGCCGGCCAGGCCGCCCGAGAGGGACATGGAGAAGCCGATGCGGATGGGGTTGGCGCCTTGGGCCAGGGCCGGGAACACCCCGGCCGAGACCCCGGCGCCCGCAACCGCGCTGGCCAGCGCCAGCCGCCCGAAATCACGCCTGCCGATGTTCCGCATGCCCTGCCTCCCTGGTGTGCCACGGTGCCCGCTTCGGCGGTGCTTGCCCGTTGGCATTGCGTTTCCGCTGCAACGATGCGCGGGATCGCCCGCGCCGGTCAATCGGCTATGATCGGTGGGCCACCAGGCAACCTCGCCCGTCGCTCCTGCGAAATGCCTGCACCTTAACCTGCCCGGAGAGCCGACATGCCGAAGCGCCGCCTTGCCGCTCCCTTGCTGGTCGCGTTGCTGCTGCCGGGTAGCGCCCTGGCGGCTTCCCCGGCCGAGCGCCTCGCCGCGCCGTGCCAGGGCTGCCACGGTGTGGTCGGGGCCATGCCGACGCTGGTCGGGCGCCACAGCGTGGCGGAACTGGCGGCCATGCTGCGCGACTTCCGCTCAGATGCCCGGCCCGCCACGGTGATGGGCCGGATCGCCCGTGGCTATACCGAGGAGGAGATCGGCATCCTCGCCCGGTATTACGCCAAGCCGGATTAGCGCCTGGTGCGCCAGGCCGTGGCTCAGTCGCCCTGTTTCGGCGGCGAGAAGGCGCGGATCGGCGGCAGGTTACCGGTGAAGCGCTCCACCTCGCAGCAGGTCAATTGCCCCGTGCTGCCCTGGGCAAGGCTGGAGGTTCCGACATCCCGAGTCAGCACGTTCGGGTTGCCATGCACGCAGAGCGGGTTGGCCTCCGCGGGGTCCTCGGGGTCGTACCAGGCGCCGGTGGGCAGTTGCAGCACGCCGGGCATCACGTCGTTGGAAACCTCGGCGGAGGCCAGGCAGGCGCCGCGGGCGTTGAACAGCCGCACGATGTCGCCACTGTTGATCCCCCGCGGCGCGGCATCGGCCGGGTTGATCCGCATGACCTCCCGTCCGCGCCGCTTGGCGCCGTTGCTGTGGCCGCCGAAGTCGAACTGGCTGTGCAGCCGCGTGGCCGGCTGGTTGGCCACGAGGCGAAGCGGCTCGGCGGCGCTGGGCACGTCGCTGGGCGGCAGCCAGGCAGGGTGGCCGAGGCAGTCGGCATAGCCGAAGCCGGCGATCTTTTCCGAGTACAGCTCGATCCGGCCCGACGGCGTCGGCAGCGGATGCTCCACCGGATCGTCGCGGAAATCGCGCAGGATGCCGCCATGGTCCGGCTGCTGCGGCAGCAGGATTTCGCCGCGCACCCAGAACTCCTCGAAGCTCGGTGCCTCCAGCCCCTTGGCGGCCAGGGCCTCGCGGGTCTTCTCGTACATCCAGCGCAGCCAGCCGGTGGCGTCGCGGCCTTCCGAGAACGCCTCCAGCTTGCCCAGCCGCTCGGCCAGGGCGCAGAAGATCGTGTAGTCGTCCCGCGCCTCACCGAAGGGCTCGGCGATGCGGTGCATGGCCACCATCAGCGGGTCGGTGCTGGCGCTGCCGATATCCTCGCGCTCCAGTGTCATCGTCACCGGCAGCACGATATCCGCGTGGCGCGCCGTGGCGGTCCAGGCGAGTTCATGCACCACCAGCGTCTCCACCCGGCGGAAGGCGGCGCGCAGCCGGCCGAGGTCCTGGTGGTGATGGAACGGATTGCCGCCGGCCCAGTACACCAGCTTCACGTCCGGGTAGGACAACCGCTGGCCGTTGTAGTCGAAGGGCTCGCCCGGATGCAGCAGCATGTCGGAGATGCGGGCGACCGGGATGAACGCCGCCACCCGGTTCTGCCCCTGCGGCAGCGCCGCGGTCGGCACCGCATTGCTGCGCTTGCCGTAGTGGGAAAGCGCGCCCAGCGCGTAGTTGTAGCCGCCGCCTGGCAGCCCGATCTGCCCGAGCATCGCCGCCAGCACGGCCGCCATCCACACCGGCTGCTCGCCGTGTTCGGCGCGTTGCAGGCTGTGCGCCATGGTGATCAGGCTGCGCTTGCCGGGCAGCCGGCTGGCCAGCGCGCGGATGGCCTCGGCCGAGATGCCACAGATCGGCGCTGCCCATTCCGGCGTCTTTGCCACGCCATCGCTCTCGCCCAGCAGATAAGCGCTGAACTGCGCCCAGCCCGTTGTGTAGCGGGCGATGAAGTCGCGGTCGTACAGGCCCTCCGCCACCAGCACATGCGCCAGGCCGAGCATCAGGGCGGTGTCGGTATTCGGTGTGATCGTCAGCCACTCGGCCTCGCATTCCGCCGGCAGGTCGTCGCGCAGCGGGCCGACGAGGACGAAGTCGCAGCCGCGCTTGCGCGCCGCCAGCATGCTGCCACGTTCGCTGTGCTGGCTGACCCCGCCGCCGCCGACCATGCTGTTCTTCAGTGCCATGCCGCCGAAGGCCAGGATGAAGTCGGTCTGCTTCGCCACTTGCTCCCACGAAACCGCGTTGCGCGTCACATCCTCGAACGGCCCCATGATGTGCGGCAGGATGACGTTGGAGGCGCCGGCGGAGTAGCTGTTCACGCTGCGGACATAGCCGCCCAGCGTGGTGTTCAGGAACCGATGCACTTGGCTCTGCGCGTGGTGGAACCGCCCGGCCGAGGACCAGCCATAGCTGCCGCCGAAGATGCCCTGCGGACCGTGCTTGTCCCGCACCCGCGCCAGTTCCCCGGCCAGCAGGTCCAGCACCTGGTCCCATTCCATCTCGACGAAGTCGTCGTTGCCGCGAAGCGGGTCGGCGCCCGGGCCGCGTTCCAGCCAGCCCTTGCGGACCATCGGCTTGGCGATGCGCGCCTCATGCCGCAGCGCGTCCGGGAAGTTCTGCAGGATGCCGTTGGGGTCGGGGTCGCCGGGGTGCGGCACCACCACCAGGCGGCCGTCGCGCATCCCCGCGCGGAACACGCCCCAATGCGATGAATGCGGCAGCAGACCGTCCGGCGCCATGGCATGCGTCTCCCTCAAGGTGGCGGATGCTGCCCGCCGGGGTCGCCGCGCGCAACCTATCCCAGCCTGGCGCCCGAGGCCTCGACGATAGCCCGCCAACGCACCTGTTCCGCCGCCACGAAGTCGCGGTAGCGCGACAGGTCCAGGCTCAGCATGCGCTCGCTGTCGGTCCGTGCCGCCCAGGTCGCCGCGGCCTCGCTGGCCAATATCGCGGTGGTTTCCGCCGAAAGGCGCCGCGCGATCTCAAGGGGCGTGCCGATGGGCAGGAACAGGCCGGACCACACGCCCAGTTCCGCCGCTGGCCAGCCCAGTTCGCCCAAGGTCTGCACCTGCGGCAGGGCCACCATGCGCCGGTTGCCCGTCACCGCCAGCGGCCGCAACTGCCCACCCTCGATCAAGGGGCCGCTGGTGACGGCATAGTCGAAGATCAGGTCCAGCCGGCCGGCCGCCACATCCGCCAGCGCCGCCGGCGTGCCGCGATACGGCACATGCACCAGCTCCACCCCCGCCACCTTGGCGAACAGCGCGCCCGCCAGGTGCACCCCGGTGCCGACCCCGCCGGAGCCGTAGTTCAACCTGCCGGGATTGGCCTTGGCGAAGGCCACGAGCTCCGGCATGGAGCGAAAGCGCGAGCCGGCGCCGACCACGGCGATGTTCATGTCTGCGAACAGCCCGTGCACTGCAATGAAGTCGGCGAGGGGATCGAAGCTCAGCCGGTACAGCGCGGGGTTGGAGCCGTGGGTGCCCATGGTGCCGAACAGCAGCGTGTAGCCGTCCGGCCGCGCCCGCGCCGCGTATTCGGTGCCGATATTGCCGCCGGCGCCGCCCTTGTTCTCCACCACCACCGCCTGGCCGAGCCGCTGGCCGAGTTGCGCCGCCATGAAGCGGGCATTGCTGTCCGGCAGGCCGCCGGGGACGAAAGGGCAAACCATGGTGATGGGCCGACTCGGCCATGCCTCCTGCGCCAGGGCCGGCGCCGCCAACAGCGCCGTACCCAGCAATGCCCTGCGTCCCAGCATGTCGCTTCCTCCGGGTTTTGCCCGGATGCTAGGGTCTGACAGACGCGTACGGAAGCGTCTGTCAGACCCTAGCCGATGTTCGAGCGGCTGATTCACGCCGCCGGTGATTTCACCGGCGACGATCAGACGCTAGCTGCAACAGCTTGGCGTGTCCGGCGCGCAGCAACTGGCGCCGTCCTGCACGCTGTGCGCGTCCTTGCGGCCCGGCAGGTCCATGGCCGGGTTGGCGGTGAAGAAGTTATTCGGCTTCAGGCTGAAGCCGGCATACTCCACCGGCATCACCGGGAAGTCCTCTGGCTTGCAGACATGGGTGTGGCCGAAGCTGTGCCACAGCACCAGGTCGCCGTTCTCGATGCCCTTGTTGTCGGCGATGAAGGCAGGCAGCCCGGCGCCGCCTTCATGCTGGTTGGGGTAGTCGCCGCTGGCATACTTGTGCGCGGGGTCATAGGCCGTGACCCACAGGTGCTTGGTGGCGAAGGCGCCGCGCTGGCGCACCGTGCTGCCCTCGGCCGCCAGCATCAGCGGGCTGGGCATGCCCACCAGCTTATAGCCGGGGTGGTTGCCCACGGCGTTGCGCCGGTTCGGGTTCACCACCTTCCAGAAGCGGCCGGTGCGGCCATCCAACTCGCGCGCAGCTTCCTGCTCGGTCTTCAACACGCGCGACGTAGTGTCGAACACGTTGCCATAGGGGTTGTCCGGCCCCATCGGCCGCGGCACGAACTCGTTCTCCGTCACGCTGTTGCCGCTGCCATCCACTTCCATGTGCAGCCTGGCGTTGAAGAAGTGCTGGTGCGTCGGACCGCCCAGGCCTTCCGCCACCATGCCGCCCCAGGGGTACGGCGCGCCGGGCGCGACGCCGGTGGTTTGGATGATGCCGGTCAGCTTGGCTTCCAGTTGGATGGTGCCGTCCAGGTACAGGTACCAGTAGAAGCCGTAGTCGTAATTGCCGACGGTCGCGAAGAAGCTGATGACCAGCCGGCGCGAGCGCCGGACCTCGAACACGCCAGTGCGGAACTCGTAGTGTTTCCATAGCGTGCCGTAGTCTTCCTCATGCAGGCAGATGGCGTTCTTCATCACGAAGGCATTGCCCTCGTCATCCACCGCTGGCACGTCGAAGTAGCGGATCAGGCCGAGGCAGTCGCAGCCCAGTTCCAGCTGGTTGGCCAGCTTGCCCAGGCCGTATTCGCCGGCGTCGAAGGCGGATTTCCAGTAGTGGCTGTGGTTCGGGTCGGCGTAGGGGACGCACATCTCGGTGACGCTGGCGCGGTAAATGATGGGCCGCAGCGCCTCCCCCTCCTGCCAGCCGAGTTGGTGCAGCACCAAGCCTTCCCGCGGGGTGAAGCCGATGCGGAAGCGCCAGTTCTCCCAACTCACCGCCCAGCCATCCACGCTGAAGGAAGGCCCCTGCGGCTGGCTGATGGTCAGCGGCTTCAGCGTCTCGCGCGGGGTGCCGAGCGAGGGCGTGTCATAGGGGTGGTTGCGGCGCGGGATCGGCGTGTCGCGACCGTCATCAACCAGTTCCACCACGCGCTCGGCGATCAGGTCCACCACCGCGACCAGGCCCTCGATCGGGTGGGCATACCCGTTGTCGGTGCGCGAGGAGCGCAGGAAGCTGGTGGCGCGCAGCAGCCGCTTGCCCTGGAATTCCGGCTCGCCGAAGTAGCCGGCCGAGAACGGATCCACCTGCACATGCTCGAACTCGGCCTCGGTCACGCCGCGCCGCTTCAGCGCCGCCTGCCAATCGGCATCGGCCTTGACGATGCGCTCACAGGCAAAGAACTCCTCGATCATGATCGGCGCCTGGCCATAGGGCGCCTGGTCCAGCGGCAGCTGGCGCCAGTCCTTCACCTCGCCGCTGTCCAGGTTCACCAGCGCTTCGAAGGTGTCGCCATTGGCGCGGTCCAGCACCATGGCGAAGGCTTCGCGTGGGCAAGGCTCGCCCGCCAGTACCCGGGCCTTTTCCGGCTCGGCCAGTTGCACAATGGGGAAGCGGCAGCGCGGCCCCAGCCGGCCGCTTGCCTTCAGGATATCGCAGGCGCGCTGCGCCTCCGCGGTGCTCAACGGGTCGAGCGGATGGGTCATGGCAGCTTCACCTCATGGCGCGGCGCGTGCCAGTTGCGGGCGGCGGCGGTTGCGCGTGGAACGTCTTCCTCAAGCATCAGCCGTGCCGCGACCAGCTCGCGCGCTGCGGCCTCGATGGCGCGGACATAGCCGGCAGCATCGCCGTAGCGTTCCTGTACGGAGCGGCGTGGGTCGCCGGTGGCTGCGGCCTCCTCCGGCGTCTCCGGCAAGGGGATGGTGCTGCCGGAATACTCATGCAGCGCGCCGGGCGCCCAGCCGCGGGCGCGCAGGTTCCAGCCGGTGTAGGTGGCCAGTGGCGCCGCCGCCATCGGCACGCGCACGCCGCCGAGGTCGTTGCCATCGGCATCCGGCGCCGGCACCAGCACGGTGTAGCCGGCGGCGTCGGTCACGCCTGGTGGTTCGTGTGTGATGATCCCGGTGGCGTCGAACTCCGGCCCGAAATCCAGCAGCGGCGCGCGGCAAGCTTCGCGCGGCAGCGCCACACCGGGCAGGGCGGGGAAGCGCGCGGCCCACTCGGAAAAAGTCAGCCCGGTGCCGTCGCCGCGGCGCGGCATGCGGCTGGTGGGCGGTGCCGTGCCATCGGTGGCCCAGGCGTCCATGGCGTCCAGCAGGGCGCGGAACAGCATGCTGGTCCAGACCACGTTCTCCAACTGCTGGCACTGGCCGTGCTTCGGCGCGCCCATCAGCGGGCTGGCGGCGTGCTGGCTGCTGCACCAGTGGAAGAAGCGCAGGTTGGCCGGCTCCGGTAGGTCCTCGCCCTGCGTCGTGGTATGCGCCAGCGAGCCGCGCCTCTGCCAGTATTCCGTCGCGCTCTGGCTGTGGAATACCAGCGGGTCCGTCGCCGGGCGCTTGCAGATCGCGTCGGTCCTACCGGTCAGGTGGTCGGTGGTCTCGGCATAGGCGAAGGGGAAGCGGTCGGCGGGGTTGAAGTGGTCCTCATACTGTTGGCCTGCCGGCACCGTCAGGTTGCCGAAGCGGCCGGCAAAGATCCGCCCGGCGCCCGCCACATGCGGCAGCAGCCCGTCGAAGACGTGCCGTCCGGTGCCGTCATCGTTGAAACCGTGGTACAGGTAGTCGCGGATCGCGCGCCCGGTCTGGCTGCGGCCGAAGCCGTAGCACTTCTCCACTGGCCCCAGCGGTGAGGCAGCGTCCCGTCGCAGCCAGGCCACCAGGTCGCGCACCGCGGCATGGCCCAGGCCCAGCACCAGTGGCTGCTCGCCCTGGTAGATCAGCTCATAGATCCAGCCGGGCTGGAACCCGGCGGGCAGGTGCACATGGGTGCGAGACGGCTCCACATAGGTGTCGTGCCCGAACACCTCCAGCCCCATGCCGCCCTCGCCCTGGCCGAAGCACCATTCGGCATTGGGCACCGGGATGCGCTGGTCCCAGGGGTAGCGGCGCCTGGTCAGCGTGGCCCCGGCATTGTCCAGCGAGACCGTCGGGTGCCGATAGGTGCTGACATAGACCCCCAGCGGAAAGGTCGTCGCGCCCACCTGGCCGATGAACTCCACCCGTACCGGGCCCTGCACATCCACCTTCGGCACGTCCAGCAGCACGCGGCCATTGCCCGGCAGCAGGTCGGGCTGCCAGGCGCCCCAGACCACGCTGTAGCCGCGCCGCATCAGGTAGCCATTGCCGCCATGCGCGGCCGAAAGCGGCGTGTTGGAGCCGACGGCGTCGTTGAAATACTGCAGGCAGCGCTTGTTGCCACGATTGCCCCAGTCGAAGAACACCCGCCGGTTGCCGCGTGCGGGGTCCACCGGCTTCAGCACCTGCACGTCGCCGGAGAAATGCACCAGGCCATCCGCGCCACGCGGCGCCAGGGCAAGGTCTACAACCCCCGGTTCGTCCGACGAAACTGCGTAGTGCGCGCGGCCACATAGCAACTCATAGGCGCCGGTCGCGCCGTATTCGGCGCCATCCGCAAACGGCAGGGGCTTCTGCCAATCGACCCGCACAACCGCCATGCCTCACTCCTCCAACAGCGCCATCAGCGCATCGTATTGGCTTTCCACCTCGGCCGCATAGCGCAGCGCCAGCAGGCGGCCGGCCAGCGCCACCTCCGCCCGGAACGCCGCGCTGGCGGCCCATTCCCGCATCAGCGCCACCACGCCGGCGGCGTCGGCGGCCTGGTGTGCCGGGTGTTCGGCGCCAAGGCCGGCGAAGGCGTCCCGTGTGCCCAACACCGGCGCGCCGAAGTCCAGCGCCTCCACGGTCTTGATCTTCAGGCCGGTGCCGCCTTGCATCGGGTTCAGCACGCAGTCGACGGCGGCGTAGAACTCTGCCGCCTCCGCCACCGCCAGCCGGCGCGGTGCCGAGCGCAGCCGCAGCCCTGGCGCGCGCAGGATACCGCCGGCCAACAGCCAGTCCAGGGACTGGTCCGCGAGCGCCGAGTCCAGCGCCGCCACGGCGCCGAGATTCCATGGGTTGCCGCTGGCCAGCATGCCGAACCTCGCCTGTACCGCCGCGCCCGGCGCCTGGTGCAGGAAGCGCAGGCCGGGCGGATGCCCGACCGTCATCACCCGCGCCGCGCCGCGTCGCTGCAGTTCGGCGCTTTCCTCCTGCTGGATGCCCAGCACAACATCGGCGCGGGCCAGGCCGCGCGCTTCGTCGGCGGTACTCGTAAAATACCAGCTGGGCAGCAGCCCATCCCGCCGCGCCACCATGTGGCGGTCGCCAAACAGGTCGTGCGTGTCCAGCACCCGCAGCGGCCCGCTCACGGCCTCCAGCACCCTGGAGAGCCAGACGTAGTTGACGACTACCGCATGGAACGCGTGCCGGGCCTGCAGCGCCGCCACGGCTTCGCCGAGCGAGGCCGGGCACCAGTCATCCAGCCCCCAATGGCAGGGAAAGGATTGCCGCTGGGGCGCCAGCGGGGGCAGATAGTGGAAGCCGTCCCAGGCCGCCCGCATCGCCGCCTCGCGCGCCGGGCTCAGGCCTTCCAGGCCGAAATACAGCAGTTCCACCCAGGCGCCACGCGCCCGCAGCGCCGCGCCGAATGCGGCCAGGCGCGCGGCATTGCCCTGGTCCGGCGGGTGGGAATGCATCGGTGCCACCACCAGGATGCGGGGCGGCTTGCTCAAGGCAGCACCAGGTCCAGGCTCAGGCCCGCATCCAGCATCCGCACCTGGCGCACCCGCACCCATGGCGGCAGCAGGCGGGGGAGCAGCGGCGCTTCCAGCCCGGCGGCTGCCACCTGCGTCCCGCTGCCGGCAAGCAGCAGGCGCAAGCGGCCATGGCGCGCAGCCAGCGCCCCCTCCAACGCGGCTGCTGTGACGGAGACGGGCAGTATCAGCTCGCCCGTCTCCGAGGGCGATGCCGGCCGCCATGCCAGGCTGGCCTCGATCACGTCGCGATACCGCGCCGCCACGCTGGTCACCCCCATTTCCGCCGCGCCAAAGCGCTGGCCCGCCGCGCCGATAGCCCAGGCCAGCGCAGGATTTGCCGACAACCCCGTCAGCGCCGCCGCCAGCCCTGCCGCGCCCTGCTGGACCGGGAGATGAAGCACCGCGTCGCGCGGCAATTCCGCATATCCGGCGGTGTCCGCCACCACGCAGCAGGCGCCCATCGCCAGGCCACGGGCCAGGACGCCGCTGGCTTCCCCGTGGGAGGGGAAGTGCAGGCAGAGCAGCGCATCACAGGCGGCGATATGCAGGTCCAGCATGTCGGCGGGCAGCCAGCCGGTGGCGACACCTGGCGGCAGTGCGATGTCGTCGGCGCCGGCATGCAGGTAGCGCAACCTGGCCCCCGCGCGCCGAGCGGCCTCCACCGCGGGGGCAATCCAGTCGAACCGCTTGGCTGGGTGGGGCATGCCGGCGCTGACCAGCACGAAGCCATCGGCCGGCCACCCCAGCGCGCGCCGCGCCTCGGTCCGGCTGATCGCCCTTACCGGCGGCAACAGATGCGGAATAACCACCACGCCGGCCGTGGCCGCCGCACCGTGCAGCGTGCGCAGCCGGGCGGCGGCGAAGCGCGAATGCACCACCACCGCGCGGGACCGGGCCAGCACGGCGGCCGCCGCGTCGAACAGCAGGTGGTCGGAGCGACCCAGTTCCTCACCCGCCCGCAACTGCCGCCCGCGACGTGCCGCCAGCCGCGCCTGGGCACTGCCTGGCGATGCCACCAGCCCCGGTAGCCACTCCTCCCCGACCTGCTGGTGCAGCCACAACAGGCTGGGGTCGTGCAGCGTCACCACGCCCGGCCAACGGCGCAGCGCCCGCAGCACGAAGCCATGCGCCGCGCTGTTGCCCAGCTGGTGCAGCATTCGTTCAGGCGCGGCATGCCCATCCTGCTCGCGGTCCCAACCCTGGACGTCGTAGTGCGCCGCCAGGCCGCCGGCCAGCAGCGCGGCATAGTCGGCGATGCCGTTCCGTGCCGGTGGCAACGGCGACACCAGGCGCAGGGCAGGGCGCATCTCGCTCATGGGCGCACATTGGCAGCGCCGCGCTTGCCGGCCCACCCCCTGCATGATAGCGGCGATGCATGGACCAGGCTCCCGAGGGCTTCCCCTGCACCCTGCTGGGCAGCAGTGAGCGTGTGCTGCGGCTGCGCTGCGCCGCTGCCTTCGGCGCCCCGGGTATCACCGCCTTCCTGAACGGGATCGAACTGGGGCACCTGCCGCTGCCGGCCCCTCCCCGGATCGGCGACGAACTGCGGTTGACGCTGGGGCGCATGCCACGGGTAGCCTTGCCGGCCGAAATTCGCCTGGGCACCGCGGAGCATGACCTGGCCAAGGCAATCCCCCTGGCCAATGCCGCCGATGCCGTGGCGCTGTGCGGCCCCGGCTTGTGGCGGGCAGAGAAGCTGACGCTTCGCCATGGCGTACTGCATGGGGACCTGGTCAATGCCGACAATGCCCTGGCGGAGCCACAGCCCTTCGCGCGGGTCAACGGCAGCCTGTCCCGCCCCCTGCTGCTCGGGCAGCCGGCAACGCTGCCTGATGGCGCGGCGCTGTGGCCGTTTCAGCTGCCGCTGCAACCGGAGGACCTGCTGGAAACCGGGCTGAGCCTGACGCTGCACGTCCCCACCCAGCCAGCGCCACTTGCCACGCTGGCCTGGTCCTGCGCCGATGCCGAGCCCCAGGCGCATCGCCTGATGGCGCTTGAGGCCAGGCTGGAGGAGGCGACTCAAGCCCACGCCGCCGGCCTGGCGCAACTGGCCGCCGAGCAGCGGCGCCTGCACCTGGAACAGCAGGCACGGATCGATGCCTTCATCGAATATGCCGGCGCCCTGCTGTTGGACCGGGTGGCCGCGACCGCCAGCCGACCCGATGCCCCGGATGTCGACCTGGTGGCGCTGCGGGCGCTGATCGCCAGTGCCGCGCCGCTGACCCTGGAGCAACGCACAGCGACGCCAACACCGGGCGGCAGCGTGCTGCCCGACAGCCCCCAGTTCAGCTTTGGCTGGCATCAACTGGAACGCGATGCCGGCGGCGAATTTCGTTGGATGGGCGCCGCGGCCAGCGTCACCAACCCCAGCCCGCATCAAGCCGTGGCCGAGGTTCTGGTGCACCTGCGCTACGTTCACGGCGTCAGCCTACCGGCACTGGCGGCCACGCTGGACGGCGCCGCCGCCGCCACCACACTGGAAGACGAGGGGTCGAGCACCTGGCGGCTCCGCATCACCCCGGCAGGTCCGGCGCCCTGCCGCACCCTGCGCCTGACCAGCGCGCAGCACGCCAGCCCGGCGGAACTCGGAACCAGCGCCGATACCCGCCCGCTCTCGGTCGCCGTCAGCCGCGTAGAATTCCTGTTCGCGACGTAGCGCGGCTACTCCGCCTTGATGCCGCGTTCCCGCACCACCCGGCCCCAGGTCACCATCTGGCGATCCAGGAAGGCGGTGAATTCGGCCGGGGTGGAGCCGACGATGTCCACGCCCATGTTCTTGGTCATGCGGTCGCGCACCACCGGCTGGCGCAGTGCGTCCTGCAACGCCGCGTTCATCCGCGCGACCACGGGTGCCGGCACCCGGGACGGCGCCAAAATGCCCCAGAAGGCGCGGCTGGCCACGCCGGGGACTCCGGCCTCGATCAGCGTTGGAATCTGCGGCCAATTCGGGCTGCGGGTGTCGCTGGTCTGCGCCAGGGGGCGGACATGCTCGCCGATCAGCGTCGCCATGCCGGCGGCGGTGGAGATCGCCAGGTCCAGGTCGCCTGCCGCCGCCGCGGCGTTCAGCGGGTTGCCGCCGCGGTAGGGCACGTGCACCAGCTTCACGCCGGTCGCGGCCTGCAGCAACTCCATGGTCAGGTGCGCCAGGCTGCCGATGCCCACCGTGCCGTAGGTCACCGTCTCCGGCCGCGCCCGCGCTGTGGCCAACATTTCCGCCACGGTCCGCCAGGGGCGGTTGTTGATCGCGGTCAGCATCATCGGGCTGGTCGCCACCAGCATCACCGGCGCCAGGTCGGCCCGGGTGTCGAAGCCGAGATCCGGGATGAAGAACGGGTTGGTGGCATGGGTGTCGAAGACGAAGACCCAGGTGTTGCCATCTGGCGTCGCCCGCGCCACCTCCCGCGTGCCGATGCTGCCGCTGGCGCCGGCGCGGTTGTCCACCACCATCGGCACCCCCAGCGTGGCCGCGACATGCGGTTGCAGCAGCCGCGCCACGGTATCGGCGCTGCCGCCGGCGGGCCAGGGCACCAGCATGCGGATGGTGCCATTGGGCCAGGCCGGTTGGGCCCTTGCCAGGACAGGTGCGGCGAGCGCGGTCGCGACAAGGCTGCGGCGAGCGATGGTCATTGGCATTTCCCTACCCTTGGCCGCATTGCGCCGGCTGGCGGGGAAGCCGTCAATCCCGTGTCGCCAACCCGGTGACATAGGCGCGCACAAGTAAGCGCGCCATGGAGGATGCATCTGCTCCCGGGGCCACCAGCGCGAGGTTGCCGGCGGTGGAAAGCGCCGCGATGCCCTCCAGCCCGGTCCATAGCACCGCCGCTGCCAGCCTGGCCGTACCTGGCGCGGCTTCGGGCGGAAAGATCGGCGCCAGCGCCTGCTCCACCAGTTCAACCAGCCGGGCGGTGCTGTCGCGCATCGCATCGGGCTGGCCCGACCGTGGCGCGGCATTCGCCTCCAACACCGCGGCCCAGCGCCGACGGTGCCGGGTGGTATGGGCCAGGTACGCGGCTGCCAGCGACTGGGCCGCTTCCTCGGCTGACGCCCCGGGCAGGGCCGCGGCGGCCAGGGCCAGTTCCAACTCGGCGAGGGTGGCCAGGTTCAGCTGCACCACGAGCGCATCGAAGGAATCGAACAGGTTGTAGAGCGTGCCGACCGAACAGCCGAGGACACCGGCCAGGCGGCGCGCGGTCAGCGCGGCGAGACCTTCGGCTTCCAGAATGCCACGCGCCGCGGTGAGCGCGGCCTCACGCTGGCTTTCACGGTGCGGACGGGAAGAATGAACAGTGTTCATAATTTACCTTGAACGGCGTTCATTGCTGCGTCAGGGTGCCGATGAACGTTGTTCAAAAAGGCTAGCACCCATGCATGACACCAAGCTACCCCGGTTCGCGCCGCCGGGTGCCTTCGCCCGGGACCTGCAATCCCGCCTTCGTCGCTGGCAGCGCGAGACCGGCGCACACCGCTTCGCCGATGGACTGCAATGGGCGGCTGCCGCTGCGCTGCTGCTGCTGGGCCTGGGCACCTATACGGCCCTGTTGGCCGGCACTGCGCGGGGCAGCCCCTGGGCCAGCGCCGGGCTGGTGCTGGCGGCGGCGCTCTCCTGCTTCTGGCTGCTGGTGGTGATGGCGCATGACGCGGCCCATGGCAGCGTCTCCCGCCATGGCTGGGTCAACCGCGCCATCCTGTTCACCGCCTTCGGCCTGCTTGGCGTCAGCGGCGCATTGTGGCGGGACCGGCATATCCGCCTGCATCATCCTTACCCGAACCTGCCGGGCACAGGGGTCGATGCCGATGGCTCGACCTTGCTGCGGCTGGCGCCGGACAAGGCCCGGCACCGGCTGCATGCCTGGCAACCGTTCTACGCCCTGGCAGCCTATGCCTTGGGTCTGCCACTGCTGGCCTGGGTGGAGGACTTCGCCTTGTTCCGGCAGGCGCGGCACGAAGCTCGGCAGGCCTTCGCCCGGCCCCTGGCGCTGGTGGAGTTCGCGGCGGCCAAGGCTTTGCATGTCGGGCTGTTCCTCCTGCTGCCCTGGCTGGCGCTGGACCCGCCCCCGCTGGTCCTGGCCGGCGGCTACCTGATGGCCACGGGCGCAGTCTCGCTATGCTTCGCGGTGCTTGTCATCGGCACGCATGTCTCTGATCTGGCCGAGTTCCCGCAGCCCGACACGGCTGGACTGCTGCAACTCGACTGGGCCGGCGTTCAACTGGCCACGGCCGTCGATTGGGCGCCTGCCAGCGCCCTGGCGGCCCGTCTGACCGGTGGTGCCAATGGCCATGCCGCGCACCACCTGTTCCCGGCCTTCAGCCATCGCCACGGTCCGGCGCTGTCCGTCCTGGTGGCCGAGGCAGCGGCTGCGCATGGCCTGAGGCACCGCGTCACCAGCTTCACCGGCATGGTCGGCGCGCATCTCCGGCACCTGGGCGACATGGCACGAGCATTGCCGCCGACCGGCAGGCTCCCATAGGCTGGGCCCAACAAACACCAGGGAGGCCTCCGTGCTCGGCCAAATGCAGTGCCAACCGCTGTTGATCTCGTCCATCATCCGCTACGCCGCGCGCCACCATGGCCGCACCGAGGTCGTCTCCAAGCTGGCCGATGGCAGCCTGCATCGCAGCAACTACGCCGAGGTAGAGCGCCGTTCCCGCCGGCTGGCGCAGGCGCTGGGCGGCCTGGGGGTGACGTTGGGCGACCGCGTGGCCACCCTGGCGATGAACGGGCATCGCCACCTGGAATGCTACTACGGCATCTCCGGCATGGGCGCGGTGTGCCACACCATCAACCCGCGCCTGGCGACGGACGACATCGCCTACATCATCAACCACGCCGAGGACGTGGTGCTGTTCGCCGACCCCTTCTTTGCCGCCACGCTGGCCGCGGTGGCAACGGCCTGCACCGGCAGCCTGCGCGCCATCGTCATCATGGGCGACCCCAGAGAGGTGCCGGCGCTGGACCTGCCCGCCGGCATGGCGCTGCTGAACCATGAGGACCTGATCGCCGGCGCCGATGACAGGTACGCCTGGCCGATCTTCGACGAGAACACGGCGTCGTCGCTCTGCTACACCAGCGGCACCACAGGGCGGCCGAAGGGCGTGCTGTACAGCCACCGCTCCACGCTGCTGCACAGCATGGCCGGCAATGCCGGGGACAGCCTGGGCGTCCGTGCCGCCGACCGCGTGCTGCCCGTGGTGCCGATGTTCCACGCCAATGCCTGGAGCCTGCCCTATGGCGCGCCCATGGCCGGCGCCGCGCTGATCCTGCCTGGCCGTCACCTGGATGCTCCCAGCCTGGTGGCGCTGATGAATGGCGAGCGCGCCACCTTCTCGGCCGGCGTGCCGACCATCTGGCTCGGCCTGTTGCAACACCTGCGGGAGACCGGCACCAGGCTGGAGACGGTCAAGCGCACCGTCTGCGGCGGCTCCGCCGTGCCGCGGGCGCTGATGGCAGCCTATGAGGAGATGGGCATTCCCATCGTCCAGGCCTGGGGCATGACCGAGAGCAGCCCCATCGCCACCGTCAACGCCCCCACCGAGGCGACGCTGGCGCTGGAGCCGGAAGCCGCGCTGGACCTGCGGGCAACCCAGGGCCGCACCGTCTTCGGCGCCGATGTCCGCGCGATTCGTGAAGACGGCAGCGAGGCGCCCTGGGATGGCGAAGCCCCCGGCAACCTAGAGTTCCAGGGCCATTGGGTGGCCAATGGCTACTTCCGCCAGCCGGAAACCGCGGTGGGCGACCATGGCTGGTTCCCCACCGGAGATGTCGGCACCTTCGACCCCAATGGCTTCATCCGCCTGACCGACCGCACCAAGGACCTCATCAAATCCGGTGGCGAGTGGATCAGCAGCATCGACCTGGAGAACATCGCCGTCGCCCACCCGGACGTGGCCGAGGCCGCCGCCATCGCCGCCGCCCACCCGAAATGGGCCGAACGTCCACTGCTGGTGGTGGTCGCCAAGCCGGGCCGCACCCTGACGGAGGCAAGCGTGCTGGCCTTCTTCGCCGACAAGGTACCGAAGTTCAGCGTGCCGGACGCGGTGCTGGTAGTGGACGAGCTACCACACGGGGCGACGGGCAAGATTCAGAAGAATGTGCTGCGGGCGAAGTATGGTGGCTACCTTACGGCGTAGGGCCTGATCCCCGTAGGCTGCATCGCGGAAGCGGCGAATCGGTCGTTCAGCGCAAAGCCGGAGCGTGATCCACCAAGGGGGGATCACGCTTCGGGGCCGCGCCTCAATCGGCCTTGATGCCGTTCTCCCGGACCACCTTGCCCCAGGTCTCGATGGTGCGCGCCAGGAAGGTGCCGAAGCCCTCCGGCCCCTGCGGTGCCACGTCCACGCCCAGCGTGCCGCCCAGACGCTCCTTCACGCTTGGCACCTCCAGCGCCTGGCGCAGCGCGGCTTCCATGCGGGCGCGGATCGGCGCCGGCGTGGCCGCGGGCGCCAGCACGCCCCAGAAGGCCTCGGCTTCCACATTGATGCCCACCTGCTTCAGCGTCGGCGCATTCGGCGCCACGCTGGCGCGGGTGCTGCCGGTGCTGGCCAGGGCGCGGATGCTGCCGCCCTGCATCAGCGCGGCCAGCACAGTACCGGTGGCGGTGGGCAGGTCCACCTCGCCCGTCGCCGCCGCCGTGCTCAGCGGGCCGCCGCCCCGATAGGGCACGTGGATGAAGCTGGCGCCGGTCTCGCGTTCCACCAGCTTCATGGTCAGGTGCGCCAGGCTGCCATTGCCGATGGTGCCGTAGCTGATGCTCTCCGGCACCGCCTTGGCCGCCGCCACCAGCGCCGCCATGTCGGCCCAGGGCCGCCCCTTGCTGGCTGTGATCAGCATCGGCGAAGTGCCGATCATCAGCACCGGCGCCAGGTCCTTCTGGGTGTCGAAGCCGATATTCGGGATCAGTGCCGGGTTCACCGCATGGGTGTCGAACACCAGGACCCAGGTATTCCCATCTGGCGCGCTGCGGGCGACTTCCCGTGTGCCGATGCTGCCGGATGCGCCGCCCTTGTTCTCCACCACCACCGGCACGCCGAGGATTTGCGTGAGATGCGGCTGCAACAGGCGGGAGATGGCATCCACGCTGCCGCCGGGCGGGAAGGGCGCCACCAGGCGGATAGGGCCGTTCGGCCAGGGGGCCTGGGCCAGGCCAGGGGCGGCCATTGCGGCCATCGGCGCGGCCAGCAGGGCACGGCGGTTCAGCATAATGCGCAGTCCTTCCCAGTGGCATCCAAGCAGACGCCCACCTGAGGGCGAATAGCCCGCCGGCAACCCGCGATCAAACCGGAACAGCGTTACCGCGCGGCCGGCGGCGCCTTGGCCGCCAACAGCGCGCGGCGGATATCCTGTTCGCAGGTGATCAATTCCTGCGTCGCCTTCTGCCTGCCGTCGCGGGCCTGCTCGGCAATGCGCAGGCTGTCCTCGATGGTCGCCACCAGCGCGGCATTGGCCTTCTGCACCGCGGCCATGTCGAAGACGCCGCGTTCCAGTTCTACCCGCGCTTCCGCATTGCCGCGGCGCAGCGTCTCGGCATTGGCGGTCAGCAGCTGGTTGGTCAGGTCGGTCGCCGCCTTCACCGCGGCGCCGGCTTCCCGCATGCGGTGGATGGCCAGCGCCTGGGCCAGCTGCTGGCGCCACAGCGGCACGGTGTTGGCCAGCACCGAATGGATCTTGCTGGCCAGCGCCTTGTCGTTTTCCTGGATCAGCCGCAGCGAGGGCAGCGCCTGCATCGCCACTTGCCGCGTCAGCCGCAGGTCATGGGTGCGGCGTTCCAGCTCGTCCCGCGCCGCGCGCAGGTCGCGCAGGCGCTGCGGCGCCAGGTCGTCGCTCGGGTTGGCCAGTGCCTGGGCCTCCAGCGCCGGGATGCTGTCGCGGTCGGTGCTGGCCAGCACCTGCTGCCCGGCCTCGATATGCGTGCCCAGCGCGTGGAACCAGTCCAGCGTCGCGGCGTAGAGCCGCTCGATTCGCTCGACATCCTCCAGCAGCTTGGTGCGGTGTGCGTCCAGCCGGTCGCCGATGCTCTCGACCTGGCCCTTCACGCCCTCATACTGCTGGATGATCCGCGTCACCTCGCCACCGCCCTTGGTAAACCAGCGCGCCAGCAGGTTGGGCTTCTCGGCGATCTTGGTGACGTCGAAGCCCTTCAGGGTGGAGAGCAGCCCGCTCAGGGTCTGCCCGGCCTCGCCGGTTTCCTGGTTGCGGGCGCCTTCCAGCATGGCGTCGGCGGCGGCGGCGGCGCGGCTCTGCGTCGCCGCGCCAAAGCGCAGGATGCTGCCGGGGTCGGCCAGGTCGATCTGCTTCACCAGGGCCTGCACTTCGGCTGTCGGTGCGGTGGTTTGGGGCAGCTGCTCGCTCACGCGAAACCCTCCTGCTTCAGGCGATCGGAAAGCACTTTTACCTGTATCTCCAATTGCTCGCTTTCCTCGCGCCGCACCTTGTCGCGCAGCTCGGCGGCGGTGCGGGTCAACTCGTCCAGCAGCGGCGCCAACGTGGCCGGTGGCGTGGCGCCGGCCTGCAGTCGTTCGGTAATCCGCTCCAGCCCGTCCAGGTGAACGGCCAGGAAACGCCGCGCCAGCGGCAGCCGCTCCGGCCGTGCGACCAGGTCGTCCAGCACGCTGGCCATCGCCTCCGCCGTTGCCGCCAGGTGGCTGTCCTGCAACCAGCGTGCGGCCCCCCGGATGCGTTCCAGCCTGGCCCGCGCCTCATCCACCAGGCCGGGCGGTGCCGGCGGTGGGGGCGGGGCAGGGGGAGGCGGAGGAGGTGCGACCTCGGGGATTTCGGCGTAGAGCATGCGTGTGCCGGCCACTGCCATGGCAGCCAGCAGCAGCGGCATCGGCATGGCCAGCCTGGCGCCGAGCAGCGCAACCAGCATGGTGCCGATACCCATCAGCCAGCCGGCGCGGCGTGCATCTCCAAGGCGGCCGCGCCGCAGCGCCTTCACCGCCAGCCAGGTGAAGAACATGCCCAGCAGGCAGCCGGTCACGCCATCGGAACGCCCAGCCAGCGCGTAGACGAAGGCCGCCGGCACCAGCGGCAGCGCGAAGAACGGCAGGACCAGCCCACGATACCGCGCGCGCAGCCCGATCCAGCCCCGCAGAACGCCGTCCAGCATCAGCTGAACAACCGGGCGAAGGCGCGAACCAGCGCCACCACGCCAGCCAGCCACATGCTCAGCATCAGCAGCGCGCCGCCGCCGGCCCAGACCAGCGGCGTCGTCAAGGGGTTGGCTGGCGGCGTCACCGACGCGGCAGCGGAGCGGGAGGTCATGTTGCGCCAGGTCATCGCAGCCCGTTACATCGGCCCATGCGGGGCGCCGATCAAGCGCCACCGTGTAACAACGCGCAACGGGAGGAAAGCTTTCGATGGACCAGATCGCAGTCGTTGGGGCCGGGCTGATCGGCCGGGCCTGGTCCATGGTCTTCGCCCGCGCCGGCTGCCAGGTGCGGCTGTGGGACATCGCGCCCGGCGTGGCCGAGGCATCGCTTGCCCTGATCGCCGACCGACTGGCCGACCTGCACGCCGCCGGCCTGATCTCGGAGGCGCCGGCCACGGTCCTTGCCCGTATCTCCGCCACCGCGACGCTGGCAGAATGCGTCGAAGGCGCGATCCATGTGCAGGAGAACGGCCCGGAGCGGCTGGAGCCGAAGCAGCACCTCTTCGCCGAGCTGGACCGTCTCTGCGGGCCGGAGACGGTCATCGCCTCCTCGACTTCCGGCATTCCCGCCAGCGACTTCACCGGCAACCTGCGGGGACAATCCCGCTGCCTGGTGGCCCACCCGGTCAACCCGCCCTACCTGGTACCGCTGGTGGAAATCGTCGGAGCGCCCTGGACCGCGCCCGAGGTCATCATCCGCACCCGGGCGTTGATGGACCGCGTTGGCCAGGTGCCGGTGGTGGCGCTGAAGGAAACGCGTGGCTTCGTGCTGAACCGGTTGCAGGCGGCGCTGGTCGCCGAAGCCTTCCGGCTGGTGCGGGACGGCGTGATGTCGCCCGAGGATGTCGACGCCTGCGTCAAGGACGGGCTTGGCCTGCGCTGGTCGTTCATGGGGCCGTTCGAGACGATTGACCTGAACGCACCTGGCGGCGTGGCCGATTACTGCGAACGCTTTGGCCCGCTGATGGGCGCCATCACCGCTGAACAGGATCCGTTCGGCTTCAACGGCCCGGTGGTGGAGCAGGTGGCAGCGGCGCGGCGAGACATGCTGGCGGCCGGTCGGATTGAGGAACGCAGCGCCTGGCGCGACCGCCGATTGATGGCGCTGATCGCCCACAAGCGCGGCGAGCCCCGCGAATGAACGCGCAGCGCAGCATGGCCGAAAGGTATGAACGCAGGGGTTTTCATCACGCCCAATTGTAGTTGTGATCCCTGCGAATCCGCGCTGTCGCCGCGTTCTCGTCTGCGAGAAGGGCCCTGAGTTCGAGGCCATCGGCGGAGGCATATATTGTCAGGCACTATCGACTGGAACGCGCTGGCGGCGCAGGCGCAAGCCAACTTCAACGCGACCGGCAGCTGGTACATCAGCACGCCTTCGACCACACCGCCGGCGACGCCTGTTGCCGGCGTAGCCAGCACCATCGGCAGCGGCGCGGACAGCTTCATCCTGCTGCTGTCGGAGGATGCCTGGCAGGGTGACGCCCAGTACACCGTCTCGGTCGATGGCGTGCAGGTTGGCGGGATGCAAACCGCCCATGCCACGCATGGCTCATCCGACGACAGCGTCACGGTGCTGGGCAATTGGGCGGCAGGTCTGCACAGCGTCCGTGTGGCCTTCCTGAACGACGCTTATGGCGGCACGCCGACGACCGACCGCAATCTATATCTGGATGGCGCGAGCTACCATGGCAGCGCCCTGCCCAACGCCACCGCCGCGCTGCTTTCCACCGGCGCGGCCGGCTTCGGCTTTACCGTCATCCCGCCTGTCATTCCGCCCGCCGTCACGCCCACCACGGCGACGATCGGCAGCGGGGCGGGAACCCTGGTGCTTATGCTGTCGGAGGACGCCTACCAGGGCGACGCGCAATACACCGTCTCGGTGGATGGCGTGCAGGTCGGCGGCATTCAGACCGCACATGCCAGCCACGCCGCAGGGCAACACGACACCCTGAATGTGCTGGGCAACTGGGCGCCTGGTCCGCATAGCGTCAGCGTCAACTTCCTGAACGACGCCTATGGCGGCACCGCGGCAACCGACCGCAACCTCTACCTTGACAGCGCGAGCTTCCACGGAGCGACGGTGGCGGGCAGCACCGCCACCATGCTGTCGGCCGGCCCTGCCAGCTTCAGCTTCACCGAACCCACTCCGGTGATATCCGGCTCTATCTCCACCACCCTCGGCAGCGGCGCCAACAGCATCGTGCTGAAGCTTTCCGAGGACGCCTACAATGGCGACGCGCAATACACCGTCGCGGTGGATGGCGTGCAGATCGGCGGGGTGCAGTCGGTGCATGCAAGCCACGCCGCCGGGCAGGACGATACGCTGACACTGCACGGCACCTGGGGCCCCGGCCAGCACTTCGTCAACGTCACCTTCCTGAACGACGCCTTTGGCGGCAGTGCGACCGCGGACCGCAACATGTACCTGGATGGCGCCACCTTCGACGGCGTGGCGGTGCCGGGTTCGGTCAAGCCGCTGCTCTCTGCGGGCACGGCCGGCTTCAGCTTCGGCCAGCCGGTCAATACGCCGGCGCCCGGCGGGCTGGTGCCGGTGCAGGCGGGCTACACGCTGGTGATGCAGGACGACTTCAGCCATGGCTACGACCATAGCCATTGGGGTGATCCCTTCCCGCTGCCCTGGGCGAATGGCCCCTCGTCCAACGGCGCCTATATCTGGGATTCCACCTCCGTCGGCGTTCGCAGCAACGAGATGCAGGTCACTATGACCCAGGAGGCGGATGGTTGGCACACCACCGGCTTCAACAGCTTCCGCGCCGGTGTCGGCATCCACTTCGGCACGGTCGACTTCGACGCCAAGGTGGAGGCGGCGAAGGGCACCGCCGCGGCCTTCCTGATGTGGCCGATGACCGACACCTGGCCGCCCGAGATCGACATGCTGGAGACGCCGAACAACCAGGCCATGCACACACTGCATTACGGCAGCGGCAGCGCCGATGCGGTGATCCAGTTCGGCGGGCCGGACCCGTCGCAGTGGCACCACTACCAGCTGACCTGGCTGCCGAATATCGTGGAGGTGAGGGCCGACGGCGTGGTCACCGCCAGTTGGAACTATGGCATTCCCGATGTCGCCATGGGCTTCGGCGCCCTGGGGGTGGTCGGCGGTCCGGGCGATGGCTGGATGGGTGGTGCGCCGGACGCTTCCACGCCGCCCCTGGTGACCGTTCACCTCGACAATGTGGTGATGGCGCAGTGGAACGGCATCGCTTGAGCTAGCGTCGGGGCGGTTGCCAGGATGTTCGCAATTGTGGTTGCGAAAGACCTAAGGTTCCGTCTATGTTCTCGCCCAAGAGACGTCGAGGACGACCCCAATGGATCTTGGTTCCGCCCCTCCGCTGCAGTTCAGCCGCTGCCCGCCGGCCTTCCGGCAGTTGCGCCCGACCTTGGTTTCCCCGCTGCTGCGGCCCAGCCGGCGGGCCGTGGCGCCGTTGCGCCTGACCATACCGCCGCTGCCGCCGAAGCCGGTTCGGCCCACGCTGGGGCTGCGGTTTCGGGCGGTGCTGCTCGCGGCCACCGGCTTCGGTCCGCCTGATCGCGGGGCGCAACAGCTCTAGCCGCCGCGTTGCCAGCGCACCGGTATATCGCCACACTCCCGCCCCCCAAGCCAGGGACCAACCCCGGCAAAGAGACACCGAGGAGCACGGCGCATGAGCTACCCCAACGTATTGCTGCACATCAACGGCGAGTGGCGCGGCGCGCGCTCCGGCAAGACCATCCCGGTGCTGAATCCGGCCACCGAGGAAGTCATCGGCACCGTCGCCCACGCCGAGACCGCTGACCTGGATGAGGCGCTGGCGGCCGCCGATGCCGGCTTCAAGGCGTGGAAGAAGGTCTCCGCCTTCGACCGCTACAAGGTCATGCGCAAGGCCGCCGACCTTGTCCGCGCCCGCGCCGACATGATCGCGCCGCTGATGACGCAGGAACAGGGCAAGCCTGTCGGCGAAGCGAAGATGGAGACGCTGGCCGCGGCCGACATCATCGACTGGTTCGCCGAGGAAGCCCGCCGCGCCTATGGCCGCGTGATCCCGGCCCGCGCGGAGGGCGTCTACCAGCTGGTGATCAAGGAGCCGATCGGCCCCGTCGCCGCCTTCACGCCCTGGAACTTCCCGATCAACCAGGTGGTCCGCAAGCTCAGCGGCGCCGTGGCGACCGGCTGCTCCATCATCGTCAAGGCGCCCGAGGAAACGCCGGCCAGCCCGGCCGAGCTGATCCGCTGCTTCCTGGATGCCGGCGTGCCCGCCAATGTCATCAGCCTGGTCTACGGCGTGCCGGCCGAGATCAGCGAATACCTCATCGCGCATCCGGTGATCCGCAAGGTCACCTTCACCGGCAGCACGCCGGTCGGCAAGCTGCTGGCGGGCCTGGCCGGCAAGCACATGAAGCGAGTGACGATGGAACTCGGCGGCCACGCCCCGGCCATCGTATTCGACGACGCCGACATCAACATGGCGGCGAAGACCCTGGCCGCGGCCAAGTTCCGCAACGCCGGCCAGGTCTGCGTCTCCCCCACGCGCTTCCTGGTGCAGGAGTCGAAGTACGAGCAGTTCGTCGAGACCTTCGTCGCCGCCGCCAAGACCGTGAAGGTCGGCAATGGCATGGAAGCCGGCACCACCATGGGCCCGCTGGCGCATGATCGCCGGATTCCCTGGGTGGAAGGGCTGATGGCCGATGCCCGCCAGCGCGGCGCCAAGGTGCATACCGGCGGCGAGCGGATCGGCAACAAGGGCTACTTCTACGAGCCGACGGTGCTGACCGGTGTGGGCAAGGATGCCCGCATGATGAACGAGGAGCCGTTCGGCCCGGTGGCCATGATCTCTCCGTTCACCGACCTGTCGGACGTGCTGGAGGAGGCCAACCGGCTGCCCTACGGCCTGGCCAGCTATGCCTTCACCAAGTCGGCCAAGACCGCCAATGCCCTGGGCAATGGCATCGAGAGCGGCATGGTCACCATCAACCACCTCGGGCTCGCCCTGCCGGAAGTGCCGTTCGGCGGCATGAAGGACAGCGGCTATGGCAGCGAGGGTGGTTCGGAGGCGATCGAGGCCTACCTGAACACCAAGTTCGTTACCCAGGCCGGGATCTGAGGCCATGGCGGAGGGCAGGGGGATGCTGCGGCGTCGCCTTGCCCTCGCCTGTTTGCTGTTGCCGGCACTGCCGGCCGGTGCGCAGCAGCAGCGTTTCGTGCCGCAGCCACTGGCGGAGTCGCCGGCGCTGCTGGGGCGGTTGCGGCAGGGCGGCCTGGTGCTGTTCTTCCGCCATGCCGATACCAGCGGCGAGCCCTGCGACCGAAGTTTTCGCCTGGGCGACCGGGACGGGCAGCGCAACCTGAGCCAGGTCGGCCGGCAGCAGGCACGGCGCATTGGCGCGGCGCTGGCGGAGGCCAAGATTCCCATCGCCGATCCCATCCTGGCCGGGCCGGTCTTTCGCGCCCGCGACACCGCCGAGCTCGCCTTTGGCGCCAGGCGCGTGATGGTGACGGAAGCCCTGCTCGCGGATGACTACAGCGCCGGGCGGTTGGACCAGCTGGTGCTGGAGCATCGCCGCCTGTTCAGCGCCGCGCCGCCGCCCGGCGCCAACCGCGTGCTGGTCGGCCACCGTACCCCGGCGATCATGGCGGTTGGCGAGGCCATCGCCGGCCAGGCCTTTCCGGAGGGGGCGGCGCTGGTGATCGAGCCGCGCGGCAGCGGCCCCGATGCCTGGGATTACCAGGTGCTGGGCATCGTCATGCCGGCTCCGATTCCCGGCGGCGGCTTCCATCGCTGCCAATAGCTGGCGGGGGATTGCCGCGGCGGCCCGCGGGGGGTCTACTCAGGCCGACCAGGGGGAGGCCAGGATGAGCGACGTCACAACCGAAGTTTCCGCCGACAATGTGCGCAAGCACATCGAGCACATCACCACGCAGATTCCCTCCCGCCTCGCTGGCAGCGTAAACGCCAAGCGGATGGCGGAATACAGCCGCGACGCTCTGCTCGCCGAGGGCATCCCGGCGCAGTGCATCGAGATGCCGGGACTGGTCAGCTTCCCCGACAAGGGCGAGTTGCTGGTGCAGTGGCCGCGCGAGGTGGCGATTGAGGCCAATACGCTCGGCCATTCCGTGCCAACCCTGGCGGATGGTATCAGCGCCGAGGTCATCGACGTCCATTCCGGCGATTTCAAGGACTACGAAGGCCAGGACGCGCAGGGCAAGATCACGCTGAGCGAGCTCAGCTACCACCCCGCGCGGCATGAGAAGCAGCGCATTGCCGGCCTGATGGGCAGCGTCGGCTGCATCATGATGAACTGGGGCCACGACACCAACACGGCGGTGCCCTTCGGCAGCGTCAAGCCGGCCTGGGGCAACCCGACGCCGGAGCAGTTCAAGACCGAGATGCCGACGCTGCCCTGCGTCGGCATCGCCCGCACCGCCGGGTTGCAGCTGCGGGAAATGATCAAGGCCGGCCCGGTGCGCGTGCGGATGCGCGCCAATGTGGAGAATGGCTGGAAGCCGGTGCAGATCACCGTCGGCGAGGTCAAGGCGCCGAACAGCGATGACTTCGTTGTGGTCGGTGGGCACCAGGATTCCTGGCCCGGCCCGCAGGCCACCGACAACGCCGCCGGCAATGCCTGCATCATGGAACTCGCGCGCGTCTTCAACCAGCACAAGGACAAGCTGAAGCGCGGCCTGGTGTTGGGCTTCTGGACCGCACACGAGACCGGCACGATGATCGGCTCCTCGGCCTATGTGGACCGCAACTGGGACCGGCTGCGCGAACACGCCGTGGCCTACCTGCAAATCGACCAGCCAGGCTGCATCGGTTGGACCCGTTGGAGCACCGGCAGCAACGTGGAGCTGAAGCGCTTCCATCAGGAGGTCGAGGGCAAGGTACTGGGCAACCGCCCGCGCAACTGGCGCCGCGCGGTCAAGACTGGGGACAGCAGCTTCTTTGGCCTGGGCGTGCCCATGCTGGCCGGCAATGGCGCCTATACCGAGGAAGAGCTGAAGAACACCGCCAATGCGACGCTCGGCTGGTGGCACCACAGCATCGAGAACACGATCGACAAGCTGGACTGGAAGGAGATGCAGCTCAGCCTGGAGATCTACGCCGGCTGGCTGTGGGAGCTCTGCACCGCGCCGATCCTGCCCTATGAGTTCGTCAGTGTCGCCGACCAGTTCATCGAGCGTTTGGGTGGCCTGGCGCAGGCCGGCGAGAGCGTCGGCCTTTCCGGCGCCCTGGCCCGGGCCGAGGCGTTCCGCGCCAGCGCGCTGAAGCTGGATGCCGCCGCCAATGAATGGCGGGCGAAGTACGCTGCCGGCAGCGTGACCGATGATGCGCCGGCCGAGGCCTTCAACGCCGCCTTCAAGAAGCTGTCGCGCACGCTGGTGCCGTTGGCCAGCACGGCGAAGGGCACCTACAGCCACGACCCCTATGGCTACGGCCCGCAGGGCACGATGATCCCGGCGCTGTACGACCTGCCGAAGCTGGCCAAGCTGCCGCAGGGCGAGCAGCGCTGGATGCTGGAGGTGCAACTGGTGCGCGAGCGCAACCGGATCGCCGATGCGCTGGGTGACTGCTCCGCGCTGGTGGAGGCGACGCTGGCCAGGCTCTGAGCCTGGCTGCTGGTGCGGCGTCGGCCGCGCCGGTCTTCAGCCTGCGTCCAGCATCTCCAGCACCGCCGTGGCGGCGGCTTCGCTCGGCAGGCCCTCGGGCGGCCGCAGCATGCCCATCACCTCGCGGAAGCCGGCGCGCTGCGCTTCGGCTGCCGCGGGGTCGCGCAGCAGCGGCAGCAGAGCGGCCGCCAACTCGCGCGGGTTGCAGTGTTCCAGCAGCAGTTCCGGCGCAATGGCGCGTTCCGCCAGCAGGTTGACGATGGAGACGTAGGGCACCTGGATCAGCCGTCGCACCAGGAAGGCCGTCACCGGGTTCAGCTTGTAGCCGACCACATGGGGCACGCCGGCCAGCGCCACTTCCAGCGAGGAGGTGCCGGACTTGATCAGCCCGGCCGCGGCCGCGGCATAGGCGTCGTGCTTGTCGCCGGCGCCGCTGACCAGAATGGGCTGCACCGGCCAGTCCCGCGTGCCCGCGCGCACCGTCTCCGCCACCGCACCAGCCAGCGGCACCACCGGGCGAATGCCGGGCACCTCGGCGGCCACCAGGCGCAGCGCCTCGCCGAACACGCCCATCAGGCGAGAAATTTCGCCGCGCCGGCTGCCCGGCATCACCAGCACCACCGGTTCGTCCGCGCGCAACCCGTGCGCAGCGCGGAACCGCGCGGCGTTGCCGGTATCGGCGCCGCCCTCCAGCACCGGGTGGCCGACGAACTTCACCTTCATCCCGTGCTTCTCGAAGAACACCGGCTCGAATGGCAGCAGCGCCAATACCTCGTCCACGCGCTGCTTCAGCTTTTCCACCCGGCCCGGCCGCCAGGCCCAGAGCTGCGGCGCGACATAGTGCACCACCTTGATCCCATGCGGCCTGACCCGCGCCGCCAACCGCAGCGTGAAGCCGGGCGCGTCGATCGTCACCAGCACCGCCGGCCGGCGCGCCAGGATGTCGGCCTCGGCCTGCGCCATCCGCCGCTTCAGACCGCGCAGCTTGGGCAGCACCTCCAGAAAGCCGAACAGCGCCAGCTCATGCATCGGGAACAGGCTGTGCAGCCCTTGCACCGCCATCTGCTCGCCGCCGACGCCGGCGAATTGCAGATCGGGCCGGCGCCGCTTCAGCGCCGCCATCAGCCGGCCGCCAAGCAGGTCGCCGGAAGCCTCGCCGGCCAGCAGGTAAACCAGGGTCATGTGAACTCGGCGGGTTGGGGCATCGGGACCGGCGCGCGCGGCCATTGCCGCGCGCCGGCGAGAGCGTGGTCGAGACTGGACGCATCCAGCGTGGTCAGCACCCAGCCGCCAATACCACGGGCCAGGATGCCGTCGGTCGGGAAGCCAGGTTCCAGCGGCCCCAATACCAGCGCCTCGCCACGGGCTGGCGCCAGCGCAATGAAGCACCGGTTTTCCATGGCCCGGGTGCGTGCGGAAAGTCGCAGGCGTTCGCCGGCATGGCCGGCCTCGGCGCCGGCCGGGGCAAGCAGCAGCCAGGCGCCGGCTTCCACCTGGGCCCGGGCGTGCTTGGGGAATTCCAGGTCGGCGCCCAGCGAAATGCCGAGCCGCCCCCAGGGGGTGTCGAACACCGCGGGATCAGCGCCCCAGCGCTCGGCAAGGGGCTGATGCTGTTCCTGCCACGCACTGCGCCCATCCGGCCGAAACAGCTGGGCCGCGGGGCCTGCCGCCCGTGCGATGCCGCCGCCCAGCAGCCATACGCCGTGCCGCTGCGCCGCTTCGCACAGCGCCACCTCGGGAATGTGCAGGCCCTGTGGCAGGACCAGCATGTCGGCCAGCCCGGCGGCCTCGGCCAGCCGGGCGCCCAGCGCCGCGGCGTCGGCTGGGCACTCGGCCAGCAATCCCAGGCGCAGCGGCTTCATGCCGGGAAGGAGTAGCGCGCCACCTGGCCCAGCACGTTCCGCACCGCGGCGGCCAGGGCGCGGTTGATCTCCTCGAAATCCGCGACCTGGTCGATGCGTGGTTGCGCCCGCTCCAGCTCGTCGTCGGAGAGGATGACCGTGAACAGGTTCGCCGCCCGCGCCAGGCCGATCAGCAGCACGTCGCGCGTCTCCGGGATATCGTCGTTGAACAGCACGCCGAGCAGCCGCGCCTTCACCTCGCGCTCCTCCTTCCCGCTGACCTGCGGGTAGCGCCGCTCGGAAAACACCCAAAGGAAGCGGCTGTCCTCCTGCCGCAGCACGCCGGCTTCGACCAGCCGCGCGAACAGCTTGTCGCGCATCTCGGCCGCGTCCATTGCCAGCGTTTCGATCCAGCCGCGGGTATCCTGCTGTTCCAGCATGCCGCCGAGCCGTGCCAGCACGCCGTCCAGCAGCGCGTCGCCGGTCGGCCCCGGGTTGGTCACGTAGAGGCGCTGCGAATCGCTGTCGATCCGCCCGGCCAGGGCGAGTTCCGACAGGGCGGCGGCGGCCAGGGCGTAGTCCCCGGCTGGCATGGCACGGTCCAGCAGCCGGCCGGAGGCGTCGTCCATCATCAGCAGCAACAGCTCTTCCGGCATGGTCAGCGGCATGGTGGGTGCGGCTCCTGCTTCGCGCCCGGAACATCGCTGGCCGGTGGGCGGGGTGTCAAACCCGGGCTTCGCCGGCGCTGATGCGGGCTTCCTCGGCGGCGGCCTGGACGAAGGCGCGCAGCCCGTTCTCCACGGTCGCCCGGTCCAGGTCGCGCAGGATGAACACCAGGCGGGACTGCCGGCTGTCGCCCTCCGGCCAGGCCGCCAGCTTTACGGGGGGGTGGAACAGGTGCTGCACGGCGTGGATCGCCACCGGCTGGGCCTCACCCTGCAGGTTGAGGATCGCCTTCATCCGCAGCAGGTTCTCGCCCTTGGTCATGGCCAGCACCTCCAGCCAGGTGGCCAGGCCGTCCCAGGGCAGCGGTTCGTCGAAGGTCAGGCAGAAGCTGTGGATGCGGGCGTCGTGCCGGTTGGGGTCGTGCGCGTGGCCGTGGTGGTCGTGCGAATGCGACTGGAAGGCCTCATGGTCCAGCCATTTCTGCACCTGCGGGTGCTTCTGCGTGCTGTCGTACAGGCCGCAGTTCAGCAACTGGTCCGGCTCCATCTCGCCATGCAGGATGTTGACCATCGGTGCGCCCGGGTTCAGCGCGCGCAGCCGCTGCCACAGCGGAAAAATCTGCTCCGGCTTGGCCAGATCGGACTTCGTCACCACGATCCGGTCGGCAACCGCCACCTGCTTCACCGCTTCCGGCTGCGCGTCCAGCGTGGCCGGGGCGTTCACCGCGTCCACCAGCGTCACCACGCCGTCCAGCCGATAGCTGTACAGCACCAGCGGGTCGCTCATCAGCGTCTGCAATATCGGCGCCGGGTCGGCCAGGCCGGTGGTTTCCACCACCACGCGGCGGATCACCTTGCCTTCCGAGATGCGCACCGCCAGGTCGTGCAGCGCCCGCACCAGGTCGCCGCGCACGGTGCAGCACAGGCACCCGCTGTTCAGCAGCACGGTGTCGTCGTCAAGCTTTTCCACCAGCAGGTGGTCCAGGCCCACCTCGCCGAACTCGTTCACCAGCACGGCGGTCTCGGCCAGTTCGGGCCGTTTCAGCAGCTTGTTCAGCAGCGTGGTCTTGCCGGCGCCGAGGAAGCCGGTGAGCACCGTGACGGGAACGGGGGCGGGGGCGTTCATTTGCGGTACAGTTCCTCGGGCGAGATCAGCGGCGCGGCCAGTTCCACCAGCTTCCCGTCGCGCAAACCCACGAAGAAGCAATTGCGCCGGCCGGTGTGGCAGGCGACGCCGTGCTGGTCCACCAGCGCCAGCAGCGTGTCCCCGTCGCAGTCCAGCCGCAGGTCCACCAGGTGCTGCTGCTGGCCGCTGGTCTCCCCCTTGCGCCACAGCCCGCCGCGGCTGCGGCTGAAGTAGCAGACCCGGCCGGTCTCCAGCGTCTCCAGCAGGGACTCGCGGTTCATGTAGGCCAGCATCAGCACCTCGCCGCTGTCGTGCTGCTGCGCCACCACCGGCACCAGGCCGCGGGCGTCGAAGCGCACGGCGTCGGCGAAGGCGTTGCGGGTGGCGGGGTCTGCAATGCTCTGGAACGCGGTCATGCGCCTATATAGGGTAGGATGGCACCAATGGACGAGAGCATGGCCACGCCGGAATTGCTGGATCGCGCCGAGGCGCTGTGTGCCCGCCGGGGGGCGCAGCTGACGGCGCTGCGCCGCCAGGTGCTGGCGCTGGTGCTGGGCAGCGATCAACCCTTGGGCGCCTATGCCCTGCTGGACAAGCTGAAGGCGGAACGCGCCGGCGCCGCCCCGCCCACGGTGTACCGGGCGCTCGACTTCCTGCTGGACCAGGGGCTGATCCACAAGGTGGAGCGGCTGAACGCCTTTGTGGGCTGCGCCGATGCGCTGGACCACCCGGCGGATTGCGACTGCCCGGCCGAGCACGACCACCCCCACCAGTTCCTGATCTGCCAGCGCTGCGGCGCCACGGTGGAGATCAGCGACCACGCGGTTTCCCACGCGCTGGAAAAGGCCGCGGCGCGGGCCGGCTTCGCTCTGGCGCGGGCCACCGTGGAAATCGAGGGCGTCTGCGGCAAGTGCTCAGCCCCGGCGGCGCAGCCCATCGGCCAGCAGTGAACAGCCGGCTACGGTCAGCAATATCGCCAACCCCGGCCACACCGCGCCGAGCGGGGCGCTGAACACCAGCTCCTGCGCGTTGGACAGCATGTTGCCCCAGCTGGCCGCCGGCGGGGCAATGCCCAGGCCGAGGAAGCTCAGCGTCGACTCCGAGAGAATCGCGCCCGCCACCGCCAGCGTCGCCGCCACCACGATCGGCCCGCTGATATTGGGCAGGATGTGGCGCCACATGAGCCGGGCCTCGCTGGCGCCGCAGACCCGGGCCGCCGCCACATAGTCCTTGGCCAGTTCGCTCAGCGCCGCTGCCCGCGCCAGCCGGGCCACGCCGACCCAGCCGAACAGGGTCAGGATCACCGTGATCCGCAGGATGTCGGTGCTGGCTTCGCCCCGCGGCAGGCCCAGCCTGGCCGGGTCCACCGCCGCCAGCACCACCAGCAGGGGCAGTGCCGGCAGGGAAAGCAGCCCATCCGCCAGCCGCATCAGCACCGCATCCACCCAGCCGCCGCGCCAGGCCGCCAGCAGGCCGAGCGCGGTGCCCAGCCCGGTGGCCGCCAGCGCCACCGCTAGCCCCACAGTCAGCGAGACGCGGGCGCCGTAGAGCAGCCGCAGCAGCATGTCCCGGCCCAGGTCGTCGGTGCCCAGCGGGTGCGCCAGGCTGGGTGGGGCGAAGCGGTTGAACAGGTCCGGCAGGTCGGCGTCATGGCCCAGGAAGGCCGCCACCGCCGGCGCCAGCAGCGCTGCCAACGCAATGCCGCCAAGCAACCCGGCCCCCAGGCGCAGCCGGATCACGACGAGAGCCTCGGGTCCAGCCAGCGCTGCGCCATGTCGGCTGCGAGCGTCGCCAGCATGGTGACCGCAGCGGCCAGCAACAGCGCCAGCAGCGCCAGGTTGTAGTCGTTGCCCATGATGGCGTCGTAGATCAGCTTGCCCATGCCGGGGCGGGCGAAGATCGTCTCGGTCACCAGGGCGCCGGAAACCAGGCTGCCGGCATCCAGCGCCGCTACGGTCAGCAGCGGCAGGGCGGCATTGGGGAAGGCGTGGCGCCACAGCACTGTCGCGCCCGAAAGCCCCTTGGCCCGCGCCGTGGTCACGTAGGGCAGTGCCAGCACCTCCTGCATGGCGCTGGCGGCATGGCGGGCATAGGCGGCCAGGTTCACCACCACCAGCGTTGCCACCGGCAGCACCAGGCTGGTCCATCCCTCCGCCCCGCCGGCCGGCAGCCAGCCCAGCGTGACCGCGAACAGGATGATCAGCAGCATCCCCAACCAGAAGCTTGGGGTGGATTGCGCCAGGACGGCCAGCGCATCCACCCCCGGGGCAAAGCGCGGCCGCGCCGCCGCCAGCACGCCCAAGCCAATGCCGATGCCGGCCGACAAGCCCAGCGCCAGTCCCAGCAGCGCCAGGGAAGACCACAGCGCCGGCCACAGCAGTGCCGTGACGGGCTGCGAGAACAGCCGCGAATAACCAAACTGCCCGCCCAGCACGGCGCTGGCCCAGGCCAGGTAGCGTTCGCTCAACGGCCGGTCCAGGCCGTGCAGGGCACGCAGCCGGGCGGCATCCTCCGGCCCCAGGCGGGGGTCGGCGGCAATGGCCAGGTCCGCCGGGTCGCCGGGCATCAGCCCGATCAGCAGCCAGATCACCGCCGAAAGCAGTACCAGCATGACCAGCATCTGCAGCAGGCGAAGGGCGATCATGCGCGGCATCGACTGAACCTGCGGGCGGGCGCGCTGGCTGGCAAGGCCGCTGAGGTTCCCTTTGTGCTGGTGCCGTGCAAGGTTCCGGCAACGAAGCCGAGGAATCCCGCGCATGACCCAGCGCCCGCCAAGCCTTTTGCGCCGCCTGTTGGCGCCAGCCCTGGCCCTGACCCTGGCCGGCTGCGGCCTGGTGACGGACTACGTGATCGAGCCTGGGCAGAACACCACCAGTGGGCAGCAGGCAGCGCTGCTGGCGGCGGTGCCCCCGGCCCACCTGGCGCTGCATCGCAGCCTGTTCCTGGCGGACCTGCATGCCGACACGCTGCTGTGGGAACGCGACCTGCTGGTGCAGACCAACCGCGGGCATATCGACCTGCCGCGCATGCAGCAGGGCGGCGTGGGGTTGCAGGTCTTCACCCTGGTGACGGACACCCCGCGCGAGACGCCCAACCCGGACCCGGCGATCGACCACTGCATCTACGCCACCAGCCGCAACCTGGCGGGTCTGCTGACCGTGCTGGAGAGCCGGCCGCCGCGCGCCTGGTTCGACCTGCGCGCCCGCGCCTTCGACCAGGCCGGCAAGCTGCTGGATGCCGAGCGCCGTTCCCGCGCGCCCGGCTATGCGGGGCCGGAGTTGATGGTGGTGCGCTCCGCTGCCGACTTCTCACGCCTGCTGGCGCGCCGCGCCGCCGGGGAAAAGGTGGTCGGCGGCGTGCTGGGGGTGGAAGGCGCCCATTGGGTTGGCCAGGACAATGCCGACGAGGCCACCACCCGCGCGCAGGTCAAGGATCTGTTCGACCTCGGCGTTCGCGTCTTCGCCCCGACTCACCGGTTCGACAACGCGCTGGGCGGCGCCAGCGAAGGCTGTTCGGGCCAGGGTCTGACGCAGCAGGGCCGCTGGGCGCTGCTGGAGGCCGAGCGGCTGGGCATGGTGATCGACCTGGCCCATGCCTCCTCCGCCACGCTGCGGGAAGCGGTGGCGCTGCTGGCCCAGCCCGTCGTCGTCTCCCATACCGGCGTGCAGGAAGGCTGCACCGGCGTTTGCTACCGGCTGCGCAACCTGAGCGATGACGAAATCCGTGCCGTCGCCGCCAAGGGTGGGCTGATCGGCGTGGGCTACTGGCCGGAGGCGGTGGGGCCGAACGGGGTGGAGGACATCCTCCGCGTCATGCGGCAGGTGGCGCGGGCGTTGCAGCAGCCGGCGTTCAAGGCGGCGCATCCGGGGCTGGACCCGCATGCCCACCTGGCCCTGGGCTCGGACTTCGACGGCGCCGTGGAAACCCCGATCGATGTCGCGGGCCTGCCGGCGCTGACCTGGGCCATGGCGCGCGGCGGCATGACCGAGGCGCAGCTGCGCCAGGCTGCCGGTGGCAATGCGTGTCGTTTGCTGGCGGCGCGCTTGCCCGGCGGCGGCCCGGCGGCCGCCGCCGCCTGCCGGTAGCGGTTCAGGCTGCGGCGCGCAGCGGCGCTGTCGGCCAGCGGGGCAGGGTGGCCAGCAACTGCACCGTGCCCGCCAGCAGGCCGATGCCGACGCCAATGCGCCAGACCAGGTCGTAGTTGCCGGCGGCGTCGAACAGCAGGCCAGCCCCGTAGGCGCCCAGGAAGCTGCCGACCTGGTGGCTGGTGAAGGCCAGGCCCTGCACCATGGCCTGCCAGCGCAGGCCGAACATCTCGGCGGTCAGGCCGGCGATCAGGGGCGCCACGCCCAGCCACAGGAAGCCCATGATGGCCGCGAAGACCAGCGTCGCCTCCGGCGTCGGCGGGGTCATGAAGTACCAGGCCAACGCCAGGGAGCGCGCCAGGTAGAGGCCGCCCAGCAGCCCCGCCTTGTTCCAGCGCCCGCCCGCCCAGCCGAAGAACAGGCTGCCCAGCACGTTGAAGCCGCCGATGACGCCCAGCGCCTGGGCCGACAGCATCGGGTCCATGCCGCAGAGGTCGAGGTAGCTCGGCAAATGGGTGCTGAGGAACATCAGCTGCAACCCGCAGATGAAGTAGGCGCAGGTCATGACCATGAAGGGCCAGTGCGCCAGCGCCTGCTTCGTCACGGCCATGGCGGAGGCGGCCTCGACCTCGCCACGCGGCGTGGGCGGCAGCGGCACCTTGTCCACCCGCCCGGCGAACCAGGCGGCGGGGATCATCGCCAGCGCGATGACGGTGAAGCCGATGACGCCGGCGCGCCAGCCGAAATTGGCCGAGAGCGCCTGCCCGATGGGTGCCGAGAACATGGCGCCGAGCGAGCCGAAGGCGGAAACCAGGCCGAGCACCGTGGAGCGCAACGCCGCCGGGGCGGAACGCGAGGCCACTGCCATGGCCATGGCCGAGGCGCAGCACGCCAGCGCCAGGCCGACCAGCACGCCGGCGCCGATGATGATGCCGAGGCTGCCCTGCGCCATCGCGGTGACCGCAAGGCCGGCGACGAACAGCAGCACGCCGGCCATCAGCACCGGGGCAAAGCCACGCCGCGCCGCAATGGCGCCGGCGAAGGGCTGGAGGAAGCCCCAGGCCAGGTTCTGGATGGCAATCGCCAAGGTGAAGTCGCTGACCCGGATGCCCAGGTCCTTGACCGCCGGCTGCATGAACAGCCCGAGGCTCTGGCGCAAGCCCATGGCGATGCTGAGCATGACCGCCGCACCAAGCAGGATGGGCAGGGTGGGCCTGAGGGCGGCGAGCCGCTGCATGGACAAATCCCCCTATTGTTCCGTGCAGCCTAACCGCAGGGGGCGTGGCGTCGAGGGCGGGGAACGCCGAGGCTGCCCCGCGTCTGGCGCATTCGACAACGAGGAGCGGGCGCCGTCAGGCGGCTGGCGCGCCATCGCCAGGACGCTGTTGCGCCTTGGCGTGGACTGACGTCTCAGGTGGGGAGGCGGGGCGCCTCGGTCAAACGTGGCTGCGCCTCAGCGGCCGAAGCCGCGCGGCTTGAAGGCAGGCTTCGGGCCCATCACGGCGTCGATCTCGGCCTTGGCGCGGTTCAGCACGTCGGCCAGGGTCACGGTGGTGCTGTCGCGCGTTACCTCGCGCGGGACCCCACCGCGGTTGGCCGGCGGAATGATGGTGACGGTGAAGCCGGCCTTGCCGTTGTCCACCACCTCCATCTTGTGCAGGCGGTATTCCCGCACCTGCATGACCACGAAGTTCTGCATCGGTCGCTCCTGTTCAGGCAGCATGAGAAACCGCGTCATGCTGCGATGCAATATAAACCTTCATGACGAAGCGATCATTGAGCCATCATCGCCCCAGTGCTTGGCTGCAGCCTTGGGCAGGAAATGAGGTTGCATGATGGTCGAGAACCAGCGGGTCGAGCTGTCACCGGGGATGGTGTTCGACGTCTCGGTCGCCGGTGACCCAACGTCGCCCCTGGTGCTGATGCTGCATGGCTTCGGCGTTTCGCGGCATTTATTCGATTCGCAGCTGCCAGCGCTGGCGGCGGCAGGCTATTTCGCGGTGGCGCCGAACCAGCGGGGCTATTCGCCCGGGGCGCGGCCGGACCCGATGGAGTTTCCGCGCTACGACATCGACCTGTTGATCGGCGACGCGATGGCATTGGCGGACCGGATGGGCGGCACCGGGCGGCGTTTCCACCTGGTGGGGCATGATTGGGGCGGCAGCCTTTCCTGGGATATCGCCAGCCAATGGCCAGGGCGGCTGGCCTCGCTGAGCATGTTCTCCCGCCCGCATCCGCTGGCCTTTGCCCGGGCGCTGAAGCAGGACCCGGAGCAGCCGGGGCGGTCCCGCCATCACCAGGCCTTCCTGAAGCCGGACGCGGTGGAGACGGTGCTGGCCGAGGACGCGAGGTGGCTGCGGGTGCGGCACGCGGCGCAGGGCATTCCCGCGGCGCAGACCGAAAAGCACCTGGCGGTCATCGGCAACCCGGACGCCATGGCGGCGGCGCTGGCGTGGTACCGGGCGCGCGGCGTGGTGCACCGGCCGATCGGGCCGACCGAGGTGCCGACCCTGTTCGTCTGGGGCAATGCCGACGACACCGTGGGGCGCATGGCCGCCGAGGGCACCGCCGACTTCATCGCCGCCGACTACCGCTTCGTGGAACTGGAGGGCGTCGGCCACTACGCGCCGGACCAGCAGCCGGAGGTGAGCGCCCGGCTGCTGCTGGAATGGCTGGCGGCGCATCCGGCCTGAGGGCCCGAGCGGCGCATCCGGCGTAGGCGCCGGAGCGGCGCTGGCTCAGCCCAGCTTGGCCAGGGACTGCGCCAGGTCGGCCATCAGGTCCTTCGGGTCTTCCAGGCCGATATGCACGCGGGCCATGTTGCCGCCGAAATCGCCGGTACCGGCGGTGCGCGTCACGTTGCCGGTGGTCAGGATGCACAGGCTCTCATAGCCGCCCCAGCTGGCGCCGATGCCGAAGAGCTGGAGGTTGTCGATGAAGCGCATCACATCCTCCAGGCTGTACTTCGGCTGGAACACCACGCCGAACAGGCTGCACGCGCCGGTGAAGTCGCGCTTCCACAGCGCATGCTGCGGGTGGCTGGGCAGGGCGGGGTGCAGCACCTGCTTCACCTGCGGCTGCTGCTCCAGCCAGGCCGCCACCTCGATGCCGCTGGCCATCTGCTGCTTCAGCCGCACCGGCATGGTGCGCACGCCGCGCAGCGCCAGCCAAACATCATCCGGGCTGGCGAACTGGCCGAGCAGCGAGCCGGTGCTGCGGACGATCTGCCAATCGGCCTCGGAGTTCACCACCACGCTGCCCAGCAGGATGTCGCTGTGCCCGCCCACGTACTTGGTCAGCGCCTGGATGGAGACATCCACGCCCTTGGTGAAGGGCATGAAGTGGTGGATGCCCCAGGTGTTGTCCATCAGCACCTTGGCGCCCTTGGCATGCGCCACTTCGGCCAGGGCCGGGATGTCCTGCACCTCGAAGGTGTGGGAACCCGGGCTCTCGGTGTACAGCACCTTGGTGTTGGGCTTGAACAGCTTGGCCAGTTCGGCCGGGCTGATGCAGGGGTCGTAGTAGGTGGTCTCGACGCCCCACTGCTTCAGCAGCCCCTCGCACACGTTGCGGGCCGGGCCGTAGCAGCTGTCCAGCATCAGGCAGTGGTCGCCGGCCTTCAGATAGGCCAGCAGCGGCACCGCCACGGCGGCCAGGCCGGTGCCGACGATCAGCGCGCGGGTGCCGCCCTCGATCTCCGCGATCACGTCCTCGAAGGCGTAGTGCGTCGGGCCGCCCTGGGTGCCGTAGGTCTGGAACTGCTCGAACCGGTGCTTGGCGCCGTCCTTGCGCGCCTGGCTGTTGGGGAACAGCACGGTGCTGCCGCGATGCACCGCGGGGTTGACGAAGCCATGCACATGCGTGCCGGCCCGCCCCGCATGGCTCATGCGGGTGGAGAAGCTGTGCTTGGGGTCCTTGGGGTCGGCCATGTCAGCTGTTCACTTTCTGCGTTTCGGGGCGCGACGCCCATTCGGTCCAGCTGCCGTCATACACGGCGGCCTCGGGGAAGCCGGCCTGGACCAGGCCGAGGGTGAGGATGCAGGCGGTGACGCCGGTGCCGCAGCTGGTCACCACCGGCTTGTCCGGCGTCACCCGGGCGCGGCTGAAGCGGGCGCGCAGCACGGCCGGCTCCTTCATCGTGCCATCGGGGTTGAACAGCTCGTTGAACGGCACGTTCTCGGCGCCGGGCATATGGCCGCTGGGCAGGCCGGGGCGCGGTTCCGGCGCGGCGCCGTCGAAGCGGCCCTTGGCGCGGGCGTCCAGCACCAGGGCGGTGCCTGACGCCACGATGGTCTTGACGTCGCCGATGCCCTTGACCCGCTCGCTGCGGAAGTCGGCGACGAATTGCGAGGGCTTGGGCGCGGGCGGGGTGCCGGCGTCGGTGGCGCGGCCTTCGCGCTGCCACTTGGGCAGGCCGCCATCCAGCACGCTGGCCTTGTCATGCCCGAACAGCCGCATCAGCCACCAGCCGCGGGCGCTGCTCTGCAGGCCCTTCTGGTCGTAGAACACGCAGCGGGAGGCGTTGGAGACGCCCATGGCGGCCATCAGTTTCTCAAACCGCGCCGCGGTTGGGATCATGTGCGGCAGTGGGTTTTCCACGTCGGCCACTTCGTCGATATCGAAGAAGCGCGCGCCGGGGATATGGGCCTCGGCGAATTTCTGTTTGCCGTCGAATGGTTCGTTCGGCAGGTATTTCGTGGTGTCGAACACCAGGATGTCCGGCTTGCCCAGGTTGGCGGCCAGCCATTCGGTGGAAACCAGGTTGCTCATCGCGCTCACTCCCCGAGAACGACGTAGACACGCCGGTTCTGCTTGCCCTTGTTTTCAAGCTTGGTGACTTCGACCCGGCCTATTTCCCCGGTGCGGGCCACATGGGTGCCGCCGCAGGGTTGCAGGTCGGTCGGCGCTTCGGCCGCGCCCACCTGCACCAGGCGAACCTGGCCGGCACCGCGCGGCGGCTGCACGCTGAGCGTGCGGACCATGGCCGGGTTGGCGTCCAACTCGGCGTCGGTGATCCAGTGGTGGCCCACCGGCTGGTCGGCGGCGACCAGGGCGTTGAGGCCCTCGGTCAGCGCTTCCTTGGTCGGCGGGTTCGGCAGGTCGAAGTCGAGGCGCGACCGGTCCGCGCCCACCTGGCCGCCGGTGACGCCGGCGCCGGGGATCAGGCTGCACAGCAGGTGCAGGGCGGTGTGCATGCGCATGTGGCGGTGGCGGCGCGGCCAGTCGAGTTCGGCCGTCACCGGCGTGCCAGGCGCGGGCAGGGCGGCGCCTTCGGCGGGCAGGTGCAGCACGGTATCCGGCTCGGCGCCCTTGATGCTGTTGGCGATGGCCATTTCGCCGCCCGCCCAGCGCAGCGTGCCGGCATCGCCGGGTTGGCCGCCGCCCTGGGGGTAGAAGATGGTGCGGTCCAGCAGCACGCCCTCGGGCGTGGCGGCCAGCACGGTGGCGGTGCAGTCGCGCAGATAGGCGTTGTCGCGGAACAGGAGTTCAGTGGGCATCAGGGGACTTTCCCCGAACGGCGGCGGCGGGGCAAGCTGCCACCTTGGCCGAGAGCCGTTTCACCGCGACCCTACGCGATGAAATGGCTCAAGCTTTTGGTAGGGACGCATTTTCCGAGTCGGCGAGCGTATCCGCTCGCCTTGAAATTGCTCTGGCCGGGGAGGGCAGCGATGCAGGCGGGTGATCTGGCGGGGCGGGAGGAGCTGTTCCGCGGCTTCGGCCGGGCTTGGTTCAAGGCGGATATGGGCCTGCTGTACCAGGTGGTGACGCCGGACTTTACCTGGGCGGGCCTGGATGAGGCCGGGCAGCCGCGCCGGCTGAAGGGTGCGGAAGCGATTGCGGCGGAACTGGCGGCGATGCGCGCCCGCGCCGAGCTGCGCTTTTCCGACGTGGCCTACCATCACCTGCCGGACCTGACGGTGATGACCTTCCGGCTGCGCGAGACGCCGCGCGACGGCGGGCCGGCGCGGGAATACGAGGGGGTGGAGCTGTACAGTTTCCGGGACGGGCTGATCTGCCTGAAGGACGTGTTCCGCAAGCCAGCTGGGGATTGAGCGGCGCGGGCAACCGGCTCAGCCCCACTCCCGCCGCAGCCGGTCGCGATGCGTGCGCAGCCAGTACAGGCAGATCGCCAGGGTGGCATTCTGCACGCCGCCCGCGTCCAGCAGCGCGAAGGCGTCCGCGGCCAGCAGCACCGTGACCTTGATGTCCTCGTGCTCGTCCTGCAGGCCGTGGGTCCCGGCCTCGCCCGGCGGCGGCAGGGGCCACGCGGGCGCCGTACATGTGCAGCACCTCGTCGCAGCCGCCCTGCATCAGCATGAAGCCACCGATCTTTTCGAAGCGGTCCGGCTTCAGGCCGGTTTCCTCCTCGCATTCGCGCTTCGCCGCCTCCAGCGGGTCCTCGCCGATCTCCAGCAGGCCGGCGGCGCATTCGGTCATCATCGGGTCCAGCCCGGCCGAAAGCGCGGGCAGGCGGAACTGCTGGATCAGCGCCACCGAATCCTGAACGGGGTCGTAAGGCAGCACCGCCACGCCGCGGCCACGGCGCCAGAGCTCCCAGGTCAACACGCCGGATTCGGCGCCGTCGAACCTGGTGAAGCGGAACTTCACCCGCTGGACGGGGAAGCGGCCATCCCAGACCACCTGATCCTCCAGCACCTGGATCTTCGGGTGGGCGGGGATCAGCGGGGCCTTGGCGGGTCTGGTGTTCATGCCGGACGGACCCTACCCTTGGCGAAAGGGCCAGTCCATGAGCAGCACCGTTACCCAGGCCGGCGCCAGGCGCCGCGGCATCCTCTGCGTGCTGGGCGCCGCGGCGGTCTTTGGCATGGCCGCGGCCTGCGTGAAGGCGCTGCACGGCGAGATTCCGGTGCCGCAGGTGATGCTGTGCCGCAACCTCTTCGCCATTCCCGCCCTGCTGCCGCTGCTGCTGCGCGCGCCGGAGGGGCTGGGGGCGCTGCGCACCCGGCACCCCAGGGCACATGCCGAACGGCTGTTCTGGGGCCTGATCGGCATGGCCGGCGCCTTCTACGGCTATGCCCACCTGCCGCTGGCCACGGCCACGGCGCTGGGCTTCACCATGCCGCTGTTCCTGACGCTGATCGCCGTGCTGTTCATGGGGGAAAGGCTGCGCTGGCGGCGCGGGCTGGCGGTGGCGCTGGGCTTCTGTGGCGTGCTGGTGGTGGTCAGGCCCGGTGGCGGCGCGGGGCTGGACCTGCTGGCCGCCGGCGGCGTGCTGCTGGGCGCGGTGGGGTGGGCCATGGCCATGGTGACCATTCGGCGCATGGGCGATGCCGGCGAATCCGGGGTCGCCATCGTGATGTGGTTCGCGCTGTCGGCGGCGGTGGTGGCGGGCGTGCTGGCCGTGCCGCTCTGGGTGGCGCCCAGCGGCACGCAATGGGCACTGCTGGCGGGCTGCGGCGTGGTCTCGGCACTGGGCCAGGTGCTGATGACCGCGGCCTATCGCAGCGGCGAGGCGACGCTGCTGGCGCCCTTCGAGTACAGCGGCATCCTGTGGACGGCGTTGCTGGGCGCCGTGGTGTGGGCGGAGGTGCCGGACGCGGCGGCCTTCGCCGGCATCGCGCTGCTGGTCGGCAGCGGGATCTACATCTGGTACCGGGAAGTTCAGCTCGGCATCCGGCGGTGAGCGAACTGGCGCTGTACCGCAGCGCTGCCTTCAACGTCTTTGCCTTGCAGCCGGGAATGCGGCGTGACGTGCTGGTGGTCAGCTTCATGTACCATCGGCCGCGACCGGCGTTGACCAGTGGGGGCTTCGGCCAGCACTACCTGTGGACCGCCGGGCTGGACGCGGTGCACGTGCTTCCCGCCGCCAACACCTGGTACCAACACGCCGAAATGCCCGCCGTGCTGCGCACCATCACCGCGTTCCGCCAGGCGCAGGGCCATGCGCGGCTGGTGACCTATGGCTTCAGCATGGGGGCTTATGCCGCCGTCAACTTCTGTGGGCTGCTCGATGCCTCCGACGCCGTGGCGCTGATGCCGCAGGCGACGCTGGACCCGGCGCTGGTGCCGGCCGAGAATCGCTGGCGGCGGGAGGCGGCGACGCTGCGCTTCACCCAGCACCACCTGCGGCCGGAGGCGCCTGCCGCCACCCGCTGCCTGGTGCTGTACGACCCCGCCCATGCGCTGGACACAGCGCACCTGCGGCTGATCTCGGCGGTGCGGCAAGTGGAAGCGGTGCCGTTGCGCTTCAACCAGCACCGCGCACCGCCGGCCGCCGTGATGCAGGCGGCGCTGCTGGGGGCGTCCGAGGCCGCGCCGGATGTGGCGGCGCAGGTTGCCCGGCTGTGGCGCCGCCACCGGGTGGCGCAGCCGCGCGCCTGGTTGAATGCGGCACGGGCACAGCGGCTGGGCTCCGCCCGGCAGCGCCGCCTGTTGCGGCGGGCGGCACTGCTGTGGTGGCGGGGCAGCGCCCTGGCGGCCCGCCTGGGCTGGGGTTGAGCCGCGCTACCGCAGCCGGCGGCCGTGCTGCGTCACCACCTCCAGGAACTGCGTGGTCTCGTGGTTCAGGAAGTCCACATCTGCCGGAAAGCCGCCGCCGGCCGCGGTATGGTCGGTGACGGTGCCCGGGCTGATCCGCACCACGCGCACGTCGCGGATGTACCGGCTGGCCTCGATGGGCTCGTATTCCGGGTTCAGCAGGTCGCCGTTGCCGTGCAGCGCCAGGGTCTTCGCCTCGAACGCGCGCGACTTGCCAAGCGTACCCCCTTGGATGCCCGGGGTGGTGCCGATGTCGTGCCCTCCATGGGCCCAGTTCTGGTACAGCCAGTCATTTGCGTCGAAGGCGTTGAGCAGGCTGGTCTCCTGTGCCCGCAACCAGGGCAGCACCTGCATAGGCTGGGGGGGGAACTGGTCGCGGTACATTTCCGGCGCGCGGGCGGCCAGGAAGCTGAGGATGTCGCGCCACAGCCGCACGCCGCGTTCCGGTTGGGCGGTATAATTGCCCTGGTTCCAGGCGGGGTCGAGCATGATGGCCTGGCGGCTGGCGTCCGGCATGGCGATGGTCCAGCCGGGGGTGCGGGCCAGCGGCACCAAGGCCACCAGGCTGTCCATGAACCCGGCGTGGGAAACGCCCCATTGCAGCACCTGCAAGCGCGGCGGCGCCGTGCTGTTGCCCGGGCTGGTGGGCAGGCCGTTGCCGATGGCGTCGGTCGCAATGATGAAATACCTGTCGGTATCCCGCGCCTTGCCCGGCCGATCATGAAGTCCAGCCGGTGGTGGTTGCCGCTGATGGCGGTGACCATCAGGATGGCATCAGCGGCCGAACAGCGCCGCGGCCCAGGTTGCCGCCAGCGACAGCGCCAGGCCCGGCACGACGCGCCACGCAAACGCGGGGCTGCCGGCGCTGACTGCCATGATCCCCTTGGACGCCGTATTGGTGCTCATGGCGGCCAGGACGGCAAGCGCGGCCTCCGACGGTGCCAACCTGCCATCAGCCACCAGCGACGCCACCGAGATCGCCGCGGCATGCGGGTCCACGATGCCGGCCAGCGCGCCGCCGATGAGGATGCCGATGTCGCCCAGCCAGTCGCCGAGGCCGGCCGCGGCCAGCAGCATGACCACCAGCGTGGCCGCCAGCACCAGCGCGGTTCGCAGGCTGAAGGCGCGTCCGGCCTGGGCCGGCGGTTCCGGCCCGGCGCGCAGGGCGTGCCCGGTGAAGGCCGCACCATACAGCGCCGCGACAACGCCACCGGCGACCAAGGCCGGGGCCACGGCCAGCAGCGCCGCGGTGCTGGTGGCCCACAGCAGCAGCGCCATCTGGATGAAGGTGCCGAGCGTCGACAGCGTGGCACCGGCGACGGCGGCAGCCAGGCTGGCTGGTTCCCGGCTGGCGCGCGTGGCCATGGCGCCGATGGTCGCAGTGCTGGACACGAAGCCGGACGCCAGGCCGGACAGTGGCAGGCCGTAGCGGGTGCCGACCACGCGGCTGGCAACATGCCCGGCCGCGCCGATGGCGAGCACCAGCACCACAAGCTGCCCCACCTGGTGCGGGTTCACCGCCTGCCAGGGGCCGAGGCCGGCATCCGGCAGCAGCGGCCAGAGCACCAGCGCGATGACGGCGAAGACCAGGCTGTCATGCAGTTCCTGGGTGGACAGGCCGATGGTGGCAAAGCGGTGCAGATGCGGCTTGGCCGCCAGCAGCGCGGTGATGATGGCGGCCAGCGCCGCCGCCAGCGCCGGGTTGGACAGCGCCAGGGCGCCGAGCAGGGGCGTGGCGGCCAGCGCCACCTCGGTGGTCAGGCCCGGGTCGGCCCGGGCAACCCGAAAATAAGCCAGGCCGGCCAGCGCGACCACACCGGCCAGCACCACGGCCAGCAGCATCGCGCCGCCCAGCTGCATGGCCAGGGCGCCGGCCAGCGCCGCCAGGCCGAAGGTACGCATGCCCGCGGCGCCGCGTCCCGGGCCCCGCCCCTTGCCCCGCTCCCGCTCCAGCCCGATCAGCAGGCCAAGGGCGGTGGCGACGGCCAGGTTGAACCAGGGCTCGGGCAGCATCCGCTATTCCATGGACAGCACGATCTTGCCGAAGTGCTGGTTGGCCTTCATGTGCGCCAGCGCCTCCACCGCCTGGGCCAGCGGGAAGACCTTGTCCACGGGCAGGGAGAGCTTGCCCGCCTCCACCGCCGGCCACAGGTCCTGGACCATCAGGCGGTTGATCTCGCGGACTTCCTCGGTGCTGCGGGTGCGGAAGGTGACGCCGATGTAGTTGATGCGCCGCGCCGCATGCAGGTCGAAGTCGAACTCGCCCTTGCTGCCGCCCAGGCGCCCCACGTTGATGATGGTGCCGAGGATGGCGCAGCACTTCAGGTTGCCATTGGCCACACTGGCGGAAATCTGGTCCACGATCACGTCCACGCCGCGGCCATCGGTGGCGGCCAGCACCTGGTCGGGCCAGCTGGCGTCGGAGGTATCAACCGCCACGTCGCAGCCGTAGTCCTTCAGCTTCGCGCGGCGTTCGGCGTTGGTGCTGCTGCCCAGAACCTTGCCGGCGCCCATCAGCTTGGCGATCTGCATGCCCATCAGGCCAACGCCGGAGGAGGCGCCCTGGATCAGGATGCTCTGGCCCGGCTTCAGCCCGCCCATGGTGACCACGGCGTTGTGCATGGTGGTCAGCGCCACCGGCAGGGTCGCCGCCTGGGTCCAGCTCATGTTGTTGCCGGGAATGGTCGAGACCGTGCCCCAATCGGCCAGCGCGTATTCGGCGTAGCAGCCGGCGCCCTTGGCCATCACGCGCATGCCCGGCTTGATGTGGGCGGGCACCTCGGGGCCGCACTCCGCGACCTCGCCGGCGAAGTCCAGGCCGATGATGGTGCCGGGGCCGCCCTGGCGGCCATGCGCATGGCCGGCGGCCACGGCCAGGTCGGCGCGGTTCAGGCTGGCGGCGCGGACGCGGACCAGCACCTGGGCGGGGCCGGGCTTCGGGGTGGCGACGTCCTGCACCTGGACGCCGTGTTCGGTGACGACTGCTGCCTTCATGGGAACGCTCTCTCGGGTTTCTGGCGCCGGCATATCCCTGATGGGCGGTTACCGTCAAAGCCGCGATATCACAGGAATTTGATACCCCGTTTAAAGAGACCTTAATGCCTCGGCATTCGCGTTCTGGGTGATACTGGGAAAATCAGAGCAGGGAAGTCGGATTTCGTTCGTGAGATCCGATGCTGCAGCGTGACGGATACCAACCCATGACCACCCGGCTCGGCAACAGCGGCAACAACAAGATCATTGGCACCGACACCGGCGTTGTCAGCATTCAGCGCATCGACCTTGGTCTGGATGACGCGCAGAGCAATGGCCACAGCTACGGCCCGCTGTTCACCCCGGATGGCAGCAAGGTTTCGTTCTACAGCTTCGCCAGCAACCTGGTGCCTGGCGACCTGAACGGAACGCAGGATGCCTTCTTCGCCGATGTGAGCACCGGGGTGGTCAGCCGCCTGGCGCCGACGCTCTATGCCGGCGGCACCGTCACCGCCCTGCCGAACAATCAGCAGCTTGGCCGCCGCATGGCGTTCTCGGCCGACGGCACCAAGGCCGCCTTCGTGGCCGATGACGCCGACGGCCTGACGACCGGCGACAGCAACCAAACCATCGACGTGTTCTGGGAAGACCTGACCACCGGCGAGGTCAGGCTGGTGAGCAAGGGCGTGGCCGGGGCGCAGAGCAACGGCGACAACTACTATGCTGAAATCTCGGCCGACGGCACCAAGGTGACCTGGTCGGGCTATGCCAACAACCTGGTGGGCAGCGACACCAACCGCACCGCCGATATCTTCGTCTACGACGTCGTGGCCAATACGACCAAGCTGGTCTCCACCAACGCCGCCGGCGTGCAGGGCAACCGGGGCTCGGCGCTCGGCGTATTCTCGCCGGACGGCACGCTGCTGGCGTTCCAGAGCGCGGCGTCCAACCTGGTGACGGGCGACACCAACGCCCACCAGGACGTGTTCCTGAAGAACCTGGCAACCGGCGCGGTGACCCTGGTTTCCGCCGATGTCACCGGCCGTTCCGGCACGCTGGATTCCACCCACGCGCTGTTCTCGGCCGATGGCCAATGGCTGGTGTTCCAGAGCGATGCCTCGCTGGTCGCGGCCGACACCAATCTCTCGACCGATGTCTATGGCTACAACGTCCTTACCGGCGAGAAGCGGCTGCTGAGCACCGATGCCAGCGGCCAGGCCGTTGCCAGCGGCGACAGCACGCATGGCGTGCTTTCCAATGATGGCACCAAGCTGGCGTTCCAGACCGCGGTGGCGTTCAGCCCCGCCGACACCAACAACAACACCGATGTCTACGTGAAGGACCTGACGACCGGCGCGTTGACCTTGATTTCGCAGTCGCTCACCGGCGGTTCCGGGTCGGGCAATTCGAATCATCCGGTGTTCTCGCCCGATGGCACGTCGATTGCCTTTGCCAGCAGCGCCAGCAACCTGGTGGCCGGCGATACCAACCGTCTGGCCGATATTTTCCTGGCGACCCTGCCGGGCAATGGCAATGACAGCCTGGCGGGCGCCGCGGGCAATGACAGCATCAGCGGGCTTTCCGGTAATGACAGCATCGACGGTGGCGCCGGCAATGATTCGATGGACGGCGGCACGGGCACGGATACCGTGGTTTACGCCAGCGCCACGGCCGGCGTGCAGGTCAGCCTGGCGCTGACCACCGCGCAGGTCACCGGCGGCGCCGGCACCGACACGCTGGTCAACTTCGAGAACCTGCTGGGTTCCGACTTCAACGACACGCTGGGCGGCAACGCCGGCGACAACGTGCTGCAGGGCGGTGCCGGCAATGACAGCATCGACGCTGGCGCCGGCAATGATTCGGTGGATGGCGGCACCGGCATTGATACCGTGACCTACGCCAACGCCGCCGCCGCGGTGCAGGTGAGCCTGGCGCTGACCACTGCGCAGGCAACCGGCGGCGCCGGTACCGAGACCTTGGCGAATGTCGAGAACCTGGTTGGCTCCGGCTTCAACGACACGCTGGGCGGCAACGCCGGCGACAACGCGCTGCAGGGCGGTGCCGGCAATGACAGCATCGACGGCGGCGCCGGCAATGATGCGATGGATGGCGGCGCGGGGGTCGATACCGCGAGCTATGCCAGCGCCACGGCCGGGGTGGCGGTAAGCTTGGCGGTGGCGACGGCGCAGGCGACCGGCGGCGCCGGCACCGACACGCTGGTGAACTTCGAGAACCTGGTGGGTTCCGACTTCAACGACACGCTGACGGGCAGCACAGGCGCCAACCTGCTGCAGGGCGGTGCCGGCAATGACAGCATCGACGGCGGCGCCGGCAATGATTCGATCGACGGCGGCACCGGCACCGATACCCTGAGCTACGCCAGCGCCACCGCCGGTGTAAGGGTGAACATGTCGTTGACCACCGCGCAGGTCACCGGCGGCGCGGGCACCGAGACGCTGGCGAATTTCGAGAACCTGGTGGGCTCGGACTTCAACGACTCCATTGTCGGCACCACCGGCGCGAACCTGATCCGCGGCGGCGCCGGCGTCGACAACATCAATGCCGGTGCAGGCAACGACACGGTGGTGGGCGGCAGCGGCGCGGATATCCTGACCGGCGGCTTCGGCGCCGACGTGTTCATGTACGAGCAGCTCTCCGATTCCGGGGCTCTGCTGGCCGGCCGCGACCGGATCATGGATTTCTCCACCGCCCAGGGCGACAAGATCAACCTGCACCTGATCGACCCGGCGCTGACGGTGGTGACGCGCTTCGACAACCACGCGCATCAGCTGATGATGAGCGTTCAGGCCAACAACGTCACCGTCATGGTCGATCTCAACGGCGATGGCGTGACCGACTTCAGCTTGATGGTGAGCGGCGTCGCCTCGCTCGCCGCCAGCGACTTCATCCTGTAGGGATGGCGTCGAAGCGTTTGACGAACCAGTGGCGGACCACGCCCTTGGGCATGTCCGCGATGCGGCCGGCTTCCACGAAGCCGTGCCGGGGGTAGTAGTCCGGCGCCTGGAACGACCAGGTGTTCAAGTGCAGGCCCAGCAGTTTTTTGCCGCGGGCGAAGGCCTCGGCCTCGGCCAGCAGGCGGGCGCCGAGGCCCTGGCGGCGATGCGCCTCGGCCACCCAGAGCCAGTCGATGTAGAGCCAGTCCCAGGCCTCGTCGCACTTCGCGCCGGCGATGATCACGCCGGCGGCGTCGCGGGCGATGAACCAGCGCTCGCCGCCACCAAGCCGACCGGGGTGGCTGGCGCGGTTGTAGTCGCCCAGGCCCTTGCCGAGGGCATCACGCTCCGCCTTGGTCGGGCGGATGGTGAAGCTGATGGCGGGCATCAAAGGGTTTTCTTGAACCAGATGCGGGCGTGGCCGGGCGGCATTTCGTCCAGCCGGCCGAATTCGGCGTAGCCGGCGCGGGTCCAGAATTTCGGCGCCTGGAAGCTGAAGGTGTCGGTGTAGGCGTTGGTGCAGCCACGCCCACGGGCAATGGCCTCGGCGCGTTCCAGCAACTGGCCGCCCAGGCCTTGGCCGCGCATGTCCCGCGCCAGCCAGAGCCAGTCGATGAACAGCCAGTTCCAGTAGGTCAGCCCCAGCAGCCCGCCGCGCACGGTGCCGGAAGCATCGCGCGCCAGCACCGTCACCGGCTCACGGTCATACGGCCCGCCCATTTCCTGGTTGTAGGCGTGCAGCCCGCGCTGAATGGCGGCGACGGCTTCCAGCTCCGGGAAGTCGTCCTCGCTGATCTCGATGCCTTCGTTGGCCATCAGCTTTCCCAGGCCGCGGCGCAGATGGTCAGCAGGCCGATGAGCAGGTTGATGCCGACCATCTGGCGGATGCGGCCGAAGGCAGCGGCGGCGGCGGGGGCATTGCCGGCTTCCAGCGCCACGCGGCCGGCCTTCCAGGGCACGAAGAAGACGTAGAGGAAGATCAGCGTCATCAGCACGCCGCCGAACACCATGGCGTGCAGCTCGGGCGGGGAGGCGGCCATGCTGCCGAAGCTGCGCACCACCATCCAGTAGCCGGTGATGAACATGATCGGGATGGCGTGCCAGACGATGAGGAAGAAGCGCTTCAGCACGGCGCGGTGCAGCGCCAGGCGTTGCGCCGGCTCCAGCACCGCCATGGAGGGCCGCAGCGCGATCCAGGCGAAGCCGAGGCCGCCGACCCAGAGCGCGGCGAAGATCAGGTGGAGCGCGAACAGCACCCAGGTGAGGAGCATGGCGTCAGCCTTTCTGCATGGCACGCAAGGCTGCGGCCAGGGCGGTGAGTTCGGTGGTGGCCTGGTTCTTCGGCGCGGCCTCGCACACCGCCAGGCCCAGCATGAAGGCGCTGGCGAAGGCGGTGCGGTTGCCCAAGCGTTCGGTCAGCACGGGAATGTGGCGCTCGGCCAGCAGCGCCTCGATCTGCTGCGGCAGCTTGCCCGATGACGGCACGCGGTTCAGCAGCACCACGGCGCGGCGGCCCTCGGCGGCGGCCAGCTTCAGCGTGGCGTCGCTGGCCCAGAGGTCGGCAGGGCTGGGCTGCATCGGCAGCAGCACCAGGTCGGCGGCGCGGATGGCGATCTTGGCCTCGGTCTCCGCGTGCGGAGCGGTGTCCAGGATGATGACGTCGTGGCCGCGCTTCAGCCGGTCGATCGCGGCGGGGATGCGCCAGCCGGCCGGGGTCTCGAAGGTCAGCGGCAGGGCGCGTGGCTGGTTGGCGCGTTCTTCCCACCAGCGGGCCAGGGATTGCTGCGGGTCGGTGTCCAGCAGGGCCACGCGCTGCCCGGCCTGGACCATGGCCACCGCCAGGTTGGCGGCAACCGTGGACTTGCCTGCCCCACCCTTCTGCTGGGCCACCGCCACCACGAACACCATGCCCCGACTCCCGCGCGCCCACGGCCACTGTAGCAGGGGTGGGCGCGAAAGGTCAGGGCCGGCCGCAGGGGCGTGGTAGGATGCCGGCATGACGCCGCTGGAACTGCTGACCCCCGCTGAAATGGCCGAGGCCGATCGTCTGGCCGGGAATGGCCCGGTGCTGATGCAGGCGGCCGGGCGGGCGGTGGCCCGGGCGGTGATGCGGCGGTTCAGGCCGGTGCGCACGGTGGTGCTGGCGGGCCCGGGCAACAATGGCGGCGACGGCTATGTCGTGGCGCGGTTGCTGGAGCAGGCCGGCTGGCCGGTGGCCATCGCCGCTCTGGCGCCACCCCGGCCGGGCAGCGATGCCGCGCTGGCGGCAGCCGCCTGGGGTGGGCCGATGCTGCCCTTCGGCACGGCGGCGGTGGCGCGGGCCGGGCTGGTGGTGGATGCGCTGTTCGGCGCCGGCCTGGCGCGAGACCTGGCGCCGGAGGTGGCGGATGTGCTGCGCGCCGTCCGCGTGCCGCTGGTGGCGGTGGACGTGCCGAGCGGGCTGGATGGCGCCACCGGCCAGCCGCTGGGCTACGCCCCGCAGGCGGCGCTGACCGTAACCTTCTTCCGGCTGAAGCCGGGGCACCTGCTGCAACCCGGGCGCGGCCTGTGCGGCGAGACGGTGCTGGCCGATATCGGCCTGCCCGCGGCGGTGCTGGGCCAGGTCGCCCCGCGCGCCTGGCACAACCAGCCGGGCCTGTGGTCGCTGCCGGCCTTCGGCGCCGAGAGCCACAAGTACAGCCGCGGCCACCTGACCATTCTCGGCGGCGCCGAGATGACCGGGGCGGCCCGCTTGGCGGCTATGGCGGCGCGGCGCGGCGGCGCCGGGCTGGTCACGATTGTGGCGCCGGATGCGGCCTCGGCGACGGTGTATCGCGGGGCCGAGCCGGGGACGATCGTGCTGCAGGACAGCGTTGCCGACCTGTTGGGCGACGCCAGGCGCAAGGTCTGGCTGCTGGGGCCGGGCCAGCACCCGGACACCGCGACCCGTGCGCTGCTGCGCCAGCTCATCGGCGCCGGGCGCCAGGTGGTGGCGGATGCCGGGGCGCTGGTCGATGCCGAGGCGGTGCGCGGCGCGGCGGTGCTGACGCCGCACGCCGGCGAGTTTGCCCGGGTGTTCGGGCCGCTGGGCGCCGACAAGCCGGCGGCGGCCCGGGCGGCGGCGGCGGCCAGCGGGGCGGTGGTGTTGCTGAAGGGCAGCGATACCGTCATCGCCGCCCCGGATGGGCGGGTGGCGATCAATGCCCATGCGCCGCCCTGGCTTGGTACCGGCGGCACCGGGGACGTGCTGGCCGGCCTGGTCGGGGCGCTGCTGACCCAGGGCATGCCCGCCTTCGAGGCTGCCGCCGCCGCCGCCTGGCTGCATGGCGAGGCCGCTTTCAGGGCTGGTGAAGGGTTGTTGGCGGAAGATCTCATCACACAGTTGCCAGGGGCCATGTCGGTGACAAAGCAAGGCCTGACAAAGACGCCAGGCTCGCGCTAGATTTCACCATGTTTCTGCCGTGAGCAGCTGCCAGGCTGTTCCAGCGACGAGCCGAGAGGGATTGCATGTCCGAGATCGCTGTAGACACCGGCTTGCTGGATCGCGCCTGGCGGCGGGTCACCACGCTGTGGCGGGACATGGCGGACCGCGTGGTCGGCGCCGAGGAAACCGAGACGGTGGCCGACCAGATGCGCGCCTGCCTGAACGGGCGGGGGGGCGAGGTCTCCGCGCGCAACCGCGCCGCCCGGCTGGCCCAGGCCTACATGGCCGGGGACGCGCCGGAACGCGCCGAGTTCCTGCGCACGCTGGCCGGCTTCGACAGCGATACCGCGGCCGTGCGCCAGGCGGCCGAGGCGCTGGGCAAGGCGAATGGCCCGGCCGAGGAAGCCGCCGCCAAGGGCAAGCTGAAGCGCCTGCTGGAAGCGCCCCGCGTGCGGCTGCTGACGCAGTTCACCACCATCCCCGATGGCATGAAGTTCCTGGTGGACCTGCGGACCGAGCTATTGCGGCTTTCCCCGTCGATGCCAGAGCTGGCACCGTTGGAAGCCGACCTGAAGGGGTTGCTGGCGACCTTCTTCGATGTCGGCTTCCTGGAGCTCAAGCGGATCGACTGGAACAGCCCCGCGGCACAGCTGGAAAAGCTGGTGCAGTATGAGGCGGTGCACCGGATCCGCGGCTGGCGCGACCTGAAGAACCGGCTGGAGAGCGACCGCCGCTGCTACGCCTTCTTCCATCCGCGCATGCCGGACGAGCCGCTGATCTTCGTGGAAGTGGCGCTGACCCAGGGGCTGGCCGACAACGTGCAGCGCTTGCTGGATGAAAAAGCCCCCATATTGGACCCGGCCAAGGCCGATACCGCGATCTTCTATTCCATCAACAACTGCCAGCGCGGCCTGGACGGCATCAGCTTCGGCAACTTCCTGATCAAGCGGGTGGTCGGGGTGATGCAGACCGAACAGCGCAACATCAAGTTCTTCTCCACGCTGTCGCCGATCCCCGGCTTCTCGCGCTGGCTTTCGGCGCAACTGGCCGAGGGCGACGCGACGCTGCTGGACGAGGAGGAGGCCGAGGCGCTGCGGCTGCTGGCGCCCGGCAACCCGGCCCTGCCGGCCCCGGGCGAGGCGATTGTCGCCACCGAGGAAAGCCCGTCCCAGACGCTCGCCCGGCTGCTGGCGCGGCGCGGCTGGCTGCGGGAGGAGGCGGTGGCCAAGGCGATGGAGCCGATCCTGGTCCGCGCCTGCGCCCGCTACCTGGTCACCGAGAGCGACAAGCGCAACGCCCGCCGCGCGCGCGACCCCGTCGGGCATTTCCACCTGTCCAACGGCGCCCGGGTGGAGCGGCTGAACTGGAAGGGCGACACCAGCGAGAAGGGCGTGAAGGAGAGCTACGCCCTGATGGTGAACTACCTGTACGACCCCGCGCGGATTGAGGACTATCACGAGGACTACGCCGGCGAGGGCAAGCGCGCGGCGGCCAGCGCCATCCGGAAGCTGGCCCGCGGCGGCTGATGCGCCGGCGGCGCCTGCTCGCGGCGCTGGCAGGGCCGGGAGCACCGGCTCAGGCGGCCACGACGCCGCTGCACGCCCTGGCGCAGCGCGAGGCGGTATTGGCGCAGGTCGACCGGCGTGCAGCGGGCCCGGCCTGCGCCTTTGGGCGGCAACCTGTTGAGATTGCGGAACGCGAGCGGCGCTCGGCCAAGCCTTACGGCGAAAGCGGCGCCAATGGCATGTCGCGCTCCGCCGCCAAGCCCCGCAGCAGCCTGGAGACGCCCGTGTTGATCATGTCCTCCGCCGGCAGCGGAAGTTGGCCGCTGCGTTCCAGGCTGGCCAGGCCGTGGCTCAGCGCCCAGATCTGCAGCGCAATGCTGCCCACCGCACCGCCGCCGACGCCGAAGGCCGCCAGCGCCTGGCCGAGCGGCGAGGTCTTCGGGTCCGGCAGTTCGGCCGGCGCGGCGCCGGGGCGGAACAGCGCCAGGTAGTAGCCGGGTTCCTCCCGCGCGAAGGCCAGGTAGGCGTGGCCGAGCCGCAGGAACGCCTTTGGCGGTTCCGGCCGGCCACCATCCCAGGCGGCTGCCATGCGCTGGTGCAGCTTCTGGCCGCCGAGGGCAGCGAGTTCGGCCAGCAGCGCGGCTTTGTCCGCAAAGTGCTTGTAGGGCGCGCTGGCCGAGACTCCGCAGGCGCGGGCGGCGTCCAGCATGGAAAAGCCTTCCGGACCGCGTTCGGCCACCAGGGTGGCGGCGGAATCCAGCAGGGCCTGGTGCAGGTTGCCGTGGTGGTAGCCGCGGCGAGTCGGCTCGGCCGAGGGCTTTTCGGGTTGTGCCATGCGTCGGGCATATCATAAGGGCAGGGGCCTACCCTATTCTGCCGACAACAAAGAGGAAGCCAGCAGATGACCGTCCAGGGCCGCATCACGCCAGCCACCACCGACGCTGCCCGCCGCCTGGACCTGCTGCACGCGCTGGAAAAGAAGCTGCTGTGGCTTTCGGCCTGGATGATCCACAACGCCAACCATGTCCGGCCCAATCGGGATGGGCTGAAGGTGGGCGGGCACCAGGCCTCCTGCGCCTCCTGCATCTCCATCCTGACCGCGCTGTACTTCGAGGCGCTGAAGCCGGAAGACCGGGTGGCGGTGAAGCCGCATGCCGGGCCGGTGTTCCACGCCATCAACTACCTGTTCGGCCGGCAGGACCGCGAGAAGCTTTCTACGTTAAGGCAGTTCCACGGCATCCAGCCCTATCCCAGCCGGGTCAAGGATGGTGGCGAGATCGACTTCTCCACGGGGTCCGTCGGCCTGGGCGTAGCATTGGCCACCTTCGGCAGCCTGGTGCAGGACTTCGTGCAGTTGCACGGGCTGGGGCGGCCGGATGTGCAGCCGGGCCGGCATGTCGCCATCGTTGGCGATGCCGAACTGGACGAAGGCAATATCTACGAGGCCCTGCTGGAAGGCTGGAAGCACGATATCCGCAATGTCTGGTGGGTGATCGACTACAACCGCCAGAGCCTGGATTCGGTGGTGCCGGACCGGCTCTTCGGCCGGATCGAGGGCCTGTTCCGCGACATGGGCTGGAACGTGGTGACGCTGAAATACGGCCGCAAGCTGGAAGCCGCCTTCCAGCGGGCGGATGGCGAGCACCTGCGGCGCTGGATCGATGATTGCCCCAACAGCATCTATTCCGCGCTGACCTTCCAGGGCGGTGCCGCCTGGCGCAACGCGCTGCTGACCGATCTGTCCCGCGTGGAAGGCGTGCGCGCGATCATCGACCCGCTGACCGATGACGAGCTGGCGGCGCTGATGACCAACCTGGGCGGCCACGACGTGGCGACGCTGAGCGAGGCGTTCCGGGCGCAGGACGCTGCGGGCGACCAGCCGACCTGCTTCATTGCCTATACCATCAAGGGCATGGGGCTGCCCTTTGCGGGCCACAAGGACAACCATTCCGGGCTGATGACGCCGGAGCAGATGGTCAGCTTCAAGCAGGCCATGAACATCCGCGATGGCCATGAGTGGGACACCTTCGAGGGGCTGGACATTCCCGAGGCCGAGATGCGCGCCTTTGTGGACAGCGTGCCCTTCGCCCGCGTGCTGGCGCCGGAGGGCAGGGCGCTGAACAGCCCGGCGGTGCATGTGCCCGCGGTGTTCAAGACACCCGGGGTGCCAACTGGCAGGAAGCTCTCCACCCAGCAGGCCTTCGGCGAGGTTCTTGCAGAAATCGGCCGCGGCAATGGCGAGTACAAGGACCTGGCCAGCCGGGTGGTGACGACCAGCCCGGATGTGACCGTGAGCACCAATCTCGGCCCCTGGGTGAACCGCCGAGGCGTGTTCGACCGGCACAAGAAGAACGACGTGTTCCGCGACGCCAAGCTGGCCTCGGCGCAGCGCTGGGGCATGTCGCCGGAGGGCCAGCACGTGGAACTCGGCATTGCCGAGCAGAACCTGTTCCTGATGCTCTCGGGCCTCGGCCTGGCGCACAGCCTGTACGGCGCGCGGCTGTTGCCGGTGGGCACGGTGTATGACCCCTTCGTGAACCGCGGCTTGGATGCGCTGATCTACGCCTGCTACCAGGACGCCCGCTTCCTGCTGGTCTCCACGCCGTCGGGCATCACGCTGGGGCCGGAGGGCGGGCAGCACCAGTCGGTGAATACGCCGCTGATCGGCATCGCCCAGGACCGCCTGGCCAGCTACGAGCCGACCCATGCGGACGAGCTGGCCATCCTGCTGCGCCACGCCTTCCACCACATGCAGCAGCCGGACGGCTCCGCGGTGTGGCTGCGGCTGAGCACGCGCGGGCTGGAGCAGCCGGTGCGGCAGCTGGACCCCGCGGCGGTGATCGCCGGCGGGCATTGGGTGGTGCCGCCGGCGCCTGGTGCCCGGCTGGCGCTGGCCTATCAGGGGCCAATTGCGCCTGAGGCCTATGAGGCCTTCGCCCAGGTGCGGGAGGACGAACCAGGCGCTGGCCTGCTGGCCATCACCAGCCCGGACCGGCTGCATGCGGACTGGCTGGCATCCCGGAGAAAAGCGCGCCAGGGCTTCGGCGCGCCAAGCTGGGTGGAGCAGTTGCTGGCGCCCCTGGCCCCGGATGCGGCGCTGGTGACGATCCTGGACGGCCACCCGGCCGCCCATGCCTGGCTGGGCGCGGTGCGCGGCCAGCGGGTGGTGCCACTGGGGGTGGACCATTTCGGTCAGTCCGGCGACCTGCCGGACCTGTACCGGGAGTATGGGCTGGACGTGGAGGCGATCATCGACGCCTGCGCCCAGGCGATGCTGGGGTAAGTTGGCGCCTGATCGGCCAAGGCGTCCTCGCCGCAGGCCGCGAATCAGTCGCCCAATCCCCGCCACCCTTCCCCCCACGTGGCAAACAGGCTACAGGGCCCGGCTTCACGGCTGCGGCTGCCATGCGGGCGTGGTGAAATTGGTAGACACGCTGGATTTAGGTTCCAGTGGCGCAAGCCATGGGGGTTCAAGTCCCTCCGCCCGCACCACCCGGCCTAAGTCACTGATTGATCTGGAACGGACGAGACGAAAATGCAGGTGACCGAGGTCGCGAACGAAGGGCTGAAGCGGGCCTATTCTGTGGTGGTGCCGGCTGGCGACATCGCGGCCGAACGCGAAAAGCGCCTGGCCCAGCTTTCCAAAGAGCTGAAGATCCCCGGCTTCCGCCCCGGCAAGGTGCCGGCCAGCGTGGTCAAGGCCCGCTACGGCCAGGCCGTGATGGGCGAAGTGCTGGAAGGCAAGGTCAACGAGGCCACCCAGTCGGTCGTCTCCGACCGCGGGCTGCGCCCGGCCATGCAGCCGAAGATCGACATCGTGAACTTCTCCGATGGCGCCGACCTGGAATTCCGCGTCGACCTGGAAATCCTGCCGGAAATCCCGATGCCGGAATTCGCGGGCATCGAGATCGAGCGGGTCAAGGCCGAGCCCTCCGAGGAGGCCATCGGCAAGGCGCTGGGCCAGATCGCCGAGCGCAACCGCAAGCTGGAAGACATCACTGAGGACCGCGGCGCCGCCCGCGGCGAGATCGCCCAGTGCGACTTCGTCGGCAAGATCGACGGCGTGGAATTCCCGGGTGGCGCGGCGCAGGACATGCCGATCGAGGTCGGCGGCGACGGCTTCATCCCCGGCTTCACCGAGCAGCTGGAAGGCATCAAGGCCGGCGAGGCGCGCACGATCAATGTGGCGTTCCCTGAGGAGTACGGCGCCGCGGAACTGGCCGGCAAGGCCGCGACCTTCGACATCACCTGCAAGGGGCTGAAGACCGGCGTGGTGCCGGCGGCGGATGACGAACTGGCGAAGACGCTGGGGTTCGACGACCTGGACGGCCTGAAGAAGGTGCTGGTCGAGCAGATGCAGCGCGAATTCGACAGCATGAGCCGCATGAAGGTGAAGCGCGCCCTGCTGGACGCGCTGTCCGAGCGCGCCAGCTTCGAGGTGCCGGAGAGCATGGTCGAGCAGGAGTTCGCCCAGATCTGGCAGCGGGTGGAGCAGGACCTGAAGGCCGGCAACCTGGACGAGGACGACAAGGGCAAGGACGAGGACACGCTGAAGGCGGACTACCGCAAGATCGCGGAGCGCCGGATTCGCCTGGGCCTGCTGCTGAGCGAGATCGGCCGGGTGAACAACATCAACGTCACCAACGAGGAACTGTCCCGCGCGATGCGCCAGGAAGCCGGGCGCTACCCGGGGCAGGAGCAGCAGGTGATGGAGTTCTTCCGCAAGAACCCGCAGGCGGCCGAGAACCTGCGCAGCCCGATCTTCGAGGAGAAGGTCGTGGACTTCATGCTGGAGCTGGCCAAGGTGACCGACAAGACCGTCACCGCCGAGGAACTGGCCACCAGCGCCGAGGCCTGAGACCCCGCCTGCGACGACCCTGGCCGGTCCACCGGCCAGGGCTTTGCGCCCCACGCCGGGGCGGGCGCCAGGCTCGGCCGGCGCCGGGCGGGATGGGAAGGCAGCGTGCCGCGGTGGCCGCTCTTTCAATCCGCCGAATGGCGCCCCTTCCGGCGCGGCGTGTGATGCACCACATTAACCAGTGGCGGGTATTGCTGCCCGCCGGCGCCCGGCCTTCGCGGGCCGCTGCCGCTTGATGCTGAAAAGGGACCACCCCATGCGGGACCGCGATCCGGTAGAAGTCTACAACAACACCCTTGTCCCGATGGTGGTCGAACAGACCGCGCGCGGTGAACGCAGCTACGACATCTATTCGCGGCTGTTGAAGGAACGCATCATCTTCCTGACCGGGCCGATCTTCGACCAGGTTGCTTCGCTGATCAGCGCGCAGTTGCTGTTCCTGGAAAGCGAGAACCCGAGCAAGGACATTTCGTTCTACATCAACAGCCCGGGCGGCGTGGTGACCGCCGGCCTGGCGATGTATGATACCATGCAGTATATCCGTTCGCCCGTGTCCACGGTGTGCATCGGCATGGCGGCTTCGGCCGGCAGCCTGCTGCTGATGGCCGGCGAGAAGGGCAAGCGCTTCGCGCTGCCGAACAGCCAGGTGATGATCCACCAGCCCTCCGGCGGCGCCCAGGGCCAGGCGACGGACATCGAGATCCAGGCGCGCGAGATCCTGAAGACCCGGGCGCGGCTGAACCAGCTCTACTCGTTCCACACCGGCCAGCCGGTGGAGGAGATCGAGAAGAAGATGGAGCGCGACACGTACCTCTCGGCCGAGGAAGCCAAGGTGTTCGGCCTGGTGGACCATGTGGTGGAGAAGCGCCCGGTCTCCCCGGGCAGTGAAGGCGCCAAGGCCTGAGCCAGCCGATTCCCTGCGCCCCCTGGGATTTCCGGGGGCGACAAGCCGCGACAAGGCGGCGCTTTCCCCACGGTGACAGTGGGGCTACAGTCCCGATGGTGCCCCCTTGCCTGGGGGGTGCCGGCCGTGGCCCCGCCCAGGAAGCTCCCTTGGCAGGGACGCTGGGCGATGCCGGGTGGCCGATGCAGGCGGAGTTTCCATGAGCAAGTCCAGCGACTCGAAGAATACCCTCTACTGTTCGTTCTGCGGCAAGTCGCAGCACGAGGTCCGCAAGTTGATTGCGGGACCGACGGTGTTCATCTGCGATGAATGCGTCGAACTGTGCATGGACATCATCCGCGAAGAACACAAGACCCACTTGGTCAAGTCGCGCGATGGGGTGCCGACGCCGAAGGAGATCTGCAAGGTCCTGGATGACTACGTCATCGGGCAGGGCCATGCGAAGAAGGTGCTCTCGGTCGCGGTCCACAACCACTACAAGCGGCTGGCCCACGGCGCGAAGAGCAACGACGTCGAGATCGCCAAGAGCAACATCCTGCTGCTGGGCCCGACCGGCTCGGGCAAGACGCTGCTGGCGCAGACGTTGGCGCGGATCATCGACGTGCCCTTCACCATGGCGGATGCGACCACGCTGACCGAGGCCGGCTATGTCGGCGAGGATGTCGAGAACATCATCCTGAAGCTGTTGCAGGCCGCCGACTACAACGTGGAGCGGGCGCAGCGCGGCATCGTCTACATCGACGAGGTCGACAAGATTTCGCGCAAGTCGGACAATCCCAGCATAACGCGGGATGTCTCCGGCGAAGGCGTGCAGCAGGCCCTGCTGAAGATCATGGAAGGCACCGTTGCTTCGGTGCCGCCGCAGGGTGGCCGCAAGCATCCGCAGCAGGAGTTCCTGCAGGTGGATACCGCGAATATCCTGTTCATCTGCGGTGGCGCCTTCTCGGGCCTGGACAAGATCATCGGCGCCCGCGGCAAGGGCTCGGGCATCGGCTTCGGCGCCGAGGTCCGCGGCGCCGAGGAGCGCCGCATGGGCGCGGTGCTGCGCGAGGTCGAGCCGGAGGACCTGCTGAAGTTCGGTTTGATCCCGGAGTTCATCGGCCGCCTGCCGGTGGTCGCCACGCTTGAGGATCTGGACGAAGCGGCCCTGATCGAGATTCTGACCAAGCCAAAGAACGCGCTCATAAAACAGTATCAGCGCCTGTTCGAGATGGAGGGCACCAAGCTGACCTTCACCGAGGACGCGCTGAAGTCGGTCGCCACCCGCGCGATCCAGCGCAAGACCGGCGCCCGCGGCCTGCGCTCGATCATGGAGCAGATCCTGCTGACCACCATGTTCGACCTGCCTGGCCTGGACGACGTGGACGAGGTGGTGGTGAACCGCGAGGTGGCGGAGAACCGCGCCCAGCCGCTGTTCATCCATGGTGAACGCAAGGCGGAGCAGGCTTCCGCCTGAGCCGCGGCTGGCGGCAGGAACCGCCGGCCGATTCATCCTTTTCAAGGTCTTGTTTACGGGCGGAGCGGCAGCCAAATCCAAATCCTCCCGTGGCGGGGAGGGGTGCCGATCTTGGGCCTCTCCTCCGCCGACTGTCTCAGAGTGAGGTCCCATGACGGAAACTGTTCGCGGCGAGTTGCTTCCCGTATTGCCGCTTCGGGACATTGTCGTCTTCCCGCACATGATCGTGCCGTTGTTCGTCGGGCGCGAGAAATCCGTCCGCGCGCTGGAAGCGGTGATGCGCGACGACAAGCAGATTCTGCTGCTGGCGCAGAAGAATGCGGCGCAGGACGACCCTGGCGCCGATGACTTGTACCAGGTCGGCACCGTCTCCACGGTGCTGCAGCTGCTGAAGTTGCCGGACGGCACCGTGAAGGTGCTGGTGGAAGGTGGCCGGCGCGCCAAGGTGGTGGGCTGGAAGGAAACCCAGTCCCACTTCGAGGCCTACGCCACCGCGGTGGAGGAGCCGGCGACCGAGGCGCGCGAGACCGAGGCGCTGTCGCGCACGGTGGTCTCCCAGTTCGAGCAGTACATCAAGCTCAACAAGAAGATCGCGCCGGAAGTGCTGGTCTCGATCAACCAGATCGAGGATGCGGCCAAGCTGGCCGACACGGTGGCCAGCCACCTGAACCTGAAGATCCCCGAGAAGCAGGAACTGCTGGAGACCTCCCCGGTGGCGGCCCGGCTGGAGCGCGTCTTCGCCCATATGGAGGGCGAGATCGGCGTGCTGCAGGTGGAGAAGCGCATCCGCAACCGCGTGAAGCGGCAGATGGAGAAGACCCAGCGCGAGTACTATTTGAATGAGCAGCTGAAGGCCATTCAGAAGGAGCTGGGCGAGGGCGAGGACGGCAAGGACGAGGCCGCCGAGCTGGAGGCCCGCATCAAGGCCACGAAGTTCTCCAAGGATGCGCGGGAGAAGGCCCTGGCGGAGCTGAAGAAGCTGCGCACCATGAGCCCGATGAGCGCCGAGGCGACGGTGGTGCGCAACTACCTCGACTGGATGCTCAGCATTCCCTGGAAGAAGAAGAGCAAGGTCCGCAACGACATCGTCGAGGCGGAGAAGGTGCTGGATGCCGACCACTTTGGCCTGGAGAAGGTCAAGGAGCGGATCATCGAGTATCTGGCGGTGCAGAGCCGCAGCCCGAAGATCAAGGGGCCGATCCTCTGCCTGGTCGGGCCGCCCGGCGTGGGCAAGACCTCGCTCGGCAAGTCCATCGCCAAGGCCACCGGCCGCAACTTCGTCCGCATGTCGCTGGGCGGCGTGCGGGACGAAGCCGAGGTGCGCGGTCACCGCCGGACCTATATCGGCTCCATGCCGGGCAAGGTCATCCAGGGCATGAAGAAGGCCAAGACCAGCAACCCGCTGTTCCTGCTGGACGAGATCGACAAGCTGGGTGCCGACTGGCGCGGCGACCCCAGCAGCGCGCTGCTGGAAGTGCTTGACCCCGAGCAGAACAGCACCTTCGCCGACCACTACCTGGAGGTGGACTACGACCTCTCGGACGTGATGTTTGTGACGACTGCCAACTCGCTCCGCATGCCCGGCCCGCTGATGGACCGCATGGAGATCATCCGCATCCCCGGCTACACCGAGGATGAAAAAGTAGAAATTGCTAAGCGCCACCTGATGCCGAAGCAGACCGAGGCGAACGGGCTGAAGCCGGACGAGTGGAGCGTGACCGGCGAGGCCCTGCTGGACCTGGTGCGCTACTACACGCGGGAAGCCGGGGTGCGCAGCCTGGAGCGCGAGATCGGCAACCTGGCCCGCAAGGCGGTGAAGGAGATCGTCTCCAAGAAGGCCAAGAAGGTCGCGATCACCCGCAAGAACCTCGACAAGTTCGCCGGCGTGCGCAAGCACCGCTACGGCGATGTCGAGGCCGAGGACATGGTCGGTGTCGTCACCGGCCTGGCCTGGACCGAGGTGGGTGGCGAGATCCTGACCATCGAGTCGGTCATGGTGCCGGGCAAGGGCAAGGTGCAGACCACCGGCAAGCTGGGCGACGTGATGCAGGAAAGCGTCAGCGCCGCCATGAGCTACGTGCGCAGCCGCGCCACCAGCTTCGGCATCAAGCCGACGCTGTTCGACCGGCGCGACATCCATGTGCACGTGCCGGAAGGTGCGACTCCGAAGGACGGGCCTTCCGCCGGCATCGCCATGGCGACCTCGATCGTCTCGGTGCTGACGGGCATCCCGATTCGCAAGGATGTCGCCATGACCGGCGAGATCACGCTGCGCGGGCGGGTGCTGCCGATCGGTGGCCTGAAGGAGAAGCTGTTGGCGGCGCTGCGGGCCGGCGTCACCACGGTGTTCATCCCGAAGGACAACGAAAAGGACCTGGCCGAAATCCCGGACAACGTGAAGAAGGGGCTGACCATCAACCCCGTCTCTCACGTGGACGAGGTGATCGCCCGGGCGCTGGTGCGCAAGCCGGAAGCGATCGAATGGACCGAGCCGCCGGAGCCGGCCGCGACTCGGGTTGCGGATGGTGAAGCGACGGCGCCGCTGCCGCATTAATGCCTTGATCCGCTTGGGCTTGCGCGTCGGTTACCGCCGATTCGCAAGCCCGGCGGCCAGTTTGCGCCGGTGTCAGCGCGAAAACCGGCGGATAACTGCGGCGAATCGGACCCTGCGCGGTTGACGCCCTGGAATCGCCCCTCCTACAGTCGCCCGGTATTTCGCGCCGGGAATCGTCCTTGGCGCGCGCGCGGCAACGCAGACAAGGGGGGGCTATTCCCGATGAACAAGCAGGATCTCGTGGCGGTCGTGGCTGAAGCCGGCGATCTGCCGAAGGCCAAGGCTGGCGACGTGCTGGACTCGGTGTTCGAGGCGATCACCAAGGCGCTGAAGAAGAAGCAGGAAGTCCGCCTGGTCGGCTTCGGCACCTTCAGCACCAGCAAGCGCAAGGCCGGCAAGGGCCGCAACCCGCGCACCGGCGAGGAAATCAAGATCCCCGCCACCACGACCGTTCGCTTCAAGGCCGGCAAGGGCCTGAAGGACGCCGTGAACTGAGCTTCGTACCTTCGTACGACGAATGGGGGCCGGCGCTTGCGCCGGCCCTTTGCGTTTGCGGGGCCGGTCGCGCTATGCAGCGGTAGTGGGCGCTTAGCTCAGCGGTAGAGCGCCTCGTTTACACCGAGGATGCCGGCGGTTCGAATCCGTCAGCGCCCACCATATGCGGCGATTGCACAAAGCTGGTCGCCCGCGGCTTCACGCAGGGCCAAGCCCGGCCGTTTCCCGGCGCGGCACCCCCGCCCAGCGCCACGGCGCACACGGCCATCAGCGCTGGCTGCAACGGGCCTGACGAGCCGCCACAAGGGCGTTGCGCCATCCATGGCGCCCTGGCGCGCCGGTGAGGCCGCATTGCCCCCATGAGACGGTCTTGGCGCGGCGCCGATTGGGGGCGGCGATCCCGCTGATTCCGACCCTGGCGCTGAGGGTCTCGATGCGTCTGCGCCGGCGCCGCCGCGCTGTCCGGAAGAAAGCTGCGACATGCAGCGGAATTGCCGGCGAGGGCTGCTTGACACCCCTTCGTCACCGCCATAGAACCCGCCCCCTGTCGAGGGCGGGCGTAGCTCAGTTGGTTAGAGCGCCGGCCTGTCACGCCGGAGGTCGCGGGTTCGAGCCCCGTCGCTCGCGCCACGACAGAATGTACAGCACGGCGCTGATTCCCCTGCGGAATCAGCGCCGTTGCCGTTTCTGGGCTCCGCGGCGCCAAGTCCCTCGCGGGCAACATTATCCTTCTGAAAGTCGAATTTCCCCCTATGGCGGAGTAGCGGGGGCGCGAGTAATGTCCGCCCGCGCTGCGTTGCGGCATGGCCGAGGCGCGGGCCGTCGCGTTCATGCCCCGGTCGGGGTAAGGCCCCGGCGGATGAATGGAAGGGCGGAGCAAGCATGACCCAGCCGCTGCTGGCCGAATATTTTCCGATCCTGGTGTTCCTCGGCATTGCCGCTGGGATCGCCATTGCCATGGTGGGCGGCAGCTACCTGGTGGCGCGGCAGAAGCCGTATGCGGAAAAGAACACCACCTACGAATGCGGCTTCGAGCCCTTCGAGGATACCCGCCACCGCTTCGACGTGCGGTTCTACCTGGTGGCCATCCTGTTCATCATCTTCGACCTGGAAGTGGCCTTCCTGTTCCCCTGGGCGGTGTCGCTGAAGGAGATCGGCTGGTTCGGCTTCACCAGCATGATGGGCTTCCTGGGCGTGCTGACCGTTGGCTTCGTCTATGAATGGCGCAAGGGCGCCCTGGATTGGGAATGACCCGATGAGCGGCAACACCGACATCGCCTGGAACCGGGACGGCCTGCTGCCGGGTGCGCAGCAGGACCAGGTTCTCAAGGCCGTCACCGGCGAGATCGAGGACAAGGGCTTTGTCGTCGCCAATATCGACAAGGTGGTGAACTGGGCGCGCACCGGCAGCCTGTGGCCGATGACCTTCGGCCTGGCCTGCTGCGCGGTGCCGATGATCCACGCCTATATGGCACGATACGACCTGGACCGCTTCGGCATCATCCCCCGCGGGTCGCCGCGGCAGTCGGACGTGATGATCGTGGCGGGCACGCTGACCAACAAGATGGCCCCGGCGCTGCGCCGCGTGTACGACCAGATGAGCGAGCCGCGCTGGGTGATCAGCATGGGCAGCTGCGCCAATGGCGGCGGCTACTACCACTACTCCTACAGCGTGGTGCGCGGCTGCGACCGGATCGTGCCGGTGGATGTCTACGTGCCGGGTTGCCCGCCGACGGCGGAAGGGTTGGTCTACGGCATCATGCAGCTACAGAAAAAGATCCGCCGGACGGGGACCATCCTGCGTGGCTGAGAACCTGGAAGACCTGGGCGCGGCGCTGGTCGCTGCGCTGCCCGCCGGCGCGGTGGAATCGACCGCCGTGCAGCGGGGCGCCGAGCTGGTGCTGCGGGTGCAGCGCGAGCAGGTCGTGGCCTGCATGGTCGCGCTGCGCGACCGCTGCGGCTTCGAGCAGCTGATGGATATCGCGGGCACGGACTGGCCGAACAAGCCGCTGCGCTTCGAGGTGGTCTACAACCTGCTCAGCCTGTCACGGAACCTGCGCGTCACCGTGATCACCGAAACCAACGACACGCTGCCGGTGCCCAGCATCTGCGGCGTCTGGCCCGTGGCCACCTGGTACGAGCGCGAGGCCTGGGACATGTACGGCATCGTGTTCAGCGGCCAGTCCGACCTGCGGCGCCTGCTGACCGACTACGGCTTCGAGGGGCATCCGCTGCGCAAGGACTTCCCGCTGACCGGCCATGTCGAGGTGCGCTACGACGAGGAGCGCAAGGCTGTCGTGTATGAGCCGGTGAAGCTGACCCAGGACTTTCGTAGTTTCGACTTCGAGAGCCCGTGGGAGGCGATGACGACCTTGCCGGGCGACGAGAAGGTGCATCTTAACCGAATCGAGGCGCCGAAGCCGACGGAGGCCAAGCCGTGAGCCTTTCGACGCATGAAGAGCCGACCCGAACCGTCGAGGTCGACAGCCACACCCTGAACTTCGGCCCACAGCACCCGGCCGCGCATGGCGTGCTGCGGCTGATCCTGGAGATGAAGGGCGAGCTGGTCGAGCGCGCCGATCCGCATATCGGCCTGCTGCATCGCGGCACCGAGAAGCTGATCGAGTACAAGACCTACCTGCAGGCGCTGCCCTACATGGACCGGCTGGACTATGTCAGCCCCATGGCCATGGAGCACGGCTTTGCCCTGGCGACCGAGCGTCTGCTGGGGATCGAGGCCGATGTGCCGCTGCGCGCGAAGTATATCCGCGTGCTGTTCAGCGAGCTGACCCGGCTGCTGAACCACCTGCTGAACATCACCACCTACGCGCTGGACTGCGGTGCCATCACCCCGGCGCTGTGGGGCTTCGAGCAGCGCGAGCATCTGCTGGAGTTCTACGAGGCGGTCGGCGGCAGCCACTACCACGTGAACTACTTCCGCCCGGGCGGCGTGGCGAAGGACTTGCCGGCGGGGCTGGAAGACAAGATCGGCGCCTGGGCGCGGAACTTCCCCAAGTTCATTGATGACCTTGAGGGGCTGCTGACCAACAACCGCATCTTCAAGCAGCGCACCGTCGACATCGGTATCATGACCGCCGAGCAGGCCATTGAATGGGGCTTCAGCGGCCCCTGCCTGCGCGCGTCCGGCGTGCCGTGGGATTTGCGCAAGTCGCAGCCCTACGAGGTTTATGACCGGATGGAGTTCGACATTCCGGTGGGGCGCCAGGGCGACTGCTACGACCGCTACCTGGTGCGCATGCAAGAAATGAAGCAGAGCCTGCGGATCATCGACCAGTGCCTGGCGCAGATGCGGCCGGGGCCGATCAAGCTGGCCGACAACAAGATCACGCCGCCGAAGCGCAGCGACATGAAGCGCAGCATGGAAGCGTTGATCCACCACTTCAAGCTCTACACCGAAGGGTATCACGTGCCGGCAGGCGCGACCTATTCGGTGGTGGAAGCGCCGAAGGGCGAGTTCGGCGTCTACATGGTGGCGGATGGCAGCAACCGGCCGTACCGCTGCAAGATCCGTGCACCTGGCTTCGCGCATCTGCAGGCCATGGAAGTGCTTTCCAAGGGTCATATGCTGGCTGATGCGGTGGCCATCATCGGCTCGCTCGACATCGTCTTCGGGGAGATCGACCGGTGACGGAACACCACGAACCCACCAGCTTCGCCTTCGACGCCGAGAGCAATGCGGCCATCGAGCAGATTGTCGCGCGCTACCCCGCGGGCAAGCAGGCCAGCGCCGTCATTCCGCTGCTCTACATCGTGCAGAAGCAGATGAAGCGCATGACCGACAGCGGCTGGGTGCCGCGCGTGGGCATGGATGCGGTGGCCGCGCGTCTCGGCATGGCGCCGATCCGCGTCTATGAGGTGGCGACCTTCTACTTCATGTTCAACACCAAGCCGATTGGCCGCTTCCACCTGCAGGTCTGCGGCACCACGCCGTGCTGGCTGCGCGGCAGCGACGCGGTGCTGAAGGCCTGCAAGGACGCCGGCGGGCTGAAGGGCTATGGCGACACCAGCGCCGATGGCAACTTCACGCTGAGCGAAGTCGAGTGCCTCGGTGGCTGCGTCAATGCGCCGATTTTGGCGGTGGATGACGACTACTACGAGGACCTGGACTACGACAGCACGGTGAAGCTGATCGAGGCGCTTAAGCGCGGCGAGCGGCCGGCACCTGGTTCCGTGATTGGCCGGCAGACCAGCGCACCCGTGGGTGGCCCGACCACCCTTCTCGACGTGGCGGGAGAGTAGACATGGCGCTTTCCGACAAGGACCGCATCTTCACCAACCTGTACGGCGTGCAGCATTGGGGCCTGGAAGCCGCGCGCAAGCGCGGCAACTGGGACGGCACCAAGGATATCATCCTGAAGGGCCGCGACTGGATCATCGAGGAGGTCAAGAACTCCGGCCTGCGTGGGCGGGGTGGTGCCGGCTTCCCTACGGGTATGAAGTGGTCCTTCATGCCGAAGCAGGCGAGCGAGCGGCCGCATTACCTGGTGGTCAACTCCGATGAATCGGAGCCGGGCACCTGCAAGGACCGCGACATCCTGCGGCATGACCCGCATACGCTGATCGAGGGGTGTCTCATCGCCGGCGTCGGGATGGGCGCCCATGCCGGCTACATCTATGTGCGCGGCGAATACTACAACGAGCACCTGATCCTGCAGGCCGCCATCGACGAGGCCTATGCGGCAGGCCTGATCGGCAAGAATGCCTGCGGCACCGGCTTCGACTTCGACCTCTACGTGCATCGCGGCGCCGGCGCCTATATCTGCGGCGAGGAAACCGCCCTCATTGAAAGCCTGGAAGGCAAGAAGGGGATGCCGCGGCTGAAGCCGCCATTCCCGGCCGCCGTCGGGCTGTATGGCTGCCCCTCCACCGTGAACAACGTGGAGACGATTGCGGTCGTGCCGACCATCCTGCGGCGCGGCGCCGCCTGGTTCGCCGGGTTTGGACGCCCGCGCAACAGCGGCACCAAGATCTTCTGCATCCAGGGACATGTGAACAAGCCCTGCAATGTGGAAGAAGAAATGAGCATGCCGCTGAAGGAGTTGATCGAGCGCCATGCCGGCGGCGTGCGTGGTGGCTGGGACAACCTGCTGGCGGTGATCCCCGGCGGCTCCTCTACGCCGATGCTGCCGAAGAGCATCTGCGACGACGTGCTGATGGATTTCGACGCGCTGCGCGACCACAAGACCGGCCTGGGCACGGCCGGCGTGATCGTGATGGACAAGAGCACCGACCTGATCAAGGCCATCGCGCGGCTGTCCAAGTTCTACAAGCATGAGAGCTGCGGCCAGTGCACGCCCTGCCGCGAAGGCATGGGCTGGGTTGGCCGCATGATGGACCGCATGGTCGAGGGCCGCGCCGAAGTGGCGGAGATCGACGTGCTGGAGCAGGTCACGCGACAGATCGAGGGCCACACCATCTGCGCGCTGGCGGATGGCGGCGTCTGGCCGGTGCAGGGCTTGATCCGGCATTTCCGGCCGATGATGGAAGAGCGGATCGCGGCCTATAAGGCGCGCTCGGCGGGCGCTGCCCCCGTGGCGCTGGCGGCGGAGTAAGGGCGATGGCGAAGGTTACAATCGACGGCATCGAAGTGGAGGTGCCGAATGGCGCCTCCGTGCTGCAGGCCTGTGAGGCCGCGGGCGTAGAGATCCCGCGCTTCTGCTACCATGAGCGGCTGAGCGTGGCCGGCAACTGCCGCATGTGCCTGGTGGAAGTGGAGAAGGCGCCGAAGCCGGTGGCCAGCTGCGCCTTCCCGGTGGCCGACGGCATGAAGGTGTTCACCGACACCGAGATGGTGCGGCGCGCCCGGCGCGGCGTGATGGAATTCCTGCTGATCAACCACCCGCTGGATTGCCCGATCTGCGACCAGGGCGGCGAGTGCGACCTGCAGGACCAGGCAATGGCCTACGGCGGCGACGCCAGCCGCTACAAGGAAGAAAAGCGCGTCGTCAAAGACAAGTACATGGGGCCGCTGGTCAAGACCATCATGACCAGGTGCATCCAGTGCACCCGCTGCATTCGCTTCGCGACGGAAGTGGCCGGCACGGCGGAACTCGGCGCCACCAGCCGCGGCGAGCACATGGAAGTCGGCACCTATGTCGAGAAGGCGCTGACCTCGGAGCTTTCCGGCAACCTGATCGACATCTGCCCGGTCGGCGCGCTGACCTCGCGGCCCTACGCCTTCGTCTCCCGCCCGTGGGAGTTGCAGAAGGCCGATGGCATCGACGTGCTGGACGCGACGGGCACCAACATCCGCATCGACACGCGTGGCGGCGAGGTGCTGCGCATCCTGCCGCGCATCAATGAGGACGTGAACGAGGAGTGGCTGGCCGACCGCGGCCGCTTCTCCTTCGACGGGCTGAAGCGCAAGCGGCTGGACCGGCCGTGGGTGCGGCAGGGCGGCAAGCTGGTGCCGGCCACCTGGCAGCAGGCCTTCGAGGCGATTGCCGCCGCCTTCACCGCGCCGGGTGCCAAGCTGGGCGCGCTGGCCGGTGACCTGGCCGATGTGGAGAGCACGCTGGCGCTGAAGGAACTGATGGCGAGCCTGGGCAGCAACAACCTGGATTGCCGCACCGATGGCGCCGCCATCGATACCTCGCGCCGCGACTTCTACAGCTTCAACACCTCCATCGCCGGCATCGAGGAGGCGGATGCGCTGCTGATCATCGGCAGCAACCCGCGGACCGAGGCGCCGGTGCTGAACGCACGCATCCGCAAGCGCGTGGTCGCCGGCGGTTTCCCGGTGGGCGTGGTCGGGCCGCAGGGCATGGACCTGACCTATGGCCATGACTGGCTGGGGGAGGGCGGGGCGACCCTGCGCGCGCTCGCCTCCGGCGCGCATCGCTTCTGCGAGGTGCTGCGCACCGCGAAGAAGCCGATGCTGATCCTGGGCCGCAACGCCCTGGCGCGGGCCGATGGCGCGACGCTGCTGGCGGTGGCCTGGCAGATCGCCGCCTTCAACGGCATGCTGAAGCCGGATTGGCACGGCTTCAACCTGCTGCACCGCTTCGGCGGCCAGCATGGCGCGCTGGACCTTGGCTTCGTCTCTGGCCTGCCGATGGCGAAGATGCTGACCGGCGGCGTGGATGCGCTGTGGGTGTTGGGCGCCGATGGCCAGGACCTGAGCGCCGTGCCGGCAAGCACCTTCGTGGTGGTGCAGGGGCATCATGGCGACGCCGCCGCGGCGCGGGCCGATGTGATCCTGCCGGGCGCGGCCTATACCGAAAAGGACGCTGCCTGGGTCAACACCGAAGGCCGTGTGCAGTTGGGCTTCCAGGCGGTGCACCCGCCGGGCGAGGCGCGCGAGGACTGGAAGGTGCTGCGCGCCGCCAGCGCCGTGCTGGGCAAGCCGCTGCCGTACGATACGCTGGAGGCGCTGCGGGCGCGGCTGGTTTCCGCCTACCCCGTCTTTGCCCAGGGCGACGCGCTGCCGCGCTTCGCCTGCACCGATACCACCGGCCCGGCCGGCGATATCAGCGGGCTGCGCGATGACGCGTTGGCGCTGCCGGCCGGCAACTACTGGCAGCAGGACCCGATCAGCCGCGCTTCCGAGACCATGGCGGAATGCGCGCGCACCTATGCGGCGCCCGCCGCGCTGGCGGCGGAGTAAGCCATGATGGAATCCCTCACCGCTTTCCTCGCCACGCCGGTTGGCGTGCTGGCGCTGACGGTGGCCCAGGCGCTGGCGCTGCTGGTGCCGGTGCTGCTGGGCGTGGCCTACCTGACCCTGGCCGAGCGCAAGGTCATGGCGGCGATGCAGATGCGTCGCGGCCCGAACGTGGTCGGTCCCTTCGGCCTGCTGCAGCCCTTCGCCGACGCGCTGAAGATGCTGATGAAGGAAACCATCATCCCCACCGGGGCGAGCAGCTTCCTGTTCATCCTGGCGCCGATGCTGACCTTCATGCTGGCCATGCTGGCCTGGGCCGTCATTCCGGTGAATGAGGGCTGGGCGATCGCCAACATCAATGTTGGCGTGCTCTACCTGTTCGCAATCAGCTCGCTCGGCGTCTACGGCATCATCATCGCCGGCTGGGCTTCCAACTCCAAATATGCCTTCCTCGGCGCGCTGCGCTCTGCCGCGCAGATGGTCAGCTACGAAGTCTCCATGGGCTTCGTCATCGTCACCGTCCTGCTTTGCGTCGGCAGCCTGAACCTGCAGGACGTGGTGCTGGCGCAGAAGAACATCTGGTTCTGCATCCCGCTGTTCCCGATGTTCATCATCTTCTTCATCAGCACGCTGGCCGAGACCAACCGCGCGCCGTTCGACCTGCCGGAAGGCGAGAGCGAGCTGGTCGCAGGCTTCTTCGTCGAATACAGCGCGATGACCTTCGCGCTGTTCTTCCTCGGCGAATACGCCAACATGATGCTGATGTCGGCGCTGACCAGCATCCTGTTCCTGGGCGGCTGGCTGCCGCCGCTGGACATTGCGCCGTTCAACTGGATCCCGGGGCCGGTGTGGTTTGCGCTGAAGATTTGCGCCTGCCTGTTCACCTTCATCTGGGTCCGCGCGACCTTCCCGCGCTACCGCTACGACCAGCTGATGCGGCTGGGCTGGAAGGTCTTCCTGCCCTTCAGCCTGGTCTGGCTGGTGCTGACGGCGGGCGTGCTCATGTTGACCGGCTGGCTGCCGGGTTAGGACGGAAATCATGGCATTGCTGGATCGCACCGCGCGCAGCCTGCTGCTGTCCGAACTGGTTTCGGGCATGGCATTGACGCTGAGCTACTTCTTCAAGCCCAAGGCCACCATCAACTACCCGTACGAGAAGACGCCGCTGTCGCCGCGCTTCAAGGGGGAGCACGCGCTGCGCCGCTACCCCAATGGCGAGGAACGCTGCATTGCGTGCAAGCTGTGCGAGGCGGTTTGCCCGGCCCAGGCCATCACCATCGAAGCCGAGCCGCGCGAGGATGGCAGCCGCCGTACCACGCGCTACGACATCGACATGGTGAAGTGCATCTACTGCGGCATGTGCGAGGAAGCCTGCCCGGTGGACGCCATCGTGGAAGGCCCGAACATGGAGTTCTCGACCGAGACCCGCGCCGAGTTGCTCTACGACAAGGACAAGTTGCTGAGCAACGGCGACCGTTGGGAACCGATCCTCGCCAAGCGGCTCGAACTCGATGCCCCCTATCGCTGAGACGGACATGATGACCATCCGCAGCCACGGAGGCACGCCATGATCGCGGCACTTGCCTTCTACGCCTTCGCCTTCGTCCTCGTCGCTTCGGCGGTGATGGTGGTGACCGCCCGCAACCCCGTGCATTCGGTGCTGTTCCTGATCCTGGCGTTCTTCAACGCCTCGGCGCTGTTCCTGCTGATCGGCGCCGAGTTCCTGGCGATGATCCTGGTCATCGTCTATGTCGGCGCGGTCGCGGTGCTGTTCCTCTTCGTGGTGATGATGCTGGACATCGACTTCGCGCGACTGCGCGAGGGGTTCCAGCGCTACGCGCCGGTTGGCGCGGTCATCGGCGGCATCCTGTTCCTGGAACTGGTGCTGGTGCTGGCCGGCTGGCGCTTCACCGACATGGCGGCCGACCTGCGGCTGGCCCCGAACCCCGTCGGCGCCGTCAGCAACACCGCGGCGCTGGGACGGGTGCTGTACACGGACTACGTCTTCCTGTTCCAGGCGGCCGGGCTGATCCTGCTGGTCGCCATGATCGGCGCCATCGTGCTGACCCACCGCGAACGCGTCGGTACGCGCCGCCAGGTCATCGCCGACCAGGTCGGCCGCACCGGCAGTGTGGTGCTGCAGAACGTCGCCATCGGCGCCGGCGTCAGCCCGGGCAGCATCCTGCGGCCACCGCCGAAGGATGCGCCCAAGGCGGTCGAGCACCATGACACCCATGGGGGGCACCACTGAGATGGAAATCGGTCTCGGCCATTACCTGGTGGTCAGCGCCATCCTGCTGGTGCTGGGCATCTTCGGCATCTTCATGAACCGGAAGAACGTCATCATCATCCTGATGAGCGTCGAGCTCATCCTGCTGGCGGTGAACATCAACTTCGTCGCCTTCAGCGCCTGGTTGAACGACCTGAACGGGCAGATCTTCGCCATGTTCGTGCTCACGGTCGCCGCGGCGGAAGCCGCCATCGGCCTCGCCATCCTCGTCATCTACTTCCGCAACCGCGGCAGCATCGAGGTCGAGGAAATCTCGACCCTGAAGGGCTGAGGGCCATGTTCGTCGGTGCCATCTTCTTCCCGCTCCTGGGCGCATTCATCAGCGGCTTCTTCGGCCGGCTGCTGGGCGACAAGGTTGCGCAATGGACCACCGTGCTGTGCATGGTGCTGGCCGCGGTCTGCGGTGTCTCCGCCTTCATGCAGGTGGCCATGGGCGGCCACCCCGAGACCATCGTGCTGCTGCGCTGGATGGATGTCGGCGGCCTGCAGGTGAACTGGGCGCTGCGCTACGACACGCTGAGCGTGGTCATGGTGGCGATGGTGACCTTCATCTCCACGCTGATCCACCTGTACAGCGTGGGCTACATGTCCCACGACCACACGATCCCGCGCTTCTTCGCCTACCTGTCGCTCTTCACCTTCATGATGCTGATGCTGGTGACGGCCGACAACCTGGCGCAGCTGTTCTTCGGCTGGGAGGGCGTGGGCCTCGCGAGCTACCTGCTGATCGGCTACTGGTACGAGAAGGATAGCGCCAACAAGGCGGCGATGAAGGCCTTCATCGTCAACCGCGTCGGCGACCTGTTCTTCATGCTGGGCCTGGCGCTGACCTTCCTGACCTTCGGCAGCATCGAGTTCCCGGTGATCTTCGCCGCCGTCGCGCAGCACACCAACGACACCTACCTAGGCATCAACAGCATCGAGCTGATCGGCGTGCTGCTGTTCCTCGGCGCCTGCGGCAAGTCGGCGCAGCTGGGCCTGCACACCTGGCTGCCGGACGCCATGGAAGGCCCGACGCCGGTTTCTGCGCTGATCCACGCGGCCACCATGGTGACCGCCGGCGTCTTCCTGATGGCGCGCATGTCGCCGATCATGGAATACGCGCCGACCGCGCTGATGATCGTGACCGTCGTCGGTGCCAGCACGGCGCTGTTTGCGGCGACCATCGGCTGCGTGCAGAACGACATCAAGCGCATCATCGCCTACTCCACCTGTTCGCAGCTGGGGTACATGTTCTTCGCCATCGGCGTCGGCGCGTATCAGGTGGCGATCTTCCATCTGTTCACCCACGCCTTCTTCAAGGCGCTGCTGTTCCTCGGCGCCGGCTCGGTCATCCATGCGATGTCGGACGAGCAGGACATCCGCAAGATGGGCGGCATCTGGACCAAGATCCCGGTCACCTACCTGGTGATGTGGATCGGCAACCTGGCGCTGGCCGGCATTCCGCTCTTCGCCGGCTACTACTCCAAGGACGCGATCCTGGAGGCGGCCTTCGCCGCGCATAGCGGCGTCGGTACCTATGCCTTCGTCTGCGGCATCATCGCCGCCTTCCTGACCGCCTTCTACTCCTGGCGCCTGCTGTTCCTGACCTTCCACGGCAAGCCGCGGGCAGACCACCACACCATGGAGCACGTGCACGAAAGCCCGGCCGTGATGCTGGTGCCGCTGCTGCTGCTGAGCGTGGGCGCGGTGCTGACCGGCTACGTCTTCGCGCCCTACTTCATCGGCGAGCTGGAGCACGACTTCTGGCACGGCGCGATCTTCAACGGCGCCCACAACCACATCATGCACGCCATGCATGAGGTGCCGGAATGGGTTGCCCTGGCGCCGACCGTGGTGGGCGTGGCCGGCATTGCGCTGGCCTTCGTCTTCTACATGCTGGCGCCGGCGCTGCCGCGGGCGCTGGCCAACGGGCTGCGACCGATCTACCTGTTCCTGCTGAACAAGTGGTACTTCGACGAGCTGTACGACTTCCTGTTCGTCCGCCCGGCGATGTGGCTGGCGCGGGTGTTCTGGAAGGTCGGCGACGCCAAGCTGATCGACGGCATGCCCAACGGCGCCGCGGCGCTGGCGGCGGATGTCGGGCGCGGCGCGGTGCGGCTGCAGACCGGGCGGGTGGCCAACTACGCCTTCGTCATGCTGATCGGCGTGGTCATCTTCGTCTCCCTGTTCCTCTACTCGCTGTTCAAGGGGGCTTGAGCTCGATGAACCCCGGTTTCCCCCTGCTGTCGCTGCTGACCTTCCTGCCTCTGGTCGGCGCGGCAATCATCCTTTCCGTGCGCGGGGAGGAGAAGGTGGTGGCGCAGAATGCGCGCTGGACCGCGCTGTGGACCAGCATCATCGTCTTCCTGCTCAGCCTGGCGCTGTGGTTCGGCTTCGACAAGTCGAGCGCCGAGTTCCAGTTCACCGAGGAGGTGGATTGGCTGCCCGATTTCGGCATCGGCTACCACATGGGCGTGGACGGAATTTCCGTTCTTTTCGTGCTGCTCTCCACCGCGTTGACGCCGCTCTGCATCCTCGCCAGCTGGGAGTCCATCGGCACCCGTGTGCGTGAGTACATGATCTCCTTCCTGGTGCTGGAGACCATGATGGTGGGCATGTTCTGCGCGCTGGACCTGGTGCTGTTCTACGTCTTCTTCGAAGGCGTGCTGATCCCGATGTTCCTGATCATCGGCGTCTGGGGCGGGCCGCGTCGCGTGTATGCGGCGATGAAGTTCTTTCTCTACACGCTGGCCGGCTCGGTGCTGATGCTGCTGGCCATCCTGTGGCTGTGGTACAATGCCGGCACCACGGATATCCCCGAGCTCTTCGCCTATGAAGTGCCGCGGGCGGTGCAGGGCCTGCTGTTCTTCGCCTTCCTGGCCAGCTTCGCGGTCAAGGTGCCGATGTGGCCGGTGCATACCTGGCTGCCGGACGCGCACGTGGAGGCACCGACGGCTGGCTCCGTGATCCTGGCCGGCGTGCTGCTGAAGATGGGGGCCTATGGCTTCCTGCGGTTCAGTGTGCCGCTGCTGCCCTTCGCCTCGGCGGAATACGCGCCGCTGATCTTCGCGCTCTCGGTCGTCGCGGTGGTCTACACGTCGCTGGTCGCGCTGGCGCAGCAGGACATGAAGAAGCTGATCGCCTATTCGTCGGTCGCGCATATGGGCATCGTGACGCTGGGCATCTTCACCTTCACGCCGCAGGGCCTGTCGGGCGCCATCTTCACCATGCTGGCGCATGGCGTCGTCTCCGGCGCCCTCTTCCTCTGCGTCGGCGTGGTCTACGACCGCGTGCACAGCCGGGAGATTGCGCGCTACGGCGGCGTGGCCAAGGTGATGCCGGGCTACGCCGTGCTGTTCATGCTGTTCACCATGGCCAGCATCGGCCTGCCGGGCACCGCCAACTTCGTCGGCGAGTTCCTGGTCATCATCGCGGCCTGGAAGGTGAATCCCTGGGTCGCCGCCGGCGGTGCCAGCGGCATGATCCTTGGCGCCTGCTACATGCTGTACCTCTATCGCCGCGTCGTCTTCGGCAAGCTGGAGAAGCCGGACCTGAAGGTGCTGGCGGATCTGAGCGCGCGGGAATACGTGGTCTTCGCGCCCTTGGTGGTGCTGACCATCTGGATGGGCATCTACCCGTCCTCCTTCCTCTCCTTCTTCGAGGCCAGCGTCGCGGCGCTGCTGGCGCGCCACGAGGCCGCGCTGAATGTCGCCAAGCTGGCAGGGATGTGAGCCGATGAACTGGACCCTTGCCCTGCCGGAGATCCTGTTGGCCGTCTCCGGCCTGGTCATCCTGCTCGCCTGCGTGATCCCGAAGCAGGACACCTCCTATGGCGGCAGCATGGCCGTCATCGGCTCGCTGCTGGGTGCCGCCGTGCTGGTGATGATGCAGGACGAAGGCACCGCCTTCTCCGGCCAGTACATCGCCGACCCGTTCGGCCGCTTCATGAAGCTGCTGTGCCTGGCCGGCGCCGCCGCCACACTGCTGCTCGCCATCGACTTCAATGAGCGCGAGAAGCTGGCGCGCTTCGAGTTCCCGCTGCTGGCGCTGTTCGCCACCACCGGCATGATGGTGATGATCTCGGCCAACGACCTGATGGCGGTCTATATCGGCCTGGAACTGCTTTCGCTGCCGCTCTACGTCATCGCCGCCTTCAACCGGGACAGCGGGCGTTCGGCGGAAGCGGGGCTCAAGTATTTCGTGCTCGGCGCGCTGGCTTCCGGCCTGCTGCTCTATGGCACCACGCTGGTCTATGGCTTTGCCGGTTCCACCAACTTCGACAAGCTCGCCGAGGCCTTCGGGCCGGGGCAGTCGGTCTCGGCCGGCGTCGTTGTTGGCCTGGTCTTCGTCATCGCCGGCATGGCGTTCAAGGCCTCTGCCGTGCCGTTCCACATGTGGACGCCCGATGTGTATGAGGGCGCGCCGACCCCGGTGACCGCCTTCTTCGCGGCGGCGCCGAAAGTGGCCGCCATCGCGCTGCTGGTGCGGGTGCTGACCGGGCCGTTTGCCGACCTGTCGGACCAGTGGCAGCAGGTGCTGCTGCTGATCTCCGCGGCGTCCATGCTGCTGGGCAGCTTCGCGGCCATCGGCCAGCGCAACATCAAGCGGCTGATGGCCTACAGCTCCATCGGCCATGTCGGCTACGCGCTGATGGGCCTGGCGGTGGACACCGATGTCGGCGTGCGCGGCGTGCTCGTCTACATGGCGATCTACCTGGTCATGAACATCGGCACCTTCGCGGTGCTGGTCTCCATGCGGCGCCAGGGCAAGTCGGTGGAGCTGATCGACGACCTCGCCGGCCTCGGCAAGACGCATCCGGGCACCGCCATGTGGATGGCTGTCTTCATGTTCTCCATGGCGGGCGTGCCGCCGCTGGCCGGCTTCTTCGGCAAGCTCTACGTCTTCCTGGCGGCCATGCAGGCCGGCTATCTGTGGCTGGCGCTGATCGGTGTCGGCACCAGCGTCATCGGCGGCTACTACTACCTGCGCATCATCAAAGTGATGTATTTTGATAGTACCGAGCAGCCGCTCGACGCGGCCACGCCCGGCGTTGGCCTGGTGATGGCGGGGTCGGGCCTGTTCAACGTGCTGTTCATCCTGTGGCCGGCGCCGTTGATCGGTGCGGCGCAGCTGGCGGTCGCGGCGCTGGTGGGGTGACCAGACCTCCGCCGCTGACCTGGCGGCTGGCGGTCCATCCTGAATTGCCGAGCACGGCCGACCTTGTGGCGCAGGCCGCAGCGGCCGGTGAGGCCGAGGGGTTGGCGGTGCTGGCGCTGCGGCAGAGCGCCGGGCGGGGCAGGGCTGGGCGGAACTGGGCTTCACCGCCGGGCAACCTCTACCTTTCGGTGCTGCTGCGCCCGGAGACGCCGGCGCGCGAAGCTGGGCAGTGGAGCCTGCTGGCCGGCGTCGCCCTGGCCGAGGCCGCCGGCGCGTTGCTGGCGGACCCGGCGCGCCTGACACTGAAATGGCCGAACGACCTGCTGTTGGATGGCGCCAAATGCGCGGGCATCCTGGCGGAGACCAACCTGGCGGAGGGCGGCACGCTGGAATGGCTTTCGCTGGGTATCGGCGTGAACCTGGCCCATGCCCCCGTCCTGCCGGACCGGCCGACGGCGCATCTCGACGCCGCCGAAGCGCCGGAAACCTTCGCCCAGCGGCTGCTCGCCCGCCTCTCCCACTGGCGGAGCGTGCTGCTGGACATCGGCTTCGCCCCTGTACGCGACGCCTGGCAGGCGCTGGCCTTGCCATCCGGCAGCCCGCTGCGGGTGCGCCAGGGCGATGCCTTTGTCGAAGGCCTCTATGCCGGGCTGGCGGAAGACGGCAGCCTGCTGCTGCACACGGAAAATACCACCCGCCGGATCATCGCCGGCGAGGTGGAGCAAATGAGGTAAGCGATGCTCCTGGCGATCGACGCCGGCAATACGAATGTTGTCTTCGCCGTGCATGACGGCAAGGAATGGCGCGGCCGATGGCGTGTGGCGACGCGCGCCGACCGGACCTCGGACGAATATGCGGTTTGGCTGCTGGCGCTGATGCAGCATTGCGGCCTGCGCCCGGCGGAAGTGGACCGCTGCGTCATCGGCACCGTGGTGCCGGCGGCGCTGTATGGGCTGCGGCGGCTGTGCCGCGACTGGTTCGACTGCGAGCCGCTTATCGCCCGCTCCAACCTGGATTGGGGCTTCGAGATCAAGGTGGACCGCCCGGGCGAGGTCGGTGCCGACCGCCTGCTGAACTCGCTGGCGGCGCATTACCACTACCAGGGGCCGCTGATCGTCATCGACCTCGGCACCGCCACCACCTTCGACGTGGTGGACAAGGACGGCTCCTACCTTGGCGGCATCATTGCCCCCGGCATCAACCTCAGCATCGAGGCACTGCACCAGGCCGCCGCGCGGCTGCCGCGCATCGGCATTGGCCGGCCGCAGGCGGTGATCGGGCGCGACACCGTCTCGGCCATGCAATCCGGCGTGTTCTGGGGCTATGTGGGGTTGATCGAGGGCATCGTCGGGCGCATCCGTGGTGAATATGAGGGTGACCTGAAGGTGATCGCCACGGGTGGCTTGGCCCCCCTGTTCAGCGAAGGCACCACCGTTATCGAGAGAATCGACCCGGATATCACGTTGGAAGGCCTCCGGCTGTTGGCGGGACGCAATCCCGCCCCCACCTTGCCGAAGAACCCGCGCGAACCGTGAACAGCATTGTATAGTAGGTGATGGACCTTTCCCCTTTCGATCTTCCGGATTCCGACTCCGATCTCGCTTTCCTGCCCCTGGGGGGGACCGGCGAGATCGGCATGAACCTCAACGTCTATCGATGCGACGGCCGCCTGCTGGCGGTTGATTGTGGCATCGGCTTCGGCGGGCCGGAGAACCCGGAAGTCGAGGTGATGGCGCCGGACCCTGCTTGGCTGGTCGCCCGCCGCGGCAAGCTGGAAGGCCTGGTCATCACCCACGCGCATGAGGACCATATCGGTGCCGTGGCGCATCTGTGGCCGATGCTGCGCTGCCCGCTCTATGGCAGCCCCTTCGTCGCCGCGGTGCTGAAGCGCAAGCTGGGCGAGGCTGGGCTTTCCCACGAAGCCAAGGTCACCACCATCCCGACCGGTGGCCGCTGGCAGATGGGCCCCTTCGACCTGCAATTCGTCCGCGTGGCGCATTCCATCCCGGAAGCGCAGGCGATGGCGATCCGAACCAGGCACGGCCTGGTTGTGCATACCGGCGATTGGAAGCTGGACCCCGAGCCGCTGCTGGGCCCACCGACCGACGAAGCCGCCTTCGCCGCGCTGGGCGAGGAGGGCGTGCTGGCGATGGTCTGCGATTCCACCAACGCGATGGTCGAGGGGCATTCGGGCAGCGAGGCCGAGGTGCGGCGGAACATGACCGCGCTGATCCGCAGCCTGAAGGGGCGCGTGGCTGTCACCTGCTTCGCCACCAACGTGGCGCGGGTGGAAAGCGTGGCGCGAGCGGCCAAGGCGGCGGGACGCCAGGTGGCGCTGTTCGGCCGCAGCCTGCGCAATGCCGAGAACGCCGCGCGTGAATGCGGCTACCTCAAGGGCATCGACCCCTTCGTGCCGGAGGACGAGGCCGGCTTCCTGCCGGACGACTCGCTCTGCATCATCTGCACCGGCAGCCAGGGCGAACCGCGCAGCGCGCTCGCAAAAATCGCCGCCGATACCCACCCGAGCATCGCGTTGGGGGAGGGTGATACCGTGATCTTCTCGTCGCGGATGATCCCGGGGAATGAGCGCGGCATCATCAAGGTGCAGGACGAGTTGGCCCGGCGCGGCTGCAAGATCATGACCGCCGACGACCACATGGTGCACGTCTCCGGCCACCCGGCGCGGGATGAGCTGAAGCGGCTCTATGCGTTGGTCAAGCCGAAGATCGCCATTCCCGTGCATGGCGAATGGCGCCACCTCTCGGAGCACGCGGCACTGGCCAAACAGTGCGGCGCAACGCCGATCCTGATCGAGGATGGTGACATGGTGCGCCTGGCGCCGGGCAAGGCGGAGGTGTGCGAAGGCGCGCCGACCGGCCGCCTGGTGGTGGATGGCAACCGGCTGCTGCCGCTGGAAGGCGGGGTGCTGGCGGCGCGCAAGCGCATGCTGTTCAACGGCGTGGTCATGGCCAGCTTCGCGGTGGATGCGAATGGCAAGGTGCTGGGCACGCCGCAGATCTCGGCGCCCGGCCTGTTCGAGGGCACTGACCTGGAGCCGATGCAACTGGCTGGCGACCTGATGCGCGCGGTGCAGGACCTGCCGGGCGGACTGAAGCGCGAGGACGACGCGCTGCGCGAGGCGGCCCGGGCGGTGCTGCGCAAGGCGGTGGGCCGGCGGCTGAAGAAGCGGCCGAATGTGGAAGTGCACCTGCTGCGGGTGTGATCGGCCGGGCGCTGCCCAGAGCAATATGCATTCAGATGGAATCATCTGAACGCATTTCTTGCTCTGGATTCACTGACTTCTGGCGCGGTTCAGACCTAGAGCCTGATCCGCGAAGGCGGAATCGCCGGAGCGGTGAATCAGCCTCTCAAACAAAGCCTGCAGCGTGATCAACCAAAGTGGATCACGCTGTAGCGCAGGGCGCGGCCACAGGGCGACGCGCGCCCAGCCAGCTATTGAGGTAGCGAAATGACCTGGTTCAATGGTGCGGTGCTGTATCTGCTGGTTTGGTGGCTCACGCTGTTCGCGGTGCTGCCCATCGGCACGCAACCGGTGGCCGAGGCGAATCTTGAGGATGGCGGCTGGCGCGGCTTGCCACAGGCCCCGCGGCTGGGGCGCAAGGCGCTGATCACGACCGGTGTGGCGGCGGTGATCTGGCTTGTTCTGTACGGAATTATCGTCAGCGACCTGTTCAGCTTCCGGTCTGGCTGGTTGGCGCTGCCAGAAAACTAGGCAGGTTATGGGTGGTTCACCCCGTCCCGCCTTGTTGTTATGCAGTTGACGGCTAGGCGCCGCTTTTTCTCTCTTTTCCCGCAGCCTTTCGAATTGTGCCGCGTTCTCCCCGAGGCCAACATACTGACAGGAAGAGGGTTGGTCCTCTTTCTGCCGTGTGACTGGCGTTTCCTCCCTAAACTCGGGCCGCACCCCTTTGGGGTTGCGGCCCTTTTTTTAACCCTTTGGTTGAGCCAATCAAGCAGATTCCGCCTCACAAACGCGGCATTTTGAAATTCTCTTTGCCTGCTGCGGTGCAGCACGAACGATAATTCCATCGTGGCCGGATTTGCCGCTGTCTGTTCCACTGGCCCTTCCGCCGGGGGCGCGGCGCAACCAGCGTCTGATCGTCACCGCCGGCGTGAATCACCCGCTCAATCAACAACTGGCGTCCGTCAGGCGCTTCTGTCCGCGGCTGACAGACGCTAGTGTCCGCCGGCCCTGTTGCCTGAGGACCTTGCCTTGCGCCTGTCTCGCGCCTTCCTGCCGACCCTGAAGGAAACCCCGACCGAGGCGCAGATCGCCTCGCATCGGTTGATGCTGCGCGCCGGGATGGTGCGGCAGACCGCGGCGGGCATCTATGCCTGGCTGCCGCTGGGGCTGCGCGTGCTGCAGAAGGTCAGCGCCATCGTGCGGGAGGAGCAGGACGCCGCCGGTGCGCAGGAAATCCTGATGCCGACGATCCAATCCGCGGAGTTGTGGCGCGAAAGCGGCCGCTATGACGACTACGGCAAGGAAATGCTGCGCATCAAGGACCGGCACGACCGCGAGATGCTGTTCGGCCCGACCAACGAGGAAATGGTCACCGACATCTTCAAGACCTATGCGCGCAGCTACCGCGACCTGCCGCGCAACATCTACCATATCCAGTGGAAGTTCCGCGACGAGATCCGCCCGCGCTTCGGCGTGATGCGTGGCCGCGAGTTCCTGATGAAGGACGCCTACAGCTTCGATATCGACTACGAAGGCGCGCAGAAATCCTACAAGCAGATGTTCGTCGCCTACCTGCGGACCTTCGCGCGGATGGGGCTGAAGGCGATTCCGATGCAGGCCGACACCGGCCCGATCGGCGGCAACCTTTCCCATGAATTCCTGATCCTGGCGGAGACCGGCGAGAGCGGCGTCTTCCTGCACAAGGACCTGCTGGAGTTCGACGTTCTCGGCAGCGCGCCGGACTACAACGGCGACCTTTCACCGACCGTTGATTTCTGGACGAGCCGCTACGCCGCGACCGATGAGAAGCACGACGAAACCGCCTGGGCGCAGGTGCCCGCCGACAAGCAGGTGAGCGCGCGCGGCATCGAGATCGGCCACATCTTCTACTTCGGCACCAAGTACAGCGCGGCCATGGGCCTCAAGGTCAGCGGCCCCGACGGCACGATGATCACGCCGGAGATGGGCAGCTACGGCATCGGCGTCTCCCGCCTGGTCGGCGCCATCATCGAGGCGAACCACGACGAGGCCGGGATCAAGTGGCCGGACGCGGTCGCGCCGTTCAAGCTGGCCGTCCTCAACCTGAAGCAGGGCGACGCCGCCTGCGACGCCATGTGCCAGCAGCTCTACGACGCCTTCCCGGACGACGCGGTTTATGATGACCGCAGCGAACGCGCGGGTGTGAAGTTCAACGACGCCGACCTCATGGGATACCCCTGGCAGGCCGTGGTCGGCCCGCGTGGCGCCGCCGCCGGCAAGGTGGAACTGAAGCGCCGGGCGACCGGGGAGAAGGTCGAGTTGTCGCTGGAGGATGCCATTGCCCGTATCCGCGCCTGAAGCGCGCCGCGCCGCCTGCCAGTGGCCCTGCCGATGAAGTGGTTCAACGCCTTCGAACGCATGGTCGCCTTCCGCTACCTGCGGGCGCGCAAGGGCGAGCGCTTCGTCTCGGTCATCGCCATTTTTTCGCTGGTGGGCATTGCGCTGGGCGTCGCCACGCTGATCATCGTGATGAGCGTGATGAACGGGTTCCGCCAGGAACTGCTCGGCCGCATCCTGGGGCTCAATGGCCATATGGGCGTCTACACCACCACGGGTGAGCCGCTGCGCGACTTCGACGACGTCACCGCCAAGGTCCGCGCGCTGCCGGGCGTGGTGCAGGCGGCGCCGATCGTCGAGGGCCAGATATTGATGACCAGCGAATCCGGCGGCGCCAGCGGCGGCCTGGCGCGCGGCATCCGGCCGGCCGACCTGCGTGCCCGCGCGCTGATCGCGGGGAATATCCGCGCCGGAAACCTGGCGCAGTTCGAAGGTGACGACGCCATCGTCATCGGCACGGGCCTGGCCTTCAAGATGCGCGTCGGCGTGGGGGACCGCATCACGTTGGTCTCGCCGCAGGGGCGGGCGACGGTGGTGGGCACGGTGCCGCGGGTCCGCGCCTATCGGGTGGTCGCGATCTTCAATGTCGGCATGAACGAATACGACAGCAGCTTTGTGTTTTTGCCGCTGGATGCCGCGCAGGTCTACTTCCGAACGCCGGAGGCGGCGACACAGGTAGAAGTCTTCGTGCAGGACCCGACGCGGGTGCGCGGGGTGAACCTGGAAATCCGTCGCGCCCTGGCCGGCCGGCCGGTGCGCATCCTGGATTGGCAGGACGCCAACAGCAGCTTCTTCAATGCGGTGCAGGTGGAACGCAACGTGATGTTCCTGATCCTGACGCTGATCATCATCGTAGCCGCCTTCAACATCATCTCCTCGTTGATCATGCTGGTGAAGGACAAGGGGCGGGACATCGCGGTGCTGCGCACCATGGGTGCCACCAGCGGCAACGTATTGCGCATCTTCCTGCTGTGTGGCGCCAGCGTCGGCATCCTCGGCACCGGCATTGGCTTCGGCCTGGGCATGCTGTTCTGCTGGAACATCGAGGGTATCCGCCAGCTGCTGCAAAGCCTGACGGGCACGCAGCTGTTCAGCCCGGAGGTCTACTTCCTCTCCCGCCTGCCCGCTGTCGTGGACCCCAACGAGGTGACGCAGGTGGTGCTGATGGGCCTTGGCCTGTCGCTGCTGGCGACGATCTACCCCAGCTGGCGGGCGGCCCGCATGGACCCGGTCGAGGCGCTGCGGAATGAATGACGTGGCCGACCTGGTGGCGCCGCTGCGCCTGGCGGGGGTGCATCGCGCCTACAAGACCGAGGCCGGCGAGCTGGCGGTGCTGACCGGCGCCGACCTGGTGCTGGCGGGCGGCGAGATCGTGGCGCTGGTGGCGCCTTCCGGCACCGGCAAGTCCACGCTGCTGCACCTGGCGGGGTTGCTGGAACGGCCGGATGCCGGCGAGGTTTATGTGGAAGGCCGCGCTGCCGGCAGCCTTTCCGACAATGACCGCACGACGATCCGGCGGACCACCATCGGCTTCGTCTACCAGTTCCATCACCTGCTGCCGGAGTTCACGGCGGAGGAGAATGTGGTGCTGCCGCAGATGGCCGCCGGCGTTTCGCGCAAGGCCGCCGGTGAGCGGGCGCGGGAGTTGCTGGGCAGCTTCGGCCTGGGCGAGCGCTTCGGCCACCGGCCGGGCAAGCTCTCCGGCGGCGAGCAGCAGCGCGTGGCGATTGCCCGCGCGCTGGCCAACCGCCCGCGGATTTTGCTGGCGGACGAGCCCACGGGCAACCTGGACACCGCCACCGCCGCCAAGGTCTTCGCGGAACTGCTGAGCGCCGTGCGCGGCCAGGGCGTGGCGGCGCTGGTGGCCACGCACAACCCGGAATTGGCGGCGATGATGGACCGCAAGGTGACGCTGCGGGACGGCAAGCTGACCGAGGCGTGAATCGGCGGCACGGCGATGCTACATTGAGGGCATGGCCGACTCGTTCATCCACCTGCACACCCATTCCAGCTATTCGCTGAGCGAAGGCGCCATCAAGGCCGAGAAGCTGGCCGCCCTGGCCAAGGACGCCGGCATGCCGGCGGTGGCGCTGACCGATACCGCCAACATGTTCGGCGCGCTGGAATTCGCCCAGGGGTGCAGCGGCAAGGGCGTGCAGCCGATCATGGGCTGCCAGCTCTGGCTGGCCCGCAGCGCCACCGACGACCGGCCCGAAAGCGCCCGCCTGGCACCGGACCCCATCGTGGCGCTGGCGATGGACGCGCAGGGGCTGGACAACCTGCAACGCTTGTCCTCCCACAGCTTCCTGGAGGCCGATGCCTCCGGCAAGCCGGCCATCACGCTGGACCTGCTGTTGCGGCATGCGCCCGGCCTGTTCCTGCTGACCGGCGGCACCACCGGGGCGCTGGCGCGGCTGCTGACCGAAGGCCGGCGCGACGGCGCGCTGCGCCTGCTGGCGCGGCTTGGTGAGGCCTTTCCCGACCGCATGGCGGTGGAGTTGCATCGCCACGGGCTTGAGCTGGAACGCATGGTGGAGCCCGGCCTGTTGGCGCTGGCCGAGGAAGCCCGCCTGCCCATCGTCGCCGCCAACGACGTCTACTTCGCCAAGCGCGAGATGCACGAGGCGCATGACGCGCTGCTCTGCATCAGCGAAAGCCGCGTGCTGGCCGAGACCGACCGCCGCCGCGTCACCGCGCACCACTACTTCAAGACCGCGGCCGAGATGCGTGCGCTGTTCGCGGACCTGCCGGATGCCTGCGACAACACGCTGGCCATCGCCCGCAAATGCGCCGTGATGGTGGAGACGAAGAAGCCGGAACTGCCGATCTGCCCCAAGGTGGGGGAGGGCATGGACGAGGCGCAGACGGTGCGCGACATGGCCACCCGCGGCCTGGATGCGCGGCTGGACGCCATGGCCGCCAGTGCCGAGCAGCGCAAGCTCTACCATGAGCGCCTGGACTACGAACTCGGCGTGATCGAGAAGATGGGCTTCTCCGGCTACTTCCTGATCGTGGCCGACTTCATCCAGTGGGCCAAGGCGCAGGGCATTCCCGTCGGCCCCGGCCGCGGCTCGGGCGCCGGCAGCGTGGCGGCCTGGAGCCTGTTGATCACGGACCTGGACCCGATCCGCTTCGGCCTGCTGTTCGAGCGCTTCCTGAACCCCGAGCGCGTTTCGATGCCGGATTTCGACATCGACTTCTGCCAGGACCGCCGCGACGAGGTCATCAACTACGTTCGCCGCGAATACGGCGCGGATCGCGTGGCGCAGATCATCACCTTCGGTAAGTTGCAGGCCAAGGCGGCGGTGCGCGATTCCGGCCGCGTGCTGGGCATGCCCTATGGCCAGGTGGACAAGATCGCCAGCCTGATCCCGTTCAACCCGGCCAAGCCCGTCACGCTGGCCCAGGCCATTGCCGAGGAACCCCGCCTGCAACAGATGCGCGACGCGGATGAGAGCGTGGCGCGCCTGCTGGAGATCGCCAACCAGCTGGAAGGCCTGTACCGCAACGCCTCCACCCACGCCGCCGGCGTCGTCATCGGCCGCAAGCCACTGATAGAAATCGTGCCGCTCTACCGCGACCCGCGGAAGGAGATGCTGATTACCCAGTTCTCGATGAAGTACGTCGAGCAGGCCAGCCTGGTGAAGTTCGACTTCCTCGGCCTGACCACGCTGACGGTCATCGAGAAGGCGCTGAAGACGCTGAAGGGGCAGGGGATCGACCTCGATATCAGCCAGATCCCGCTGGACGACGCCCGCACCTACGAAATGCTCCGTAAGGGCGACGCCGCCGGGGTGTTCCAGTTCGAAGGCCAGGGCATGCGCGACTGCCTCAGGCAGATGCGCGTCGACCGCTTCGAGGACCTGGTCGCCGCCGTGGCGCTGTACCGACCGGGACCGATGGCCAATATCCCCGCCTATTGCCAGCGCAAGCATGGCGAGCCCTGGGAAAGCCCCCACCCGAAAATCCACCACATCCTGGCCGAGACCAACGGCATCATGGTCTACCAGGAACAGGTGATGCAGATCAGCCAGGAGCTGGCGGGCTACTCGCTCGGCGGCGCCGACCTGCTGCGCCGCGCCATGGGCAAGAAGATCAAGGCGGAGATGGAGAAGCAGCGCGGCATCTTCTGCGAGGGTGCCGAGAAGAACGGCGTCGAGCCGCAGAATGCCGGCGAGATCTTCGACCTGATGGAGAAGTTCGCCGACTACGGCTTCAACAAATCCCACGCCGCGGCCTATGCGCTGGTCAGCTACCAGACCGCCTGGCTGAAGGCGAACCACCCCGTCGCCTTCCTGGCGGCGCTGATGACGCTGGACATGGACAAAACGGAAAAACTGGCCGGCGACATGCAGGAGGCCGCGCGCCTCGGCATTGCCGTGCTGCCGCCTGACATCAACCGCTCCGGCCATGAGTTCCTGGTGGAGGTCGGGCCGGACGGCAAGCAGGCGATCCGCTTCGCGCTTTCCGCGGTGAAGCGCGTCGGCGCCCAGGCCATGAAGGACCTGGTGGCCGCGCGCGAAAAACCTTTCGCCAGCCTGGCGGATTTCGCCCAGCGGGTTGACCCCAAGCTGCTGAACAAGATGCAGATCGAGAACCTGGCCAAGGCCGGCGCCTTCGACGGGCTGGAGAAGAACCGCGCCCGCCTGGTGGCCGGTGCCGAGACGGTGCTGCGCCGCGCCCAGGCCGCCGCCGAGGAGCGCGCCAGCAACCAGGCCGCGCTGTTCGGCGGCGCCGAGGCAAAGCCGGACCCGCTGCGCCTGCCCGACTGCAACGACTGGCCGCAGCTGGAACGCCTGGCCTTCGAGGCCGAGGCGGTCGGCTTCCACCTCTCGGCGCATCCGTTGGATGTGTATCGCTCGGTGCTGCGGCGGTTGGGCGTCACGCCCATCGTGCAGATCGCGGCGCAGTCCAAGGGCACCAGCCGCATCAAGCTGGCGGGCACGGTGGTCAACAGCAAGGAACGCACCACCAAGTCCGGCAGCCGCATGGCCTGGGTGCGGCTCTCGGACGCCTCCGGCAGCACCGAGGTCACGCTGTTCTCCGAGGTGCTGTCGCGTTCGCGCGAGCTGCTGGTCGAAGGCACCGCCGTGCTGATGAGCGTGGAAGCCAAGGCCGAGAACGAGTCGCTGCGGCTGACCGCGAATGATGTCGAGGGGCTGGAGAAGGCGGCGCAGAATGTCGGCCAGGGCATCCGGCTATGGCTGGAGGAGACCGCCAGCGTCGAGCATATCCGCGACGTGCTGCAGGCCGAGGGCAAGGGCCGTGGCCGCGTCTCCATCGTGGCCAGGACCGGTACGGGGCAGGATGTGGAGATCGCGCTGCCCGGCCAGTTCAACGTCTCGCCGCGGCTGATCCAGTCCATGGAAGTGCTGCCGGGCGTGGCCAGCGTGGAAGCGGTCTAGGTGTGCAGCAGGCCCAGCGACTCATCGCGCATCCGCATCGCCAGCGCCGCCAATTCCTCCGCGGTCCGCAGGCCGTCGGCGCGCGCGGCGGCCAGCATCTCCAGCATGGCCCGGGCGTGCTCGGCCGGGGCATCGGCGGCGGCCAGGCGCTGCGCCGTCTCGGTCATCCGCCCCAGCGCCAACCGGGTTACCGTGGCATGCTGTGCCAGCGCCGCGTCCAGCCAGCCAAAGGCCAGGCGGTTCGCGGCGGCCAGCATCTCCAGCCCCTGGCGCTGTGTCGCCAAAGCGTCGCGCGCCCGGTCCGGGGGTACCAGCGGTTGCAGGCGGTTGGGCTTTGCATCGGGCGGCACGTCGAACGGCTCCTGCGGATCACCAACAGCCATGGTGACAACGAAGATTTTGCTGCGCCATCCCCGTTGTTTGGCCAAGCGGGTGGGAAGGATTGATTGGCCCTTCGCCAAAGGGTTGATAAGCTTGGCGGGTGTTGAAAGCGCCCAACCTCGTCACCAGGCTGTTCCTGCTCGTCGGCTTGTCGCTGGCGCCGGCGGTGCTTCTGCTTGCGGCATCCGAGGTGGAATTGCGCGCCCAGCGCACCGCCGCGGCGCACGACCAGGCCCTGCGGCTGGCGCGGGATAGCTCGGCCCGCCTGGGTCGCTTCGTGGAGGGGCTGCGCGAAGCCCTGGTGGTGCTGAGCGAGGCGCCGCCCGTGCGCTCGCTGGAGCACGCTGCCTGCACCTCCATGCTGGTGCCGCTGCGCAGCCGCTTCTCGGACCAGATCCTGCTCGGAGCCGTCCGGCCGGATGGCTGGCTGTACTGCACCACCGCGGGCACGCCGGACAACCGCATCTACGACGGGGACCGCAGCTTCTTCAAGCTGGCCATGGAAACCAACGACTTCGTGGTCAGCGAATGGGAAGTCGCTGCTTCCATCATGCGGGGCGGCACGATCCATTTCGGCCTGCCCATCCGCGGTGCCGACGGCCAGCCGATCGGAGCCGTCGGCGCTGCCATCGGCGTCGGCTATGTCGCGGGGCTGCTCAGGCCGATCGGCCTGCCCCCCGGTGCCGACCTGACCGTGGTCGACCGCAACAACCATGTGCTGCTGCGGCTTTCCGACCTGGAGCAGGATCCGCTCATCCTCGGCGAAATGGCGCCGGAATGGCTGTTGCGCCAGTTGCCGCCGTTTCCACCGCCCCCCGGTCAGCGCGACGACATCGATACCGGCGCTCGCGTGGTCGAGGCGCGCGGGCTGAACGGCAGTCTGCGGCTGTTCGGCATCGGACCCTCGGTCCCCGGTGCCGCCGGTGCGCTGCGCGTCGCCGTCTCGCTGGACGCTCACGCGGCGCTGGCGCCGGTGGAAGCGGCCGGCCGGCGCGGTGCCCTGCTGATCGTGGCCGGCATGGCGCTGGCCTTCGCCGCCGCCTTCTTCGGGGCGCGTCGCTTCGTGCTGCGCCCGCTGGCCACCCTGCTGGACGGCGCGGAGCGCTGGGGTGCCGGACAATATGAACTGCGGGTCTCGCCCTCGCTGATCGGCTCCACCCCGGAACTGCACCGGCTGGCCGCGGCGCTGGACCGCATGGCGGAAGCCGCGGAAGGCCGCGACCGCGCCGCCGCCGCCCTGGCCGAGGAACGCGCCCGACTTGGCCTGGCCCTGGAAGCCGGCGGCATGGCCGCCTGGGAACTGGACCAGGCGACCGGCGTCGTGGTCCGCTCACCCCGGCACGATGCGCTGTTCGGCTACCCGGCCCCCCGCGAGACCTGGGACTGGCGCCAGTTCCTGTCGCATGTCCTGCCGGAGGATCGTGACCAGGTGAAGCGGGTGTTCCGCCGCGCCCTGCGCGGGGCGGCACCGCTGACCCTGGAGTTCCGCATCCGTCGCGCCGGCGATGGCGATATCCGCTGGCTGGAGGCGCTGGGCGCGCTGCACCGGGCGCCCGACGGCGCCGGCAAGTTCCTCGGCGTGCTGTCGGACGTGACCGAGCGGCGCCGCGCCGAGCAGCGGCTGCGGCTGGCGGTGGGCGAGCTGAACCATCGGGTGAAGAACACCCTGGCGGCCGTGCAGTCCATTGCATCGCAAACCCTGCGGTCGCCGCCGGGCGGCGATGGCGCGATCCCGGCCGAAGCGCGTGCTGCCTTCGAGGCACGGCTGCTGGCCCTGGCCCGCAGCCACGACGTGCTGACGCGCGAAGGCTGGACCGGCGCCGAACTGGGCGAACTGGTGGCCCTGGCCCTGGCCCCGCATGGCGCGAGCGGTGGGGGCGCGCCGCGCCATGTCGCCTACGGCCCGCCGATGCGCGTGCCGCCGCGCTTCGCCGTACCGCTTGGCGTCGCGCTGCATGAACTGGCCACGAATGCGGCGCGCCACGGCGCCCTGAAGACGCCGACCGGGCGCGTGGAGGTCAGCTGGAAGCTGGAGCCGCCGCTGCGGGATGGCCTGCCGCCGACGCTGAAGCTGCGCTGGCAGGAAACCGGCGGCCCCGTGGTCAGCGGCCCGCCGGCGCAACGCGGCTTCGGCACCAGGCTGCTGGAACGGGGGCTGGCGCGCGAACTCGGCGGCTCCGTGCAACTGTATTTCCACTCGGAAGGCGTGGTCTGCGAGATTGAGGCGCCGCTGCGCCAGCAGAACTTCACCGCCACCGCCGTGGCGGCCGCCGCAGCGCAGTAGCGCCGGCGGCGGCATTTCGTCGCGGCGTGAGGCGCGCGGAGTGAGTCGCGGCTTGAGCCGCGCGGGGTAAGTCACGGCGTGAGCCGCGCGCGAACCGGCGCGCCCTGAGGCGCGCCGAACCAGCGCTGGTGTCAGCCGCGCGCAATCCAGGGCATCTTGGCCGCGGTGATGGTGATGAACTGGATGTTCGCATCCAGCGGCAGGTTGGCCATCATCAGCACGCTGCTGCCCACATGCGCAACGTCGAAGGTCGGTTCCACCTTCATCTCGCCGGTCGCCTGCTTCACGCCGCGGGCCATGCGCGCGGTCATCGGCGTCTCGGCATTGCCGATATCCACCTGGCCGGAGACGATGTCGTACTTGCGGCCGTCCAGCGCCAGCGTCTTGGTCAGGCCGGTGATGGCGTGCTTGGTGCTGGTATAGGCCACGCTGTCCGGCCGCGGCACATGCGCCGAGATGCTGCCGTTGTTGACGATGCGGCCACCCTGAGGCGACTGCTCCTTCATCATGCGGAAGGCGGCCTGGGCACACAGGAAGCTGCCGGTCAGGTTGACCTGCACCACGCGGGCCCAGTCCTCGTACTTCAGGTCCTCGATCGGGCCGGCGGGCACGTTGCCGCCGGCGTTGTTGAACAGGAAGTCGAGGCGGCCCCATGTCGCCTTGATGCTGGCAAACAAGGCGTTGACCGCGTTGGGGTCGCCGACATCGGTCGGCACCGGCAGGGCGCGCGGCCCGGCATTGCCGGCCAGGCCTACGGTCTCGGCCAGCGCATCGGCGCGGCGGCCGGCCAGCGCCACGGACCAGCCATCCGCCAGCAGGGCCAGGGCGGCGGCACGGCCGACGCCGGAACCGGCGCCGGTGACAACAGCGTATTTGGACATCTCTATGCTCTCCTAAGAGCAAACGCCGCACGGGCCACGTCACCGGGAGGCGTAGTTTGCTCGTTCAAACAAAAGGGCTGCGGCGGGTTCCGTACGCCGGCGGCGGACGGAACGGGCTTCAGCTGTTGGGACCGCGACCCATGCCAACCGGCTGCCAGCGGCGCAAGGCGGTGTTCTGCAACACCGCGGGGTTGACGCAGCTCAGCGGCCAGCGGCCCTGCAACACCAGCGAAAGCTCCAGCCCCACGCGCGCCTTGCGGGCGGCGTCGAAGCGCGCGCTGGCGCTGGCGACATGCGCGGTCAGCGTCACATTGCCCATGCTCAGCAGCGGGTTGTTGTGGGAGGGCGGCTCGGTCTCCAGCACGTCCAGCGCGGCATGGGCGATCCAGTTCTCGGACAGCGCCTTGATCAGCGCTTCCTCCTGCACGGTCGGGCCGCGGCCGGTGTTGATGAACACGCAGGTCGGCTTCATCATGCGGAAGTGCTTCTCCTTCAGCATGTGATGCACTTCCGGCCGCGCCGGCGCGTGCATGCTGATGAAGTCGGACGTGCTCAGCACCTCGTTCAAGGTCGCGGGCTGCACGCCCAGCTCGCTCATCAGCGTCTCATCCACGAAGGGGTCGTAGGCGATGACGCGCAGGCCGAAGGGCAGGGCGCGCTTGGCCACCGCGCGGGCGACGCGGCCGAAGCTGATCAGCCCCAGCGTCTGCCCCATCAGCCGGGGGAACTGGTACAGGTGCGGCCGTCCCTCGCGCCAGCGGCCGTCGCGCACCATCTTGTCCTGCTCCACCAGGCGGCGGAAGCCGGCCAGCAGCAGCGTCATCGCGTGGTCGGCCACTTCCTCGATGAAGGTGTCCGGCACGTTGGTCACGGGAATGCCCGCGGCGGTGGCGGCCTTCACGTCCACGCTGTCCACGCCGACGCTGCCCAGGCTGATGACCTTGCACTTCGTCAGGCTGTCGATGATGCGCTTGGAGACGGGCATGCCCTTGCCGTAGATCGCGTCGGCATCCTTCGCCTCGGCGATGAAGGCGTCCTCGTTCATCGGCGTCTCGACGATGACGGCGTCCAGCCCTTCCAGCGCCTCCAGTTCAGGCGCATAGCCGAGGGCGCCTTGGAAGTTCGGGGTGACGATCTTGAATTTCGGCATCGGTGTTTCCTCTATTTTGGCGCGCGGGCGCGGATGGCGGCTTCGTTGACCTCGACGCCCCAGCCAGGCCCGGTCGGCAGCAGCAGCTCGCCATTCTCGATGACCGGTGGCGGGGTGAATTCATCGCGCCACTTCACGCTGTCGATGTCGATTTCCATGACGCGGAAGTTGGGGATGGCGGCGCAGAAATGCGCGGAGATCATGCTGCACAGGTTGCCGTAGAAGTTGTGCGGCGCGCAGTTGACCTCATACACGTCGCACATGCTGGCGATCTTCAGGCTCTCGGCCAGGCCGTTCCAGATGACATCGACGATGCCGACATCCATGGCATAGTTTTCCAGGAAGGGCCTGAACTCCCGCCTTCCGTGCAGCGTCTCGCAGGAAGCGATGGGGCAGGGCGCCATGCGCTTGATGCTGGCCAACGCCGGCGCATCATGCGTGTCGATCTCCAGCCAAGTCAGGTCGAACTCCGCAACCGCGGCGGCGACGCGCTGGAAACCTTCGGTCTTGAAGTGGAAGTTGGTGTCCAGGTGGATGCCCATCTCTGGCCCCACCGCCTCGCGGATGGTGCGCAGGTGGCGCTTCAGATGGTCCAGCGTGCGGTTGTCCCAGTTCAGCTCCGGCCAGCCGGCGTGGCGGCCAAAGCCCGGAGAGAACTGGTAAAGCCGGCCGTCCTCGCCGGGGATCAGGATGTTGGTCTTCAACCCCCGAAAACCCAGCGCCTTCACCTCGGCGGCGTGGCGGCCCACCTCGTCCCAGTCATGGCAGGGCGGCGTGCCCATGTAGGCGCTGTTGCGCACGCGGTAGCTGGCGAAGTGGGACCAATACACCGGGATGCGTTCCCGCACCGGCCCGCCGAACAGCGCGCATACCGGAATGCCCCGTGCCCGCGCGGCGATGTCCAGGCAGCAATTCTCAATGGCGGCGATGGCCTGCTGGTTCAGCCCGCCGCGCGACTGCCTGGTGGTCATCAGCAGGAAGGCGGTGATCGCCTCGAACCGCGTCGGGTCGCGCCCGATCAGCAGCGTGGACAGCGTGTCGATGACGCTGGAAAGCCCGGCACTGCCAAAGCTCTCATTGTATTCGGACCAGCCGACCAGGCCCTCATCGGTGGTGATCTTGAGGAAGGAGAACAGGCGCCAGCCGGCATCGGCGCGCAGCGTTTCCACCTTCACGATCTTCATCGGCCCGTTCCTCCAGCTTTCGCCCAGCGAAGCATGGCCAAGCCGCCTCCACAAGCCGGGCGCAGGGGGCTAGCGTGGCCCATCGAAACCTGAAGGGGAGACGCAGGATGGGCCAATTGGATGGGAAGATCGCCTGGGTGACCGGCGCCGGTTCCGGCATCGGCGAAGCGGCTGCGATCGCGCTGGCCGGCGAAGGCGCCGTGCTGGTGCTGACCGGCCGCCGCAAGGAACCGCTGGATGACGTGGCCGCGAAGATCAAGGCCGCCGGCGGCAAGGCGCATGTCCACCCCTGCGACCTGACCGTGTCGGCCGAGGTTGATGACGCCGCCGAGCAGATCGCCAAGCGGCTCGGCCGCATCGACATTCTCGTCAGCAATGCCGGCGCCAATATCGTGGACCGCCATTGGAACAAGATCAGTGCCGAGGGGATCGACACGCTGATCAACTTCAACCTGTCTTCGGCCATGTATGTGGCCCGCGCGGTCATGGGCATCATGCGCGCCCAGGGCGGCGGGCTGATGATCCACACCGCCTCCATGGCCGGCCGCAACACCGGCGGCTTCAGCGGGCCTGGCTACCAGGCGGCCAAGCACGGCGTGGTCGCCATGAGCCATTCGATCAACCAGGAGGAATGCATCAATGGCATCCGCTCCACGGCGCTGCTGCCGGGTGAGGTCAACACGCCGATCCTGAAGCAGCGCCCCAACCCGCTTTCGCCGGAAGAACTGGCGCGCATGCTGCAGCCGGAAGACACCGGCGAGGTGATCCGCTGGATCGCCTGCCAGCCCAAGCATGTCTGCATCAACGAGATGTGGGTCACGCCGGCCTGGAACCGCAGCTACGTCGCGGCCATCCAGCGCAAGCTGTAGCGCCAGCCGCGGCACACATGAAAAGGGCCGCCCCGGTCACCCGGGGCGGCCCTGCTCGTTTCAGCGCAGCAGCTTCAGCTGTGCGCCAGGATCGCCAGCAGCAGCAGCGCCACGATGTTGGTGATCTTGATCATCGGATTGACAGCCGGGCCGGCCGTGTCCTTGTAAGGGTCACCAACGGTGTCGCCGGTGACGGCGGCCTTGTGGGCCTCGCTGCCCTTGCCGCCGTGGTGGCCGTCCTCGATGTACTTCTTGGCGTTGTCCCAGGCGCCGCCGCCGGTGGTCATGCTGACCGCCACGAAGAAGCCATTGACGATCACGCCCAGCAGCATCGCACCCAGCGCCGCGAAGGCCTGGGACTTGCCGGCAATGGCCTGCACGCCGAAGTAGATGACAAGCGGCGACAGCACCGGCAGCAGCGAGGGGATGATCATCTCCCTGATGGCGGCCTGGGTGAGGATGTCCACCGCCCGGGCATAGTCCGGACGGTCGGTGCCGGCCATGATGCCCGGCTTCTCGCGGAACTGGCGGCGGACTTCCTCCACCACCGCCATCGCCGCACGGCCCACGGCGGTCATCGCCATGCCGCCGAACAGGTAGGGCAGCAGGCCGCCGAACAGCAGGCCGACGACCACGTACGGATTGGCCAGGCTGAAGTCCGGCGCCGCCATGCCGCGGAAGTAGGTGAACTGGTTGGCGTTGGCGATGAAGTAGTTCAGGTCCTGGGTATAGGCCGCGAACAGCACCAGCGCGCCGAGGCCCGCCGAGCCAATCGCATAGCCCTTGGTCACCGCCTTGGTGGTGTTGCCGACGGCGTCGAGCGCGTCCGTCGTCTTGCGGATTTCCTTGGGCAGGCCCGCCATCTCGGCAATGCCACCGGCGTTGTCGGTGACGGGGCCGAAGGCGTCCAGCGCCACCACCACGCCGGCCAGCGCCAGCATGGTCGTGGTGGCGATGGCAATGCCGTAGAGGCCCGCCAGGTTGTACGTGCACAGCACGCCGCCGATGATGATCAGCGCCGGGATCGCGGTGCTCTCCATGCTGATGGCGATGCCGCGGATCACGTTGGTGCCGTGGCCCGTGACCGAGCTTTCGGCAATGGCCTGCACCGGGCGGAAGCCGGTGCCGGTGTAGTATTCCGTCACCCAGACGATGAGGCCGGTGACCACCAGACCGACCACGCCGCAGAAGAACAGGTCCAGCGCCTTGAAGCTGACGCCACCGGCGGTCAGCGGCGCATCCAGGTCGCCGAAGACGTATTGGGTCAGCGGCAGCAGCACGATCAGGCTGAGGATCGCGGCGGCGATCAGGCCCTTATACAGCGCCCCCATGATGTTCTGGCTGCTGCCCAGCTTGACGAAGTAGGTGCCGATGATGCTGGTGACGACGCAGACGCCGCCGATCCACAGCGGGAACAGCATGGCCTGGGCCTGCTGCGCGCCGGTGAAGCTGATGGCGGCCAGCACCATGGTGGCGACCATGGTCACCGCATAGGTCTCGAACAGGTCGGCCGCCATGCCGGCGCAGTCGCCGACGTTGTCGCCCACGTTGTCGGCGATGGTGGCGGGGTTGCGGGGGTCATCCTCGGGGATACCCGCCTCGACCTTGCCCACCATGTCGCCGCCAACGTCCGCACCCTTGGTGAAGATGCCGCCGCCGAGACGGGCGAAGATGGAGATCAGCGAGGCGCCGAAGCCCAGCGCGACCAGGCTGTCGATGACCGTGCGGTCATTGATCGCATAGCCCAGGCCAGCCACCAGGATGGTGAAGTAGACGGCCACGCCCAGCAGGGCCAGGCCGGCCACCAGCATGCCGGTGATGGCGCCGGACTTGAAGGCCACGTCCAGGCCGGCGGCCAGGCTCTTCGTGGAGGCCTGCGCGGTGCGCACATTGGCGCGGACGCTGACGTTCATGCCGATGAAGCCGGCCAGGCCGGACAGCACGGCGCCGATGGCGAAGCCGACCGCCACCAGCAGCCCCAGCCGCCAGGCGACCAGCAGGAACAGCACGGCGCCGACCGCGCCGATGGTGGTGTATTGCCGCTTCAGATACGCCTGAGCGCCTTCCTGGATGGCCTTGGCGATTTCCTGCATGCGGGCAGACCCCGCATCCATCCCCATCACCTGGCCCGCAGTGATGGCACCGTAGGCGATCGAAAGCGCCCCCAGTACGATCACGATCAACAATGCTTCGGTCATTGCGACCCTTACCCCCCCTTATTGTGGACGGCAGCACGGATTGACCGGTCGCCCTGCCGCAAGGCAGGCGCGCCGGTCCCGCGCTGCAAACCAGTCAAGGCTAAGCGGGCAACCGCGGGCACGCAACGGTGGAAAGGCCAATTTGCCTGCCTGGGCGGCCCGCCGGCTGGCCGCCTGATGCCGCGGCAAGCATCTCCCTGGGGGGGGGGCGGCGACGCGCGCACGCGCCGGCGCAGCGCCCGTAATTGCAAAGGGCCGGGCGATTGCTCGCCCGGCCCCCGCACTCAATCAACCGCTATCAGGCGATGATGGCGAAGTCCGCGACCGTCACCGGGTTGGACTGCAGCATGTGCGCAACCAGCACCGCGGCCGTGCCACCCACGCCATCGACATCCCAGTTCAGGGAGCCGCTGGCCTTGTCGAACAGGAACTGGGCGCCGGCGGTGGTCGCCACCAGACCCTGGTTCAGCACCACCACGCCGCCGGCCATCAGGCCGCCGCCGAAGCCGGCCGCCGAGATCTCGAAACCGTCTTCGACGCGGAAGCCGACGATGGTGTCGCCAGCTTCGGCAATCGAGGCGAAGCGGAAGATGTCGGCGCCGAGGCCGCCATTCATGCGGTCGAGACCGGCGCCACCCACCAGCGTGTCGTTGCCGTCACCACCCAGCAGCGAGTCGGCGCCAGCGCCGCCCAGCAGCAGGTCGTTGCCGAAGCTGCCGTTCAGCGTATCGCCACCCGAACCACCGTTCATGGTGTCGTTGCCCTGGCCGCCATTGAGGTTGTCGGCCAGGCCGCTGCCGTTCACGGTCTCGCTGGCGCGGGTGCCGTTCTTCACGTCATCGATGTAGATGATGCTGGTCTGGCCGCCTTCGTAGGTGGCGGGCACGCCGGTCAGGTAGTGGTCCTGCACGTCGACCAGGTAGGCATGGGTGTCGGCGTCACCGAAGATGCTGGTGACGTCGAGGATGCCCGAGGTCTCCTTATCGTTGGTGTGCGGCGCGACCGGCAGGCTGGTGTTGTTCACGCCGTCGCCGTCACCGAAGATCGCCGGGTCCAGGCGGGCGATCTGCACGATAGCGCCGGTGGCGGGGTTGTAGTCCCACACGCTGGCGTGGCCCTTGTAGTTGCCCGGGTCCTCGTTCAGCAGCACGTGGCCGGTGGTGGCATCGACCGTGATGTTGTCGAACATCACCTGCACGCCCGGGGTGCCCTGGAACTCCATCTTGAACGTGCCGCCGGCTTCCGGGTTGGTCACGTCGGTGTAGGTCAGCGACCACAGGCGGGTCGAGTGGGTCGAGTCGGCTGTGGTGACGAAGTAGTACTTGTTGTGGTTGGTCGGGTCCCAGGCGCCGTCTTCCGGGCGCCAGAAGCCGGAGACGCCGGCGGCGTTGGCGGCGGTCTCGATCTGCGCGCCGGTCATGGTGGCGGCGCTGGTGTGCGTCGCGTCCTTGATCTCGACCACGGTGAAGCTGCCGCTGGTCGGCGGGTTGGTCTGCGCCGCTTCACGGCCGTTGCTGGCGCTGGTGTTGGCGATGTTGCCGATGCCGCTGGCGACCACGCCGTACAGCTTGCCACCGACCAGGCCGGCCTTCTGGATCTCGTTGCCGGTGTTGGTCTTGGTGCCGACATACATGTACACCTGACCCGCCGGGCTGGTGTCGTTGTCGAGCATCACGACCGTCTTGTCGCCCGACCAGGCGTTGGCGACGGCGTTCTCGTAGCTGGTGTTGCCGAAGCCCGGCAGCTCGTAGACGTTGCCCTTGTCGGTGCCGGTGGCGACCCAGGCGAAGGCGCGGCTGTTGATGCCGCCTTCTTCGCCGTTCAGGAAGATGCGGGTCTGGGTGCCCATGCCGGTGGCGGAATTGTAGAAGGCGGAGACATCGGCCAGGTCGGCCGAGCACAGGCGGTTGATGACGGTGGTGGCCTGAGTGTAGACGCCGTCGCCGTCATTGTCCTGGTAGACGGTGGTGCCGAGGTCGTTGACGCTCAGCACTTCGTGCGTGGCCTTGTCGATGACGATCTCATCGACGAAGGCGCCGACCGAGCCATGCGCGCGCACGGCGCCGTTGCCGGTGGGAATCTCGTGGTTCTGCAGGATCGTCACGGTCGTGCCGTTGTCGATCACGCCCATGCCGTCCGGCAGGCCCGAATAGATGTGACCACCGATGGTGGTGCCAGCGGTCAGCAGGGCCTCGACCCGGACGTTCGGCTCAAGGTTGATCAGGTAGGAAGCGGCGGAGCTCGAGGGCCCCTTGATCAGGTTCGACATCGGTTCGTTGGTCCTTTGACGCCATGGTGAAGACTCGCTCTGCCCAACCAGGGGTTGGGCAGGCGGATGGCGGACCAGTAACCAAAACAGGCAACTTACGTAATGCGTTAATACACTAAACTTTTAAGTCTGTAATGATGACAACGTGTGGCAGTTATTTGGCAATATAAAGGCTGTTTTATTTATGATACGGCTTGCGGAGAATTTTCCGGTTGCGCGGTCGTTTGTGGCAGAGTCACCGGGGCGAAGCGCGCGTTGAAGGCAATGGAGATGCGCTCCGCCGGCTGTTCATTGGGATAGACCCAGTGCTGGAGGTAGGCGGGAAACAGCATCAGCAGCCCCGCGCGGGGCGTCACCGGCACCTTGGCGGTGAAGCAGGCAGCACCTTCGATCCCCACCACATTGGCATTGGTCCGGCAGTCCAGGAACTCGAACAGGCCGCTGCGCCCCTGCGCTTCGGGCACCTGCACATAATAGGAACCGGACCAGGCCCAGCCCGCATGGTCGTGCGGCGTGTTGTAGGCGTGCTGGCCATTGATGTTGACCCAGCCCTCGGCCTGCAGGCTACGGCCGCGGAATTCGTAGTTGGGAGCCACATGCTTGGTCGCCGCCATCACCGCCTGCGCGAAGGCCTGGCACAGCTCGCGGAACACCGGCTCCTCCCAATGGAAGAGCTGGTAGTCGGAATGCCAGCCATGCTGGTTGGAGCGGGCCAGGCCAGGCTGGCTGGCGCGGCGGGCCTGGATCGCCGGCAGCAGCCGGGCATTCAACTCCTCGGCCCCCGGCAGCGCGAAGCGGAAGCTCGGCGAGGCGAAGAGCGGTTCGACCTGGGAAAGCGTGAAGGCGACCATGGCTGCCGCCTGTAGCGCCGCCAGGCCCCAGTCGACAACGACGGAATGATGACAGCTGCCATTGCCTCGCCTTGCCCCACCCGCCAGCGGCCGACATAGTCGCGGTCAACAAAGGGGAGGGCGCGGCATGGCGCGTTTGGCGGGCAAGGTTGCCTTCATCACCGGGGCCGGCACCGGCATTGGCCGGCAAACCGCGGAACTCTTCGCCCGCGAAGGCGCCCGTGTGGTGGTGGCCGACATCAACGCCACCACCGGCGAGGAGACCGCCCACCGCATCACCAGCGCCGGCGGCCAGGCCATCGCCATCCATACGGATGTCAGCGAACCCGACAGCATCCAGGCCGCGCTGGCCCGGACCGAACAGCACTTCGGCGCACTGCATGTGCTGCACAACAATGCCGGCGGCTCCACCGATATCGACAGCGACGTGGTGAACGCCCCGCTGGAGGAGTTCTGGCGCGCCATCAAGCTGGACCTCTGGGGCACCTTCCTCGGCTGCCGCTTCGGCATTCCCATGCTCATCCGCGCCGGCGGCGGCTCGGTCATCAACATGGCCAGCGTGGTGGCGCTGATGGGCTTCCCGGGGCGGGATTGCTACACCGCGGCCAAGGGCGGCGTCGCCTCGCTGACCAGGTCGCTGGCGGTGGAATACGGCCGCCAGGGCGTGCGGGTGAACGCCATCGCCCCCACCGTGACGCTGACCGAGCGGGTGGTGAAGATCCTGGCCGGCAACCCCGCCATGCAGGGCCTGGCGGACCAGCACCTGCTCGGCCTGGGCCAGGCCGGGGACATGGCGCATGCCGCGCTCTACCTGGCCTCCGATGAGGCCCGCATCGTCACCGGCGTGATCCTGCCGGTGGACAGCGGACTGGTTACCGTATGACCGCTGGCGCGATCCTACGGAACCAGCGGGCTGGTTACCGTCTGACCACTGACCGCGGCCCTACGGAACCAGCGGGCTGGTTACCGTCTGACCCTCTTGCCGCCGCGAGCGCCGCCCGGCATGAAGGCGGACGCGCGATGGGCCTGTAGCTCAATGGTCAGAGCGGACCGCTCATAACGGTTTGGTTGCAGGTTCGAGTCCTGCCGGGCCCATGCCGCCGCCGTCACCCCCTGCCGAACCGAGTTCGCCGCCCATGACCGCCCTGCTTCCGCAAGACTGGCCGTTGCTGCTGCTGGCCTTCGTCGCCGCGCCGCTGCTGGCGCTGGGCGTGGTGGCGGCGGCGCATGGGGTGCTGGAGAGCCTGTTGCGTGGCCGCGACGCACCGGTGCTGCTGGCGGTGCTGCGCCGTGGCCGCCAGCCGCTGCGGCTGACCATCATCCTGCTGGTGCTGACCCTGGTGCTCCCCGTTGCCGGCTTCAGCGAGGCGACCGGCGCGATGCTGGAAAGCCTGCTGGGCCTGGCCCTGGTGGTGGCGCTGGGCTGGACCATCACCCGCAAGGTTGCCGCCGCCTTCGACGTTCAGCTGGAAGGCGCCTTGCCGGGCGACGAGGACCTGGCGCTGCGCCGCCGCCGCACCCAGCTGGCGGTGTTCCGTCGCCTGGCGGTCTCGGCCGGCGTGGTCTTCACCGTGGGCGTGGTGCTCACCGCCATTCCCGCGGTCCGGGCGGTGGGCCTGTCCCTGTTCGCGTCAGCCGGTGTCGCCGGCATCGTCATCGGCATCGCCGCCCGCCCGGCGGTGTCCAACCTCATAGCCGGCCTGCAGATCGCGCTGACCCAGCCGATCCGCATCGGCGATGCGGTCACGGTGGAGGCGCAATGGGGCCGGGTGCAGGAGATCACCTACACCTACGTCACCATCATCACCTGGGACCAGCGCAGCCTGATCGTGCCGCTCAGCTACTTCCTGGAAAAGCCGTTCCTGAACTGGACCAAGGATTCCGCCCAGCTGCTGGACACGGTGTTCCTGAGCCTGACCTTCGCCGCGCCGGTCGAGGCGATCCGCTCAAAGGTGACGGAGATCCTGGCCACCGCGCCGGGCTGGGATGGCCGCATCGGCAAGGTGCAGGTGACCGCCTGGAAGGATACCGGCGTCGAATTGCGCGTGCTGGTCAGCGCGCCCGACGCCTCCCGCATGTTCGAGCTGCGCTGCCATCTGCGGGAAGGGCTGCTCGCCTGGCTGGCGGCGGAACATCCGGAGGCGCTGCCGACCATGGGGCTACCGGCGGCCAGGCCGGCCTGACAGACGCCAAGCGACCGAACAACGCCGCCGGTGATGCCCCCGGCGATAATCAGGCGCTACTCCGCGGCAACCTGCGCCGGCGGCTGGCCCTGGCCCTGGCCGTGGCAGGCGGCACCGATCAGGCCGACAACCTCATCCGCACTGACCACGTCGGCGAAGATGTTGGCCATGTTGGACAGCGTGGCCTGCTGCTCGGCCGGGTGGTGGCTGGAACAGCCATCGGCCACGAAGAACACCTTGTAGTCCAGCATCATCGCGTCCCGCGCCGTGCTCTCGCAGCACACATTGGTCACGGTGCCCGTGATGATCAGCGTGTCCACGCCGCGCGCCTTCAGCCGCTCATGCAGGTCCGAGCTGCCCTGGATGAAGGCGCTGAACCGGGACTTGCAGACCACCCAGTCGCCGGCCATCACGTCCAGCCCCTGCCACAGCCGGTGGCCATAGCTGCCGGGGGTGAAGGCCTCGATCATCAGCGCCCGGCGTTCCGGGCTGACGAAATGGTCGTAGAAGCTGCGCCAGCTTTCCACCGCAGCCGGGTCTGCGGTGTGCTGCAGGTAGACCACCTGGCCGCCGGCGTCGCGCAATGCCTCGCTGATGCGGTTCACCGCCGCGACAGTGCCGGCGGCGCTGGCCACCGCGCTGGCCTGGCCCGGCGCCATGAAGCCGTTCTGCAGGTCCACCACCACATGGGCGGTGCGCTTCGGGTCCAGCTTATGGAAGATGTGAACGCCGCCGCGGCGTTCGGTGACCCGGGAGACGACGGAGGGGAACAGGTCGAATTCGGCCATGGGCGGCACCTTTCGCTGAATGAGCAAGGCTAGGCCCACAGGTGGCGGCGCCGCAATCGGCAACCCCGCTGACATCACGCGTTGCTGACCCGGTCTGCCGCGAAGATGGGCAGTTCCCGCATGCCCCGGGGCAACATGGCGCAGCACCGCCTTGGCGCGCCCGCCCGCGCCCGGTAGAACGCCTGTTGAACCGCGCCCCCCCAAGGGGACCCCCAGGAAGCAGCACCCATGGCCGCCTACCAATACGTCTACATGATGAAAGACCTCACCAAGTCCTATCCGGGCGGCCGCGAGGTGTTCAAGGGCATCACCCTGTCCTTCCTGCCCAATGTGAAGATCGGCGTGCTCGGCCCCAACGGCGCCGGCAAGTCCACGCTGATGAAGATCATGGCCGGGCAGGACAAGGAGTTCGGTGGCGAGGCCTGGGCCGCCGAGGGCGCGACGGTGGGCTACCTGCCGCAGGAGCCGCAGCTGGATGCCACCAAGACGGTTGGCGAGAACGTCCGCGCTGCCTTCGCCGTGCTGGAAGGCCAGTTGACCCGCTTCAACGAGATCTCGATGAAGTTCGGCGAGGAGATGAGCGACGACGAGATGAACACCCTGCTGGCCGAGCAGGGCGAGTTGCAGGAAGCCATCGACGCCGCCGATGGCTGGGAAGTGGACCGGCGCGTGGAGATCGCCCTGGACGCGCTGCGCTGCCCGCCGGCGGACAGCATGGTGGAGCACCTCTCGGGCGGCGAGAAGCGCCGCGTGGCGCTGTGCAAGCTGCTGCTGGAAAAGCCCGACCTGCTGCTGCTGGACGAACCGACCAACCACCTGGACGCGGAAAGCGTCAGCTGGCTGGAACAGACGCTGAAGGACTACCAGGGCGCCGTGCTGGTCGTGACCCACGACCGCTACTTCCTGGACAACGTCACCAACTGGATCCTGGAAGTCGATCGCGGCCGCGGCTTCCCGTACGAGGGCAACTACTCCGCCTACCTGGAAGCCAAGCGCAAGCGCCTGCAGCAGGAGGAGCGCGAGGAAAGCGCCCGCCAGCGCCAGTTGGCGCGCGAGCAGGAATGGATGGGCCGCAGCCCCACCGCCCGCATGGCCAAGAGCAAGGCGCGTATCTCCGCCTATGAGGACCTGCTGGCCAAGAGCAACGAGAAGACCGCCGGCGAAGCCGAAATCGTCATTCCGCCGGCGCCCCGCCTGGGCAACACCGTCATCGTGGCCGATGCGCTGATGAAGGGCTATGGCGACCGCCTGCTGATCGACAACCTGAACTTCAAGCTGCCGCCTGGTGGCATCGTCGGGATCATCGGCCCCAACGGCGCCGGCAAGTCCACGCTGTTCAAGATGATCACCGGCGTCGAGGACCCCGATGGCGGCAAGCTGATCGTCGGCGAGACGGTGAAGCTGGGCTATGTGGACCAGAGCCGCGACAGCCTGGACCCGGACCGCACCGTCTGGCAGGAAATCTCGGATGGCATGGACCAGATCCAGATCGGCAAGAAGCTGATCCCGAGCCGCGCCTACGTCGCCGCCTTCAACTTCCGCGGCTCCGACCAGCAGAAGCGCGTCGGCCAGCTCTCGGGCGGTGAGCGCAACCGCGTGCATCTGGCAAAGATGCTGAAGCGCGAGCACAACGTGCTGCTGTTGGACGAACCGACCAACGACCTGGACGTGGACACCCTGCGCGCCCTGGAAGACGCCCTGGAAGAGTTCGCCGGCTGCGCCGTGGTCATCAGCCACGATCGCTGGTTCCTGGATCGCCTCGCCACCCACATCCTGGCCTTCGAGGGCGACAGCCACGTCGAGTGGTTCGAGGGTAACTTCGAGGCCTACGAAGCGGATAAGCGACGTCGACTCGGCAACAGCGCGGACCAGCCGCACCGCCTCAAGTACAAGCCGCTGGCGCGGTAGCCCCGTGCCCACGGCGCTGTTCTCGCCGCGGACCATCACGACCGAGCGGCTTTCCCTGCTGCCGCCGGCGCCGGAGCACCTGCCAGACCTGGTGCGCCTGAAGGCCGACGAACGGGTCTTCGGCCTGATGCTGCATGGCGTGCGCGATGCCAACCGCACCGCCATGGAATTGGCCGACGACATCGAGTTCTGGACGGTGCGCGGCTACGGCATCTGGTGCGTCCACCTGAAGGGAACCGGCGAGTTCCTCGGCATCGCCGGGCTGATGGAACGCCCGGACGGCCGCGGCGTGGCGCTGCGCTACGCCCTGTGGCCGGAGGTGCGCGGCCATGGCTATGCGCGGGAAGCCGCCCGCGCCGCACTGGAATTCGGCCATCGCGCCGGGCTGCGCCGCCTCATCGCGGTGGCCTGGGTGGAGAACCTGGCCTCGCGCACGGTCCTCGCCGATATCGGCATGGTCGAGCACGACGCCTTCATGCACCAGGGCAAGCGGATGATCGTGTACGAGAGCCTGGCATGAGCCACTTCACCCCCTGGACCGCGCTGGCGGGCGGCGCGCTGATCGGCAGCGCGGCGCTGCTGTGCTGGCTGCTGTTGGGTCGCATCGCCGGCATCAGCGGCATCCTCGCCGGCGCTGCCCAGGCCCAGGGCCCGGAGCGCAACTGGCGCCTGGCCTTCCTGGCCGGGCTGGTGCTGGCGCCGCTGGCCTTTGCCCTGGCCGGCGGCACGCTGCCGGTGCCGGACGCCACTCGCAACCCCGCGATGCTGGTGGTGGCCGGCCTGCTGGTTGGCTTCGGCACTCGGATGGGCAGCGGCTGCACCAGCGGCCACGGCATTTGCGGCCTGGCGCGGCTGTCGCGCCGCTCCCTGGCGGCAACGGGCGTGTTCATGGCCTCGGCGGTGGCGACTGTGTTCGTCACCCGCCACCTGCTGGGGCTTTAGGCCATGGCGATCCTGGCGGCGCTGCTGGCAGGGCTGATGTTCGGGTTGGGGCTGGTGGTTGCTGCCATGGTCGATCCCGCCAAGGTCATCGGCTTCCTCGATATCGCCGGCGACTGGGACCCGAGCCTGGCGCTGGTGATGGCCGGCGCCATCCCGGTGGCGACGCTGGGCTTCGCGCTCGGGCGAGGCCGCAGCCGGCCGCTGCTGGCCGCGGCCTTTCACCCGCCCGGGGCAACCGGCATCGACCGGCCGCTGCTGCGTGGCGCGGCGCTGTTCGGTGTGGGCTGGGGGTTGGCCGGCTTCTGCCCCGGCCCGGCCCGGCCCTGGCCAGCCTGGCGCTGGGCGCCTGGCAAAGCTGGGTTTTCGCCGCCGCCATGCTGGTGGGCATGGCGGCCTACGAAGTCTGGACGCTGCGGCGGTAGCGCCTGGTCGTCACCGGCGCGTGAATCAGCCGCGCAGGCGAAGCCTACCGCTCGTTGGCGCGCATCTGCGTTATCTGCTGCCGCATCGCCGCCAGCAGGGCACTGACCTGGCCGCCATTCCGCTGGATGACCGAGGCGTATTCGCTGCGCTGGGTCAGCCGCAGGCTGGTGCCCTCGGCGATCATGTCGATGATCCGCGGGCCGCCGCCGACCTCGGCCACACGCCAATCCAGCGTGAAGGCGGCGGTGTTCGGCCGCTCGACGCTGGTGCTGACCATCACGTCTTCCTCGGTATTCGCCTGGCTGCGACCCAGCGTGAACTTCACGCCCTGGTATTCGCCGAAGCGGGAGGCCAGGTTGTGGATCAGCGTCTCCTCGAACAGCTTGGTGTATTCCTGCTGTTCCGCCGGCGTGGCGGTGCGCCAGAAGCGGCCGAGGATGAAGCGGCCGACGCCCTCGATATCCACCGCGCGGCGCAGGATGCCCGCGACGCTCTCGCGCCGTCGCGCCACCGGGGCGCTGGAGTTGATGGCGCCGACCAGCTCGTTGCCGGTGCCTTGGATGAAACTGGAGGCGCGGGCTGCGTCGATGGCAGCGGCAGCCTGACGGAAGGGCAGGGCCAGCGGCAGGCCCAGGGCGGTCGCCAGCACCAATCGCCGTTCAATGGTCGTCATCTACTCGCTCTCCGGATGGTGCCCATGGTCGGGCACCTGGGTCGTGGTCGTCGGGGCAAAGCCCCGGGTAGCGTCAACGCGGCGCGGCGCCGCCTGCTCCGGTGCCGAAGCCAGTGCCGACCCCAGCCTGGCCGGCCCGCGGGTCCAGCCGGTTTTCGATCTGCGCCGCACGGTTCTGCCGGTAACCGCTGCGCAGCGTGGCGTAGGGGTCCAGCGAGGTCCGCTGCACGTCGTCCAGCGTCTCGATCAGGCCCTCGCGCGTGTCCACCGCCGTTGCGCCCACGCGGGTGTAGTCCAGCGCCTGGACCACGGCGCCCTGGCCGAACCAGAAGAAGGGGTCCGCCACCAGGCCGACGCCGAAGCCAACCAGGTCGCGCGCGTTGCTCGGCCCGATGATCGGCAGGAACAGGTAGGGGCCCTCGCCGATGCCCCAGACCGCGAAGGTCTGGCCGTAATCCTCGGTGTGGCCGGGCACGTTGAAGTGGTCCCGCGCAACGTCGAAGATGCCGCCAAGGCCCAGGGTGCTGTTGATCAGGAAGCGCCCGGCGGTATCGCCGGCGCGGCGCGGTTCGCCCTGCAGCATGTCATTCGCCAGGATCACCGGCGTGCGCAGGTTGCCCAGGAAGTTGCGCACGCCCATCCGCACCGGCCGCGGCACCACCTCCCGGTAGCCGACCGCCACCGGGCGCAGCACGTATTCATCGATACCCTGGTGCACCGAATACATGGTGCGGTTCAGTGGCTCTACCGGGTCGTTGGTCTGCCGAAAATCCGCAATGGCCTCGGGGTCGTCGGCCGGTGGCCGGGTGGCGCAGCCGCCGAGGGCAACCAGGGTCAGCAGGCCCAGGGCCAGCAACATGCGGTTGGGTCGAATCGGCATAGGGCTCTGCAACCTCGGGGACATGCATATAGTGGATAGCGCGGCGACAAAATCCAGACTAGCCACGGTCCTGTTACGAAACACGACACGGGGGAATGGCGGCAGAGCAGGCCGCTTCCGCTGGCCCATCCTAGCACGGTCGGTCGCGCGCGGACCAGCAGCCTGCCATGCGCGGATGCCATCTTGCGGCCGGGCAGGCAAATGAGGCAACAAGCGGCATGGACCAGGCACTCGACAACACCCTGAACCGCTGGCTGACCGGCCCCCGCGTCGGCGCCCTGCCAGCCCTCGCGGAATTGCCGGCGCCCCGGCTTTCCTTCGAATTCTTCCCGCCGAAGACCGATGCGCTGGAAACCCAGCTCTGGTCGTGCATCCGGCGGCTGGAACCCCTGGCGCCGAGCTTCGTCTCGGTCACCTATGGCGCCGGCGGCACCACCCAGGCCCGCACCCATGCCACCGTCTCGCGCATCGTCCGGGAAACCTCGCTGACGCCGGCCGCGCACCTGACCTGCGTGGGCGCCTCTCGCGAGGAGGTGAACGCGGTGGCGCAGAGCTACTGGGATGCCGGCGTGCGCCATATCGTCGCGCTGCGCGGCGACGCCCCGGCCGGCGCCAACGGCTATGAACCGCACCCCGGCGGCTACGCCTATGCCGCCGACCTGGTGGAGGGGCTGAAGCGCGTTGCGCCGTTCGAGATCAGCGTCGCCGCCTACCCCGAGACCCACCCGACCGCGCTGAACCCGCAGCACGACCTGGACAACCTGAAGCGCAAGATCGACGCCGGGGCGACCCGCGCCATCAGCCAGTATTTCTTCGACACCAGTGTATACCTGAACTTCCTGGACCGCTGCGCCCAGGCCGGCATCACCGTGCCGGTCGTGCCCGGCATCATGCCTGTCACCAACTACGCCCAGGCGGCGCGGTTCTCCGCCATGTGCGGCGCCAGCGTCCCGGCCTGGATGGGCAAGCTGTACGAAGGCCTGGACGAGGACGCCGAGACCCGCCGCATGGTCTCCGCCGTGGTCGCCGCCGAACAGGTGCGCCTGCTGCAGGCCAACGGCGTGGACGAGTTCCACTTCTACACGCTGAACCGGCCGGACCTGGTCTATGCCATCGCGCATATCCTGGGCGCACGGCCGAAGACGGCCTGAGCCTGGCTGGCCGGCCCCAAAGCGGCCGGCCCCCCCTCACTCCAGCCGTATCCCCTCGCGCCGGATCAGTTCCGCCGCCTGGGTCCGGTACTCCGCCGAGGTCGCCGCCAGCTCGCCCGGCGTGCTGCCCACCGGCGTCATGCCGATCGTCTCCAGCCGCGCCCGAACCTCGGGTTCCGCCAGCGCCGCCACCAGCGCCCGCTGCACCCGCGCCACCGCCGCGGCCGGGGTGCCGGTGGGCGCCCAGAAGCTGGCGGCCTCCGCCCGGTTGAACCCCGGAAAGCCCTGTTCCGCCACGGTCGGCACCTCCGCCAGGCCCGGCAGCCGCGCCGGGGAGGAGATGGCCAGCGCCCGCAGCAGCCCCTCCCGCACCAGCGGCACCGCCTGGGGCAGGGTGGAAAAGCCCCAGTCGGTATCGCCCCCCATGACGCCCGCGATGGATTGGCTGCCGCCCCGGTACGGCACGTGCGTTGCGGTCACGCCGGCGCGGTTCATCAGGATCAGGCTGGTCATGTGCAGCCCGCCGGCAATGCCGGAACTGAAGTAGGAAAGCAGCCCGGGCCTGGCCCGCATCATGCCGATCAGCCCCGCCAGGTCGCGCGCGGGGTGGTCGGCCCGCACCACCAGTATCACCGGCGCCTCGGCAATCTGCCCCACCGGGGTGAAGGCGGCCTGGGCGTCGTAGGACAGGTTGCGGAACAGCATGTTGTTGGTGTTCAGCCCCAGCCCGGTGGACAGCAGCGTATAGCCATCCGGCGCCGCGCGGGCCGCCTCGGCCTCTCCGATGGTGCCGCTGGCGCCGCCCTTGTTGTCCAGCACCAGCGCCTGGCCCAGCACGCGGCCCATGAAGGGCGCCACCAGCCTGGTCGGCGTATCCACCCCGCCGCCGGCGGGCCAGGCCACCACCACGCGGATCGGGCGCAGCGGGTAGTCCTGCGCCAGCGCCGGCAGGGCGGCAAGGCAGGGCAGGGCGAGCAGGCCGCGACGGCGCATGGGTTGGCTCCCTTGGCGTTTTCGCCGGGGCCTCGGCCGCGCGGCCAAGGTCCCGATCCCGCGGCAGTCTGCGCCGCCCAGCCGGGCTTGGAAACCGCCTTGGCCCGGCGCAGAATGCGCCAAACCATCCCAGGGAGGCCCCAGCCATGGCGCTGAACGCCCAGCAACTGAAGCAATTCGAGGAAGAAGGCTGGCTCTTCTTCCCCGAGGCCTTCTCGCCCGAGGAATGCGCCCTGCTGCGCGCGGAGGCCGAGGGCATCTACGCCCAGCAGCGGGAAGAAGTCTGGCGCGAGAAATCCGGCGCCCCACGCACCGCCTTCGCGGCCCACCTGTACAACGAGGCCTTCGCCATCCTCGGCCGCCACCCGCGGCTGATAAAGCCTGTCGAGCAGCTGTTCGGCGAACAGCTCTACATGCACCAGTACAAGATCAACGCGAAGGCGGCCTTCACCGGCGATGTCTGGCAATGGCACCAGGACTACGGCACCTGGCTGCGCGACGACGGCATGCCTGAGCCGCGCGCGATGAACATCGCGGTCTTCATGGACGAGGTGATGCCGATCAACGGCCCGCTGATGCTGATCCCGCGCAGCCAGCACCAGGGCAACCTGGCCGCCCAGCACGACACCTCCACCACGTCGTATCCCTTGTGGACCATCAATGACGACGTGGTGACCAAGCTGGTGGCCGAGGGCGGCATCGTCGCCCCCACCGGCAAGGCCGGCGGCGTGCTGATGTTCCACGGCAACCTGGTGCATGGCAGCGCGCCGAACATCACGCCCTACCCGCGCAAGATCGTCTACCTGACGCTGAATGCGTGCTCCAACTACATCCGCACGCCGACGCGGAAGGAGTGGATCGCGCATACCGACTTCGCACCGATCCTGCCCTGCGACGATGGCGCGCTGCTGGACCACGCGCGGCGCTACAAGCAGGCGGCGGAATAAGCGCAGGGGAATCATTGGCGGCGTTCCCCACTCGTTCTATATGCGTGGGGTGAACGCCCCAGCCCCACCCGACTACCTCTCCCGCCTGAACCCGGAACAGCGCGAAGCCGTCGAGACCCTCGATGGCCCGCTGCTGGTGCTGGCCGGCGCCGGCACCGGCAAGACTCGGGTGCTGACCACGCGCTTCGCCCACCTGCTGAAGACCGGCAAGGCCTGGCCCGGCCAGGTGCTCAGCGTCACCTTCACCAACAAGGCAGCGCGGGAGATGCGGGAGCGCGTCGCCGCCATCATCGGCCAGCCCGCCGATGGCCTCTGGCTCGGCACCTTCCACGCGCTCTGCGCCCGCATGCTGCGCCGCCATGCGGAGCTGGTCGGCCTGACCAGCAGCTTCACCATCCTGGATTCGGATGACCAGCTGCGCCTGCTGAAGCAGGTGATGGACGCCGCCGGCGTGGACCTGAAGCGCTGGCCGGCGCCGGGCCTGATGGCGGTGATCCAGCGCTGGAAGGACCGCGGTATCCCCCCCGGCAAGGTCACCCCCGCCGAGGACAGCGACTACGCCAACAACCGTGCCCACGCCCTCTACGCCGCCTACCAGGACCGGCTGAAGCAGCTCAACACCGCCGATTTCGGCGACCTGATGCTGCATGTGGTGGAGATACTGAAGAACCACCCGGACGTGCTGGCCGACTGGCACCGGCGCTTCCGCTACATCCTGGTGGATGAGTACCAGGACACCAACCTGGTGCAGTACTACTGGCTACGGCTGCTGGCTCAGGGCCACAAGAACATCTGCTGCGTGGGCGACGACGACCAGTCCATCTACTCCTGGCGCGGCGCCGAGATCGAAAATATCCTCCGCTTCGAGAAGGATTTCGAGAACGCCCGCATCGTCCGGCTGGAGGCGAATTACCGCTCCACCAAGCCCATCCTCGGCGCCGCGGCCGGCCTCATCGCCCGCAATGCCGGGCGCCTGGGCAAGACGCTGCGCCCCGGCCGCAACGACGCCGAGGGCGACAAGGTCCGCGTCGTCTCGCTGTGGGACAGCGAGGAGGAAGCCCGCATGGTCGGCGACCGGATCGAGCAGGCCCGCCGCGCCGGGCAGAACCTGGCCGAGGTCGCCATCCTGGTCCGCGCCGGCTTCCAGACCCGCAGCTTCGAGGAGCGCATGATCACGCTCGGGCTGCCCTACCGCGTGGTCGGCGGCCTGCGCTTCTATGAGCGCGCCGAAATCCGCGACGCGCTGGCCTATCTGCGCGTGCTGGCGCAACCCGCTGATGACCTGGCCTTCGAGCGCATCGTCAACACCCCCAAGCGCGGCCTGGGCGATACCACGCTGAAGGCGATGCACGACCTGGCGCGCGCCGAATCCATCCCGCTAGTCGCCGCCGCCTGGCAATTGCTGCCGAGCATGCGCCCGAAGCCGCGCCAGGCACTGACAGAACTGCTGCAAGGCTTCGCCCGCTGGCGCGAGATGCTGGGCAAGGACGGCCATGTCGTCGTCGCCGCCACGCTGCTGGATGAGAGCGGCTACACCGACATGTGGAAGCAGGACAAATCGCCGGAAGCCCCGGGCCGCCTGGACAACCTGAAGGAGTTCGTCCGCGCGCTCGGCGAGTTCGAGAACCTCTCGGGCTTCCTCGACCACACCGCGTTGGTGATGGAGAACGAGGAAAACGCCACCGCCGAAAAGCTGTCCATGATGACGCTGCACGCGGCGAAGGGGCTGGAGTTCGACATGGTGTTCCTGCCGGGCTGGGAGGAAGGGCTGTTCCCCAGCCAGCGCAGCATGGACGAGGGCGGCGAGAAGGCGTTGGAGGAAGAACGCCGGCTTGCCTATGTCGGCATCACCCGCGGGCGAAAGCACGTCATCATCAGCTGCGCCGCCAATCGCCGCATCTACGGCAACTGGACCAGCAGCATCCCCAGCCGCTTCATCGACGAGCTGCCGCCCGAGCATGTGGAAGTGGAAGGCGGCGCCCGGCCCCGCGCGGCCGAGCAGCCAAGCATGTTCAACGCCGCGCCGATGTTCGCCCGCCGCCCCCGTGTCATCGAGGCGCCCGCCTGGGACGTTAAGGAGCGCGCGCCGCGGCCGGATGCCATCAAGGTGGGCCAGCGCGTCTTCCACATGAAATTCGGCAACGGCAACGTCATTGCCGTGGACGACGACAAGTTGGATATCGAGTTCGACAAGGCCGGCACCAAGCGCGTGCTGGACCGCTTCGTGGAAAAAGTTGGATGAGCCTGTCAAAGCGCCGCGCCGAACCGCTGGAAGCCGTGTGGGTGGACCTGCTGCCGGAGGACGCGCTGGAAGCCTTCGAGGCCGCCTTCCTGCAAAGCTGCAACACCGTCGGCTTCTTCAAGGACGACGACACCGAGACCTGGCGCGTGGAAGGCGTGCGCGAGCAGGGCGCCAATGCGGAAGCGCTGGCCGCTGGCATCGCCATCGCCGCCATGGTGAGTGGCATCCCCATGCCGGAAATCCACGCCGCGCCGGTGGAAGCCGATGGCTGGCTGGCCCGGACGGTGGAGGCCTTCCCCGAGCAACCCATAGGCGACACTTGGCTGGTCCGCCCGACCCATCTGCCCAACCCGCCGAGCTACGGCCGCACCGTGCTGGTGCTGGATGCCGGCATCGCCTTCGGCTCCGGCGAGCATGAGTCCACGCGCGGCTGCCTGATGGGGTTCGAGACCGTGGCCCGCCGCCGCAAGCCGCGCGCGCTGCTGGACCTCGGCTCCGGCAGCGGCATCCTGGCCCTGGCCGCGGCCCGCCGTCTGCGCCGCCCGGTGCTGGCCACCGACATCGACCCCTGGAGCGTCCGCGCGATTCGCGAAAACACCGTGTTGAACGGCCAGCAGCGGATGGTCCGCGCGCAACTGGCCAATGGCTGGCAGCACCGCAGCCTGCGCGGCCGCAGCTACGACCTGGTCTTTGCCAATATCCTGGCCCGCCCGCTGTGCAGCATGGCGCGGCAGATGGCGCTGCATTTGAAGCCCGGCGGCACCGCCATCCTGGCCGGGTTGCTCGGCGTGCAGGTGCGCATGGTGCTGGCGGCGCATCGGCGCCAGGGGATGCGGCTGGAACGCCGGATCAACCTGGGGCCGTGGTCGTCCCTGGTGCTGCGCAAGTAGGCCCCTGTTGCGGTGCAGCGGCGGCGCGTTAGGCTGATCGCCTGCCGCCGAAGGGGCCCCGCCATGCGCTTCAGCAACTTCCTGTTCCCGGAAAGCCGCGACCCCCAGCTGGACGGCCAAGTCATCGCCGAAAGCGTCGCCGAGGCCAAGCTGTGCGACCAACTGGGCTACGACGTGCTTTGGCTGGCCGAGCACCACTTCGACGGCAACTGCATCTACATCGACCCCATCACCTTCGCCGCCGCGCTGTCCCAGGCCACCAGCCGGATCAAGCTGGGCTTCGCGGTCGCCCAGGTCTCGCTGCACCACCCGATGCGCCTGGCCGAGCAGATCAGCGTGCTGGACCACCTGACCGGCGGCCGGCTGATCGTGGGCTTGGGCCGCGGCACCGCCTACAACGTATACGAATACCAGGGCTACGGGATCGACTGGCAGGAGGCCGGGCCGCGCTACGAGGAGGCCGAGGCGATCATGCTCAAGGCCTGGACCAGCCCCGAGGGCTTCGAGTACCCGGGCAAGTTCTGGAACATCAAGGCCCCGGCGCTGCGCCCGGTGCCGCGCACGCTGCCGCACCCCTATGTGCTGCGCGCGGCGTCCTCCGAAGACGGCGCCCTGCACCTGGCGAAGCGCGGCCAGCCCTTCATGATGAACGTGCAGAGCATCGAGGTGACGCGCGACCGCCTGGCCAAGTACCGCGCGGTGCTGGCGGAAGGCGGCCACGACGTGGCGGCCTGCCTGGCGGAGAGCTGGGTCTGGCGCAACATCGTGGTGGCGGAGACCGATGCCGAGGCCGAGCGCGTCGGCATCCCCGCCTTCGAGGCCATGCAGGAACAGCGCAAGGCCCTGCGGGAGCGGGTATACACCGAGCAGGGCGTGCGCATGGTGCAGGAGACCGCGCCCCCCGCCCGTGTGCAGGTGGACAAGGCGCTGATCTGTGGCAGCCCGGCGACGGTGGCGCAGAAGATCGCCGAGATCGACGCGACCGGGGTTGGCGGCGTCATCGGCAGCTTCCGGCTCGGCCCGATGCCGGCCGAGGTGGCGGCGCGGTCGCTCACGCTGTTCGCCGAGCAGGTGATGCCGCGCTTTCGGGCGCCGCTGGCGGCGGCGGCGCAGTAGCCGCCGCGCCGCGGGGTGGTTCAGGCGAAGAACACGTGGTCGGCCTGTAGCTGCGCCTTGGTGATGCCGTAGAGGTCCAGGCTGCCGCCATCGGCGGTGTCGATATGGATGCCGCCGGGGACGTCGGTGGTATGGGCCTTCAGCTTGGCGAAGGTATTGAGGGCGGCGCCGAAGCCCTTGAGGGTGAGGAAGTCGTCAGGGTAAAAGTTGTAAATGACATCGGCGCCGTGGCCCCTGGCGAAGGTGAAGCTGCTGGAACCAGTGTTCCAGTAAGTACCGTTGCCCCTGGCGTCGATGTAAGTATCGAAACCGGCATAGGTGCCGACAATGGTGTCGAAGTTTTTCAGCGTATTGCCGATGCTGTCCCCGATGTAGAGCTTGCCGCCAGCGAGGTCGAATTTGGCGCTGGCGCCGCGGACGCCGTACAGATCCAGCGTATCATTTCCGCTTCCTCCATCGAAAACGTTTCCAAAAAATTTGAAATTGGTAGCTGACAGAAGTGAATACGGATAGGAATCCATGTAGATGGAGATTCCAATAAAGTCGTCGCCAGCGCCAAGTGAGATAATATTTCCTTGTATCGTTAATTGTTCAAATCCATCCTGCCCTACAATCAAAGAAGTTCCGCCATGCCCGGCGCTGAGATCGAAATCTATATTGATAATATCGCTACCTGCCCCCGTCGAAATGATATTCGAGCTAAATATCGCGGTGGCATTACCGCCATGGCCACCATGCGCGCCCACGGTTTCATCGGTAATTCCCTGGGCAGGGTCTGAGCCGCCATCACCACCGTGAGCCGTGACACGGAACAGGAGGTCGGCAAAGTTAGCCTTGATGCTCACGTTGGAGATTTTTGCGCTCGCGGAACCGGCATCACCACCATCACCTTCATTGCCCCACGTGCGGCCTTGGATTTTCCCAAAACCAGGCCAACCTGCATCCCCACCATTCACGAGGGAGCCATGCCAGGCGCCATGGTGGCCGTCCCCAATGGCGCCGGATTTCAAGAACAGAACTAAGGCGCCGCTGCTTGTGATGTTGATATGGTCGATCAGGGCATTGGACTCGCCCCCATGACCGCCGCTGCCTGCGGTTCCGCCCTTTGCTAGTGTTCCAGGTATATAAAGCGCGCTGCCGCCGCCGCCGCCGCTGCCACCCATGCCGCCACTTGCCCATGCAGATAGCGTAAGGTGATCATTTCCGATTCCAAGGGCGAACGTCGTGTCGTGCACCCGTGCAGTTGCATTGCCGCCAACGCCGCCGGTGCCGCCTGCCCCCACAGTAAAATCAAGGGTGGCCAACCCTCCCGCGTCGTGGCCCTGTCCGCCGGCCCCGCCCTGGCCGCCACTCGCTTGCGACCCAATCGAGATTTGGTCGTCGGTATTGGTCGCGATCAGCGCAGCCTGCGTCCAATCCGCATTGGCGCTGCCTCCCGCTACGCCAGTCTGGCCTTCAGACATTGGGCCAGTGTACCAGGCGCCAGTTACCAGGGTGGTCGTGTTAAGCTTCAGCCCGCCTACAGGCACCACCAGCGTCTTGGTCACACTCGCACCGCTCTGATCGGTGCTGGTTACCGCCACACTCACGCTCGGCGTGGTGTTGTAGTTCAGCGCCACCCCCGGCTTCAGCACCAGCTCATTGCCATTGACGATCTGAAACCGCGCATCGGTGACGCTGTAGGTGAAGGTATTCCCCGCATCCGCATCCTGCGTGCCCAGCGTCCCCACATCCGCTCCGGCGGCGCCGGAATAAACCGGGTTCTGCGCCAGCGTCACCCCGGTCGGCGCATGGTTCGCCGCCACCGTCAGCGCCAGCGTCTTGGTCACGCTCAGCCCGCCCTGGTCGGTGCTGGTCACCGCCAGCCTCACGCTCCTCGTCGTGGCGAAGTCCAGCAACACGCCGGGCTTCAGCATCAACTCGCCGTCCACCACCTGAAACCGCGCATCGGCGACGCTGTAGGTGAAGCTGTTGCCCGCATCCGGGTCCAGCGTGGTCAGGGCGCCGATATCGAACCCGGCAACCCCGCTGCTGATCGTCGTGCCCGACAGGGTGATGTTGGTTGGCCTGCGGTTCGCCACTGGATGCACCCTCATGCATAGATGTCAGACCAGAACATTGCTGGAGGTGATTACGAAAAGTCAACGCTGCCCTTACCGCGCCATCAAGGCTTCACACCCGCGGCCCGCCCCAACCCGGCTGGACCCGCGCCCGCGTAACGGCTAAGGCCGGCATCACATGCCCGTGCCCCTCGACTCCCCCTGTGTGCTGCAAGTCCTGCCTGCCCTGGCCGCTGGCGGGGTGGAGCGTGGCACGCTGGAGATGGCCGCGGCGCTGCGGGCGGTGGGCTGGCGCGCCATCGTGGCGTCCTCCGGTGGGCCGCTGGTGCCGGCGCTGGAGGCGCTTGGCGCCACCCATGTGACGCTGCCGCTGGCCAGCAAGAACCCGCTGACCATCTGGCGCAACGCCGCGGCGCTTGAGGCGCTGATCCTTAAGGAGCGGGTGGCGATCATCCACGCCCGCTCACGCGCGCCAGCCTGGTCCGCCTGGCTGGCGGCGCGGCGGACGGGGACGCATTTCGTGACGACCTATCACGGCACCTACAACGAGGACCTGCCGTTCAAGCGCCAGTACAACGCCATCATGGCGCAGGGCGAGCGGGTGATCGCGATCAGCCAGTTCATCGCGCGCCACATCCAGGAACGCCACGGCACGGATGCCCGGCGCATCCGCATCATCCATCGCGGCGTGGACCCCCAGCTGTTCGACCCCGCGGCGGTGACGCCGGAGCGGCAGGCAGCGCTGCGCAAGCAATGGCAACTGCCTGGCGACGCCAAGGTGGTGCTGCTGCCGGCCCGGCTGACCCGCTGGAAGGGCCAGGCCGTGCTGGTGGAGGCGCTGACGAAGCTGCCGGAGAAGGTGGTGGCGGTGCTGGTCGGCGGGGGCAAGCCGAAGTTTCGGCAGGAGCTGCTGGACCTGGCCGGCAAGCTGGGTCTGGCCGACCGGGTTCGCCTGGTGGGGCATGTGGCGGACATGCCGGCCGCGCTGATGCTGGCCGATGTGGTGGTGCATGCCTCGACCGACCCGGAGGCCTTCGGCCGTTCGGTGATCGAGGGCATGGCGATGGCGCGGCCGGTGCTGGCCGCCGACCTGGGCGCGCCGCCTGAGGTGGTGCGGCACGGGCAGAATGGCTGGCTGGTGCCGCCGGGCTTCCCGGAGGTGCTGGCGGACGCCATCGGCGTGGTCTTCGCGTTGCCGGCGGCGGAGCGCCAACTGATCTGCGACCGCGCCCGGGCAACCGTGCTGGCGCATTTCACCACCGAGGCCATGCAGCAGGCCACGCTGGACACCTATTGGGAGCTGCTGAGCGCGGCGGCACCCGCCGAGGCCGGCTGATGCCGGAACGGATACTGGTCATCAAGCTCGCCTCGCTGGGCGATTTCGTGCAGGCATTCGGGCCGTTTGCGGCCATCCGCGCGCATCATCCGCGGGCCAGGATCACGCTGCTGACCACGCCGCCGTATCGCGAACTGGGCGAGCGGGCGCCGTGGTTCGACGCGGTCTGGACCGGTGGGCGGCCGAAGTGGCGCGACCTGGGCGGCCTGTGGCGGCTGGCGCGATTCCTGCGCGGCGGCAAGTTCAGCCGGGTCTATGACCTGCAGACCTCGTCGCGCTCCTCGCGCTATCGCTGGATGCTGCCGGCCAGCGTGGAGTGGAGCGGGATTGGCGGCGGCAGCCATCCGCATGCCAACCCGCAGCGGGACTACATGCACACGCTGGAACGCCAGCGCGAACAGCTGGAAATGGCGGGGCTGACGGCCTTTCCGGCGCCGGCGCTGGATTGGCTGGATGCCGACCTCTCGGGCCTGGGCTTGCCGGAACGCTTCGGCGTGGTGATCCCCGGCGCTTCGCCGACCAGGCCGGGCAAGCGTTGGCCGGTGGCGCATTATGCCGCACTGGCCGCCGGGCTGGACCTGCCGGTGGCGGTGGTGGGCGGGCCTTCCGAGGCGCCGCTGGCCGCCGAGATCCTGGCGCGGGTGCCTGGTGCGGTGGACCTGACGGGACGCACCAACTTTGCCGGCTTGGGCGCGGTGGCGCGGCGGGCGAGCTTTGCGGTCGGCAATGATACCGGGCCGACGCATATGATGGCCGCGGCCGGCTGCCCGACGCTGGCGCTGTTCGGCGATGAGAGCGACCCGGCGCTGTGCGCGCCGCGCGGGCCGCGGGCCGAAGTGCTGCGGCATGCGCCGCTGGCGGGGCTGGCGGTGGAACGGGTGCGCGCGACGCTTGATGGGCTGCGGGCGGGAAGCACGCGGTAGCAGTCGGGCGCCAAGCGGGCGGGTTTCGGACAAATGGCCGCTTCGGGGGGCGTGGGGTCGGGCGGGTGGTCGGGCGCGGTCGGCGCGGAACGCGCGGGTTTCGGACAAATGGCCGCTTCGGGGTGCTGGGGTCAGGCGGGCGGGTCGGGCATGGCCGGCGCGGAGAGCGCGGGTTTCGGACAAATGGCCGCTTCGGGGGGCGGGGTCAGGCAGGTCGCTTGCGGCTGATGCGGAGAGCGCGAGTTTCGGACAAATACCCGCTTCGGGGGGCCTGGGTCGGGGGGCGGACGCGGCCGGCGCGGAGAGTGTGGGTTCCGGACAAATGGCCGACCCTCGGCGCGGGGGCTTTGCCGGGTTGGCGTTGGCGGAGGGTCCCCTAATCGCGGGCGGGCGGCGCTGTTGCCGTCACGCTTGCAGCACTCTTGCCTGCTGCGACATGATCCCGCCGCACCCGGAAGAGTAGGGAAGCCATGCAGCAAATTCAGATGGTCGCGCGACATCTCGTCTTGTTGGCGGTGCTTGGGTTTGCGCTGCTGTCGCCAGGGGCCGCGAAGGCACAGCTGGTGTTGTGCAGCGAGGCCTCCGAACGTATCTGGGTTACCTACGCCTACCCGGTGATCCGAAACAGTCAGCTCGTCACCAAGGGCTGGCATATCATCATGCCCAACCGCTGTGAAACGGTGCTTTCGGGTACTCTCACCAAGGGAACCTACTACTTCTACGCCGTAAACGACAACTGGACCACCTTCTGGCGGCCCGAGGGCGAAACCGGCTACGGGCTATGCATTGAGAATGTCGGGCCGTTCATGTTCAGTCACTGGGCCTGCGGTGGTGTTTCGCGCCAAGTCTATTTCTATGCCACCTGTGTCTATGATGGGCGACACCGGGTCGTCTTCACCGGGCCTTCCGCCAATGCCCCGGCAAGTGGCGGCGTTGCCGTAAACGGCGAACGCCGCTGGCGCCGGGGACAGTGCCAGGATGAGAACATTTCGCGGGACGTTCCGCGCTCGGGTTGAGCCGCGTTGCGACCCCGGGCGGGGCCACATCGCCTGGGCAGAGGTCGGCATCCGATGCGACGGCATGCGGGTGGGGGCGGATGCGATTTGCAAAGAGCGTGCATGCCAAGCCTGGCAGCGAAACGAACATAACGGGAACATAAGACCCTGTCAAGCGCCGCGCCCGCCGCCTCAGCTCTCCGCCTGGGCCACCACCGCCTGCATCCTGCTTTCCACTTCGCCCTCGATCACGCCCTTCACCAGGCGGAACAGCCAGGGCAGGGTCACCGCCACGGCCAGGGTCTCGGCGCCCAGTTCCACCACCGCGGTCACGCCCTTGCCGGAGAGCACCAGGCGGTTCTCCCCCTTCCATTCACTGAACAGGCCATACAGGTCGGCATCCTCGGCCAGGCGGCCGACGGCTTCCCGCAGCCTTTCCGGGGAGGCGGCGTGGGTGCGGGAGAGCTGGATATCTGCCATGGCTGGCAGCCTTCGGCGCTGGCGGGGCCGGCGTCAACCAGGCGCGCTTGACGCAACCACCCCCGCCGCCCATTTTCCGCGCCCTTGCAGCCGAAAGAGCCTTGCCCAATGCCCGCGATCACCCTGCCAGACGGTTCCGTTCGTCAGTTCGACGGCGCCGTGACCGGCACCGAGATCGCCGCCGCCATCGGCCCCGGCCTGGCGAAGGCGGCGTTGGCCATGCAGGTGGATGGCGCGACGCGCGACCTTTCGACGGTGCTGGCCGGCGATGCCAGTGTGCGCTTCATCACCAGGCGCGACGAGGACGCGCTGGAGATGATCCGCCACGACGCGGCCCATGTGCTGGCGGAAGCCGTGCAGGCGCTGTACCCGGGCACGCAGGTAACCATCGGGCCGAGCATCGAGCACGGCTTCTACTACGACTTCGCCCGCAACGAGCCGTTCACGCCCGAGGACTTCCCGGCGATCGAGGCGAAGATGCGGGAGATCGTGGCCCGCAACAGCCCGTTCATCCGCAGCGTGCTGCCGCGGGACGAGGCCAGCCAGTTCTTCCTGGACAAGGGGGAGAAGTACAAGGCCGAGCTGATCCGCGACCTGCCGGCCGACCAGGAGATCAGCCTGTATTCCCAGGGCGAGTGGATCGACCTGTGCCGCGGGCCGCACATGCGCGGGACCGGGGATATCGGCACCGCCTTCAAGCTGATGAAGGTGGCCGGCGCCTATTGGCGCGGCGACCACCGCAACGCCATGCTGAGCCGGATTTATGGCACCGCATGGCGCGACCAGAAGGAGCTGGACGCCTACCTGCTGCAACTGGAGGAGGCCGAGAAGCGCGACCACCGGCGGATCGGCAAGGAGATGGGCCTGTTCCACCTGCAGGAGGAAGCCACCGGCAGCGTGTTCTGGCACCCCAAGGGCTGGAAGCTGTACCGCACGGTGGAAGACTACATGCGCCGCCGGCTGGATGCCTCGGGCTACCAGGAGGTGAAGACCCCCCAGGTGCTGGACCGCAAGCTGTGGGAAGCCAGCGGCCACTGGGAAAACTACCGCAAGAACATGTTCATGGCGACGGTGGAGGACAAGGACGAGGCCCATAAGGCCCTGGCCCTGAAGCCGATGAACTGCCCTTGCCATGTGCTGATCTTCAACCACGGCCTGCGCAGCTACCGCGAACTGCCGCTGCGCATGGCCGAGTTCGGCGCCTGCCATCGGTATGAGCCGTCAGGCGCGCTGCATGGGATCATGCGGGTGCGCGCCTTCACCCAGGACGACGCGCATATCTTCTGCGAGGAAGGCCAGATTGCCGGCGAGACGGTGGCCTTCGTCGCGCTGCTGTCGCGCATCTACCGGGACCTGGGGTTCGAGAGCTTCCGGGTGAAGTTCTCGGATCGGCCGGCTTCGCGTGCTGGGTCCGATGAGGTGTGGGACCGGGCCGAGGGGGCGCTGAAGGATGCCTGCGCCATCGCCGGCGTGGATTACGAGCTGAACCCGGGGGAGGGCGCCTTCTATGGCCCGAAGCTGGAATTCGTGCTGCGCGACGCCATTGGGCGGGACTGGCAGTGCGGGACCTTGCAGGTGGACTTCGTGCTGCCGGAGCGACTCGACGCCGAGTATGTGGCCGAGGATGGGTCGCGGAAGCGTCCGGTCATGCTGCACCGGGCGATTCTGGGGTCGTTCGAGCGGTTCCTGGGGATTCTGATCGAGCAGCATGCCGGGCGGTTCCCGCTGTGGCTGGCGCCGGTGCAGGTGGTGGTGACCACCATCGTGAGTGATGCCGACGACTTCGCGCGGGAAGCCGCGGCGGCGTTGCAGGCGGCGGGGCTGAACGTCGCGCTCGACCTGCGGAACGAGAAGATCAACCGCAAGGTGGCGGACCACATCGCCCAGCGCGTGCCGGTGCTGGCGGTGGTCGGCCGGCGCGAGGCGGAGGAGCGCAGCCTGGTGCTGCGCCGGCTGCCCGGGCGGGAGCAGGAGACGATGCCGCTGGCCGAGGCGGTGGCGCTGCTGAAGGCGGAGGCGACTCCGCCCGACCTGGCGTGACATGGCAGTTGCGCCCGGGCGGTCTCGGGCGCATATTTATGCATTATTCGTTGAAACTTCGATAGGAGATACCCATACCCCGTGGACCGATGCCGGCCTCGTTGCCTACCCGCGACGGGCCCCGCGTGAATGAGGATATTCGCGTCCCCCAGGTTCGTCTGATCGATCAGGACGGCGAGATGATCGGCGTGGTCACCACGCGCGACGCGCTGCTGCGCGCCTACGAAGTGGGCATGGACCTGCTGGAGATCAGCCCGAACGCCGTCCCGCCGGTCTGCAAGATCACCGACTTCGGCAAGTTCAAGTACGAACAGCAGAAGAAGGCCAACGAGGCCCGCAAGAAGCAGAAGGTCGTCGAGCTCAAGGAAATCAAGGTTCGTCCGAACATTGATGACCATGACTATGACACCAAGATGAAGCAGATGAAGGGCTTCATCGAGGATGGCGACAAGGTGAAGGTCACGCTGCGGTTCCGTGGCCGCGAGATGGCGCACCAGGACCTGGGCATCAAGGTGCTTGAGCGCATCCGGACCGAGTTGGGCGAGGCGATCAAGGTTGAGCAGATGCCGCGGCTTGAGAATCGGCAGATGATCATGGTGCTAGCGCCCAAGTAGGCGATGCCGCGATGCAGGTAGTGCCGCACCCGGACCTGGCCTGGGAAATCTGGCGACCGGGGGTTGAGACCCGGATGCTGATTTCCGCCCTGACCGGCGCCGCCGAGCTTTGCCTGTTCGAGCAGAAGGTGGCGCCTGGGATGGGCGCGCCGACGCATCGGCACGATGTTGAGGAAGTGCTGACCATCATCGCCGGCCAGGCCGAGGCCTGGGTGGGGGATGAGCGGATGGCTGTCGTGGCGGGGCAATCCGTCATCGTGCCGCCGGGCCAGCCGCATGGCTTCCGCAATACCGGTACCGGCCTGCTGCATGTGCACGCGATGCTGGCCTCGCCGAGTTTCGAGGCCCGGTTCGATGGCGTGGCCGAGCCGGTGCGGCGGTGGCAGGCCGCCCCATGACGCTTGACGCGGGCGTCTTCAAAGCGTAGCACGCGGCCTCTCGGGCCTTTCCCGAACCAGTAGGTCTGCCCGCCAAGCGGGTCGGCCCCGTCGCTCCGCGAAGACTCGCGCAGCGGCGCGATTGGTTATGGGCGAAGCTCAACTTTTCGGGTCGGATCGCCAGGGGGCCGCATGGCCCGCAGGCGTGAATCCGCCCCGCCATTTGGTCAGGATTTTCACCCGCCCATGTTCGAGGCGCTGTCCGGCAAGCTCACTGGGGTCTTCGACAAGCTGCGCCGTCGTGGTGCGCTGACCGATGCCGACGTGGCCGAGGCGCTGCGCGAAGTGCGCGTGGCGCTGCTGGAAGCCGATGTGGCGCTGCCGGTGGTGCGTGACCTCGTCGCCAAGGTGCGCGACGCCGCCATCGGCCAGGCCATCATCCGTGGCGTGAACCCGGCGCAGCAGGTGGTCAAGCTGGTGCACGACCAGCTGGTCGCGGCGCTGGGCGGCGGGCTGGACGACGACGGCAAGCGCGGCATCAGCCTGGAGGCGGCGGCGCCCGTCGCCATCCTGATGGTGGGTTTGCAGGGCTCCGGCAAGACCACCACCTCCGGCAAGATCGCGCTGCGGCTGCGCAACCGCGACAAGAAGAAGGTGCTGCTGGCGTCCTTGGACGTGCATCGCCCGGCCGCGCAGTTGCAGCTGGAAACGCTGGCGCAGCAGGCCGGCGTCACCAGCCTGCCGATCATCGCCGGCCAGTCGCCGTTGCAGATCGCGCAGCGCGCGATGGACCTGGCGCGGCGCGAGCTGTTCGACGTGGTGCTGCTGGATACCGCGGGCCGGCTGGCGATTGATGATGCGCTGATGGCGGAGGTTGCCGCGGTGAAGGCCGCGACCAACCCGCACGAGACGCTGCTGGTGGTCGACGCCATGACCGGCCAGGACGCGGTGCAGACGGCGACCGCCTTCCAGGAAAAGGTCGGCGTCACCGGCATCGTCATGACGCGGATCGACGGCGATGCGCGCGGTGGCGCGGCGCTGTCCATGCGTGCGGTGACGGGCGCACCGATCAAGCTGCTCGGCGCCGGCGAGAAGCTGGACGCGCTGGAGGATTTCCACCCCGACCGCATCGCCGGCCGCATCCTCGGCATGGGCGACATCGTCTCCCTGGTGGAGCGGGCGTCGGAGACGATTGACCAGCAGGAAGCCGAGAAGCTTGCGGCGAAGATGCAGAAAGGCCAGTTCGATCTGGCCGATTATGCGAACCAGCTTAAGCAGATCAACAAGATGGGCTCGCTCCAGGGCATCCTCGGCATGTTGCCGGGCATGGGGCAGATGAAAAAGCAGCTGGAGGGGGCCAACCTCGACCAGTCCATGCTGAAGCGCCAGGCGGCGATCATCTCCTCGATGACGCCGAAGGAGCGCAAGACACCCGAGATTCTGAAGGCCAGCCGCAAGAAGCGTATTGCGGCCGGCAGCGGCACCACGGTTCAGGAAGTGAACAAGCTGCTGAAGAATTTCGACGACATGTCCGCGATGATGAAGCGGATGAGCAAACTCGGCCAGAAAGGTCTGATGCGTGGGGGGCTGAATGCTCTGCTCCCCGGCTCAGGCGGCGGCCGCAGGCCATTTTGACCAACCTTTTCATACGTTAGACGTACGGAGCAGATACACCTCATGGGTCTCAAGATTCGCCTCGCCCGCGCCGGCGCCAAGAAGCGTCCCTACTACCACATCGTGGTGGCGGACAGCCGCAGCCCGCGCGACGGCCGCTTCATCGAGCAGCTGGGCAGCTACAACCCGATGCTGCCGAGCGACCACGCCGACCGCGTGCGCCTGAAGGACGAGCGCATCAAGCATTGGCTGAGCCAGGGCGCGCTGGCGACCGACCGCGTGGCGAAGTTCCTGGGCAAGGCCGGCGTGGCGCCGATGCCGGTGTTCCCGGAGCAGCCGAAGCAGTCGCTGCCGAAGAAGAAGGCGCAGGAACGCGCCGCGGCGAACGCGGGCTAAGCAGCGCCAATGCCGCAGAAGCGCATCCTGGTGGGGGAGATCGGCAGGCCGCACGGAGTGCGCGGCCTGGTGAAGCTGCGCAGTTTTACGAGTGACCCCATTTCGATCGCTTCCTACGGGCCGTTGACCGACGAGGCCGGGACCAAGCGCTATGCCATCACCGTGCTGGCCGAAGGGCTGGCGAAGGTGGAAGGCGTGGCGGACCGCGATGCCGCGGCAAAGCTGACGGGGCTGAAGCTCTACGTCGAACGCGAGGCGCTGCCACCACCGGAGGAGGAGGAATTCTACCTCGCCGACCTGGTGGGGCTGGCGGCGCGCGACCTGGCGGGAGAGCCGATGGGCATGGTGCGCGAAGTCGAGGACCATGGTGGCGGTGCCATCCTGGTGGTCGAGACCTCGCGCGGCGAAATGCTGCTGCCCTTCACCAAGGCCGTCGTGCCGGTGGTGGATGTGGCGGGCGGCTTCGTGACCGTGCTGCCGCCGGCGGAACTGCTGGTTGCCGAGGAGGCGGACGCCGAATGACACCTTGGCGTGCGGCGGTCCTCACCCTGTTCCCGGAGATGTTCCCGGGCCCGCTTGGCCAGTCACTGGCAGGGCGGGCGCTGAAGGACGGCATCTGGGCGCTGGATGCGCTGCAGATCCGCGACTTCGCGACCGACAAGCACCGCACGGTGGACGACACGCCCTGCGGCGGCGGCGCCGGCATGGTGATGAAGCCGGACGTGGTGGATGCGGCGTGTGAGGGTGCTGATATCGGCAGCCGGGAATTGGTCTACCTGACCCCGCGCGGTGCACCGCTGACCCAGGCGATGGTGCGCGCGTTCGCAGCCTCGCCCGGCGTGGTGCTGCTGTGTGGCCGCTATGAAGGCGTGGACCAGCGCGTGGTGGAGGCCCGGCGCATGCGCGAGGTCTCCGTCGGCGACTTCGTGCTTTCGGGCGGCGAGCCTGCCGCGCTGGTGCTGCTGGATGCCTGCATCCGGCTGCTGCCGGGCGTGATGGGCGCGGCCGAAAGCGCTGACGAGGAAAGCTTTTCCGCGGGGCTGCTGGAGTACCCGCACTACACGAAGCCGGCGGAATGGCAGGGCAGGGCGGTGCCCCCCGTGCTGCTCTCCGGCCACCATGCCGAGATTACCAGGTGGCGCCATGCGGAGGCCGAGCGGCTGACGCGGGAGCGTCGGCCCGACCTGTTCAACCAATATGTGGCTGCCGCCCGGGGCCCGCTTGCCCGGCCCCCGGCCGCCGCCTAAACGCATCGAGAGAAGGACTGAGACCATGAACCTGTTGCAGCAGTTCAACGAGGAACAGCGCACCCGCCTGGTGACCGCGCGCGCCGTGCCCGACTTCGCGCCGGGCGACACGCTCCGCGTGATGGTGAAGGTGGTGGAAGGCGAGCGCACCCGCGTGCAGGCCTATGAGGGCCTGGTGATCGCGCGCAGCAACCGCGGCATCAACAGCAACTTCACCGTGCGCAAGCTGAGCTACGGCGAGGGCGTCGAGCGCGTGTTCCCGCTGTACAGCCCGAGCGTGGCCGAGATCATCGTGGTTCGCCGCGGCAAGGTGCGTCGCGCGAAGCTGTATTACCTGCGTGGGCGCACCGGCAAGGCCGCGCGTATTCAGGAAAAGGCCCGCGTGGTCGAGAAGCCGGCGGCCAAAGAGCCGGCGGCCGCCGTCTGATACTGCTTGGGTAACGGGGGAAGAAAATCGATGTCAGGGCAAAAGCCGCGGACGCTGTTCGACAAGATCTGGGACGCGCATGTCGTCGAGACGCTGCCGGACGGCACCGCGCTGCTCTACATCGACCTTCACCTGACCCATGAAGTGACCACGCCGCAGGCCTATGCCGGCCTGCGCGCGGCGGGGCGCGGGGTGCGCCGGCCGGACCTGACGCTGGCGGTGGTGGACCACAACATCGCCACCGATGCGTCGCGCTACACCGGCATTGTCGATCCCGAGAGCCGCCTGCAGGTGGAGACGCTGGAGAAGAACGTCGTCGAGTTCGGCGTTCCCTACATTCCGCTGCTGAGCGAGCGGCAGGGGATCGTGCACGTGATCGGGCCGGAGCTGGGGCGTTCGCTGCCGGGCATGACCATTGTGTGCGGCGACAGCCACACCGCGACGCATGGGGCGATGGGCGCGCTGGCCTTCGGCATCGGCACGTCCGAGGTTGAGCACGTGCTGGCGACGCAGACGCTGCTGCAGAAGCCCGCGAAGAACATGCGGGTCTGGGTGGAAGGCACGCTGCCGGTTGGGTGCTCGGCCAAGGACATCACGCTGGCGGTCATCGGCAAGATCGGCACCGCCGGTGGGACGGGCCATGTCATCGAGTATGCCGGTGATGCCATTCGCGCGCTGGACATGGCCGGGCGGATGACGCTGTGCAACATGGCGATCGAGGGCGGTGCCCGCGCCGGCATGGTGGCGCCGGACGAGAAGACGTTTGAATACGTGGCCAATACGCCGGACGGCCCGAAGGGCGCCGCGCTTGAGGCCGCCATTGCGTATTGGAAGACGCTGCCGAGCGACGAGGGCGCGCATTTCGACAAGGAAGTGCGGCTGCGGGCCGAGGACATTGCGCCGCAGGTGACCTGGGGCACGTCGCCGGAAGACGTGCTGCCGATTTCCGCGAGTGTGCCGGACCCGGCCAGCGCGCCGAACGAGACGCGCCGCGCGCAGATGCAGCGCATGCTGGACTACATGGGCATTGAGGCCGGGCAGAAGCTGGTCGACCTGAAGGTGGACGTGGTGTTCATCGGCAGCTGCACCAACAGCCGGATCGAGGACATGCGCGCCGCCGCCGCGATTGCCAAGGGCCGCCAGGTGGCGCCGGGCGTGCGCGCGCTGGTGGTGCCGGGCAGCGGCCTGGTGAAGAAGCAGGCCGAGGCCGAGGGGCTGGACGTGGTGCTGCGCGAGGCCGGGTTCGAATGGCGCGAGCCGTCATGCTCGATGTGCCTGGGCATGAACCCGGACAAGCTGACGCCGGGGCAGCGCTGCGCTTCCACCAGCAACCGCAACTTCGAGGGCCGGCAGGGTCCGGGTGGGCGGACGCATCTCGTCAGCCCCGCGATGGCGGCGGCAGCGGCGTTGGCGGGCCATCTGGCGGATGTGCGCGAATACCAGCCGAAGGAGAGCGTGTGATGCAGGCTTTCACTGTCCTGACGGGCATTGCGGCGCCGATGCCGCAGGCGAATATCGACACCGACAAGATCATCCCGGCGCGCTTCCTGAAGAGCATCGAGCGCAGCGGCTTTGGCAAGAACCTGTTCGCGAATTATCGCTACATGCCCGATGGCAGCGAGAACCCGGACTTCGTGCTGAACCAGGACCCGTACCGCAAGGCCGAGGTGCTGATCGCCTTCGAGAATTTCGGCTGCGGTTCCTCGCGTGAACATGCGCCCTGGGCGCTGCTGGATTTCGGCATTCGCTGCGTGATCGCGCCGGACTTCGCCGATATCTTCCACAACAACAGCTTCAAGAACGGCGTGCTGCCGGTGAAGTTGCCGCGCGCGGTGTGCGAGCAGTTGATGGAAGACAGCCGCATGGGCGGCAACGCCAAGATCACGGTGGATCTGGAGCGCGAAGTGGTGGTGCGGCCGAACGGCGAGGAAATCCCGTTCAAGATCGACCCGCTGCGCCGCCACCTGATGCTGAACGGGCTGGACGATATCGGCCAGACCATGCAGCACGTGAATGCCATCGACAGCTACGAAGCCAAGCAGCGCGCCGCGCAGCCCTGGCTGAACCGATAAGGAACAGGCCCATGGCCTCCAACAAGCGTCTGCTGGTGCTGCCGGGTGACGGCATCGGCCCCGAAGTGATGCGTGAAGTCCGCCGCGTGATCGACTGGATGGATCGCCGCCGCGCGATCTCCTTCGACCTGGAGGAAGGCCTGGTCGGCGGTGCCGCGATCGAGGCCGAGGGCGCGCCGATTTCGGACGCCACCGTGGCCCGCGCCAAGGCGGCCGATGCCGTGCTGTTCGGCAGCGTCGGCGGGCCGAAGTGGGACACGCTGCCCTTCGAGCAGCGGCCGGAACTGGGCATCCTCCGGCTGCGCAAGGATCTCGGCCTGTTCGCCAACCTGCGCCCGGCGGTGGTGCTGGACCCGCTCGTTGATGCTTCCTCGCTGAAGCCCGATGTGGTGCGCGGCGTCGACATCATGGTGGTGCGGGAGACCGTGGGCGGCGTGTATTTCGGTGAGCCGCGCGGCGTGGAGAAGGCGGCCGATGGCCGTCGCCGCGGCTTCGACACCCAGGTGTATTTCGAGGACGAGATCGCCCGCGTGGCGCGCGTGGCCTTCGACCTGGCGCGCAAGCGCCGGAACAAGGTCACCAGCGTCGAGAAGGCCAACGTGATGCAGTCCGGCCGCCTGTGGCGCGCCGTGGTGGGGGAGGTCCACAAGGCCGAATACCCCGACGTGCAGCTGGAGAACATGTACGCCGACAACTGCGCGATGCAGCTGTGCAGCCGCCCCAAGCAGTTCGACGTGATCCTGGGCGACAACCTGTTCGGCGACGTGCTGTCCGACCTGGCGGCGGCGCTGACGGGCTCGCTGGGCATGCTGCCCTCGGCCACGCTGGGCGCGGTGGACCCCGCCACCGGCAAGCGCCATGCGCTGTACGAGCCGATCCATGGCAGCGCGCCGGATATTGCCGGCAAGGCCGTGGCCAACCCCTGCGCGCAGATCCTGTCCTTCGCCATGCTGCTGCGCTGGTCCTTCGGCATGGAAGAGGACGCCCGCCTGCTGGAAACCGCGGTCGAGAAGGTGCTGGCCGGTGGCCTGCGCACCGCCGACATCATGCAGACCGGCATGGCCCGCGTCGGCACCAGCGTGATGGGCGAGGCCGTGCTGCGCGAGTTGGATAAACTCGCGGCGTGATGCTTTGCGGGGGTTGCGCGGCAGCGTCACCTCCGCTATTTCCCCCTCCCCGCCGCAAGGCAGGGCGCGCGCCCGTAGCTCAGCTGGATAGAGCACCAGACTACGAATCTGGGGGTCAGGAGTTCGAATCTCTTCGGGCGCGCCAATTTTTCCCTTATCGTCGCTGTCGCCGCTCCGGCGCTAATACGCCCGCTGCCCCATGACATTGCCCGGCGGGCTGTAGTTGCACACCAGCACATCCTGGCCGCGACCGCGGGCGACGCCGCATCCCACAGCAGAGGTCCCGCGCCAGATGATCTGGCTGTAGTGGCCGACATCCGCCCAGTTGCCGGTTGTCGAGATCGCCGGGAAGACGCCGTTGGTGAAGTTCCGGCGTTCATTGCCCCAGAGTTCCGCGAGCTGGGTCAGCCCGAAGGCGCCGGCGCTGCCCATGGCCAGGTTCTCCCCGGGGCCGCTGTGTTCCATGCGGCCGAGCGTGGCCAGGTGTTCGGCCCAGCGCTGGGCCTTTTCCGCAAGTTCCGCCGACCAGCGCAGCGGCGGCACGCCGAGCGGGGCGCGATATTGATTGTGCAGCGCCAGCAATTCCCGCGCGCTGCGATCATCGATGCCGGCCGCGGCTGCCGGCGGCGCGAAGGCGGCCAGCAGCAGCGTGGCGGCCAGGCCCAGCCTTGCCGTGCGGAATGTCGGTGCTGCCATGGAAGCCTCGCCTGTTCTCGTCCGTGGAGGGGCGCCGGTCTGCGAATCGGCGGTCGGGCATGTGGGCACGGTGCCCGCGGCGTTCAGCGGCACGGGCGCGGGGGAGGCGTGGCCTGGTCGGCAGGTTGGCCTTGCGGCGCAGCCGGGGCGTGGCATCACCAGGGTATCGTGGCGCCGCGCCAGTCGAAGAAGCCGCCGCTGTCCGGCCTGTCCAGCCCTGCCAGCACCGCCAGCAGCTCGGCGGCGGCAACGGCCGGCGGACGCACCTCCAGCCCCGCCTTGGCGAAGGGCGCGGAAAGCGAGGTGGCGACCGTGCCGGGGTGCAGCGCCACGCAGATCGCCTCGGGGTGGCTGCGCGCCAGTTCTATCGCGGCGGTGTGCATCAGCTGGTTCAGCGCCGCCTTGGCGGCACGATAGCCGTACCAACCGCCCAGCCGATTGTCGCCGATGCTGCCGACCCGGGCCGACAGCGTGGCGAAGACGGCGCGCCCCTGGCGCGGCAGCAGCGGCAGGAAGTGCTTCATCAGCAGCGCGGGGCCGATGGCGTTGAGCGCGAAATTCCGCGCCAGGGCAGCCGCGTCCAGCTCACGCAGGCTGCGCTCGGGCCGTTGGTTGGTGTCGTGCAGAAAGCCGGTGGCATCCAGCAGCAGCCGTGGCTCGCCCGCTGGCAGGGCGCGCGCCGCCGCGGCGATGCTGGCTTCGTCGGTCAACTCCAGCGCGGGGCGGCGCAGCGCCACGACGTCGTCGAAGCCGTGGTTTTGGCGAAGCGCGTCTACCAGCGCCGCGCCGATGCCGCCGCCGGCGCCGAACACCACGGCGATGCTGCGCGGCATCAGGCGGCCAAGCCCAGCAGCAGCGCGGCCAGCGCGCCGAGCGAAAGCGGCAGGCGCAGCCGCGGATACCAGGCCGGCGCGTCGCCGATCCGCTGGTCCAGCAGCAGCATGGCGGCAAAGCCGAGCGCGAGCAGCAGCAGGCCGGCCCGGGGCGCCAGCAGCAGCGCCAGCCAGGCCAGCAGCGAGGGCAATACGCTGAGCGCCAGGCGCGCCGGCAGGTCGGCGGCGTTTGCGGCCATGGCCAGGCCCCAGCGGATGCCGCCGAGGAAGGACAGGATGACCGCGCCATAGGCCAGCAGGGCCGGCAGCGCCAAGGTGTGCAGCGGCGCGTTGGGGGTCAGCGCCAGGAGCGCCGCCGCGGCGAAGGGCAGCAGGCCGGCAAAGCCGAGCCAGCGGGCGGCGGTCGGGATGGGGGCAGCAGTGTTCACCGGGCGCGGACCTCTCCGTTGGGCGGAGCATATGGCGACGATCCCTGGTTGCTCAACCGCGCGGCATACCCTGGGCCGGCGCGAGCCGCCGGTGCGACGCAGGAGTTCAGCGCCGCCGGTGCGAGCCGTCGGCATCAATATTCCAGCTCATAACTCAGGCCGATGCGGTCGCCGGCCGGCCCGGTCGCGGTCTGGCCTTCCAGCTTCAGCCGCGGCGTCACCTCGTACTGCACGCCAACGCCGGTAGTGCCGCCGGTGCCCTGCCGCACCCCCAGGTACAGCCCGGGCGAGACGTAGCGGCCGGCCTCCACCGCCGCGCCATTGGCGTTGGTCGGGTCGCTGGTCACGCCCAGCCGGTCAAGTCCCAGCCCGCTGCGCACCCGGTCCAGCAGGCCGCTGCTGCTGGCGGCGCCGCTCAGTTCCGCCGCGGCGCCGGCCAGCTGGGCGATCTCGAACGGGGAGAGGGTGCTGGTCGGCCGGTCGAAGATCAGGCGTGCCAGGATCTCGTCCTGCGGCAGCTCGGGGGAACTGCTGAAGCTCACCTGCGGGTCGGCCGGTGTGCCGGCAATCGCCAGGGTCAGGGTTGCGCTGCTGGTGGTGGCCGTGGCGGCGAAGTCCAGCTGGGGTGTCAGCGTGCCGTTGGCGAAGCTGATGTTGCCGCGCTGGAAGGTCAGTTGCCGGGCCAGCACGCTGAGCGTGCCGCGGCTCAGCGCCAGGCCGCCGGTGACGAAGGGCGCCGCCGTGGTGCCGCTCAGTTGCAGCCGCCCGCCGAGTTCCGCGTCCAGTCCGCGGCCGCGGATGAAGGCGCGTTGCACCGCCACCTCCAGCGCCAGCGCCACCGGCGGGGTGGCGCTGGCGGGCCGGGGGGCTGGCGCCGGTTGGCGGCCGGGTGGCAGCGGCCCCACTTGGCGCACCCCCGGCAGGGTGGCGATGCTGGCCGGCAATTGCTCGGGCACGCGGATATCGGAGCGCAGGACCGTGACGCTGCCGCTGGCGCGGGCGCCGCCCAGCAGCGGCCCGACCAGGCGGAGGTCGGCGTCCACTGTGGCGGTCGCCAGGTCCGCGGCGACCGGCCGGGCATTGCGCGCCGTCAGGGTCAGGTCCACCGGCAGGCCGGGCAGGGTAGGTTGCACGGTGCCGCCGAGGGCGATCTGCCCGCCGCCGGCGGTGCGGGCGGTCAGGCCTTCCAGCCGCAGTGCCGCGGCGTCGCCCACCAGCGCGCCGGCGATGTCGCTGAGGCGGACGCCCAGGGCCAGGTTGCGGTAGCTGCCATTGCTCAGGGCTACCCGGCCGGACAGGGCAGGGGCGGCCAGCGTGCCGCCGGCCCGCAGGCCCAGCGCCAGCCGGCCGGTCACCCGGTCGGCGCCCGCGGCCAGGAAGGGGGCGGCCAGCGGGGCGAGGTCCAGCGCGCCGTCCAGCGTGGCGGCCAAGCTGCCGGCGGTGCCCTGCGGCAGTGCCAGGGTGGCGCGCAGCCGGCCGATGGCCGCCGCCTCGGCTTCCGCCGTCAGGGTGATGGCCTGGCCGACGAGCCGCGCCTCGGCCCGCAGGCTGGCCGGGGGCAGGGCGGCGAGGCCGGCCTGGCTGGTGCGCAGGCCGGTGGCCGCGAGTTGCAGGGTGGCCTGGGGCTGGGCGACCGGGCCGGTGACGCGCAGGCTGCCGTCCAGCCGGCCCTGCAAAGCAAGGGCGGGCGCCACCGCCTGGGCCAGGGCCAGAGGCAGCGCGGTGAGCCGTGCGGTCAGGTCGGCCTGGCTTGGCCCCCAGCGGCCGGATGCTTCCAGCCGGCCGCCGCGGCCGGTGGTCAGCGCCAGCGCGCCGAGCTCGATGCCGCCGCCGATGGGGCCGCTCAGACGCGCCGGGGCGGCGAGGCGCAGCACCTCCTGCTGCCAGGTGAGGTCCAGGGCGGCCAGGTCCAGCCGCCAGCCCGCCGGCCCCAGGCCGCCCTGGCCGCGCAGGCTCAGGCGGCCCTGGGTGGCGGTTGCCGCGGCCGAGAAGCTTGCGGCCGCGGTGGTTCCGCGCGTCTGCAGGGTCAGGCTGCCGGATTGTCCCGCCGCTGCCAGCCGGGGCCCCTCCAGCCTGGTGTCGAAGCCCTGCACGCCATCCCTTGGCTGTACCTGCGCCTGTACCGAGAGCCGCCCGGCGAGGTCGGGCACCCCGGCCAGCCCGGCCAGCCGGGCCAGGTCGGGGGCTTCCAGCCGCAGCGATCCGGTGGCGAGGCGGGAGTCGAGATCCAGCGTTCCCGTGGCCTCCAGCCGGGTTGACCCGAGCGCCGCCTCGGCGCGGTCCAGTATCAGCACCTGGCCTTCCGGCCTGGCCCGCAGCGCAAGGGACAGCGGCTGGTCGCCGTAGCGGCCACTGGCCGTGGCGGTCGCATCCGGCCGGGTCAGCGGGTGGCTGATACGGGCGTCCACGGCCAGGTCGCGCAGGGATTGGCCTTGCAGCGCCACCTGGTCGGAGCGCGCCGCCAGCGTCAGCTCGGGGTCCTGGCGTGGGCCGCGCGCCGTTGCGCTCAGCCGGGCCGCGCCGGCAAAGCCCGGGCCGAGCGCGGCCAGGCGCGGCAGGTCGAGCTGCGCCACCAGGTCCAGCGTCTCCCCGGCCAGGCCGGCGAGGTCGAGTTGCATCGCGGCGCCGACCAGGCGCAGCGCCAGCCGCTGTTCGGGCAGGGCGGCTTCCAGGTGCAGGCGCGGCGTGGGACCCAGGGCTGCATCGCCGGTCGGCATGCCGGTGGTGAGCCCTTCCGGGGCGATATCCGCGACCAGCCGGGGCGCCTGGAGCGTGCCGCTGAGCCGCGCCTCGGCCGCCAGGGCCGACCAGGTGAGCCCCGCCGGCAGCAGCACGGCGAAGCGTCCGCCCGCCGCCAGCCGTGCCGTCAGGTGCGCGGCGACGGCCTGGCTGGCGAGGTTGAGGCTGCCAGCGGCGAGGAGTTCCCCGAACGGCGCTGCCAGCCGCAGGCGCTGCACCGCCAGCCGCCGGTCCGGCGCCAGGCTGCCCTGCACGGCGAAGGCCAAGGGCGTCGCCAGTGGTGCAAACGCGGCCGGCAGCAGCGGGGCGGCGCGGGCTTCGCCGCTGAGGTCGAGGCCCAGCGTGCCATCCGCCTTGGCGCTGACCGTGCCGGTGGCCTTGACCGCGACATCCTGGCCCAGGCTTGCCTCCAGCGTCAGGGTGGCGGCGCTGGCGGGGCCGGACAGGCGCAAGCGCAGGGCAAGCGGGCGGCTTGGTTGGCCAGTCAGCCCCGCCGCCATGGCGCCGGAGGGGTCTTCGGCAGTGATTTCGGCGTCCAGTTGCTCGCCAGGGGCCAGCGCCAGGCGCAGCGCGACATGGCCGGGCGCGTCCAGCCGTTGCAGTGTGGCGGTGGCGTGCAGGCTGCCGGTCTCGGCCTGGACGTAGCCGGCCAGGGCGAAGGCGGCGGGCTGCCCGAGGATGGGGGCGCCCAGCTCGATCCGCTCCAGCGCCAGCGAGTCCAGCCGCAGTGCCAAGGGCAGGCTTGGCGGCTCCGGCAACAAAGGCCCTGGCTGCGGTGGGGGTGGCGAGGCTGGCGGCTGGGGCAGGCGGGGCAGGGCCAGGCGCTCGGCCCGCAGCGTGGTGACGTGCAGCGTGCCGCGCAGCAGGGCCGGCAGGTTCAGCACCAGCTCGGCGCGCTCCAGCGCCAGCCAGGGGCCATCGGCGTCGGCCAGGGTGATGCGCTCGGCCGAGAGCCGCCAGGGCAGTGGGCCGCGCAGCCCTTCCAGGTGCAGGCCGGGCAGCTGGTCCTCGGCCAGGCGGGACAGGCTGCGCAGCCCGCCGGCGGTGTTCAGCCAGGCCAGGGCGCCGGCCAGCGTCAGCACCAGCAGCAGCAGTGCGATGCCCAGGGCCTTCAGCCCGCGCCGCATCAGAAGGCCTGCCCAATGCCGAGGTAGAGGCCGTAGCCGCTGCTGCCCTGCTGCTTCATCAGCGGCAGCGCAATATCGGCGCGGATCGGCCCGATGGGCGTGAAGTAGCGGACGCCCAGGCCGGCGCCGATGCGGGGCTGGCCGCTGGGCAGGCCGCCGGTGCCGACATTGCCGATATCGACGAAGGCGACCGCGCCGAAATCGCCGTAGACATGCTGGCGCAGCTCCAGGCTGGCCTCCATGACGCTGGCGCCGCCGCTCGGCTTGTTGCGGCCGTCGCGCGGGCCGATGGACTGGTAGTCGTAGCCGCGCACCGACCCACCGCCGCCGGCGTAGTACCGCAGGTGGCGCGGCACTGAGGCCCGCCCGCTGCCGAGCAGGCTGCCGAAGCTGCCGCGTGCCGCCAGCACGCTGCCCTTGTTGCCGGAGAGGTCCCAATAGGTGGTGCCCGTGATCCGCACCGGCAAAAAGGGCGCGGTATTGGCCAGGCTCAGCGAGGGCGCGACGGTGCCGTCCAGCCGCCAGCCGCGCGTGGGGTTCAGCAGGCTGTCGGTGGTGTCCCAGCGGGCGCCGGCCAGCAGGCCGAGGATCTGGTAGGCGTCCTGCTTGCCACCGGGCGGGCCGATGACGCCGACATCCAGCTGCGGGCCGGCGCGCAATGTGACCTGTGGCGTGATCGGCTGCTGGAAGATCGCCGTGGCGGTGATGGCGTCGCGGTCATAGGCGTCCAGCCGCTCCCGCAGGTAGTAGCTGCTGGCCTGCAATGTCAGGCCGGGGCGGCCGAACACGCCGGGATTGGTCAGGGTGCCGCCCAGTCGATAGGTCATGTTGCCGGCATCGCCGCCATTGCCCACGCCGATGCGGGCGACCTCGGCCTCCAGCCGCAGCCGCTCGGCGCCGCCCAGCAGGTTGCGATGCTCCCACCAGGCGCGCAGCGAGGGGCCGTAATTGGTCTCATAGGCCAGCGCGCCGCCCAGCGCCCGGCGCGGGCGCTCCGCCACGGTGAAGGTGATGGGCAGGCGGCCCATCTCGTCCAGCCTTTCCCCGGCGCGGGCGCGGACCGAGCCGAAGGCGCCGAGGCCCATCAGCGCCGCGCGCTGCTTTTCCAGCGCCGCGGGGTTGTAGGGCTGGCCGGCCAGCGGTGCGGCCTGGCGGGCGAGGAAGGCCGGGTCGGTGCGGTCGGCGCCTGCCACCTGCGGCGCAGCGAAGCGGGCGAAGGGGCCGGGGGCCAGGGTCCAGGCCACGTCCATTGTTCGGCTGGCGTGGTCGACCGTGACCTGGCGCTGCACCAGGCTGGCCAGCGGATGGCCGGCGGCAAGCAGGCGTTGCAGCAGGGTGCGCTCGGCGGCCAGCACGGCATCGGCGCGGGCGGCGTCGCCGGGGGCCAGGCCGAAGGGGACGGCGGCGGCCTGGTCCAGGGCGGCTGCGTCCTCGGGCGTGCCGGCCTGCACCGCCACCTGGCGCAGGCGGTAGAGCGGGCCGGGTTCGACGCTGATCTGCACCGGCACCGGGTCCGGCCCCTGCATCAGGCGGTCCGCCAGGCCGGGGGTGGTCGGGGCTGCCCGGGCCACGGTCACGGCAACCTGGCCGGCCCAGAAGCCCTGCGATTCCAGCACGCGCAGCAGCCGGTCGGCGTCCGCCTGGGCGCGGCCGACCAGGCCCAGCGCCTCGGTCGGCGCGCTGTCCTGCAGGGCGCGAAGCTGGGAGGCCGCGCTGACCGCGGCATCCAGCGCGGCATTGCCGCTGGGGATGAATTCGGTGCGGTAGGGCAGGCTGGCCGCATCCGGCTGCGCCGTAACTGGCTGCGGGCATGCCAGCGCCAGGGCCGCGGCCAGGGCCAGCGCCAGGGTGGGCGAAACCGGTTTCACCCGGGGTCAACCGGCGGCGGCGGCCCCGGTTCCCTCAGGCGGTCAGGCGGCAGCGGGCACGGCGGGCTTGCGGCCGATGGCGAGCACCATCAGCGCGGCCAGGATGCAGGCGGCGCCGGCGGTGTAGAAGGCCGGCAGGTAGCTGGCCAGCGCGTCCCGGGTGACGCCGCCGCCATAGGCCGCGACGGCGGAGCCGAGCTGGTGGCCGACGAAGACCCAGCCGAAGATCAGCGGCGCCTTGTCGCGGCCGAAGCTCTGCGCCGCCAGCTTGACCGTGGGCGGCACCGTGGCGATCCAGTCCAGGCCGTAGAACACCGCGAAGATGCTGAGGCCGTAGAAGCTGAAGTCGCTGCTGGGCAGGAACAGCAGGGAAAGCCCGCGCAGCCCGTAGTACCAGAACAGCAGCTTGCGGCAGTCGTACCTGTCGGACAGCCAGCCGGAAAGGATGGTGCCGACGAAGTTGAAGCCGCCCATCATCGCCAGCACGCCGGCGGCCTCGACCTCGGCCATGCCGAAATCGGCGCAGAGCGGGATGAAGTGGGTCTGGATCAGCCCGGCGGTGGAGAGGCCGCAGACGAAGAAGGTGATGAACAGGATCCAGAAGGCCATGCTGTGCGAGCCCTCCGCCAGGGTGGCGAAGGCGTTGCGCACGGCGCCGGGGGCCGGCGGCGGCAGCGGCGTGCCGGGGCCTTCCTCGCCATAGGCCTTCAGCCCAATGGCCGAGGGGTGGTTGACGCCCAGCAGCACGAACAGCACGCCGGCGGCGAGGCAGACGATCAGGCCCGGCACCATGGCGAAGCGCCAGCCCTCCAGCTGCGCCAGCCAGGAGGCCAGCGGCAGGAAGATGATCTGGCCGGAGGCGCCGGCGGCGGTGAGCGCGCCGACCACCAGGCCGCGGCGGGCGACGAACCAGCGATTCGCCACGGTGGCGCCCAGCACCAGCGCCGTCAGCCCCATACCGATGCCGACCAGCACGCCCCAGCTGGCCCAGAGGTGCCAGACTTCGGTCGCGACCATGGAGAGCAGGCAGCCGGCGATGCCGAGCACCATGCCCAGGCCGACGATGCGGCGCAGCCCGTAGCGCGCCAGCAGCGCGGCGGCGAAGGGCGCCATCAGCCCGTACAGCAGCAGCCGCAGGGCCAGCGCGCCGGAGATGCTGCCATTGTCCCAGCCCATGTCGCGCTGCACCGGCGGCAGCAGTACGCCGAGAATGCCGAGCGCTCCGGCCGAGGCCAGTGCCACGATGAAGGTGATGGCGACCATCACCCAGCCGTAGTGGATGCCATGCCGCAGCAGGAACGGCGCGAGTTGCTTCGCCAGCATGTCGGGGGTCTCCTGCCTGCCCCACGCTTGCCGCGAAGCCGTGCTGTGCAGGATAGCCCGCGCCGTCGCGGCCGACCACCCGCCGGCGCTTGGCCGCGCCGGTCGGGCGTGATATCGCAGCCGGCATGGTGAAGCCCGAGGCAGCGATGCGCCGGCCACCCAGGCGCCGTGTCGCCTGGGTGGCGCTGCTTGCGCTGCTGCTGAACCTGACCATGCCCAGCCAGGCGCTGCGCGCCATGCCGCCGGCGGACCTCTTCGCCAGCGTGATCTGCCATGCCGCCGGCACGCCGGAGCAGGGCCAGCAGGATCGCCAGGGGCAGGAAAGCCCGTGCAAGGGGACCTGCCCGTTCTGCCTGGTGCTGGCCGGGGATGCTGCCCCGGTGCTGCTTGGCGAGGCCGTGGTGCTGCCGCGCCCGGCGCTGCTGGCCACCGCCAGCCCGCGCGGCCCGCCCGCCCTGGCCGCGTTGCCGGCGGAAATCCGCCCGCCCGCGGCCCGAGGACCCCCGACCCTGACCTGAACCCGGCTTCGCCCCGGCGTTTCCGCTGCCAGCCATGCTGCGGCGGCGATGCCGGCGTTTCCCTTCAGGATTCCAGGATCGTCATGCCCACCACCCATCGCCGCGGCCTGCGTGCCGCGCTGCTGCTGTTTCCCCTGCTGAGCCCCAGCGCCGCCATGGCGCAAGCCGCGCCGCCAACCACCACCCTGCCGGACCTGGTGGTGACCGGCACGCGCGAGGCCGAGCCGCGCGCGGAGACGCCGAGCGCGATCAGCTCGATCAGCCCCGCCACCATCCGCGACGTGCGGCCGGCGCATCCTTCGGAGCTGCTGAACCGGCTGCCGGGCGTGACCGTGCAGCAGACAAATGGGGAAGGCAGCCTGGTCGGTATCCGCAACCCCATCGGTACCAGCCCGCTATACCTGTACCTGCAGGACAACGTGCCGGTGCAGGCCGCCGGCTTCTTCAACCACAATGCGCTGTACCTGATGAACCTGCCGCAGGCCGGCGGCATCGAGGTGATCCGCGGCCCCGGCACCGCCCTGCAGGGCAATGACGCGATCGGCGGCGTGATCAACGTGCTGACCCCGGCGCCGACCGCCGAACGCTTCGTGCAGACCGGCATCGAGTACGGCAGCTACAACTGGGTGCGCGCCACCGGCAGCGCCAGCCAGACCTTCGGCGACTACGGCCTGCGCGGCGACGTGAACCTGACGCATACCGATGGCTGGCGCAGCCGCACCGCCTATGACCGCCAGGCGATCAACCTGCGCAGCGATATCCAGGTTTCCGGCGACACGGTGCTGCGAACCACGCTGAGCCTGAACAACATCGACCAGCAGATGGGCGCCAACAGCTACGTCAACGGCCGCGACTGGGTGAACAACCCGCGGCAGAACAACACGCCCTTCGCCTATCGGCGGGTGCAGGCGCTGTTCGGCAGCATGGCCTGGGAAAAGAGTTTTGAGAGCGGCCTGCTGACGGTCACGCCGTTCATCCGCAGCAACCGGATGGACCTGCTGCCCAGCTACCAGCTGAACAACGACCCCGTGAAGTTCACGCAGCAGTACAACAGCATCGGCGCCCTGGTGCGGTATCGGCACGATTTGGATTTCTGGCGCACCAGGCTGATCGGTGGCGTGGACATGGACCTCTCGCCCGGCAGCTATGTGGAGGACCGGCTGAACGTGCAGCGCACGACAAGCGTGCCGCCGCTGAACTACGCCTTCACCAATGGCAAGCGGCTGTATGACTTCGATGTGACCTACCGGCAGATGTCGCCCTATTTCCAGGCGCAGACCTCGCCGGTGGAGAAGCTGCGGCTGGTGGCCGGCGTGCGGTTCGACGCCATGGCCTTCGACTACCACAACAACCTGGCCAGCGGCGCCTTCGCCTCCGGGTTGAGCGGCAGCAGCGCCACCTTCTTCCGCCCGGGCAACACCACCCGCACCTATCACCACCTGAGCCCGAGCCTGGGCGGCACCTTCGAGTTCGCCCCCGACCTCGCGGGCTTCCTCAGCTACAAGCAGAGCTTCCGCACGCCGGAGGCGAGCCAGCTGTTCCGCCAGGGCGCCAATCTAAACACGGTGAACCTGCGGCCGATCACGGCCAACACCATCGAGGGTGGCTTCCGCAGCATCTATCCGGGGCCGTTCACCTGGGAATTCGTCGCCTATCACACCACCAAGCACAACGACATCCTGGGCTTCACCGCCAACGGCACGCTGCCGACGCAGACCAACAACGGCGTCACCCGGCACATTGGCGTGGAAGCGGCGGCGAGCGTGGAGATCACCCGGGAAGTGCGGCTTTCCGGCGCGCTGGGCCATGCCAACCACACTTTTGTGCAGTGGGTGAACAGCGCCAGCCAGAACCTCAGCGGCAAGACCATGGCCGCGGCGCCGCAGCTGACCGCCAGCGCGGTGCTGGCCTATGCGCCGGCCTGGCTGCCGGGGGCAACGGGCAGCATCGAATGGCAGCGGGTCGGCAGCTACTGGCTGAACGACGCCAATACCCAGCAATATGGCGGCCATAACCTGGTCAATCTGCGCGCCGAATACGAGGTTGTCCGTGGCGTCAGCGTGTATGGCCGGGTGATGAACGCGTTGAACACCCGCTGGGCGACCAATGCCTCCTTGAGCGGGACCACGCCGCAATATGCCCCGGGCATGCCGCTGAATGTCTATGGCGGCGTCTCGGTGACCTTCTGATGGGAGCGACGCGCATGAAGCCGCTGATCCTTGCCCTGGCGTTGCTGGCCGGGCCGGCGCTGGCGCAGCACCAGCACGGCGCCCAACGAGCGGCGCCGGCGGTGGAATGCGCGTCCCTCGCGCTGTCCTGCGCTACCGCCACCACGCCGGCCTTCGACCGCGCCGGCCGGCTGTGGCTGGCCTATTCCGCCGGCGGGCGGGTGATGGTGACGCGGTCCGACGACCTCGGCCGCACCACCATCCCGCCGGTTGCGGTTTCCACCGAGGCAGCGGCGGTGGACGACAATGGCGAGGCGCGGCCGAAGATCGTGCCGACCCGCGCCGGCCACCTGCTGGTGGCTTGGACCATAAGGCGGGACCGCGCCTACAACGGCACGCAGCTGCTGGCGCATTCGCTGGATGACGGGCGGACGTTTTCCGCCCCGCGCCGCATGGTGGTGGAGGAAGCGCCGACTAGCCAGCGCTTCGAGAGCTTCGCCGAGGCACCGGATGGCCGGATCTGGGCGGTGTGGCTGGACAAGCGCCGGGCGCCAAGCGAGCGCGCCGCCGGCAATCGCGGCTATACCGCTGGCCTGGCGGTGGCCTTCAGCGACAATGGCGGGCTGATCTTCCAGCAAAGCCGCCTGTCGCATGACAACAGCTGCGAATGCTGCCGGATCGGCCTGGCCTTCGACCAGCGCGCCAACCCGGTGCTGGCCTGGCGCCAGCTCTTCGGCCGCAACTTCCGGGACCACGCCGCCGCGCGGCTGCGGCGGGACGGCACGCCGGAGGCGGTGCACCGCATTGCCGAGGATAATTGGGCGATCGACGCCTGCCCGCATCATGGCCCGGCCATGGCGGTGGATTCAGCGGGGCGCTGGCACAGCGCCTGGTACAGCGGCGGCGGCGACCACCAGGGGCTGTTCTACGCCCACAGCACGAATGAGGGCCGTCACTTCGGCACGCCGCGCCGGCTGGGCAACCCCGCGCGGCAGCCAGGGCATCCGCAACTGCTGGCCATGGGCGAGAAGCTGCTGCTGATCTGGCAGGAATTCGACGGCGAGCGGATGCGGGTGATGGCCGAGACCTCCGGCGATGGCGGCGCCACCTGGACGCCGGCGCGGGAACTCGCCGCCACGGCCGATGCCGCGGACCAGCCGCAGCTGGTCAGCAATGGGCGGCAGGCGTTTCTCTCCTGGCAGACGCGGCTGGAAGGCTGGCGCCTGCTGCCCGTGCCGCTGGGCGGTGGCGCGTGATCCGCGGCTTGCTGCTGGCGCTGCTGCTGGCCGGGCCGGCGCAGGCGGCAGAGTTGGCGCCGTTCGGCCGCGGCAGCTTCGCGGCGCTGAAGGCGGAGGCGGCCGGCGCGCCGCTGGTGGTGCATTTCTGGGCGCTGTCCTGCGCGCCCTGCCTGGCGGAACTGCCGGGATGGGCGCGGCTGGCGCGCGCCAATCCGGGCATGCGGCTGGTGCTGGTGAATACCGACCCGCCTGAGGCCGAGCCGCAGGTGAAGCGCATGCTGGACCGCATGGGCGTGGCGCGGCTGCGCAACCTGGCCTTCGCCGACCGCTTCGCCGCCCGGCTGCGGTTTGAGGTGGACCCCGCCTGGCAGGGCGAGCTGCCGCGCACCGACCTGGTGGCGGCCGATGGCACCTCACGTGGGGTGTTGGGGATGCTGCCCAGGCCGGAGCTGGAAGCCTGGCTGCGCGGTGGCTCGGCGCCGGCCGCAGCGCCGGTGGGCGCGCGGCATCACTGAACCGCTGACAGCACCGCTTCGGCCAGGGCGGGGGTGGGCTGGCTGCTGTCCAGCCGCAGCACCGGGCAGGGCAGGGTGGCCAGCCATTCCTCATGCAGCACGCGGCTGCGCTGGTCGGGGCCGGCGGTGTCGTAGGCTTCGGCCCATTCCATGAAGATGGCGTGGTCGCCGGCCATGTCCCCGCCGGGGGCGATGCGCGCGCCGAAGCGCGCCTGTTCCCGCGCGCGCAGCCGCGCCATGCGGAGCGCGGGGTCCAGGGTGACGAAGACGACGGCGTCCAGCAGGGGCACCAGCGGATTGCCCCAGCCGGTCAGCGCGCCGGAAACCACCCAGGACCGGCTGCGCACCAGCGCGCCATGCAGCAGGTGCAGCCGGTCCGGCATCGGCCGGGTGCGCTGGTAGGGCGGGTCGCTGGCGACCCACAGGAAGTCGTCGGTCTCAAGGTGCGGGCATTCCAGGCGGGCGGCCACCGCCTGGCCCAAGGTGGATGTGCCGCTGCCGGAAGCGCCCAGGATGTGGATGCGCGGCATATGATGGAAGGTACATGCTGCATTGCAGCAAGCAAGCAAAATGCTTGCGATGTCCCAACTGCCAGCGCTGCGGCGGCAGCGCTCCCACCAGACCATGCCGCCGGGGCTCGGCAGCGCCGCGGCCCGTGGCGGCCAGGCGCTACCTGGCCAGCGCGGAAATCTCCGGCTCGTAGCGGCGCAGCACTTCCCGCCGCTTGATCTTCATGGTGGGCGTCAGCAGCCCGTCCTCCATGGTGAAGGGCTCTGCGAGCTGCCAGCGGCGGATGCGCTCGGCGCCGCCCAGCTTGCGGTTCACCCGGTCCACCGCCTCGCCGGCCACCTCGCGCATGCCCTCGTTCGCCACCACCAGCGCGACGATGCCGGGCTTGCCCTCGCCGGCCACCACCGCCTGGGCGATCTCGGGTTCGGCCATCAGCAGCATTTCCAGCTTGGCCGGGCTGACCATGTCGCCGCCCAGCGTCTTGATGAAGTCCCGCTTGCGGTCGGTGATGACGATGCGGCCTTCCACGAACTGGCCGACATCCCCGGTGTGCAGCCAGGGGGTGCGGTCGCCCGGCGTATCGGCGGCGGGCTTCAGGGCGGCCTCGGTGGCGTCGGGGCTGTTCCAGTAGCCGTCCATCACCAGGTCGCCGCGCACCAGCAACTCGCCATCCGCGGCGAAGCGGGCTTCCACCCCCTGCAACGGCGGGCCGACGGTGCGGCGATGGTTGTCCCAGGGCAGGTTCACGGAAATCACCGGGCCGGCCTCGGTCTGGCCATAGCCCTGCAAAACCGGCAGGCCCAGCGCCAGGAAGAAGCCGCCGAGGTCCGGGTCCAGCCGGGCGCCGCCGGAGACCATGGCCACCAGCCGGCCGCCGAAGCGGGTGCGCACCTTGGCGCGGACCAGGCGTTCCAGCAGCGCATCCTCGGCGCGTTCCAGCAGCGAGAGCGGCGGGCCGTCCATGCGGCGCAGCCCCAGCGCCAGGGTGCGGTCGAACAGCTTCTGCTTCAGCGCACTGGATTGGTCGCGCTGTGCCAGCATGCGGGCGCGCAATACCTCGAACAGGCGGGGCACGGCGGTGACGATGGCCGGCGCGATTTCCTGGAATTCCTGCGCCACCCGGTCGGCGCCGCGGGAATAGACCACCTCGATCCCCTCGGACGGGAACAGGTAGCCGACCGTGTGTTCATAGGCGTGGGACATCGGCAGGAAGGAGAGGTAGCACTCGCCCTCCAGCTTCAGCGGGCGCAGTACCTCGGCCACGCCATCCCGGTTGGCCAGCATGGCGCGGTGCGGCAGCATCACGCCGCGCGGCATGCCCCCGGTGCCGGAGGTATAGATCAGGCAGGCCAGGCGCCCGGCCGGGATCTGCTCCACCTCGGCCGCCAGCATGGGCAGGTTGCCGGGCGTGGCCAGGGCCTCCGCCCAGAGGGCGCTGGCCATGCCCGCGGGCGTGGCCGCGGGGCCATCCATGCAGAGCAACAGTTCCAGCGCCCGGGTTTCATGCGCGCCTTCCAGCACCCGTTCGGCCAGCTTGGGCGTGGAGACGATGGCCGCGCGCGCGCCGGAATCCCGCAGGATATGGGCGTGGTCCGGCACGGTGTTGGTGGTGTAGGTCGGCACGCTGACCGCGCCGATGGCCATGATGGCGGTATCGGCGATGAGGAATTCCGGCCGGTTTTCGCTGACCAGCAGCACCCGGTCGCCGGGCTCGATGCCCCTGCCGCGCAGGAAGGCGGCGACGGCGGCGACCTGCTGGGCGAATTCGGCCCAGGGCATCCGCTGCCAGCCGCGCCCGCGCCAGTAGCGCAGCATGGGCGCCCTGGGGTGGCGGCGGGCCATGTCCAGCATCATGCCGGGCAGGCTGGTCCAACTTGTTGCGGCGCGCGCCTCCGGCTTCGACATCCCCGCCTTTCCCATCAGCGTGTTCCCCCCACCATGCTTCGTGAACCTTGCCACCGGGTGGCTTGGCCACGGGCCGCCATGCCTTATATGCAGGACGTGACCCAGATCGAACCCGTTCCCTACCCCACCCTGGCAGCAGCGCAAGGCGCTGTCGGGAGGGAATCCGTCCGCGCGTTGCGCTCCCCGCTTGATTCCACCGGCGGCGAGGCCGAACTGCCGGCCTGGGACCTCTCGGACCTGTTCGCCGGCACGGAAGACCCGGCCCTGGCGGCGGCGCTGGACCAGGCCGCCGCCGATTCGCGGGCCTTCCAGGGCAAGTATGCCGGCACCCTCGCCGGCGCCTCCGGCGATACCCTGGCCGAGGCGATTGCCGCCTATGAGCGGGTCGAGGAGGTGCTCGGGCGGATCATGAGCTTCGGCTCCCTGATCTTCGCCGGCGACGCGCTGAAGCCGGAGAATGGCCGCTTCTACCAAACCCTGCAGGAGCGGGTGACGACCATCTCGTCGGACCTGCTGTTCTTCACGCTGGAGCTGAACCGGCTGGAGGATGCGGTGCTGGAGAAGAAGTTCTCCTCCAAGGCGCTGGCGCGCTGGCGGCCCTGGCTGCGCGACCTGCGGGTGTTCCGGCCGCACCAGCTGGCCGATGACCTGGAGAAGCTGCTGCACGAGAAGGAGGTGACCGGGCGCAGCGCCTGGAACCGCCTGTTCGACGAGACCATCGCCACCATGACGGTGCCGGTGGCGGGCGAGGAGCTGACCGTCTCGGCGGCGCTGAACCAGCTTTCCGACAGTGACCGGGCGAAGCGGGCGGCGGCGGCCGAGGGTGTTTCGGAGGCGTTTTCCAGCCGCAGCCGGTTGTTCTCGCTGATCACGAATACCTTGGCCAAGGACAAGGAGATCATCGACAATTGGCGCCACTACCCGCGCCCCGGCAGCTACCGCAACCGCTCCAACATGGTGGAGGACGAGGTTGTCGACGCGCTGGTGGCGGCTGTCGTGGAGAGCTTCCCGCGGCTGAGCCATCGGTACTACGCGATGAAGGCGAAGTGGCTGGGGCTGGAGAAGCTGAAGCACTGGGACCGCAACGCGCCGCTGCCGAACGAGGATGACAGGACCATCCCCTGGCCGGAGGCGGTGCAGCAGGTGCTGGGCAGCTATGCCAGCTTCAGCCCGCGGCTGGCCGAGGTGGGCAAGCGTTTTTTTGATAGTCCCTGGATCGATGCCGGTCTGCGCCCGGGCAAGGCCAGCGGCGCCTTTGCCCACCCGACCGTGCCTTCGGCCCACCCCTACCTGCTGCTGAATTACCACGGCAAGGCACGGGACGTGATGACGCTGGCGCATGAGCTGGGCCACGGCGTGCACCAGGTGATGGCGGCCGAGCAGGGCTACCTGCTTTCCGGCACGCCGCTGACCCTGGCGGAAACCGCCAGCGTTTTCGGCGAGATGCTGACCTTCCGTGGGTTGCTGGAGGCGGAAAAGGACCCCAAGCGCCGCCGCCTGCTGCTGGCCGGCAAGGTGGAGGACATGCTGAACACGGTGGTGCGGCAGATCGCGTTCTACCGGTTCGAGACGCTGCTGCATGACGAACGCCGTAAGGGCGAGATCAGCGCCGACCGGATCGGCGAGATCTGGATGCAGGTGCAGACGGAATCGCTCGGCCCGGCCTTCGACTTCACGCCCGATTACAGCGTGTACTGGGCCTATATTCCGCACTTCGTGCACAGCCCGTTCTACGTCTACGCCTATGCCTTCGGCGATTGTCTGGTGAACGCGCTGTACGGCGTGTTCCAGGAAGGCGGCATCCCCGACTTCGAGCAGAAGTACCTGGACCTGCTGAAGGCCGGCGGCACGCTGCGCCACAAGGAGCTGTTGGCGCCCTTCGGGCTGGATGCGTCGAACCCTGCCTTCTGGCGCAAGGGGCTGGATGTGATCGCCGGCTTCATTGACGAGCTTGAGGCCGCCGAGTGAGCGATTCCGGCAAGAGCACCCTGTTCGGCGAACTCCGCCGCATGGCGCGGACCTCCGGCGCCGTGGGCGGCATTGCCGCGCGCGTGGCGGGCGAACGCTTCCTCGGCATCAAGACCGACAAGGCCGCGCATGCCGACGACCTGAAGGCGATTTTGGGCGGGCTGAAGGGCCCGCTGATGAAGGTGGCGCAGTTCCTCTCCTCCGTGCCGGATGCGCTGCCGGAAGAATATGCCGAGCAACTCGCGACCTTGCAGGCCAATGCGCCGCCGATGGGCTGGGCCTTCGTGCGCCGGCGCATGCAGGGCGAGTTGGGGCCGGACTGGCAGTCCCGCTTCACCAGCTTCGGCCAGGAAGCCGCCGCCGCGGCCTCCCTGGGCCAGGTGCACAAGGCGACCTTGCCGAGCGGCCAGGTGGTGGCCTGCAAGCTGCAATACCCTGACATGCATTCGGTGGTGGAAGCCGACCTGAAGCAGCTGAAGCTGGCCATGGCGATCTATCACCGCATGGACAGCTCGTTGGACCATGACGAGGTCTATGCCGAGCTCAGCGAGCGGCTGCGCGAGGAACTGGACTATGAGCGGGAGGCGGCGCAGCAGCGGCTGTACGGCGCCATGCTGGCGGATACGCCGCAGGTCTCGGTGCCGCAGCCGGTGCCGGGCTACTGCACCAAGCGGCTGCTGACCATGACCTGGCTGGAGGGCAGGGCGCTGGCCTCCCGCCTGGCGGAAGACCCGCCGCAGGAGGAGCGCAATGCCTATGCCGACGCGCTGTTCCGCGCCTGGTACCTGCCGTTCTATCGCTACGGCGTGATCCATGGCGACCCGCATCTGGGCAACTACCAGGTGCGGCCGGACCGGGCGGGGATCAACCTGCTGGACTTCGGCACCATCCGGGTGTTTCCGCCAACCTTCCCGCGCGGCGTGATCCTGCTGTACGAGGCGGTGCGCGACCACGACGAGGAAAAGGCCGCCGAGGCCTATCGGATCTGGGGCTTCCGCAACCTGAGCAAGGAAACCATGGCCGTGCTGGGGCTATGGGCCAACTTCCTGTACGAGCCGCTGGTGCAGGACCGCGTCCGCCCAATTCAGGAAGTGGATGACCCGCAGCTGGGCCGCAAGATCGCGGGGCAGGTGCATGAGGGGCTGAAGCGCACCGGCGGTGTGCGGGTGCCGCGCGAATTCCCGCTGATGGACCGCGCCGCGGTGGGGCTGGGCAGCGTGTTCCTGCGCAGCCGGGCGCAGCTGAACTGGCATCGGCTGTTCATGGAGATGGTCGAGGGCTTTTCCGAGGAAGCGTTGGCCGAGCGGCAGCAGGCGGCGTTGCTGGCGGCGGGCGTGCCGGGCAGGGCGGCCGTGGCCTGAAGGCCAGCAGTCCCGGCGCCACTGGCGTCTGGGCGGCGTCGCGGGCAGCATCCTTCCCAACGAATGGGGAGGCAGGCGCGATGCGGCGGCGAGGAATGCTGGCGGGGCTGGGTGCGGTTGGCTTGGCGTCGGCGGCAAACCGCGCCCAGGCGCAAGGTTGGGCCAGGCGGCCGGTGCGGCTGGTGGTGCCGTTTCCCGCCGGGGGGCCGCCGGACGTGCTGGGGCGGGCAATGGCGGAGGCGCTTGCGGCGCGCTGGGGCCAGCCGGTGGTCATCGACAACCGCCCTGGCGCCGGCGGCAACCTGGGCGCCGAGCACGTGGCCCGCAGCGCGCCGGATGGGCACACGCTGCTGCTCTGCGCTTCCTCCCATGTGCAGGGCAGCGCGCTGTTCCACAACCTGCCCTTCGACCCGCTGCGGGACTTCAGCGCGGTTGCGATGCTGAGCATCTACGCCCTGGTCGCCATCGTGCATCCCTCGGTGCCCGTGCAGACCCTGGCGGAGCTGGTGGCGCTGGCGAAGCGGGAGCCGGGGCGGGTGACCTATGGCTCCACCGGGGTCGGCACGCCGACGCACCTGGTGGTGGAGCTGTTTCGGCTGCGCGCGGGAATCGAGCTGACGCATGTGCCCTATGGCGGTGCGGCGCCGGCGCAGACGGCCATACTGGCGGGCCAGGTGATGGCGATGTTCAACAACCCGGTGCTGAGCATTCCCGCGATCCGCGACGGTGCGCTGCGTGGCCTGGCCACCACCGGGGCCGCGCGCATGCCGCAGCTGCCGGACCTGCCGACGGTGGCGGAGAGCGGCTATCCCGGCTTTGAGGCCGGCACCTGGTACGGCGTGCTGGCGCCGGCCGGCCTGCCGGCGCCGCTGGCCGAGAGCCTGGCTGACGATTTCGACGCCGTGCTGGCAACGCCGCAGATGCGCGGGCGGCTGGCGACCATGGGCATGCTGCGCCTGGCCGAGGGCCCCGCGCCCTTTGCCGCGCGGCTGGCGGCGGAACTGGAAAGCTGGAGCCGGGTGATCCGCCAGGCCGGCATCCGGATGGATTGAGGCCGGGCCGGGGCAGCCACGGCGTCCGGCGCAAGCAGGCCGCGGCGCGCATCAGCCTTTCAAGGTGCTGAACAGGTCGTCCAGCTCGGCTGCCAGGTCGTCCGGCATCTCCGCGGGCGGGGTTGCCGCCGCCGGGGCGAGCGGCGCCGCTGCGCCCGGCGCGGCCAGCCCCAGCACCCGCGCCATTTCCGCCTGCAGGCCGTGGCGGTTGATGGGCTTGCTGACATAGCCGTCCATTCCCGCGGCCAGGTAGCGTTCGCGGTCGCCGACCATGGCATTGGCGGTCAGCGCGATGATCGGCAGCCGGGCCACCGGCCCGGGCAGCGCGCGGATATGGGCGGTGGCGGTCGGGCCATCCATGCCCGGCATCATCGCGTCCATCAGCACCAGGTCGAAGGGCTGTTCCTGCACCGCGGCCACGGCCTCGGCGCCGTTATGGGCAAACAGAACCCGATGGTTTCCCGGTTGCAGGAAGGCGCCGATGACCATGCGGTTGATCTCGTCATCCTCGGCGACCAGCACCTGCAGGGCGGGCAACTGGCCCGGCACGGCCAGGCAGGCCGGCAGCGCCGGCGCGTGCGGGGCCAGCGGCGCGGTCAGCACCAGGGTGAACTCGCTGCCTTCCTCCCAGACGCTCTGCACCAGGATTTCGCCATCCATCAGCCGCGCCAATTCCCGGCTGATGGCCAGCCCCAACCCACTGCCGCCGAACTTCCGGGTGGAGGACGCATCGGCCTGGGTGAAGCGGCTGAACAGGGTGGCCAGCGCCGCCGGCGGAATGCCGATGCCCTGGTCCCGCACGCTGATCCGCAGGCTCTCCCGCCCATCCGGCTCCGGCGTGCTGGAGATGGTGACGGTGATCTCCCCGGTGTCGGAGAACTTCAGCGCGTTGGAGACCAGGTTCAGCACGATCTGCCGCAGCCGGGTTGGGTCCAGCAGCAGATGCGGCGGCGGCGGCCCGCGCAGCACCACCTTCAGCGCCAGCCCCTTGGCGGCGGCGCTGGCGCGCAGCAGGTCGGCCACCTCCCGCACCAGGGCGGTGACGTCGCAGGCCAGCGGCTCCAGCAGGATGCGGCCGGCTTCCAGCTTGGAATAGTCCAGGATGTCGTTGACCACGCTGAGCAGCGCATCGGCCGAGCGGGTCATGGTCTCGCACCAGCGGCGCTGTTCCTCGGCCAAGGGCGAATGCCGCAGCAGCTGGATCATGCCGAGCACGCCGTTCATCGGCGTGCGGATCTCGTGGCTCATATTGGCCAGGAAGTCCGATTTCGCCCGGTTGGCGGCCTCGGCCGCGGCACGGGCGGCCTCCTGCGCCTCAGCCATGGCGCGCTGGGCGGTCACGTCCGTGCTGGTCAGCAGCACGCCGCCATCCGGCAGCGGCAGCACCTGGGTTTCCACCGTGCTGCCGTCGCTGCGTCGGCGTTCGCGCAGGCCCTGGGCGCCGCCGGGCATGGCCCGGCCCAGCCTTCCCAGCATATCCACCACCATGGCGCCGGGCCGGGCCAGCTTGGGCGGCAGGTCCAGCAATTCCTTGGCGCGGTGGTTCAGCACCTGCACCCGGCCGTCGGTCCCGGCCATCACCACGCCCTGGGTCAAGCGTTCCAGCGTTACCGCCAGGGCGCGGTCGCCGCGCGCCTTGACCTGTTGCTGGCGCAGCATCAGGGCGGTGCCCAGCAGCATCACCAGGGTGACCAGGCCGCCCGCCAGCAGGCTGCGCTGGCGGTCCAGCTGCCAGCCGGCGAAGGCGTGCTGCATGTCCAGCCCGACGAAGACCATCAACGGGTAGTTCGCCACCGAGCGGAAGCTGTACAGCCGCGGCACGCCATCGAAGCTGCCGACGCCCTGGAAGTTGCCCTGCCGCTGGCCCAGCACGCGGGACATCACCGCATCCGGCAGACGCTCGCCCAGGGCATTGGCCAGGAACGGCGCCCGCGCCCGGACCACCCCATCCTCGCCGACCAGCGCCACGCTGCCCTGGCCGATGCTGAGCGCGCTGTAGAAGCGTGAGAGGTAGGCGGTGTCCATGGACAGTACCAGCACACCCGCGAAGTCCCCGGCGGCGTTGCGCACCGGACGGGTGAACTGGATGGTCCAGCGCCGGGTGACGCGGCCCAGCACCGGCTTGCTGATGAACAGGTTGTCGCCGCCGCCGAGGTGGACGCGGAAATGCTCGCGGTCCGAGAGGTCCACCGGCGCCGTGCTGCGCTCCACGCTGGAGGCGCGCATGCGGCCATCGGCGCCGATATGCACCAGTTGCACCGCCAGGCCGTCGGCCGGCTGCCAGGCATTGACCCAGGTGAAGAGGTCGAAGCTTTCGGGGGCGCCGGCGTAGGTTACCTGCAAGAAGCGCAGCAACTGGTCGGCGCCCTCGATGCTGCGGATGATGTTCTGTTCCAGGCTGCGGGCCAGGTTGTCGGCGTCGTTCTGCGCGGCCTGCCCGGCCTGGCGCCGCACTTCGCCCAGGTGCAGCCAGATGCCGCACCACAGCAGCACCAGCCCCCCGGCCAGCAGCAGCAGCGTGGCCCGCGCCCGGCGGGCCGCCACCGCTGCCCAGGCCCGCTGCCATGACAGGGTGGGAAGCCGGATGTGAGGCAGTCTCATGCCGCGCTCGCGCCGCCGGGGCCGGAGAGCCGCGCCTGGAGCGCCAGGGTGAACTCCTCCACCTGCTGGAGCATGCGGGCGCCCGCCGCCCCGCCGGCGCCGCGCAGCCGCCGGTCCGCCACCAGCTTCATGCCCGCAAGCCCGACGCGCAGCAGGCGCATCAGCTCCACCCGCTCGGCCTCGGCGGCGTCGGGGAAGCGCAGCGCCTGGGCCAGCATGTCGTGCAGCTTGCCGGCGACCTGGCCCAGCAGTTCGTAGCCCAGCGTGCCCGCCTGGCCCTTCAGGATGTGCAGCCGGGCGTGCAGCTCGGCCAGCCGGGCCGGAAACGCTGCCGCGCTGGGCTGCGCCCCGCTGGCCAGGTCCAGCAGGGCGGCGACTTCGCCGGGCAGCTTCTGCTCATAGCTGGCGGTGAGTTGCTCCAGCACGTTCTCCGGCACCCGCGGCGGCAGCCGGCCGAGCGTCGCCGCCACCTGCGCCACCACGTTCTGCGGCGAGACCGGCTTGACCAGCCAGCCCGCCACCTTCAGCCGGCGGGCTTCCCAGGCGTCGTCGGCGTCCTGGTTCGCGGTCAGCATCAGCACCGCGGTTTCGGCCCCCTTGGGCAGCTTGCGCAGGGCGCGCAGGAAGGTCATGCCATCCATCTGCGGCATCTGGCAGTCGCAGAGGATCAGGTCCGGCGCGTGCCAGCCGACCCATTGCAGCGCCTCATGCCCATTGGCGGTCTGCAATACCTCCTGGCAGCCGGACGCCCGGAACATGCTGCGCACGGCGGCCCGCATGGTCGGGTCGTCCTCCAGCATCAGGACGGTGGTATTGGCGAGGCCGATGGCGCCTTCGGTCGACATGAGGGTCCTTGGGCAGGCTGGGCGGCGGGGTGCCGGCGGGGGTGCCAGCGGGGTGCCAGCGGGGTGCCGGTGTTGCAATTGCGGGAAACCACCCTGAAAAACCGGTTAAGCCCTTGGACTCGGGCTGCGCGGCTTGCCCGTGCCGCCCCCTTCGCGCGATAAACGCGCCAGGAATGGGGGCCCCAGCATGCGTTTGGCAGTACTGAAGGAACGCCGCCCGGCCGAGACCCGCGTAGCGGCGACGCCGGAGACGGTGAAGAAGCTGATCGGCCTGGGGCTGACGGTGGCGGTGGAGAGCGGCGCCGGCCTGACGGCCGGCATCCCCGACGCGGCCTATGCGGAAGCCGGGGCCAGCGTGACGCCGGACGCCGCCGCTGCCCTGGCCGAGGCCGGGATTGTCTTCAAGGTGCGGGCACCGCTGGAGGATGAACTGGCGCTGATCCCGCGCGGTGCGCTGCTGGTGGGCCAGCTGAACGCCGATGCCGCGCTGGCCGGGGCCTTCGCCGCCGCCGGGGTTGATGCCTGCGCCATGGAGATGGCGCCGCGCATCACCCGGGCGCAGAGCATGGATATTCTGTCCTCCCAGGCCAACCTGGCCGGCTACCGCGCCGTCATCGAGGCCGCTGCCGCCTTCGACCGCGGCTTTCCGATGCTGATGACCGCGGCCGGGACCATCCCCGCCGCCAATGTCTTCGTCATGGGCGCTGGAGTGGCGGGGTTGCAGGCCATTGCCACGGCGCGGCGGCTCGGCGGGCGGGTTTCCGCCACGGATGTGCGGCCGGCGGCGAAGGAGGAGATCAAGAGCCTCGGCGCCAGCTATGTCGGCTACGAGGATGAGGAAAGCCGCGCGGCGCAGACCAGCGGCGGCTATGCCAAGGCGATGAGCCCGGAGTTCCTGGCCAAGCAGGCCGAGGTTGTGGCCACCCACCTGGCCAAGCAGGACATTGTTGTTTGTACCGCGCTGGTGCAGGGCCGCCGGGCGCCGATTTTGGTGAACGAGGCGATGGTCGCCAGCATGAAGCCGGGCAGCGTGATCGTGGATATCGCCAGCGACGCCGGCGGCAACTGCGCCGCGACCGTGCCGGGCCAGGCGATCACCACCGCCAACGGCGTGCAGGTGCTGGGTTGGAACAACTGGCCGGCGCGCATCTCGGGGGCTTCCTCGGCGCTGTATGCGCGCAACCTGCTGACCTTCCTGACCACTTTCTGGGACAAGGAGGCGAAGGTGCCGAAGCTGCCGCCGGAGGATGACATCGTGAAGGGCGTGACGCTGACCCGCGGCGGTGCCGTGGTCCACGCCGCCTTCGCCACCGCCTGAGGGGACGCCCGATGAACCAGAACGACCTGACCGCCCAGGCGCAGCAACTGATCGACCGGTTGCAGGCCTTCGTCGCCAGTGCCCAGGCGCCGGCCGGCGTTGAACACGCGGCCACTTTGGTCGAGCCCTTCATGTTCCTGCTGACCATCTTCCTGCTGGCCTGCTTCGTCGGCTACTACGTGGTCTGGAACGTGACCCCGGCGCTGCACAGCCCGCTGATGGGCGTGACCAACGCCATTTCCTCCGTGATCGTCGTCGGCGCCATCCTGGCCGTGGGCCTGGGCGACAGTGATCTCGCAAAAGGCTTCGGCCTGGCGGCGGCGGCGCTGGCTTCGGTGAACATCTTCGGCGGGTTCATCGTGACCCGACGAATGCTGGCCATGTTCCAAAGCAAGAAGAAGGGTTGAGGCCGTGAGCAACACCCTTTCCACGCTGGCCTACCTGGTTGCGGCGGTCCTGTTCATCCTGGCGCTGCGCGGGCTTTCCCACCCCGAGACCAGCAAGCGCGGCAACCAGTTCGGCATGGTCGGCATGGCCATTGCCATCCTGGCCACGCTGGCGCGGCCGGGCATGAGCTATGACGGCATCGGGGAAATCCTGGTCGCCATCGCCATCGGTGGCTCGGTCGGCGCGCTGATCGCCAGCCGTATCCAGATGACGGCGCTGCCGCAGCTGGTGGCGGCCTTCCACAGCCTGGTCGGCATGGCCGCGGTCTGCGTGGCCGCCGCCGCCTTCTACGCGCCGGAGAGCTTCGGCATCGGCCGTGTCGGCGATATCCATGGCGGGTCACTCGTAGAGATGTCGCTGGGCCTGGCGATTGGTGCCGTGACCTTCTCCGGTTCCGTCATCGCCTTTGCCAAGTTGCAGGCGCTGATGTCCGGCGCGCCGATCACCTTTGCCGGGCAGCACAAGCTGAACGCGGCGCTTGGCGTGCTGATGCTGGTGCTGGTGGTGGCCTTCGTCGCCACCGGGCTGGAGCCGCTGTTCTGGGCCATCGCGGTGCTGGCCTTCGCGCTGGGCTTCCTGCTGATCATCCCCATTGGTGGCGCCGACATGCCGGTGGTTGTGAGCATGCTGAACAGCTATTCCGGCTGGGCGGCGGCGGGCATCGGCTTCACGCTGGGCAACCTGCTGCTGATCATCACCGGCGCGCTGGTGGGCGCTTCCGGCGCCATCCTGTCCTACATCATGTGCAAGGGCATGAACCGCAGCATCATCAACGTGCTGCTGGGCGGCTTCGGCACCGACAGCGGTGGCGCCGCGGCGGCCGGTGGCGGTGGTGCGGACCGCGCCCCGGTGAAGTCGGGTTCGCCCGAGGACGCCGCCTACATCATGAAGAACTCGCAGAAGATCATCGTGGTGCCCGGCTACGGCATGGCGGTGGCCCAGGCGCAGCAGGTGCTGCGGGAGATGGGCGACCTGCTGAAGAAGGAAGGCGTGGAGGTTTCCTACGCCATCCACCCCGTGGCCGGCCGCATGCCCGGCCACATGAACGTGCTGCTGGCCGAGGCGAACGTGCCCTACGAGGAGGTCAAGGAGCTGGAGGAGATCAACCCCGAATTCGCCGAGGCCGACGTGGCCTTCGTGATCGGCGCCAACGACGTGACCAACCCGGCGGCCAAGACCGACAAGACCAGCGCGATCTACGGCATGCCGATTTTGGACGTGGAGCGGGCGAAGACGGTGTTCTTCATCAAGCGCGGCATGGCCAGCGGCTATGCCGGCGTGGACAATGAGCTGTTCTTCCGGCCGAACACGATGATGCTGTTCGGCGACGCGAAGAAGGTGACGCAGGAGATCGTGCAGGCGCTGCAAAGGTAGTGGCGGCCTACGGTCCGGGAGGCGGTCGATAGGCCGTCCGGACCGTCCAGGGCGGCAGGTCGATGACCTGCCCATCGAGTTGCACCTCTCGCCGATAGGCGCTGCCATTCAGCAGCAGGGAGCAGTTGGCTCCTATCGCACCCAGCACATCGTTGCCGGCGCTGCCGATCTGGCGGAAGCAACTGCCTGCCGGCAGGCAGTGGCGCAGCGCCATCATGGTGACTGCGGCCGAGAAAGGCTGGCCGCCGCCTGGCAGGCGCGTGTCGGTCCATAGGCTTTCCTGCGCGCCTGAAGGGCTGCGCCCGGCGTCCCCCTGGGGCGACCAGCGCAGGGCGACGCTGGCATGGGGCAGCATGCGCAGCAAAGCCGCTGCCATCAACACGTTCTGCTGTTCCTGTGGCGCTTCCCACGGCGCGGCATACCACTCGGCCCACCAGATCGGCAGATCGCTGCGCTGCCGCAGCCATTCGCCGACATCGGCGAAGAGACGGGTGGAGGCGAGGCGATCAGCGGCGGCGCCGTCCCTGGCCTCGATGGTGCCATCGACCGCGATGAAATCGGCGCCGACCTTGTGCGTGTTCCAGAAGTCGAAGGCTTCCATCGCCCGCCGGTCCACCACGCCATAGCCCCCTCGGAGCACCGCCTGGTCCGCTTCTGGCGGAGGGTGCAACCAAGGTTGGAAGACGATATAAGGGCCACCGACCTGGATGGCCGGCGACACCGACTTCAAGGCCCGATAGACTAGGTTGAAAAGCTCGGTATAGCCCTCGTAGTCCCAGCGGTTCTGTTCAGCTAGCCAGAACCCTTTGAATTCATTCCACACCTGATAATGGCGTACATCCGGGTAGCGCAGGGCCACTTGGCGAGCCAGCTCCGCAAAGTCGGCGAAGTGAGCGCGGTTCGGCGCCACTTCCAACCGACGCCAATCGGTCTGTCCCTGGGCACCGCCCTTCATCCAGTCGGGCGCGCAGCAGAGCGAGACAACCGGTATTCCCCCGGTTTCCCGTATCATGCTCATCCGACGATCAAGCGTTGACCATTCGTATTGGCCGCGGGCTGGCTCGGGGTTGAGCAAGCCCCAGCCCATGATGAAAAGATTCTGATAGCGCCCGACATGCGGGACCAACTGGCGGGCGGCCGCGATGGCGGCCTGGTCACCCCTGCCATCCAGGCTGAACTGGGCGTGGGTCATGCCCAGTTCTAGCCGCGTCGGTTCGCATGACAGGCCTGCCGCCAGCGGCTCCGGGGATTGAGCCTGAGCCGGCAGCACGAGCAGGGCCAGCAGCCGCACCACCCACTGCCTGAGCAGGTTGCGAGGTGTCGCCTTGTCCGCCGTTCGGATCAGCGCGCCCTCAGTTCCGGCGTCCAACTACGGGCAATCTCCGGGAAGGCCAGGTAGCAGGCCGGATAGACCGGTGCGATCACCTTGGTCAGCTCCGCCACGATCTCCGGGTTACGCTCCAACGGCTTGCCTTCGAAGGTTTTTTCGTTGAGCGAAGAGAAGAGATCGGGAGTGCAGTCCAGGTTCAGGAATTCGTAAATATCCCGCAGCACGGCATAGGGCTCCTGGGCGATGCGCTTAAAGTCCAGCAGCAGGATTGATTCCTTGGGAAAGCAACGGAGGTAGTTGTGATAAGTCTGAGCGTAGTTTGAATAGACAAAGAAAAGATTGGATTTTTCTGCAAGGGTGCGGCGCTGTGCTTCCAGGGAATAGTCTCCCAATTCGTCCAACTCCATCCGGAAATGCGACCAGGCGCGCTCGATCGGGTTCCGGAGGATGAAGATGATACGGGCATGCGGGCTGATGCGCCGCATATGCGCCACCGCCGCGACCGGCAGGGTGGAATAGGAGGGCGAAACGTCGAAGGCCAACTGGTTGGAACCGCAATGCGCAAAGTTGGCTGCATACCAGGAATCGTCCACCACCCGGTCGCGATCAAGGTAGAGCGACTGCATTGCTGCGACATATTCCTCGGTCCAGAACTTCATGTTCTCGACCAAGGGCCGGAATACCGGATCGTCGCGGAATATCTGCCAAGTATACAGTCGCCGATCGAACGGCCACGGATTTCCTGGATAGATATGGACTTGATCGAAGTAGAAAAGCTCCTTGATGGCTGGTACCCAGCATTGCGGGTGCCAGGGCAACTGGTTCGCCAACCAGGTCGTGCCAGCCTTCTGTGCGCCGATGATATAGACATCAGGCCCGCGTGGGACAGCGGGACCCACCAAGGTCACTCGTGCATTGCCCAGGCCCGAATTGGTCCGCCAGTAGTTCTCCAAGGCAGCGATGCGGGGATCGATTTCCTGCTCACCGGCCATATTGCATTGCCATCCGTCGATCTAGCCCCGGGTCAGGCTGGGTTGCAACCAATCCACCAGCGTGGGGTCCAGTTGGTTAAACTCATCATAGACATAAGCAAGTTGCGCCTGAAGCCAAGTCACCGCGGCTGAGTTGCGCCCTGGCAACTGGGGAGAGGGCGGAGGCGCCGTATCGAACAGCGCAGGATGCCAGGCAACGCCGAGGAATTCGCACACACGGCGGAGCGCTGCGCCGGGTTGCTCGACCAGGCGCCGGTAGGTCTCGATGTGAATGCGATCGCCCCCCATGGTGCCACGCCACAGTCGGGTGAGGCGCGCCACGTCGGAATGGCACAGCAACTGGCTACCGATACGGGTATGCAGCACCTGCAATATCGCCTGCTCGTCGTTGCTGGCAGCTATCTGCGCCGCATGCGCCAAGGCCCGTTCCACCGGGTCCCGCAGCAACAGGATGACTCGAACGCCAGGGCAGACCGAGGACAGATGGCGAATGCCGGCTCGCGGCAGGAGCAGGTTGTCCTGGCTCATTTCGCCAGTCACTTGATCCGTCCCGGCAAAGCTGAATAGGCCGCGATACCAATCATCGGTGACATGCCCGGCATCCAGGTAGTCCAGCAGGCGATGCGCATCGGCGCGGGCTTCCGGGCGCCTGCCTCCGTGCTCTCGCCACCAAGCGCGCGCGGCCTGCACCTGGGCGCGGCGGCGCGGAGGTTCGGTAGGCGCCAGGTGCGGCAGGTACAGCGAGGCGAAGTAGCTCAGTTCCGTGATCGGCGGTTGCCAGATGGAAGGATGAGCGAACAGCGCATTGGCCAGCCAATCGGCACCAGCATAGCGAGAGCCGATGATGATGAAATCCGGACCTGAGGCGGGTGCCGTCGGCCGCAGGAACGGCAGGCGTGGCTGGGTCACGAAATCGCGCGCAGCGTCATAGGACGTGCTTCCTGTCGCCATCTATCGCGCCTCCATCGCGTTCCGCATTCTTAGCCACCCGCCTATGCCGCGCCGGGTGCTGCCGGAACTTGCCATCTGACGTTTCCGGGTCAACCATCAGAAATATACCCGACCCGATCCTGCACCATACGGGAAGGATCACGTTGGTATAAATATATATCTCGATTGTAGGAAGAACCAAGGGCGCACCGGGGGCGATGATTGGCCCAAAGATATGATTCCGGATGCACGATCGAAACCGGCGCCGGATATCGCCACAGCCTGGGCGCCGAGCGGTAGCGCCAGGGGGAGACGAAGAGCACCGCATTCTGCCGGTACCACCATGGTATCCGATGGTCGCGCCACAAGGCCGGCCGCAGGGCATCCACGCCGCGATAGCCATGGGCGGCGAACAGTTCGACCCAGAACTCCAGCCAAGTCTCGGCAATATGGCTGGTGCCGCCCTGATAGGGCAAGGCTGCCGAAAACAACACGGCTGCCCCATGCTGCACCAGGGAAGCCACCAGGGCTGGGGCAGTCTCGATCGGCAGGTGCTCCGCGACTTCCAGGCAGATCACCAAGCCAAAACGGCGCCCCAGCGCGAAGGGTTGCCGCAGGTCGTGCTCGATGAAGCGGTCGGCGGGCAGCAACCGCGCGGAAGCCGGCACATGCGGCCCATCCAGCCCCAGGGTGTGACGGGCACCGAGCGCCTCCGCCACCTTCAGCCACACCCCGGTGCCGCAGCCGACATCAAGCACGTCCCGCAGGCCTACCAGCCGGCGCGTCAGGCCGAGCATCGCCTCCGCGGCGGCGCGGCTTCCATCAACCTGGTCTTGGTAGAATCGAACATCGTACGGTTCGCCTGCGGAAGATGACATCGTCGCTGGACGCCGCTTCAGGTGACGTGCCGGGCTTGGCGATATTCGCCCATGACCGACCAGATGATCGCCCAACCGGGGTCGTTGGCCTGTTCGAAGGATGCAACCCGCCGGCGTGCCGCCTGCTGCAACGTGCCGGTATCCTGCAACGCCCGGCGGAGCAGTTGCACCGAAGCGAATGTCCCGCCCGCCTCGGTCTGTTCCTGCACCTGTGTGGCGCGGGCACGCGCCATTCCGGTGAACAGCCGAATTGTCGGCAGGCCCGAACGCGCGAAGGTCTCGATCAGGGCGGCATGATTGGCGCCGCTGGAAATATCCACCACCACCGCCGGGGCCGTGGCGTGGTTCCAGACGTCCCGGAAGTAGCTTCCGTGGTCGCGCAGCCGTATGCCGGGCAACCGAGGCGCCGGCTTTGCGGTAGCCGCTACCAGCAGGTCCATTTCCCCGACGCCGTACAGGCCGGCCTGTTCGCGCACCAAGGCCAGCAAGGGGTCGTCCGCCTCGTCCGCCAGCACCAGAACACCGTCGCGCCGGGCCCGTTCCAGGGCCCAAATGGCATAGGCTTGGTGGCCCTTGAACAGCATCGGCACCCGCAGGTGTTCTACCTTGGCGTTGCGCCGGGCCGCGCTGACCGCGGGATGGTCGTCCCGCGACAGCACATGCAGCCGTTCCATGGCCTGGGCGAGGTTCTGCACCACCGCCGCGAAGTCGGCTGCCGGCCGTGCCTGGGTGAAGGCCTCGAAGGAGATGAAGGCCGGCATGGCCAGGCGGCGCGGCACGGCTTCCCCGGCCGGTGGCGCGCCAGCAAACCACAGCGCAGCATGTCCTTCCGCGGCCAATTCGGCAAAGCTGCGGCAGCGGATGTTCGGCCGCTGCAGCGCCGGGCCCAGCTTGGCCGCATGGCTGGCGTGCAGCCCTGGCAGCAGCACGGGCTCGCCGATCTGGCCCAGGCGGTAGATGGCATCGACATCGGCCGTGCCGTCCCATGCGCCGCCCAGGACGAAGTGGACCGGGCCCTGCCAGCCCAGGTAGCGGGCAACGTCGCAGGCATGGTCGAAGACCAGGGAGCCTGTACGCAGTTCGGCGACGTCAAGCACCACGCAGGCGCCCGGTTCCAACTGCCAGTACCGCTCGATGGTGCTGTCGAGGCTGTCGGCGACGGTACGGGCGGACGCGAGGGAGGCGACGACCGACGCCCGCTCCAACTCGACGATCCGCTCCGGGTTGGCCACCACCTGCTTGCAGGCCCACATGCAGGCCTCGAAGTCCGGCAAGTGGTGGAAGTCGTGCGTGGGCTCGTAGCCCTCGTAGGCGTGGGCATGGGCGATCAGCGCCTTGCCCAGGTTCAGTGCCTCGCCGACCTTGATCTTGAGCCCGGTCGAGAAGGTCATCGGGGCCAAAACGACATCCACCTCCCGGTAGAAGTCGGCCATGACCGGGACGCGCCCTATCAGCTTCACGAAGGGCGGCAGCGGATCATGCTTCAGGTCTTCGCAGCAACTGCCGGCGATGTGGATCTCCATCGGCAGCAGGGTCCGTTCCACGTAGTGGCGCGCGACTTGCAGGAAGCTACGTATATTGGTCAGATTGACGTTGTTCCGCGCCCCCACGATGCCGAAGCGCAGGATCCCGTTCGGCGGCACCGAGCGATTCAGCGGTCGGATCGTCTCCAGGTAAGGGACCGTGACCAAGCGACGCGAGGTGAGGGTGCGGAAGTATTCCTCTTCGTGCCGCTTGATGGCCCAGACCACGTCCGCGCGGTCGAGCGCGATCTTCTCCTGGTCTTCGGTAGTGTAGAAGAACTCGGGCGCCAGCCCGTTCTCCTCCAGCAGTTCGCGCCGGCCGGCGAAGCGGTCATGTGTGTCGAGCACCTTCAGTGTGGCGCGCGGCGCGAATTCCAGGGCCTTGCTGAGCCAGGTGTAGTTCACCAGCAGCACATCGAAGGACTGGGTCGAGAACAGCCAGTGCAGCATGTCGCCGATGGCCGGATCCCACCACTCGTCGATGCTGTGGTAGCGTCCGCCATCCGCCGGCGGCATGTGCAGCGGCTTGGTGACGGGCACCGTGTACAGCGCGTCCCAGCATTCCTGCATCACTCGGTTGGCCTGCAGCGGCGGGTTGCGCCGCCAGTCGCCTTCCGAGGCGTAGTGAACGTAGTGTACCTCGGCGCCGCGTGCCTTCAGGTCGGCGCAGACGAAATAGCCCCGCTTGCGGTTGCCATAGTCCAGTGGTTCGGTGGGCATCGGCGCCAGCACCAACACCTTCAGCCCGGCCCAACTGCCGGGACGCAGCGGCACAGGTTCAGTCATCGCGTTCGCCCAGGCCGCTGAGCAGCGCGATCAAGGCGCCGTATATCGACGACATCTGCCAATTTAGGTCACCAGCCGAGGCTTGTTCGATGGTGAGCGCGCGCAGCGTGCGCAGGTGCGGCGGCTGATGCGCGAGGAACACCTTCACGTCCCGCCAGCGATTTTCGCAGCCATCGCGCATCACGGCCGGGGAACGCACGTAGTCCGAAACCGCCTGCCAGGCGATGCGACGACGGAACCACTCCTGATGCAGGCGCGACGGATCGACGCAATGGTCTACCCCGGCATGCGGCGCGTAGCCGATGCGCCCGCCGGCCGCCTCCAGCCGCTCCGCCAACTCGGTCTCGTCGTTGGACATCAGCGAGATGCCGGAGCCGATGCGCCCCAGCGCCGGGCTGAAACCGCCGACCTCGCGCAGCTTGTCGACGCGATAGGAGACATTGGCGCCCGCCACCCATTCGCCGGCACCCAGGAAGCGGGTGTCGCCGCCATTCTCCACCACCGACAGGTAGCCGAGCAGATTGTCGGAAAGCCACTCGGGGCGCTCGCCCAGGAAGCGAGGCCGTACCCGCCCGCCAATGCCGTAGGCGGCCTCGCCGAGCGTCTCGTAGGCTTCCAGCAATTTCACCAGCCAGTTCGGGTCGGCGAAAGCGTCGTCGTCCAGGTAGGCGATGAGAGGCGCGCGCGCCATGCGCATCGCAACATTGCGGGCGTTGGAAAGCCCTGGCGTCGCCTCATAGTGCCAGATGAGGTTGCCGATCTGCGCGTATTTGGCGGCTTCCTCCGCCGAACGCCCGGGGTCGGGGGAGTTGTCAACCACGACGATCTCGAACTCCGCCGCCGGCAACTCCTGGCGGGCGAGCGAGGCGATCGAGTCCACCAGATAGGCGTAGCGGTCGTAGGTGCAGATCGCCACGGTGATCCGCGGCCCTGCGGGCGGCGGGGGCGGCGGCGGTGCCTTGGGGCTGTCTTCAGAGGCGGCCGCGGCGGCCGGCGGGAGCGGGGCGGTGCCCTTCGCGCGTGCGGGCGCGACGTCCCGCCGCTTGGTCGGCGTCTTCATACGGGTTCCGATCGACGAAGCGAGGTTGAGGTCAGACAGGGATCACTTCGATGCGATTGACCGCCAGACCAAGGATGCGGTTGTCGCTCTCTCCGTTGTTGGACGGCGAGAACATCCTGGGCGAATGGATCACCACCTCGGTGGGGCCGGCATGTTGCGCCGGCGGCACGGGACCGACGACCAGGCATTCGCCAGTGGGGTCGTAGATCGCGGCATAGGTGGTGCCATCCACCTCCACCGAAACGGGGGCGTCCTGCGGGTTGGTCCCGAAGGAACTGATGCCGATCCGCACCTCGACCGATGCGCTGCGGTTCAGCCAGAACAGCAGGCGGGATTCATGCGACGGCCCGGTCCAGCGATAGGCTGCGTTCTGGCCGCCATACTCCAGGTCATGGAAGCCCGTGCCGTAGTCGATGAAGTCGCGCGCGGAGACGCGGCAGGAGGAGGAGAGGGCCGGAGCCTGGACTTCGCCGAAGCGGGAAAGCAGCGTGTCACGATGGCGCTCGAGGCCTTCCAGCACGCTCACCGCCGTACGGAGATTGAGCAGCGATTCTTCGAGCACGCGGATCCGCCTGAGGGCGTCCTCAAGGACCTTGTTGTCTGCCTCTGCATTGACCGTCTGGCGCGCACGCGTGCTAACGTTCATGAAAAACCCTCGTTTGGCGGTTGCCGTGCCCGGGGCATTTCCTCCGACGGCCGTGCATGCCTGGAGGCTCAGCCTATTGCCGCGTGTAACAAGGCTGCGGCATGGAATCAAGCCGCTACAAATGTATGTTATGCGTATAATGAATAAAGCTCACCTCCTGATACGCATCAGGAAGCGATTGTCATATATATAGAACGTATAAATGTTGGCATGGATGTTGCGGATGCCTCCCCACAATGAGCGCGTGAATTTCCACAAGCCGATGCGGCCGGTTGCAAAAATTGAAATCCAAGGTACATATTCGGCTTGATATACGTTAGGAGATAGTACGTGGTCAGTGCTGTCGGCGCGAAGCTTCAAGTCGGCGATGGAGATTTCCTTGTTGCGAGCCTGATCGAGCGTTGCCCAAAATCCATGATGTCTCGCGAACTCGTGAAGAACGCGCTCGAAGCCGCGAGCCGGGCACGGGGCGAACGCTTGGTGGAGATTTCCGCCATCGATATCGACGGGGTTCCCAAGCTCTGCATCTGGAATACAGGCGAAGGGCTCAGCGCGACCGATCTGTTCAAGATGTGCGACATCGCTTCTTCCATCGGGAAGGAGAAGGGCCTCCAGCACAATTTCGGCATGGGGGCCAAGGTCGCATCGTTGCCCTCCAACCAGTTGGGCATGCGCTATCGTTCCTGTCGTCGCGGCAAAGTGCATGAGGTCGTCATCGGCAAGCGTGACGGCGTCTATGGCCGGTTGGCCGCGGCGAAGCCGGGCAGTGGCATCTTCGCCGTGGTTTCCGATGTCACCCTGGCGGCAAGCCAGGAGCGTCGCCTCAGCCAGGACTGGACCGAGGTGGTCCTGCTGGGCAACAGCCCGGAACAGGATACCGTCGCGGATCCCTACGGCGCCGACCCGGAGGTCGAGGCCGATTGGCTGGCAGCCGAACTCTATGCCCGTTTCTTCCGTCTGCGCGGCGATGTCGAACTGCGTATCCTGAACGGAGGGCCCAAGCGTGGCGCCCTGCAGCGCTTCGCCACGCTGGAGGAACGCGGTCCGCGCGACTTCGCCGGCTATGAATGCGTCACCGACCCGGATGGCTTCCGCATCCACTATCTCTACGACGTGGTGTCCTCCACCAACGCGTGGGTGAATGAATCCGGCTACGGAGCTATGCAGGAAGCCAAGAGCATGGCTGGCCTGGTCTACGACGACGAAATTTACGCGCTTGCCTACAGTTGGGACTGGACCCGCCAGGCACCGGATTTCGGCATCCCGTTCGGGGCCCGCCAGATTTCCGTGTTCGTCGAACTGCCGGGCGACTATCCGCTCATCATCGATGGCTATCGGCAATTCCTGCGGCACCGGCACGGCGCCCAGGAACAGGTTGGCCTGCGCGAGTTCATCGACCGGGTGCGGGACCATCGGCCGCAATGGTTGATCGACCTGATGCGCGAGATGGCGCCGGATTCCAACATCTCGGCGGATGTCCGGCAGGAACTGCAGAAGGCCCTGCGGAGCCTGGGCGTACGTCGCCCAGGGCTGGACCCGGAGGCGCCGCCGCCCCCACCGGCACCCGCCCCGGCCGCCACGCCGCCCCAGCACGCGGAAGCCGAGCCGGAGACGGCAGTGCAGCAGGAAGCGCCCCCCGCGGCGGAGCCGCCCGCCCAGCCAGAAGCCGCGCCCCGGAAGGAACTGGCCGACGACGAGGTGATGCTGGCGCCGGACATCTTCTTCCTGCGCGACGACACCGAGGTGGGCGAGCGCAACTTCGTGGGCCGTGCCGCCCGATACTACGAGGAAACCAACGCGCTTTACATCAACCTGACCTATCCGGTGGCAAGGGAAATCCATGCCGCGTTAACCGCGGCGCTGGACCATCCCACGTCTCCCGAGACGCGCGACGTGATCCGCATCCATGTCCAGCGGGTGCTGGCGCTGCGGGTCGGGATGGTGGTGGTCTATGCGCTGTCTAAGCGAAGCGAACCGCATGCCTGGCCCGACTGGGCGGTGACCGGAGCGATTACGCCGGAGGCATTGACCATCGCCGCGGATGACTTCCACCGCCTGATCCCGGCCATGGCCGAGGCCGTCCGCAAGGAACTCACCGGCGAGGCTTAGAACCCAGGGCATACCGCAGCGCTGGCGCTTGACGCTGTGGCCCGACAGGGCCGAAATGCTACGCGCGGCGGCCCCTATTGCACAGCCCGGCGCCGCGCCGTTCCGCTGGTGCCTGGCCCGCCCGGATATGGAGTTTGATAGCGCATGTCGTCAGGGGTCTCGAACCGCATGAGGCCGCCGGAACGGCCCGCCAGGGCGCCCGGCCCGCCGCCCATTGCCTCTCACATCCTGCTGACCCTTGACCAGGCGACATCCACGCGGATCAGCGGCTGGGCCTATGCCCCCGCGGAACCCGACCGGCATGTCAGGCTGAGCCTCTACAACGGCCCGGCGCATCTGGTCAGCTTCCACGCCGCTACCTTTCGCGAAGACCTGCGGGACGCGGGCATGGGCAATGGCGAACATGGCTTCAGCCTGGTAATCCCACGCCACATCGCCGAGCGCCCGGTGCTCGACCTGCGCCTGGTCGATGAGGACAGCGGCACCGAACTGGCGACGGTTTCCGTCACCGGTGGAGAGGAGCGCTTCGAGGCGCTCAGCGATGCCCTGCTCGGCAACCTGCCGCATTTCCTCTCCGCCATCGAGGACAAGACCGAGCGCCTCCGGTCGGCGCAGCAGCATCTGGCACTGCTGATGTCGGCGACCGTCGCCACCTATGGGCAGACCCGCGCGCTGCTGGAAGAAGCCGCGGTGGCATGCCATGCCATGGAGGCCGAGAACCCGGTGCCGCCGCCGGAAGCGGTGCCTTTCGACCGCATCGTCAGGAGTGTCGTCGGGCGCTATCCGGTCCTCAGCCTGCCGCGCTGCGACAACCCCCAGGTCTCGATCGTCATCCCGGTCTTCAACAACTTCGAATACACCTACAACTGCGTGAAGTCGCTGCTGACCACGCAGAGCCGGGCGACCTTCGAAGTCATCATCGTCGATGACCAATCTAGCGACGAGACGCTGCTGGCCCCCATGCTGCTCGCGGGCGCTACGGTGCTGCGCAACGAACGCAACCAGGGCTTCGTCCTGGGATGCAACCGTGGCGCGGCCGCGGCGAGGGGCGAGTACGTCTTCTTCCTGAATAACGACACCGAGGTCCACGACTTCGCGCTCGATGCCCTGCTGGATGTCTTCCGCCTGCATGCCAGGGTCGGCATTGCCGGTTCCAAGCTGCTGTTCGGCGACGGCACGCTGCAGGATGCCGGTGGGATCGTCTGGCGCCTGGGCGATGGCTGGAACTACGGTCGCGGCCAGGACCCCGGCGACCCGCGATTCAACTACCTGCGCGACGCCGACTACCTTTCCGGCGCCGCCCTGATGATTCCGAAGGCGCTGTGCGACGAAATCGGTGGCTTCAACCCCGAACTTGCGCCGGGGTACTACGAGGATACCGACATGGCGTTCCGCGCGCGGGCCCTGGGCTACCGCACGGTCTACCAGCCCCGCAGCGTCGTTACGCATTTCGAGGGCGCCTCCTCCGGCACCGACGTGACGCAGGGCATGAAGCAGTACCAGCTGGTGAACGCCCGCAAGTTCCTTGCCATCTGGAAGCAGGAACTCCTCGGCCATGCACTCAGCGGCCAGGAACCGGATCGGGAGAAGGATCGCAAGGCCCGTTTCCGCGTGCTGTTCGTGGACGCCACGACGCCGACGCCGAGGGAAGACGCCGGGTCCAACGCGGCGCTGAGCCATATGCGGGCCCTGCAGGCCCTGGGCGCCAAGGTCACCTTCGTGCCGTCGGATAACATGGCGCATCTGGGGCAGGTGAGTGCCGACCTGCAGGACCTCGGCATAGAGTTCCTGCATCACCCGTACTTCTGGTCGGTCGAGGAGGCGCTGCGCAAGCGGGCGCACGAGTTTGACGTCATCTACCTGCATCGCTACGATGTTGCTTTCCGCTACATGGCAACCTGCCGTGCCTTCGCGCCCCGGGCGCGCATCCTTTACAACGTGGCGGACCTACACTTCCTGCGGCTGGAGCGGGAAAGGAAAGTGGGTGCCGCCAGCGCCAGGACCGAGGCGGAGGTGGCGATGGTCCGCAATCAGGAACTCGGCTGCATCCGCTTGGCCCACCGCGTCATCGTCCACTCCGAGGTGGAAGCCGCCATACTTGCCCGCGAAGGGGTTTCGCATGTCAGCGTCATCCCCTGGGTGATGGAAGGCAGGCCGGGGCCGCTGCCGCCGGAGCGGCGAGGCCGGACCGTCGGCTTCCTCGGCGGCTTCGGCCATCCCCCAAATGCGGATGCCGTCGCCTGGTTCGTCGAGGAGATCTGGCCGCTGGTCCGCGCCGAGGTGCCGGACGCCGAATTCCTGATCTTCGGTTCCCGGATGCCTGCGGAGATCCAGGCGCTGAGCAGCCTGCCCGGGGTGACGCCGGTGGGTTTCGTCCCGGAGGTGGCCGACGCCTTCGCGCGCATGCGGGTGAGCGTGGCGCCGCTGCGCTACGGCGCAGGACTGAAGGGCAAGGTCGGCGAGAGCCTGGCCCATGGCGTGCCCTGCATCGGCACCAGCGTGGCCTTCGAGGGTTTTGGCCAGAACTTCCGGGAGGCCTGCGTGGCCGACGACGCCAAGGGAATGGCGGCGAAGCTGGTGCGCCTGCTGACCCATAACGGCGCCCTGGCGGGCATCGCCGCCAGAAGCAAGGCCTATGCGGTCGAGCATCTCTCGGCAAACGCGGTGCAGTCGCTGATCGCGGCGGCGATCAGCTAAAGAAGCCGTTCAAGCGAGGGCCCGAGAGCCGTTCTGGTGCGCTCTCCGGAACGAATTGAACCCTGGCGTGCTGGCTACCGCTCCACCAACCGTTCCAACCGTAAGCGCGGCGACGAGGCCCTTGCCGCATAGCTGACGGTCAGTCCTTGTCGCCGGCAGCCCAGTGCCAAGGCATCAACTCGTCGATTCGGCTCTCCGGCCAGCCATTGGCCAGCCGCGTCAGCACATCGGTGAAGTATCGCTGCGGGTCGACGCCGTTCAGCTTGCAGGTCTCCATTAGCAGGCTGCGGAAATTCGATTTTCGGCCCCGGATACCGCAACATTGCTTCGCAGCACCGACGCGGAGCGACAGGAAGTTTCAGGCAAAGGCCCGGACGGATTCCATTGCGACCTTTGTTGCCCCTCCGTGGTCGAATTTCCGCAGCATGTTAGAGCAATATCCGGTCTGATGATTCTATCAGAACGGATATTGCTATAGTGTCCTGATCGAGAAGTTCCTATGAATTTGTTCGAGATCGTAAGAGCTTGCGATGGGCAGGGCAGCAGCAGCGATTGAGTTGACGGCCGTTGAGCGTCGGGAACTGGCATCGCTGGCGCGGGCGCGCAAGACTGGTCAGGCGATGGCGCGGCGGGCGCGGATTGTGTTGGCCGCGGCGGCGGGGCTGGAGAACAAGGCAATCTGCACCGAGGTCGGCGCGGACGCCAACACGGTCTCGAAATGGCGCCGCCGCTTTGCGGCCCATCGCCTCGATGGGCTGCTGGATGGTTGGAAGCACTGTTTCCAACCGCCCTGGAACACCGCGAAAGATCGGTGATGACAGCGTCGCTGAAACCATCCGCCTGACCCTGGAGACGACGCCACCCGGTGCCACGCACTGGTCGCTGCGCGCCATGGCCAAGGCGGTGGGCTATGCGCCGTCCACCATCCATCGCATCTGGCGGGCCTTCGGGCTGCAGCCGCACCGGAGCGAGACCTTCAAGCTCTCGACCGACCCGCTGTTCGTCGAGAAGGTGCGCGACATCGTCGGCCTCTACCTGACCCCGCCCGAGCGGGCCCTGGTGCTCTGCGTGGATGAGAAGTCGCAGATCCAGGCGCTGGACCGCACCCAACCGCTGCTGCCGATGCGCCCGGGCCAGGTCGAGCGGCGCACCCACGACTACACCCGCCACGGCACCACTTCGCTGTTCGCCGCGCTGGACGTGGCCACCGGCGCGGTGATCGGCCGCTGCTACCCGAAGCACCGCTCCAGCGAGTTCAGGAAGTTCCTCGACCAGGTCGAGGCCAATGTCCCGGCTGACCTCGACGTCCACCTGGTCATGGACAACTACGCCACCCACAAGACCAAGCCGGTCCGGGACTGGCTGGCCAAGCGACCGCGCTGGCATGTCCATTTCACGCCAACCAGCGCCTCCTGGATCAACCAGGTCGAGCGCTTCTTCGCCCTGATCACCGAAAAGCAGATCATGCGCGGCGTCCACCGCTCAACACAGGCCTTGGAGCGCGACATCCGCGCCTTCATCGACGCCCACAACGCCGATCCCAAGCCTATAACTTAGCCAAACACCTCAAGGCACTGCGATGGCACAAACCTTCCAGGCCATCTGCGACGCCTGGACCAAAGATCCATCAGGCTTCAAGATTAACCCGCACCACCTCATCCCGGGACCACACAGTTAGTACATCCTGTGTCCCCATCCGTGTCAATGTCGGAAAGATCCCGCAGACCGAAGCATTCTATATCGAGAGGGGCGCCGCGAAACCGCTTGAATCTGGTCGCATTCCGACCGATCGACCGATCAGGCGGCAGGACTGGAGCAGTGGCGAGGTCAGCGTCGAATTTGGAGTTGTCAAGCTATTTTCGAATCTGGATACTCATGTCGCGAAGTTGTGAAGGCTTGCAGCTTAACCAACCGGCTGCAATGATAAATCGTTAGAAACGCGCCCGCCCGCGGCAACGGCGCGCCGGTAATTTAGGAGCGCGCTCTCTCATGGTTGGCATCGACTACCTTCGGTCCATGGCCGCCCGTCAGTGGCTTCAGGCACGCGCGCAGGAACCGGTCCACCGCGACGACAACGTCTTCGCCCTGCTGTTCCGCCTGCGCGTCGCCGAACGTCTCGGCGATGTCCAGGCCATGACCGAGTTGCTGCCCCGCCTCGTCCCCTGGGCCGCCCAGTTGCCGGCGGCTGGCAAACTGGTTGAGGTGGTCCGGGAGACGCTGCAGAAGCTGCCGGCGACCCTGCCGGAAGCCAAGGGGGCGGCCTACGGCCGAGCCCTGATGGACGCCGGCCGGATCCAGGAGGCCTGGGAGTATTGGCAACGCCAGGAGCACCCGAGCCTGGCGGAGGAGCGCAGGGTCAGGCTGGCTACCCTGGCGTGGCGGCTGGGCGAGTTCGAGGCGGCGATCGATAATCTGCGGGCGCAGGGCAGCGAGAGCAGGCTGTCCCGCAACTCGGCCGAAATGATCCGCCGCTACGAGGAGAGCTTGGCCGAGGCGGGCAAAGTGCACGCGATGGAGATCCATCAGTTGCCGCTGCCCGCCGTGCGCCAACTGGCCGCCCGCATGCGGGAGAAGCCTGCTGCAGCGACACCGGATCTCGCGGCGCTGGCGCAGGCATGGGGCGAGTTCTCCGGCGACTGGTCGATGGCCGTCAGTTTGCTTTCAGAAGCGGAGGCGGCGGCGATCGCCTCGCCAGTGCTGGGCGCGCGGCTGGCTCCATTGGTTTCCTCGAAGGAATTCGCCTCAGCCAAGGTTGCGCCAAAGGCTTTGGAAGCCCTGCTGGCCGCCTGCCGTGCGGCAGGCGCAATGGCGGCCGTGGCCACGCTGGAGGCACGACTGGCCAGCGCCGTGCCCGCCCCCAGCCCGGCCCTGGCGCCATCTGCCGAGCCGTCAAAACCCGCCGCGGAGACGAAGCTGGAGATGGCGTCCGTCGTCGCCGCCATCCTGGCCAAGCCACCGGCGCCTGCGCCAGTGGAGGCGAAACCGGCCGCGCCTGTCGCGGAAGCGGACCGTGCGCCGGCCGACAATGCGAAGGCGCAGTCGGTCCCGAGCAAGTCCAAGTCCGCCCCGGCGAAGCCCGATGGCGCGCCCGCCGCCCCGGCCAAGCCGGCCAGAGCCAAGGCCGCGTCGGCGTCCGACAAGCCCAAGGCAACCGCCCCGGGCAAGCCCAAGCCCGCGGCTGCCCGACGCCCGGGCGGCAAGTAGCCATCCCTTCGGCCGCGGCCATCGCCCGGCATTGTGCGAAGCTGGTGGGTTGACTAAGCCGACGCCAGGGTAACCGCGCCGAGAGGCTCCGCCAGATGCCATCGACACTCGCTCCGGCCGGCTTGCTGGCAGGGCAGCCGCAGCGGGTTCGCGTGGGCTTGCGAAACGAAACTGCCACCCCCTGGTCGCGCGAAGGCGCTGGTGCGATCAGCCTGCACGCCCAGCTGGTGCAGCCCGGCGCCTGGCAGCCGCTGGACCATGCCATTGACATCCAGCAGATGGCCGATATCCCGGCCCTTGGCAGCGGCGACGCGGTGGCCGAGCTGCCGCCGCTGCCGGCCGGCGCCTACGAGTTGCTCACCCGCATCCGATTCGGCGAGGCGGCCTGCGGCATCGCCACGACGCCCCTGTTGGTGTTGCCCGCCGCCGACTACGCCCAGGGCCGTGTCGAACTGGCCGAGGACTTGCCGCCGCTGCCGGCCGGTGCCCGCGTCACCCTGCCAGTGCGGCTGACCAACCTCTCCGCCGTCGCCTGGTTGCGCTGGCCGCACCGGTTGCAGCTCTGGGCCCGGCTGGGGGAGGAGCGCGGCGTCACCCCGGTAATGGTGGATATCGAGCCGGGCGGCGAGGCCATCATCGGCATCGATCTCGTGCTGCCGCCGACGCCCGGCCGGCACCGGTTGCGGCTCTCGCTCACCCGGCCGCGTACGCTCGTCTTCGCCGAGCATGCAAGCTTCCAGGCCGCGCCGCCGATGCTGGAGCTGCGCCCGCCGGGCCAGATGGAACTCGCCCCGCGCTTTCAGCCGCGCGACCCGGTGCAACTGTTGCTGCTGGCCGGGCAGGAAGCGCTGGGCGTGGTCGGCCAGCCGGTGGCGGTGAAGCTGGTACTGCAGAACGAGGGCCCCGGCGCCGTCGACCTGCGTGGCCTTGCCCTCGCCCGGCGAGGCGCCGAGGCGACGGAGCGGCGCGAGGTGCTGGAGGCCAGCATCGCTCCTGGAGGGCGGCGCGCCTTCGAGGTCATCCTGCCCCCGCCAGCCCAGCCGGCGCAGGAGGAACTGACCGTCACCGCCCTGGTGCGGTTGCGCTTCGGCGAGGAGCAGGAGGTGGCGCTGGGCGGTCTGCCGCTGCGGGTGCAGCCGGCGCTGCTGCCGCTCGCCTTGGCCGTGACCGCGTTGCAGCAGGACCATCCGCCGCTGCTGGGAGAGGAGGAGCAGCCCGCCGCCTTCCGCTTCCTGAACGAGGGCGACGCGGCGATCCAGGGCAAGGGAGTGGACGCCTTCAGTGTCAGCCAGCGTTGGACTCGCCTGGATGAGAAGCGCCCCGCGCAGTATCGCGGCGGCCAACGGGTGCCGCTGGAAATCGACAGCGGTGCGGCGGCGGTAGTGGCCCTGGCCCTGGCGCCGCCGCCCGATACCGGCCTCTACAAGCTGGAAATCGTGGTCTTCCGCCAGCCGGAGGACACCTGCCCGCGCGAGGAAGCGCGTTGCGAGGTGGGCGAGTACCGCGTCAGCCGGGTGCGCGAACTGGCCTTCGCCGAGGAAAAGCTGCGCCGCCGCGCGCTGGCCGCCGCCGCCGAGCAGAGCGGGCGCCTGGCCTACCGCGCCTGGTGCGAGACCGCCGATAGCCTTGCCGGCACGGCGCTGGAACGCGCCCTGGCGCTGCCTGTAGCTTGGCCGCACCGCCCGTTGGTCTCCGTGCTGCTGCTGGCCGAGGGCTCGACGCCGGAGGCGATTGGGTGCACGGCCGAATCGCTGCTGGCCCAGGTCTATCCGCATTGGGAACTGCGGGTCGCGCATGGTCGCGGCGGCAAGCTCGCCTTGCCAGCCGACTCGCGCATCCTGCCCTGCGCAGCTTCGGCCAGGGGGCCGGCGGCGCTGCTGCGCCATGCTGCCGGCAAGGCGGAGGGCGAATGGCTGCTCTGGCTGCGCCCTGGCGACCGGCTGGCCCCGGCGGCGCTGCTGCTGCTGCTGGCGGAGGCGCTGCGTCGCCCCGCCCTGCGGGCCGTCTATTCCGACCGCGACGCGCTGGGCGAGGATGGCGGGCGCTGTGCCCCGGCGCCGCTGGCGGATTTCGACCCGGATTTCGCACTGGGCGCCGACGGCCTTCTGCATGGCGCGCTGGTGGCGGCGGATTCCTTCCACACCGCCCTGGCGGCGCTGCCGGCGAACAGCCCCCTGCCGGCGCTGGATTGGCAACTGCGCCTGATGGAAGCCTTGCCGGAACAGGCCATCGGACACCTGCGCCATGCCCTGCTGCACCTGGGCGCGCCGCTGGAATTACCGCCCGCCGAATGGTCCACAGCGGCGGCGCTGGTGGCGGCGCACCTGGCCCGGCGAGGCCAGCCGGCGCGGGTGATGCGCGCGCATGACGCGCCCTGCTTCCGCCTGGAATTCCCGCTGCCGGCCCCTGCGCCGCGCGCCAGCATCCTCATCCCCACGCGCGACGGCCTGGCGCTGCTGGCCGCCTGCATTGGAAGCATCCTGGAACGCACCGACTACCCGGACTATGAGATCATTGTTGTCGACAATGGCTCCACCGACCCGGCGACGCTCGCCTACCTGGCGGAGCTCGAGGCGCGCTGCCAGGCGCGCATCCTGCGCGACCCAGGCGACTTCAACTGGGCGCGCGCCAACAACGACGCGGCCCGTCTAGCCACGGGCGACGTCCTCTGCCTGCTCAACAATGACACCGAGGTGTTGGACCGCGGCTGGCTGCGCGAGCTGGTGGCGCAGGCCTGCCGGCGAGAGATCGGCGTGGTGGGCCCGGCGCTGTGGTACCCGAACGGCCTGCTTCAGCATGGCGGCGTGATGTTTGACGCCATGGACGGCCGCCCGGTGCACATGCTGTTGCAGGTGGAACGCGCCGCGGTGCCTTCCCGCATGCGGCTGGCGCGGCGCTGCAGCGCCGTCACCGGCGCCTGCCTGGTGGTGCGGCGTGAGGTCTACGAGGCGGTCGGCGGCATGGACCAGGTTCATCTGCCGATCGGTTACAACGACATCGATTTCTGCCTGCGCGTCCGCCACCAACTGGGCCTGGCCACGCTGTGGACGCCCTTCGCGGAACTGCTGCACAAGGAAAGCGCCTCTCGCGGCACGCCGCGCACCCAGCAGGACCGCGACCGTCACCAGCGCGAATTGGCGGTGTTTCGGGGCCGCTGGCGCGACGCCGCCACCGCCGACCCCTTCGCCGACGCCACGCTGCTGCCCATGGTGGGGGAACGCGCGCCGCCGCCGCCCGGCGTTGCCACGCGCTACAACCGCGCCCGGCTGCCGCGCCGGCGTCCGCTGCTGTTCCTGCATCTGCCGCGCAGCGCCGGGGTGACGCTGCGCGACACGCTGCGTCGCGATTCGCATGGGCTGGCGGTGGCGGACCTCTCGCCGCGCCTGCTGCTGGGCGAAGCGGGCGAGGAACTCCGCGCCCTGCTGGCGCCGCTGGACGTGTTGGTGGCGCGCTGCGGCCCCGGCTTCGGCGCCGCGCTGGGCTGGGGCGCGGTGCCGGCGGTGGTGCTGCGCGACCCGGTGGCGCGCGTTGCCTCCCAGGCACGCTTCCTGCGGGAGGATGCCTGTTCCCCGCTGCGCGACGCCGGCCTGGCCGAGGCCACGCTGGAGGTGCTGCTGAAGAAGGGCGTGCTGCGCGGCAACCTGGCGGTGCACCGGCTACTGGGCGAGGCGCCGGAGCCGGTAGACTGGGCCGAGGTGGACGGCATCGGCGCCGAATACGCCGGCTTCCATCTGCCCCCGGCGCTGTGGCGGCGCGACCCCGCGGCGCTGCTGGCCGCGCCGGACAGGGCGCCTGACGACGACATGGCACTGGTGGACCGCGCCATGGCGCTGCTGGAGCGCGACTTCGCCTTCGTCGGCCAGCAGGATGCCCTGGCCGAACACCTGGGCGCGCTGCTGGAGGCGCTGGGTGGCGAGGCGCCGCGCGTGCGGCTGCACCTCAACCGGGGCGGCGAGCTTTGCGCCGCCCCGACCCCTGGCGAGGCCGCGCTGCTGGTCGAGTGGAACCGTCTGGACATCGCGCTGCTGGAACGCGTTCGGGCGCTGCCGGGCGGGATGCTGCTGCGGCCGGAACGCCTGGCTACCCGGCCTCGTGACGGTGCTTGAGCCAGGCCGAGAGCGCCGCAGGACCGCGTCGAAGCTGATGCGGGGGGGCGAGGAGCAGGTAGCCGAAGACGCCGTACAGGCCCGCCGTGGCGGCGAGGAATTGCCTCTTCCAGCCCGGCCGGCGCCGCGCGAAGCGGTCCACCCCACATCCACTAAGGGGGAAGACACGCTGGACAACAGCGCCATGGCCGTCACCAACCTTCCCGGGAGCTGGCCCGCCGCGACCTCGCCGATCGGCTTCTTCCGCGCGACGGCGTCACGAGGCCAGGGGATGTGCTTCCCTGCCAAGCGTAGTGTGTGTGCCGTCTGACGCAGCGGCGCGCACGTTCAAGCCGGTACGATTTTATTCGGGTCGGTTCAAACCGACCCGCTACGCAGGAAAAGGCTCGATGGACATCTGGTTACATGTCGGTACCGGCAAGACCGGAACATCTGCGGTGCAGGTGGCGCTTTCCCGGCATCGGGCCGCGCTGGCGCAGGCTGGGCTGGTCTATCCGGAGGGCATCGACGATGAACGCATGGCCCTCGCCGGCGGCATCACCTCTGGCAACGCCAAGCGGATGGGTTGGTTGATGACACCAAGCCTCCAAGTGCCGGCTTACGACCCTTCGGCCGTGCTGCATTGGCTCGACAGCGCGCTGGCGCAGGCTGCCGGGCGGACGTTGCTGCTCTCCTCCGAAGCCCTGCAATGCCCCGACCCCGAGGCGGCCGCTCCGGTGATGCAGCGCTTGCGCGCGGTCGGACGCGTGCGGGTGCTCTACCTGGTTCGCCATGCCCTGGACCACGCTGTCGCAAGCTACGCGCAGGCACTCAAGGTGGGTGAAACGCCGGAGCGTGGCACCGATCTCGCCAGCTTTGTGGCCCAGGCGGAGGCACCGTTCCGCGATCAACTGGCGACGTGGGAAACCATTCTCGGTGGCACCGAGGGAATGCTTTGCCTGCTCTACGAGAGCGAGTGTTTGGGCGCGGGTCTCACACATAATCTGCTGCGCCACATCGCCCCCGCCTTCGCGGCCGCGCTGCCGCGGGACGCAGCGCCGGAAGCGGTGAACCGCAGCCCGACCGGGATCGAACTCGCCATCTATGAGAAGCTGGCGCGAGTGGCGCCAGAGGCGGCTAGGTGGCTCACCCGGGCAGTGATGAACGCACCGCCGGCCATGCCGGCCCAGGTGGTCGTGCCGGATGTCGCCTTCGAAAGTTTCGCGCGGCTGAACCAGCCTGTGGTGGATGCGGTGAATCACCGCTACTTCGCTGGGCAGCCCGTTTTGCGGCTGACCTCCGGGCGCATCCCGGTTGGGCCGGTCACGCCTTGGCCCCAGGAGGCGATGGTGGAGACCAGCGTCGCCCTGTTGCGCGCCCTGGCACAACCCCCCGCCACGCCGCCGCCGCCGCCGGCAATGCCGGCCAGGGTGGAGCCTGCCGGGTTGGAGCAGCGTGCCCGGCACCTGGCCCGGGTTGGCAAACTGACGGAAGCCATCACTGTGCTCGACGCTGCCCTGGACGAGACCGGCCCAGACGGCCAGGCCCTGAGACAGTTGCGGGATCACCTGCGACGCAGGGCTCGACGTCTGACGGGCTGAGTGGCGATTTGGACGCGTATCCGAAATCAGCTTCGCTGGGCTGGATGGGCGGGTGGCAACTTTCTTCGGACGAGTTGCCAGACCATGGACGAACCACGTGGTGCGCTTCTGAGGTGGTCCCGGTTTGGTGGACAGCAGGCCCATCGCAAGCGCGGCGAGGCGGCCCGTCTTCAGCCGAGGGGTGGTAATGTGCTGGTTCGGTGCGGAACAGGGAGCTTCGAGCCGGCATCATGGTCGACGTTACTGATGACGCTAGAGCGATATCCGTTCTGATGGAAACATCATAACGGATTTCTTGCTCTGCAACCTATTGAAGCTACAGCACGAAATCCGCTCACGCTGAATCAGCGTGAGCGGATGGTGCTGCAGGGGCGGCGGGTATTGCCGGATAGAGGTGCCGACGGGTCCTGGCCGGCGGCAGAGGTGACCGAGGTTGCGCGGCGGCGCCAGATTCGCCCACGGCAGGTGTTCGCGTGGCGGCGCGAGATGCGCGTGGGTGCGCCGGCGCGGTTGGACTTCGCGCCTATCGTGCCGGCGCTGACACCGCCAACGCCGGAGCCGACCGCCATGGTGGCCTGCTCGTTGCCGGCCATCGCACTCAAGCTCGCCGGCGCGGTGCCGCGCACGGCGCCCGGCATCGACGCGGCAATGGTGACGATGCTGCTGCGGGAAATCCGGGCGTCGGCGGCATGATTGCGCCACCGGCGGGCGCTTGGATTCTGCTGGCGGCGACGCCGGTTGCTCCCCGCAAGCTTAACTTCCACAGCCCCCGAGGCCTGCATCGCCATGGTGCTCGACCGTCTTGGCCAAGGGGCATCTCGCCAGCGGGGTCGATGACCGGCTGCCGTGGAACCTCACCCCGGACGGTCAACCCGTGGGGGAATGGCTGACGCGCACGGAGGGCTGCGCCATCAGGAGGGGGGACTCAGCCGCGCCGCCAGCGCCCCAGCGCCCGCAGCCCCCACCCCGCGCACAGCCCCCAGAAGGCGCCGCTGACGCCCAGCAGGCTCAGCCCGGCGGCGGTGACCAGGAAGCAGACCACCGCCGGCTCGCGCTCCTCCGGCACCGCCAATGCGGCGTGCAGCGCACCGCCGAAGGCCGGCAGCAGCGCCAGCCCCGCCACCGCCTGCACCAGCACCGGCGGTGCCACGCCCACCAGCGCCACCGCGCCGCCGGCCAGCAGGCCGAACACCACGTAGACGCAGCCCGCCACCACCGCGGCCGGCCAACGCCGGGTCGGGTCCGGCTGTGCTTCCGGCCCCGCGCACAGGGCGGCGGTGATGGCGGCCAGGTTCACCGCATGCCCGCCCAGCGGCGCCGCCAGCAGGCTGAACGCCCCGGTGACGCTGAACAGCGGCCCCGCCGAGGGCCGGTAGCCATTCGCCGCCAGCACGGCCATGCCCGGGATGTTCTGGCTGGCCATGGTCACCAGGAACAGCGGCAGCCCCACCCCCAGCAGCGCCGCGGGCGAGAATACCGGCCAGACCCATACCGGCGCCGGCACCAGGGCGGCGCCCATCCCGGCGGGCATGGGCTGCGCCAGCACCACCAGCAGCAGCGCCACCAGCACCGCCGCCGGCACCGCCAGCAGCCGGTTGACCCGCCCCATCACCAGCCAGGCCGCCACCACAGCCAGGCCCTGCCCGGGCAGTTCCGCCACCGCCCGCACCGGCGCCAGGCACAGCCCCAGCAGCACGCCGGCCAGCAGGGCCGAGGCCAGGGCAGGCGGGATCGCCGCCACCGCGCGCCCCAGCGGCCGCCACAGCCCCGCCAAGACCAGCAGCGCACCGCAGAGCAGGAAGGCGCCGACAGCTTCCGGGAAGCCGCCGGCGGGCATGGCGGTGCTGGCCAGCAGCGCGGCGCCGGGGGTGGACCAGGCCACGCTGATCGGCAGGCGGCGCCAGAGGGACAGCGCCACCCCCGCCAGGCCCATGGCGATGCTGACCGCCATCAGCCCCGAGGCCTGCTGGAGCTGGTTGGCGCCCATGGCGGCATAGCCGGCCAGGACCACGGTGAAGGAGGAAGCGAAGCCGACGAAGCCAGCAAGCAGCCCGGCGGCAACGGCCTGAAGGGAAAAAGCACGCATCTCGCGGTTGGACCATGCAGGGGGCGCCCGGGCAATCCGCGTTAACGGCGCGCTATGGCGGGCAGGGCCATACCCGGCGGCAGACTCCCTGCAAGGATGCCAATGCCATGACGATCCGCCCGACACTCGCCGCGCTGCTGCTGGCTGGGCTGGCGTTCAGCCCCATGGCGCAGGCCGCCTGCACCGACGCGCAGGCCGAAGCCAAGATGACCGAACTCAGCAATGCGCTGGGGCCGCTGGCCATGCGCAACCCGGCGGAAGCGCAGAAGATCACCGAGGAAATGATGTCCGCCCTTGGCGCGCCGACCTCGGACGCCACCTGCACGCTGTATGACCGCCTGCTGGCGCGCGCCAGGCTCTGATATCGCCGGGGCCGCCGCCCACTTTGCGGTGGCCCATTGCGCCGGCTGGGCAACCCGGCGCAGCGTCGGGGCATGACCTCAACCGCCACCGACCGCTTCTGGAACCGCCCGGCCGAGCAACTGCTGGCGGAACTGGGCAGCTCGCCCGCCGGCCTGGGTGCCGAAGCCGCCGCCACGGCGCTGCGCCGGCACGGCCCCAATACGGTCGCCGACGCGCCGCGGCTGGACCTGCTGGCCAAGGTCGGGCGTCGCCTGATCGAGCCGCTGGTGGCCATTCTGCTGGTCGCCGCCGCCATTTCCGGCCTGACCGGGGATGTCGCGGGCTTCCTGATCATCCTCACCATGGTCACGGTTTCCGTCGCCATGGACGTGGTGCAGGAACAGCGCGCCGAGCAGGCCGCCGCCCGGCTGCGCGACAGCGTCGCGGTGCGCGCGACCGTGCTGCGCGAGGGCAAGGCGCTCTCGGTTCCGGTGGAACAGGTGGTGCCCGGCGATATCGTGGAGCTTTCCGCCGGCAGCCTGGTGCCAGCGGATGGCCTGGTGCTGGCGGCGCAATCCGCCCAGGCCAATGAAGCCCTGCTGACCGGGGAGGCCTACCCCGCCAGCAAGCGCCCCGGCGCCACCACCGGCACCACCCCGGCCGAGGCGCCGGGCGCGCTGTTCGCCGGCACCGCCCTGGTCAGTGGCAGCGCGACCATGCTGGTGGTCGCGACTGGGCACGCTACGCGGTTGGGCGGCGTCGCTGCCGCGTTGGCTCAGCGCCGGCCGCCAACAGCATTCGAGAAAGGCCTCCGCGGTCTTGGTATCCTGATCCTGCGGCTGACCGTCTTCCTGGTGTTGTTCGTGCTGCTGGCGCATCTGGCCTTCCATCGGCCGCCGCTGGAAAGCTTCATGTTCGCCATTGCGCTCGCGGTCGGCCTTACGCCGGAATTGCTGCCGATGGTCACCACCGTGACGCTCTCGCGCGGGGCCATGCGGATGGCGCGCAAGAAGGTGGTGGTGAAGCGCCTGGCCGCGATCCACGACCTCGGCGCCATGGACGTGTTGTGCACCGACAAGACCGGTACGTTGACCGAGGCGCGCATCACCCTGGCCGAGACCAGCGACGACCGGACGCGTCAGTTAGCCGCGGTCAACGCGCTGCTGGCCGCCGGGCAGCCGACCCCGCTGGACGAGGCCATCATCAGCGCGGCCGGACGCGAGGCGGCGGAGCACTACCGCAAACTCGGCGAATGCGCCTTCAGCTTCGAGCGCCGGCGCAGCTCCGTGCTGGTGGAGCATGAGGGCAAGCGCCTGCTGGTGGTGAAGGGCGCGCCGGAAGCCGTGCTGGCCGTATGTGCCGCGCCGCCGGCGGGCGCGCACGCCGAAGCCGAGCGCCGCGGCGCCGAGGGGCTGCGCCTGCTCGGCGTGGCCTGCCGCGAAGTTGGCGCCGAAGAGGATTGTTCCACGCCGGATTGCGAGAAGGGGCTGGCCTTCGTCGGCTTCTGCGCCTTCCTCGACCCGCCGAAGGAAAGCGCTGGGGTGGCGGTGCAGCGCCTGGCGGGCCTCGGCGTGCGGGTGAAGGTCATCTCCGGCGATGCCGCGCCGGTGGTGCGCCATTTGGTCGCCGCGCTGGCGCTGCCCTGCCAGGGGCTGCTGACCGGCGACGAGATCGACGCGCTGGAAGGCCCCGCCCTGGCGGACCGGGTGGACGACGTGGACATGTTCGCCCGCGTCAGCCCGGACCAGAAGCGGCGCGTCATCCTGGCGCTGAAGGCGCGCGGGCATACGGTTGGCTTCATCGGCGATGGCATCAACGACGCGCCGGCGATCCATGCCGCCGATGCCGGGCTTTCGGTGGAGGGCGCCACCGATGTGGCCCGGGCCGCGGCCGACCTGATTCTGCTGGCGCCGGATTTGGGCGTGCTGGCCGATGGCGTGGAGGAAGGCCGGCGCACCTATGCCAATGTGATGAAGTATGTGCGGATGGGCACGTCTTCCAACTTCGGCAACATGCTGAGCATGGCCGTGGCCAGCCTGTTCATCCCCTTCCTGCCGCTGCTGCCGGCGCAGATCCTGCTGAACAACCTGCTCTACGACCTCAGCGAGGTCGGCATTCCCTTCGACAATGTGGATGAGGCCGACCTGGCGCGGCCGCATGGCTGGAACATGCGGGAGGTGCTGCGCTTCACCCTGGTGATGGGGCCGCTCTCCTCGGTCTTCGACCTGGCCACTTTCGCCATCCTGGTCCTGGGCTTCAACGCCACGCCGGAGGAGTTCCGCACTGCCTGGTTCGTCGAGAGCATGGCGACGCAGATACTGGTGATCTTCCTGATCCGCACCGCCGGGCCGGCCTGGCGCGCGGCGCGGCCGCATTGGGCGCTGACCGCTACCTCGCTGGGCGCGCTGGCGGTGGCGCTGGCCCTGGCGCTGGGGCCGTTGGCGCCGGTGCTGGGCTTCACCGTCATGCCCGGCGCGCTGCTGGGCAGCATCGGTGGGTTGGTGGTGCTGTACCTGGCGCTGGCGGAGGGGCTGAAGCGGCTGGCCGTGCCGCGGTAGAGGCGGCTTGTCGCCACGCTCGCCCCGCGCGAGACTGTGGCCAAACCAACCGAGGAAACGCGCCCATGGATTTGCGCTTCACGCCTGAGGAAGTCGCCTTCCGCGAGGAAGTCCGCACCTTCATCGCCGAAAACCTGCCGCGCGAAACGCGCGAGCGCATGCGGCTGGGCTACCGGCCGAAGAAGCAGGAGATCATCGACTGGATGCGGATTCTCAACCGCAAGGGTTGGGCTGCCTTCAACTGGCCGCAGGAATATGGCGGCACCGGCTGGAGCGCGATCCAGCGGATGATCTTCCTGGAGGAAAACCTGGCGGCGCCGGCGCCGGAGCTGCTCTCCTTCAACATCACCATGATCGGGCCGGTGCTGATCCAGTTCGGTACGCAGGCGCAGAAGGACCACTTCCTGCCGCGGGCGAAGAACCTGGACGACTGGTGGTGCCAGGGCTTCAGCGAGCCGGGCGCCGGGTCGGACCTCGCCAGCCTGCGCACGCGGGCGGAGAAGGACGGCGACCACTACGTGGTCAACGGCCAGAAGATCTGGACCAGCACGGCGCATAATGCCGATTGGTGCTTCTGCCTGGTGCGCACCAACCCCAACGCCGCCAAGCGGCAGGAAGGCATCAGCTTCCTGCTGATCGACATGAAGACGCCGGGTGTGGAAGTGCGCCCGATCATCAGCATCGACGGCAGCCACCACCTGAACGAGGTGTTCTTCACCGACGTCCGCGTGCCCGTGGAAAACCTGGTGGGCGAGGAGAACAAGGGCTGGTCGGTGGCCAAGTACCTGCTGGGCAATGAGCGTACCGGCATCGCCCGGCTTGGCTCCAGCAAGGCCGCCATTCGCCGCAGCAAGGAAGTGGCGAAGGAAGTGCGCATGAAGGGCCGGCCGCTGATCGAGGACCAGGCGTTCCGCACCCGCGTGGCGCAGTTGGAGGTGGACGCCAAGGCGCTGGAGATCACCCAGCTACGCGTCGTCTCCGCCTACGCCAAGGCCGGCGGCAACAAGCCGGACCCGGTTTCCTCGGTGCTGAAGGTGAAGGGGACGGAGCTGCTGCAGAATTCTTCGGAACTGCTGATGGATGTCGGCGGGCCGCAGGCCATGGCGGTGTGGCAGGCCGAGTTGGCGGCGCTGACCAACGAGCCGGAGATCGGGCCGGAATGGGCGCCGCAGATGGCGCCGGCCTACCTGATGCTGCGCGCCGCCAGCATCTATGGCGGCACCAACGAGATCCAGAAGAACATCCTCAACAAAGCCGTGCTGGGGCTGTAGCACCATGGATTTCGACCTGACCGAAGACCAGCGCCTGCTGACCGAGAGCGTCAGCCGCCTGCTGGGCGACACCTACGCCTTCGAGCAGCGCAAGCAGCTGCTGAAGACCCCCACGGGCTGGAGCGAGACGCTCTGGGCGCAGTATGCCGAACTCGGCCTGCTGGGCCTGCCGTTCAGCGAGGACCATGGCGGCTTCGGCGGCAGCGCGGTTGACGTGATGCTGCTGATGCAGGCTTTCGGCAAGCACCTGGTGCTGGAGCCGTATCTCTCCACCGTCGTGCTCGGTGGCACCGCATTGCGCCTGGCCGGCAGCGCCGACCAGCAGGACGAGATCCTGCCCGGCATCGCCGCCGGCGAGCGTCGCCTGGCCTTCGCGCATTACGAACGCCAGTCGCGCTACGACATGACGGATGTGCTGACCACGGCGAAGGCCAGCGCGGATGGCTTCGTGCTGGAAGGCGCCAAGGCCACGGTGCTGCATGGCGACAGCGCGGATACGCTGATCGTCAGCGCCCGCACCGCGGGTGGGCGGGACGACGAGGCTGGGCTGAGCCTGTTCCTGGTGGACGCCAACAGCCCCGGCGTTGCCAAGCGCGGTTACACGCTGCGCGATGGCTCGCGCGCCGCGGAACTGTCCTTCTCGGGCGTGCAGGTGCCGCGCGACGCCTTGCTGGGCGAGCAGGACAACGCGCTGCCCGTCATCCGTCGCGTGGTGGAAGCCGGCATCGCCGCCGGCGCTGCCGAGGTGGTCGGCGCCATGGAAGCCATGCAGGCGATGACGCTGGACTACTTGAAGACCCGCGTGCAGTTCGGCCGCGCGATCGGTGAGAACCAGGCGCTGCAGCACCGCGCGGCGGAGATGATGATCGCGCTGGAACAGGGCCGCTCCATGGCCATGCTGGCGGCGATGATGGTGGACGAGCCCAACGCCGCCGAGCGTGAGCGCAACATCAGCATGGCCAAGGTGGGCGTCGGCCAGGCCGGGCGCTTCGTCAGCCAGAATGCGGTGCAGCTGCATGGCGGCATCGGCATGACCGAGGAATACGCCGTCGGCCACTTCTTCCGCCGCGTCATGGTGTTCGAGCACCTATACGGCGACACCGCGTACCACCTGGACCTGCTGGCCGACCAGGTGGCGTAAGGCGTTCGGCGCCGGGGAGGGCGACCCCCCCGGCGCCAGTCAGGTTACGTCGCCCGGATGTGCCATCCGGGCGACGTCTGCACGCGGCTCAGCCCTTCTTGACGTTCCAGAACACCGGGAAGCCGCGCAGCACGCCGGTGATGTTGGTGCGGTAGGCGGTCTGCTGCACGAACTGGCCGAGCGGAATGCTCGGTACATCCTGCATGGCCTGCACCTGCATCTCGCGGCAGATCACCTGCTGCGCCGCCAGGTTCGGCGCCGCGAACCAGGCGGTGCGCAGCTCCTCCAGCCTGGCGCTGGTGCACCAGCCCGGCCAGGCCGAGGGCTCCGCGCCATTGCCGCGCACCGCGTAGTGGTTGGCGGGGTCCAGGTGGTCCACGCCTTCCCAGCCGGTGCTGAAGCAGCTCCAGCCGCCCTGGTCCACCGGACCCTTGTTGTTGCGGCGTTGCAGCATGGTGCCCCAGTCGGTCGCGATGTAGTCGATGTTCATGCCGATCTTCTTGAACATGTCGGCGGCGACATCGCCGATGGCCTTGAACTGCGGGTAGTCGGTGGCCACCAGCATGGCGACCTTCTCGCCGGCATAGCCGGCCTCGGCCAGCATGCGCTTGACCTTGTCGTGGTCGCGCGGACCCTTGAAGGGGTCGAGGCCGGCTTCACTGGCCATCGGCGTGCCGGGGCAGAAGATGCCGTGCGGCGTGTGATAATCCCTAGGGTCGGTGCCGACGATGGCCTGCATCATCGCCGCCTGGTCGATGGCGTGCAGCACGGCGCGGCGGACACCGGGGTTGTTGAACGGCGGCTGCAGGTGGTTCAGCCGCATCATGTTGACGGCGCCGCTGAAGTTGATGGTGTCCAGCTTGATCCGGCGGTCGCGGCGCAGCAGCGGCATCAGGTCATGCGCCGGGTTTTCCCACCATTCCTGCTCGCCCTGCTGCAGGGCGGAAGCCTTGGTCGAGGCATCCGGGATGGTGGTCCATTCGACCCGGTCGAAGTGGACGATCTTCGGGCCGCTGTTCCAGTCCGGTGTGCCGCCCTGGCGCGGCACGTACTTGTCGAACTTCCGGTAAACCGCGCGGGCGCCGGCCACACGCTCGCTGGCCACCCAGGTGAAGGGGCCGCTGCCGATCATGTCGGTCAGCTGCTTGAACGGATCGGTATTGGCGAAGCGCTCCGGCATCATCGCCGGCATCGGCGAGGTGATTTTCCCCAGCGCATCCGGCAGCAGCGGGAAGGGCCGGTTCAGGCGGAAGACGATGGTGCGGTCGTCCGGCGCGGACAACTCGTCGGTCGCGGCGATCAGCGCGCCGCCCAGGGCATCCCGCTTGGCCCAGCGCTTGATGCTGGCGACGCAGTCCCGCGCGGTGACCTTCTCGCCGTCGTGCCAGAGCAGGCCGGGGCGCAGCGTCAGCGTCCACAGCTTGCCGTCATTGGCGACGACATGGCCTTCCACCATCTGCGGCGTGGCCTTGAAGTGCCCGTCCATGCCGTAGAGCGTGTCGTAGATCATGTGGCCATGGCCGCGGGTGACGTAGGCCGTGGTGCCATGCGGGTCGAGGTAGCTGAGGTCGATCTGCGGTACGAACTTCAGCACACCCGCGCCCTGGGCACGGCCGAGGCCAGGTGCGGCCAGCGCGGCGGCGCCCACGGCGCCGGCGGCAAGGAAATCGCGACGCTTCATGCTGAAACCCCTTTTGTTGCGATGGTCATGGCAGTCTCCTGGTTGGAATGGCCGCCGGCGCCCCTGTTGCCCGCAGCCTAAAGCAGCTTTCGGGGCGGGCGCCAGCGGATGTTCCGCCGGGCGTGCCTTTGGGGTTCGGCGCGGGCTGGCCTCTCATCGTCGCCGGGGGAATCACCGGCGGCGTGGATCAGCCGCTCGAACAACAGCAGGGGGCTGTCAGGCGCTGCTGCCTGCGCCTGGCAGCCCCTGGCCGTGGTGCGGCGCTTCGCGGTATGCCGGCGCCCTCAGCAGCGGGAAGCCAGCATGCCCTCCACGCGGCCCGGCCACGGCAAGCCCCGCAACCTCGCCCTGATCACCCTGGCGCAGGTGCTCGCCCTGTCCATCTGGTTCTCCGGTACCGCCGCCGGGCCCGGCATGGCGCGGGAGGCGGCGCTGCCCCTGGGGTTCCAGGCCTTGCTGACCAGTGCGGTACAGGCTGGCTTCGTCGCGGGAACGCTGGTCAGCGCGGTGCTGGGCCTGGCCGACCGGTTGGACCCGCGGCGCTTCTTCGCGGCGGCCACGCTGGTTGGGGCGCTGGCCAATGCCGGCATCCTGCTGCTGCCGGTCGGCGCCGACGCCGTGGTGGTCGCCCGCTTTGCCACGGGGTTCGCCCTGGCCGGCGTCTATCCCGTGGGGATGAAGCTGGCCGCCGGCTGGGCCGACCGCAACGATGCGGGCCTGGTCGTCGGCCTGCTGGTGGGCGGGCTGACGCTGGGTTCGGCCTCGCCGCACCTGGTCAATGCCCTGGGCGAGCTGGACTGGCGGCTGACGCTGGCCATCGCCTCCGCTGCCGCCGTGGCCGGCGCGGCGCTGATGGCCGGCGTGCAGCTTGGCCCGCGCCATGCCCCGGCGTCGCGCTTCCGCCCGGCCGCGGCGCTGCGGCTATGGCAGAACCGCGGTACGCGGCTGGCGACGCTCGGCTATCTCGGTCACATGTGGGAGCTCTATGCGATGTGGACCTGGGTGGGGCTGTACCTGGCCGCCAGCTTCGCCGCCTGGCGCGGCACCAGCCCCGACCCGGCGGAAGCGGCCTTCTCCAGCTTTGCCGTGCTGGCGGCGGGGGCCCTGGGCTGCGTGGCCGCGGGGCTGCTGGCCGACCGCCTCGGCCGGGTGCGCGTGACGGTGGCGGCGATGGCGGTCTCCGGCGGCTGCTGCCTGCTGGCGGGGCCGGTCTTCGGCCTACATCCGGCGCTGACCCTGGGGGTCTGCCTGGTCTGGGGCGTGGCGGTGGTGGCGGACAGCGCGCAGTTCTCGGCCAGCATCGCGGAACTGGCCGACCCCGGGCTGACCGGCACCATGCTGACGGTGCAGACCAGCCTCGGCTTCACCCTGACGCTGATCACCATCCACCTGATGCCGCTGCTGGTCGACGCCATCGGCTGGGGCGGCGCCTTTGCCGCCCTGGCGGTGGGGCCGGCGCTGGGCTGCGTGGCCTTCCTGCGCCTGGGCCGCAGCGCGGAGGGCGCCAGGCTGGCCGGCGGCAGGGGCTGAGCGCTACGGCACCGCTACCGGCGCGCTGAGCAGCCAGGCGGTGGCCGGGAACAGCAGGGCCGCCATCAGCGTGGAAACCAGCACGCCCGCGCTGACCTCCTCGGCCGCGGCGTCGTTGCGCTGGGCCAGCACGAAGGCATTGGTCGCCGTGGGCATGGCGGCCAGCAGCGTGCCGGAGACGACCCAGAAGCTGTCCAGCTCCAGCACCTGGCTGAGCACCAGCCACACCAGCGCGGGGTAGGCCACCAGCTTGGCCAGGGTCAGCCCGGCCGCCATGGCCAGCACCCGCCCCTGGGCGCGCATCTGCCCCAACGTGCCGCCCAGCGCGAACAGCGCAGTGGGGCCGGCGGCATTGCCGAGGAAGGTCAGGAAGCGCTCCACCGGCAGCGGCAGCGTTACCGCGTACCAGGCCAGCGCGCAGCCGCCGACGATGGAGAGGATGACGGGGTTGCGGGTCAGCCCCAGCAGGCCGAGGCCCATGGTGCGCAGCCCGGCGCGGCCCTTGCCCGGGGCCATCAGAACGCTGCCGAGGGCCACGATGACCGCGACCTCCGCCATGATGCTCATGGCCACCGGGCCGGCGACCCGCTCGCCCAGGATGGGCAGCAGCAGCGGTGGCGCCAGGTAGCCGACATTGCCCATGGCCGCCGCGGCGCCCAGCGCGGCGGATTGCTGGCGGCCGTGACCGCGCAGCAGCGCAAAAGCCATGGAGAGGCCGAATATGCCGAGGCAGGCGCCCAGGTAGCCCTGGAACCATTCGGGCTGGAAGCTTTCCGCCAACGGCTGGCTGCCCACCAGGCGCAGCAGCATGGCCGGCAGCGCCACGTTGAAGCTGAAGGTGCCGATCGCCACGACCACGGCCGCCGAGACCAGCTTCAGCCGGGCAGCGAGGAGGCCCACCGCCACCACGGCGAAGATGGGCAGGCAGAGCGAGAGGAAACCGATCATGCAAGCCTTGTTGCGGGGCAGCGCGAAGCTGTCCATCATTCCCCGCAGATTTACCGGAACAGGGAGCCGAGGCCCATGAGCCTATTGATGACCCGTCGGGCGGCGCTTGGCGTCGCCCTGGCCGCGCCCTTCGTGCGCGTGGCCTCGGCGCAGCAGACCTTCGAGTGGGTCGCGGGCTCGGTTGGCGGCGGCTGGTACACCATGGCGGCCGGGCTTTCCGCCCTGATCAAGGACGAGAACCCGGAGCTGCAGATACGCGTCACCCCCGGCGGCGGCCTGGCCAACAGCACCCGCGTCAACAACAACCAGTCGCCGGTGGGCTGGGGGATCGACGCCTTCGCCGCGTCTGCCCGCAAGGGCGAAGACCCCTATACGAGCAAGCACGAGAACCTGCGCTGCCTCGGCACCGGCTACAGCCCGACCGAGCACCACTTCCTGCGCCACACCGGCGCCGGCCCGGCCGACATGCGGGCGATCTTGACGCAGAAGGGCCTGAAGGTCGGGGTGCCGCAGCGCTCCTCCACCGACGAAATGACGATGCAGCGGATCCTGAAGTTCTACGGCAGCAGCCCGGAGAAGATCCGCGACGAGGGCGGCCGCTACCAGACCGGCAGCTACGCCGACATCGCCAGCGCCTATACCGATGGCCAGGTGGACTACCTCTACGCCGCCCTGGCGCGGCCGGCGGCGATCTTCACGGAAGTGGCGCAGGGCCGGCGCGGTGGGTCGCTGGTTGAATTCCCGGCCGATGTGCGCCGCCACCTGGCGGATACCTACGCCTATGCCCAGGGCGTGCTGCCGGCGGGCACCTATCCGCAGCTGCAATCCGGCCCGGTCAACGTGACCAGCATGGACAGCGTCATCATGGTGCATGCCTCCCTGCCGGAGGACGTGGCCTACAAGATCACCAGGACGCTGATCCGCAACAAGGGCCAGCGCCTGGTGGCGATCCACGCCAGCATGGGCGCCTGGGACCCGACGGTGAGCTGGAAATATACCGGCCTGCCGCTGCACCCCGGCGCCGCCAAGGCGTTCCGCGAAGCCGCGGGCATGCCGGCCTGATGCCATGGCCCCGCGCCGCCCCGCTGCGGGGTGGCGCCGTGGCCCGCCACTTGCTGCGCCTGGGACCTGCATCAAGGACGACGCGGCATGCGTGACCTTCCGCGCTGGTTGAAGCTGACCACCACGCTGTGGCTGGCCGCGGCGGCGGCGGTGCACCTGTATTTCGGCGGCTTCGGCTTTCCCGACCCGATCCGGATGCGCGGCTTCCATCTGCTGGTCTTCGTGCCGCCGCTGTTCCTGCTCTACCCCGCCTTTCCCGGCCGTTCCCCCATGGGGCGGCCCAGCCTGTTGGACTGGCTGTGGTGCCTGGCCGCCGCGGCGCCGCATGCCTGGGTGATGTGGCAATGGACCGCGGTTGCCGACCGCATGGAATACGTGGACCCCTTCACGCCGGTGATGCTGGTGCTGGGCATCACCGCGGTGGTCACGCTGCTGGAAGCCACGCGCCGGGCGGTGGAAGCCGGGCTGATGTGGATGATCCTGGCCTCCATCGCCTACATGGCCTTTGGCCACTACCTGCCGGGCCTGCTCAATGCCCGGCCGTTCAGCCTGGCGGAGATTGTCGAGGCGAGTTGGCTGGTGCCGACGGCGGGTGGTGTCTATGGGCCGCTGACCGGGATTGTCGCGACCACCATCGCCGTCTTCATCCTGTTCGGTGCCTTCATGCAGGGCAGCGGGACGGGCCGGCTGTTCCACAACCTGGGCGCGGCGGCGGCGGGGCGGTTCACCGGTGGGCCGGCCAAGGTGGCGGTCATCACCTCCGGCCTGTTCGGCACCATGAGCGGGTCTTCCGTCTCCAACGTCATCACGACAGGCGCCATGACGATCCCGCTGATGCAGCGGATCGGCTATCGCCCCGCCCTGGCCGCGGGCATTGAGAGTGCCGCCAGCGTCGGCGGCGCGCTGATGCCGCCGGTGATGGGCGCCGCCGCCTTCGTGATGGCCGAGATCACCGCGATTCCCTACAGCGAGATCGTCGTCGCGGCGGCGCTCGGCGCGGTGCTGTACTACTACGCCATCGTGGTGGCGGTGCATTTCGAGGCCAAGCGCGCCGGCATCGCCCCGATGCCCGCCGAGGCCATTCCCGGCTGGCGGGAGGTGCTGGCCGACGCCCACCTGGTGCTGCCGATCGGCGTGCTGGTCTGGTTCATGAGCGAGGGGTGGTCGGGCAATTACGCGGCCTTCTGGTCCACCATCGCCATGGTCGCCGTCTCCCTGCTGCGGCGGCGCACCCGCATGGGCTGGCGCACCATCCTGGAAAGCCTGGCCAGCGCTGGCCACACCATGGCGCCGCTGGCGGTTTCCATCGCGGGGTCGGGCATCGTGGTCTCGGCGCTGACCACCACCGGGCTGGTGGTGGCGCTGGGCGGCATCATCAAGGTGATGGCGGCCGGCAGTTTCCCGTTGCTGCTGCTGCTGCTGGCGGCCACCGTGCTGGTGCTGGGCATGGGGATACCCACCACGCCCAGCTACATCATCGCCGCCGCCATCGGCGTGCCGCAGATACTGGAACTGGGCCAGGTGGCGCTGGGCGTGCCGCAGGCGGCGCTGGTGCTGCCGGCGCATCTTTTTATTTTTTACTTCGCGGTATTGGCGGATGCCTCGCCCCCGGTGGCGGCGGCGGCCTTCGCGGCGGCGGCCATCGCCAAGGCCTCGCCGCTGGTGTCCAGCCTGCATGCCACGCGGCTGGGCATTGCCGGCTTCACCGTGGGCTTCGCCTTTCTGTACGACCCCGCGATCATGTGGCGCGGAAGCTGGTACGAGATCGCGCTGGTGGTGGCGATCCAGGCCTCGGCGCTGGCGGCCATCGCGGCCGGGTATGCCGGCTACCTCTGGGCGCCGCTGGGCTGGCTGCCGCGCCTGGTGCTGGGCGCTGCCGGCCTGTTCGCGGCGTTCTACCATGCGGTGCCGGACCTGGTGCGCCTGGCCGTGGCCGGCGGCGCGCTGGTCGGCATCGCCCTGCTGCAACAACTCCGGAGTAAAGCCTGATGCTGCGCTGCCTTCTGGGACTGCTGCTGCTGGCGGCACCGGCTTTTGCGCAACCTGCCTCGCCCGGTGCCACGCTGGCGGCGGTGCGGGCGCGCGGCACGCTGAACTGCGGCATCTCCACCGGCGACCCCGCCTGGAGCCAGCCGGATTCCCGCGGTGTGTGGCAGGGCGTGGATGCCGATATCTGCCGCGCGGTCGCGGCCGCCGTGCTGGGCAATGGCAGCCGCGTGGCCTGGGCGCACCTGACCGGGCAAAACCGCTTCCCCGCGCTGTCCGGCGGGCAGGTGGAGATGCTGGCGCGCACGACCACCTGGACCTTCCTGCGGGATTCCATGCTGGGCATCAACTTCACCGCGCCCTACTTCTTCGACGGCCAGGGCTTCCTGGTGAAGGTCTCCAGCGGCGTCGAGCATGCCGCGCAGCTGGAGGGCGCCTCGGTCTGCTTCGTCAGCGCCAGCACGCATGAGCTGAACCTGCAGGACTGGGCGCGCAGCACCGGCATTCGCTTCCAGCCGGTGATCTTCGCCGACAAGGACGAGGCCCGCCGCGCCTATGAGAGCGGCCGGTGCGACGCCTATACCGCCGATGCCAGCCAGATCGCGGCGGTGCGCGCGGCCTTCCCCAACCCGGCCGAGCACCGCCTGCTGCCGGAGCTGATCAGCAAGGAACCCTACGCCATCAGCGTGCGCCAGGGCGACGACCAGTGGTTCGATATCGTGCGCTTCGTGGTCTTCGCGCTGATCGAGGCCGAGGAGCTCGGCATTACCCAGGCCAATGCCGACCGCATGCTGGCCGAGAGCCCCAGCCCCGCCGTGCAGCGCCTGCTGGGCAAGAGCGGCGACCTTGGCCCGAGCGTTGGCCTGGAGCGCGCCTGGTTGCTGAACGCTATCAAGGCCGTGGGCAATTATGGCGAGATCTATGAGCGCCACCTGGGGGAGGGCAGCCAGGTGAGGCTGCCACGCGGCTACAATAGGCTGTGGAACCGCGGCGGGCTGCTGTGGAGCCCGCCGATCCGATAGGCGCCCGATCGTCCGAGGCGCTTGCGCCGAACGGCGTGAATCGGCCGCCCAGACAAAGGCCAGCTTACTCCCGCTCGTACAGCAGCCGCGCGCGGATGGTGCCGGGCAGGGCGCGAAGCTCCGCCAGGATGTCCTCGGCGGCATGGGTGGCGCCGCTGTCCACCACCACGTAGCCGATGGCGCTGTCGGTTTGCAGGTACTGCGCGGCGATGTTGATGCCGCGCCGCGCGAAGACCTCGTTCATCTTGCCCAGCAGGCCCGGCGTATTGGCGTGCACATGCATGAAGCGCGCGCCGGAGGCCTGGATGGGCAGTTGCACCTGGGGGAAGTTCACCGCGCCCAGCGTGGCGCCGGTATCGCTGTAGTCCACCAGCTTGCGGGCCACTTCCTCGCCGATGCGGGACTGCGCTTCCGCCGTGCTGCCACCGATATGCGGCGTCAGGATGACGTTGCGGACGCCCTGCAGCGGGCTGACGAAGGCATCGCCGTTGCGGGCGGGTTCTTCCGGGAAAACGTCCACCGCCGCGCCGAGCAGCCGGCCTGCGGTGATGGCCTCGGCCAGCGCCGCCTGGTCCAGGATGGTGCCGCGGGCGTTGTTGATCAGGATGGCACCCGGCTTCATCTGCGCGATCTGCGCGGCGCCGATCATGCCCTTTGTGCTGGCGGTCTCGGGCACGTGCAGCGTGACCACATCGGCCTCCCCCAGCAGCTCCGCCAGGGTGGCGCAGGGGCGGGCATTGCCGTGCGGCAGCTTCACCGTGTGGTCGTAGTAGATCACCCGCATGCCGAAGGCTTCCGCCAGCACCGAAAGCTGGCTGCCGATATTGCCGTAGCCGACGATGCCGAGCGTGCGGCCGCGCACCTCGAAGCTGTTGGCGGCGGACTTGTCCCAGCCGCCCTGGTGCGCGCTGCGGGATTTGTCCGGCAGGCTGCGCAACAGCATCACCGCTTCCGCCATGGTCAGTTCGGCCACGCTGCGGGTGTTGCTGAAGGGCGCGTTGAACACGGGGATGCCGCGGCGCTTGGCGGCGGCCAGGTCCACCTGGTTGGTGCCGATGCAGAAGCACCCCACGGCCATCAGCCGGTCGGCGGCTTCCAGCGCGGCGGCGTCCAGTTCGGTGCGGCTGCGGATGCCCAGGATATGGACGCCCTGGAGCGCGTCGCGCAGCGCCTGGCCGTCCAGCGCCTTGGGGATGCGCGTGATGCTGGCGTAGTCGGCGGCGCCGAACAGACCGACGGCACTGTCGGAGACGCCTTCCAGCAGCAGCACGCGGATCTTGTCTTTGGGCAGGGAGATGCGGTCTGACATGGTTGGCCCTTCAAACGAAAACGGCGCGGAAGGTTGCCCCTCCGCGCCGCGATTTTCCGGGCGCCCGATTCAGGCTTTTCGGCCGGCGGGCCTCAAGCCATCGGGCGCCTGAACAGCGCGAAGTGGTTACGCGCTGGCCTTCATGATCTCGTCGGCGACGTTGCGCGGCACCGGGTCGTAGTGGTGGAACTGCATCGAGAAGCTGGCGCGGCCCTTGGTCATGCCGCGCAGGTTGCTGATGTAGCCGAACATTTCCTTCAGCGGCACGTGCGCGCGCACGATGACCGAGGTGCCGGCCATGTCCTGGCTCTGGATCACGCCGCGGCGACGGTTGAGATCGCCCACCACGTCACCGACGTGGTCCTGCGGGGTGGTCACTTCCACGTCCATGATCGGCTCCAGGATGACCGGGCCGGCCTTCTTCATGCCTTCGCGGAAGCAGGCCTTGCCGGCGATTTCGAAGGCCAGGGCGCTGGAGTCGACGTCGTGGTACTTGCCGTCCACCAGGCTGAACTTGAAGTCCACGGTGGGGAAGCCGGCGAGCACGCCAGTATCGGCCTGCACCTTGATGCCCTTGTCCACCGCCGGGATGTATTCCTTCGGCACCGAACCACCGACCACGGCATTGACGAACTCGATGCCGCTGTTCCGCTCGCGCGGCTCGAAGGTGATCTTCACCTCGGCGTACTGGCCCGAACCGCCCGACTGCTTCTTGTGGGTATAGGTCTCGGTGTGCGGCTTGGTGATCGTCTCGCGGTAGGCAACCTGCGGCGCGCCGATGTTGCAGTCCACGCCGTATTCGCGGCGCAGGCGGTCGACGATGATCTCCAGGTGCAGCTCGCCCATGCCCGAGAGGATGGTCTGGCCGGTTTCCTGGTCCGTCTTCACCCGCAGGCTGGGGTCTTCGCCGGCCAGCTTGCCGAGGCCGAGCGACATCTTTTCCACGGCGTCCTTGGTCTTCGGCTCGACCGAGATGTCGATGACCGGCACCGGGAAGGCCATGCGCTCCAGCACCACCGGGTCGTCGTTCGACGCCAGGGTGTCACCGGTGCCGGTGTCCTTCAGGCCAACGAAGGCGGCGATGTCGCCGGCGATGACTTCCTTGATTTCGTCGCGCTTGTCGGCGTGCATCTGGAACATGCGGCCGATACGCTCACGATGGCCCTTGGTGGTGTTCATCACCATATCGCCCTGGCGCAGCGTGCCGCGATAGACGCGCACGAAGGTCAGGTTGCCGTACTTGTCGTTGATGATCTTGAACGCCAGGCCGGCGAAGGGCGCGTCCGGGTCGGCCGGAATGTTCGCGCGGTCGGCGGTTTCGTCCTGGCCTTCTTCCGGGGCAACCTTGATGCCGGGGATGTCGATCGGGGAGGGCAGGTAGTCGATCACCGCGTCCAGCAGCGGCTGCACGCCCTTGTTCTTGAAAGCGGTGCCGCACATCACGGCGCGGAACTCGCCGGAGATGGTGCCCTTCTTGATGCAGCGCTTCAGCGTCTCGATCGAGACGTCGCCCTTCTCGAAGTATTCTTCCATCGCCACTTCGTCGATGCCGACGGCGGTGTCCAGCAGGATCTGGCGGTATTCCTTCGCCTTCTCCATCAGGTCGTCGGGGATCGGCGCGTCATGATAGGCGGCGCCGAGGTCGTCGCCTTCCCAGATGATCGCCTTCATCTCCACCAGGTCGACCACGCCGAGGAACTTGTCCTCGATGCCGATAGGCAGCTGCAGCGTGACCCAGTTGATGCCGAGCTTCTCGGTGAGCGTCGCCGCCGCCTTGTAGAAATCGGCGCCGGTGCGGTCGAGCTTGTTGATGAAGATGATGCGCGGGACGTTGTAGCGGTCGGCCAGGCGCCAGTTGGTCTCGGACTGCGGCTGCACGCCGGCCACGCCCTCGATGATGAAGATGGCGCCGTCGAGCACGCGCAGGCTGCGGTTCACCTCGATGTTGAAGTCGATGTGGCCGGGGGTGTCGATGATGTTGATGCGGTGGTCGTTCCACACCGCGGTCACGGCGGCGGAGGTGATGGTGATGCCGCGCTCACGCTCCTGCGCCATGTAGTCGGTGGTGGTGTTGCCGTCGTGCACTTCGCCGATGCGGTGCGACTTGCCGGTGTAGTAGAGAATCCGCTCGGTCGTCGTGGTCTTGCCGGCATCGATATGCGCGGTGATGCCGATGTTGCGGATCTTATCGAGCGAGGTGTGCGCCACGGTGGCCTCCATACGCAAAAACGGGCCCGGCCGGGGTGCCACCCCGTTCCGCCCGCCCAAGTGTTCCTGGGAATCGCTGTTATCGCGGCGGACACATGCTCAATCTGCCGGGTTTTTGCAAGCGCGAAGGCTGGCACCCCCGATCCGGCCCCGGCGCCCGGCCGGCTCAACCCGGGCAGGAGCCAGCGGGGAGGGCGGCTTTCGCCCCGCCGCGGCGCTTCAGCCGCGCAGCAGCCCCGGCTCCGCGTCAACGCCTGCGCTGCCGGGGAAGGCTTCCGCCACGGCGGCCGCGGGCAAGCGCAGATGGTCGCGCAGCAGGGCCTTGGCCAGCGCCCGCAGGTCGCGCGTCGGCGCCAGGTCGCGGTTCTGAAACAGACGCTCCGGAGCCAGGCCGGGCCAATCGGCCAGGACGCGCCCACCGGCCACCGCCCCGCCCAGCAGGAAGGCGCAGCCGGCGGTGCCATGGTCGGTGCCCCGGGTGCCGTTGACCCGGACGGTGCGGCCAAACTCGGTGACCACGAGCACCGCGGTGCGCTGCCAGGCGGCCCCCAGCTGGGTCCGCAGCGCGGCCAGCCCGCCATCAAGCTGGCCAAGCCGCCCCTGCAACCGGGCGGCCTGGAAGGCGTGGGTATCCCAGCCCACCAATTCCAGCGCGGCGATGCGCGGCCCGTTCGGCTGCGCCAGCAACCGCCCGGCGCTGGCGGCCAGGGCCGGGAAGCCGAAGCGGTCGCCGGGCGGAGCCTCGGTGCCCGCCAGCACGGCGGCGGAAAAGCCGCGAGCGCGCAGCCCCTCCAGCATGGCCGGCCCCAGCAGGGGGTCGTGCCGGCTCAGCGCGGCCAGTTCCGACCAGACCGATGCCTCCGGCCGCGAGGCGCCGGTGGGGAAGAAGCCGCCAACCCCCGCCGGACCGCGCAGCAGCAGGGGCACGTCGATGCCGACGGCCAAGGCGCGACGGCTGGCGCCGGGGGGCTCGGGGGCCAGGGATTGCAGCGCGCGGTTCAGCCAGCCGCTGGCCATGCGGTGGTCGGCCCCGGCCTCCAGCAGGTCCTGCGCCTCAAAATGGCTGCGGCTGCGCCAGGGGCCGGCGACGGCGTGCACCACCAGCGCTTCGCCGGCCTGGTACATGCGGTGCAGCTGTTCCAGCTGGGGATGCAGGCCGAAAAAGCCGCCGAGGTCCAGGGCGCCGCCATCCTGGCCAGGTTCGCCCAGCGCCAGGTCGCCGCGGTGCCTGATGTAGTCGGGGTCGCCATAGGGCGGCGCCGCGGCAAGCCCGTCCAGGGCGCCGCGCAGCAACACCACCACCAGTCGCGCCTCCGGGTCCGGGGCCGCGACTTCGGCGAAGGCGAGGCGGTTGCCGCCCAGCATCAGGCTGCCGGCAAGCCCCAGCAGGGCGCGACGCGATGCGATCATCGGCGCTGGAACTCCGGCGAAGCCAGCAGCAGCGTCAGGGCTTCCCGTTCGCTGCCGGCCTGGGCGATGGCGGTGAGCGTCTCTGCGCGGGCCGAGGGGCCAAGCGTGGCGGCGGCCATGTCGCGCGCCGGGCCGGGGCCGCTCGCCACCGTGCGCCCGGCCAGCGCCCAGGCGAATTCGGCGCGGCGCATCAGGGCCTCGGGCGCGACCCAGGCGGCGGCTTCGTCGGGCCAGCCATTCGGCCCCGGCGCGGCCCAGAGCGGTTGGCCCAGCTGGTTGAAGCCGGCCAGCGCCGCTGCCCCGCTGGCCGGTCCGGCGCCGACCGCCCGGAGCGCCGCGATGACATAATCCTGCGGCGAGCGCAGCTTGGTCAGCGGTGCCCAGGCTTCCGGCAGGCGCACCAGGGCGCGGGCCACGGCCGCCAGGTCGCCGCCGGTGTCCCGCAGGACAGCGGCCAGGGCCGCGACGCAGTGCGGGGGCGGCGCGTCGGCAATGAAGTGTCGCGCCAGCTTGGTCGCCAGGTGGGTACAGGTTGCGGGGTGGGTGGCCAGCCACTGGAGTGCGGCCAGGCCGCCGGCCAGCCCTTCCTCAAAGCGTTGCCCCATGACCAGCTTGGCGCCTGGCTGGTGCCGGAAGGGCCGGAACATGAAGGCACCGCCGGGTTCCTCGGCCTGGTCGAGCCGGCCGATGGACCAACCGGTCAGGACCTTGGCGAATTCGGTGACATCGGCCTGGGTGTAGCCAGCCGCCGGGCTGACCGTATGCAGCTCCAGGATTTCGCGGGCCAGGTTCTCGTTCAGGCCGGTGCCGGGCCGGGCCGCGGCCGGGCTGGCCGGGCCGGCCGAATTGGTGTTGTCCAGGTAGGCCAGCATGGCGGGGTGCTGGACCACCGCGCGAAGCATGCCGGCAAAGCTGCCCGTGACATGCGGCCGGATCGCCTCTCGGACATAGGCGCCCATCAGCGGCCCGACCATGGCGGCCCGGCGTGAGCAGGTGAAGTGGTTGGCCCAGAACTGGACCAGGCGTTCCAGGAAAGGCTCCGGCGTGGTCAGCAGCCGCTCCGCCTGGGCGATGGCCTCGGCGCGGAACAGCCGGGTGGCGTTGTCCGGCTGAGCTTCTCCGCGGGCCTGCGCTTCCCGGTCGGCCCGGAAGGCGGCCAGCCCCTGCCGCGTGCTGGGCGGCGCGTCGAAGCCGGCCGGCAGGGGCGGCCGCGCTTCGGCGGTGAGTTGCTGGTCCAGCCATGCCACCGGGTCGGCGGGCAGGGCTTCACCCAGGCGCAGGCCCAGGCCAAACCTTATCGCAGCGGTGTGGGAGCGCGGCTCCATGACGTCAGTGTAGCGCGCGCTCCCACCCGAGGGGCAACAGCTATTCCCGGCCGTGGCCGGGGTCTCGCTCAGCGGCCGGTGAAGTTCGGGGCGCGCTTCTCCAGGAAGGCACGCAGCGCTTCCTTGTGGTCCTCGGTCTCGCGCGTGCGCATCATGCCGATGGCCTCGGCGTCCAGCGCCTCCGCCAACGTGCCTTCCTCGGCGATCTTCATGTTGCGCTTCATGTAGCGCCACGCCACGCGGGGGCCGTTGCCGAGCTGACGGGCCAGCTTCATGGTTTCCTCGCGCAGCTGTTCGTCCGGCACCAGGCGATTGACCAGGCCCAGCTTGTCCATCTGCGCCGCGTCCAGCTTGGCGCTGGTGAAATAGAGCTCCCGCGCCTTGGCGACGCCGACCAGCCTGGCCAGGAAGTAGTGGCCGCCGAAATCGCCGGAAAAACCCATGTTGGCGAAGGCGGTGGTCATCCGCGCGCTGCTGCCGGCCACGCGCATGTCGCAGGCCAGTGCCAGGGACATGCCGGCGCCGGCCGCCACGCCGTTCAGCATGGCGATGGTGGGCTTGGGCATTTCGTGCAGCAGGCGGGAGCATTCCATCCGGGCGCGCAGCTCGTCGGCGCCGGCTTCCGGCGTGGCCGGCGGCGGCTTGGCGCCGGTGGCGCGGGCCTTCATGTCGCCGCCGGCCGAGAAGCCGCGGCCGGCACCGGTCAGCACCACGCAGCCGACCTCGCCATCCTGCGCCGCGTCGGCCAGCGCCTTGACCATGTCCCACATCATGTTGCCGCCGAGCGCATTCAGCGCCTCCGGGCGGTTCATCGTCATGACCAGCACGCCGCCATCGCGTTCCAGCAAAAGTTCGGGTTCCATTGCCCCTGCGTCCCTCCGTTGCGGGGCGTAGCCTACAGGGGTTAGTCTGCACCGCAACAGGGCGGCGCCATGGTTGTCCGGCGACCGCGGGGGGAAAACCATGAAGGCCGCCGTACTGCACGCCGCGAACCAGCCGCTGACCATCGAGGACGTGACGCTGGACAAGCCGAAGGGGCATGAGGTCCTGGTCCGCACGGTCTTCGCCGGGCTGTGCCATTCCGACCTGCATTTCATCGAAGGACTCTACCCGCACCCGCTGCCGACGGTGCCGGGGCATGAGGTGGCCGGCGTGGTCGAGCAGGTCGGCGACCAGGTGACCTACCTGAAGCCGGGCGACCACGTGATCGGCTGCCTTTCGGTGTTCTGCGGCCATTGCAGCCAATGCACCACCGGCCGGCCGGCGCTGTGCGAGAATACGCAAGTAAAACTGCCGCCCGGGGCCTCCACCCGGCTGAGCTGGAAGGGCGGCGAGCGGATGCACCAGTTCCTGAACCTGTCGGCCTTCGCCGAGCAGATGCTGGTGCATGAGAACGCGCTGGTGAAGATTGACGAGGAAGTGCCGCTGGACCGGGCCGCGCTGGTCGGCTGCGGCGTCATCACCGGCGTGGGGGCGGTGTTCAACACCGCGCGGATCGAGGCTGGCAGCACGGTGGCGGTGATAGGCTGCGGCGGTGTCGGCCTGGCGGCGGTGAACGGCGCGGCGCTGGCCGGGGCGGAGCGGATCATCGCGCTGGACCGGTTGCAGTCCAAACTGGACCTGGCCAGGCAGATGGGCGCGACCGACACCATTCTGGTGGGCAACGAAGACCCGGTGGCGATGGTGCGGGAGCTGACCAAGGGCGGCGTGCACTACAGCTTCGAGGCGCTGGGGCTGAAGCGCACCGCGGAACAGGCCTTCGAGATGCTGCGCCCGGGCGGCACGGCGACGATCATCGGCATGGTGCCGTTCGGCGTGAAGATCGAGCTGCACGGCTTCGACTTCCTGCGGGAGCGGAAGATCCAGGGATCTTCCATGGGCAGCAACCGCTTCCGCGTGGACATGCCGCGGCTGCTGGGGCTGTGGCGGCAGGGGCGGCTGAAGCTGGACCACCTGATTTCCAGCCACATCAAGCTGGAGGAGATCAACCAGGGCTTCGCCAACCTGAAGGGCGGCGAAGTGGTGCGGCAGATGATCCACTTTGGGTAGGGGCTGATCGCCCCGCCGCATTGCTGCGCTTGCACATCGGCGCGGCGATGGCTATCTGAAGGGTTCACCGCTGCCCGGAGTCCAGGCGGCGCCAAACGTTCACGGAGCCGTCATGGCACGCGTCACCGTCGAGGACTGCATTGTTCAGGTCCCGAACCGCTTCGAACTGGTTCTGCTGGCGGCCCAGCGCGCCCGCAACATCAGCCGCGGCGAGGAACTTACCGTCGACCGCGACAACGACAAGAACCCGGTCATCGCCCTGCGCGAGATCGCCGAGCAGACCATTGAGCTGCCGGGCCTGGAGCAGGACCTGATCAAGTCGCTCCAGCGCGTCTCGGAGCCGGAGCCGGCGGAGGAGGAGGTGCTCGACCTCATCGCCACCGACGAGAACATCTTCGGCGTCATGGATGTCAACGAGGACCTGCCCGCCGAGGGCCAGGGCTTGGACGACCTCTCGGCCGACGATATCGAGGCGGCGATTGCCGCCGAGCTGGGCGGCAAGCGCTAGGGGCCAAAAGCCATGACAGCGCGCGACGCCGGGCCTCCTTTCGCCCCGGTGCCGCGCGCACCGGAAGGCGGCGCTGCGGCTCCGACCGTGGTGTCGCCGCCGCCGGGGCTGAGCGAGCTGCCGGCGCTGATCAAGGCCGTCGCCAGCTACGACCCCAGGGCCGACCTGGACCTGATCGACCGCGCCGGTCGCTTTGCCTGCGAGCAGCATCGCGAGCAGAAGCGCGACGACGGCACGCCCTACATCACGCACCCCATCGCCGTCGCCCATATCCTGGCGGGATATCGGCTGGACGCGGCTTCCATCGCCACGGCGCTGCTGCACGATACCGTCGAGGATACCGGCTGCTGCCTCGGTGATATCGAGCAGCGCTTCGGCAAGGATGTTGCCCGGCTGGTCGATGGCGTGACCAAGCTGGCCGCGATTGAGCTGAAGTCCAAGCAGACCAAGCAGGCGGAAAACCTGCGCAAGCTGGTGCTGGCGCTGTCCGAGGACATCCGCGTCCTGCTGGTAAAGCTGGCCGACCGGCTGCACAACATGCGCACCCTCGCCGGCGTGCCGCAGCGCGAACGCCGTGCCCGCACCGCCCGCGAGACGCTGGAGATCTTCGCGCCGCTGGCCGAGCGCATCGGCATGGATGCGCTGAAGAACGAGCTGGAGACGCTGGCCTTCCGCAGCATGAACCCGGAAGCCTGGCAGACCATCGCGGCGCGCCTGACCTATCTGCGCGGCCAGGGCGCCGACCTGATCAAGGAAATCGAAGCCGACCTGAAGAAGGTGCTGGCCGCCCATGAAGTTCCGCTGGTGGATGTCATGGGGCGGGAAAAGTCGCCCTATTCCATCTGGCTCAAGATGCAGAAGAAGAACGTGGCGTTCGAGCAGCTCTCGGATGTCATGGCGTTCCGGATCATTCTGCCGGAGCGGCAGAAGGGTAACTGCTATTCGGCGCTGGGCGCGGTGCATGACGCGTATCGGGTGGTTCCCGGGCGGTTCAAGGACTACATCAGCACGCCGAAGACCAATGGTTATCAGTCCTTGCACACCGGCGTTACTGTGCCGGAGCGGCGGAACGCGAAAATTGAAGTGCAAATCCGCACCCTGGACATGCACGAGGTGGCCGAGAACGGGGTTGCCGCCCACTGGATCTACAAGCAGGGCACCGATGCGGGGTTGACGCGCAAGCGCTACCCCTGGGTGCGCGCGCTGCTGGATATTCTGGAGGACGCGGAAGGCCAGCCGCAGGACTTCCTGGAACACACCAAGCTGGAGCTGCACCGCGACCAGGTATTCTGCTTCACGCCCAAGGGCGACCTGATCGAGCTGCCGCGCGGGGCCACGCCGGTCGACTTCGCCTACGAGGTCCATTCGGTGGTCGGCGATACCTGCGTCGGCGCCAAGGTGAACAGCAAGATCGTGCCGCTCAGGCACCAGCTGGAAAACGGCGACCAGGTGGAAATCATCACCGCGCGGGGCGGCACGCCCAACCCGGGCTGGGAACGCTTTGTCGTCACCGGCAAGGCGCGGGCCCGCATCCGCCGCTTCGTCCACGCCAGGCTGAAGGAGGAGCACGAGCAATCCGGCCGCTCCGCCATTGCCAAGGCGTTCCGCCAGGAAGGGCTGGAGTTCAGCGAAAAGCTGCTGGAGCCTGCGCTGAAGGTGCTGAAGCAATCGCAGCTTGAGGACCTCTACATTGCCGTCGGTGCCGGCACGGTCGGCCCGCGCGACGTGGTCCATGCCGCGGTACCGGAACTGCGCAGCCCGCCCCGCGCGGTGGACCCCATTGCCCTGGCACGCCCGCGCGGTCGGCTGGGCGCGGGCCCGTCGCTTTCGCGGCTGGACCGCACCGCGGCCAGGCCGGCGCCGAGCATGCCGATCAGCGGCCTGCTGTCGGGCATGTCGATCCATTATGCCGGCTGCTGCCATCCACTGCCGGGCGAGCGGATCGTCGGGATCGTCACCACCGGGAAGGGCGTCACCATCCACGCGACCGAATGCCATACGCTGGCCAGCTTCGCGGCCACCCCGGAGCGCTTCCTCGATGTCGATTGGGATGAGACGGCGACGAGCGGGGAGCGGCATGTCGCGCGCGTCAACGTGGTTGTGGAGAATGCGCATTCCGCGCTTGGTGGCCTGGCGACGGTGGTGGCCAAGCAGGATGGCGTCGTGAGCGGCCTGCGGGTCGTGCGGCGCGATCCCGACGAGGTCGAGGTTGCCGTCGACATGGAAGTCAGCGACCTGCGTCACCTCACCACCATCATCGCGGCACTGCGCGCGCATTCGGGCGTCGCCAGGGTGGAGCGGACCCGCTCATGATCCTCGGCCTCGGCAACGACCTCTGCGATATCAGGCGCATCGAGCAGGTGATGGCCCGCCACGGCGAGCGCTTCATCGAGCGGGTCTTCACCGATGTTGAGCGCGCCAAGGCGGAACGCCGGACGGAGAAGATCCGGGCGGCGACCTACGCCAAGCGCTTTGCGGCGAAGGAAGCGGCGAGCAAGGCGCTGGGCACCGGGTTTCGCGACGGCGTGTTCATGAAGGACCTCGGCGTGGTCAACCTGCGCTCCGGCCAGCCAACCATGGTGATGACCGGCGGCGCCTTGCTGCGCCTGGCCAAGATAACCCCGGCGGGCATGCGCGCTGTCGTGCACCTGACGATGACCGACGAATACCCCTATGCCAGCGCCATTGTCATGATCAGTGCGGTTCCGGTCGAGGCGTGACGCGATGGGTGCAGGCGTCCATTCAGGAAGCAATGAGCGGAGGAACAGGTGACCAGCGATTACATGCAGCAACAAGCTGAGATGCTGGCCCAGCACCTGCGCTTGACCGATGGCAAATCTGGCTATGTCGAAGCCTCGGCGGAGGGCTTTGACGTCTTCATCCGCAAGAAGTGGCCGGGCAAGCTGTTGGCGAGTTGGGATGGCATGCCGGTGGAGTGGCATTTGAACGTCGGCACGCACAAGGCCGCGCGGCGGTAGAGCGCCGCCAGCCGGCGACCTAGCGACGAAACCGCAGCGCCATTCCGCGGGCCTTCCAGCTCTCCTCGATCGCGTCCAGGTCGGTGAAGCCGGAGGGATTGTCCTTCCGGGGCGCGGTCAGCAACCCCGGCGCCCGTTCGCGCCGCCATATCGAGAGCAAGCGGCGCAGCTCGGTCAAAGGCTCCAGATGGTCATCGACCCGCAGGTCGATATCGGGGAAGTCCTCGGTGGAAATCAGCTTCAGCGCGGCTGATTGCCGGCCGCGGCGATCGCCTCCGGCGGCCTCGCCGGCGTCGAGCGCGGAGAGGATGCGTTCCGGAAATGGCAGGGGGTCATTGGCCAGGTAGCAGGCCAGGGTATCCGCGACCACCGCCTCGCCCGCCAGCATGTTGCCGGCGACGCTGACATCCTGCGCCGCGGCGTCGCCGCACCAGTCGACGCAGTTGCCGCCGGTCCAGGCCGCGGTCCGGCCGTGGCGGTCGACCGCATGGACCTGGCGGATGCCGCGCCCTTCGTCGCCGGCAAGCGCGCCCTGGATGGCATCGGCCGGGTGCAGGCCGCGCGCCAGGCCGTCCAGCACCGCCGGGCCAAGATACCTGTTGGTCATCGACTGGGTCGCAACCGCGCCGACGCCGGCCCTGACGAAGGGGCAACTGGCCCCGACCGCAAAGGCGCAGGTGGTGATGCCGACAATGAATGATCCGCTCATGGGGTCGCGGGCCAGGATCGACCAGGTCATGCCGGCATCTCTCCAATGTCCTCGGATGGAATCGGGACCTGTTGGACGTTGCGCCAAGGTGCCGCTGCGGGCAACTTGTGCCGCGTCGCGCGGGGGAAGAATACACATGGCCATCCATCAGCTGGGCCGTCGGGGCATGCTCGGCGGCGTCCTCGGCCTGGCGTCTCCGGCGCTGTTGGCGCAGCCGGTGTGGCCCGAGCGCGCGGTGCGCCTGGTGGTGCCCTTCGGTGCCGGTGGCGCTTCCGACACGCTGGCCCGGACCTGCGCCCAGGCCTTCGCGGATGAGATGCCCGGCCATTCGATGGTGGTGGAAAACCGGGGCGGCGCGGGCGGCACCATCGCCGGTGCCGCGGTGGCCCAGGCCCGGCCGGATGGCTATACCCTGATGCTGGCCGACCTGGGCGCCAATGCCATTGCGCATGAGATGATGCGCGGGCTGCCCTACGACCCGCCCAATGCCTTCACCCCGATCTGCCACCTGACCAACCTGCCGGTGGTGGTGGTGGTGAAGCCGGGGCTGCCGGTGCGCACCGCAGCCGAATGGTTCGCCCACGCCAAGGCGCAGGCGGCGACGCCGCTGACCTATGCGCACCCCGGCATTGGCTACCCCAGCCAGCTGGCGCATGAGCTGATGCTGGAGATGACCGGCACCAAGATGATCCCGGTGAGCTACCGCAGCGGCGCCGAGGTGATGCGCGCGGTGATCTCAGGTGAATGCGACTGCGCCATCCCCACGGTGTCCTCCTCGCTGCCCTTCATCCGCGAAGGCAAGGCGCGGCCCATTGCGGTGCTGACCGCCGCGCGGGTGGCGCAACTGCCGGACACGCCGCCGATGGCCGAGACGCTGCCGGGCTTCCAGGCCAGCGTCTGGAACGGCATCGTCGGGCCTGCGGGCATGGACCCCGCGCTGGTGGCCCGCATCAACCAGGTCTTCGTTGCGCTGATGCGCCGGCCGGAGGTGGTGGCCCGGGTGCAGACCAGCCAGGCGGCCCAGGTGGTCGCCGGTACGCCCGCGGAATTCGCCACGCTGATCAAGGCCGAGATCGCCCGCTGGACCCCGCTGATCCGCGCCAACAACCTGCGCGCCGAATAGGAAACGCCATGAGCGACAAGCCTGACATCATCGCCCGCCCCGCCAGTACCGTATTGCTGATCCGCGACGGTGAGCAGGGGCTGGAAGTGTTCATGGTGGTGCGCAACCGCGCCATCGACTTTGCTGGCGGCGCCCTGGTCTTCCCCGGCGGTCGGGTGGAGCCGGATGACGTGGCGATTGCGGGCGGCGAGGGGCTGGACGCCTTCCGCGTGGCCGGCATCCGCGAGACCTTCGAGGAATGCGGCGTGCTGCTGGCCCGCCCGCCGGGGTGCCCGGTGATGATCGGGGCCGAGACGCTGCTGCGGGCGGAGGACAAGCATCGCGCGGCGATGAACCGCGGCGAGCGCACCCTGTCCGAGCTGCTGGCCGCCGAGCAGTTGCAGCCGGCGGTGGATGCCATGCTGCACTTCGCCCATTGGGTCACGCCGAAGGGCCGCGCCAAGCGGTTCGACACGCAGTTCTTCCTGGCCGCGGCGCCGCCCGACCAGGCCGCGGTGCATGACGGCAGCGAGAGCGTGGAGAGCGTGTGGATTCGCCCGGCCGATGCGGTGCGCGAAACCGATGAAGGCCTGCGCACCCTGGTCTTCGCGACCCGCAAGAACCTGGAAAAGCTGGCGCGCTATGCCACGGTGGCGGAGGCGCTGGAGGCCGTGGCGCAGTACCAGGTGGTGACGGTGATGCCGGAGATGACGAAGACCGCCGACGGCTTCCGCCTGCATATCCCCGCCGCCGCGGATTACGGCGGGGAGTTCTTCGAGGTGCTGGACAAGCCGGCCATCGGCGAGCGCGATGGGCATCGGTTGAGTTAGGGCGATATCGGCCTGGGCGCGCTTACCCAGGCCGATTGCGGGCGGCTGGCGCGTCAGCAGCCCATCTTGCCGGCCAGGTCCTGGAAGTCGCTGCCGATCCAGTCCCAGGCCTGGGCTGGCGCCAGGTCGGTGGCCTGGCCGTCGCCGTGCTCGCTCGGGCGGGTGACGAAGGCGGTCTTCAGCCCGCAGGCCCGCGCCGCCGCCAGGTCGCCGTTATGCGCGGCCACCATGCACAGTTCATCCGGGCGGATCATCAGCACTTCTGCCGTGCGCAGGTAGGTTTCCGGCTGCGGCTTGTAGGACTGGGCCACCTCGGCGCCGAGGATGGCGTCCCACGGAATGCCGGCGCGCTTGGCCATGGCGGTCATCAGCGCGATGTTGCCGTTGGACAGCGGCGCGATGATGTAGTTCTTCTTCAGCCGGGTCAGGCCGGCCACGGCTTCCGGCCAGGGGTCCAGCTTGCGCCAGGCGTTGTTCCACTCGGCCAGGTCGGCCTCGCCGATCTTCGCGGGGTCGCTGCCGAGGTCGCGCAGCAGGCCGTCGAGGTTCTCGCGGTGCAGGATGTCCAGGCGCGTCCAGGGCCGGCGGCCGCTGCGGCATTCCTCCATGGCCGGCTGGTAGCGGCGGCGCCAGGCATCGGCGAAGGCGTGCGGCGTGGCGTTGACGCCATGCTTCGCCAGGTAGGGCGCGCTTTCCCGCGCCACGCTGTTGCGCCAGTCCACCACGGTGCCGAACACGTCAAAGACGCAGGCTTTCACTGACATGCCACTCACTCCGGTTGCGCCCACTTCTGCTCGAACTCCCAGACCTCCGGGAAGCCCATCAACTCGGTCATGCGCTTGAAGCCATAGCCTTCGCCCAGCGCCACGCTGTCGCCGTGCTGCTTCAGGTGGGCGTAGCACTTCTCCAGCGCCTGGGCGGCGGCCAGGAAGCCGGTGCCCGGGTAGATCGCGATGGCATAGCCCAGCGCCTTCAGCGTCTCGGCCGGCAGCACCGGGGTGCGGCCGCCTTCGACCATGTTGGCCAGCAGCGGCTTGTCGATGGCGCGGCCGATCGCCGCCATCTCGGCCTCGCTCTCAGGGCTCTCGATGAAGATGATGTCGGCGCCGGCCTCGGCGAACATTTTTCCTCGTTTGATCGCTTCGTCCAGGCCCAGCGTGGTGCGGGCGTCGGTGCGGGCGACGATCAGGAAGTTGGGGTCAATCCGTGCCTCGGCGGCGACGCGGATCTTCAGCGCGGCTTCCTCGGCGGGGATGACGCGGCGGCCGGGGGTATGGCCGCATTTCTTCGGCATTTCCTGGTCTTCCAGCTGAATGCCGGAGACGCCCGCGGCCTCATAGCCCAGCACCGTGTGGCGCACGTTCAGCAGGCCGCCATAGCCGGTATCGGCATCGGCGATGAACGGGGTCTGGCAGATGCGGGCGAAGGTGGCGACGCGGCTGACCATGTCCGTGTAGGTGCCGATCCCGGCATCGGGCACGCCCAGATGCGACGCCACCGTGCCGAAGCCGGTCATGTAGAGGCAGTCGAACCCCATGGCATCGGCGACTCTGGCAGAGATGCCGTCGTAGATGCCGGGGGCGACGATGAACTTCTTCGCCGCGAAGGCGGCCTTGAGGGCGGGTTTGGCCATGCGGGCCTCCTTACTGTTGCTTGATGGTGCCAGCCGCCGACGCGGCGGCCCAGATGCCATCTTCGCGCTGCATCGCCGTCAGCAGGGCGGAGGCGGGGCGAAGGTCGGGCTCGATGCCCATGGCGCCGAGCCTGGTCAGCAGCGCCGCGTCGGTGAAGGCGGCCTGCAGCACCGTGTACATGCGGTCGCTGATCGCCGCGGGCAGCCCTTTCGGCGCCAGCAGCGCAACCCAGCCGGAGAGGTCGAAATCGGCGATGCCCTGTTCGGTCACCGTCAGCACGTCCGGGAAGAAGCTGCTGCGCGTGGCGGTGGAGGCGGCCAGCAGGCGCACCCGGCCGGTCTGCATGTGCGGCATGACGCTGGCGGTGCTGGTCCAGCCACTGGGCAGGTGGCCGGCGACGATGTCGTTCATCAGCTGGCCGCCGCTGCGATAGGCCACGTCCGGCATTTCAACCTGTGCCCGCCGCGCCAATTCCTGGCCGATGAACGAAGAAAGGCTCTCGGTGCTGCCGGTGCCGACGCGGCCAGGGTTGCCGCGGGCGTAGTCCAGCATGGCGCGCAGGCTGGGGTAGGGCGCGGCGATATTGGTCGCGAGCATCATGGTGTTGCGGGTCAGCAGCGCCACCGGGGAGAAGTCGCGGATGGCGTCGTAGGGCATGCTGGGCAGGAAGTACTTGTTGGCCACATGGGTGCTGACCACGCAGAGCATGGTGTGGCCATCCGCCTCGGCATGGGCCACCGCCTCGCTGCCGACCACCCCGGCGCCGCCAGCGCGATTTTCCACCACCATCGGCTGCGGCAGCCTGGTCCGCAGCGCCTCCGCCAGGGCGCGGGCCAGCAGGTCCGTCCCGCCGCTGGCGGCGTAGGGCACGATGACGCGGATGGGGCGCAGGGGCCAGGCCTGCGCCAGGGCCGACCTGGCCAGCAGCAGGGCGGGCAGCGCCAGGGCATGGCGGCGATACAGGGTCATTGGCGTCCTCCGAGCGCGACTATCGGGCTGCTGCGCGGCGGCGGCAACCGTGCCAATCTGGCGGCCTCGTCCAACCCGGAGGAAAACCCCGATGCCCGACGCCAGCGGCCGCCCGGCCACCACCAGCGACCTCGCCGCCATTGAGGCGGTGGTGCAGACCTATTTCGATGGCCTCTATGAAGGCGATGTCGCCAAGCTCGGCGCCGCCTTCCATCCCTGCGCCCACCTTTACTGGGCCGATGGCAAGGGCGGCGTCGGCGACCTGCCGCGCGAGCAATGGTTGGAGATGGTGCAGTCCCGCCCCTCGGCGGCCAGCCGCGGCCTGCCTCGCGCCGACAAGATTTTGCTGCTGGACCAGAGCGGGCCGGAGACGGCTTTCGTGAAGGTGAACTGCCAGCTGCCGCCGCGCTACTTCACCGACTACCTGGTGCTGAACCTGACCAGCGAAGGCTGGCGGATCGTCAGCAAGGTGTATCGCTTCGACACCAGGGAGTGAGTTGATCGCCCTCCCCCGCCTGCGGGGGAGGGTTGGGTGGGGGCACCCTGATGCGCCAGACCGACCGCGCCCGTGACCTCCGACGCAACATGACCCCGCCCGAGCGCTGGCTTTGGCAGGCCCTGCGCGCCCAGCAGTTGGGCGCGAAGTTCCGCCGGCAGCACCCGATTGGCGGCTGCATCGCCGACTTCGCCTGCGTCGAGGCGCGCCTGGTGCTGGAGGTGGATGGCGCTACGCAAGCAGCCGACGGCACCGACGCCCTGCGTGATGCAGCGCTGCGGAAGGCCGCTTGGCGCGTGCTGCGGTTCTGGAACAACGAGGTGATGGCCAACCGGGACGGCGTGCTGGCGGTGGTGCGGGCGGCTCTGGCGGAGCCCCCACCCTGACCCTCCCCCGCAGGCGGGGGAGGGGACCACGGAGCCCTCAGCTGTTCGGGCGCAGCAGGTAGGGTGCGCCACTGCGGTCGCAGATGCCGCGGATCAGCTTGTCCAGGCTGTCCGGCACCGGCACGCCCTCGGCGCTGCGCCTGGCGTGCATGATGTCCTCCGGCTCGCCCGCCACCAGCACCGGCTCGGCCGGGTGGGCGCTGGGCGTTGCGTGCAGAATGTCGATCACGTCGTCCAGGTCGGCCTCGAACTCGCCTTCCTCCCGGAACGCCGCCGGGTTTATGGCCATGAAGAAATGGCCGATGTTGTGCGGCAGGTCCTTGCGCGGGTCGCGGTTGCGGATGGGCGAGAAGCTGGCGCCCATCAGCGCACCGCCGAGGATGTGGACCATCATCGCCAGGCCGTAGCCCTTGGCGCTGCCTTTCTCCTCGATGCCGCCCACCGGGGTGATGCCGCCTTCCGGCCGCTGGAACACGAAGGCATTGCCCTCATGCGGGTCGGTCACGCTGTTGCCGGCGCCATCGACAACCCAGCCTTCCGGCAGCGGCGCGTCGTTCAGGTGGTGGACCTTTACTTTTCCGGCGGCCACCGTCGTCGTCGCCATGTCCAGCACGAAGGCGTTGTTGCGCTTGGCCGGCGCGGCGAAGGCCAGCGGATTGGTGCCGAGCACCGGCATGGTGCCGCGTGTGGGCACCATGGTGACGCCACGCGTGCTGCTGGTGACCATGCCGATGGCGCCGCGCGCCGAGGCGATGCGCGCATAGGCGCCCGCCGCGCCGAAGTGGTGGCTGTTGACCACGCCGACGATGCCCACACCCCATTGCATGGCTTTGTCCACCGCCATGTTCATCGCCAGGGCGGAGACCGGGTGGCCGAGGCCGTCCTGCGCATCCAGCAGCGCGGTCGGGCCGGTATCCCGCACCACCTTCGGCTGGGCCGCGATCTTGATGCGCCCGGCGGCGACGCCTTCCTCATAGGTCATCAGCATCGAGAGACCGTGGCTGTCCACGCCGAGCAGGTCGGTCTCGACCATCACCCGGGCGGTGGTCTCGGCATTCTCCTGCGGCATGCCCCAGGCGGTGAGGATGCCGAAGATCTGCGCGCGGATTGCCTCGGCGGGCACCTTGCGGCCGGTGGTGACGTTCTTGGCCATTTTTCTGTGGGTTCCTTTCCGGCGCGCCGCTGGCGCGTGTCCGTTCATGCCAAAGCTGTTCTTGCCCTGGGGCTGCTCAATCAACGCGCGCGCCGGTGGCGCGCCACTTGTCAGTCCACGCGCGCGCCGGTGGCGCGCACGATCGGCGTCCACTTCTCGATCTCGGCGGCGATGAAGTCATGCGTGCGCTGCGGCGTCATGCCCTCGGGGATGGTGTTGCCGAGCTGGATGATGCGGTCGCGCACCGCCGGCTGCTTCAGGATGTCCTGGATCTGCGCACTGAGGAATTCCAGCACCGGTTGCGGCGTGCCCAGCGTGGCGCTCCACGGGGTCCAGGTGGTGGCCTGGTAGGCGGGCAGGCCGGCTTCGGCGCTGGTCGGCACGGTCGGCGCCATCGGCGAGCGCGCTGGCGTGGCGATGACGACGCCGGTGACGGTGCCGCGGTTGATGTGCTCGGCGATGAAGCTGATGGTATCCGCCTGGAAAGCGGTGCGCCCCGCCGCCAGGTCGGTGAAGGCGGCCGCCGAGCCGCGATACGGAATGTGCTGCGCCTGCACCCCCAACAGGTGCACCAGCATGGCGCCGGCGATATGCCCGGTGGTGCCATTGCCGCTGCTGCCGTAGTCGTATTTGCCGGGGTTGGCGCGCAGCAGCGCCGCGAATTCCTGCAGGGTCCGCACCCCGAGGGAAGGGTGCACCGCGACGGCAATGGCGCTGTGGCTGCTGACCGTGATGTGCGCCACGCCGGTCAGCGGATGCACCCGCAGCCTGTCGCCATAGAGCCCCACATTCAGCGTATGGCTGCCGAGCGCCCCGACCAGCAGCGAATAGCCATCCGGCGGCTGCGCGGCCACGGTCTCGAAGGCGACGGTACCGCCGCCGGAGGGCCGGTTCTCCACCAGGAATTGCTGGCCGAGCCGCTCGCTGAGGGCGGAGGAGACGATCCGCGCGTTGATATCCGCATTGCCACCTGGCGCCAGCGCCACGATCACGCGGACGGGACGGTTGGGGTAGTCGAACCCCGGCGCCCGCGGCTGGGCCGCGGCAGAGCCCGCAACCAGCAGGAACGCCAACAGAAAGCGGACCATGTTTCTCTCCCTCAGCCGATGCCGTGTTCCAGCACGCCGACCTTTTCCACTTCCAGGCGCATCCTGTCACCTGGCTTCAGGTAGCGCGGCGGCTTCTGGAAATGCCCGCTGCCGGACGGCGTGCCGGTGGCGATCACGTCGCCGGGCTGCAAGGTCATGTAGCGGCTGAGATAGGCGATCAGCGCGGCGACGCTGAAGATCAACTCATGCGTATTGCCCTGCTGGACCAGCTCGTCGTTCAGCCAGCAGCGGACATCCAGGTGCCAGGGTTCGCCGACCTCATCGGCCGTCACCAGATACGGCCCCAGCGGGCAGAACCCGTCCAGCCCCTTGGCGAAGCTCGTCATCGGCAGCGGCTGGTCGAACTGGAATTCGCGCGCGCTGACATCGTTCAGCACGGTGTAGCCGGCGACGTATTCCAGCGCCCGCGTCTCAGGCACCTGCCAGGCGGGGCGGCCGATGACCACGGCCAACTCCACCTCCCAGTCCGGCCAGCGCACGCTGGGGGGAATGCGCACGACGGCGCCCGGGCCGCAAACGCTGCTGGTCGGCTTGAGGAAGATGCGCGGCGCTTCCAGCTTCGGCCCGCCGACCTCGGCGGCATGGGCGCCGTAGTTGCGGCCGACACCCAGTATTTTGCCGGGCTGCAGCGGCGCGCAGAGCTGCACGCCCGCCAGGGGCCGCCGCAGCGCCGCGTTTTCCGGGCGCGTGGCGAAGGCGAGGGCACGCGCGGCGGCAACCGTGGCCGCCTCGCCGGCCTGCAGCAGCGCCAGCATGGAGGGCGGCAGCGGCGGCAGGCCCAGCGCGGCCGCCGCGGGGGCCAGCGGCACGATCTCCTCGCCAACGACGGCGCCAAGGGCTTCCGCGCCCTCGGCTAGGTAGGTTGCCAGCTTCATGCCGCCAGCGCCGCGTAGTCGAGGCTGGCCATCACCTGCGCCCGCAGGATGAAGCGCGGCTCATCGGCGCCGTAGTCGGCCACCGCGTTGTGGATGGTCGCGATGTTGTCCCACATCAGCACGTCGCCCGGGGTCCAGTGGTGGCTGTACAGGAACCTGGCCTGCATCTGGTGCAGGAACAGGAAGGCCAGCATGGCGTCGCTCTCAGCAGGCTCCAGCCCTTCGATCCGCATGGCATAGCCGGGGTTGCAGTACAGCACGCGGCGGCCGGTCACCGGATGCACCCGGAAGATCGGCTGGCGGACCGGGGGCTTCTTGGCCTTCTGCGCCTCGGTCAGCGGGCCGCGGATGCTGCCGGGTCGCATCCGCATCACGTCCCAGAACTTCTCGAAGTCGTGGACCGCGACGCGGCCCTCCAGCCGCTGCTTCACCTCGGCCGGCAGTTCCTCATAGGCCGCGTGCATGTCGAGGAACTGGGTATCGCCCAGCGGCCGGCCGTCGCGCATCGGTACCCGCTTGGCGTGCAGCACATTCGCCAGCGCGATGTCCTGGGAGTAGCTCATGTCGGTGTGCCAGCCCTGGCCGGCATCGCTGAGGCCAAGCGGCTTGCCCGCGGCATCCCGCATGTTCGAGAGATGCATGATCTCCGGCAGGCCCTCGGCGTGGAACAGGTTGGCCACGTTGACTTCCAGCGTGCCGAAGCGCCCGGCATAGGCCGCCAGCTGCGGCGCATCCAGGTCCTGGCCTGGAAAGCACAGCACGCCGTAGCGGCCGAGCGCCCGCAGGATGGTGCGGAAGTCCTCAGCCGAAAGCGGCTGGCGCAGGTCGAAATCCTCGACCCGCGCACCGGGGCCGCTGTTGTTCGGGATCATCCGCATGGCCGTTCTCCTCGCCGCGCAGAATCCGCCCACGGGCCGCCGAGGTCAACCGCCCCAGATCTCCCCGAGCACGCGGAGCAGATTGCCGCCCATGATGCGCTCCACGGCGTCCTCGCCGAGGCCGGCGGCCAGTAGCGCGTCGGTCTTGCGCGCCATCAGGCGGGGATTGTTCAGCGTGGCGGGGAAGCGGCCCTCAAGGCTGTTGCCGAAGGCGTGGACATAGTCGCCGGTGCCGCTGCCATAGCGGGTGGCGCTCATCTCCAGGAAGAAGTCGGCGGCCTGCGGGTTGCCGACCGCGGCGAAATCGGTCCCGAAGGAAATGTGCTCGATCCCCACCAGGTTCACCAGGTAGCGCACCTGGTCGATGAAGCCTGCCATCGAGGGCGGCACGGCGGGGTCGCTGCCCCAGTTCATGAAGCCATGGATCGAAGCGCCGACCAGCCCGCCGGTGGCAACCACCGCCTTGATGACCTCGTCGCTCTTGTTGCGGACGCGGTCGTGCACCGCCTTGGCATTGGCATGCGAGAGCAGCACCGGCTTGCGGCTGTGCTTCGCGGCATCCAGGCTGGTGCGTTCGCCGACGTGGGAGAGGTCGATGGCCACGCCCAGCCGGTTGAACTCCTCGACCACCTGGTGGCCGAACCTGGTCAGCCCGCCATTGCGTGGCTCCAGGCAGCCATCGCCGACCTGGCTGGCCTCGTTGTAGGTCAGCTGGCAGCAGCGCAGGCCCATGCGGTGGAACATGGCGGCGCGCTCGATCCGGTCGCCGAGCAGCTTGGTTTCCTGCCAGCCCATGACCAGGCCGACCTTGCCGGCGGCCTTGGCGCGGGCGATGTCGCTGGCCCGCTCGATGAGCATCCAATCTGAATCCGGCCTGGTCGCCAGCGCCAGCCAGCGGGACATGCTGTCGAAGGCGTCCTCGAAGGTGGCGATGGGGTCCTTCACCGTGACATTGGCGGCGGTGTAGCCGCCTGCCAGCAGGTCGCCCGCATGGCCGTCCGAAAAGAAGATCAGGCCGTCGATGACGACCATTCGATCATGCAGCGTGGACATGCGGTGGTTTCCCCCAGGGTTGCCGGCCCCGTTGCGCTGGTGTGCAAGGGGCTTGCGCATTGCACCGCAGCCAACGACGATTGGGAAGGCCAGCGCGCCGTGCCGGACGGCCTGGGGGATTTGGATTTCGATGCGCATCAGCAGGCGCGCGGTCCTTGGGGCTGCCAGCAGCATTGTCGGTACCGCGGCTGTGGCAATGGGGGAGGGCTGGCCTACCCGGCCGGTCAAGCTGATGGTCGCCTATCCCGCCGGCGGCAGCACCGACATGGTCGGCCGCCTGCTGGCCGAACGCCTGTCCCGCAGCTGGGGCCAGCCGGTCATCGTGGAGAACAAGGCCGGCGCCGCGGGCACCCTGGGGGCAGACGCCATTGCCCGGGCCGCGCCGGATGGCTACTCGCTGCTGCTCGGCGCTTCCTCGGAACTGGCGATTGCGCCGTCCACCCTGCGCAGCCTGACCTACGATCCCGCCCGCGACTTCGAGCCGATCTCGCTGCTGACCCTGCAACCCTTCCTGCTGCTGGTGACCAATTCCCTGCCCGTGGGAAGTGTCGCGGAACTGGTCGCGATGGCGAAGGCGCAGCCGGGCAAGCTGAATTTCGGCAGCTTCGGCACCGGGACCAGCACCCATCTGATGGGAGAGTTGCTGCGGGTGATCACCGGCGCCGACGTGACGCACATTCCCTACCGCGGCAGTGCGCCGGCCATGACCGACCTGATCGCCGGGCAGATCCAGTTCGATTTCGACACCATACCGACGGCGCTGCCGCACCTGGCGGACCGCCGCCTGCGCGCCCTGGCGCTGTGCCACAACCGGCGCCTGGCTTCCGTCCCGGGCATTCCCACCGTGGTCGAGGCTGGCTTCCCGGCGATGACCGGGGCGACCTGGGCCATGGTGGTGGCGCCCGCGCAAACGCCGGCCGCGATCCTGCGCAAGGTTCAGGCGGACATTGCCGCGGCGATGCAGGGCGGGCTGGCGCAGACCCTCCGGGAGCGCGGCCTGGAACCCGTGGGGGGCAGCACCGCCGACGCGCGGGAGTTCATGGGCTCCGAAGCGCGGAAATGGGCCGAGGTGGTCCGGCGCGCGAATTACCGGCCGGAATAGCGCGATGCGGGTTGTCGTCATCGGCGCCGGCATCGTCGGCCTGTGTTCCGCCTGGCACCTGGCCCGGCTGGGCGCCGAGGTAACGGTGCTGGACAGCGGCGAACCCGGCAGCGGCGCGTCCTCCGGCAATGCCGGGGCGATCAGCGCCGGCAGCGTGGCGCCGCTGGCCATGCCCGGCGTGCTGAAGACGGTGCCGCAGATGCTGACCGACCCGAAGGCGGCGCTGCATATTCCGCTGCGGTATTGGCCGAAGGCCTTCCCCTGGCTGTGGCAATTCGTGGCCAGTGCCAGGCCGGCCAAGGTGCAGGCCACCGCGCAGGCGTTGGGAGCGCTGATGTTCGGCGCCATGGAGCGCCACCGGGAAATCCTGGCGGCCGAGGGCGCGCTGGACCTGATCCGGGAGACCGGCCAGTTGTACCTGTACCGCGACCGCGCCCAGTTCCAGAAGGATGCCGGCAGCTGGGCGTTGCGGCAGCAACACGGCATGCGGCTGGAGTTCCTGGAGGGGCTGGACGCCATCCGCGCCCTGGAGCCCGACGTGCGGGGGGACTACCAGCTCGGCGTGTTCATCCCCGACCAGGGCAGCTGCATCAATCCGCGGCGCCATGCCGAGGTTGTCGCGGCGGGTGTCCGGCGCATGGGCGGCCAGGTGCTGCGGCAGGAGGTGCTGGGGCTGCTGGTCGAAGACCATCGCGTCGCGGGGGTCCGCACCCGCGAAGGCGAGGTCCGGGCCGATGCGGTGGTGCTCGCGGCGGGTGCCTTTTCGGCCGGCCTGCTGGCCCCGCTCGGCATCAAGGTGCCGCTGGAAAGCCAGCGCGGCTACCACGTGATGCTGCCCGATCCCGGCATTGCCCTGCAACGGCCGATCATCCCGGCGGATCGCAAGGCCTTCATCAGCCCGATGGAAACCGGCCTGCGGATTGCCGGGACGGTGGAGTTCGGCGGGCTGGACCGGCCGCCCAACCCCTATCGGGCCGAGCTGCTGCTGGAAGACCTGCGGCAGGTCTTTCCCCAGGCGAACAGCGAGGGGCGCGAGGGGCATTGGATGGGGCACCGACCCTGCCTGCCCGACAGCATTCCCGTCGTGGGGCCGGTCAGGGCCTGGCCGGGGCTGTGGTGCGCCTTTGGCCATGGGCATCTCGGGCTGACGGGGTCGGCCCCGACCGGCCGGTTGCTGGCCCAGGTGATGCTGGGCCCGACCCCGAATGTCGACCTGGCGCCCTATGCGGTGGAGCGGTTCGGGTAGAGTCCTAATCTACCGGGCGGCCTCGCCGGTCGTCACGACCTCATGCACCAGGGGCGCCAACTTGGCTTCCTCGGCGGACCAATACTGCCGGAACCTGGCGGGGTTCATGAACCTGATGGGCAGCCCGAGGTCGCGCATCCGGCGCTGATGCTCGTCGCTGAGAATGGCGCGCTCCAGCGCCCCGGCAAGCGCTGCCTCCACGGCCGGCGGCAGCCCCGCGGGGCCGATGAAGCCGCGGGCCGAGCCGGTGACGATCGGCGTGTTCTGCTCGGTCGCGGTCGGGATGCCCGGCAGGAACTCGCTCTGCGCCTCGTCGAGGACCGCCAGTGTCCGCGCGACGCCACTCCGGCTCTGACTCATGGCGGTGCCGGTGGCCACGAAGGCCACTTCGATTTCACCGGAAAGCAAAGCCACCAGGGCAGGGGCGCTGCCCTGGTAGTGGATCTGGTTGATGCTCAGCCCATAGGCCTTCTGCAAGGCGATGCTGGCCAGGTGTTCCCAGCTGAGGATGCCGGGGTCCGAGACGCGCAGGGCGCCAGGGCGGGCCCGCGCCGCCTGGACCAAGTCGGCAATGTTGCGCAGCGGGCTGTCGGCCCGGACGATGATGCTGCCGGGGTCGATCACGTGCATGGCCAAGGGCGTGAAACTGTCCCGGCCAAAGCCGACCTTGCGCGAGGCGTCCAGGTACAGGGTGATGGTCGAGGGCCAGAGGCCATAGCACAGCGTGTAGCCGTCGGGCCGCGCCTGGGCCGTCTGCGCCAGGCCGATCTGGCTGTTGGCACCGGGCCGGTTCGAGATCACCACAGGCGTCCCGAGTTCCTTCTCCAGCGCCGGCGCCAGGGCCCGCGCCGAGATGTCGCTGCCGCCGCCGGGAGGGTAGGGGACGATCACCTGCACCGCCCGGCCGGGGTCCGGAAAGCCACCGGGCTGTGCCGCTGCCCGACCGAGCATCAGCGCAGGCAGCGCAAGCACGGCACGGCGGGCCACTTTCCCATCCATGGCGGCGATCCTTTCGATATCCACAGGCAGCTTGGTCGGTGCCCATGCCCGACGCAAGGGTGGCACCGGGAATCGCAACAGTCTCAGTTTCGAACGCTAACTGTGGATAAACTCTTGCGGTTAGCCGAACAAACCATTAGTGAAGCAGTAGTCCATTTTTCCGAACCCGTCGCACGAGTTCGGAACGGTCTTACTCTTCACTCATCGGGGAGTGAAGAGTCGGTAACCCTGGCCTCAGCCAGGGACGGATGTTTTCAGGAGGAGGTTACCAGTATGGCGACCGACTATGTTTCCGATGAACTGCCTGCTGGGCGCGCTGGCCGCGTTGCCGGTACGCCACGCCAAATCCGCCTGGCCAAGCCTGAGGAAGGCGAAGCCCGGGGTGAGGTGTTCCATCTGATCCGCGCGCTGATGATCGTCGTCGGCGTCACGGCCCTGATCGGCTGGGCCGTCTCCTAACAGGCCGGTTGGGGCTGCGTCGTCGCGACGTCCTGCCGCCCGGACTCCGTCCGGCGCAGATGGAAGCGCCTGACAAAGTCCAAGCCGTTGTTGGATCGGCTGATCCACGCCGCCGGTGTGTCCACCGGCGACGATCAGACACTACAGGTAGCGCTGGATATCCAAGGTCGAGTCCCGGCCGAGGCTGTCGAAATGCGTGGCGAGGAACCGGTCGGCGGCTTCGCGCCCATATTGCCGCAGCGTCTGCAGGAAGTCCCAGCTGCCGTTGAACTTGGTGCTGAGCTTGAACTTGCGCATGCGCTCCTCGTCTTCGATGGCGTGGAGGAACATGCGCCGGTAGCACGGCTGTTCCAGCCGGCCGCTGTCCAGCAGGCGCTGGACGAAGTCGATGGCCCGCATCTCCGCCATCAATGACGCGTTGAAGCTGATCTCGTTCAACCGGTTCATGATGTCGGCCGTGGTGCGGGGCACCTCCTGGCGTTCCATCGGGTTGATCTGGACCAGCACGATGTCGGGGTAGTGCGAGCAGGAACAGAACGTTACGTTTCAGTTTGACATGCGCATCACCATGTGCAAAATCGTTACCATATCGGTAAGCGGGTGAAATGCGATGCGCCGGACTGCGATCTTGAGCCTCGGGCTGCTTGCTCTCGCAGGCTGCGGTTCCGATGGACCCTATCAGAGCAGCCAGGGCGCGGTTCGCACCTTGCGGACCACGGCGGAAAGCCGACTGGCCCTGTTCAGTACCCCGCAGGATGTCTCGCCCACGGGCGTCGTGACGCCGCGGCAGATCGCCTGCCTGGAGCCAAGCCCGGACGTGATGAAGGCGGTGTCCTCCGCCGTGGCGGCAGGGCTCAGCGGCAGCGGCCAGGGAACCAACCCGCAGACGCAGACCCAGCTGCAGGTGGAGCTGGCGCTGGCGCTCAGCCGTTCGCGCGCCGAATCCACGGCGCAGCTGACCGAGCGCCTGGCGACGGTGCAACTGCTGCGCGATGGCCTATACCGCGCCTGCGAAGCCTATGCGATGGGAGCGCTGGGCTCGATCAGCTACGCCATGATGCTTAGCCGCTACGGCTCGATCATGATCACCATGCTCGGCAGCGAATTGGCCGCGGGTGCCTTCGGGCGGCAGCTGGCCACGCTTGGCGGTGCGGCCGGCGGCGATGCGCGTTCTGCCAACGGCGTGCCGGGCGGCGGTGCCCCGGCGACCGGCACGGGGCAGGAACGCATCACGCAGCTCGAGGGCGAGCGGACCGGCCTCGTCACGCAGATCGCGGCGGATCGAGCCAAGGCAGAATCGACCTCGGCCGACGTCAGCGCCGACGCCAAGGCCGAGGCGGCGAACCTGGTCCAGGGCCGCCAACAGCGGATCACCCAGATCGACGCCGAGTTGGGTCGGCTCAAGGCGCAGGGTGCGCGCGATGTGAACGCGGCGGCCACCACCAACGCCACGGCGACCGCCGTCGGCGGCGGTGGCATCGCCGGCCGGTCCGCGGCCGCCGCGGGCGGTGCCGAGATGATCGCCCGGTTGCAGGAACAGTATTTCGACGCGACCGACCTTTCGCCACTCATGGTCGCCTGCATCACCGCCCTGCAGCGGGTGACCGAGCAGGGACCGGAGCGGCAGAGCGCCAGCGGCCCGACGCCGGTGCCGGCACCCTCGATGGCCGGCAGCAACCAGCCGCAGAACGTCCTGTACAACCTCACCCGCCTGGCGCGGGAATGCGAGGGCGACAAAGGCCTGCTGCGAACGGCGATCGCCTCCGCCGCCGAGGCGGGCAAGCTGATGGAGGCCAGGCGGACATTGCTGGCCCAGGCCGAGCGCGACCGCGCCGCGGCGGAGCTGGCCAAGGCGAATGCCGATGCGCGGCGCGCCGAACTCGCATTACTGCAGGCGCAGGCGACGGCGCGCCGCGCTGGCGCCACACCGTAGCCCGCTACAGGTAGCGCTGAATGTCCAGCGTGCTGTCGCGGCCGAGGCTGTCGAAATGCGTGGCGAGGAACCGGTCGGCGGCTTCGCGCCCATATTGCCGCAGCGTCTGCAGAAAGTCCCAGCTGCCATTGAACTTGGTGCTGAGCTTGAACTTGCGCATGCGCTCCTCGTCTTCGATGGCGTGGAGGAACATGCGCCGGTAGCGCGGCTGCTCCAGCCGGCCGCTGTCCAGCAGGCGCTGGACGAAGTCGATGGCCCGCATCTCCGCCATCAATGACGCGTTGAAGCTGATCTCGTTCAGCCGGTTCATGATGTCGGCGGTGGTCTTCGGGACTTCCTGGCGTTCCATCGGGTTGATCTGGACCAGCACGATGTCGGGCGCGCCACGCTCATAGTAGAGCGGCCAGATCGCGGGATTGCCGACATAGCCGCCGTCCCAGTAGCTTTCCCCGTCTATCTCCACCGCCTTGAACACGTTGGGCAGGCAGGCGCTGGCCAGCACCACGTCGGGGCTGATCTCGGCCCGGGTGAACACGCGCGGCTTGCCGGTGCGCACATTGGTGGCGGAGATGAACAGCCGGATCGCCCGCGGGTCGGCGCGCAGCAGTTCCCAATCCAGGAACTCCTCCACCACCTGGCGCAGCGGATTGAACTCGCTGTTGAACGGGTTCGACTGGTAGGGCGAAACCAGGCGCGAAAAGGCGTCGAACGCGTTGTAGGCGAAGCTGTAGGTCAGGTCGTGGCCCCACAGCAGCTTTTCCATCGGCGTGTTCTGCAGCGGGCTCAGCGCATGGCCGCCGGCGATCTGCCGCCAGAACCGTTCCAGCAGGGAGATCGCGCCGGCGCGACCGCCTTCCGCCAGGCCCTGGACGAACATCGCCGCGTTCATCGCCCCGGCCGAGGTGCCGGAGACGCCATCGAACTCCAGCCGCTCGTCTTCCAGCAGGCGTTCCAGGGCGCCCCAGGTGAAGGCGCCATGGGTGCCGCCGCCCTGCAGCGCCAGGTTGATGCGCCGGGTCTCGCTGCGGATGACGGCCGGGCGCGCGGGCGCACGCTCGTGTTCCGGCGGCCGTTCGACCGGCGAGCCTTCCAGGTACTGGTCGTCCATCAGGCGGCGGTCCAACCACCATCCACGGAAAAGGCGCTGCCGTTCATCGCCCCGGAATTCGGCCCGACCAGCCACAGCGCCATCTGCGCGACGTCATCCACCTCGACCCACTTCTTGCTCGGCTGATGCACGAGCAGGTGGTCCTTCAGCGCCACTTCCTCGGAAACGCCGAACTTCTTGGCCAGCGGCGGAATCTGCGCCTCCGCCAGCGGGGTGCGGACGAAGCCGGGGCAGATGGCGTTGCAGGTGATTTCTGTCTGCGCCACTTCCAGCGCCACGGTCTTGGTCAGCCCGACCACGCCGTGCTTGGCGGTGACATAGGCCGACTTGTAGGGCGAGGCGACCAGGCCATGCGCCGAGGCGACGTTGATGATCCGACCCCAGCCCTTCGCCTTCATGCCCGGCAGCGCCGCCTTGATGGCGTGGTAGTTGCTGCTCATGTTGATGGCGATGATCAGGTCCCACTTGTCCTCGGGGAACTCGTCGATCGGCGCCACGAACTGGATGCCCGCGTTGTTGACGAGGATGTCGACGCTGCCCAGCGCCGCCTGCGCCTCGGCCACCATCTGGCGGCAGCCCTCGGCCTTCGAGAGATCGGCGGCGCTGTAGGGCGCCTCGGCGATACCCATCGCGGCGCCGACCTCGGCGCGCACCCTGGCGATGTCCTCAGGCTTGCCAAAGCCGTTCAGCATCACCTTGGCGCCGGCCTTGGCATAGAACATGGCGATGCCAAGCCCGATGCCGCTGGTGCTGCCGGTGACCAGGGCCGTGCGCCCCTCAAGAACTCGTTCCATTCAAGCACCCACTCTTCGCATGTGCGGTATCAATAGCGCAGAGCGGTAGGAGTTGCAGCATGGCCGTTTTGGAGGCCTGGGGGCGAGGCTTTGCAACCGCAGCGGCGAAGGGCGGCTGGCCCGCCGGCCGGCTCAGGGCAGCCACTTCAGCAGGCGCACCACCCCGCGGCTGACCCGGCCGAACAGCTTGGCCGTATAGTAGCTGCCGGCCGCCCGCTTCAGCGCCTCCGCCAGGGTCGGGTAGGGCACCACCAGCCCGGCCAGCGCGCTCAGCGGCAGCCGGCGCCCCAGCATCAGCCCCAGCACCCCCGCCATTTCGCCGGCCCGCGGCGCGGTGATGCCGCCGCCGAGCAGCTTTCCCTTGCCGTCCAGTACCAACCGGGCCAGGCCCTCGGTGCGGACCTCAGATATCGCGCGGTCATTCTCGGCCAGGTGCCAGTCCAGCACGCGCACGCCCTGGTGGCCGGCGGCCTCGGCTTCGGCCTGGGTCATGCCCACCTGGCACAACTCGGGGTCGGTGTAGGTCACGCGGGGCAGGGCGGTGTAGTCCACCCCCCCACCGGGCAGCCTGAACAGCATGCTGCGCACCAGCACCCCGGCGTGCTGGCTGGCCACATGGGTGAAGGCGCGCGGCCCCAACCCCGCGACATCCGCGATATCGCCGACCGCCCAGACCCGCCGGTTGCTGGTGCTGCGCAGAGTGCCGGCCACGCTGATGCCGCGCGGCGAATGGGCCACCTGGCCGGCTTCCAGGTCCAGCCCGGCCAGCCGCGGTGCCCGGCCCACCGCCAGCAGCAGATGGCTGCCGGCAATGCGCTCGCCATTCTCCAGCACCGCGACCACGCCGCGCTCGGCCTTCGGTCGGTCGGGGTCCAGCGGCTCGAACCGCGCCACCTTCACGCCCTCGCGCAGGACGACGCCATCGGCCAGCAGGGCCGCGCGCACCGGCGCCACCAGGGCTTCGTCCTCCCGCGCCGCCACGCGGGGGGCGGCTTCCAGCACAGTCACCAGGCAGCCCAGCCGGGCATGGGCCTGGGCCATCTCCAGGCCAATGGGACCACCGCCCAGGATCACCAGGTGCCCGGGCGGCTCGGCCAGCTCGAACAGGGTTTCATTGGTCAGCCAGGGCACCTGGTCCAGCCCGGGCATGCTGGGCACGACCGCCGCGCTGCCGGCGGCGATGACGCAGCGGCGAAAGCGGATGCGCCGGCCGCCGACCTCGATCTCATCCGGCCTGGTGAAGTGGGCGCTGCCCTGCACCACCTCCACGCCCATCCCGGAAAAACGCTCCACGCTGTCCATCGGCGCGATCCGGGCGATGGCGCCCTGCACATGCGCCTGCACGGCGGCCCAATCGATGACCGGTGGCGGCAGGCGCACGCCGTACTGGTCGGCGCGGCGCGCTTCGGCCGCGGCGTGGGCGGCGGCCAGCAGCGCCTTGCTGGGCACGCAGCCATAGTTCAGGCAGTCGCCGCCCATCCGGCCGCGTTCCACCAGCACCACCTTCAGCCCCAGCTGGGCCGAGACCGCGGCCACCGAAAGCCCGGCCGCGCCGGCGCCGATGATGGCGATATCCACGTCAGCCATGCGCCCGATTCCTTCCGCGCCACCAGGCGCCCAACAGGGATAGTGCCGCCAGCCCCACCAGCGGCAGCAGGATCTGCGGCGCGAAGATCACCTTCAGGTCCGGCCGTCCGCCACTGGCGAAAACCTCTCCCAGCCCGGCGCCGATGCCGCAGAACACGGCGGTGCCCGGGATGATCCCGACAAGGGTGGCCAGGGCGAAGGGGGCGAAGCGCATGCCCGCCAGGGCCGGCGCCAGGTTGACCAGCCAGAACGGGACCACCGGCAGCAGCCGGAGCGACAGCAGGTACCAGAAGCCGCCGCTCTCCACCCCCTGGCGCACCTTGGCCAGCAGCGGCCCGGCCTTCCTGGCCAGCGACTCGGCCAGGGCGTAGCGGGCCGCGAGGAACAGCAGGCAGGCGCCGCCGGTGGCCCCGACGACCACCAGCCCGGTCCCCAGCCACTGGCCGAACAGGAAACCGCCGCCCAGGGTCAGCCAGATGGCGACCGGCAGCGAGAACGCGACGACGAGGGCATAGAGCGAGACGAAGGCGAGGGCGCTGGCCAGGGGAGAGGCCGCGACCGACGCGGCCAAGGCGGCGCGGTTGCTGGCCAGGGCCTCCCAGGAGAGCCATTGCGTGGCGCCACTGGCCCACGCCACGGCCAGGCCCGCCAACAGCACGGCCAGTGGCCAAAATCGCTTCATGCTTTCCTCCTGGAAAGGGTCCCTGGGGGCTTCGCTCTGGCGCCCCGGTTGTTACATGGGCTTCAGCGCGGTTGACGCACCGCCTCGCCACTCCCTATACGTGCCGCCCTTCGCCGGAGGGGTCCAAGCCCCCCGGCCCGCTGCGCATGCCGCGTTGCCTGACTGGAGAGACTGACCGTGAAGCGTACCTACCAGCCGTCCAAACTCGTCCGTAAGCGTCGGCACGGCTTCCGCACCCGCATGGAGACTGTTGGCGGCCGCAAGGTGCTGGCCAACCGGCGCTCCAAGGGTCGCAAGAAGCTCTCCGCCTAAACCCGTTCTGGGTGCGTGGGCGAACGGTCATGTCATGCCTGCCGCCCCGGCTGACCAAGCGCGCCCTGTATCTGCGCGCCGCCGCCCGCGGCCGTAAGGCTGCCCGCCCCGGCCTGGTGTTGCAGGTGCTGGCGCAGCCGGATGCCCCGGTGCGTGTGGGCTTCACCGCCACCAAGAAGTTGGGCGGCGCCGTGGTGCGCAACCGCTGCAAGCGCCGGCTCCGCGCGGCGATCCGGAATGCCATTGAGGAAGCCCCGATCACCGGCTGCGACCTGGTCCTCATTGCGCGGGAAGCAACGGCGAAGCGGCCCTGGGCCCAGTTGCTGGGGGATTTGCGCGGGGCGTTGAAGCAGGCTGGCGCGCGGCCATGAATGCGGCCCAGCACGCCTTGCGCGGGGGCATCATTGCCTACCAATGGACGCTGCGGCCGTTGATCGGCAGCCATTGCCGCTTCCATCCCCATTGCAGTGCCTATGCATTGGACGCCATATCCCGGCACGGGGCGGCCCGGGGCGCCTGGCTGGCGGCCCGGCGCGTGCTGCGTTGCAATCCCTGGCATCCCGGCGGCTACGACCCGGTACCTGACCAAAACGACAAAGGCTGACCTTTTCCCATGGACCAGAAGCGGCTTCTGCTGGCGATCGCGGCCTCGGTCGGCATCCTGCTGATCTTTCAAACGCTGAATCCAAAGCCGCCGGTGACCCCTGCGGTCCAGCAGCCGGCGCAGGTCCAGGCAGCGCCCGGTGCCCCCAACGCGGCAGCGACCGTGCCGGGTGCGCCGACCGAGGCGGCCGTCGCGGCACAGCGGGCACCGGCCGAGCGCCTGCGGATCGACGCGCCCCGCGTGCAGGGCAGCCTGTCGCTCCGCGGCGCCATGCTGGACGACCTGGTCCTGCGCGACTACCACGAGACGACCGACCGCACCTCGCTGCTGGTACGCATGCTGTTCCAGCGGGACAGCGCCACGCCGTATTACGCCCAGTGGGGGTTCTCGGCGGCCAGCGGCACGCGGGCGCCGAACGCCGACACCGACTGGACGGCCAGCGGCCCGGTGCTTTCGCCGGCCACCCCGGTCACGCTGACCTGGGACAACGGCCAGGGCCTGGCCTTCGAGATTGCGCTGTCGCTCGACGACAACTTCATGGTCACCGCCGAGCAGCGCGTGCGCAACAGTGGCGCCGAGGCGGCCCAGGTGCAGCCCTGGGCGCGCGTGCGGCGCGAGACGACGCCGCCGACCGAGGGCTTCTACATCCTGCATGAAGGCTTCGTGGGCGTGCTGGAAGGCCGGCTGCGGGAGCAGACCTACAGCGATGCGAAGGACGAGGCCGCCAAGCATGCCGGGGTCGCCTTCACGCAGGAGACCGGGGCCGGCTGGGCCGGCTTCACCGACAAGTATTTCCTCGGCGCCCTCGCCGCCGTGGACCCCGCGCGGCGCATGACCGCCAGCTACCGGCACAACCGCGCCACCGGCGGCGACGCCTGGCAGGTCGACTTCGCGCCGCCGGCGCCGCTCAGCGTGGCGCCTGGCGCCACGGCGACGCTCGCCGTCCGCCTGTTTGCCGGCGCCAAGGAAGTGGCGACGCTGGACCGCTACCGCGACACCATGGGCATTCCCGATTTCGACAAGGCGATCGATTTCGGCTGGTTCTACTTTCTGACCAAGCCGTTCTTCCATGCCTTGGCCTGGCTGTATCACCTGGTCGGCAACTTCGGCGTGGCGATCCTGATCTTCACCCTGGCGCTCAAGGGGCTGTTCTTCCCGCTGGCCAACAAGGCCTACAAGTCCATGGCGCGGATGAAGGTCCTCGGGCCGAAGATGACCGAGATCAAGGAGCGCCATAAGGACGACCCGACCAAGGCCCAGGCCGAGATCATGGCGCTGTACCGCAGCGAAAAGATCAACCCGGCCAGCGGCTGCCTGCCGATCCTGATCCAGATCCCGGTGTTCTTCGCGCTGTACAAGGTGCTGTTCGTCACCATCGAGATGCGGCACGCGCCGTTCTTCGGCTGGATCCACGACCTTTCGGCGCCCGACCCGACCAACCTGTTCAACCTGTTCGGGCTCATCCCCTTCGACCCCGCGGTGTATTCCAGCTACTTCCACATGCCGGCATGGGCCCTGCTGATGGGCGTGACCATGTTCCTGCAGCAGAAGCTGAACCCGCAGCCGCCGGACCCGATCCAGGCCAAGGTATTCGCGTGGATGCCGGTGATCTTCACCTTCATGCTCGCGAGCATGCCGGCTGGCCTGGTGATCTACTGGTCGTGGAACAACCTGCTGTCGATTGCCCAGCAGTACTTCATCATGCAGCAGGACGCCGGCGCGGCAGCCGAGGCGAAGCAGCGCCGCCAGGAGATTGCCGCCAGCATTCGCGGCATTCCGGCCGCCCTGCGGCGGCTGCCTGGCCGGATGAAGAAGAGCTAGATGATCGAACTCCCTCCCGGGGGGCTTTCCGAGGCGAAGGACGAGGGCACCCGGGCCGCGCTGATCGAGTATGGTCGGCTGCTGTTCACCAAGCCCTGCAACTTCTTCTTCGCCGCGCAGAAGCTGGAGCAATTGCCGCCGGTCGGGCTGCCGGAAGTGGCGTTCTGCGGCCGGTCCAACGTGGGCAAATCCAGCCTGATCAATGCCCTGTGCAATCACAAGGCATTGGCGCGGGTCTCCAACACGCCCGGGCGGACCAAGCAGCTCAACTTCTTCGAACTGGGTGAGCGCCTGGTGCTGGTGGACATGCCCGGCTACGGCTACGCCCAGGCCGCGAAAGAGGTGAAGGAAGACTGGCAGGGGCTGATGTTCAACTACCTCCGGGGCAGGCCGACCCTGCGCCGGGTGTTCCTGCTGATGGATGCGCGGATCGAGACCAAGCCCGCCGACACCATGGCCATGCAGTTGTTGAACGAAGCTGCGGTGTCGTTCCAGATCGTGCTGACGAAGTCGGATGATACCAAGCCGGCCTGGCTGGCCCAGCGCTTCGAGGCCGTGAGCAAGCTGGCCAGGCGCCATACCGCGGGGCATCCGCTGGTGCTGGTGACCAGCAGCGAGGAAAAGTCCGGGCTGGAAGAGGTACGCGCCGAGATGGCCATCCTCGGCGACCCGCCCGCGGCGTAGCCGCGGGGGCTGCGGCCCCGGTCATGCGATGCCCGTCATGTTGGCGGGCGGGATGATGCAGGCGACCCCATCACGCCGTGCCTTGGTCTCAGCCCGGCTTGACGCCCAGCCCCGTTCGGGCCGCACAATCGGGCAACACCATGGGGGAAGCGGATGCTCAAGATCGGCGCGGTGATGTTCTTCACCACGGACTCCATGCGGCCGGCCGAGCTGGCCCCGGTGCTGGAGGCGCATGGCTTCGAATCCCTCTGGGTGCCCGAGCACACGCATATCCCGTCCTCCCGCAAGACCCCCTATCCCGCGGGCGGGCCGCTGATCCGGCCCTACTACGACATCATGGATCCCTTCCTGGCGCTGGGCGCGGCAGCCGCCGTCACCACGCGGCTGCGGGTTGGCACCGGCATCTGCCTGGTGACCCAGCGCGACCCGATCGTCACCGCCAAGATGGTCTCCAGCCTGGACCAGCTTTCCCACGGCCGCTTCATCTTCGGCATCGGCAATGGCTGGAACCAGGACGAGATCGAGAACCACGGCACCGTCTTCGCCACCCGCAACAAGCTGGCGCGGGAGCGGGTGGAGGCGATGAAGGCGATCTGGACGGAGCAGGAGCCGGAATACCACGGCGAGTTCGTCGACTTCGGCCCGATGCAGCAGTGGCCGAAGCCGCATCAGGCGCCGCACCCGCCGATCATCGTCGGTGGCGCCTTTCCGTACGGTGCACAGCGGGCCATCCGCTACGGCAATGGCTGGATACCCCTGGCGCAGCGCCTGGACGCCGAGGGGCTGGGCAAGGTGGTCGGCAAGTTCCGCCAGATGGCCGTCGAGGCGGGGCGCGACCCTGCCAGCCTGCCGGTCAGCGTGTTCCGTGCCCCCGCGGATTTCGACCAGTTGCAATATGCCGCCGAGATCGGCATCGACCGGGTGACGTTCAGCCTGCCGGCCGAGGGGCGCGAGAGCCTGCTGCCGATCATCGAGCGCTGGGCCGAGTTGCAGCAGCGGCTTGGGGCCTGAGGCAGCCGGCCGGCGCGGGACCTGCGAATGCGCCATGGCCGGCTGCCCGGCGCTGGTGGCGGCCTCCGCCCTGGCCATCGCCCGCACCGATGGCGTCGCAGTCTTCACCCAGCCCGGGCGCATCCGCCTTGCCGCGCCGCGGCCTACAGCACTATCCGCTCACGCTGAGTCAGCGTGAGCGGATAGTGCTGTAGCTTCAATAGGTTTAGAGCAAGAAATCCGTTTTGATGATCCCATCAGAACGGATTTCTTGCTCTAACAGGTTGCGGAAATTCTACCACGGAAGGGCAACAAAGGTCGCAATGGAATCCGTCCGGGCCTTTGCCTGAAACTTCCTGTCGCTCCGCGTCGGCGCCGCGAATCAATGTTGCGGCGTCCGGTGCCGAAAATCGAATTTCCGCAGCCTG
>CAILMF010000016.1 GCA_903835235.1 uncultured Rhodospirillales bacterium
CAGTCGCTCTGGCATGTCGACATGGAGAGCCAATCGATGGCAGGGCAGGATAAGGATCCCGAGGCAATGGTGCTGGCGATGGCACGCGCCATGGCCCGCGCGGACGGCAATGGCGAGACGCCCGCGATCTTACGTGAGTACCTTAGCGACGCACCGAAAGTGGCGATTGGCTTCCTCGAAGCGATCACCAAGGCCGACTGGGATGCTGCCGAGTTGCTCCAGGCGCTGCGGAAGGCCCACGGCTAAGGCGCAGCCGTCAAGCCGCTCCAGGATGAAGCTGGCGCCACACCCTGGCCAGGCCCTTCGGTTCACCCCTTCAGGTGGTAGACGGTGTAGGAGCCCTTGGCGCCTTCCTTGTTCGGGCCGACCATCCGCACCCGCTCCAGCACCGCCACCTCGTGGCCCTTCTTCTTCAGCCCGGCAAAGAAGCCGCGCACCGTGTGCGCCGCCCAGCCGGTAGCCTCGGCGATCTGCGCCACCGTGGCGCCCTCCTCGCGGCGCAACAGGGTCAGCACCGCCTCCTGCTTGGTGCCCTCGCGCGGCTTGCGCGGCGTGCTGGCGTCACGCGCCTGGCGCCCCGGCTTGCCGGCCAGGGCGGCGCGGAGCCGCGCCATCGGTCCCTCCATCGCGGCGATGATGTCGGCTTCGCGGCTGGCCTCGTCGTCCCAGGTGGCGAGAACCGCCTGCGCCGCGGCCTTCAGCCCGCGCGGAGCAACCTCGGCGAGCGCCTGTTCCAGCAGAGCCTCATCCCCCGCCGGCTGCTGCCATTCCGCGGTGGGCCCGTAGATCAGCGCCTCGTCCACCCCGTTCTGCTCGTGCCGCGGCCGGGTGTCTTCCTCCTCGGCGTCGGCGCTGATGTCGATGCCGGCGTCGAGCGCCTCCTGCGCCAGCGCCTGCTCCGCCTCGTATTCGGCTTCAGTCATTCCGCCGCGTTCGGCTGCGTCCACCGCGTTGGTCTCGTTCGGGTCGATGCCGATGGCGCGCAGACCCTCGTCGGTGATGCGCGCCACAATCCAGGTGCCATCCTCATCCTGGCGCCAGCCCAGCCCGACATGCTCGCGCGGGGCGTTGATCTCGATGAGCAGGTTGTTCTTGATCAGGCTCTTGAAGACCGCGTTGCGGGCCGCGGCCGGCAGGGTCTTCGGGGCGCGGGCCAGGCCCATCTCATGCTGCGCGGCGGCGCTGAGGACCACGCGGGCGGTGTCGGAAAGGGTCATGATGCTTTCTCCGGTGCCGGAGCCGACCATCCGGCCCCTACTGCCAGGAGCCCCGCCGGCGCATGCCGGTCGGGGCGGTGCGGCAGGTGCCCGCGTCAGTCGCGCGCGGCCTCGGCGGCAATGCCCTCGCTGGTCACGAAGCCCGTCAGGTAAGGCAGCCCCGCGGGGATGCCGGTCTCCTGGCTGGTGCGGCGCCCAATGCGCCAGCCCATCCAGGTTGCGATGGCCTTGGCGATGGCATCCGTCAGGGCGGCGCCGGCGTGCAGGTGGTTGCTGACTTCGTCCGCGAAGTGGCGGCCGTGGCGGCTGTCGAGGAAGGCGCGCACCGCGTTGTCGTCTGCGCTGGTGGCATGCTGGATGGCGGCGAAAGCGATCGGCCAAGCTGCCGCGGCCTGCTCTCCCATCGTGCCCCAGAAGCCCCACGCTTCGTTCTCGGTGGGGAGGATGCTGTTGTTCGTCATGCTGGTCTCCGTCCTGCTCTGCGCGTGACGGACCATTCGCGCTGCGGCGCGCACGAGCCAAGCAAGATGCAGCCTAATCTTCGTGCTATGATTCGGCGGTCTCGATCACATCATGATCGGCCTTGCCGCGCGCTGCTGCGACATCGGCAAAACTGCGATCCTCGCCTTCCAGCGTCGCGGCTTCGCCGGTCGCTTCCTGCCAGCGCCGAACGATGACGTCGGCGTAGCACGGGTCCAGTTCCAGCAGCACAGCGCGCCGCCCGGTGCGCTCCGCTGCGATCATGGTGGTGCCTGATCCGCCGAAGCAGTCCAACACCGTGTCTCGCGGCTTGCTGCTGTTGCGGATGGCGCGCTCAACCAGCGCCACCGGCTTCATCGTCGGGTGCAGGTCATTCCTGGCCGGCTTGTCGAAGTGCCAGACATTCCCCTGGTCGCGGGCACCGCACCAGTAATGCTGGCTGCCCTGCTTCCAGCCATACAGCATGGCCTCGAACTGCTGGTGGTAGTCGGCCCGGCCGAGCGCAAAGGTGTTCTTGGCCCAGATGATAGTGCTGGACCACTTGCCGCCGGCATCCTGCCAGGCGCGATGCAGCACCGGCCATTCCGACGAGGACATGCAGACGTAGCAGGCACCCTTGGTCACCTGCAGCACATTGGCCAGCGCCGGCCGCAAGAAGTCGAGGAAGCCATCGCCCAACGCGTCATTGGCGATGGTCATCTTGGCCGCGGTGCCGCCCTGGTAGGCGACATTGTAGGGCGGATCCAGGAAGGCCATGTCGGCAAGCGAATGAACGCCCAGCGCCCGCTGAACATCGGTGATTTTGGTGGCATCGCCACACAGCAGCCGATGCTCGCCGCAGCGCCACAGGTCGCCCGCGCGGGTGACCGGCACGGCCGGCGGCTCCGGCACGTCGTCGGCATCGCCGTCCAGGCCGGCGTCTGCGGCTGCCAGCAGCCGGTCCAACTCCATGCCGGAGAAGCCCAACACATCGAGATCAACCACCGCCTCGTCGCGGATGCGGGCAATTTCCGCCGCCAGCAGCGCCTCGTCCCAGCCGGAGTTCAGCGCGATCTGGTTGTCGGCCAGCCGCAGCGCCCGGGCCTGGGCCGGCGACAGATGGCCCAGCCGCAGCACCGGCACCGTGGCCAGGCCCAGCCGCTTGGCCGCCATCACCCGGCCATGGCCGGCGATCAGCACGCCATCGGCGTCAACCAGCACCGGATTGACGAAGCCGAACTCGCGGATGCTCCCGGCGATCTGCGCCACCTGGCTGTCCGAGTGGGTGCGGGCGTTTTCGGCATAGGGAATCAGCGCCGCCAGCGGCAGGCTGGTGACCACCAGGTCAAGCTGCATTAGCCAGGCTCTCCGTCCGCTGCGCCGCCACGGCGTCATGGTCGCGCCCGTCATCGGCCAGGGTCACCGGCAGGTCCGGGAACAACATGCGCCAGCGCGCGATCGCCAGATCGACATAAGCCGGCGCCAGTTCGATCGCGCGCACGCGGCGCCCCGTGCGCTGGCCGGCTATGATGCTGGTGCCGGCGCCGCCGAACGGCTCGAACACCACATCGCCTTCGTCGCTGTATGCGCGCATCAGGAATTCCGGCAGCGCCACCGGGAAGACTGCGGGGTGCTCGGTCTCAATGCCGCGGGCCTTGTGCCGGGTAATCCGCAACACGCTGTCCGGAATGCGCGTCTCCTGCACGCCTTGGCCGGCATGCTGCCATTCGCCCACCGTGCCATCCTTTGCCCGCAGCCCGCCCTTCTCGGAGTTCACATGCCCGGCCCAGCGGCACGGGATGATCTTGTTCGGCCGGCGCGCCTCGCGGTTGAAGTGGAACACCAGCTCAAAGGCGGGCGACAACCGGCCATTCCAGTCGCCGGGCAGGCCCGGCCCCTGGTCCCAGGCGTAGAGGCCAAAGCGGCGCCAGCCCTGTGCCCGCATCCAGGCCAGCCAGCCGGACCAGTAGGGCAGCCATTCGCCGTCGCGGTGGATCAGCCCGAGGTTGACCAGCAGTTGCGCGTCGCGCGCCACGGCCTGCTCCAGAGCTGCAAACACCCCCTGCATAAGCGCATCCCAGTTCGAGACGCCCCCGGTGGTGTAGTCGCGCTGGTTGCCATAGGGCGGCGAGGTGAAGAGCAGCGTGGCGCGGTCAGCGCCCATCAGCCGGGCGACAGTGGCGACATCAGTGCTGTCGCCACAGGCCAGGCGGTGGTCGCCCAGGCACCAGCTATCGCCAGGCCGCGCCACGGCGGCACGGGGCGCCACTGGGGCGGCATCGGCCGGGTCGTCCGGCGTTTCCCCCGCCTCGGCGCCGGCGCCGCCTGTGCCGCCCACAGTGCCCGCGGGCGCGTTCTGATCCTGCGGCGGGTCGCCATCGATGACGGCCTCGTCC
>CAILMF010000017.1 GCA_903835235.1 uncultured Rhodospirillales bacterium
ACTCCGAAAGGCTGCAGCCAGGACCAGCGACGCGGTCTGCGCGACTATCGGCACACTCCTCGGCACCTACACACCAGCAGAGTGCACCAATTACCTAACCCATTCAGGATATAGCCGAACCTAAACGCATCATGCTCTAGCTTCGGCAGGCCCGCAGCAAGGCAAGGTCGGGGAGAAGGTATTCTCCCCGAACCCCTCATCTATTTTTGTGAATTGGCCCTCGCCCACAAAAAAGCATCCGAGGAAATGGTCTTTCCTCCCCAGGCTTGCGTGGCCGACTCACCCGCCAGTCACGCCCTTGCTGGTGCTGTACTCGAAGTGCAGCGCCTGGCCGGGGAAGACGCGGGGGTGGATGGCATGCGCCGCCATCGCCGCCTCGGAAAATCCCTGCAAGATCAGCTTCAGCTTGCCCGGGTAGGTGGCGATATCGCCAATGGCGTGGACGCCCGGGATATTCGTCTCGCAGGTCGCCGGGTTCACCGCCACATGACTGTGCGACAGGCCCAGCCCCCAGTCCGCAATCGGCCCCAACTCCATCGACAGCCCGAAGAAGGCCAGCAGGTGGTCGGCCGGCACGGTCTTCACCTCGCCCTTCAGCGTCGCCAGTTGCACGCCGGTAAGCCGGGTGCCGTCGCCTTCCAGCCCGTGCAGCTGATAGGGAATCGCCATCTCCACCTCGCCCTTCGCCGCCGCGGCTTCCAGCTGGGCCGCCGTCTCCGGCGCGGCGCGGAACTTCGGCCGCCGATGCACCACCGTCACCTTGGCGGCGACCTGCTTCAGCGACAGCGCCCAGTCCACCGCCGAATCGCCACCGCCGGCGATGACCACGCGCTTGCCGCGGAACTCCTCCCGCCGCGCGACCAGGTAGCGCACGCCGCCGCCGGCCTCGTAGCCCGGCAATCCCTCCAGCGGCGGACGGTTCGGCCCGAAGGCGCCGGCCCCGGCGGCGATGATCACCGCCTTGGCCGTCACGGTATCCCCGGCCGAGGTGGTCAGCGTGAAGCCACCCTCATGCGGCACCAGCGTCTCCACCCGCCGCCCCAGCAGGTACAGCGGCGTGAAGGGCGCCGCCTGCTTTTCCAGCGCCGCCACCAGCTCCCCCGCCTCAATCGAAGGGTGCGCGGGAATGTCGTAGATCGGCTTTTCCGGGTACAGCGCGCTGCATTGGCCGCCCACGGCGTCCAGCGCGTCGATCACCACGGCCTTCATCTTCAGCATGCCGCACTCGAACACGGCGAACAGCCCGGCCGGCCCGGCGCCGATGATGGCGACATCGGTATCCACATCAGCGGTCATGGCGCCTTCAACCCCACTTCCCTAGGTAAGGCCCGGCGTCTTAGAGGGTATGCGCCCGGCCACCAAGGCCGAAGCGCCCGATGGAGCCGCAATGACCCTGGACCTGCCCGACCTGGCAGCAACCGAAGCCCTGGCCGCCCGCCTGGCCGCCCAGGCCCGGCCGGGCGACGCGCTGCTGCTGAGCGGCCCGCTCGGCGCCGGCAAATCCGCCTTTGCCCGCGCCTTCCTGCGCGCCTGGGCCGGCGACCCGCGGCTGGAAGTGCCCTCCCCCAGCTTCACGCTGGTGCAGGCCTATGAGCGCGCGGACGGCACCACCGCCTGGCATTTCGACCTCTACCGCCTCTCCGGCCCCGCCGAGGTGCCCGAACTGGGCTGGGACGAAGCCCGCCTAGGCATCGCCCTGGTGGAATGGCCGGACCGCCTGGGCCACCTGGCCCCCGCCGACGCCCTGACCCTCACCCTGGCCCAGGGCGCCACCGAGGATGCCCGCGTGGCCGAACTGCACGGCTGGGCCGACCGCTGATGAACCCGCACGACTTCCTCCGCGCCGAGGGCTTCGGCGCCGCCACGCTGCACCCGCTGCCGGCCGATGCCAGCTTCCGCCGCTACACCCGGCTCATCGGCGGTCCGCGCCCGGCGCTGCTGATGGAAGCGCCGCCGCCGGAGGATACCCGCCCCTTCATCCGCATCGCCCAGCACCTGCTGGCCAACGGCCTTTCGGCGCCCGAGATCATCGCCGCCAACAAGACCGCGGGCCTGCTGATCCTGGAGGATTTCGGCCCCCAGACCCTGGCCCAGCAACTGGATGCCGGCGCCGACCCCGTCCCCCTCTACGCCGAAGCCGCCGAGGCGCTGGCCCGCCTCCACGCCGCTCCGCCCCCGCCGGGCCTGCCCGCCTGGGACGCCGCCGCGATGGCGAAGGCAACCGCCGCCACCTTCCTCGACTGGTGGTGGCCCGCCAGCTTCGGCACCCCCGCCAGCGACGCCGTGCGCGAGGAACTGGCCACCGCCCTGCACGACATGCTCGCCCCCTTCGCCGCGCAAGGCTTCGTCCACCGCGACTACTTCCCCGCCAACCTGATGCGCCTGCCTGCCCGCGACGGCGCCCGCCGCGTGGGCATCCTGGACTTCCAGGACGCCGCGCTGGGCCACCCCGCCTACGACCTGGTCTCCCTGGTGGAGGACGCCCGCCGCGACGTGGCGCCGGAGGCCAGGCGCGCAGCCGTGGCGGCCTATCTGCGGCACCGCCCCGGCACCTCCCCCAACGAGCTGCTGGCCGGCCTGGCCGCGCACGGCGCCCAGCGCCACCTACGCGTGGCGGCGCTGTGGGTGCGCCTGGCGCGCCGAGACGCCAAGCCCGGCTACCTCATCCACGGCCCGCGCTGCTGGCGGCTGCTGGCGCGCTCGCTCTCCCACCCCGTCTGCGGGCCGCTGGTGGAATTCCTGGACGCTCACGTGCCGGACGACCGGCGCGGCAACCCCCCCTCATCGCCGGAGGCGACGTGACACCCCTGACCCATGGCATGGTGCTGGCGGCGGGCCTCGGCCAGCGCATGCGGCCGCTGACCCAGAATACCGCCAAGCCGCTGCTGATGCTGCACGGCCGCAGCCTGCTGAACCGCGCGCTGGACCGCTTTGCCGCCGCCGGCGTGACCAAGGTGGTGGTGAACGCGCATTGGCACGCCCCGCAGGTGGCCGCCGCCGTGGCCGCCCGTACCGACCTTTCGCTCAGCCTGCAGCATGAGCACGACCTGCTGGAGACCGGCGGCGGCGTGACCATGGCGCTGCCGAAGCTGGGCACCAGGCCCTTTGTGGTGGCGAATGGCGACAGCGTGTGGCTGGACGGCCCGACCCCGGCTCTGGAACGCCTGGGCGCGACCTTCGACGACGAAAGCATGGACGCGCTGCTGCTGGTGGTGCGCAGCGCGCAGGTGGATGGCGAGGTCGGCCGCGGCGATTTTTTGCTGGACCCGCTGGGCCGCGCCCGCCGGCCGAAGGAGCGCGAGCTGGCGCCGTACATCTTTTCGGGCGTGCAGGTGCTGTCGCCCCGGCTGTTCGCGGCGGCGCCGGCCGGGGCCTTCAGCCTGAACCGTTTGTACGACCAGGCCATTGAGGCCGGGCGGCTGTACGCCCTGGTGCATGACGGGGTGTGGTTTCACCTCTCGACCCCCGCCGACCTGGCGCGGGCCGAGGCGGCGATGGCGGCGGGGTTGGTGAAGGCGATGTTTTAGGATTAACGTTCGGTCGTATTGGCAAACTTGACGCGCGGTCAGCCTAAAAATGGAGAACAGTTTCGATGGCAGACTCGTATCCTCAAGCGGCTGTTAGGCATGCGGCCGACGCTGAGAATTTAGCGAGTCGAAACTGTCTGGACAGTGCAGGGTATCTGATCGGTTTCGCCGCCGAATGCGCTATCAAGTCCGCCCTAATATCTATGGGATCGGTTGCGGACGCTCCATACAAGCATTTGCCGGAGTTGTTGGACTCAGCCAGGAGATCACTTAAGGGGCGACGTTCGATGTCGATGCTTCAGGTGCTGCAGATTTCAGGATTCATGGGAGGTTGGGACATCAAAGTGCGTTACGCACCTGACGGGACCGTTACCGCGAACACATACCAAAAATGGCTTGGGGACACACATAGGGCATTAGCTGCAGCAAACTTACGGCGGAGAAGTTCATGATTTACTATGATGAAGCGCTCCCGATGTTTGTTGACATCGTGATCAGAGCGATTGGGAAAGAAGATATCCTAAATCACATATTTCTGCGAGAAGCATCTGGGAAGCTCGCAGTTGTTTTTTCTGGGAACCTTTCTGGGGACGCGATTAATTTAATCAGGCGTGAAGCGCTGGCTCTGGCCCCTTGGGTTGAGGGCAACGTCTCGACGCTCACACAGGCGGATTTATTCAATCCTATCGAAAAAGTCGAAATTTTTTATGAGTTTGTCGAATGTAGCACTTACCAAGGTTTTGTCCGCGTGGCGGAGCGGCGAGTGGTTGGTCAGGATTGGCTTCGGCCGCCGGCCGAGAGGAACGAAGCGCTGCCACCCATTGTAGCATTCGCCAGCCATAAGGGAGGCGTAGGTAGGTCTACAGCGCTTGCAGTGTCTGCCGCAGCGTAATCTCGGGCTGGGTTAAATATACTAGTTATTGACCTTGACCTCGAAGCGCCGGGCCTCGGTGCAATGCTGCTGAGGTCCCTACCTAGCCTTGGCGCCCTCGATTATTATGTTGAAAGTAGTCTAGTGAGTGTTGAAGACTCAATATTTGATCAAATGATCATGCCGAGTGAGTTTGCGGACGGGGGCATACTCCATGTTGTTCCTGCCGTCGGCGCGAACAGCGAGGCCAATCCGGCGAATGTCCTGGCTAAAATCTCCAGAGCCTACGTTGAGAGAACTGACGAAAAAGGAAACGACCTGTCTTTTTTGGACAGGACCAGAATGTTGTTAACAAAGCTCAGCGAAAAATCCAGCTACGATGCAATATTTGTTGATGCGCGAGCTGGTTTGAACGAAGCGACGGCGGGCGTCTTGCTGGGGCTTGGCGCCGAAATTTTACTTTTCGGCATTAATACGCCACAGACTTTTTCTGGCTATCGGTTCCTTCTAAGCCATCTGGGTCGCTTTCGCCCGGCGGAATCCGGCGACAGAGATTGGCGTTACCGGTTACATATGGTACACGCTAAGGCGGGTCCGTCACCAACGGAACATGCGTCTTTTCGTACGCAAGCTTTCGAACTGTTTGCTGATACGATCTATGATCAAGAAGAGGGCGTTGAAGCGAATTCGTTTAATTTTGACTATGACGATCAGGCGGCGCCTCATTTTGCGCTGACAATCTTGGACGATAGCAACTTTTCAGAGTTTGATCCTTTAGCGCGTAGTGATCAGGTGTCTAGGCACTTTTACGATCGCACTTTCGGTCAGTTCATAACGGGGCTTGCAGAGAAGATCGGACTCAGGACGTGAAAGAAGCGCGGGCGACAAGTCGGGACTTGTTTACTCTCCGCGAGACGCTGGCGCGTCTCGAGCCCGGCGCTGCACGCCAAGCAAACGACCCGCCCAAACCAGAAGAAATTTTTACGCCACCTCTTCATGCTTACGCTCTCGATCCGCAGCGGGCGCTAGTCGTGGGTAATCGCGGAGTTGGCAAGAGTTTCTGGTCTGCGGTTTTGACCGACGATGCCGCGCTTGGCAAAATTGCGGTAGCTTATCCACGACTAAGGCTGACGCAAGTCAAGGCAGTCTTAGGGTTCCACGAAGCGGCAGGTAAAAGTGACGGACCTGCGCCCTCTGCGGTAAACTTGGGACACCTCCTGAAAGGCGGACTAAAGCCAGAATCAATCTGGCGTGGCGTTTTGCTGAACGCTGTTCGCGTTGAGGCACAACTCCAGGCGCCTACAACGCTTGGTGATTTGGTGCGATGGATGGACGTCAATCCTGAAGGCAGCGAATCCGCTTTGAGAGCGGCTGACCAGTACTTTCAAACTAGAGACAAAATTTTTCTTCTTGTATTTGATGCACTAGACCGTTTGGGCGATGACTGGGGCGTTATAACCGAGTTGACGGAAGGAATACTGCGTCTTGCCCTCGATATGCGGGGATTTCGCGCCATGAAAGCGAAGGTGTTTATTCGTACCGACCAATCAAAAGATGATAGTCTTTTTCGTTTCGCAGACGCATCTAAAATACGCACTGATGCCGTGAAGCTAACGTGGCGGCGGACGGAACTATTCGGTCTGATGTATAACTATTTTCGTCAGGAGATCTCGTGTAGCGCTTCTCTGGCTAGGCTCTATGGTGCTGAAATATTGAGTGACTTTGATTTCGATTTGCTCGAAAAAGAAGAAACCGTCCAACAACAACTTTTTTATCGGCTTGCGGGCGAATTCATGGGTGCCAGCGCTAAACAGGGAAGGACGTATACATGGCTTCATGACCACCTGGCCGATACATTTGGCGAGACTAGCCCCAGGAGCTTCATAACTGCACTTCGCACTGCCGCTATGCATACTCCCTTGCCTCAAACCACAGTGATTGACTACCAAGGTATTCGAGCGGGGGTGCAGGACGCTTCAGGAGTTCGCGTTGAACAACTGAAAGAAGACTATGATTGGATCGAAATTGCGATGAAAGCTCTCAGTGGACTCCAGGTTCCGTGTGATCCATCGACTTTTATCGCTCGCTGGAAAGAAATCGGGACTGTTGCTGCATTAAGAAAAGGCGCTGAAGTCGAAGCGCGCCGAATGCCTCTGGAGGTATCGAAGGCGGCAGGAATTGCCGAAGACGGATTACTAGACGCTCTTTCTAACATCGGAGTTGTAGAATACAGAACAAATATTCGAATTAATATGCCAGATATCTTTCGCGTTGCCGCCGGAATCAAGCGTCGTGGAGGTGTCCGTCCTCCATCCGCGAGAGGTGATTAGCGCGGGTCAAACAGGGCGGCAACCCACCCCATGCCAAACTCCCCTAGATGAACCTCTACTCCATCCCGGCGCACCTCCCCTTCCTGGACTGCCTCGCCGCCGGCATCCTCGCCGCCGCCCGCGGCCGTCAGCCGGAACGCCTCTCCCGCACCACCATCCTGCTGCCCACCCGCCGCTCCGCGCGCGCGCTGCGCGCCGCCTTCCTGCAGGCAGCACGGGGAGAGGCCCTGCTCCTCCCCCGCATGCGCGCCCTGGCCGGGCTTTCTACCGAGGATGCGGACGAACTCGCCCTGCCCGCCCTGCTCAGCCTGCCCCCGGCGGTGGAGCCGCTGCGCCGCCAGGCCGTGCTGGCCGGCTTCGTCACCCGCTGGCAGCCGCGCCATGGCGGCCCCGGCACGCCGGAACAGGCCTGGTCCCTGGCCGGGGAACTCGCCACCCTGCTGGACGAGATAGCGCTGGAAGAACGCGACCTGGACCTGCTGGAGTCCGCCCCCCCGGCCGAGCTCATCGCCACCTGGCTGGCCCGGCTGGAAACCCTGGTGCCGGAACAGCACGCCCAGCACTGGCAGATCACGCTGCTGTTCCTGCGCGGGGTGTTCCAGGCCTGGCAGGGCTGGCTGGCGGAACAGGGCCTGCTGGATATCGGCATGCGCCGCGTCCAGGCGCTGCGGGCGCAGTCCCGCGCCTGGGTGGCGGAGCCGCCTGATTACCCGGTCATCGCCGCCGGCATCGGCGTCGGCGGCACCATCCCGGCCGCCGCCGAACTGCTGAAGGTGCTGGCCAGCACCGCGCAGGGCGCCGTGGTGCTGCACGGCGTGGACCAGGCCAGCGCGGAGGAAAAGGTCTGGGACGCCATCCGAGACGCCGCCACCCACCCCTTCTGCGGCCAGCAGCGCCTGCTGGCGGCGCTGGGCGCACGTCGAGAGGACCTGCGCCCCTGGCCCGGCACCGCGCCCTCCGCCGTGCCGCCGGCGCGCCCGGCCCTGCTCGGCATGGCGCTGCGCCCGGCGCTGGGCCTGCCCGCCTGGCAGAACCGCCGCCCGCACGAATGGGCGCCGGCGCTTGAGGGCCTGACCCAGCTGGTCGCCCCGGACGCCCAGGCCGAGGCCGCCGCCATCGCCCTGACCCTGCGCGAAGCCCTGGAACAGCCGGACGCCCGCGCCGCCCTGGTGACGCCGGACCGCGAACTGGCCCGCCGCGTCACCGCCGAACTCGCCCGCCACGGCATCGTCGCCGATGACAGCGCCGGAGCGCCGCTCGCCGAAACGCCGGCCGGCGCCTTCCTCCGCCTGCTGGCCCGCGCGGTGGCGGAGGACCTGGCCCCCGTGCCGCTGCTGGCGGTGCTGAAGCACCCGATGTGCTGCGGCGGCCTGGACCGCACGGACTGGATGGCCGCCGTCCGCCGGCTGGAATGGCACGCCCTGCGCGGCACCCGCCCCGGCCCTGGCCTGGCCGGGCTGCGCCAGGCCGCCAACGCCGCGCTGGGCAAGCCGGGGCTGGAGGATCAGGCCGCCCAGGTCGCTTCCCTGCTGGCCACGCTGGAATCCTGCCTGGCCGGCTTCGCCCTGCCGGAAGCCCCCAGCCTGCCCCCCGCCGCGCTGCTGACCGCCCATCTGGCCGCCGCCGAGGCCCTGGCCGCCACGCCCACCCTGCCCGGGGGGCTACGGCTCTACACCGGCGAGGAAGGCGAGATGCTGGCCCAGCATCTTTCCAACCTGCAGGCCGCCTTGGAAGGCGCGGCGCCGATCCCGCCACCCTCCTGGCCCGCGCTGTTCGACGCCGCCATGGCCGGCGCCTCCGCCCCCAGCCTGCACGGCAGCCGCGGGCGGGAAAGCGGGCCGCACCCACGAGTAGAGATCCTCGGCCTGCTGGAAGCCCGGCTGCTGACGCACGACCTGGTGGTGCTGGGCGCGCTGGATGAGACGGTCTGGCCACTGGCCACCGACCCCGGCCCCTGGATGAGCCGCCCGATGCGCCGCGACTTCGGCCTGCCGGAGCCGGAGGCGCGCATCGGCCGCGTCGCCGCCGACTTTCTGCTGGACGCCTGCGCGGCCGGGCGCGTGGTGCTCTCCCGCGCCGAAAAGCGCGGCGGCGCCCCCACCGTGCCGGCGCGCTGGCTGGTGCGGCTGGAAACCTTCCTGGCCGGGCAGAAGGGCGAAGGCTTCCCCGACGGCCTGAAGCTGCCCCCCAGCCCCGCCACCGCCTGGGCCGCGCAACTGGACCAACCCGCAGAAGTCCGCCCCTGGCCGCGCCCGGCGCCGAAGCCACGCCGCGACCAGCGCCCCGACCGGCTCTCGGTGACGGAAGTGGAAACCCTGGTCGCCGACCCCTACGCCTTCTACGCCCGCCGGGTGCTGAAGCTCTCGCCGCTGGACCCGCTGGACGCCGAGGTCGGCGCCGCCGACTACGGCATGCTGGTGCACGACGTGCTGAAGCGCTTCATCCCCCGCCTCTCCCCCTGGCCGGGCGAGGCCGCGGCCCGCGCCATCTGGGCCGAATGCCTGGAGGATGCGCTGCACGAGGCCCAGGTGCGCCCCGGCTTCGCGGCGTTCTGGCGCCCCCGGCTGCTGCGCATCAGCGATTTCGTGCTGGCCGAGGAAGCCGCGGCGCGCGCCGGCAACGCGATCCAGCGCAGCATCGTGGAGGCCGGGGGCCGCCTGGTGCTGACCCATGACGATGGCCGCGAGCTAACGCTGACCGGCCGCGCCGACCGGGTGGACGTGCTGGCCAGCGGCGGCCTGGCGCTGTTCGACTACAAGACCGGCAAGCCACCCTCCCGGAAGCAGGTGGAGAGCGGCGAGAAGCCGCAACTCCCATTGGAAGCCGCCATGCTGGCGGCCGAGGGTTTTCGAGGTGTCCCGGCCGCAGCGGTGGAACGCCTGGTCTATTGGCGCCTGACCGGCGGCCCCACCCCCGGGGAGGTGCCGAAGCTGGACCTTTCCCCCGCCGAGATCGCCGCCGCCGCCGACGACGCGACCGCCAAGCTGCGCCAGCTCGCGGAACGCTTCCTCTGGGGCGAGGCCGCCTTCCTGGCCCGCCCGCACCCCGGTCGCAAGCCGGCCGGGGAGGATTACGACCACCTCTCCCGCCTGGCCGAATGGTCCGCCGCCGATGAGGAGGGCGAGGCATGAGCGACACCCTGACCCCGAGCCAGCGCGCCGAGCGCCAGCAGCGCATCGCCTCCAACCCCATGCTTTCCGCCTGGGTTGGCGCCTCCGCCGGTTCCGGCAAGACCAAGGTGCTGACGGACCGCGTGCTGCGGCTGCTGTTGCAGGACAACCAGGCACCCAACCGGCTGTTGTGCCTGACCTTCACCAAGGCCGCCGCCGCCGAGATGCAGACCCGCCTGGCGAAGCGCCTGGGCCAATGGGCCTGCGCCGACGATGCCGAGCTGGCCAAGGAGCTGGCCGCGCTGACCGGCGCCACGGCTTCGCCCGCCCTGATGGAGCGTGCGCGAAAACTGTTTGCCGAGGTGCTGGAGCTGCCGGGGGGCATGCGCATCTCCACCATCCACGCCTTCTGCCAAAGCCTGCTGCGCGCCTTTCCGTTGGAAGCTGGCTTGCCGCCGCAGTTCAGCGTCATCGAGGAAGCCGACAGCGCCAGCCTGCTGGCCGATGCGCGGGAAGCCGTGCTGGCCAGCGCGGAAGCGCCCGGCCCGGCGCTCTCCCAGGTGGCGGCGCTGGTCTCGGCCGACGACTTCGCCAATGTGGTCGCGGCCCTGCTGCGGGACCGCGAGAAGGTCGCCGCCTGCCTGCGCCTGGGCAATGGTCCCCTCGCGCTGCGGGCGCGGCTGGCGCGGGTGCTGGGGCTGGAGCAGGAGGATGACGAGGCCAGCCTGCTCAGCGCCGGCTGCGTGCTGGAGGAAGCGCCGCTGCGCACCGCCGCCGCGCTGCTCGGCGCCAGCAAGAACGCCAACGACCAGCGCCGCGCCACGGTGATGGCCGATTGGCTGGCGCTGGACCCCGCGCGCCGCGCCGCGCGGATGGAGGAATGGGCTGGGCTGTTCCTGACCAAGGAGGGCGAGGCCCGCTCACCCAAGAGCATGCTGACCCAGAGCGTCGGCGCCCGTTATGACGAGGTACTGGCGACCATGCAGGCCGAGGCCGCACGGTTGCTCGCCGTACGCAGCACCATGGCCGCCGCCCGGCTGCTCGCCGCCACGGAAGCCCTGCTCGCCCTGGGCCAGCCGGTGCTGGACCACTATGAGAACCGAAAAGCCCGTGCCGGCCTGCTGGCCTATGACGACCTGATCGCCATTGCCCGCCGGGTGCTGAACAACCCCGGCAGCGCCTGGGTGCTGTTCAAGCTGGATGGCGGGCTGGACCACGTGTTGCTGGACGAGGCGCAGGACACCAACGCCACGCAATGGGGCATCGCCGAGGCGCTGACCGCCGAGTTCTTCGCCGGCGAGGGCGCGCGGGACGGCGAAAGGCTGCGCACCGTCTTCGCGGTCGGTGACGTCAAGCAGTCCATCTACAGCTTCCAGGGCGCCGACCCCGCCGGCTTCGGCGAATGGCAGGCGCGCTTCCGCCGCAAGGTGGAGGGGCTGGACCAGGGTTTTGCCAGTGTCTCGCTGGACGTCTCCTTCCGCTCCACCGCCCCGGTGCTGGCACTGGTGGATGCGGTCTTCGCCGCTGGCCCGGCGCGGGATGGCGTGGTGCGGCCGGGCGAAACGCTCCGCCACATGCCCAACCGCACCGGCCAGGCCGGCCTGGTGGAGCTGTGGCCGCTGCTGCGCAAGCAGGCGACGCCGAAGCCGGACGCCTGGGACGTGCCGGAAACCCCGGAACGCGCCACCGGCGTGGAAGCGCTGCTGGCCGAGACCCTGGCCGCCCGCATCGCCACCATGGTCGGCGGCGAGACCCTGCCGGCGCGCTGCCTGGACGCCGGCAACCCCGCGCCGCGGCCGATCCGCGCCGGCGACATCCTGGTGCTGGTGCGCCGCCGCACCCGCTTCGTGCAGTTGCTGGTCCGCGCGCTGAAGGAACGCCAGGTGCCCGTGGGCGGTGTCGACCGGCTGCACCTGGTGGAGCAGATCGCGGTGCAGGACCTGCTGGCCCTGTGCGACGTGCTGCTGCTGCCCGATGACGACCTGCAACTGGCGGCGCTGCTGAAGTCGCCGCTCTGCGGGGTGGACGAACAGGCGCTGCTGGACCTGGCCTGGGAGCGGCCGGGCAGCCTCTGGGCCGCGCTGCTGCGGCACCGCACCGCCGAGACCGCCCTGGGCCGCGCCGCCGATTGGCTGGCAACCCTGGCCGACCAGGTCGACCTGGTCACCCCGCATGCCCTGCTGGCCCGCGTTCTGGGCGAGGCCGGTGGGCGGGCGAAGTTGCTGGCCCGGCTGGGGCCGGATGCCGCGGACCCGCTGGACGAGGTACTGAACGCCGCCCTGGCCTACGAAAACCAGCACCCGCCGAGCTTGCAGGGATTTGTCAGCTGGCTGCGCCGCGGCAATGCCGAGGTGAAGCGCGAGACTGAAAGCACCGCCGACGCGGTGCGGATCATGACCGTGCACGGCGCCAAGGGCTTGCAGGCGCCGGTGGTGATCCTGCCCGATCTCGGCGCCGGCAAGGGCGGCCGCGCGCTGCGCTGGGTCGAGGATGCCGGCACGGAGCTGCCGCTCTGGGCACCGAACAACCGCAAGGAGTTCCACGGCGCCAGGTTCCAGGCGCTGCTGGCGGCGGAAGCCGCGGCAGCAGCCGAGGAAGACAACCGCCTGCTCTACGTGGCGCTGACCCGGGCGGAGGACCGCCTGCTGGTCTGCGCCTGGGGCGAGCCGAAGCCGGAAAGCTGGTACGCCAAGGTGGCCGCCGGCTTCGCCCGGCTGGAAGGCGCCGCCGAACTGCCCTTCGAGCCCAGCAGCTTCGACGCCCCAGCCGGTGATTTCGGCGGCGACCCGCTGCGCTGGCTGGCGAATACGCAGACCGCGACCCCCAGCGCCGACCGCCCGCTGGCCACGCGCGCCCGCGCCGACCTGCCCGCCTGGGCCAGCGTGCCGGCCAGGCCGGAGAGCAGCGGCCGCAGCCTGCAACCCTCCGCCCTGCCCGGCGAGGAACAGACGCCCGCCGCCGCACCGCATGGCAGCGCCGACCCGCTGGGCCAGCGCTTCCGTCGCGGCCGGCTGCTGCACACGCTGCTGCAATACCTGCCGGACCGCGCGCCCGGGGAACGCGAGGCCGCCGCCCGCGCCTTCCTCGCCCGCCCTGGCCATGGGCTGGATGCCGAGCAGCAGGCCGAGGCGCTGGCCGAGGCGATGGCGCTGCTGGCCACGCCGGAACTCCAGGCCGCCTTCGGGCCGGACAGCCTGGCCGAGGCGCCGCTGGCCGGCCAGGTCGGTGGCGCGCTGATCGCCGGCCAGGTGGACCGGCTGCTGATCACGCCGGACCGCGTGCTGGTGCTGGACTACAAGACCAACCGCCCGCCACCGCCCAGCCCGGACCGCGTGGCGCCGCTGTACCTGCGGCAGATGGCGGCCTATCGCGCCGTGCTGCGCCAGGCCTTCCCCGGCCGGGCCGTGGATTGCGCCCTGGTCTGGACCTACGGCGCCACCGTAATGCCGCTGCCGCATGGCTTGCTGGACACGCATGCACCCCAGGGTGCCACCGGACCCGCTTGACCCGGGCCGGCCGGCACCCGACCTTACAGGCTGGTCGTCCGAGACGGAATCGTCGAAGGGCGTGAATCAGCCTTTCAAGCCGGGACCGTGGCCGCGTCACGCCCCCGGCGACGAATCCGCAGACCCGACGGGAGAATTACCGATGAGCGAGTTGACCAAGGCCGTCACCGACGAAACCTTCAAGCAGGACGTGCTGAACGCCCCCGGCCCGGTGCTGGTGGATTTCTGGGCGGAGTGGTGCGGCCCCTGCAAGATGGTCGGGCCGATCCTGGAGGAACTGGCCAAGGAATACGGCGACAAGCTGACCATCGCCAAGGTCGACATCGACCACAACCCGATGTCCCCCAACGAGTACGGCGTGCGCGGCATTCCCACCATGATCCTGTTCAAGGACGGCAAGGTGGTGGACACCACGGTCGGCGCCAAGCCGAAGGGCCAGCTGAAGGGCTGGCTGGACGCCAAGCTGGCCTGAGGCATGGCCCGCGCCGGCGACCATGCCGGCGCGCCCCTTGTGCAGGCTCGGCGGAGGCCCAGTTGGCTAACATGCGAACCCTGCTCCTCTGCCTCAGCCTGCTCTTTGCTTCGGCCTGCGCGGCACAGCCGCCGGCGGGCGCCGTCGCCTCCCAGGCGGCGCGCTTCCGGGTGGAGGTTTTTGCCAGAGGGCTGGAAAACCCCTGGGGCGGCGCCTTCCTGCCGGATGGCCGACTGCTGCTGACCGAGAAGCCCGGCCGCATGCGCGTGGTCGGGCGTGATGGCCAGGTTTCGCCGCCCTTGGCCGGCGTGCCCGCCGTGGCGGAAGGCGGCCAGGGCGGCCTGCTGGACCTGGCCCTGGCGCCGGATTTCTCCGCGACGCGCGAACTCTACTTCTGCCAATCCGCCCAGGTCGCCGGCGGGGTGCTGACCCGGCTGGTCCGCGCCCGTCTTTCGGCCGATGCCAGCGCGCTGGAAGCGGTGACCCCGATCCTCGACGCGACCCCGGCGCAGCCGCGCGGACGGCTGCAATTCGGCTGCCGCATCGCCTTCGGGCCACAGGACGGCAAGCTCTACCTCTCCACCGGGGACCGCTCCAACGACAAGATGCGCGCCCAGCGGCTGGACGACCTGGCCGGCAAGGTGTTGCGGCTGGAACGCAATGGCGCACCGGCGGCGGGCAATCCCTTCCTCGGGCGGCCGGGCGTGCGGCCGGAAATCTTCAGCTACGGCCACCGCAACCCGGACGGGCTGGCGTTCAACCCGCAGACCGGCACGCTGTGGGAAGCCGAGTTCGGTCCGCGTGGTGGCGACGAGGTCAACGCCATCCTGCCCGGGCGCAATTATGGGTGGCCGCTGGCGACGCATGGCATGGACTACGACGGCAGCCGCATCGGCAACCCCACCCACCCGGGCACCGAGCAGCCGCTGCGGTACTGGGTACCCTCGATCAGCCCGACTGGGCTGACCTTCTACACCGGCAATGCCTTCCCCGGCTGGCGTGGCAACGCCTTCCTGCCCTGCCTGAACACGCCGGGCCTGCTGCGCCTGACCACCGAGGGCGACCGGGTGACCGGCGAGGAACGCCTGCTGTGGGACAAGATCCGCATGCGCGCGGTGATCCAGGGGCCGGACGGGTTTTTGTACGTGCTGACGGATGAGAGCGACGGCCGGGTGCTGCGGATTTCGCCGGGTTAGCGTCTGTTGGCCACCGGTGGAATCACCGGCGGTGTGGATCAGCCGCCCGGGCCGGCCCCATCCGCCTTCAGCACTTCCCCGGCCAGGTACAGGCTGCCGCAGACCAGCACCCGCGCCGGCGGCCCTTCCGGCAACTTGGCCAGCGCCTCCGCCAGGGTCGGCCCAGGCTGCGCCACGCCACCGCTGGCGGCGATGATCTGCTCGACCGGCGTGGCCAAATGCTGCCCCGGTTCGGCAATGGCGTGCAGCGTGGTGGCGAAGGGCAGCAGCGGCGCCAGGAAATCCGCCACCGCCTTGGACTGCTTCATGCCGACAACCAGGTGCAGCGGCCGGTCGGCCCAGGCCGGCAGGTGCTGCGCTAGCGCCTGGCCGGCGCCGGCATTGTGGCCGCCGTCCAGCCACAACTCCCACCCCGCGGGCAGCCTGGCCGCCAGCGCGCCGTGCAGGCGTTGCAGCCGGGCAGGCCATTCGGCGCGCTTCAGGCCCTCCGCAATGGCGGTATCGCTCAGCCAGGGCGGGTTCCAGGCGCGCAGCGCGGCAATGGCAATGCCGGCGTTGTCGGCCTGGTGCGGGCCGGGCAGGGCAGGGGCGGGCAACGCCAAAGTGCCGCGCGCATCGCGGTAGAGCAGGCCGGCTTCGGTCAACTCGGCCTGCCATTCCCGCCCGCGGCGCAGCAATGGCGCGCCCTGGGTCGCGGCCTCGGCCTCCAGCACCGCCAAGGCCACCGGGTCCTGCGCGCCGGTGGCGCAGGGCACGCCAGGCTTGATGATACCGGCCTTCTCCCCGGCGATGCCGTCCAGCCGATCTCCCAAAAACTCCAGATGGTCCATCGAGATACTGGCGATGCAGCAGGCCGCGGGCCGGTCCACCACGTTGGTGGCGTCGAACCGACCGCCCAGGCCCACTTCCAGCACCAGCATATCCGCGGGCACGCGGGCGAACAGCAGCAGGGCGACGGCCGTCGTCACCTCGAACACCGTGATGGGTTCGCCGCGGTTGCGCTGCTCCACCTCCTCCAGCGCTGCGCTCAGCGCGGCCTCGGAGACCAGGTCGCCAGCAAGCCGGATACGCTCATGGAAGCGCACCAGATGTGGCGAGGTATAGACATGCACGCGCTGGCCGGCGGCCTCACCGATGGCGCGCAGGAAGGCACAGGTGCTGCCCTTGCCGTTGGTGCCCGCCACATGCACCACCGGCGGCATCGCGCGTTCCGGGTTGCCCAGCGCGTCCAGCAAGCGCTGCAACCGCCCCAGGCTGAGGTCGATCAGCTTGGGGTGCAGCCCGTGCAGCCGCTCGATGATCGCTTCGCTGCGGTTGCTGGCGATGCGCGGCGGGGCGCCCGCTGGCGGCGGCGCGCCCATGTCGCGCCCCGGCGGGCCAGCCGGGCTGCCTGGCAAGGTCACTGAACGGCTGACGCGCCGGCCTCTGGCGCCGGCAGCGCGATGGTGCCGCCGAGCACCGCCGGCTCCGCCGCGGCCTCGGGCATGCGCAGCAGGCTGATGATCCGCGCCAGCGTCGCGCGCATCTCGCCGCGCTTGACCACCATGTCCAGGATGCCATGCGCCAGCAGGTATTCGGCGCGCTGGAAACCCTCGGGCAGCTTTTCCCGCACCGTCTGCTCGATCACGCGGGCCCCGGCAAAGCCGATCAACGCGCCGGGCTCGGCGATGTGGAAATCCCCCAGCATGGCGAAGCTGGCGGTCACGCCACCGGTGGTCGGGTCGCACATCACCACGATGTAGGGCAGGCCGGCTTCCTTCACCATGCGGGTGGCGATGACGCTGCGCGGCATCTGCATCAGGCTGATGGTGCCTTCCTGCATGCGGGCGCCGCCGGAAGCGGTGAAGACGATCAGCGGCGCTTCCTGCAGCACCGCCAGCCGCGCGGCGGTGACCAGCGCCTCGCCGACGCCGGCGCTCATGGAGCCGCCAAGGAAGGAAAAGTCGAAGGCGGCGCAGACCGCGCGATTGCCCTCGATGGCGCCATGCGCCACCAGCACCGCGTCTTCCTGCCCGGCCTTCAGCTGGGCTTCCTTCAGCCGGTCGGAATAGCGCCGCTGGTCGCGGAAGCGCAGCGGGTCGGCCGGCGCCTTGGGCAGCTCAATCTTCTGCCAGCCGGGGTCCATGGTGTAGTCCAGCCGCGTGCGGGCACCGACGCGCATGTGGTGGCCGCAATGCGGGCAGACATGCAGCGCGCGCTCAAGGTCGCGGTGGAAGATCATCTGCTCGCAGGAGGGACACTTGTGCCAGAGATTCTCCGGCACCTCCCGCGGTGCGCCGAACAGCGTTTTTATCTTGGGCAGCGCCCATTCGCTGATCCAGTTCATCGCGCGGCGCTCCGTACCGCCTCCGCCAGGCCGCGCACCTGGTCCAGCACCAGGCGCATCGTGTCCGGCCGGGCATGGCCCTGCTCATCCAGGCTGGCGGCCAGCGTGTCGACAATGGCGGTGCCGACCACCGCGCCATCGGCAATAGCCGCCGCCTCGCCCGCCTGCTGCGGCGTGCGCACGCCGAAGCCGATGGCGATGGGCAGATCCGTGAAGCGGCGGATGCGCGGGATGGCGGCTTCCAGCACATCCTTGGCAGCGCTGCGGGTGCCGGTGATGCCGGTGATGGAGACGTAGTACACGAAGCCGCTGGTCGCGCTCAACACGCGCGGCAGGCGTTCATCATCCGTCGTCGGCGCCACCAGGCGGATCAGGTCCAGGCCCGCGGCCTTGGCCTGCGGCTCGATCTCGTCGGCTTCCTCGGGCGGCACGTCCACGATGATCAGCCCATCCACGCCGGAAGCTGCGGCATCCACGCAGAAGCGGTCGATGCCGTAGCTCAGGATGGGGTTGTAGTAGCCCATCAGCACCACCGGCGTGGTGTCGTCGCCACTGCGGAAATCCCGCACCAGGGCGAGCACGCCGGGCAGCGTGGCGCCGGCCTTCAGCGCGCGCTGGGCGGCGCGCTGAATGGCGGGGCCATCGGCCATCGGGTCGGTGAAGGGCACGCCAACTTCGATGATGTCGGCGCCGGCGCCGGGCAGCCCGCGGATGATCGCCAGGCTGGTGGCGGCATCGGGGTCATAGGCCTGGAGATAGGTCACAAGGGCGCCACGACCCTGCGCTTTCAACGAAGCGAACTTGGCGGCAATCCGGCTCACAGCTGCACCCCCAGGTGCTTGGCCACCGTGAAGATGTCCTTGTCCCCGCGTCCCGAGAGGTTGAGCAGGATGATCTTGTCGCGGTCCAGCGTCGGCGCCAGCTTGGCGATATGCGCCAGGCCGTGGCTGCATTCCAGCGCGGGGATGATGCCTTCCAGCTTGGAGCAGAGCTGGAACTGCTCCAGCGCCTCGCTGTCGGTCGCGCCGACATATTGCACCCGGCCCAGCTCATGCAGCCAGGAATGCTCCGGCCCGATGCCGGGGTAGTCCAGGCCCGCGCTGATGCTGTGCGCCTCGATGATCTGGCCGTCGCCATCCTGCAACAGGTAGGTGCGGTTGCCGTGCAGCACGCCGGGGCGGCCGCGGTTCAGCGACGCCGCGTGTTCTTCCGTGTCCATGCCGCGCCCCGCGGCTTCCACGCCCACCATCGCCACGCTGGGGTCATCGAGGAAGGGGTGGAACAGCCCCATGGCGGAGGAGCCACCGCCGACGGCGGCCACCAGCACGTCCGGCAGCCGGCCCTCGGCCTGCTGCATCTGCTCCTTGGCTTCCTCGCCGATCACGCATTGGAAGTCGCGCACCATGGTCGGGTAGGGGTGCGGGCCGGCGACGGTGCCGATGCAGTAGTAGGTGTCGTGCACATTGGCGACCCAGTCGCGCAGCGCCTCGTTCATCGCGTCCTTCAGCGTGGCCGCGCCGGAGGTCACCGGGATCACCTCGGCGCCCAGCAGCTTCATGCGGAACACGTTGGGCTGCTGGCGCTCCACGTCGGTCGCGCCCATGAACACCACGCATTGCAGGCCGAACAGCGCGCAGGCGGTGGCCGTCGCCACGCCATGCTGGCCGGCGCCGGTCTCGGCGATGATGCGCTTGCGGCCCATGCGGCGGGCCAGCAGGATCTGCGCCATCACGGCGTTGATCTTGTGCGCGCCGGTATGGTTCAGCTCTTCGCGCTTGAAGTAGATCTTGGCGCCCTTGCCCTCCGGCGCGGTGGCGCGGAAATGCTCGGTCAGGCGGCCCGCGTACCACAGCGGGCTGGGCCGGCCGACATAGTCCTTCAGCAGCAGGCGCCATTCCGCCATGAAGGCCGGGTCGGCCTTGGCGGCGTTGTAGGCCTGCTCGACCTCCAGGATCAGCGGCATCAGCGTCTCGGCGACGAAGCGGCCACCGAATTGGCCAAAGCGGCCCCGGTTGTCGGGGCCCTGGCGGAATGAATTGGGCGCGGACTGGTTCAAGGCGGTGTTCCCTGGCGCCTGATCGCCCGCGGCGGAATGGCCGAGGGGCGCCTATCAGTCGCTGCTACTGAGGTGCCGGGCCTTGCCGCGCACCGCAACAGTGCGCAGCAAGGCCCAGACTTGCCCCATGTAGCGCCGCCGGCCGAAAGGTCAAAGCTTTGGGGAGGCCTGGGCCGGGGATATTTCACCCCCGCCCAGGCCACCGATGCCGGCGCTTGCGCCGAGGCGCCGAATGGCGCCCGCCGATCGTGGGTTCCGCGCGCCTCCGGCGCGACCCGGCGCAAGCCAAGGGCCGCGGAGGCGGCCCGCCCGGCGTTTGAGAGCCAACAAAGCCCCTGATATCGCCGGCCACCGATGCCGGCGCTTGCGCCGAGGCGCCGAATGGCGCCCGCCGATCGCTCGGCGCAAGCCAAGGGCCGCGGAGGCGGCCCGCCCGGCGTTTGAGGGCCAACAAAGCCCCTGATATCGCCGGTCACCGACCGGTGATATCAGGCCCCCACCACGTGCCAGTCGGCGGTCACCCAGCCCACGCTGCCCTGGCTGGCGATCTTGCCGCCATCCATGTTCCAGGCCCAGAGCTGCCCGCTGGTGTTGTGCCAGAGGATGTCGGCGCGGCCGTCGCCGTTGAGGTCGCCGACCGAGGCGAGGGACCAGCTCGGGTCCACCGCGTCCAGCAGGTCCACCTTGGTCACGATGTTGCCGGCCATCTCCCAGATCTCGGCAGCGCCCTGGCTGGTGGTCAGCAGGATGTCGGTCTTGCCGTCGCCGGTGAAGTCGGCCACGGCCCTCACATTCCACCCCGCCGCCTGCGGCACCACCGCGTTGGTGGTGGTGAACTGCTGGCCATTGGAGAAGGAGATGGACAGCGTCTGGTCCATCGCCTTCCACAGCAGGTCGGCCTTGCCGTCGCCGTTGAAGTCGCCGGCGCCGGCGAAGCTGCTGCCGCTGGGGCCGGCACCCAGGTTGGTGCTGCCGACCACCTGGCTGCCGCTGAGCTTCCAGGTCCCATAGGTGTCGTCCGTGGTGTGGTGGAACAGCACGGCGGCATGCC
>CAILMF010000018.1 GCA_903835235.1 uncultured Rhodospirillales bacterium
ATTCCTACGCGTTACTCACCCGTCCGCCGCTGCCATTGCTGACCGCGCGACTTGCATGTGTTAAGCATTCCGCCAGCGTTCGCTCTGAGCCAGGATCAAACTCTCAGGTTCATTCAGCTCAATGCATCAGGTCCGAAAACCCAAAACACCAAACCTACAACCCATGCAGCTCATCTTAACTCCCCAAAGGTGTCCTACCCAGGCAACCGCGAACAACACCCACAACAGCCAAAGCCGCCGCAGCGCCGCCCACGCATCCCACCCACACCAGGAACAAACCCAGCACAAGCAGAACAACACCCAAGCAACAGCACCAACCAAGCCAGCCATGGCCCAATCAGCACCAACACCCGAACTCATCAAACCAGAACATCCGCCGAAGCAGACACCCCGATCTTCTCAATCGAGACCAGATACAAATGTCAAAGAACACGACCTTCGGCGAAGCCGAAAATCACAACCGCCAATCGGCCGGCCCGCCTCCCTTCCCTTTCGGGTCCGGATGCTGCACCGCCGCTTGGCGATTTCACCGCCGTTTTCGGCGGGGGAAAGACTATGACGGCTAAACCGTCCCTCGTCAACCCCGCCGTCGCTGCGGTGGCCACGATGTACCCCCAGAGGCCCTGAGGGTCAACACCCCGATTTCAGAAAATCATCATGCGGGAGATTTTTTCCCGCCGACCCCGCGGAACCCCGCGGAAAACCGCCAAATTCCCAGCTCAGCTTTCCGCCGTGATGTTGTTCTCGCGGATCACCTTGCCCCAGCGCTCGATCTCGCTGGCCAGGAACCGCCCGCATTCGGCCGGGCTGCTGGCCACCACATCGGCGCCCTGCTCCTCGATCTTCGCGCGCACCACCGGGTCGGCCAGCGCCTGGGCCAGCGCCTCCTGCATCCGCGCCAGAATCGGCTGCGGCGTGCCGGTACGGCCCAGGAAGGCCCACCAGGTCGGCGCCTCGAACCCATGGAAGCCCTGCTGGGCAAAGCTCCTCACCCCCGGCACGTGCCGGCTTTCGCCCGCCGTGGTCACCCCCAGCGGCCGCAGCGTGCCCGCCTTGATGTGCTGGCTGATGATGACGACGTTGGACATGAACAGCGGCACATTGCCCGCCACCGCGTCCGAAACCGCCGGCCCGCCGCCGCGATAGGGCACGTGCACCAGGCGGAACCCGCCTTCCTGCTGCAGCAGCGTGGTCGAGACATGCGCCAGGCCGCCGACGCCCGAAGACGCATAGGCGATGCTGTCCGGTGCCCGCTTCGCCGCCGCCACCACGTCCTGGAAGCTGCGGTAGGGGGTGGAGTGGTGCGCCACCATGGCCAGCGGCCCGGTCGCCACCAGGGAAATCGGCACGAAGGCTTCCAGCGCCTTGTAGGGCAGGCGCATCACGGTCTGGTTGGTGGCCTCGTTGTCGTAGGCCAGCATCCAGGTATAGCCGTCGGCCGGGGCGCGGGCGGCTTCCTGGGCACCCACGGCCCCCGAAGCACCGCCGCGATTGTCGATGACAACCTGCCTGCCCAGGATTTCCGACAGCTTCGGCTGGAAAATCCGCGCCACCGTGTCGGTGGACCCGCCGGGCGGCCAGGGCACGATCAGCTTGATCGGCCGTTCCGGCCAGGCGCCCTGGGCGCGAAGAAGACCTGGCGCGGCCAGGCCGGCAGCGCTGAGGGCAAGCAGATGACGGCGCCGCATTCGCGGTTTCCTCCGGTCAGTGGACAATCTCCGGGGGACATGCCGTCATACGGGGGCCGTCTCAAGGTAAAAAAATAGTCACGAATTGCGGGGTGACCTATTCCGCCGCGTCCAGCCTGGCCGGTCGCCGGCGCAGCTCCGCCATTTCGGCCCGCAGCGCCGCCACCTCGGCGCGCAGGATCGCCAGTTCCTCCCCCACGGGGTCGCAGGGGCCGAAGCCCAGGCCATAGCCGGGGCTTTCCGCCTGCACCGGCTTGGCCGGCAGCACCCGATGCTCCTGCGGCGGCCGGGCGGGAATGCCCACCACGGTCTCCCCGGCCGGCACTTCCGCCACCACCACGGCATTGGCCCCCACCCGGGCGCCGGCGCCGACCAGGATCGGCCCCAGCACCTGTGCCCCGGCACCTATCGCCACGCCATCCCCGATGGTCGGGTGCCGCTTGCCCGGCTGGCCAGAGAGCCCGCCCAGGGTAACCCCATGATAGATCAGAACATCATCGCCCACCTCGGCGGTCTCGCCGATCACCACGCCCATGCCGTGGTCGATGAACAGCCGCCGGCCCAGCCTGGCGCCGGGGTGAATCTCAATGCCGGTGACGAAGCGGCCGGTGTGGGAAACCATGCGCGCCAGTGCCTTCAGCCCCATGCGGTACAGCGCATGCGCCAGCCGGTGGATCAGCACGGCGTGCAGCCCGGCATAGCTGGTCACCGCCTCCAGCCAGGTCGGCCGGGCCGGGTCCCGGGTGCGGATGGTGCGGACAAGCTCGAACAATTCCATGCGCGCCTCCTACGCCATCCAGGGCGGCACCGGCAGCCCGCGTTCCCGCAGGAATTCCGGGTTGAACAGCTTGCTCTGGTAGCGCGCCCCGCCATCGCAGAGAATCGTCACCACGGTATGGCCGGGTCCCATCTGCCGCGCGACCTTGATGGCCCCGGCCACGTTGATGCCGGCCGAACCGCCGATGGAAATCCCCTCATGCACCAGCAGGTCGTAGATCTGCGCCAGCGCCTCGGGGTCGGCCACCTGCACGGCGTCGTCGATCAATGCGCGCCCCACCTCCAGGTTGCCCGGCACCTGGCTGCCCTGGCCGATCCCCTCGGTAATGGAATTCCCCGCGGCCGTCAGTTCGCCGGTCTTGACCCAGGAATGCAGCACGCTGCCCATCGGGTCCGCCAGCACGATGCGCACGCCGGGCTTGCGCGCCTTCAACGCCCGGGCGGTGCCGACCAGCGTGCCGCCGGTGCCGCAGGAACAAGTAAAAGCGTCCACCTGGCCGGCGGTCTGGGCCCAGATTTCCGGCCCGGTGGTCGCCTCATGCGCCGCGCCATTGGCCAGGTTGCCGAACTGGTTGGCCCACAGCGCCCGCTTGCCCTGGGCCGCCAACTCCTCGGCGATGCGGCGGGAGGTATGGACATAATGCCCCGGGCTGCTCAGCGGCGCCGGGTCGATCAGCCTGAGGTCGGCGCCGATCATGCGCAGGAAGTCCAGCTTCTCCCGGCTTTGGGTGCGCGGCACCACGATGATGGCCTGGTAGCCCCGCGCATTGGCCACCAGCGTCAGGCCGATGCCGGTATTCCCCGCCGTCCCCTCCACGATGATGCCGGGCTGGCCGGGGATCAGTTGGCCGCGCCGCTCGGCATCCTCGATGATGCCCAGCGCGGTGCGGTCCTTCACGCTGCCGCCGGGGGCCATGAACTCCGCCTTGCCGAGGATGGTGCAGCCGGTGGCCTCGCTGGCGCGGGCCAGGCGGATCAGCGGCGTATTGCCGATGGCGCCGGCCAGGCCGTTGGCCACGCCAAAGGCGGTCTTGTTCGTTTCCAGACTCACGCGCTCACTCCACGATCCGGTGTGAATGCTTTGCCCTGGCAGGGTTGGTTTCAAGGGCCAGCAGCACCATGCCTAGGATATACCATGCCTGAGGCATGAATCCCGGGATTCTGGACGCTTGACTCCGCAGGCCCGTTTCAGAACATATGCAGAACGCGCCATGCCCCTGCACCCCACCCTTCCGCCAGACCCCCAGCGCCCCCGGCGCCGCCCCGCGGGCCGGGGCCGCAGCCTGCCCGGCAACGGGAGGGCCACCAGGTGACGCCCGCGCCGGAGGATACCCTGCCCGACCGGCCGCCGCTCGACCGGCCCGCGGTGCTGGCGGCGCTGCAGGCGCGCATCCGCCGGCTGGAACGCGGCGGCGCCACGGCCGGGGAGGTGGCGCCGATCCCGCTTTGCGAGGCGATCGACCGGCACCTGCCCGGCGGTGGCCTGGCCCGCGCCGGCGTGCATGAGGTGATGGCCGCCGACCCCGGCGCCGCCGCCGGCTTCTGCGCCATGGCGCTGGCCCGCACCGAGGGCACCGTGCTGTGGATTGCCGCCGAGCCGGATGCCTGGCCGCCCGGCCTGTCCCGCTTCGGCCTGGGCGCCGCCAACCTGGTGCTGGTGCAGGCCCGCCGCCCGGCCGATGCGCTCTGGGCCATGGAGGAGGCGCTGCGCTGCCCCGGCGTGGCCGGCGCCCTGCTGGTGCAGGCCGAGATCGACATGACCGCGGCCCGCCGGCTGCAATTGGCCGCCGAGGCCGGCGGCGCGCTGGGCCTGTTGCTGCGCCCGGATGCCGCGGCCGAGGCCGGCAGCCCGGCCGATACGCTGCGCCCGCGCGGCAGTGGCCAGGCGGCTTCCGTGGCGCTGACGCGCTGGCGGGTGGGCGCGCTGGCCGGCAGCGGCGGTGGCCGCCACGCCCTGGGCGACCCACGCTGGCAGTTGGAGCTGCTGCGCTGCCGCGGCGGCCAGCCGAGGGAATGGCAGGCCACCTGGCAGCCGGCCGCGGGGGAGTTGCGGGTGGAAGGCGCCGAGGAGGCCGAAGCCGAGTCCCGCCCCGCCCGCCGCCGGGTGCCGCGATGAGGCGCCGCTGCTGCCGCCCGCCCTCCCTGCTGGACGCGCGGCCGCCCCAGCCGGGGGATTTGTCCGAAACCAACGGCTTTGATTCTGCTGCCTTCATGGCCGGCGCTGCCCCGACCCCGCTGCCGGGCGCGCCGCCGCCCCAGCCGGGGGATTTGTCCGAAACCGACGGCTTTGATTCTGCTGCCTTCATGGCCGGCGCTGTCTCACCCCCGCTGCCTGGCGCGCCGCCGCCCCAGCCGGGGGATTTGTCCGAAACCGGCGGCTTTGCTTCCACGGCCTTCATGGCCGGCGCTGTCTCACTCCCGCCCTCACCAGGCCCGACGCCGGCGGGCCAGATCACCGCCGCCCCGGAGCCCGGCGCCACCTCCCTCGCCCTGGTCATGGCGGGCTACCTCGGCATGCAGCAGCCGGGGCCGGATGGCGGCCAACGACCCCCCTTAGCCTTGGCCGGACCGCGCGGCACCCCGCGCCCCACCCCCGGCAGCCACTCTTTCACCGTCATGGCCGGGCCTGTCCCGGCCATCCACCTCCCCTCGCCCGCACCAACTCTCGTCGAGACCGCCCGCTCCCGCCCAACCCCGGCTTGGCCCGGCCTGCTCCCCGGCCCCCACGACCACCTCCCCACCGTCATGGCCGGGCCTGTCCCGGCCATCCACGCCCCCTCGCCCGCACCGGCCCCGATCAGAAAGGGCCGCCCCCTCCCAGCGCGCCCAGCCATCTCCTGGCCAGGCCCGGCCAGCCGCTCCGCTGCGCAACCCAACCTGGCCGGCCTCGCCGCGCCGGCTCACCGCGCGGCCACGCCCGCCGCCCCGCGCCGCAGCCTGGCGCTGCACCTGCCCTGGCTGGCGGCCGAGCGCCGCCGCATCGCCGGCCCCTGGGCCAGCTGGGAGGCGGAGCGCCAGCAGCGCCGCATCGTCGCGGTGGATGCCAAGGCCGCCGCCGCCGGCATCAGCCCGGGCCAGACCCTGGCGGATGCCCAGGCCATCCTGCCCGACCTCAGCGTGGAACCGGCCGAGCCGCTGGCCGACCTGGCCTGGCTGCGCCGCCTGGCGCTGTGGGCCAATACCGTCACGCCGCTGGCCGCGCCCAACCCGCCGGACGGGCTGCTGCTGGACATCACCGGCGTGCCGCATCTGCATGGCGGGGAGCAGGCGCTGCTCAACAAGCTGGTGCAGCATCTGGCCCGCCTTGGCCTGACGGTACGCGCCGCCATCGCCGGCGCGCCCGCCGCCGCCGCCGCCCTGGCCCGCGCCGCGCCCGGCTGCATCGTCCCGCCCGGTGAGGAAGCCGCAGCCCTCACCCCCCTGCCGCTCTCGGCGCTGCGCTTGCCGCATGGCACCGCGACGGCGCTGCATCGGCTGGGGCTGCGCCAGGTGGGGGATGTACTGCGCCAGCCGCGCGGCCCGCTGGCCCGCCGCTTCGGCGCCGCGCTGACCCTGGCGCTGGACGCCGCCACCGGCCAGCACCCCACGCCGATCCAGCCGCTGCGCCCGCCCGCCGCCTTCCTCGCCAGCCGCGAATTCCTGGAACCGCTGATCACCCGGGAAGCGCTGGATGCGGTGCTGGAGGTGCTGCTGGGCCAGCTCTGCCGCCAGCTGGCCGAGGCCGGCAAGGGCGCCCGCCGCCTGCTGCTGCTGGGCTTCCGGGTGGATGGCACCCTGCAGGCGCTGCACATCGGCACCGGCCTGCCGGCACGCGACCCGCGCCACTTCGCCCGGCTGTTCCAGCCCCGCATGGAAAAGCTGGAACCCGGCTTCGGCTTTGAGCGGCTGACGCTGGAGGCCCGCTTCGTCGAGGACCACGCCGCGCCGCAGAACAGCCTGCCCAGCCAGGGCGGCCCCTCCGCCGAAGCCCGGCAGGAAGCCCTGGCCGCGCTGCTGGACCGGCTTTCCCAGCGCCTGCCGGTCTGGCGGCTGGAGCCGCGGGAAAGCCACATCCCCGAACGCGCGGTGCTGAAGCGCGACCCCTTCGCGCCCATTGCCGGCGCCGCCTGGTCCGGCCCACCCCGCCCGCTGCGCCTGCTGCGCCGCCCCCTGGCCTTGCAGGTAACGGCCCCGCTGCCGGACGAACCGCCCATCCAGCTGCGCCATGGCAGCCGGGTATGGCGGGTGCAGCGCGCCGAGGGGCCGGAGCGGATCGAGCCGGAATGGTGGCGCCCCGGCCCGCACCCGCCCTTCCGCGACTATTATAGGGTGGAGCTGACCAGCGGCGCCCGGCTCTGGGTTTGCCGCAGCGGCGCGGTGGTGCCGGGCGAAACCGCCCGCTGGTGGCTGCATGGCCGGTTCGAGTGACTTCGCCGAACTCGGCGCCCAATCCAACTTCAGCTTCCTGGAGGGCGCTTCCCACCCGCAGGAACTGGCCGCCCAGGCCCATGCCCTGGGCCATGCGGCACTGGGCATTGCCGACCGCAACTCCTTCGCCGGCCTGGTGCGCGGCCATGTCGCGGCCAAGCAGGCGGGGCTGCGCTTCGTCCCCGGCGCCCGGGTTTGCCTGCCGGATGGCAGCGACTACCTGGCCTGGCCGACCGACCGCACCGCCTATGGCCGGCTCTCGGAATTGCTTTCCCAGGGCCGCATGCACGCGCCGAAGGGGGAATGCCACATTTCCCGGGAAGACCTGGTGGCCCATGCGGAAGGCCTGGTCCTGGCCCGGCTGCCGCCGGAAGCCCTCGACGACGCCTTCGCCCAACGCCTGCGGCAGGACGCCGCCGCCTTGCGCCCCCGCCTGGCGCTGCCCCTGTTCTGCGCCGTGCAGCATCGCTTCCGCGGCAACGACCGGGACCGGCTGGACCAGCTGGCCGCCATCGCCGCCGCCGCCCGCGCCCCGCTGCTGGCCGCCGGGCAATGCCGCTACCACCACCCGGCCCGCCGCCGCCTGGCCGATGTGATCAGCGCCATCCGCCTCGGCCGCACTGTCGATACGCTGGGCCTGGCCGCCCAGGCCAATGCCGAGGCGCATCTGAAGCCGGCCGCCGAGATGCTCCGCCTGTTCCGCGGCCATGAGCAGGCCGTGACCAACACGCTGAAGGTCGTGGCCGCCTGCCGCTTCGCCATGACCGACCTGGCCTATGAATACCCGGATGAAATCCTCGACCCCGGCCTGACCCCGCAGCAAACCCTGGAACGCCGGGTGGAGGAAGCGCTGCGCCAGCGCTGGCCGGAGGGGATCAGCGAGAAGATCCGCGCCACCGTCGGCCATGAACTCGCGCTGGTGGAGCAGCTCGGCTACGCGCCCTATTTCCTGACGGTGCATGAGATCGTGCGCTTCGCCGCCAGCGTCGGCATCCTCTGCCAGGGGCGCGGCTCGGCGGCCAACTCGGCGCTCTGCTACATCCTCGGCATCACCGCGGTGCCGCCGGACAAGCACGACATGCTGTTCGCCCGCTTCATCAGCGCGGCGCGGGACGAGCCCCCCGACATCGACGTGGATTTCGAGCATGAGCGCCGCGAGGAGGTGATCCAGCACATCTACCAGCGCTATGGCCGGGACCGCGCCGCCATCGCCGCCACCGTCATCCGTTACCGGGAACGCAGCGCCATCCGCGAGGTCGGCAAGGCGATGGGGCTGAGTGAGGACATCACCGCCCGCCTGGCCAAATCGGTCTGGAGCGCCGGGCAGCGCAGCCTGGCCGAGATGGCCGCCGAGCAGGGGCTGGACCTCAACGACCCCCGCCTGGCGATGACCTGCGAGTTGACCGAGGACCTCGTCGGCTTCCCGCGCCACCTGGCCACCCATGTCGGCGGCTTCGTGATCACCCGCGGCAAGCTGACGCAGCTGGCCATCGTCACCAAGGCGGCGATGCAGGACCGCCACACCATTGAATGGGACAAGGACGATATCGAGGCGCTGAAGATCCTGAAGGTGGATGTGCTGGGCCTGGGGATGCTCAGCTGCATCCGCCGCTGCTTTGGCCTGCTGGATCAGGGGCTTGCGCTGGCCAGCGTGCCGCAGGACGACCGCGCCACCTATGCCATGCTGCGCCGAGCCGACAGCCTGGGCGTCTTCCAGGTGGAAAGCCGGGCGCAGATGAACATGCTGCCGCGGCTGCAACCCACCTGCTTCCGCGACCTCTGCGTGGAGGTCGCCATCGTCCGCCCCGGCCCGATCCAGGGCGACATGGTCCACCCCTATCTGCGCCGCAAGAATGGCGAGGAGGAGGTCACCTACCCCTCCCCGGAACTGAAGCGCGTGCTGGAAAAGACGCTGGGCGTGCCGCTGTTCCAGGAACAGGCCATGCAAATCGCCATCGTCGGCGCCGGCTTCAGCCCGGAGCGCGCGGACCAGTTGCGCCGCGCCATGGCCACCTTCCGCAACACCGGCACCATCTGGAATTTCCAGCAGGATTTTGTCGGAGGCATGCTGGCCAATGGCTACACCGCCGAATTCGCCGAGCGCTGCTTCAAACAAATAGAGGGCTTCGGCACCTATGGCTTCCCCGAGAGCCACGCCATCGCCTTCGCCTACCTGGTCTATGTCTCGGCCTGGCTGAAATGCCACTACCCCGGCGCCTTCGCCTGCGCGCTGCTGAACAGCCAGCCCATGGGTTTCTACGCCCCGGCCCAGATCATCCGCGACGCCCGCGACCACGGCGTGACGGTGCTGCCGGCGGATGCCCGGTACAGCGACTGGGACAGCACGTTGGAGAACGGCGCGCTGCGGCTGGGGCTGCGGCTGGTGCAGGGGCTTTCCGCTGATGCCGGCGCCCGCATCATGGCGGCACGCCCGGCCACGTCACTGGAAGACCTGGCCCGCCGCGCCGGGCTGGACCGCGGCAGCCTGAGCCAGTTGGCGGAAGCCGATGCCTGCCGCGGCTTCGGCCTCAACCGCCGCGCCGCGCTATGGGCTGCCGCCGCCTTCGAGGCGCCGGCGCCGCTGGCAGCCGAGGTGGTGGAACCCGGGGCGGCGCTGCCCCGCGCCACCGCCGGCGAACAGACCGTGCTGGACTACACCAGCACCGGCCTGACCCTGCGCCACCATCCGCTGGCGCTGCTGCGCCCGCGGTTGGGGCCGACCGACACGCGCACCCTTGCCCGCGCGCCGCAAGGAAAATGGCTGCGCCTGCCCGGCCTGGTGCTGGTGCGCCAGCGCCCCGGCAGCGCCAAGGGCGTGGTGTTCTTTACCGTGGAGGATGAATGGGGCACCGCCAACCTGGTGCTCTACCCCAGCGTCGCCCAGGAATTCCGCGCCGTGGTGGTGACGGCCCGGCTGGTGATCGCGGAAGGCCGGGTGGAGCGGCACCAGGCTGCGATTCCGATCATCCACCTGCTGGTGCGCAAGCTGCACGATGCGTCGGGCCTGCTGGCCAGCCTGCACGCCACCGAGGCCGACCCGCTGCTCCGCAGCCTGGCCCGCGCGGACGAGGTCAACCGGCCGGTCCTGCGCAGCGAACCCGGCGTGCGACTGAACCTGCCGCCCAGCCGGGATTTTCATTAGCTGGCTGATCCGCGTGGGGTGCCCTGCTCGCGCACCCCCTTGGGGCGGGTCCGCGCCCCCATGAAACCGGACCAGGCTTCAGGGCGAGCCCTGGTCCTTCGGCCCGCGCCGGCGCAGGCTGCCGAACAGCCAGACGCCCAGCATCATCGCCAGCAGAGTCAGGGCCATCGGCAGCAGCGCCTGCATCACCAGCTTTTGCAGGTCGCCAAGCAGCAGCGAGAAGATGAAGACCCGATCCATCTCGTTGGATTTCGCGTCCAGCCAGGTCCGCGCGTAGAAACCCAGCCGCTCCCGGTGCTCGAAGCCCCAGTAGCCGACCCAGCCCAGGCTGCCCAGGATCCAAAGACGCAGCAGCAGCCGCACGGTCCACCCTTCCTCCGCGGCGGGCCAACCCCGCGCGGGCCGACGCTAGCCATCAACCGCCGGTCGCAGCAAGCGCTACAGCAGCATCCGCCCGCACTGAATCGGCATGAGCGGATTTCATGCCGTGGTTTCAATGTGTTGCCGCGAAGGATAGTGCGCCTGCCTGGCCACCGCACGGGATGGCCCAGCACCAGGGCCGCCCGCGCCGCCACAAGGCGCAGCGCCCCCGGTTCATGTCGTGCAGGGTCTGCGCCTGGTTGTCGGCAGCCCGGCGCGGCGCTGCCGCCGCCAGCATAGCGTCGGTGGAGCCGTCATCGACGCAGCCATACTGCGCCTGGAAGCCACCGCACGGCCCGACCAGCCCTGCCACAGGCAGCGCACCTTGCGGTACGGCGTGGCGACGCAGCCAACCGCAGCCGCCGCGGCTCAGGCGGTCTCGCGGAACAGCTCGCGGCCGATCAGCATGCGGCGGATCTCGCTGGTGCCGGCGCCGATCTCATACAGCTTGGCGTCGCGCAGCAGCCGACCGGTCGGGCTTTCATTGATGTAGCCCATGCCGCCGAGGATCTGGATGGCGTCCAGCGCCGCCTTGGTCGCGGCTTCGGCGGCGAACAGGATGGCGCCGGCGGCGTCCTTGCGCGTGGTCAGCCCGCGGTCGCAGGCGCGGGCCACGGCATACACGTAGGCGCGGCTGGCATTCAGCTGGGTGTACATGTCCGCCACCTTGGCCTGGATCAGCTGGAACTCGCCGATGGCCTGGCCGAATTGCTTGCGTTCATGAACATAGGGCAGCACCACGTCCAGCGCCGCCTGCATGATGCCGATGGGGCCGGCCGCCAGCACCGCGCGTTCATAGTCCAGGCCGGACATCAATACGCGCACGCCCTCGTTCAGCGGCCCGAGGATGTTCTCCTCCGGCACCTCGCACTCCTCGAACACCAGCTCGCTGGTGGGAGAGCCGCGCATGCCCAGCTTGTCCAGCTTCTGCGCCGGGCGGAAACCCTTGAAGTTCTTTTCCACCAGGAAGGCGGTGATGCCGCGCGGCCCGGCCTCCGGCGCGGTCTTGGCGTAGACCACCAGCGTATCGGCGTAGTGCGCGTTGGTGATCCACATCTTGGTGCCGTTCAACACGTAGCGGTCGCCGCGCTTGTCGGCGCGCAGCCGCATGCTGACCACGTCGCTACCGGCTCCCGGCTCGCTCATCGCCAGCGCACCCAGGTGCTCGCCACTGACCAGCTTCGGCAGGTAGCGCTGCTTCTGCGCCGTGGTGCCGTTGCGGCGGATCTGGTTGACGCAGAGGTTGCTGTGCGCGCCGTAGCTCAACCCGACCGAGGCGCTGCCACGGCTGACTTCCTCCATGGCGACGCAATGGGCCAGGTAGCCCATGTTGCTGCCGCCGTATTCTTCCTCCACCGTGATGCCGTGCAGGCCGATGCCGCCCATCTCCGGCCACAGCGCATGCGGAAAGGCGTCGTCGCGGTCGATGCTGGCGGCGATCGGTGCGATCTTCTCCGCGGTAAAGGCGCGCACCGTGTCGCGCAGCATGTCGATATCAGCGCCCAGGTCGTGGTCCAGGGTGGGGAAGCCGATATTGCTCATGGTCCTCGCTCCGTCAGTTGGCGCCGCAGCACGCCGCGCATCACCTTGCCCGTGGTGGTCAGCGGCAAGGCTTCGACGAAATGCACCTGCCGCGGATAGGCATGCGCCGCCAGCCTGGTTTTCACCAGCGCCTGGATTTCCGCCGCCAGCGCCGGGCCGGGCGTGGCGCCCGCGGCCGGGACCACCACGGCGGTGACAACCTCGGTCCGCAGCGCATCCGGCAGGCCGATGACGGCGGCCATGGCCACGCCGGGGTGGCGCAGCAGGCAATCCTCGATCTCGCCGGGGCCGATACGATAACCGGCCGAGGTGATCACATCGTCATCGCGGCCGACGAAGCGGAACCAGCCATCCTCGCTCATCACGCCCTGGTCGCCGGTGAGCAGCCAGTCGCCGATGAATTTTTGCGCGGTCTCCGCCGGCTTGTTCCAGTAGCCCAGGAACATCACGGGGTCGGGCCGCTTCACCGCGATGCCGCCCTGTTCGCCCGGCGCGCATGCGCTGCCATCCGGGTTGAGCACGGCCACCTGGTGCCCCGGCACCGCGCGGCCCATCCAGCCCGGGCGCAGCGGCTCCAGCGCGCTGCACCCGGAGAGCACCAGGTTGCATTCGGTCTGGCCGTAGAACTCGTTGATCTCCACGCCAAAGCTGGCGCGGCCCCAGTCCAGCAGTTCCGCGCCCAGCGTCTCGCCGCCGCTGCCGATGCTGCGCAGACGGGCGCCAAAGCGCTGCGGGTCCGGCACCGCGCGCAGCATCTTCAGCGCGGTCGGCGGCAGAAAGCTGTTGCGCACGCCGTGTTCGGCCATCAGCCGCAGCGCGAATTCCGGCTCGAACTTCTGCATGCGATGCGCCAGCACCGGCATGCCGTGGTGCAGGCTGGGCAGCAGCACGTCCAGCAACCCGCCAATCCAGGCCCAATCCGCCGGCGTCCACATAAGGTCGCCCGGCTGCGGGAACAGGTTGTGCGGCAACTCCACCCCGGGCAGGTGACCCAGCAGAACCCGATGCGCGTGCAGCGCGCCCTTGGGGCTGCCGGTGGTGCCGGAGGTGTAGATGATCAGCGCGGGATCATCGGCGGCGGTGTCCACCGGCGCGAACGCGTCGCGGGCGCGGGCCATCTCGGCGTGAAGGTCCAGCGCATCGCCGCTCGCGGCGCCTAATCGGCTACCGCTTGCGGCGTGGGATGAAGCGCCGCCATCCGCGCTCAGCACCAGGCGCAGCGCCGGCAGGCGCGAGCGCAGCGCGGCGATCTTGCCGAGGCCGAGCTGGTCCGTCACCAGCACCGCCGCGCCGCAATCCGCCAGCCGGTATTCCAGCGCTTCCTCGCCGAACAACTGGAACAGCGGCACCGCGATGCAGCCCAGCTTGTAGGCCGCGATATGCGCGATGGCCGCTTCCGGCACCTGCGGCAGCAATATCGCCACGCGCTCGCCGGCCTGCACGCCATGGCCGCGCAGCACATTGGCCAGGCGGTTGCTGGCGGCCTTCAGCGCGTCGAAGCTGATGCGCGTGGTGCGGCCTTCCGCCATATGCAGCAGCGCCAGGCGGCCAGAGCCATCGGCCCATTTGTCGCAGGCATCCACGCCCATGTTGAAGCGCGCGGGAATGCGCCAGCGGAATGCGGCTGAAATCTCGGCGTGGCTGGCGCCGGCGGGCAGCATCAGCCAGGCACCGGGCGGGTGTCGTCGATCACCTTGCCATCATTCGGCAGCGTGCCCGGCGGCACCACCTCCACCGCGCCGCGCAGCTTGGTGACGCTGGCCAGCGCTTCCGTCAGCCGCGCGGCATCGGCAGGCGCCTCCACGCGCAGCAGCATCGCATCGCGCTCGCCTTCCAGCGCAACCACCAGCCGGGCACGGCCGCTGACACCGGCGGAGGCCAGCACCTGCGCCACCTGTTCCGGCCGCACGAACAGCCCGCGCACCTTGGCGGATTGGTCGGCGCGGCCCATCCAGCCGCGCATCCGCGTGTTGGTGCGCCCGCAGGGGGAAGCGCCCGGCAGCACGGCGGAAAGGTCGCCGGTGGCGAAGCGCAGCAGCGGGTAGTCGGGGGAGAGCGTGGTCACCAGTACCTCGCCGACCTCGCCAATCGGCACCGGCTCCCCGGTGCCCGGCCGCACGATTTCCAGCACGACGCCTTCATCCAAAATCAGCCCTTCGCGCGCCGCGCTTTCATACGCCACCAGGCCGAGATCGGCGGTGCCGTAGCTTTGCAGCACGGTCAGGCCGCGCGCCGCGTACCATTGCCGCAGCGAAGGCAGATAGGCGCCGCCGGTCACATGGCCCAGTTGCAGCGAGGACAGGTCGAGCCCGAGTTCGTCGCCCTTCTCCAGGATGGTTTTGAGGAAGTCCGGCGTGCCCGAATAGCAGCGCGGTCGCAGTTGCGCCGCCGCGCGGGCCTGCAATTCGGTGTTGCCGGTGCCGGCGGGAAACACCGGGCAATCCAGCGCGCGGGCGCCGCTTTCCAGCATGCTGCCGGCGGGGGTGAAGTGATAGGCGAAGCAGTTGTGCAGCAACTCGCCGGGCCGCAGCCCGGTGGCAAACAGCGCGCGGGCGAAGCGCCAGTAATCCGGGCCGGTGCCTTCGGGTTCATAGATCGCGCCCGGCGAGGCGAAGACGCGCGCGAGCCGTCGCGTCTCCGTCGCTGCCAGCCCGCCGAAGGGCGGCTGCGCCGCCTGGCGCTCCATCAGCACGGATTTGCGCGTCACCGGCAGCCGCGCCAGCGCCGCCAGGTCCGTCACCGCGGCTGCATCAACGCCAGCCAGGGCTTCGGCGTAGTAGGGCGCGGACCGCTGCGCATGCGCCACCTGGGTGGCCAGCCGGCGCGCAATGTCGGCCGCGCGCTCATCCGCGCTGCGGGTTTCCAGCCGGTCGAAATGCTCGCTCATAGCCACCGCTTCCTGCGCCGATAACTCTTCAAGCCCTTGAAGCTCTTGCGGTCGGCGCCGTGGCCGCCGAGGTAGAATTCCTTGACGTCCTCATTGTCGGCCAGTTCCGCCGCGGTGCCATCCAGCACCACTTTTCCCTGTTCCATCACATAGCCGAAGCTGGCGACGGAAAGCGCCATCCGCGCATTCTGCTCCACCAGCAAGATCGTCACGCCCAGTTCCTGGTTGATGCGGCGGATGATGCCGAACACCTCCTTCACCAGCAGCGGCGACAGCCCCATCGAGGGCTCGTCCATCAGGATCAGCTTCGGTCGCGCCATCAGCGCGCGGCCAATCGCCAGCATCTGCTGTTCCCCGCCCGAGAGGTAGCCGGCCAGGCCGGTGCGCTCCTTCAGCCGTGGGAAATACGAGTAGACCATCTCGATATCGCGGCCGACCTCGTTGTCGCTGCGCGTGAAGGCGCCGAGGCGGAGGTTCTCCAGGCAGGTCATGTCGCCGATGATCCGCCGCCCCTCCATCACCTGGAAGATGCCGCGGCGGACGATGTCATGCGGCTCCACGCCATTGATCCGCTGGCCGCCGAACAGGATATCGCCGCGGATCACCTCGCCATCCTCGGCCTTCAGCAGGCCGGAGATCGCCTTCAGCGTGGTGGATTTGCCCGCGCCATTGGCACCCAGCAGGGCGACGATCTCGCCCTGCGGCACCCGCAGCGAAAGCCCGCGCAGCACCAGGATGACGTCGTTGTAGACGACCTCGATGTTGTTGACCTCAAGCAAGGCCGGCGTCATCGCTGGTGCTGCGCTCATCGCCCTACCAGCCCAGCCACTCGCGCTTGCGGTCCAGCTCGATGGTCGCCACCGGCTCCACCTTCATCGTGCCGGCGCGCATCAGCTCGGCCACACTGCCCTGGCTGGTGTCGCCGGTCACGCGTGCGCGGTACAGGCCGACGCGCAGCGTGCCGCGATGGTCATCCGGCGCGTAGTTGGAGGGGTTGCACACGCCCTCCATGCCGCGCGGCACCCAGTTGCGCCGGGCGTAGAAGCCCTCGCGGATGCGCTCGCCATTCACCGCACCGTTGTTCTGCGCCGCGTGCTCCATGGCTTCCACCATCAGCAGCGCGGAGCAGACGCCGGCCACGTAGTGCACCGGGCGATACGCCGTGCCCGCGGTATCCGACATGCGGCTGATCGCCTGCACATTCGCCATGCCCGGCGCTTCCTGGCCCCAGACCACGGCTGTACGCACCGGGAAGACCACGCCATTCGCCGCGGCGCCGGCGGTCTTCATCGCGTTCTCGTCCATGCCCCAGACATTGCCGAGGAACTGCACCTGCACCCCCGCCGTCTGGCAGGCGCGCAGCACCGAGATGTTGGAACCCGCGGTGTTGCCCAGGTACGCGTAGTTGGCGCCCTGGCTCTTCAGCGTCAGGCATTGCGCGGTGTAGTCGCCCGGCGTAAGCGCGAAGACGATGGCGGGCAGCACGTCGAAGCCGAGTTCTGCCGCCAGCGCCTCACCGGCCGCCTTGGGGCTGTTCGGGTAGGGGTGGTTGCCGCCCATGTGGACATACTTGGGCTTGCCGGTCCGGCCGCTGGCATCCCAGTCCCGCTTGGCCCAGATCAGCATGGCGCGCAGCGCATCCGAATAGGACGGGCCGTAGAAGAAGTTGAACGGCGTCGCCTCGGCGCCCTGGCGGCCACTGGCGGCGGCAGCATCGGTCAGCGCGGCGGAGTAGGAGCCCGACACATAGGGCGTGCGGTCGCGGGTGACGAAGCGGGTCAGCGCCTCGGTATCCGCGGTGCCCCAGCCCATGATGGCGACCACGCGCTCGCGGCTCCAGGCCTGGTACTGGCTGACGGCGCGCGGCGCCTGGTAGCCGTAGTCGAAGGCCAGCACGTTCACCGGCCGCCCGGCCACGCCGCGCCGGGTCTGGTTCACCCAGGCCAGCGTATCGTTGACGCCCTGGCCATAGGGCAGGCCGACATCGGACGTGGCGCCCGAATTGTCCATCAGGTGGCCCAGGTTGATCCGCTGCTGCGCCACCGCCGGCAAGGTCAGTCCAGCGGCCAGCGCCAGGCCCAGCATCATGCGTTTCATGGTCATTGTTGCCTCCTTGGTTTCTTGTTCAGTGGGAGTAGGGGTACAGCTTCCAATACGCCTTGATCAGCCGCCACCGGTGCGCCAGCCCGTCGGGCTCGAACACCAGGAACAGGATGATGACGGCGCCGACGACCATGTCGCGCAGGAAGCTGATATTGGCGCCGAGCTTCAGCGCCTGGTCCACCGGGCCGCCGGCGATGGCATCGGCGCCCAGCTGCACCACCTCCGGCAGCAGCACCATGAAGGCCGCGCCCATCAGGCTGCCGGAAATGCTGCCCAGGCCGCCGATGATGACCATGCCGAGGAACTGGATGGAGAAGCCGATATTGAACGCCTCGACGCTGACGAATTGCAGGTAGTGCGCATACAACGCGCCACCGATGCCGGCGTAGAAGCTGGCGATGCCGAAGCTGAGCGTGCGGTAATAGGCCAGGTTGATGCCCATCATCTCCGCGCTCAGGTAGTGGTCGCGCACCGCGATCAGCGCGCGGCCGTCACGCGTGCGCATCAGGTTGGCGGCGGCCACGAACATCAGCACCACGGCCACCAGCACCACGTAGAAATAGGTCTCCTCGCGGTCGAAGCTGAAGCCCAGCAGCGCCGGCGGCTCGGTGCCGCGGCCGGCGACACCACCGGTGAACCACTGCGCGCGGGCGAAGAAATCCTCGATGATGAACTGCGCCGCCAGGGTGGCGATGGCCAGGTACAGCCCCTTCAGCCGCGCCGCCGGCAGGCCGAAGACGATGCCGACCACCGTCGTCATCAGCCCCGCCAAGGGAATGCAGAGCAGCACGGGAATGCCGTGCTCATGCAGCCAGGCCGAGGAGAAGGCGCCGACGCCAAAGAAGGCCGCATGGCCAATGCTGATCTGCCCGGTGAAACCGACCAGGATGTTCAGCCCCAGGGCGGCGACCCCCAGAAAACCGATCTGGATCAGCAGCCCCAGCCCGTAGCGGCCGATATCGAACAGCGCCAGGAAGTCGTCATAGCTCTGCGCCAGGCTGCCGCCATTCTCCAGGTATTGCCTGGCCACCGAAGGCAGCGGCAGCAGGGCCAGCAGCGCCACACCGGCAATCACCGCCAGCCGGGTGTTGCGCGTGGCGAACAGCGACATGTCCGCGCGGTAGCTGGTGCGGAAATCGCCCGCGGGGGTCATCGCCGTCATCGCGCTACACCCGCTCGATGTTCTTGGTGCCGAACAAGCCGTAGGGCTTGATCAGCAGGATCAGGATCAGCGCGTAGAAGGGCGCGATGGCGTAGAGGTTGCCGATATGCAGCCATTCGGCGTCGACATACTGCGCCAGGTTCTCCAGCACGCCGACGATGATGCCGCCGAGCACCGCGCCCACCACGCTGTCCAACCCGCCCAGGATCACCGCGGGGAAGACCTTGATGCCATAGAAGGACAGCGCCGAGGAGACGCCATTCACCACGCCCACCACCACCCCGGCCACCGAGGAGACCAGCGCCGAGATGGCCCAGGACATCGCGAAGACCTTGGGCACGGAAATGCCGAGCGACTGCGCCACCTGCTGGTCGAAGGCCGTCGCCCGCATGGCCAGGCCGTGCTTGCTGGCGGTGAAGAACCAGGCGAAGGCGCCCATGATGACGACCGAGATGGCCAGCGACAGCAGGTAGACCGGCTGCACCTGCAACCCCAGCAAATCCACCCGCTCGGCCGCGAAAATGGGCGGGAAGGGCCGGGCAAATACCCCAAAAATCCACTTCATCAACGCCTGGAAGAAGATGCCGAGGCCGATGGTGGCCATGATCACGCTGATCACCGGCTCGCCGATCAGCGGCCGCAGCACCACCACCTGCAGGATGATGCCGAACAGCGTCATGAACACCATGGTGAACAGGAAGCCGGCCCAGAACGGCAATTGCCATTCGGTCAGGAAGTACCAGCACACCCAGGCGCCCACCAACAGGAACTCGCCCTGGGCGAAGTTCACCACCTGGCTGGCCTTGTAGATCAGCACGAAGCTCATCGCGACCACGCCGTACAGCGCGCCGACGATGAAGCCGTTCAGCAGCAATGGCAGCAGCAGGTTCCAGTCCATCCCTCAGGCCTCCACAACCTGCAACGTCGTCCGCACCCGCTGGCGCGTGCCATCCTGGAAGGCGATGGTGGTGTCCACCGGAATGGCGGCGTCGCCACGATACATCGCCTCGATGATCTCGCCGTATTTCTGGTTGATCACGCCGCGCCGCACCTTTCGCGTGCGGGTCAGCTCCTCGTCATCCGCGTCCAGCTCCTTGTACAGCAGCACGAACTTCTGGATGCGCTGGGCCGGCGGCAGGGTCTCGTTCACCCGCTGCACCTCCGCGGCCATCAGCCGCAGCACCTCCGGCCGGCCGGAGAGGTCGGTATAGGTGGTGAAGGCGATGCGGCTGCGCTCCGCCCATTTGGACACGATGGGGAAGCGGATGCAGAGCAGCGCGGTCAGCCCCGGCTTGCCGTCGCCCAGCACCACGGCTTCGGCGACGTAGGGGCTGAACTTCAGCTTGTTCTCGATGTATTGCGGGCTGAAGCGGTCGCCGCGACTGGTGACCGCGATGTCCTTGATGCGGTCGATCACCACCAGGTGGCCGGCCTGGTTGAAGTAGCCGGCATCGCCGCTGTGCAGCCAGCCGTCGCGCAGGTCGGCATTCTCGCCCATGCCGAAATAGCCGCTGAACATGTGCGGGTGCTTGGTCAAAATCTCGCCGACGCCGTTGTGGTCCGGCTGGTCGATGCTGATCTGCACCTGGTCGTTGAAGGCCACGCCGACCGTGTCGAAATCCACATCCTCGGGCCGATGCACGGTGAAGGCGCCCAGCGTTTCGGTCTGGCCGTATAGTTGCCGCAGCGGCACGCCCATGGCCAGGAAGAAGCGGAAGGTATCCGGCCCCAGCGCCGCGCCGCCGGTGGCCGCGCTGCGCAGCCTGGTGAAGCCGAGCCGGTCGCGCAGCGCGCGGAACAGCAGCACCTCCGCCAGCACGGAGCGCCTACCCTTCGCCAGCGCCGCCAGCCCCAGCTTCATGCCCAGGCCGAACATCCAGCGCTTCAGCGCCGAGGCTTCCAGCACCCGCGCCCGCACCTCCGCCGCAATGCTCTCCCACAGCCGGGGCGCGAACAGCACGAAGCTCGGGCCGATCTCGCGCATGTCGGCCATCATCGTCTCGGGTTCCTCGACGAAGTTGACGCGCATGCGCGACAGCAACCCCCAGCCGAGCACGTAGATCTGCTCCATGATCCAGGGCAGCGGCAGGACGGAGACGTATTCATCCGTCGGCCCGCGCGGGTCGGCCTCAAGATAGGCGCGGCAATGGTTCACGATGGCGCCGCCGGTCAGCATGGCCAGCTTCGGCCGCGCCGTGGTGCCGGAGGTGGTGCAGAGCACCGCGACATCCTCGGCCCGGGTCGCGTCCACCAGCATGTCCCAGGTGCCCGGCGCCGCCACATGCGCCGCCTCGCCCAGGCGCAGCACCTCGGCCAGCGGCACCAGGCGCGGGTCCTCGTGCTTGCGCATGCCGCGGGGGTCGCAATAGACGATGTGGCGCAGGCCCGGCAGTTGGTCGCCCACGTTCAGCAGCTTGTCGACCTGCTCCTCATCCTCGGCGATGACCACGCTGGCCCCCGCGAAGTCCAGCAGATAGGCAACCTCCTCATCCAGCGCGTCGCGGTACAGCCCCAGCGACCGGGCGCCCAGCGCATGCGCGGCGATCTCGCCCATCACCCAGTCCGGCCGGTTGTCGCCGATCAGCCCGACCACCTCGCCCGCGGCCACGCCCAGCGCGCGCAGGCCGAGCGCGATCGCGCGGGTGCGGGCCTGGTAGGCGCCCCAGGTGATGCTGCGCCAGATGCCCAGCTCCTTCTCGCGCAGCGCAATCTCGTCCGCATGGCCGGCGGCGTTGTGGCGCAACAGCCGGGGCAACGTGTCCAGGCCGCTCACGCCGCCGGCTCCGCCACGGCTTCGTCCACCTCGCCCAGATAGGCGCGCTTCACGTGTTCATTGGCCATCACCACCTCCGGCGTGCCGGTGGCGATGCAGCGGCCGAAATCCAGCACGGCAACGCGGTGGCTGATATCCATCACCACGCCCATGTCGTGCTCGATCATCAGCACGGTCATGCCCCATTCCTCGTTGAGGTCGAGGATGTAGCGGGCCATGTCCTCCTTCTCCTCCAGGTTCATGCCGGCCATCGGCTCGTCCAGCAAAATCAGCCGCGGTTGCAGCGCCATGGCGCGCGCCAGTTCCACCCGCTTGCGCAGGCCGTAGGGCAGTTGGCCCGCAATGGCCTTGCGGACGTGCTGGATTTCCAGGAAGTCGATGATCTTCTCGACCTCCTCGCGGTGGCGCAGCTCCTCCGCCTCGGCCCCCGCGCCCCACCAGGCCATACCGGCCAGGAAGTTCCGCTTCAGCAGGTGGTGCCGGCCGACCATGATGTTCTCCAGCACCGTCATGTGGCCGAACAGCGCCAGGTTCTGGAAGGTGCGGCCAATGCCGGCGGCGGCGCGCCGGTTGGTGCGCATCCGCGTGATGTCCTGCCCCTCGAACAGGATGCGCCCGGAGGTCGGGCTGTAGCGGCCGGAGACGCAATTGACGAAGCTGGTCTTGCCGGCGCCGTTGGGCCCGATGATCGAAAAGATTTCACCGGGACTGACCGAAAGCGACACCTCGGTCAGCGCGCGGACACCGCCGAAACGCAAGCTGATATTGTCCGCCTGCAGAATAGGCGCAGCCTCACGCAAATTCATGCCCAGCGTTCCCCCGTTGCGGCAACATACCCCCCTCCTCAGCGCCGGAGCAACCATTCCCCGCGCATCCGCAGCGCCCGCACCGGGTCGTCGCTGGTCATCGCGTCCAGGTCCAATTCCAGGGCACGGGCGATATCCGCGGCCCGGTTGGCGCCCCAGGCGCTGACCGCCAGCCCGGCCTGGCGCAATCCTGCCACGGCGGCCTGGTCCAGCTCGGCCAACGGCAGGCCGATCTCGGTCGCGCCGCAACTCCGCGCCAGCGCCACGGCGGCGGGCAGGCCCATGCCGCGCCAGGGCCGGCCTTCCAGCAGCAGCACCAGGCCGGCGAAACCGCCCAGCCCGGCCGCGGCTGTCACGTCGCTGGGCTGGAAGGCCATCAGCAGCGTGCGGCCCCGCAGCCCCAGGGCATCCAGCACCGCGGCGCTGCGCGCCACCAGGCCGGGATAGGGGCGGCCCTCGGCATCGGCCTTCACCTCCAGCCGTAGCCCCTGCGCCGAGCCGGCCAGCAACGCGGCGACATCGGCCAGCAGCGGCACCGGCTCGCCGCCCGTGCCGCGCACCCGCACCGCGCCCAGCGCCGCGGCGCTCAGCGCCCGCACCGGGCCGGCCGTGTCGGTCATGCGGTCCAGGGTCGCGTCATGCATCACCACCGGCTCGCCATCGGCCGCGGCATGCACGTCGATCTCCAGCTGCTCCACTCCCAGGGCCAGGGTCTGGCGGCAGGCCAGCAGGCTGTTCTCGGGCCACAGGTAGGACCCGCCTCGATGGCTGGCGATCATCGGTGTCATCGGCATGCGGCCCTCCTGCGGCGCGGCCGGCCTCTCGGTCCGGCGGCATCGCAAGGCTAGGGCAATATGCGCCGGCGGCCCACCGCGGGCCGGAGCGGGGGCGAAAATCTCCGGCCGGTTTAACCCCGAATTCACCGAAAGGCGGGATCGTGCTGGTGGACCCGGATGACCTGGGTCCATCGAGCGAAGGAAAAACCAATGCCCTTCTCAGTGAACACCAATGTCGGCTCCATGGTCGCCCTGGAGTCCCTGACCAACACCACCGCTGATCTGACGGCCACGCAGAAGCGCATCGCCACCGGCTATCGCGTCGCCGACGCGAAGGACGATGGCGCCGCCTATGCCGTGGCCGAACGCGTCCGCGGCGACATCGCCGCGACCACCTCGGCCAATGACCAGCTCGGCAATGCCAAGGGCATGATCGCCGTCACCAACACCGCCCTCAGCAATGTCGACAGCACGCTGAGCGACCTGAAGGCGCTGACGGTGAAGCTGGCCGATGGCACGCTGACCACCAGCCAGCGCACCCAGTACCAGGCGCAGGCGAAGGAGCTGACCAACAACATCAACTCCTTCATCAAGAGCGCCAGCTACAACGGCATCAACATCCTGAACGACCCGGCGAATACGGCCAACAACATCGTCCAGGACGGCAGCGGCACGGTCTATACCATCAACGGCTACAAGGCGGTCACCAACGTCTACAACGTGGTCTCCGGCGCCAATGCCTTCACCGCCGGCGACGCCGCCGCCGCGCTGACCGCGACCGGCGCCATCACCAAGGCGATCGACGCCACGCTGAGCCAGCTGAACCAGTTCGGCAGCTACTCGAAGTACGTCGATGCGCAGATCACCTACAACAACAACGTCATGGACGCGCAGAACACCGGCCTTGGCGCGCTGGTGGACGCCGACATGGCGAAGGAATCCGCCAACCTGCAGGCCCTGCAGATCCGCCAGCAGTTGGGCACCCAGGCGCTGAGCATCGCCAACCAGGCACCGCAGTCGCTGCTGAGCCTGTTCCGCTGAAGGCCGGCGCCGCTGGTGGGCAACCGCAGGCGGCACAGGCCATCGCTTCGGCACGGCCGTCAGGATGACGGCCGCAGCCAGCCTGCCGCAAGGCCGCAGAATTCCGCACCGCCCGCCGCAACAGGATGTTGGCCGACATGTCAATCGAGACCCTCAACGCGCAACGCGCTGCCGCCTATCGTCGTCGGCTCACCAACAAGCAGCTGGAAGCCGAGGTCTTCGCCCAGGCCACCCGGTCGATCAAGCTGGCCGAATCAGGGTCGCCGATGGACCGCGTCCGCGCCGTGGCCGACAATCGTCGCCTCTGGACCGCGGTGCATGCTTCCGTCATCGACCCGACCAATGCGTTGCCGACGGAATTGCGCGGCAAGATCGCCAGCGTCGCGCTGACCGTGGTGCGCGAATGCGAGGCGAAGGAGCCCGACCTGGCCTTCGTCGCCGGCATCAACGAGCAATTCGCCTCCGGCCTGTGGTCCTGAGCGCGCCATGTCAGGCCAGGTCGCCGGCACCGAGCAGGTCATCTCCGAACGGCTGATGGCGAAGGCCAGGCTGCTGCTGGAAGGCCGGCGCCCGGCGGAAGCCCTGCCGTTGCTGGAACGGCTGCACCATCTGGACCACGTCCCCGCCCCCGCGCGCGAAGCCCGCGCCATCGCGCTGCTGGCCATGGGCCGCTTCGGCGATGCCGCCGACGCCGCCGGGGAGGCGCTGGCATGCCTGCCCGGCTCGGCCGCGCTGTTGCAGTTGCGGGGCCGCGCCCGGCTGGCGATGGGCCACGACATCGAGGCGCTGGACGATGCCGCCGCCGCCGTGATGGCGGATTCCGGCAGCAACGACGCCAAGGGCCTGATGGCCGAGGCGCTGATGAAGCTCGGCAAGGCGGATGAGGCGATCTTCCTCGCCTGGCGCGTCGCCGAGGCGCTGCCGCAGGACATGCACGCGCAGCTGCGCCTGGCCCAGGCCTTCATCATGGCCGGCCGCCACGCCGCCGCCGATGAATTGCTGGCCGCGCTGGAAGCCCGCGCCCCGCAGTTGGCGCTGCCGATTGCGCTGCGGGCGCAGAACAAGCTGCTGATGCACGACGCCGCCGAGGCGGAGCGCATGACCCGCGCCGCGCTGGACCGCGGCATGGTCGAGGTTTCCCTGCACAGCGTGCTGGCGCATGCGCTGGTGGCGCAGCAGCGCCTGCACGAAGCCGGTGCGCATTTCCGCGCCGCGTCCCGCCTGGCGCCGCACGACGCCTACCTGGCCCATCTCGCCGATGCCTCGGCCGGCGGCACGCCCGAGCGCGCCACCGACGCCTATGTCTCCGCGGTATTCGACGGCTATGCCGGCCGCTTCGAGGCGGAATTGCTGGGCATGGGCTACCGCGTGCCCGGGTTGATCCGCCTGGCGGTGGACCGCTGGCTGGCCGAGGCCGGGCAGGCGACCATTCCCGGCCCGGTGCTGGACCTCGGCTGCGGCACCGGGCTGGTCGGCGTCGCCCTGCTCGGCCTGACCGGGGCCGGCCTTTGCGGCGTCGACCTGTCGCGCAACATGATCGCGCAGACCCTCGCCAAGGGCATCTACACCGAGCTCCACCAGGCCGAGTTCTCCGCCGCGCTGGCCGCGATCCAGACCCGCTACGCCCTGGTCGCCGCTGCCGACCTGTTCTGCTACTTCGGCGACCTGGAGGACGCCCTGCTGGCCGCCGCCGCACGGCTGGCGGATGCCGGGCTGATGATGTTCAGCGTCGAGCTTTCGGCCGAACCAGGCGGCTGGCAACTCGGCGAAAGCGGCCGCTACCGGCATAGCCTGGCCTATGTCACCTCGGCGCTGCAGCAGTCGGGCCTCACCGCGCTCAGCATCGCGCCGGAAACCCTGCGGCAGAATGGCGGCGAGCCGGTCGAGGGCCTCTTCGTCATCGCCCGCCGGCAGGTCTGCTAGCATGTCCGCCGCGCTGCAATCGGCCTTCGCAGCGGGTATCGAAGCACTGTCCCGCGACGATCCCGCCGCCGCGGTGCCGCTGCTGGAACAGGCGCTGGCCTCCGGCGAGGGCGGCGCCTACGCCGCGCTGAACCTGGGCATGGCGCTGACCGCGCTGGCGCGGTTCAACGCCGCCGAACCGCATCTGCGCGCCGCCCTGCTGGCCCTGCCGGAGCTGCCGGAACCCGGCATTCGGCTGGGCGTCATCGCGGCCACGCGGGGCGATGCGGCGGCGGCCCGCGCCTGCTACGAGACGGTGCTGCGCCGGCATCCGCAGCATGTTCCCGCCCTGGCCGGGCTGGCCGCCCTGGCCGAGCAGGCCGGCCAGCTGGCTCAGGCATCCGCCCTGGTCGCCCGCGCCCGCCTGGTGGAACCGGACGAACCGGAGCTGGATGCTGTCGCCGCCCGCCTGGCGCTTGCCGGCAACAGCGCGGCCGGCGCCGTGCTCCTGGCCGAAGCCGTGCTGCATCGCCGGCCCGCCCATGTCGCCGCGGCGCAGTTGCTGGCACGGGCGCTGCTGCGAGACCTGTCGCCGCCGGAAGCGTTGGCCCGCTTGGCCGCACACGCCGCCGCCGCGCCGCTCTCACCCGCCTGGGCGCTGGCGCAGGGCTATGCGCATGTGGAGCTGGACCAGCTGGCGCCGGCCATCGCCGCCTTCCAGCTGGCCGATGCGCTGGAGCCGGAAAACCCCGACATCCTCGGCGAATTCGGCCGCCTGCTGGCGCAGCAGGACCGGCCGGAGGAAGCGCTGCCGGCGCTGCTGCCGGCGCTGGCCGCCCGCCCGGCCAACCTGGACTACCGCAACCTGGCTTCCACGCTGATGTGGCGGCGGCATCGCTACGCCGAGATGGTGGCGCTGCTGCAGGAAGGCATCGCCGAATTCGGCCCGCACCCGACGCTGAACCTGAACCTGGCGCTGGTGCTGAACGCCCAGGGCCGCCAGCAGGAAGCGCTGGCAGCGGCCGAGGCCTCGGTTGCCCATGCGCCCGGCAACATCCCGGCGCTGGTCAACCGCATCGCCGTGCTGCCCTACCATGAGACGCAGGGCACCGCGGCGAAGCTGGCCGCCGCCGCCGCCGAGATCGCCGCCGCGCTGCCGGCCACGCCGCCGCTGCCTGCCGTGGCGCGCGCGCCGAAGCCGCGCCTGAAGCTGGGCCTGCTCTCCGGTGGCTTCGGCATCCACCCCGTGGGGTGGCTGACCCTGGCCGGGCTGGAAGCGCTGCCGGAAGACCGCTTCGAGGTCACCGCCTACAGCCTGAAGCCGCGCCGCGACGCGCTGAACGCCCGCTTCCGCGCCCGCGCCGCCCGCTGGCGTGAGGTGACCGACCCCGACGACGCCGCGCTGGCGCAGCAGATCCGCGCCGACGAGATCGACATCCTGATCGACATGGGCGGCTATGGCGACACCGGCCGGCCCTTCGTGCTGACGCATCGCCCGGCGGCGTTGCAGCTGAAATGGGTCGGCTCCCAGTTCAGCACCACCGGCCTGCCGGGCGTGGACTTCATGCTGACCGACCGCTGGGAGACGCCGGCGGGGTTCGAGCCCCTCTACTCCGAACGCCTGCTGCGCCTGCCGGATGGCTACATCTGCTACCTGCCGCCCAGCTATGCGCCACCGGTCTCCGCGCTGCCGGCGCTGCGCAATGGCCATGTCACCTTCGGCTGCTTCAACAACCTGGCCAAGCTGACACCGGCGGTGCTGCGGCTATGGGCGCGACTGCTGCGGGAGATGCCCAGCGCCCGCCTGGTCATCCGCACCCATGCGCTGAGCGACCCTGGCACGCGCGCCCTGACGCGGGACCGCTTCGCCGCCGCCGGCCTGCCGCTGGACCGCATGGAGCTGCACGGCGGCTGCCCGCATACCGAGATGCTGGCCGGCTACACTGCCATCGATGTCGCGCTGGACCCCTTCCCCTATACCGGCGGGCTGACGGTGTGCGAGGCGCTGTACATGGGCGTGCCCGTGGTGACGCTGACGGGCGACAGCTTCGCCAGCCGCCACGCACTGAGCCACCTGAGCAATGTCGGCCTGCCCGACTGGGTGGCGACCGACGCCGAGGGCTACCTGGCCCGCGCCCACCAGGCCGCCGCCGACCTGCCGGCGCTGGCCGCGCTGCGCGCGGGGTTGCGGCAGCGGGTCAGCGCCTCGCCGCTCTGCGACGCCCCGCGCTTCGGCGCCAACCTGGCCGCCGCGCTGGAAGCCGCCTGGGCCGCAGCGTAGCGTGTGATCGTCGCTGGCGGAATCGCCGGAGACGTGAATCAAGCGACAAAACGAAGCGCTGGCGTCTGGTCGCCGGAGGGGCGAAGGCCCCGGCGGCATGAATCAGCCGCTCAGGCGCCCGCCCGCATCCGCCGCGCCAGCATCTCGCCGATCATCACGCAGGTCAGGTGCAGGTTGGCGCGGCAATCCGCCGGCATCACCGAGGCATCCGCCACCCGCAGACCCGTCACGCCGCGCACCCGCAGGTCCGGGTCCACCACGCCGCGCGGGTCCTCATAGGCGGTCATGCGGCAACTGCCGGCGGCATGCTGGCCGTCGCCGGCCTCGGCCAGCATCAGCGCGTCCAGTTCGGCATCCGGCAGCGTTGCCGCCACGGCCATCGGCACGCCGCTTTCCCCCAGCGTCGCCGCGGTGCTGATCCGCGCCAGCGGCGGCAGCGCCGCCAGCCGGGCCATGCGGCGCACGCCATCGCGCATGCGCAGCAGGTCGCGCGGGTCGGCCAGCATGTTCTCGTCCACCTCGGGCTGTACCTCGGGGTCGGCGCTGACCAGCCGGACCTCGCCGCGGGAGAAGGCGTCGTACAGCGCCACGCCCAGCGCGCCGGTGCCGGTCGGCAGCCCCTCGGCGCCCAGGCCACGATGATTGTACGCCACCATGATCATGTCGCGCTCGCCGCCACCGCCGAGGCCACTGCTGTAGGTGACGCAGAGGTTGGTATGCCGCGCATCCCGCCCCTGCGCCGCGTATTCCGGCCGCAGCGGCAGCGTGGCGCGCAGCACGGGATGGTCCATGAAGTGCTGCCCCACCGCCGGCAGGTCGTGCCGCACCGCAATGCCCAAGCGGCGCAGCGCCGCCGCCGGGCCGATGCCGGAGCGCAGCAGGATGCAGGGGCTATGGATGGCGCCGGCTGAGAGCACCACCTCGCGCGCCGCGATCTCCTCCCACACCTCGCCGAAGCGTACCCGCACGCCGCAGGCCCGCGCACCGTCGAACAGCACCCGGTCCACCAGCGCGCCGCCGCGGATGTCCAGGTTGGCCCGGCCGCGCGCCGGTTCCAGATAGCCGTCATTCGTCGTCACCCGCAGGCCGTCGCGGATGTTCATGGCGTTGCAGGAAATGCCCTCGCCTTCCGGCGCGTTCAGGTCGGCCTTCCAGGGGTGGCCGGCGGCCAGCGCGGCATCGCGCAGCGCCAGGTCCACCGCGCCCCATTCGGCCTGGGGCATCCGGTACACCGGCAGCGGGCCGCCCTGGCGCAGGCCGGGCACGCCGAAATCGGCGTCGTCCTCGATGCTGTCGAAGATCGGCATCACCTCGGCCGCGCCCCAGCCCTGGCAACCCGCCTCGGCCCAAGCGTCGAAGGCCGCGGGCACGCCGCGGATGGCGATTTGCGCGTTGACGGCGGAAGAGCCGCCGAGCGCCTTGCCGCGCCAGTAGAACTTGGCCTCCTGCGCCGCGGTGCGCCTGGTCAGCAGCCCCGGCCATTGCCATTCGGCCTGGTGCGCGGGGTCGTGCATGAAGGGGATGATGTTCTTGCTGCGCAGCGCGTGCGGCGCCTCGGCCGGGCGCCAGTCGCGGCCGGCTTCCAGCAGCAGCACGCGGCGGCTGCTGTCCTCCGAAAGCCGGGCCGCCAGCGCCGCACCGGCAGACCCCGCGCCGACCACAACCACGTCGTACATCGGCGTCAAACCTCGCTGGCCAAAGCGGGCCAGCGGCCGGCCCAGGGGTTGGCCACTTCCAGCCGGCGCGCCAGTTCCAGCACCACGGCATCACCGCCGAAGGGCGCCACCAGTTGCACGCCAATGGGCCTTCCGTCCGGGTGCGGCAGGCCGGGCACGCTGATGGCGGCCAGCCCCGCCGCATTGACCCAGCCGCAGAACATGCCCTGCGTCGCCGGGGTCAGGCCGGGCGGCGCTTCGTCCTCGGCGCGCCAGGCCGGGGCGGCGCCGGTGGGGATCAGCAGCGCGTCGTAGTCGCCCCAGGTGGCGGTCACGTCGCAGCGCCAGGCCTGCAGGGCGTCCAGCGCCTCCACATGCTCGGCGGCGGTCAGCGCCAGGCCGCGTTCCGCCGTGGCGCGAATGGTGTCCGTCACCTCTGCCCGCCAGCGGTCCGGGAAGCGCGCCGCCATGCGCGCGGCGCCGGCCGCGGTCAGCGTGCCCCAGGCGCGGCGCAGCCCCGCGAGGTCGTAGGGTGCCGCCACCTCCACCAGCTCGCAGCCCATGCCGGCCAGGTCCGCCGCCGCGCGGGCGACGCTGGCGCAGACCTCCGGCGTTGCGCCCTCCGCCCCGATGCTGGTGAACCAGCCGACGCGCAGCCGCTTGCCCGGCGGCACCGCGGCTTCCGCCGGAAAGCGGCGGGAATAGGGGTCGCGCGCATCCGGCCCGGCCAGCACGCCATACAGCAGCGCCATGTCGCGCATCGTTCGCGCAAACGGGCCGATGGCCTGGAAATCGATCGCCATAGGCGGAAAGCCGAAGCGCCGCGCCAACCGGCCGGTGCTGGGACGCATGCCCACCAGCCCGGTATAGCCGGCGGGCTGGCGCGTGCTGCCGCCGGCATCCGTGCCCACCGCCAGCGTGGTGATGCCCGCCGCCACGGAGGCCACCGCCCCGCCGGATGAGCCGCCAGGCGTCAGCGCCAGGTTCCAGGGGTTGCGGGTAATGCCGGAAAGCCGGCTTTCGGTCCGCCCCAGCAGCGCGAATTCCGGCGTGGTGGTCTTGCCGATGATGACCGCGCCGGCAGCCCGCAGCCGCTCCACGCAGATATCGTCCTGCGCGGGCACGTGGTCCGCGAACAGCAGGCTGCCCCAGCGCGCCGGCATGCCCTTGACGAACAGGTTGTCCTTCACCGAGACCGGCACGCCATCCAGCGGCCCAAGGCGGGTGCCGGCGCGCTGCCGGGCGGTGGCGGCCTCGGCCGCAGCGGTGGCGCCGGCGGCGTCCACATAGGTGAAGGCGTTCAGCTGCGGCTCCAGCGCCGCCAGCCGGCGCAGGCTGAGTTCCAGCAGCGCCAGCGGCGTCACTTCGCCATTGGCCAGCAGGCCGGAAAGCCCCGTCGCATCCATCCGCCAGACCATTGCCGCCATCCTTGCCCGAAGCCGCCAGCCTGCCGCCGCCCTGCGCCGGGGTCCAGCGGCTTCGCTACCTTGCGCGCCCGGCGCGCTTGCGGGCAGGCTGCGGCCCCGCCAGCGCCCAGAGGAAACACCTGCATGACCCACCCGCTGCTGCCGGTGCTGCGCCAGGCCCGCCTGGTGCCGGTGGTGCGCACCAGCACCGCCGCCCTGGCCGAACGCGCCTGCCTCTGGCTGCGCGAGGCCGGCTGCACCATCGTCGAGATCACTCTGACCATCCCGGACGCGATCCCGCTGATCCGCACGCTGGCGGCGGAGCCTGGCCTGATCGTCGGTGCCGGCACGGTGCCGGATGCCGCCACCGCCGAGGCCTGCCTGCACGCCGGCGCGCGCTTTCTGGTGACGCCCTGGGTGGATCCTGCCGTCATCCATGCCGCCCGCCAGGCCGGCGCCGCCGCGCTGCCCGGCGCGCTGACGCCGACCGAAGTGCGCGCCGCCCTGGCCGCCGGCGCCGATGCGGTGAAGATTTTTCCTGCCAATTCCGCCGGCGGCCCCGCGCATATCAAGGCGCTGTGCAGCGTCTTTCCCGGCGTTGCCTTCTGCCCCACCGGCGGCGTGGATGCGACGACGCTGCCGGCCTACCTGGCGGCCGGCGCCGCCTTTGTCGGCATCGGCGGCAAGCTGGTGGACGAGGCGACACTCGTCGCCGGCGACAAGGCGGCGATCCTGGCCGCCGCCCGCGCGGTGATGGCGGCATGACGATGCCCGCCCTGCTGTGCATGGGCGAGCCGATGCAGGAGTTCAACCAGCAGCCGGGCACTGAAACCTTCCTGCGCGGCCATGGCGGCGATACCTCCAACGCCGCCGTCGCCGCGGCGCGCCAGGGCGCCAGCGTCGGCTACATCACCGCCATCGGCCAGGACGCACCGGGCGAGAGTTTTTTGCAGCTTTGGGCGCGGGAAGGCGTGGACAGCACCACGGTGAAGCGCGACCCCAGCGCGCCGACAGCCGTGTACTTCGTGACGCACGGGCCGCAGGGGCACAGCTTCAGCTTCCACCGCGCCGGCAGCGCCGCCAGCCGCTATGCGCCGGCCGACGTGCCGGAAGCCGCCATTCGTGCCGCGCGGGTGCTGCACCTGTCCGGCATCAGCCAGGCCATTTCCGCCAGCGCCTGCGATGCCTGCTTCCACGCCATGCACATCGCGCGGGAAGCCGGCGTCGCGATCAGCTACGACACCAACCTGCGCCTGAAGCTGTGGCCGCGCGCCCGCGCCGCCGCGGTGATGCAGGCCGCCATCGGCATGGCGGATTTCTGCCTGCCCTCGCTGGACGACGCCTCCGCGCTGACCGGTTTGGAAGACCCCGACGCCGTGGCCGATTTCTACCTGAAGCTCTGCCCGGTGGTGCTGCTGAAGCTGGGCCGTGACGGTGCCATGCTGGCCACGCGCGGCACCCGCCTGCGCATTGCGCCGCACCAGGTGCAGGCGGTGGATGCCACCGGCGCCGGCGATACCTTCGCGGGCAGCTTCCTGGCCCGGCACCTGGCCGGCGATACGCTGGAAGCCGCCGCGCGCTACGCCAATGCCGCCGCCGCGCTTTCCACCACCGGCTATGGCGCCGTCGCGCCGATTCCGCGGCCCGCGGACATCGCCGCTTTGCTGCGCCGCAGCATGAGCTGACGCAACCGCGGGTTTATTTCCCCACGTTACCGCGCTATGCCTTGGGCATGCGCCATCCTGCCCTGCCTGCCCTGCTGATGACCCTCTCCCTCGCCGCCTGTGGCGGCGGTGGTGGCGGCGCGCCGCAACCCACACGCAGCACGCAGCTGGACGTGGACCAGGTGAAGGCCAGCGCCCCCGTGGTGGGCGAGCTGGTCCGCGCCGCCTCGGTCTGCGGCGTGCCCGTTTCCATCACCGCGCAGGACCGCGCCGCGCGCATCGAGGCCGCGGCACTGGACATCGCGGTGCGCGAAGGCGGCATGGCCGCGCGCGACACCTATCTGCGCAGCGTGCAGCCGCCGAGCTTCGAGCCGCGCCGCCGCGGCCAGGACCGCGCGCAGTACTGCAACCCGAAGCGCCTGGACGTGGAGCGGATGGACGGCTTCCTCTCCGGCCCCGACGGCGCCGCGCTGACCCAGCGCGCCGAGGCGATCCGCGCCGGGCGGTAACGCCCGCCTGAACAAGCAGCGCTGAGGCCGGCGCGCCTCGGCGCCTGCTTCACACCAGCAGCGACGATCAGCCGCTACCGGTTCGCCCCAGGCCGCAGCCGCAGCCCCGGCCGCAGATTGGTGAAGGGCAGCGTCGCCGGGTCCGCCACCACCGGCCCGGGCGCCGCCACCACCAGCACGGCGCTGCTGATCGGCTGGAAATCCGCACGGAAATGCACGCTGGACTTCAGCGCCAGGATCTTCTGCGCGGCGGGCTCCACGCCGATATGCGTCAGGATCGCCTGGTCCAGCGCCTGCATCTTGCGCGTCACCACCACCACGCGCACGCCGGATGACACCCGGATCAGCGCTGATGGCCCGAGGTTGGCGGGGTTGCCCTTGCCCATCGGCCCGGTGCAGGTGAAGCGGCCATCGGTCAGCTTTTCCACCACGGCCTGCACCGCCAGCGGCGCGCCGTCGCTCTTGCCGCCGAGTGAAAGCGAGAGCGTCGCGCCCTCCCCCGCCGCATGGCAGGCGGCGGCGCTTTCGGCGTCGTTGATCAGGCAGAGCACCGCGCCCTGCGCGTCCTGGCGGATCAGCTCGGCCAGCAGGCCCGTCGTGTCGCCATGGCCGCCGCCGCCGGGGTTGTCCTGCGTGTCCGCCAGCACCACTGAGGCGCTGGCACTGCGCGCCAGTCCGATCGCCTGGGCCACGCCATCGGCGGCTTCCAGCACATTGCCGTTGAAGTCCGGCTCATGCGCGTTCAGGTACGCACACAGCCCCTCGGCCGCCGCATCCGCCGCTTCCTGCGTTTCGGCATAGGCGGTCACGGCCACGCCGCAGCCGGGGAAATCGGCGTAGGGGAAGCCGAAGCAATAGGCCACCTCGTGCACGCCCTCGGCGGCTTCCAGGCTGGCGCGTTCGTCCAGCACCAGCGACATCGGCGGCACCATGGTGCACTGCATGGTCAGCGGGATCAGGAAATCCACCTGGCGAAACGCCTTGGCGAAAGGCTTGCCGCTGCGGATGCGCGTGACCAGCAACTCCGTCGCGCGGCCACCGGCAAACGCCTGGTCCACATGCGGATAGGTGCGATAGGGCACCAGCACATCGGCCAGCTCGGTCATCTCGGCGGTCAGGTTGCAATGCGGGTCCAGGCTGGCGGCAATCGGCACATCCGGCCCCACCACGGCACGCACGCGGCGCAGCACCTCGGCCTCGGCATCGTCATGCCCCACCGCCACCATGGCACCGTGCAGTTCCAGGAACACGCCGTCGATCGGCCCGCGTTCCAGCGCATCGGAAAGCTCGGCCACCAGCAGCGCGGTGATGCGCTCGAAGGCTTCGGCCGTCACCGGCCCGGCCGGGTTGGCCATGCACCAGACCAGCGGCACGATCTCGGCACCCGCGGCTTCTGCGGCACGGATGGCGCCGCTGCTGGGCAGGCTGGTCGGACGCAGCGCTTCCACCAGCGTGGCGGCGCGTTGCAGCGCCGGAAAGCCGCCGGGGGTCAGAAACTGCTCCCACCCCGTCGGCAGCGGCGCGAAGGAATGGCTTTCGTGCTGGAAGCCGCCAATGGCAATTTTCACCGCACCAACTCCGCCTCGGCCAGCACCGCATCGGCCAGCACGTTCAACCCCGCCGTCGCCCAACTCGGAGAAATGCTCTCGGCCTCGTTATGGCTGATGCCGCCATGGCAGGGGCAGAACAGCATCACGGTCGGCACCTTGCGCGCCATGTAGACGGCGTCGTGGCCGATGCCCGTCGGCATGTCCTTGAAGCTGTGGCCGCGCGCCCGCGCCGCGACGCGCAGCCGCTCGGCGAGTTCCGGCGCGAAGGGCATCATCGGCGAGTGCCAGAAATCCACCACCTCCACCGTCAGACCGCGCTGCGCCGCAATCTCGGCGCCGCGGGCGTGGATTTGCTGGCGCATGATTTCCAACTGGTCCTCGTCGCCATGGCGCGTGTCGATACTGAACCACACCCGGCTCGGCGCGATATTTCTGCTTGATGGATACACATTCACCACGCCCACCGTACCGCGCCCCGGCTCCCCGGTGGGCGAGACAGCGGCCAACGCAATCTCCTCCACCGCCGCGATGAACGGCGCCGCGCCCATCATGGCGTCGTGCCGCCCGGCCATGATGCTGCCGCCGTGGCTTTCCTCGCCCAGTACGGTCACCTCGTACCAGCGCTGCGCCAGGGCATGCGTGACCACGCCGAGTTCCAGCCCCTCATTCTCCAGCTGCGGCCCCTGCTCGATATGCAGCTCGAAATAGGCGCCAAGCTTCTGCAATTCGGCCGGGTCGGCGCTGCCTTGCCAACCGATGCGCCGCAATTCCTCGCCAAAGACCTTGCCCTCGGCATCCTGCTTGCCCAGCACCTCGGCTTCGGTGAAGACGCCCATCGCCGCGCCGCTGCCCATCATCGGCGGGGAAAACCTGGCGCCTTCCTCATTGGTCCAGTTGATCAGCACCAGCGGCGCCTCGGTCTCCGCACCCGCCTCATGCAGCGCGCGCATCAGTTCCAGCCCGGCCAGAACTCCCAAAATGCCGTCGAACTTGCCGCCGGTCGGTTGCGTATCCAGGTGGCTGCCGATGGCGACCGCCTTGCGTGAGGGGTCGCGCCCCGGCCGGGTGAACACCATGTTGCCCACACGATCCACGCTGAGCGTCAGCCCGCAGGCCTCGCCCCATTGCTGGAACAGCGCGCGGCCCTGGCCATCCAGCTCGGTCAGCGTCTGCCGGTTGCAGCCGCCCTTGGCGGTGCCGCCGATCTTGGCGATCTCCATCAGGCTGTCCCACAGCCTGGCGCCATCAAACGGGATGTTCGTGCTCATCGGATGCTCTCCACCCCGCACCATTCGGCCATGGTGAGGGCAATGCCGCGGGTGATGTTCTGCATGCTCTCGACGCCAACGCTTTCGTCAATGCCGTGGATGTCCTGCGCATCCGGGCCGAAGCATGCAACCGGCGTGCCCTGGTACAGCACGAAGTGCCGCCCATCGGTCAGCGCCGGCGCGGGGTAGTCGCGCAGCGCGCTGCCGGCGACCTCCGCATATTGCCGCGCGGCCAGGCGCACGATCTCGGCGGACTGGTCGAAGACGCAGCCCTCGGCCATGAAGCCCTTGAACTCCAGCGCCACCTTGCAGCTGCGCAGCCGCGGGTCCTCGGCGGCCTTGGCGACCAGCGCCTCGATCTCGCGGGCCACTTCCCGCGGGTCGCGCCCGACCATGACGCCGACGCGCATGCCCAGCTTGGCGCGGGTGGCGACGCTGCTGTTCCACTCGCCGCCCTGGAAGGTGCCGAGGTTCACGTTCACCGGGTGGTTCACGCCGGCAAAACTGGCGTGCACCATTTCGGCGCGGTTCATCGCGTGCTCGTATTCCTTGAAGGCGGCGGCCACCACGCCGGCGGCCTCGATGGCGTTGATGCCGCTGTGCATGTCCCGCACATGCGCGGGGCGGCCGGAAACCGTGACCCAGGCCCAGACCACGCCGACCTCGGCGGTCCACATCGCCGCCACGCCGGGGCCAGGTTCCGGCAGGATCACCGCATCCATTTTCGGCAGGGCCAGCATGGTCGCCAGCGCGCCATTGCCGGTGCATTCCTCCTCGATGACAGCCTGCAACTGCACCGGCGCCGCGGGTTGCAGCCCGGCCATTTGCAGCGCCTTGAAGGCGAAGAGGTTGCTGACCAGCCCGGCCTTCATGTCCCCCGCGCCGCGGCCATAGATGCGGCCGTCGCGCACCACCGCTTCGTAAGGCGGGCTCAGCCACATGTCGGCGGCGCCTTCGGGCACCACGTCCAGGTGGCCGTTCAGCGCCAGGCTGCGTCCGGTGGCCGCGCGCGGCTGGTGCAACGCCACCACATTGTCGCGCCCGGCATAGTCGATCAGCGGCGGCGAGAAGCCACGATGGCCCGCAAGCTTCGCCACCTCCACCGGAATGCGCTGCACCGGCAGGCCGGTCTCGGCGAACAGCCGGGCCATCTCGTCCACCGCGCCGTGCTCGCGGCCCAGCGTGCTGTCATGCCGCACCAGCGCGACCAGCGCCGCCAGCGCCTCGGCCTGCAACGCATCCACGGCGGCAAGGATCGCGCGGCGCGCGCCCGGGTCCAGCATCGGCAACTCTCCCAAAGACGCGCAAGGCTATCCGCCACCGCCACGCCTGGACACCCCCGCTGGCGCGCGTACCATCATCCGATGCGAAGCTTCCACGACCCGGGCAATGCCCAGCACGCCCCGCAATTCTTCCTGATCCGCGGCCAGGTGCGCGCGAATTACGAAGTCCCCGCCCGGGCCGAGAGCCTGCTGGCCGGGCTGCACGCGCTGGGCCTGCCGCCAGAGCTGGCGCCGCCCGCCACCGCGGCGCAGTTGCAAACCGTGCATGCGCCGGACTACCTGGCCTTCCTGGAAGCCATCGGCCCCGCCTGGGCGGCGCTGCCGAATGCGGGCGCCGAGGCCGTGGGCAATACCTTCCCGACCATCGACGCGCTGGCCAGCGGTGGCCGCCGCCCGGCCGGGGTGGTCGGCCAGGTCGGTTGGTACACCGCCGACGCCGCCTGCCCGATCGGCGCCCATACCTGGGAAGCCAGCCTGGGCGCGGCGGGCGTGGCGCTGGCCGCCGCCGCCGAGGCCGCCGCCGGGCGCCAGGCCTATGCGCTGTGCCGCCCTCCGGGCCACCACACCTACGCCGCCCGCGCCGGCGGGCATTGCTACCTGAACAACGCGGCGCTTGCGGTGGAAGCCCTGCGCGCCGCCGGGGCGCGGAAAGTGGCGGTGCTGGATATCGACAGCCACCACGGCAACGGCACCCAGGGCATCTTCTGGAACCGGGCGGAGGTGCTGACCGTCTCGGTCCATGGCGACCCCGGCAGCTACTACCCTTGGTTCACCGGCTATGCCGAGGAAACCGGCGGCGCCGGGGCCGAGGGCGCCAACCTGAACATTCCGCTGCCCTTCGGCAGCCCGGATGCCGCCTGGCTGGCCGCCGTGCAGCATGGCATCGCCGCGGTGCAGGCCTTCAAGGCGGAAGCCCTGGTGGTCTCGCTCGGCTTCGATGCCTCCGAGCATGAGCCGCTGAACGCGCTGAACGTCACCGCCGAGGGCTTCGCCCGGGCCGGCGCCCTGATCGGCGCGCTGAAGCTGCCCAGCGCCATCGTCCAGGAAGGTGGCTACAACGTGGACCTGCTCGGCCCGCTGTTGCAACGCTTCCTCACCGGCTGGAGCGAGGCATGAGCGCCGCCGCTTCACGCCGCTGGCCCTACAACGGGGGGAGGCACGCATGAGCGACCTGCCGACGCTCGACACCCATATCGACATCCGCTGGCCCAACCCGCCGGACCCCGTGGCGGAAACCGCCATGCGGGTGGACTTCCCGAAGATGCAGAAGGGTGGCCTGCGCGCCGCCGTCTTCATCGCCTACCTGCCCCAGGGCAAGCGCGACGCCGAAGGCCACGCCGCCGCCGCCGAGCGCGCGGACGCCATGCTGGCGCATATCCGCGGCCGTGCGGATGGCAAGGCGCGCCGCTTCTGCGCCACCGCCGCCGAGCTTGAGGCGCTGTACGAGACGGATGCCTTGGGGGTGCTCTCCGCGGTGGAGAACGGCTACGCCATGGGCCGCGACCTCTCGGCCCCCGCGCGCTGGAAGGCCCAGGGCGCCTGCTACCTGACCCTGACCCATAACGGCCACAACGAGATCGCCGACGCCGCCATCCCCCGCCCGGAACTTGGCGACGCCGAGAGCGAGCATGGCGGCCTCTCCGCCTTCGGCCGCCAGGCCATCGGCGCGCTGAACCAGGCCGGGGTGATGGTGGATGTCAGCCATGTCGCCAAGCCCGGCATGATGCAGGCGGCGGAACTCTCGCACAGCCCCGTCGTCGCCACCCATGCCTGCTGCCGCGCGCTGTGCGACCACCCGCGCAACCTGGATGACGAACAGCTGGACATGCTGAAGCAGACCGGCGGGCTGATCCAGATCACCGCCATGATGTCCTTCCTGAACAAGACCCCGCCGAATGGCCGCTACCACGGCTCGGTGGAGGACATGGCCCGCCATGTCGAATACGCCGTCGCCCGCATCGGGCTGGAGCATGTCGGGCTGAGCTCCGACTTCGATGGCGGTGGCGGCGTGCAGGGCTGGAAGGACGCCAGCGAGACGCCCAACCTGACCCGGGCGCTGCGCGACCGCGGCTACGACGAAGCGGCGCTGCGCCTGCTGTGGAGCGGCAATTTCCTCCGGGTTTGGCGCGCGGCGGAGGCCGTGGCCGGCTGACACCAGGCGCCTGCCCAAACCACGCGCAGGCACCGCCCGGCGCGGCGGCAGGTGGCGCCGCAATGGCCCAGCCGGCCCCACCTTTACCGCTGCATCGCCCGGGGCTTCCGCGCTAGGGTCAGTCAGGCGCAGACAGAAGCGCCTGACAGACTCTAGCGCCTTGTTTTGTCGTGTGATTCACGTCTCCGGCGATTCCGCCTGCGACGATCACACTCTAGCCTGACTGCGTCCGGAGACCCGCCGCATGCTGACCCGCCGCCATCTTCTCGCCGCCGCCGGCACCGCCCTGGCCGCCCCCGCCGCCCAGGCCCAGCGCGCCCAGGTGCTGCGCTTCGTGCCGCATGCCAACCTGACCAGCCTGGACCCGGTCTGGACCACCGCCTGGATCACCCGCTACCACGGCTATGCGGTGTACGACACGCTGTACAGCATCGGCGCCGACCTGGTGCCGAAGCCGCAGATGTGCGCCGGCCACCGGGTGGAGGATGACGGCCGCCGCTGGGTCTTCACCCTGCGCGACGGCCTGCGCTTCCACGACGACACGCCCGTGCTGGCGCGGGACTGCGTCGCCAGCATCAGGCGCTGGGCGCGGCGGGACAGCTTCGGCTCAACCATGATGCAATCGGTCGCCGAGATCGCGGCGCTGGACGACCGCCGCTTTGAAATCCGGCTGACAAAGCCCTTCCCGCTGCTGATCGACGCCATGGCCAAGCTGGCGCCGGTCTTCGTCATGCCGGAACGCCTGGCCAATACGGACCCCTTCACCGCCATCACGGATGCCACCGGCTCCGGCCCCTTCCGCTTCAGGCGCGACGAATGGGTGCCCGGCTCGCGCTCGGTCTATGAGAAATTCGCCGGCTACCAGCCGCGCCAGGAAGCGCCGGACCTGCTCGGCGGCGGCAAGCAGGTGCATGTCGACCGCTTCGAATGGCACATCATGCCAGACCCCGGCACCGCCGCCGCGGCGCTGCAATCCGGCGAGGTGGATTGGTGGGAGAATCCGCCCAACGACCTGCTGCCGCCGCTCAAGCGCAACCGCAACGTTGTCATCCAGGAACTGGACCCCTTCGGCTACGTCACGGTGCTGCGGCCGAACCACCTGCACCCGCCCTTCGACAACCCGGCGCTGCGCCGCGCGATCTGGCCGGCGCTGTCGCAAACCGACCTGATGACCGCGGTGAACGGCACCGACAACAGCACCTGGACCGACCGGATGGGCTTCTTCACCCCCGGCACACCGCTGGCCAGCGATGCCGGCATGCAGCACATCACCACGCCCCGCAGCATCGAGGCCGGGCGCCGGCTGGTGGCTGCCAGCGGCTACAAGGGCGAAAAGATCGTGCTGCTGATGGCCAGCGACAATCCGGCGCAGCTGGCCACCGGCGCTGTCATCTACGACATGCTGCAGAAGCTGGGCCTGAATGCCGAGCTGATCTCCACCGACTGGGGCACCGTGGTGCAGCGCCGCGCCAGCCGGGAGCCGCTGGAGAAGGGCGGCTGGAGCCTGTTCATGTCCAACATCACCGGCGCCGACACGCTGAACCCCGCCAGCAACCATGTGCTGCGCAGTTCCGGCTTGGAAGGCACCTGGTTCGGCTGGCCGCGCAGCGACAAGCTGGAAGCCCTGCGCACCGCCTGGTTCGAGGCACCCGACCTGGCCACCCAGCAGCGCCTGTGCCGCGAAACCCAGCTGCAGGCCTTCGAGGACACGCCGTACTGGCCGCTGGGCCACTACCGCCAACCCGCCGCCTTCCGCCGCGACCTGGCCGGCCTGAACCGCGCGCCGGTGCCGCTGGCCTGGGGCGTCCGCCGCAGCTGATCGCGCTGGCGATTCCTTATATATAGGACTATGGTCCTGACATCATCGCCAGGACCATCCATTTGTCCGAAACCGGCGGGCCGGGGATTTGTCCGAAACCGACCGCCATAAGCAATGGTTGCCGCAACGCCTGCTTGCCGCCAGGGTTGCCCTGCCCATGACCCTCGCCCGAATCGCCACCTTTGCATTCGCCGGCATCGAAGCCGTCCCGGTGGAAGTGCAGGTACAGATCAGCTCCGGCCTGCCGGCCTTCTTGATGGTCGGCCTGCCGGACAAGGCCGTTGCCGAAAGCCGCGAGCGGGTGCGCGCGGCGCTGTCGGGGCTTGGCCTGTCACTGCCGCCCAAGCGGGTGCTGGTCAACCTGGCGCCGGCCGATATCACCAAGGAAGGCAGCCACTTCGACCTGCCCATCGCGCTGGCGGTGCTGGCGGCGATGGACCTGCTGCCGCGGGAGGACCTGGCGCAATTCGCAGCACTCGGCGAACTCTCGCTGGATGGCTCCATCAAGCCGGTCGCGGGCGTGCTGCCGGCGGCGCTCGGGGCTTCCGCCCTGGGGCTGGGCCTGATCTGCCCGGCCGCGCAGGGCAGCGAGGCCGCCTGGGCCGGCGCAATCGAGGTGCTGGCCGCGCCCGACATATTGGCGCTGCTGAACCATTTTCGGGGTACCCAGGTGCTGGCGCCGCCGAGCCCGCCGCCGGTCGGCCGCCACCCCTCCTTCGGGCCGGACCTGCTGGACGTGAAGGGCCAGGAAAGCGCCCGCCGCGCGCTGGAAGTAGCCGCGGCCGGCGGCCACAACCTGCTGATGATCGGCCCGCCCGGCGCCGGGAAATCCATGCTCGCGGCCCGGCTGCCCGGGCTGCTGCCGGACCTGACCCCGCGCGAGGCGCTGGAGGTCAGCATGGTGCATTCGCTGGCCGGGCTGCTGCAGGACGGCAACCTGGTGGTCCGCCCGCCCTTCCGGGAACCGCATCACTCCGCCAGCCAGGCGGCACTGGCCGGGGGCGGCGCCCGGGCCAAGCCGGGCGAGATCAGCCTGGCGCATCACGGCGTGCTGTTTTTGGATGAATGGCCGGAGTTTCCGCGCTCCGCCCTGGAAGCCCTGCGCCAGCCGATGGAAACCGGGCGCAGCACCGTCAGCCGCGCCAACCACCACTACACCTATCCAGCCCGCTTCCAATGCGTGGCGGCGATGAACCCCTGCCGCTGCGGCTACCTGGGCGACGCCCCGCGCGAATGCGGCCGTGCCCCCCGCTGCGGGGAGGACTACCAGGCCAAGTTGAGCGGCCCGCTGCTGGACCGCATGGACCTGACCATAGAAGTGCTGCCGGTGCCGCCGGCGGAACTCAGCCGCGCCCCGGCCGGGGAGCCGACCGCGGAGGTGGCCGCCCGCGTGCAGCTCGCGCGGCAGCGCCAGCGCGACCGCTATGGCGAGGATGGCCCGCGCTGCAATGCCGAAGCCGATGGCGCCGTGCTGGAAACCACGGTGCAGGCCGAACCGGCGGCGCGGGAGCTGCTGGAACTGGCCGCCACGCGCCTCGGCCTCTCGCCCCGCGGCTTCATCCGCACGCTGCGGGTGGCCCGCACCATCGCCGACCTGGCGGGGGCGGAGACGGTCAAGCGCGCCCATATCGCGGAGGCGCTGGCCTTCCGCCGCCGCCCACCCGGCGGCCCGCGCCCCAACGCCAATACCGGCAGCCTGGCCAGCGACCGTGCCTGAGGCGCGCGGCGTGACCCGCTGGCTGCTGGCGCTGCTGCTGCTGGCGCTGCCCGCGGCGGCGCAGCAACGGCTGGATGCCGGCGAGGCGCGAACGGCTCACCCCCAGGCGACGGCCCAGGCGACGGCCCAGGCGACGGCCCAGGCGCCGGCCTCGCCGCGGGGCGCGCGAAAAATGGTCGCCGCCGCGCACCCCCTGGCGGCCGAGGCCGGGCGCCACATCCTGCGGGAAGGCGGCAGCGCCGTGGATGCCGCCATCGCGGTGCAGGCGGTGCTGAGCCTGGTGGAGCCGCAGTCCAGCGGCATCGGTGGCGGCGCGTTGCTGCTGCACTGGGACGCGGCGGCGCATCGGGTCAGCGCCTGGGACGGCCGCGAAACCGCCCCGGCCGCCGCCACGCCGGACCTGTTCCTGCGGGATGGCCGGCCGCTGGCCTTCCACGCGGCGGCGGTAGGTGGCCGCGCGGTCGGCGTGCCCGGCGTGATGCGGATGCTGGAAGCGGCGCATCGCGCCCATGGCCGGCTGCCCTGGGCGGCGCTGTTGGCCCCGGCCATCGCACTGGCCGAGCAGGGCTTTCCGGTCAGCGCCCGGCTGGCGCGGCAGATCGCCGCCGACCAGGCCAGGCTGGCGACCGACCCCGCCGCCCGCGCGCTGTTCTTCACCGCCGAGGGCGGCCCGCTGCCGCCCGGCGCCACGCTGCGCAACCCGGCCCTGGCGGCCACGCTGCGCGCCCTGGCAACCCGCGGCGCCGATGCGCTGCACGAGGGCGAGATCGCCACGGCCATCGCCGCCGCGGTGCAGACCCACCCCACCAACCCCGGCGGCATGACCATCGCCGACCTGGCCGGCTACCGGCCGCGGCAGCGGGATGCGGTGTGCACACCCTACCGGGTGTACGTGGTCTGCGGCTTCCCGCCGCCGTCTTCCGGTGGCGCCACGGTGGCGATGACGCTGGCGCTGCTGGCGCCGCATGATATCCCGGCGCTGGCGCCCGAGAGCCTGCAGGCCGCGCACTGGATCGGCCAGGCCGGGCGCCTCGCCTTTGCCGACCGCAACCGCTGGCTCGCCGATGCCGACTTTGTCCCGGTGCCGCTGGCCGGGCTGCTGGCGCCGGACTACCTGGCCGCCCGCGCCCGGCTGCTGCGCGCCGACCAGGCCCTGGCCGCCCCGGCCCCGGGCGAGCCGCCGGACGCGCCGCCCGCCCTGGCCAGCCAGCCGCCGCAGCGGGAGGGCGGGACCAGCCACATGAGCATCGTGGATGCCGCGGGCAATGCGGTGGCGATGACCACCACGGTGGAGGATGTGTTCGGCGCCCGGCTGATGGTCGGCGGCTTCCTGCTGAACAACCAGCTGACCGATTTTTCCTTCCTGCCGGAGATCGAGGGCCGGCCGGTGGCGAACCGGGTGCAGCCGGGCAAGCGGCCGCGCTCCAGCATGTCGCCGACCCTGGTGTTTTCCCGCGACGGCCGGCTGGAAGCGGTGCTGGGCAGCGCCGGCGGCGGGCGCATCATCGGCCATGTGACCCAGGCGCTGCTGGCGCTGCTGGACTGGGGGCTGACGCCGCAGCAGGCCGCCGACCTGCCGCATGTGGCCGCGCTGGACAACAGGGTGGAACTGGAAGCCGGCACCCCGGCAGCCGCCCTGGCCCCGGCGCTGCGCGACCGCGGCTTTCCGGTGGAGGTACGGCCGAATTTCTCGGGGTTGCAGATCATCCGCGTCACGCCGCAGGGGCTGCTGGGCGGCGCGGACCCGCGGCGGGAAGGCGTGGCGCTGGGGGATTGAAGCCTGCGCTCAGGCCGCTTCCAGCAGCCACACGGAAAACAGCCCGGCCGGGTCGGTCCACATCGCCAGGTCGCGCCAGCCGCCGGCCTCGGCCAACTCGCGCAGTCGCTCCGGCCGATACTTGTGGCTGTTCTCGGTGTGGATGCTCTCGCCCTCGGCGAAGCTGATTTGTTGGCCGCCCAACCGCACCACCTGCTCGCGGCGCGAGACCAGGTGCATCTCCACCCGTTCCAGCGCCGGGTTCCAGCGGGCTTCGTGGCGGAAGCCATCCGGCAGAAAATCGGCGCCGGCCTCGCGGTTCAGCCGCGCCAGCAGGTTCAGGTTGAAGGCGGCGGTGACGCCCTGCGCGTCGTCATAGGCGGCTTCCAGCACCACCGGGGACTTCACCAGGTCGGCGCCCAGCACCATGCGGGCACCATGGCCCAGCACGTCCCGCGCCCGGCGCAGGAAGCCCACCGCTTCATCCGGGGTAAAGTTGCCGATGGTGCTGCCCGGGAAGAAGCCCAGGCGCGGGCCGTCCGGCAGTTCGGCCGGCAGCGGGAAAAGCTGGGTGAAGTCGGCCACCACCGGCAGCACGGCCAGGCCGGGTTGCTCGGCCGCCACCCGGGCGGCGGCGGCCTCCAGCCATTCGGCGGCGATGTCCACCGGCACATAGGCGCTGGGCCGCTCCAGCGCCGAGAGCAGCACCGAGACCTTGCTGCCATCGCCCGAGCCGAATTCCACCACCGCCACCCCCGGCCCGCAGGCCGCGGCGATGGCCGCCGAGGCGCGCGGCAGGATCAGCATCTCGGTTCGGGTCGGGTAGTATTCCGGCAGCCGGGTGATGTCCTCGAACAGCCGGGCGCCCTCGGCATCATACAGCCATTTGCACGGCAGCGTCTTCGGGCTGGCGGTCAGTCCGGCCAGCGCATCAACCAGCAAGGGGGCGGCGATCGGGGCGTCCAACATTCAAACATCCTCCGCCAGGCGCAGCCCGGTGAACTGCCAGCGTTTCTCGGGGCCGAAGAAGTTGCGGTAGCCCGGCCGTGCGTGGCCCGGCGGCGAGGCCTGGGAGCCGCCGCGCAGCACCATGACATTGATCATGAACTTGCCATTGTATTCACCCACCGCCCCCGGCGCCGCGACGAAGCCGGGATAGGGCCGGTAGGCGCTGCCGCTCCATTGCCACGCGGTATCTGTGGCCTGTTGCACGCCTGGCAAGGCCAGGCCGGCGTCCAGCTCGGGTTCGGTCGGCAGCCGGCGGCCGGCCCAGCGGGCGAAGGCATCGGCCTCGTACCAGCTGATGTGCCGCACCGGCGCCGCCGGGTCCGGGCCGCGCGGGCCGGCCAGGGTGAACTGCTCCCAGCCATCGGCGGTGCGGTCCCAGTACAGCGGCGCCTGCCAGCCCTCGGCCTCGCGCTGCGCCCAGCCGTCGCTCATCCACAGGGTGGGGGTGGTGTAGCCGCCATCGGCCATGAAGCCCTGCCATTCGGCATTGGTCACCAGCCGGTCCGCCAGCCGATGCGGCGCCAGCCAGTTGGTGTGAACCGGGGCCTCGTTGTCGAAGGCGAAGCCCTGGCCCTGATGGCCCATCTGCATCGCGCCTGCCGCACCGGCCAGCCAGCGCGGCTCGCCCACGGCATTGGCCGGTTCGCGCCAGCCCAAACTGTAGGCCGGGCGCAGCGGGTTCTCGGCCAGCAGGTGCAGAATGTCGGTCAGCAGCAATTCCTGGTGCTGTTCCTCGTGCTGCAGGCCCAACTCCACCAGGGCATCCAGCCCCTCCGGCGGGTCGGCCAGCAGGCGCTCCATCGCGGCGTCCACATGGGCGCGATAGGCGCCGACCTCATCGGAGGAGGGCCGCGTCAGCATGCCGCGTCGCGGCCGGGCGTGCCGCGGGCCGTGGCTGACGTAGTAGCTGTTGAACAGGTAGCCGTAGCGCGGGTGGAACTCCCGGTAGCCCGGCCAGTGCGGCACCAGCAAAAAAGTCTCGAAGAACCAGGTGGTGTGGGCGCGGTGCCACTTGGCCGGGCTGGCATCCGGCATGGACTGCACGCACTGGTCTTCCGGCGAAAGCGGCGCGGCCAGGGCTTCGGTGCGGGCGCGAACGGCGGCGAAGCGCGCAGCCAGGGAGCCTACGGCCTGGGCCGTGGCGGCGGGGGGCAGGCAGTCCAAGGGCCGTCTCCGTTCGGGTACCGGGTATGTCGGGCCAAACCCGCGCTGGTTACAAGCGCCGAGCCGCGCCGGTCGGTGCAACTTCATCCGGGGGCAACGCCAACCCCTGGCCCGGGTTCAGCCCGTGCGGATGGGCGTGGCTGGCCCGGCCGGGCGGGTTCAGTCCCGGCCTTCCTGCACCGCGTGGCAGGCCACGCCGTCCAGCATCGCCGGCGCCTCGGCCCGGCAGCGGTCATTCGCCAGCGGGCAGCGCGGATGGAAGGCGCAGCCGGAGGGCGGGGAGATCGGGCTGGGCACCTCGCCGCCCACCGGCGTGCGGCTGCGCCCGGTCATCTCCAGGTCCGGAATCGCCTCCATCAGGGCGCGCGTATAGGGGTGGCGCGGGCGGGTGAACAGGCTTTCGCTTTCGGCCAGTTCCACGATCCGGCCCAGATACATCACCCCGATCCGGTCGCTGACCTGGCGCACCACGGCCAGGTTGTGGCTGATGAACAGGAAGGTCAGGCCGAGGTCGCGCTGCAACTGCTTCATCAGGTTCAGGATCTGCGCCTGCACGGAGACATCCAGCGCGCTGGTGGGTTCATCGCAGACCAGGAATTCCGGGTTGGAGGACAGTGCCCGGGCGATGCTGATGCGCTGGCGCTGGCCGCCGCTGAACTCATGCGGGTACTTGCCGCCATCCAGCGGCGAGAGGCCGACCTGGCGCAGCAGTTCCGCCACGCGCTCGCGCTGCTGGGCGGGGTCGGGCACCAGGTTGAAGGCGCGGATCGGCTCGGCGACGATGTCGTGCACGCGCCAGCGCGGGTTCAGGCTGGCATAGGGGTCCTGGAAGATCATCTGCATCCGCCGGCGCATCTCTGGTTGCGCGCGGGCGGCGGCCAGGTCCTTGCCCTCGAACCGCACCTGGCCGGCGGTGGGCGGGTAGAGCCCCACCACCAGCCGGGCCACGGTGGACTTGCCGCAGCCGCTTTCCCCAACGAGCGAGAGGGTGGTGCCCTTGGGAATGTCGAAGGTGATGCCATCCACCGCGCGCAGGATGCGCCGGGGCTCCCCGGCCAGGGTGCGTTGCAGCCAGGGCTTCGAGACGTCGAAGTAGCGCGTCAGCTCGCGGGCCTCGATCATGCCGAGGCTCCCGGCTGGTCGTGCAGCCAGCAGGCAGCGTCCGTCGCGCCGGCCGGCATCAGTTCCGGCCGCGCCACGCGGCATCGCTCGAACACGTGCGGGCAACGCGGGCTGAACGGGCAACCCGGCGGGATGGCGTTGAGCCGGGGCATCGAGCCATCGATCTGCGCCAGGCGCTCCACCTTGCGGTCCAGCGGCGGAATGCTGGCCATCAGCCCCGCGGTGTAGGGGTGCTGGGCGTGGCGCACCACGTCCCGCACCGGGCCGATCTCGATGATGCGTCCGGCATACATCACCGCCACGCGGTCGGCGGTCTCGGCGATCACGCCCATGTCGTGCGTCACCAGCATGATCGCGGTGCGCTGCTCCCGCGCCAGGCGCTTCAGCAGCGCGATGATCTGGGCCTGGATGCTGACGTCGAGCGCGGTGGTGGGTTCGTCCGCCACCACCAGCTGCGGTTCGGCGCAGAGCGCCAGCGCGATGACCACGCGCTGGCGCATGCCGCCGCTGAACTGGTGCGGATAGGCGTCAATGCGCTGCGCCGCGGCGGGGATGCCGACCTGCTCCAGCCAACCGATGGCGCGCTGCCGCGCTTCCGCGTCGGACAGCGGCAGATGCGCCTGCATCGTCTCCACCAGCTGGCGGCCCACGGTGTAGAGCGGGTTCAGCGTGGTCAGCGGGTCCTGGAAGATGGCGCCGATGCGCTTGCCGCGGATCTTCCGCATTTCCGCCAGCGGCAGGTTGTCGATGCGGCGGCCTTCCAGCCGGATTTCGCCGCCGGCGATGCGGCCAGGTGGTTCCAGCAGGCCGATGATCGCGGCCCCGGTCATGGATTTGCCGGCGCCGCTTTCGCCGACCACGCCCAGCACCTCGCCGGGGGCGATGCTGAAGGAAACGCCGTTCAGCGCGGTCAGCACACCGCGGCGCGTCGGGAATTCCACCCGAAGGTCCTTCACCTCCAGCAGCATCTAGAGCATTTCTCCGAAGGGCGGCTTCGCCCGTAGGGGTAAAATGTCGACCAACTAGCGCAGCCTCGGGTTGAGGGCGTCGCGCAACCAGTCGCCCAGCAGGTTGACCGACAGCACCATCGCCACCAGCGCGATTCCCGGAAAAATCGCGATCCACCATTCGCCGGACATCAGGAAGTCATTGCCGATTCTTATAAGCGTGCCGAGCGAGGGCTGGGTCGGCGGCACGCCGACCCCCAGAAAACTCAGCGTGGCCTCGGTGATGATGGCCAGCCCCAGGTTCAGCGTGGCGATGACCAGCACCGGCCCCAGCACGTTGGGCAGCACATGCGTCGCCATGATCCGCAGGTTGCCCAGCCCGATGACGCGGGCCGCCAGCACATATTCCTTGTTGCGCTCCACCAGGGTGGAACCGCGCACGGTGCGGGCGATCTGCGGCCAGGTGGAAATGCCGATGGCGAAGACCACCACGCCCAGCGCGATGCGCTCATGCACCTCCTGCGGCAGGGCGGCGCGGGCGATGCCGTCCACCAGCAGCGCCACCAGGAAGGCCGGGAAGGTCAGCTGCACATCGGCCATGCGCATCAGCAGCGCATCCACCGTGCCGCCGAGATAGCCGGCGGTCAGCCCCAGGGTCACGCCGACCACGGTGGAGAACAGCACGGCGCAGATGCCGACCAGCAAGGAGGTGCGCCCGCCGAACATGATGGCGGAGAGCACGTCGCGGCCCTGGTCGTCGCTGCCCAGGGTCCAGCCGGCCTCGGTGAAGGGCGGCTTGAAGGCGTCCATCAGGTCCACGCTGGCCAGGTCCAGCACGTTGTGCGGCGCCAGCCACGGCGCCAGCACCGCGCCGAGGATGCAGACCAGCGCCACCAACGCACTGGCCACGGCGACCGGGGAGGTGCGGAACGACCACCAGAGGTCGCTGTCGAGGAAGCGGGCCACGCGGTTCACCGCTGCGCCCTCAGCCGCGGGTCGACCAGATAGTACAGCAGGTCCACGCCCAGGTTGATGACCACGAAGACCAGGGAGATCAGCAGCAGGTAGGCAGCCATGACCGGGATGTCGGCGGCGCCCACGCTCTGGATGAACAGGAAGCCCATGCCTGGCCACTGGAACACCGTCTCGGTGACGATGGCGAAGGCGATGATGCCGCCCAGCTGCAACCCGGCGATGGTGATGACCGGCACCAGCGTGTTCTTCAGCGCATGGCCAAAGTTGATGCTGCGGTTGCTCAGCCCGCGGGCGCGGGCGAATTTGATGTAGTCGGTGCGCAGCACCTCCAGCATCTCGGCCCGCACCAGCCGGGTGATCAACGTCAGCTGGAACACCGCCAGGGTGATGGCGGGCAGGATCAGCGCCTTGAGGCCGGAAACGGTCAGCAGGCCAGAGGACCACCAGCCCAGTTGCACGGTCTCGCCCCGGCCGAAGCTGGGCAGCCAGCCCAGATGCACCGCGAAGACCAGGATCAGCAGCATCCCCAGCACGAAGATGGGCAGCGAGACGCCGACCAGCGAGACGGTCAGCAGCAGGCGGGAAACCCAGCTGTCCTTGTAGATACCGGTGAAGATGCCCAGCGGCACGCCGATGCACAGCGTCATGGCGGCGGCGCAGAAGGCCAGTTCCAGCGTCGCCGGCGCGCGTTCCGCGATCAACGCGGAGACCGGGCGGCTCAGCCGGTAGCTCAGCCCGAACTCGCCCTGCACCGCGTTGCCGACGAACTTCCAGAACTGCACGTACCAGGGCTGGTCCAGCCCCAGCAGGCGGATCAGGTTCTCCCGGTCCGCCAGGCTGGCGTCCTGGCTCAGCATGGCCGCCACGGGGTCGCCGACGAAGGTGAACAGCGCGAAGCTGATCAGCGCCACCACCAGCAGCACGGGCAGCGCCTGCAACAGGCGTGAGATGACAAACGCGACCAATGCCTCGCGGCCTCCAGTTCAGAACGGACCAGCCTGCCCCCGGCGGCCCGGTTGCCCCGCGCCTGCCAGACCCATGGTTACGGCGCCGGCCCGGGCAGTGCAACGGCGATCAAGCGGGAACGCACGGCTCAGCCAGCCGTTACCCGTGTACGAAACTCCACCCAAGGCGCGCCGCATGACCCCGCCCTGCCAACCCCGCGTGTCCATCGTTACGCCCTGCTTCAACGAGGCGGAGTGCCTGGCGGAGTTCCACGCCCGCGCCAGTGCCGCCGCCCAGGCCGCGGCCGGGGATGCGCATGAGATCGTCATCGTCGATGACGGGTCCTCCGATGGCGGCTGGGAGATCATGACCGCCCTGGCCCAGCGCGACCCGCATGTGGTGGCGGTGCGGCTGATGCGGAACCACGGCCACCAGCTGGCCGCAACCGCCGGGCTTTCCCTGGCCCGCGGCGACCGGGTGATGCTGATCGACGCCGACCTGCAGGACCCGCCGGAGCTGCTGCTGCCGATGATGGCGGCGATGGATGCCGGCGCAGAGGTGGTCTACGGCCAGCGCACCCGGCGGGAGGCCGAGACCTGGTTCAAGCGGGTCACCGCCGCGGCCTTCTACCGGCTGCTGGGCCGCATGTCCGGCACGCCCATTCCGCGCGACACCGGCGATTTCCGGCTGATGAGCCGGCGCGTGGTGGAGGTGCTGGGCGCCATGCCGGAACGCCAGCGCTTCCTGCGCGGCATGGTCAGCTGGGTGGGCGGCCGCCAGGTGGCGCTGCCCTATGAACGCCGGGCACGGCATGCCGGCACCAGCAAGTACCCGCTGGCCAAGATGATCCGCTTTGCCGCGGATGCGCTGACCAGCTTTTCCACCAGCCCGCTCAGGGTGGCCACCTGGTTCGGGCTGGGCGCGGCGGCGCTGGCGGTGCTGCTGCTGGGCTATTCCCTGCTGCGCTGGGTGCAGGGCGGCACCGTCTCCGGCTGGTCCAGCCTGATGGCGGCCATGGCAGGCTTCTCCGCGGTGCAGCTGATCGTGCTGGGGATCATCGGCGAATACCTGGGCCGGCTGTTCCAGGAGGTGAAGGGCCGGCCGCTGTTCATCGTGGACCAGGTGGTGGCGGGCCAAGCGGCGCATGCGCTGCCGACCGACTTCGCCCGGCTGCCGCCGCAGGCGCGCCAGGCCACCTGGGAAGCGATCCGCGAGGCGGCCAATACCAACCGCGCCGCGGAGCACGCCGCCTGAACCGCTACCGCCCCGCCACCCCGGCGTGGCGGATGCGCCAGAGCTGGGCGAAGCCTTCGTCGCGCACCAGCTCGAAGGCCGCGGGCAGGCTGGCCGGGCCATAGAGGTCCGGCATGTCCGCATTCAGCACCAGCGCGTAGTCGAAGCGCTGCCACTGCGCCAGATAGGGCGCGGTGGCGCGGTACCAGTCCAGCCGGTCCAGATGCTCCACCGCATTCACGCTGGCCAGCGGCCCTTCCGCCACCGCCAGCGCCTGCCAGGCCGGGCGCACCGCCAGCGGCTGCTTGCCGCGCGCGGTGAACAGCGTGGGGATGAAGGCCTGACGCCGCAGCACCGCCAGCGCGGCCAGGTGGTAATAGGTCGGGAAGCCGTCGATGAAGACCCGCCCCAGCGGCACCTGGTCGGCGATGGGCGAATGCTCCAGCGGCAGCACCAGGGCGCCGGCGGGCACCGGCTCCAGCGCGCGTTCCACCGCCGCGACATCGCCGCTGCGCTGCCACCAGACCCAGCCGACCCAGCCGGTGCGGGCGCTGACCATCAGCACCATCGCCGCCGCCAGCGCCGAGACAAAGCGCGCCGGCAGGCTGGGGCGCAGCGCCACCAGGGCCAGGATGAAGCCCAACTGCGCAAAGCGCCGGTCCAGCCAGCCGGTGCCCACGGCGAAATCCGGGAAGACCAGGAACAGCAACCCCATGCCCGCCACTGCCACGAACAGCCCGGCATGGCAGCGCAGCCAGCCGCGCGCGGCAGCCCAGCCCAGCGGCACCAGTACAAACAGCAGCGCCAGCAGGTCCGGCTTCAGCCGCCAGGTCTGGATGGCGGCCAGCCCGTTGCGCAGCTTGCGGCCGGGGTCGCCCAGCAGGGCCAGGCTCTCCCGCCAGGGGCTCCGCGCCGAGCCCAGGGTTTCATGCGCGCCGGGCAGCGCCGGGGCCAGCAGCACCAGCATCGCCACCGCCACCACCGCAGGCACCACCGCCCAGGCCACCGCCCGCAGCCGCGGCCAGGTGAACCAGCCCCGCGCCGCCGGCCCCAGCGCCAGCGCCCCCAGCAGGGCGGCATGGAGGAACAGCGCGAAGGCGTGCATCACCCCCAGCAGGAAGCCGCAGCCCAGCCGCAGCGCGAAGCCCAGCCAGGCCGGCTGCCGCGCCAGCCAGGGCTCCGCCGCCACCGCCAGCAGCGCCAGGCCGATGCCGATGTTGAAGTTCAGGAAGCCCGCCAGCAGGGTCAGGTTCCAGGCGAAGATACCGAAGCCCAGCTGCCACCATGACCAGCCGCCGAACAGCTGCCGGTTCAGCAGCGCCGCCCCCAGCACCGGCAAGGCCGCGCCCAGCCACAGGTAGACGGCGCCCTGGACCTCCGCCGGGATGAAGCGGCCCGGCCCCCAGGCCAGCAGGTCGATGCCGATATTGGTCAGCGCCGCCCAGTCCAGTTCGTAGAAGGCGGCCATCGGCCCCTGGTCCAGCCCGCCGGAGAGCAGCCAGATCCGCGCGACATGGTTGGGGTAGTCCAGCAGCATGGGCATCGGCACCGCCAGGATCGGCAGCGCCAGGCAGGCCAGGCAGCAGCCCAGCAGCAGGCGGATCGGCATGGGGCAGCGGTTCCCGCAGGTGTACCGCGGTGCACAACGGCGCCCCGCCGCTGCGGTTGCCGCCGCCGGTCAGCCGGGGTCGCGGTCGCCCGCGGGTTCCGCCGGGGCCGGGTTGTCGGCCCAGTCCTGCACCAGGGTGAAGCCGACCGCCAGCAGCACCGGCCCCAGGAACAACCCCAGGAAGCCGAAGGCGAAGACCCCGCCCAGCGCGCCCAGCAGCGTCAGCAGCAGCGGCAGGTCGGCGCCGCGGGCAATCAGCCAGGGGCGGATCACGTTGTCGACGCTGCTGATGCCGAGCGCGCCGTAGAGGCCGAGGAAGATGCCCCAGCCATTCTGCCCCTGGGTGAACAGCCACAGCGTCGCGGGTATCCACACCACCGGCGCGCCCACCGGCAGCACGGAAATGCAGCCGGCTACCACGCCCAGCAGGACCGGCTGCGGCACCCCGGCGATCCACATCCCGAAGGCGGTCAGCACGCCCTGCGCCACCGCGGTGCCGAGCAGGCCATAGACCACGCCGCGGGTCACGTTGCCGGTCAGTTGCACCAGGCGGGCGGCGCGGCTGCCGGCGAATTGCCGCAGCACCGCCTCGCAGCGGGCCGCAATGGCGCGGCCGTCCCGGTACAGGAAGAAGGCCAGCACCAGGGCCAGCAGCACCTCCGCCAGGCCCGACAGCACCGCCAGCAACACCGAAAGCGCGCCCTGGGCAATATCCCCGGCATAGGGTCGCAGCAGTTCCGTCATGCCGGCGAAGCCGGCGCTCAGGCCGCCGAGCTTCTCGCCAAGGTATTCGCCGACCACCGGCAGCCTGGCCAGCCAGTCGCCCAGGCCCGGCAGGCCATCGGTCAGCAGCGCCTGCACGCTGCCGCGCAGCCGGTCCACGTCGTCGCGCCGGGTGGGCGCCACATAGACCAGCGGCAGGCCGAGCAGCAGGAACTCCACCAGCACCATGGCCAGCGCCGCGAGCGAGGCCGGCATGCGCGCCCTTTCCCGCAGGAAGCGGTAGGCCGGCCAGGTGGAGAACACCAGGATGGCGGCCCAGAGCAGCGCCGAGAGGAAGGGCCGCAGCACCAACAGGCAGCCCACGGCCAGCCCGAGCATGGCCAGCAGGCCAACCGCGCGGGCCGGTCTCAGCAGGCTGTCCTGGGCGGGGGGGTCGGCGGGCATCCGTCAGCTCCTTGAGATTCCAGCCTTGTTAGCGTCTGACCGGCGCCGGTGGAATCACCGGCGGCGTGAATCAGCCGCTCCACCAACAGCCAGGGTCCGGCAGGCACTTCTGTCCGCGCCTGACAGACCCTAGACCGTGACGCCCCCCGCGGGAAACCACGCCGTCACCGCTGGCCAGGGCGGGCCCCGGCGGCTAGCTTGCGGCCCCCAAGCAGAAGCCAGAGGAAGGCCGCCCATGCCGCGCTTCGCCGCCAATATCTCGATGATGTTCAACGAGGTGCCGTTCCTGGACCGTTTCGAGCGTGCGGCGAAGGCCGGCTTCAAGGCGGTGGAGTTCCTGTTCCCCTATGAGTTCCCGGCCGCCGAGATTGCGCTGCGCCTGAAGGATAACGGCCTGCAGCAGGTTTTGTTCAACGGCCCGCCCGGCGACTGGACCAAAGGTGAGCGCGGCATCGCCGCCCTGCCCGGCCGCCAGCAGGAATTCCGCGAGGGCATCAAGCAGGCGCTGGAATACAGCGTGGCGCTGGGCTGCCCGCTGCTGCACGTGATGGCCGGCCTCAAGCCGGAGGGCATGCCCTATGACAGCATGCTCGCGACCTATGCCGCCAACCTGGCCTGGGCCAGCCGCGAAGCCGCCAAGGTGGGCGTCAAGCCGATCATCGAGCCGATCAACCACATCGACATCCCCGGCTTCTTCCTGAACACCACGGACCAGGGCGCCGCCATCATCCAGGGCCTGGGGCCGGACCGGGTGGGCCTGCAGTTCGACCTCTACCACTGCGCCATCACCCAGGGTGACATCAGCCGCCGGGTGGAGAAGCACCTGCCGCTGATCAGCCACATGCAGGTGGCCGACAACCCCGGCCGCAACGAGCCCGGCACAGGCGAGGTCAACTGGCCCTTCGTGTTCAAGCGGATCGACGAGCTGGGCTTCCAGGGCTGGATCGGCTGCGAGTATCGCCCGGCCGGCAATACCGAGGCCGGGCTGGGCTGGTTCCAACCCTATAAGTGAGCGCCAGGCGCCGTCGTGCCGGAGGCACGCCTTGGGCGTGACGGCATCCGCCACGTTGGCTTTCGCGGGTATCGGTCCGGCTCGGGCCAGGGGCATGCCTGCGGTGCCACGGCCATGCGGCCTCCTGGCCCTTTCGGCGCACGTGACTCAGCTTTTGCAGCCTTCGCATTCCCGTACAGCAAGCCTGACATCAAACGGAGCAACCCAATGAAGATCGGATTCATCGGCCTCGGCATCATGGGCAAGCCCATGGCGCTGCACCTGAAGGCGGCCGGGCATGAGGTGGTGGTGCCCGAGCGCGCCAGCCTGGATGCCGAGTCGCGCGGCGCCTTCACCGTGGTGGCCAATGCCACCGCCGTGGCCCAGGCCGCCGAGGTCATCATCCTGATGGTGCCGGACACGCCCGATGTGGACGCCGTGCTGTTCGGCGCCGTGGGCGTCGCCGCCGGGCTTTCGGCCGGCAAGCTGGTCATCGACATGTCGTCGATCAGCCCGACCGCCACCAAGACCTTCGCCGGCAAGATCAACGCGCTGGGCTGCGACTACCTGGACGCCCCGGTCTCCGGCGGCGAGGTCGGCGCCAAGCAGGCCAGCCTGACCATCATGGTTGGCGGCCCGCAGGCGGCCTTCGACCGCGCCACGCCGCTGTTCCAGCTGATGGGCAAGAACATCACCCTGGTCGGCGAGAGCAACGGCACCGGGCAGACCTGCAAGGTGGCCAACCAGATCATCGTCGCCCTGACCATCGAGGCGGTGGGCGAGGCGATGGTCTTCGCCAGCAAGGCCGGCGCCGACCCGGCCAAGGTGCGCCAGGCGCTGACCGGCGGGTTGGCGACCTCTCGGATTCTTGAACTGCACGGCGAACGGATGATCAAGCGCACCTTCGCGCCGGGCTTCCGCATTGTGCTGCACCAGAAGGACCTCAACCTGGCGTTGCAGTCGGCCAAGGAACTGGGGGTGGCGCTGCCGAACACCGCCTCCACGCAGCAACTGTTTTCCGCCAGCATCGCCAGCGGCAACGGCCAGCTGGACCATTCCGGCCTGGTCAAGGCGCTGGAGACCCTGGCCAACCACAAGGTTGCACCCGACGAGGCTTGACAACCGGAGCGTGGGGCGGTTCGTTCCGCCGCCCTTGAGACAGGGACGCGTCATCACACGGTTGCATTCAACCGTTGCAATTGCGGGCGATGTGTAGCATTTTCTATCGTCTCTCTCGTGCTGACACACCTGTCTCACTTCGCTATGTTTCGTCTCTAAGACTCAGGCCACCGGAGGTTTCCATGCGGTTTGCTGATATCGGGCAGCAGTTGCGAGCCTACCGCTTGGAATCCGGCCTGCGTGCCGAAGAGATCGCCGCGCGTCTCGGTGTCTCGCGCGCGGCGCTCTACCGGTATGAGAAGGGCGAGGTCATCAAGCTGGACACGATCCGGCGCCTTGCTGAACTGCTGAAGATCTCGCCGCTGTCGCTGCTGGGCATCGGCGTGGAGTATTTCGCCCGGCCCGTGGCCTTCCTGGAACGGTTGCGCCAGGTGGAGGAGCAGGCCGACCAGCTGCTGCTGGTGGGCGGCGCCTTCTGCTACCAGACCAGCACGGAAGCCGTGGAAGGCGCGATTGCGGAGGCCTGGACCGAGGCTGCCGACGCCGCCGGGGACCGCGCCCAGGCGCGCGCCGGCGCCGACCAGGCGCTGGGCCTGCTGGCCGCCCGCCGCAAGCTGCACCAGCAGCGCCGGCCGAACATCATCGGGATTTTGTCCGAAGGCGCCATGCGCCGCTTCCTCAGCGAGGGCGTGGCCGCCGGGCTGAACCTGCCGGAGCGCACCCGCGCCCGCTGCCGCGTGGCCGCGGCGAATGAGTGCGAGAGCATTGCCCAGCAGATGGAGAGCGTGCCGATCGGCCTGCAGCTGGGTCTGACCAGCGGCGCCGACCCCAGCGGCAACTTCATGGTGCTGCGCGGGCGGGAGCGTGCCCATGTCATCGGCGCCCCCTTCCCGGCCGACACCGCGCCGAATGGCGGCCTCGGCGTGGCGATGATCACCTCGGCCGATGAAGCCGTGGCGGTGCACCAGCGCGTGGCCGAAACCGCCTGGCGCGACGCGCTGAAGGGCGCCGCCGCCGCCGCCCGGGTGCGCGAACTGATCAAGCTGTACCGGGTGGATTGAGCCACGATGCGGCGGGGGCGCCCTGCCGCCACCGTCATCACCGGGTCAGGTCTGATGATCCCGCCGCTGCGGCTGCGTGGGTGCCCGGATCAAGTCCGGGCATGACGTCCAGGCAGGCAAGGCTGCCTCAAAGCGCCAGCCGCGCCTCATAGACCTCGTCATCCTCCAGGCTGCGCCGCACCTTGAAGCCAAGGGTGCGGACGAAGGCCAGCATCGGCGCATTGTCCGCCAGCACCTGGCCGACCACCTCGGCCATGCCTTGTTCGCGCGCCCATTCGAACAGCCGCTGCATCAGGTGGCTGCCCACCCCCTGGCCCTTCATGTCCGGCACGGTGATGACCGCGAACTCGCCACTGCCGCCGCCCAGCAGCCCGCCGGACTCCCGGATCAACCGGGCGATGCCGACAATCTCCTCATGCCCATCCCCGCGCCGATGGGTGGCGACGAAGGCCATCTCCCGGTCGTAGTCGATCTGCGTCAGCCGGGCGATCATCTGCGGCGACAGCTCCCGCATCGGCGAGAAGAAGCGCCAGCGGATATCCTCCGGCCGCAGCTTGCCGAAGGCCTCTGCATGCGCGGCGGCGTCCTCGGGCCGTATCGGGCGCACCAGCAGCGGCACGCCGGATTTGGTGCGGAACGGCCGCGTCAGCTCCGCCGGATAGGGTGGCACCGCCAGCTGGCTCGCCTCCCCCACCGGGCGCAGCGTCAGCGCGGCATCGGCGGCCAGCACGCCGGCACTGTCGACGAACAGCGGGTTGATGGTCAGGCTGGCGATCTCGGGGAAGTCGATGGCGATCTGCGACAGCCGCACCAGCGCATCCGCCACCGCCGGCACATTGGCCGGTGGGTGATCGCGAAAACCCTCCAGCAGCCGGGCGATGCGGCTGCGCTGGACCAGTTGCCCGGCCAGCGCCAGGTTCAGCGGCGGCAGGTCGAAGGCCTCGTCGCCCGCCAGGTCCGCCGCGGTGCCGCCTGAGCCGAAGCCGATCCAGGGGCCGAACATGGCGTCGTCGCCCAGGCGCAGGCGCAACTCGGTGGCGCGGGCGGCCATGCGCTCCACCACGAAGCCTTCCACCCGCGCATCCGGCCGCAGCCGGGCGACGCGCTCCTGCATCATGGTGGCGGCCTTGAACACGCCCTCGGCGCTGCCCAGGCCCAGCACCACGCCGCCGATCTCGGACTTCCAGACAATGTCGGGGCTGCGCACCTTCAGCGCCACCGGGAAGCCCAGCATGGTGGCGGCGGCGCCGGCCTCGGCCGGGCCGGCGGCACGGCGATGCGGCACCACCGGCAGGCCATAGGCTGCCAGAACCCCCAGCGCGGCATCCTCGGTCAGGGCAAGCCGGCCGGCGGCGCGGGTTTCGTCCAGGATGCGGCGCACCAAGGCACGGTCCGGCGCCAGTTCCAGCACCTCCCGCGCCGGCAGTTCCACCGCGGCCAGGCGGTTGCGGCGGTCCTGCACCAGGTGCATGGCGCCGCGCACCGCGGCTTCCGGCGTGGCGAAGACCGCCAGCCCGGCCTTGGCCAGCGCCTGGCGCTGCCGCCCCGCGGTTTCCTGCCCCAGCCAGGCGGCCAGGATCGGCGCGCTGCGGCGGCCAGCGCGGGTGGCGGCGACCAGCGCCTCGGCGGCGACCTCGCCGGCCTCGGCCGGGGCCGGGGCGTGCAGGGCGACCACGGCATCCAGCTCCGGCAGGCTGGCCAGGATCGCGGCTGCCTCGCCCAGCCGGGTGCCGGCATTGGGGCCGAGGGACAGCGGATTGCCCGGCGACCAGCCCAGCGGCAGCAGCGCCGCCAGCATGGCAAGGGCTTCCGGCGAGAGGGTGGCCAGGTGGCCGCCGCTGCCGACAATGGCATCTGCGGCCAGTTCGCCCAGGCCAATGCCGTTGGTGACCACCGCAATGCGGTCCCCCCGGGCCGAGCCGCCACCGGGGCGGGAACGCACGCGCGCCAGGGTCTCGGCGGCTGACAGAAGGTCCTCCAGCCCATCCACCCGCAGCACGCCGGCGCGGCGCAGCGCCGCTTCCATGACGGCATCGGGGATGTGGCCGCCTTCACCACCACTGCGGCCACCGGCGCGGATCGCCACCACCGGGCGGTTCTTCGCCACCGCGCGGGCGGCGCTGATGAAGGCGCGGCGGTTGCGGATGCGGCGCAGGTCCAGCAGCACGGCCGAGGTGGCGGCGTCGCGGGACAGCCAGTCCAGCGCCATGGCGAAGCCGACCGCGGCATTGCCGCCGATGCCGATGACATGGCTGAAGCCGACCGCTTCGGCGGCGGCCCAGTCCAGCACCGCCCGCGCCAGGGCCGAGGATTGGGTGACCAGCGCCAGCTTGCCCGGCAGCGGCGCGATATGGCTGAGGCTGGCATTGAGGCCAATGCTGGGGACGCAAAGCCCGAAGCTGCCCTGGCCCAGCGCCCGCACCCCGGTGCGGACGCAGATTTCGGTCAGGTCCGGTGCCGCCCCGGTGACCACGGCGGCCAGGCAGCCGCGCGCGGCCAGGGCCTGCATGGCGGCCTCCAGCCCGGCCGGGGCCAGGTTCAGCACCGCCAGGTCGGGCGTGATGGGCAGGTCGGCGATGCTGGCCACCGCCTCGAACCCCGGCAGCGCCGACCCCACGGTGAAAGCGCGGCCCTGGAAGCCGCCGGCGGCGATGTTGCCGGCCAGCACGGCGCTTTCCGGCAGGCCGCGGTCGGCCACCAGCACCAGGCTGCGCGGGTGGTACAGCGCGGTGTCGCGGAAGCCTGGGGCGGCGCGGGCGAAGGGGTCAGGGGTCATTGTGCAGTGCAACATGGGCCTGACGGGGTGCCGGAAGCAACCTCACTTGTACGACGACCCCGGTGAAGGGAAGCTGGTGGCATGCTGACCCCCGGACCGCGCAACCTGATCACCGATGTCGAGGGCATCCTCGTCGGCAATGCCGAGGAGCATGCGGTGCGCACCGGCACCACCGTGATCTTTCCGGTGCAGCGCTGCACCGCGGCGGCCGATGTCCGCGGTGGCGCCCCGGGCACGCGGGATATCCACGCGCTGGACCCCACGGCCATCAGGGGGGAGGCGGATGCCATCGTGCTCTCGGGCGGCTCCATGTACGGCGCCGATGCCGCCAGTGGCGTGGTGGCGGAGTTGGGCGCGCGGGGGCGGGGCGTCAGCTTCGGCGGCGCGACCATTCCGGTGGTGCCCAGCGCCATCCTGTTCGACCTGATGAATGGCGGCGACAAGGGCTGGGGGGTGGACCCGCCCTACAACCGGCTGGGCCGGCAGGCGCTGGCAGCGGTGGGGACTGAGTTCGCCCTGGGCAATGTCGGCGCCGGGCTGGGGGCGCGGAGTAGCGCGTTGAAGGGCGGCCTGGGCAGCGCCAGCCTGTGGAGCGATGACGGCGTGCAGGTGGGCGCGCTGGTGGCCGTGAACAGTTTTGGCAGCGTGGTGATGCCCGGGACGGACCGGTTCTGGGCCGGGCCGCTGGAGATTGGCGACGAGTTCGGCGGGCTGGGGCCGCCCCCGCCGGAATGGCGCGGTGAGCCGGAGATGCCGACCCCGCCCGGCTTTGCGCTGAACCCCCTTTATGAAAGCGGTGGGGCGAATACCACCATCGCCGTGGTGGCGGTGAACGCGGCGCTGGACAAGGCGCAGGCGCAGCGCCTGGCGATCATGGCGCAGGACGGGCTGGCGCGGGCGATCCGGCCGATCCACACGCCGTTCGATGGCGATACCGTCTTCGTGCTGGCCACCGGCGCCGTGCCGCTGACCGGGCCGGCCATGCTGGCGCGGCTGGGCCACCTGGCGGCCGATACCCTTTCCCGCGCCGTGGCGCGCGGGGTGTTCCATGCCCAAAGCCTGGGCGACCGGCCCGGCTGGGCCGATTGGCGAAAGACGATGCACCCATGAGCGACCCGCGCCTTGACCCCGAGATGGCCGCCTTCAACGCCCATATGGAGCAGGTGGCCGCGCGCTACCCGACGCCCAGGCTGGCCCTGCCCTTCGACGAAGCGCGCGCGATAACCGAGGCGGTGAACCTCCCGCTGGCCGAGGGCGGCCCGGTGATGGCGGAGAGCCGCGACGCCTGGGTTTCCGTGCGCGGCCGGCGCATCCAATGCCGGGTGCATCGGCCGGTGACCGACCGGCCCCTGCCGGTGCTGCTCTACCTGCATGGCGGCGGCTGGGTGTGGAACAGCATCGACACCAACGACCGGATCATGCGCGAATACGCCGCCGCCACCGGCTGCGCCGTGGTCGGGCCGGACTACGCGCTGTCACCGGAAGCGGTATTCCCGCAGGCGCTGGAGGAGTGCCTTGGCGTGCTGCGCTGGCTGGCGAAGCACGGCGCGGAATGGGGGCTGGATGCGTCGCGGATGGTGGTCGGCGGCGATTCGGCCGGCGCCAACCTGACCATGGGCCTGGCGCTGATGCTGCGCGAGGCCGGCGACGCCATTCCGCTGCGGGGCCTGCTGCTGCACTACGGCGTCTATGATTCGCGGCTGGATACGCCGAGCTACCGCGAATTCGCCGAAGGCTATGGGCTGAACATCCCGCGAATGAGCTTCTATTGGCAGCACTACGCCCCGGCCGAGGCGACCCGGCTGCACCCCTTCGCCGCGCCGCTGCGCGCCCGGCTGGAAGGGCTGCCGCCCTGCCTGATGCATGTGGCCGAGTTGGACGTGCTGCGGAGCGAGAACGACGCGATGGAAGCGGCGCTGCGCGCGGCCGGCGTGCAAGTGGAGAGCGAGTTGTTCCCCGGCACGGTGCACGGCTTTTTGCGCGCGGTCGGACGGGTGGGGGCGGCGGACCGGTCGGTGGCGAAGGCGAGCGCCTGGATGCGGGCGCGGTTGGCGTAGGGCGCTGGCGGGCGCGGAGGCGCCTGCAAGACCGTAAGCTGTTTGAGCGGCGGATCCACGTCGCCGATGAGGCGATCAGACGCCAGGGCCACAAACGTCATGCGCGGGCTTGTCCCGCGTATCCACGCCTGCCCCGCTTGGCACGGCGTGGATGGCCGGGACAAGCCCGGCCATGACGGGTTTGAAGGGCGTGCGCTATCCGCGCCGATAGACTCGTGCGCTATCCGCGGCGATAGACCCGTGCGCTATCCGCGGCGATAGACCCGTGCGCTATCCGCGGCGATAGACCCGTGCGCTATCCGCGGCGATAGACCCGTGCGCTATCCGCGGCGATAGACCC
>CAILMF010000019.1 GCA_903835235.1 uncultured Rhodospirillales bacterium
CGCCCCGGCCGCGCCCGCCGCCCCGGCCCGCGCCGCCGGCTGAACCGGCCGGCCGCGCGCAGCCGCCTCAGCAGGCCAGCACCACGTTGCCCATGTGGCGGCCCTGCTGCACCTCGTCATGCGCCCGGGCGCAGTCGGCCAGCGGCAGCGTCGCCGCCACGGCGTGGTGCAGCATGCCGCGCGCCAGCCAGGGGGTCAGCGCGCCCACCGCCGTTGCGCGCTGCGCCGCGGTCAGCTCATAGACGATGTAGAACCGCACCCCGATGCCCTTGCTGATGGTCGGGCTGAACGGGAAGACCGCTTCCTGCGTGTTGCTGCCATAGCCCGCCACGATGGCGCCATGCGCGCAGATCTGGTGCAGCAGGCGGCCATTGCCGGCCAGGTCCACCTCCACCACGCGGTCCACGCCGGCGCCGCCGGTCAGCTCGGCGATGCGCGCCACCTGGTCCTCGCTGCGGTAGTTCACGCAGGCATCGGCGCCGGCGGCCATGGCATGCGCCGCCTTCTCCGGCCCGCTGACGGTGGCCAGCACCTGCGCCGCCCCCAGCAGCCGCGCCATCTGGATGGCATAGTGGCCGACGCTGCCGGCGCCCCCGGTCACCAGCACGCGCTGCCCGGCGCAGCCGCCATCGGTCAGCAGGCCATGCAGCGCGGTCAGCGCGGGAATGCCAAGGCAGGCCCCGGCCTCGAAGCTGGTGCTCTCCGGCAGCGGCACCGCCTGAATCGCCGGCAGCGCGATGTACTCCGCCGCCGTGCCGAAGGGCCGCTTCCACTGCCCGTTCCAGATCCACACCCGCTGGCCGAGGCGGGCGCGGTCCACGCCCTCGCCCATCGCCTCGATCACGCCGGCACCGTCGCTGTGCGGGATGACGCGCGGGAAGGCCATCTTGCGGGCGCTGCCCAGCCGGGTCTTCCAATCAGAAGGATTCACGCCGGAGACGGCAACCCGCACCAGCACCTCGCCAGCGGCCGGGGAGGGGGTGGTCAGCTCGCCCACGCGCAGCACGTCCGACGTGCCATTGGTTTCGTAGAATACGGCTTTCATGGCCATTTCGCCTCCGGTGGCATGCTCATCAAGATCGCCTCGACATTGCCGCCGGTCTTCAGGCCGAACAGCGTGCCGCGGTCGTGCAGCAGGTTGAACTCCACATAGCGCCCGCGCCGGTGCAGCTGGTGCTCGCGCTCGGCGGGCGTCCAGGCCTCATGCATGCGGCGGCGGATGATCGCGGGGTAGGCCTCCAGGAAGGCCAGGCCGACATCCTTGACGAACTCGAAGTCCGACTCGGCGCCCTTGCCCGGCGTGCGGTCGCCCAGCCAGTCGAAGAAGATGCCGCCCAGGCCGCGCGCCTCGCCGCGATGCGGCAAAAAGAAATATTCGTCACACCACTTTCTGAACCGCGGGTAATAATCCGGGTCATGCCGGTCGCAGGCGCCCTGGAACGCCGCGTGGAAGGCGGCGGCATCCTCCAGCGACTCGGGCGCGTCCAGCGCCATCGGGGTGATGTCGCCGCCGCCGCCGAACCAGGCGCGGCTGGTACAGATGAAGCGGGTGTTGAAATGCGCCGCCGGCACGCGTGGGCTGCGCATGTGTGCCACCAGGGAAACGCCGGTGGCCAGAAACCGCGGGTCGGCCTCGGCGCCCGGGATATTCGCGCGGAATTCCGGGCTGAATTCGCCATGCACGGTGGAGACGTTGACGCCGACCTTCTCGAAGACACGGCCGCGCATCACGCTCATTACCCCGCCACCGCCGCCTTCGCGCTGCCAGGGCTGACGCTGGAAGCGACCAGGTGGGCCATCGCCCGGGCCGGTCTCCTCTATCGCCTCGAAGGCGGCGCAGAGGTGGTCGCGCAGCGCCTCGAACCAGGCCTGCGCCGGCTCAGCGAGCGGATGTCCTACCGGGGTGGTCGGACTAAGGGTGACATTATGGACCATGCCCCTACATGCCGTCGGGCGCAGCGGATTGCCACCCTGGCGTGGCTACCGTTATATGCGCGGCGGCGCGGAAGGGGCAGCGCGGGGCCAGGCATGGCCCGGGGCCTTTTCTGCACACAGGCGTACAGCTTCGGCTCCGTCCATCCCACTCCGGGCTGGCTGGACCGGGATGAGGGACGAATAGGCATGGCCGATCACTTGGCGCCCGCTGGGGCGCCGCATGCAGCGGGTGAACACGCCGCTGACGGCACCACCAAGCGCGATTTCCTGATACTCGCGGCGGGCGGCTTCGCCGCCGTGGGTGCCGGCGCGATGGCGTGGCCCTTCATCAGCTCGATGAACCCGGCGCGGGACGTGCTGGCGCTGAGCACGACGGAAGCCGAGATCGGCGCCATTCCCGTCGGCGGCGCGGTCACCCTGATGTGGCGCGGCAAGCCGGTCTTCGTGCGGCATCGCAGCCCGGACGAAGTCCAGGCCGCGGCCACGGTGGACATGGGCGAGCTGCGCGACCCGCAGGCCGACAGCGCCCGGGTCAAGGCCGGCAAGGCGGAATGGCTGGTCGTCATCGGCGTCTGCACCCATCTGGGCTGCGTGCCGCTGGGCCAGAAGCCGACCGACCCGAAGGGCGAGTTCGGCGGCTGGTTCTGCCCCTGCCACGGCAGCCACTACGATACGTCGGGACGCATCCGTAAGGGGCCGGCTCCGGCCAACCTGCCGGTGCCGACCTACGCCTTCACAACCGATACCCAGATCAAGATCGGCTGAGGAACGCCCGCCATGTCCATCGGCCTGCACAACAGCACCTTCAAGAACCCGGTGATCCGCTGGGTCGACTCGCGCCTGCCCATCTTCTCGATGATGCAGAACGAGTACGGCACCTTCCCGACCCCGAAGAACTTCAACTACTTCTGGAACTTCGGCGCCCTGGCCATGATCAACCTGTTGATCATGATCGCCACCGGCATCTTCCTGGCCATGCACTACACGCCGCATGTCTCCATGGCGTTCGACAGCGTCGAGCGGATCATGCGCGACGTGAACTACGGCTGGCTGTTCCGCTACGTCCACGCCAATGGCGCCTCGATGTTCTTCATCGTGGTCTACGTCCATATCTGGCGCGGCATGTGGTACGGCTCCTACAAGGCGCCGCGCGAGCTGCTGTGGATCATCGGCGTGGTGATCTTCCTGCTGATGATGGCGACGGCCTTCATGGGCTACGTGCTGCCCTGGGGCCAGATGTCCTTCTGGGGCGCCACCGTCATCACCAACCTGTTCAGCGCCTTCCCCGTGGTCGGCGACCACATCGTCACGCTGCTGTGGGGCGGCTTCTCGGTGGACAACCCCACCCTGAACCGCTTCTTCAGCCTGCACTTCCTGCTGCCCTTCGTCATCTTCGGCGTGGTCTTCCTGCACGTCGCCGCGCTGCACATCACGGGGTCCAACAACCCCTTGGGCATCGACGTGAAGAGCCCGGCCGACACGCTGCCCTTCCACCCGTACTACACGGCCAAGGACAGCGTCGGCATGGTGGTCTACTTCATCGTCTTCGCCAGCCTGGTGTTCTTCGCGCCGAACTACCTGGGCCATGCGGACAACTACATTCCCGCCAACCCGATGGTGACGCCGGCGCATATCGTGCCGGAATGGTACTTCCTGCCGTACTACGCCATCCTGCGCGCGGTGCCGGACAAGCTGGGCGGCGTGCTGCTGATGTTCGGCTCCATCCTGGTCTGGTTCATCCTGCCCTGGCTGGACACCTCGCCGGTGCGCTCCATGCGCTTCCGCCCCATCGCCAAGTGGTTCCTGCTGCTGTGGGGCATCGCCTTCGGCGTGCTGATGTACTGCGGTGGCAAGCCGCCCGAGGGCATCTACGTGGTGCTGTCGCGCGTCGCCACGCTGTACTACTTCGCCTGGTTCCTCGTGATCCTGCCGCTGCTCGGCCGGCTGGAGCGGCCGCTGCCGCTGCCGGAAAGCATTGCCAAGCCCGTACTGCGAGGGGGTGGGCCGCTGCCCGCCGGCGCCGCAGCCAAGCCGATGGAGAAGGCCTGATGTTCCGCTCTGCGCTTCGGGCGCTCACTGTGTTCGGTGTCATGGCGGCAGCGCCCGCCCTGGCCCCGGCGCTGGCTGCCGGCGACCACACCCAAGGCCCGGCGGCCCTGCCGCACGCCCATTTCCACTTCGAGGGCGTGTTCGGCACCTTCGACCGTGCCTCCGCCCAGCGCGGCTTCCAGGTCTACAAGGAAGTCTGCTCGGCCTGCCACAGCATGCGGCTGCTGAGCTACCGCCACCTGCTGGAACTGGGCCTGTCGGAAGCCGAGGTCCGCGCCATCGCCGCCACCGTGACGGTGAATGACGGCCCGAACGACGAAGGCCAGATGTTCGAGCGCCCGGGCCGCCTGTCCGATCGCTTCCGCAGCCCCTTCCCGAACGAGGCCGCCGCCCGCGCCGCCAACAACGGCGCCGCGCCGCCCGACCTCTCGGTCATCTCCAAGGCGCGCGAGGAAGGCCCGCACTACCTGCACGCCCTGCTGACCGGCTATGCCGACCCGCCGGCCGGCATGGCGATGGGCGATGGCATGAACTACAACCGGTACTTCCCGGGCAACCAGATCGCCATGTCGGCGCCGCTGCGGGAAGAAGGCCAGGTTGAATACGCCGATGGCACCAAGGCCACCGTCGAGCAGATGGCGCTGGACGTGACCAACTTCCTGCAATGGGCCGCCGAGCCCGAGATGGAAGCCCGCAAGCGCATGGGCGTGAAGTGGGTGCTGTTCCTGACCATCCTGGGTGGCCTGGCCTATGCCACCAAGCGCAAGATCTGGGCGAACGTGCCGCACTGAGCGGCCATCCCAGCCAGTAACCGCAAGGGCCGCCCCTCAGGGGCGGCCCTTCGCAATTCCAGGGCACGAGCTGCGTTCAGATGATTCCATCCGAACGCATCTTGCTCTACCGCTTGTCCGGCCCCACCGGCGGCGGCCCAGCCATGTTCACCCCCGGCGGCGCCAGTGCCGTGCCGCGTTCCAGCGACCGGTCCACCTGCACCGGCCCGTCATTGCAGGCCGCCAGCAGCAGCACGGCCAGCAGGGCTAGTTTTTGCGGCATGTAAATCTCCTTCGGGCTGGCATTCTCGCACGTCGTGCCCGCGCTGGGCAGGCTGTCACCACGCTCCCACCCGGTGGCATCACGCTTCAGCGGGCGCCCGATGGCGGGAACATGCACGAGGGCGATTCCGCCGGCGCGGATCAGGCTGTAGAAGGCGCGCCAGAGCAAATGGCGGAGCGTACCCATGGCTGACCTCATTGAACCCGTGATCGGCCTGATCGGCGGCTCGGGCCTGTATGACATCGACGGGCTGGAGGAGCGCGAGTGGCGCCATGTGCCCACCCCCTGGGGCGAGCCCTCGGACCAGCTGCTGTTCGGCCGCCTGGCCGGCGTGAAATGCGTCTTCCTGCCGCGCCACGGCCGCGGCCACCCCACGCCGCCCAGCCGGCTGAACTACCGCGCCAATATCGACGCGCTGAAGCGCAGCGGCGTGACCGAGGTGATCTCGCTCTCCGCCGTCGGCTCCCTGCAGGAAGAACTGCCGCCGGGCCATTTCGTCATCGTCGACCAGTTCATCGACCGCACCTTCGCGCGGGAGAAGTCGTTCTTCGAGGCCGGCTGCGTGGCGCATGTCAGCGTCGCCGACCCGGTCTGCCCGCGCCTGGGCGACGCGCTGGAAGCCAGCGCCCGCGGCCTTGGCCTGCCGGTGACGCGCGGCGGCACCTACCTGGTCATGGAAGGCCCGCAGTTCAGCACCAAGGCGGAAAGCAAGCTGTACCGCAGCTGGGGCTGCAGCGTCATCGGCATGACCAACATGCCCGAAGCCAAGTTGGCCCGCGAAGCCGAGCTTTGCTACGCCACCGTCGCCATGGTCACGGACTATGATTGCTGGCGCGACGGCCATGACCACGTGACCGTGGAGGAAGTGGTCCGCGTGCTGCTGGGCAACGCCGACCGCGCCAAGGCGCTGGTCAAGGCCGTGATCCCCGCGCTGGGCGCGCCGCGGGGGCCGTGCCCGGCCGGCTGCGACCGGGCGCTGGACAACGCCATCATCACCGCGCCGGAACGCCGCGACCCCGCGCTGCTGCGCAAGCTGGATGCCGTGGCGGGGCGTCTGCTGGGCTGAACGTGCGAGGGGGCCTTGCCCCCTCGACCCCCACCAAGGGCCGAGAGGCCCTTGGAACCCGGGTTATGGGTGTGGGCGCCGGGCAACAGGCCGCGCCAACCCATGGAAGTTCCGCTGATACCACTTCACAGAATATTGAATACTGTGTTTCATCCTGGCGTTCGCCCTGATGGAGCCGACCGCCTTGCCCGACGCCCTGATGGACTGCCAGGCCAACCTGGACCTCGCCGCCACCCCCGCCCCCGGGACCGCGCTGCTGTTCGGGGCAGGCCGCACCATGCCGCTCTGGCTCTGGCTGGCGCTGGAGCCGGAGGAGGTCGCCGCGCTGGAAGCCGCGCTGATCGAGCATATCCAGTCGCCGCTGTTTCCCTCCCGCCTCGGGGACGGCATTCCCGCCGGCGACGATGCCGCGCTGGTCCGCTTCGCCAACCGCTTCGCCCCGCTGGCCGGCCGCTACGCGGAGGGCTGGCCCCTGGTGCTGGCCGCCGCCCGCGTGGTGGCTGAACGCGGCGGACCGCTTTGCCGCCAGGCCGCGCTGACAGCGATAGAGGCGCTGCAACACCAGCTGCACGCCGGCGCCCGTGGTCTCTCGGGCGGGCCGGAGGCGCTGCGTCGCTTCGTGCTGGGCGCCCGCCTGGCCGCCGACCTCTGGCTGCGCTTCATGCCCGCGCCGGAAATCGGCCTCTCTACCCTGGCGCGCATCAGCGACCTGCGCGCGGCGCCCGAGCCGATCCTGCTGGCGGAAACCCCCGCCGCGCCGCCGCCGCTGGCCGCGCCGGGCATCCGCGTGCTGGGCCGGTTCGAACCGCCGAACGACCGCGGAGAATGGGCCAGCTATGAGCCGCTGACCCAGCCCATGGCGCTGCGCCAGGTGCCGCGCGACGCCAATGCCCGCCTGGCCGCCCTGGCCCTGGCGGCGCCCGCCTTTGCCGCGCCTCTCGCAGAGATCCGCCGCACCCTGGCGCTTTCCGCCCATGCCGGCCGGCCTAGCCCGCGGCTGCGCCCGCTGCTGCTGGTTGGCCCGCCCGGTGTGGGCAAGACCTGGTTCGCCCGGCGCGTGGCCCAGGCGCTGGACCTGCCCTTCGGCAGCCTGAATCTCGGCGGCGCCACCGATAACCGCTGCCTGCAGGGCACCGCGCGCGGCTGGTCCGCCGCCACCCCGGCCTGGCCGGTGGCGGAGATGGCGCGCCTCGGCGCCCCCAACCCCGTGCTGTTCCTGGACGAGGTGGAGAAGGCCGGCGGCCAGCGCGAAACCAATGGCCGCGCCCACGACACGCTGCTGGCCATGGTGGAGCCCGAGAGCGCCGCCGCCTGGTTCGACGAATGCCTGCGCACCCCGGCGGACCTGCGCCACATCCTCTGGATCATGGCGGCCAACGAAACCCGCGGCATCGCGGCGCCGCTGCTCAGCCGTGTTTCGGTGCACCAGGTGCAGCCGCCGCCTGCCAGCGCCTTCGACAGCACCGTAACCGGCCTGCTGGCCGGCGTGGCCGCGGATATGGGCTGCGCCGCCGCCGAGCTGCCGGCGCTGGAGCCGGAAACCCGCGAAGCGCTGCGCCGCAGTTTTACGCGTCACCGCAACCTGCGCCGGCTGCGCGCGCAGCTGGAGGAGTGTTTGGGCGTCGCCGCCGAGGCGGCGCTGGCGAACGCGAGTTAGCCGAGGCGGCGCTGGCGAACGCGAGTTAGCCGAGGCGGCGCTGGCGAACGCGAGTTAGCCGAGGCGGCGCTGGCGAACGCGAGTTAGCCGAGGCGGCGCTGGCGAACGCGAGTTAGCCG
>CAILMF010000020.1 GCA_903835235.1 uncultured Rhodospirillales bacterium
ACATCCGCCTGACCATCTTCGACAAGCACCACCCGGTGCTGGCCAACCCGCTGGTGCGGCGCGCCATGACGCATGCCATCGACCGCCAGGCGATCGTGGACAGCCTTTGGGCTGGGCGCACCGCGGTGCCGAAGGGCATGCAGCACGAGTTCTACGGCGACATGTTCCAGGCCGACTGGGCGGCGCCGCGCTTCGACCTGGCGGAGGCCCGGCGGCTGCTGCGCGAGGCCGGCTACCGGGACGAAGCCATCCCGTACCAGCTGCTGAACAACTACTACACCAACCAGACCCCTGGCGCGCAGGTGCTGGTCGAGGGCTGGCGCCAGGCCGGGCTGAACGTGCAGATAGAAATGAAGGAGAATTGGGGCCAGATCCTCGGCCGTTTCCCCGGCCGCGGCATCTGCGACAATTCCAACACCGCGGGCTTTGGCGACCCGGTCTCCTCGATGTCGGTCTATGGGCCGGGCGGGCAGACCTGGGAAAGCGGCCAGTGGGAGAACGAGGACGCCAAGGCGGCGCTGGCGACGCTGGCCACCTCGGTGGACCACGCCGCCCGGCGCGCGGCCTTCCGCCGCATGCTGGAAATCTGCGAGCGCGACGACCCCGCCTATACCGTGCTGCACCAGAACGCGACCTTCACGGCGCTGCGCAAGGGGCTGCCGTGGCGGGCCTCGCAGTCCTTCATGATGGATTTCTCCCACCGCAATTGGGGTGGGTAGCGTGTGATCGTCGCAGGCGGAATCGCCGGAGTCGTGATTCGCACAGCTGGAGGCTGCCAGGCGCTTATGTCCGCGTGAGGCAGGCGCCAGCGGCGCTCAGGGGCCGGCCTTGTCGGGGGCCGCCTTGGGCGACGACGGCTCGGCCTGCGGTGCCGCCTGGCGCTGCATGGCCCGTCGCAGGCGCAGCGCCGCCCGAGCACCGCAGCCGGTGTCCTCGGACTGGGCCGCCTGGCGCAGCCAGGCGAGGTGAGCAGGCAGCATCAGTTCGGCGGCATCGCGCATGGCCGGGTCTCCTGCGGACCAGCCTAGGCTCTGTCATCAAACTGTCAACAACTACCTTGGTTGTCGGTATGGCCTGACCTATTCCTCCAGGCTGCTGATGGTCATGTTGGCCTGGCGCAGGTTCTGCTGCACCTGCAGGCAAACACCGGCCAGCAGGTGATAGGCGAGTTCCGGGTGGTCGCGGCGCAAGCGCTCCATCGTCGCCACCTCGAACCGCAGGCACTCCACCGCGGTCCGCGCCAGGACGTCGGCCGAGCGCGGCTGGCCCGAGAGCAGCGCCATCTCGCCGACCAGGGAGCCCGCTGCAAGGGTGGCCAGCCGCGTGCTCAGCCTGGCGTCGCCGCCGGCCATCGGCAGGGTTACGTCCAACTGGCCTGAGAGCAGCAGCCAGACATCGCCGGCATTCTCGCCGGCGCGGATCACCAGCTCCCCGGCGGCGAAGCTGACCCGCTCCATCTCAGTCAGCAGCGGGGCGATCGCGGCTTCGGGGATGTGCAGCGCCCGCAGCCCTGCCTCGGGCGTCAATGCGAAATCAGCGGGCATGCCGCTTTCCCGCAGCAACGCGGTTTCGGCGGCCTCTATCGCGCCATCCAGCGAGGGGTGGATATGCGTCTGGTCCAGCTCCGTCATCAGGCGCAACTCGGTCAGGTAGTTCCACACCGCCATGCCCGGCCGCACATAGGCCAGCGAAAGCCACACGCCGTCTCGCCAGAACCGGTTGCACGCCTGCAGCAGGCGCCGCGCGCCGGAATGGTCGATCCGGCTGACGCGCCGCATGTCCAGGATCACGTAGCGGGCGCCGTCGCGCAGCGCCCGCTGGACCCGCGCGCTGACGCTGTCGGCGCTGCCGAAGAAGATCGCGCCCTCCACCTCGATCACCACGATCCGTCGCCCCTCCGCCAGCAGCAGCGCGGCATCGGCTTCCGGCCGGCGGATGCGCGAGCGGCCCACCGGGTTGGCGTAGACCCGCCGCACCACGTCGCGCGCCATGGAGGCGGCAAAGACTGCCAGCGCCAGCAGCAGCCCCACCGCCACGGCGGAGAGCAGGGACCAGCGCACGGCGATGCCACTGACGCACAGCACCACCAGCGCACTGCCGATGATATCGCCGCGATGCTGGGCGCCATTGCGCAACGCTTCCCAGGCGGGGCGCAGCGCCGCCCAGTCCATCAGCCCGAGCGCGCCTGAGATCAGTACCCCGGCCAGGGCTGCCATCGGTATCTCGCCGATCTCGGCGCTGAAGGCCAGGCAGGCACCGGCCAGCATGATGCTGCGCAAGGGCAGCGCCAGGCGGGACGCGGCGCCGGCCCGCAGCATGGTCATCGAGCTGCTGATGCTGCCCGCCGGTGCCATGCCGGCCGCGGCGCCGGAGACGATCATGGCGGTGGCCGTGGCGGTGAGGTCGCGTTGGCTGTCGCTCTGGGTGCCGGTCGCATCGTTCAACGTCGCGGTCGCGGCCAGCGTCTCCAGCATGGCCAGCACGGCGATGGAGCCGGCAACCAGCGCCGCCTGCAGCCATTCCGCCGTACGCAGGCTGCCCAGGCTGTGGATGGCGGCAAGCCAATCCGCGGCGGCGGTGGCCGGGGAAGGCAGGGCGCCGAGTTCGGGCCCGACGAAACCGGGCCCGGCCAGCGCCAGCAGCGCCTGGTGCAGCGCGGTGCCGCCCAGCACCGCCAGCAGCACCCGCGGAATACCGCTGAACAACGCCGGCAGCTTCAACCGCATCAGCGCGATGACGGCACCGGCGACCAACAGCGCCCCGGGGTCCCAGTCATCATCGAAGCCGCCGGGCGAATCGCCTATGGCGTAGTGATACACGCTCAGAAGCATCAGCACGGCGGAGCCGTTGGTGATGCCGGCGACCACCGGGTAGGGCATCAGCTGAGCCAGCCGGCCGGCGCCCAGCCGCGCCATGGCGAGCAGGCAAACCCCGGCCATCAGGCTGGTGGCCAGCACCATCGAAAGGCCGAAGCCGATGGCGTCGGCGCCGGTGCGCTGGCCCACGGTGCCGGCAACGAGGCTGGCGAGCAGCAGCGCGACCGAGGAGGTGCCGCCGACCGCCAGGTTACGGGTGCTGCTGGCCAGGCCGACCACGGCGCCACCGATGATGACCGCGACGAGAACGGCGATCAGGCCGGCGGAGAACGCGTCGGTGCCGAGCGGGCCGAACAGGATCAGCCCGTAGCCGATCGAGGAGGGCAGGGTGACCAGGCTACCGGTCACCGCCGCGGACAGGTCACCCGCGGTGCGCCGCAACTGGAGGCGCCACGCAGCAGCTGTGGCCATGGTGCGGTGTCCTCCTCCGGGCGGCGTCGATCCTCACGGCTAGGGGAGCCTAACCTTCGCGTCAAGTTTCGGTCAGGCAGCGAGTTTCCTCGCCAGGGTCGGCTGGCGCAGCCTGCGCGAGCCATGGGCGATGGCGCGCCGGCCAGGGCCTGCCCCAGTGCCCGCGCGGGGGGGCCGGCTTGGCAAGCTCGCGCCGGGCGACACAGTTGTGGGGAATCCCTAGGGTCTGTCAGGCGCAGACAGAAGCGCCTGACAGACCCTAGCGCATTGTTTTGTCGTGTGATTCACGTCTCCGGCGATTCCGCCTGCGACGAACACACTTTAGAACGGCAGGATGATGTCCATGAGCTGCTGCCCATAACGCGGCTGTTGCAGGTCCGAGAGCGTGCCGCGGCCGCCATAGGCGATGCGTGCTTCCGCCAACCGGTCGTGCTGCACCGTGTTGTCGCTGGCAATGTCCTGCGGGCGGATCACGCCGGCCACGCGCAGTTCTCGCAGCTCGGAATTCACCGTCACCTCCTGCTTGCCGGCCAGCACCAGGTTGCCGTTGGGCAGAAGCTGCGTGACCGTGGCGGCCACGCGCAATGTCACTGTGTCGGTGCGCGCCATCACGCCGTTGCCGTCGCTGGTCTGGCCGCCACTGGCCTGGAACAGGTTGGTCGGGTCGGCGGCGCGCGGCAGCCAGCGCGTCTGCATGCCGAAGATGCTGGGAATGCCGAAATTGTCGGTGCCGGCGCGGGTGCGCTGGGTGCGGTTGTTCATGCTCGCCGTGTCCTGGATGCTGACCAGCACGGTGATCAGGTCGCCGACCTGCGCGGCACGCTGGTCGCGCAGGAAGGTGCGGCTGCCGGTGCGCCACAGGCTGGCGCCGTTCAACGGCGGGTCCTGCGGCGCCGGCGTCGGCATGGTCACTGGGCGGTAGCCCGGCTCCTGCGTCGGGTTGCTCACCGCGGATTGCCGCGGCGTCTCGCCGATGCGAGAGGCACGCTCCAGCGCGTTGCAGCCCGTCAGCGCCGCGAGCAGCGGCAGGATGATGACGCGGTTCATGTTCGGCTTCCTCAACGAATGATCGGCACGGCGCCCATGGCGACGCGCACGCGGCCGGGGCCGGTGGCCAGGGCTTCCACAACGGCATGGCTCTCAAGATTCATCACCTGCAGCACGCCGCCCTGCGGCGCGTCGGCCAGGGCGCGGCCCTGCATGGTCAGCGAAAGCCCGGGCGCATCCAGCGTCATCACCACCAGGGCGTTCTTCGCCACCACAGGCGGCGGACCCAGGTCGCCGGTCATCACCGGGAAGCCTTCGGTCATCGGCCGACGCAGCTGCTGGCCCACCACCTGGTCCGGTGCTTCGGCCGCGCCGGGGCGCACGCGTTCCACCCGCAGCCGGGCCAGCCGAACATCGGCGGCGCGGATCACGTCGCCCATGGCCATGCGGCGCGTCGCGACCACCACCGGCACCGTCGCCAGGGCGCGGCCGGCGATGCGCAGGCGCTGGCTGGGTTGGCCTTCCGCCAGCACCACCAGCGTGGCGGCGAAGCGACCCTGCGCGGCGTCGAACACCAGCCCTTCCAGGCCGAGATTCAGCAGCGCCGCCACCGGCACCAGCGGCGCGGCGAAGTTCGGCAGCTCCAACTCGCTCTCGGCCGGCATGCCCAGGCGCATCAGTTCGGCGCGCAGCAGCTCCACCACCTCATCCTGCGGCACCGGGCGGCCGGGGCGTTCGATGATGCTGCGCTCACCCGCCATCAGTGGCCTCCAGGCCAGGCCGTGCATGCGCGCCAGGGCGGCAAGTTGGGCCGCTTCCACCACCAGGCGGCGGCCGGGCGCGGGGGAGGTGCCGACGACGACCTCGGCGCGGGCACCGGCGCCGGCAAAAATGTCGCCCAGGTGCAGGGTTGGGCCGTCGATGACGACGGCCGGCTTCACCGACACCATTTCCTGTGCCCAGGCGGGAGAGGATGCAGGGGCGACGAGCAGCAGCAGGGCGGCTACAAAGCGCTTCATCGCCGTCACCGCATCTGCGTCAGGGTGGAGAGCATCTGGTCGCTGGCGGTGATGACCTTGCTGTTCATCTCATAGGCCCGCTGCGCGGTGATCAGCGCGGTGATCTCGCTGACGACGTTGACATTGGAGGTCTCGATGAAGCCTTGCAGCACCTGGCCGTGGCCGGGCGTGCCGGGGGCGGCGGCGATGGCGGCCCCGGAGGCGGGGGTAGCCAGGTACAGGTTGCCACCCTGCGCATCCAGCCCGCCCTCGTTCGGGAAGATCGCGGTGGTCAGCTGGCCGACATTGGCTGGCGCCACCTGGCCGTCCAGCTTGGCCAGCACCTGGCCGGAGGCGTTGATCGTCACATCCGTGGCGGCGGCGGGAATGGTGATGCCTGGCTGCACCACATAGCCTTCCGCCGTCACGACAACGCCTTCCGGCGAAAGGCCGAAGGTGCCGTCACGCGTATAGGCGATGTCGCCGCTGGGCAGCTGCACCTGGAAGTAGCCGTTGCCGCGGATGGCCAGGTCGAAGCGGTTCTCGGTCTGGCTCAGGTTGCCCTGTTCCGAGATGCGGTAGATCGCTGCGGTCTTCACGCCCAGGCCTACCTGCGCGCCCGAGGGCAGCACGCTGCCGCTGTCGCTGCTGGCGGAACCGACGCGGCGCAGGTTCTGGTAGATCAGGTCCTGGAATTCGGCGCGGCGGCGCTTGTAGCCGGTGGTGCTGAGGTTGGCGATGTTGTTGGAGATGACCTCGACGTTGGTCTGCTGGGCCAGCATGCCGGTGCCGGCGATATCGAGTGAACGCATGATCTTTGCTTTCCCTTAGGTCGGATCGTCGGAGGGCGGCTTCGCCCGGAGGCGTGAATCCGCCCGCATTCGGTTCGGATCGTCGGAGGGCGGCTTCGCCCGGAGGCGTGAATCCGCCCGCTCTTGCTCAGGCCGCGCGGCCGAGGATGCGGGAGACCGCATCGCTGCTGCGCTTGCCTTCGGTTTCCATGAACTGCGCGACCATCTGGAAGGCGCGGACGTCGCTGGTCAGGCGCGTCATCTCCAGCACGCTGTTGACGTTGCTGCCCTCCAGGCTGCCCTGCAACAGGTTGGGCCGGGCGACGGTCTCGGGCTGCTGCTCGGTGGCGTAGAGCCGATTGCCCTCGGCCTGCATCGACTGTTCATCGGCAAAGCGCACCACGCGCAGCTTGCCGACCTGGCCATTCTCGGTGCGCACCGTGCCGTCGCCCAAAATCTCGATGCGGCTGTCGTTGGGTGCGAAGGTGATCGGACGGCCGCCGGTGTCCAGCACGGCGTTGCCTTCCATGTCCATCAGCCGGCCGTCGCCGCCCAGGGTGAAGCGCCCGGCGCGGGTGAAGCGCTCGCCGCGCGGGGTTTCCACCGCGAAGAAGCCGGGGCCGTTGATGGCGACATCCAACGGGTTGCCGGTGGTGCTGAGCGGGCCGCTGGCGCCGTCCCGCCAGGTGGCGCGGTCCAGCGCATAGGCCACCGGCTGGCCGCCGACGGCGGTGCGGACGTTGCGCTGCTGCTGCAACTGCGTGGCGAAGACCGGGCGGTTGGCGCGGAAGGCGGGGGTATCCGCATTGGCCATATTGGTGGCCAGCACGTCGGTGGCGCGCAGCATGGCGCTGGCGCGGGAAAGCAGGACGTAGCCGGTCTGGTCCATGGGTGGCTCCTGGCGAAGCGAAGAGGCTTGCGGCAGGGTAAGGGCAACCGGCGTGCCAGCTTTTTCCGCGGTTTTGCTCGGCCAGGGCTGCCCGCCGGCGGCAGCTTTTGCCGGCCGGCGGCGGGGCTTGCCTGCTTGCGCCCCGGCGCGGTGCAGGGGGGGCCTTTGCAAGCCTTCCTTAAGCCTGGCCGACCCATGATGCCGCCGGCGCGGGAAAACCCCCGGCACGACAGGATGGTTCCGGTGTCACAGGACAAGGCTGCGGAGAAGCCCGAGGGCAAGGCGGGCGGCGGCAAGAAGAAGCTGCTGATGCTGGCTTTGCCGGTGGTGTTGCTGCTCGCCGTCGCCGGCCTGTGGTTCAGCGGCATCCTGCCGGGCCTGCTGGGCATGGGCGGGGAGGAAACGCACGCCGAAGCACCCGAGGCCGGGCATGGCGGCGGCCACGGTGCGCCGGCGGCCGGGCATGGCGCCGCGGCCGGCCACGGTGCCGCGCCGGCGGCGCCGGCGCCCGCCGGTGGCCGCGCCGCCGTCTTCTTCGACATGCCGGAGATCGTCGCCAACCTGAATGCGCCGGGGCGCCGCGCCAGCTACATCAAGCTGCGCAGCAAGCTGGAACTGGCCAAGCCTGAGGACAGCGCGGCGCTGACCGCGGCCATGCCGCGGCTGCTGGACCTGTTCACCACCTACCTGCGGGAAATCCGCCCGGAGGAGCTGCGCGGTTCGGCCGGCACCCAGCGGCTGCGCGAGGAACTGATGGCGCGCGCCAACCTGGTGGCCGCGCCGGTTCGCATCAACGACGTGCTGTTCCAGGAGATCCTGGTGCAATGAGCACGGAGGAAGATGACCTCGCCGCCAGCTGGGGCGCAGCGCTGGAGCAGGAGGAAGGCGACCAGGCCGAGGCCAAGGCACCCGATGCGGCACGGGTGCTGAACCAGGCCGAGATCGACAGCCTGCTGGGCTTCGGTGGCGCGGCGGCGAAGGAAACCGACCAATCGGGCATCGAGCGGATCGTTTCCGCCGGGCTGGTTTCCTATGAACGCCTGCCGATGCTGGAGATCGTGTTCGACCGCCTGGTGCGGATCATGAGCACGTCACTCCGCAACTTCACCAGCGACAACGTGGAAGTGGGCATCGACAGCATCGTGTCGCTGCGATTCGGGGACTACCTGAACAGCGTGCCGCTGCCGGCCATGCTGGCGGTGTTCAAGGTGGATGAGTGGGATAATTTCGGCCTGCTCGTCATCGACAGCGCGCTGATCTACTCCATCGTGGACGTACTGCTGGGCGGACGCCGCGGCACCGCGGCCATGCGGATTGAGGGCCGGCCCTACACCACCATCGAGCGCACCTTGGTGGAGCGGCTGATCACCGTTGTGCTGAAGGACCTGTCGGACGCCTTCAGCCCGCTGACGCCGGTCACCTTCCGCTTTGAGCGGCTGGAGGTGAATCCCCGCTTCGCCGCCATCTCCCGCCTCAGCAACGCCTGCATCCTCTCCAAGCTGCGGGTGGACATGGAGGATCGCGGCGGCCGGATCGAGCTGCTGCTGCCCTATGCCACGCTGGAGCCGGTGCGCGAGCTGCTGTTGCAGCAGTTCATGGGCGAGAAGTTCGGCCGTGACAGCATCTGGGAAACCCACCTGGCCGAGGAGCTGCGCCACACCGAGATGGCGCTGGACGTGGTGCTGGACGAGCAGACCATGCCGCTCTCGGTGATCATGGCGCTGAAGCCGGGCGACCGCATCACCCTGGGCTGCGCACCCGGCGCGCCGGTGCGGCTGCGCTGCGGCGACGTGATGATGTTCGAAGCCGAATTGGGCCGGCGGGAAAACCACCTGGCGGTGAAGATCGACCGAGAATTGCGGCGTCGCGTGGGGGCCTCGGCATGAGCTGGCTGGAATGGCTGCTGCAACTGGTGACCGTGGCGCTGTTGTTGGCCGCCATGCCCTTCGCGGTGAAGCTGCATCGGCGGCTGGGGGCGCTGCGCAAGGAAGGCGCGGTGTTCGAGGGCGGTGCCCAGGGGCTGGTGGAAGCGACACGCCAGGCTGAATCGGCCTCGCTGCGGCTGCGCGCCTCGGCCGAGACCGCCGGGCGGCAGGTAGGCGAGAAGCTGGCCGGCGCGGAAGCGCTGCGCGACGACATGCGCTACCTGGTTGAACGGGCGGAATCGCTCGCCGACCGGCTGGAAGGGCTGCTGCGCCAGGGCCGTACCGTGGAGGCACCGCCGCCGCCCGCGCCGGTGGTACCGAAGGCCGAGGCGCCAGGCGCGCAGAGCCAGGCGGAACGCGACCTGATGCGCGCGCTGGTGCGCGGCAGCGCCGGAGGCAAGGGCTGATGCGCTGGCCTCGCCCGCGCCTGCTGCCGATGGCGCTTATCGCCATGACGCTGCTGCTGCCGGCCAAGCTGGCCAGCCTGCTGCGCGGCATGCCCGGTTCCGCCGTGCCGCGGGTGGAACTGGTGACGGAGGCCCGGGCCAGTGCGCCGGCTCCGGCCCCACCGCCACGCGCCGCCGCTCCCCCGCCGCCAGCTGCCGCGCCCGCTCCTCCGCCGGAGCCAACGCCCGACCAGCTGGCCGAGCGTGCGCTGCTGGAAAGCCTGCGTGGCCGCCGTGCCGAGATGGAGCAGCGCGAGCAGGCGTTGCAGCAGCGCGAGATGCTGCTGGCCGCGACCGAACGCCGGCTGACCCAGCGGCTGGAGGAGATGGCCACGTTGCAGCGGCGGCTTGAGGCCGTGCGCACCCAGGGCAGCGAGCGCGAGGAAGCCGGCTGGCGGCAGCTCGTCAAAACCTACGAGACGATGCGCCCGCGCGATGCCGCGGTGATCTTCGACGATCTGGAGATGGCCGTACTGGTCCAGGTGGTGGATCGCATGCGCGAAGCCAAGGTGGCGCCGATCCTTGGCGCCATGAAGCCCGACCGGGCCCGGCAGTTGACCACCGAGCTGGCGCATCACCGCGCCCGCCCGCCCGAAACCTCCACACCATAGGAAGCGGTGAGTAGCGATGGACAAGAACTTGAACGTCCTGATCGTGGATGACTACAAGACCATGCTCAGGATCATCCGCAATCTGCTGAAGCAGCTGGAATTCGACAATGTCGAGGAGGCCAGCGACGGGCAGGAAGCGCTTTCCAAGCTGCGCACCGGCAATTTCGGGCTGGTGATCTCGGACTGGAACATGGCGCCGATGACCGGGCTGGACCTGCTGAAGGAGGTCCGTGCCGATGCCCGGCTGAAGGAAACGCCGTTCATCATGATCACGGCGGAAAGCAAGACCGAGAACGTGGTCGCGGCCAAGCAGGCCGGCGTGTCCAACTACATCGTCAAGCCGTTCAACGCGGAAACGCTGCGCGACAAGATCGAGAAGGTGCTGGGGCATGCCTGACGGAAACCCACCCGACCAGATCGAAGCCGCGGTGCGCGCGGTGCTCGGCACGCTCTCGGGCGACCTCACGGTCACCGAAGCCGCGCTGCTCGGCGAGCTTGAGGCGCTGGGTCGCGAGGTCAAGCGCGCCAAGAGCGAGATCGCCGCGCTCAGCGTGGAGGACATCAACGAAAGCCACATCCCCGCGGCGACGGATGAGCTGGATGCGGTGGTGGAGCATACCGCCACCGCGACCAACGAGATCCTGGACGCCTGCGAGACGCTGGAAGCGTTGCAGTCCAAGCTGGACGACGGCAGCGCCCAGGCGCTCGGCAACGCGGTCACGCGCATCTATGAGGCCTGCAGCTTCCAGGACATCACCGGGCAACGCATCGCCAAGGTGGTCTCGGCGCTGAAGGCGATCGAGGCACGGGTGGCGGCGGTGACCGGCAGCTTCTCCAGCCTGCCGGCCACGGTCGGCAAGAAGGCGGATGCAACCGAGGGCGAGCAACTGGCCAATGGCCCGCAGCTGCCGACCAACGCCAGCAGCCAGGCCGACATCGACAAGCTGCTGGCGAGCTTCGACTGATGCGCGGCGGCCCCCCGGCGCTGGCGTTGCTGCTGCTGCTGACAGCCGGGCAGGCGGGGGCGCAGGAACAGCGCCTGCCGCTTCGCACCGGCGAGCATCCCGGCCGCAGCCGCCTGGTGCTGGACTGGCCGCGCAAGCCCGAATACCAGGCCGAGCAGACCGGCGACCGGCTGCTGCTGCGGCTGCCGGCCGGGGTGGTTCCGGCGTTGGATGCCAATGGCCGCTTGGCGCGCAACGTGGTGGGCATGGCCCGCGTGCCGGAAGGGCTGCTGCTGACGCTGCGGCCCGGCGTGCGCGTGCGGCACTTCACCATGGACAACAGGCTGGTGCTGGACCTCAGCGACCCCGGCGCCGAGCCGGAGGCGCAACCACGCATCGCCGAGCCGGAAGCGCCTCGCCGCGTCGCGGAACCCCGTGTCGCCGAAGCCGCACCGGCGCCGCGTGGCCGCCGCGCGCGGCCCGAGGCGGCGGCGGAGCCACCCACCCGTGCTGCCGTCGTCACGCCCGCCCCTGCGCCAGTCGCGCCGCCGCCCGCGGCCCCGCCGGCGGTGCCAGCCGCTGTGGCCGCGGTGCCGGTGCCGGCAGCGGTGGCAGCGGTGCCGTCACCCGCCAGCGCACCGCAGGTGTTGCGGCAGCCGCCGGCCGCCCGCCCGGCGCCAACGCCGCGGGAGCCGATCTTCACCGCCGCCCCGCGCGAGGCGCCAAGCCAGCTCAACCTGCCGGCCCCGGCGCCTGGTGCACCGGTGCCGACGGCAGCCGCGGTTGTCGCTGCCATGTCCCCCCCGCTCACCGAGCCAGCCGTAAGGACCGCGCCCGTGGCGGTGCTGGCGCCGCTCACCGCCTTGCCGGTGCGGGTCATCGCCGCAGCGGGGCAACCGCCGGCGCTGCACCTGCCCTATGTCGAGGCCCCGGGCGCCGCGGTCCTCCGGCGTGGCGATACCTTGCTGCTGGCCTTCGCTTCAACCCAGCCGCTGGACCTTGCGGCGGTGCGCTCCACGCCGCTCTTCGCCCCGCTGGAGGCGTTGAGCGTGCCCGGCGGCGTTGTGCTGCGCTTGCCGCTGGCGGCGCCGGCCGCCGTGCGTGCGCGGCGGGAAGGTCCTGGCTGGGTGCTGCAATTCACCCGGGGCGATGAACGCCGTGACGGCGAGGCTGAGCCGCGCGCCCTGGCGCCCGAAGCCGTCGCGGGCACGCCGCCACGCTTTGTGCTGCGCGCCGCCAAGCCGGGCGTGACGCTGAACCTGACCGACCCGGAGACCGGCCTTCCCCTGCTGCTGGGCACGGTGCAGGAAGCCGGGCAACGGGTGCCCCTGTCGCGCAGCCTGGCCGAGTTCGAACTGCCGCCGACGCAGCTTGGCCTGGCGGTGCTGGCGCGGGCGGACAGCGTCACGCTGGCGCCGCAGTCGGACCGCTTCGTCATCGGCGCCGCCGGTGGCGCGCGACTGGCGCTGGACCCGGCGGTGGCCACGCCTGTTGGTGGGGCGCCGGCGATGACCCGCAGCTTCGACCTGGCTGCGGCAAGCGTGCCGGCCCTGCTGAACCGGCTGCGCGGCCAGCAGCGCGGCATTGCCGGCGCCGCACCGCTGGCCCGGGCGCCGGCACGGCGCGACACCGCGGAAACCCTGCTGGCGCTGGGCATGGGCCAGGAAGCGCAGGCCATGGCCAGCCTGGCGATGGCGGAGGACCCGGCGGCCGCGGCGGACCCGCGCACCATCGGGTTGGCGGCAGCGGGCGCCGTGCTGGCGGGGCGCGTTGCCGATGCCAGCCCGCTGCGCGATGGCGGCCTGCCGGATACCGATGAAGCCACCCTTTGGCGCGCCGCCCTGGCCATGCAGGAAGGCCAGCCGGAGCGCGCCGCCGCCGGCTTTGCGGCGACGTTGCCGCTGCTGCTGGATTATCCTCTCCCCTTGCGCGAGCGTTTGCTGCCGCTGGCCGCGGAAGCGCTGGCCGAGGCAGGCGAAACGGCGGCGCTGACGCAGTTGTTGGCGGCCGTGCCCGAAGGGTTGCCACTGCCGCGCGCCATGCTGCTTCAGGCCCAGGGCAAGCCGGCCGAGGCCTTGGCAGGATACAACGCTGTCGCCACCGGCAATGACCGGCGGGCGCGGGCCTTGGCGCTGCGGCGTGCGATTGACCTGCGGCTGCAAACCGGGGCGCTGGACGCCGCCGGGGCCGCCAAGGCGATGGATTCCATCCTGTTCGCCTGGCGCGGCGACGCGGTGGAGGTGGCGGCGCGCAAGCGCCTGGCGGAGCTGCGCATTTTGGCCAAGGCCCCGCGTGAGGCGCTGGCCCTGCTGCAGGAAACCGCCGCCCTGTTCCCCGAGCAGGCGGTGGCGCTGCGCCCGGCCATGGTCACCGCGCTGCTGGCGGCGCTGCGCGACGAACCGCCGGTGGCCGCGGTTTCACTGCACGACGCCAATGCCGAGTTGCTGCAAGGCGATGCCCGGGCCGAGGAAGCGGCGCTGGTGCTGGCGGACCGGCTCGTCTCGCTGGACCTGACCGACCGCGCCGGCACCCTGCTGGCCCGCGCCGCGGACCGCGCCACCGAACCCACCCAGCGCGCCTCGCTGGGGCTGCGCCTGGCCGCGCTGAAGCTGGACGAAGGCAACGCCGCTGCGGCGCTGGCGGCGCTGGAATCGACCAAGGGGGAAGCGCTGCCGGAACCACTGTCGCGCGAGCGGGTGGTGCTGGCGGCCCGGGCCGAGGCGCGGCGCGGCAACCTGGCCCGCGCGGTGGAGGGCCTTGAAGCTCTGGGCGAGGCCGGTGCGGCACCGCTTTCGGAGTTGCAGGCCGAGGCCCAGGACTGGCCGGCGGCGGCGGCAGCCGGCGCGCGGGTGCTGGCGGCGCTGCCACCGGTGCCCGCGGTGCTGAACGCGGACCAGCAGCGCAGCCTGCTGCGCCAGGCCGCCTTCCTGGTGCTGGCCGGCGACGAGGCTGGCCTGGCGGCGCTGCGGCCCCTGGCGGCGCGGCTGCCCGCGGGGCCGCTGGCCGAGGGTTTCGGCGCGCTGACAGCGGAAGCGCTGAAGGGACTGGCCGACCTGCCGAGGCTATCCCGTGAACAGCAGCTTTTCCGGAACCTGCCCAGAAGGCTGGAGGCATTGCGGGCTGGCGCGCCGGTTACGCGGTAGGGAACCGGCTACCCCCGGGGGGTAGCGGGAAAAAATATTGGGGCAGGGGGCTAAATTCACTTGCACCCTGGGGTCCAGTGCCTCATATGCGCCCCCCGTTGACCTGATCGATACCCGATCACCAAGGTCATCTGCTGGTGCGAAAGGGGCCCTGCTATGGACGCTTCCATCACACTGGGGATGGTCTCGGATCTTCCGAGCGAAGCCCAGATGTCTGACTCCTCCACGACCGAGGCGAAGGACTATTTTGTTGTACGTGATGGCGTGAAGTTCGCCGGCACGCACCTGATCATCGACCTTTGGGATGCCACCAACCTGGCCGACCCCGAGCATATCGATGCGGTGCTGCGCGAGGCGGCGATCGCTACCGGTGCGACGATCCTGCATGGGCACTTCCACCACTTCGGGCCGAACTCCGGCGTCTCCGGCGTGCTGGTGCTGGCCGAGAGCCATGTGTCGATCCACACCTGGCCGGAACGCGACTACGCGGCGCTGGACATCTTTGTGTGCGGCGCCTGCAACCCGTATCTGGCGCTGCCGGTGCTGAAGAAGGGCTTCCAGCCCGGCAGCATCCAACTGAACGAGCACAAGCGCGGCATGGTTGGCTGACACATAGCCGAGCGTGAAGGAACCAAGGCCGGGCCTTAGGGTCCGGCCTTTCTTCTTTTGGTGGTCGGGTCGCCAAGGGGCCGCAGGGCCCGGCGGCGAGAATCCGTCCACACGATCTTGGGGGTAGCAGACATGGCCACTGATTCTTGGATCAACGAATCGCTCTACGCCGAATGGGGCCAGCGCTTCCTGGTGAAGCGCGAACTCGCCCGCGTGCAGAGCGACTTCCAGGACATCGTGATCTTCGAGAGCTTCACCCATGGCCGGGTGATGGTGCTCGATGGCGTCATCCAGATCACCGAGGGCGATGAGTTCTCCTATCAGGAGATGATCACCCACGTGCCGCTGCTGGCGCATGGCGATGCCAAGCGCGTGCTGATCATCGGTGCCGGCGACGGCGGCGTGCTGAAGCGCGTGCTGCAGCACAAGGGCGTGCAGGAAGCCGTGATGGTCGAGATCGACGGCGAGGTGATCCGGCTGTGCAAGGAGCACATGCCGAACATCGCCGGCGACGCCTGGGTGAACCCGCGCGCCAACGTCATCGTCGGCGACGGCATCGACTATGTGCGAAAGGCGGCCACCGGCAGCTTCGATGCCATCATCGTCGACAGCACGGACCCGATTGGCGTCGGCGAGGTGCTGTTCACCGACGAGTTCTACGAGAACTGCGCCCGCATCCTGGGTGATCGCGGCGTCATCGTGAACCAGTGCGGCGTGCCGGCCATGCAGGCCGACGAACTGCGCGAGACCAGCCTGCGCCGCGGCAAGTTCTTCCCGGACATTTATGCGTACGTCGCGGCGGTGCCGACCTATGTCGGCGGCTTCATGACGCTGGGTTGGTCGGCCAAGGACGCCACCATGCGTCAGCACGACGTGGCGACGATCCGCGCGCGGGCTGAAGCCGCCGGTATCCTCGGCAAGACCGAGTATTGGACGCCGGAGATCCACTGCGGCGCCTTCAACCTGCCGCCCTACATCTCTCGGCACCTGCCGAAGTAGGTCGCGGCGCGGGCCGCAACGCCCGCGCCATGCGATACGGCCGCTGCCTGTGCAGCCTTCTACCGTGCGGTCGCTCCACTGGTGGGATCACCATGGGCGACCTGGTCCGCGCTTCGGCGCGTACCGCTGGGCGAGGCGCGGGGCGGCGGCCGTTTCCGCCGGGCGGTGGCGGGGCAGGCCCCGCCACCGTTCAGGTCACAGGTGCCACTGGCCCGTCGCGTAGTAGTTGGCCATCACGGTCGCGGCCAGCGTGTCCCAGTCGATGTTGCCATTCGCCAGCAGCGGTTCGCCCAGCGCATTCACCTTCGACTCGGTGGTGTGGACCACGCTGGTCAACAGGGCGGTCACGCTGGGGGTGGCAACGCTGCCACCCAGCGGCACGTAGTCCACCTGGCTCACCGTGATCGACGTGTTGTCGTTGGTGTTCAGGAAGCCGATCGTGTTGTTCATGCCGCCATGGGCGTAGTCCACCGGCACGTGGTCGGTGAAAGTCGCCTGGGTCTTGCCATCGACATTGATGGTGATCCTGCCGGGCTCCCAGACCATCTGGTATTCGTGCCAGGCATTGGGCGTGACACTGTCGAAGATCTTGCCGACATAGCTGTCGCCGCCATTGTCCCAGTGCACGGTGGCGTATTGCTGCCCGCCGCCATTCGGCAGCAGCTCCACCAGGTCCATCTCCTGCCCAGGCCAGTGATTGTCGCCAGGCCACATGACAATGGCGGGGCCAGGCTGGTTGCCCGTCAGCTTGGCTTCGACCGTATAGGTGCCGTAGCCATGGCCGGAGGACGGGCCGGTGGCCCATTCCATCATCGCGGAGACGCCTGCCAGCGTGACCTGGCCGGGGACCGAGGTATCGATATTCCAGGCGTTGGTGATGGTACCGAAGCCGTTGTTGAAATTGATGCTCAGCGCATCGTTGCCGTTGGCCATGAGGTTTTTCCTTGGTTGCGGTGGGTCGGACCACGTCAGGCATCGGCACCGCCCCCAGGGACGGAACGGTGAGCCCAGGCGCGGCGTTATCCCGGGGAAGCTGACCCGGGCCTTGGACGCGGGGCGTCCGTGGCGGCCTCGGCAGAGGAGGCAGCCCATCGGCTGACCGGACTGTGCCGGCGCCGAAGCGTGTAATGCCGGAGCGACAGGTTCAGCGGCCAGCGACCGTCAGGCGCAGTCAGAAGCCCTGACAGAATCCAACTGTTGGTCGAGCGGCTGATGCACCCAGCCGGTGATTCCACCGGGGACGATCAGGCGCCAGGCCTCTGGTCCGGCCGTACGGGCCGCAGGTTCATGGGAAGACGACGTCGCCGATAGGCGACGATTCAGGTTGCCAGGCCGCCCTCGGCAGCCGCCGGCAGGACCCGCTGGTAGTGCAGCGGGGTCGAGCGACCAACGCGCCGAAGCCTGAACCAGGCGAAGAGAAGGGTGGCGTTCAAGGCAGGGCTTCCCTTGGCTGCTGATGCCATGACGCCGTCACGGCGCCGCGAACAGGGGAAACCTAAACCGCTTCGGCGCGGCAATTCAAGTATTGAATAAAATATACGATACGAGTGCAGATATTCCTGCCTACCCGCTCCTGGTGGCGGCGGGGTGCTTCGCCCGCCGCCAATCCACCCTCACGCCTGCACCCGCGGCCGCGGCCTCGCCGCAGCGGTTGGCTACAGGTGCCAGTAGCCGGTTGCGGCGAAGGTCGCCTCAACCTGTGCGGCCAGGGCGTTCCAGTCCACCGCCTCGTCGGTGCCGGGCGCCGCCGGTGCCGCGATGATGGGCGCATGCAGGTCCCAGCAGCCGGTGGCCAGGAAGGTCGCTTCCACCTGCGCCGCCAGCGCATTCCAGTCGATCGGCGCTGCGGTAGAAGGGGTGGTCGTCGTCGTCGCTGTCGGCGCAGCCGCAGCCGCGCCAAGCGGCGTGTAATCCACCGAGAACACCGTCAGCGACGTGTGACTGTTGCTGTTCAGGAAGCCGATGGTGTCGTTCATGCCGCCATGGGCGAAGTCGGCCGGCACGTGGTCGGCGAAGCTTGCCTGGACGGTGCCGTCGACTTTCATGGTGATCCGGCCGGGCTCCCAGAGCATCTGGTATTCATGCGGCACGCCGCTGCTGACGCCCCAGAACACCTGCGGGCTGTAGGAGTCGCCGCCCTGGTTCCAGTGCAGCGTGCCGTACTGCGCGCCGTCGCCGTTGGGGGTGATCTCCATCAGGTCGATTTCCTGGCCAGGCCAGTTGTTGTCGCCGGGCCAGAAGACGATGCCCGGGCCGGGCTGGCTGCCATTGACCTGCGCGTCGATGGTGTAGGTGCCGTAGCCGTGGCCGGAGGCGGGACCTGTCGCCCATTCCATGATGGAACTGCTGCCCGCCAGGGTGATCTGCCCCGGGACGGACTGGTCGACATTCCAGCCATTGCCCAGCGAGCCGAGGCCATTGTCGAAGGAAATGCTCAATGCATCGGAGGAGGTGGCCATGATGATGGTCCTTTCGGAGAAAGTTGCCGTGGGCATGCCCCGGCGGCCCTGACGCGGCGGGCGTCGGGCGGAGCATGCAGGGAGGCCGGGCGAAGGCCGCGGCGGGTTGATGCACTGCGTGCTTCGGCAGCCAGGGGTTGTGGCAAGGCGCGCGCCGCCGCGACCTTGGCCAAGACGCCCTATGCTGGGATGGCTGGTGGTGCACGCAGCGGCCGTCGATGCCGGCGTCTCAGCCAGCCGGGATCAGTCAGGCCTGTCGGTCGATGGTGGTGGCGCTGGGATCAGCGCGACGTGGGCCGGTTGGCCCTGTGCGGCAGCATCCGGCGCCTGGTGTGCTGGCGAAAGCAGGTGCCGTTGCGGCGCCCCTGCTGTTCAGCCACGCCAAACTGGATGCTGCATGTCGCCAACGTCAAATCTCGTACCCTCATCGGTTGCCGTCACATGCCCGGCAAGGAAGTCACGACCCCGCGAGCCGTGCCGACCATAAGCGGCAGCGCCCATACGCGCAAGATATGGAATACAATATTCTTTAAATGGTCCGGTCGACCAAGGCGGCGTCGCGGTCTCCTGAGGAACCTCAGTCCAGCCGCACATCCGCGGCGCGGGCCACGGCGCGCAGCTTCACCAACTCGCTGCGGATATAGCGGCCGAACTCAGCGGGGCCGAGCGGCGCCGGCGTGGCGCCGAGTTCCACGATTCGCTTCGCCAGCGCGTCGCCCTGCACCAGCGCCAGGGTTTCCTGGCTCAGGCGCTCCACCACCGGCGCCGGTGTGCCCGCGGGCGCGATCAGCCCGGCCCAGCCGAGAATCTCGAAGCCGGGCAGGCCGGCGGCCTCGGCCACCGTCGGCAAGGTCGGCACCTGCGGCATGCGGGCGGCGCTGGTGACGCCGAGCGCGGTGACGCGGCCGCCCTGGATATGCGGCAGCGCCGCCGCCAGGCTGTCGAACATCAACTTCACATTGCCGGCCAGCACATCCGCCATGGCCGGTGCGCTGCCACGATAGGGAATGTGGTTCAGCTGGATGCCGGCCGACTGACAGAAATGCTCGGCGGCCAGGTGCAGCGAGGAACCCGGCCCGCCCGAGGCATAGTCGATGCTGCGCGGCGCCGCGCGGGCCTTGGCCACCAGGTCGGCCAGCGAGGTGAAGCCGGAGGCCGGGTTGACCACCGCGATCAGCGGCGTGGTGAAGACCAGCGCGACGGGGGCGAAGTCGCGCTCCACATCATAGGGCAGGTTGGCCATCACCGCGGGGTTGATCGACAGCGGGCCGGAGCTGGCCATGCCCAGCGTATGGCCATCCGGCGCCGCGTGGCGGATCGCCTCCATGCCCGGGATCGAGGCGCCGCCGGCGCGGTTGTCGATCAGCAGCGGCTGGCCGAGCGGCGCCGCCAGCCGTTCCGCCAGCAGCCGGGCCATGATGTCGGTGGCCTGGCCGGGCGGGAAGGGCACCACGACGCGGATCGGGCGGGCAGGCCAGCCCTGCGCGCGGGCGAGCGAGGGCAGGGCGAGGGCGGCGAGCAGGGCACGGCGGTTCATCCGCATATCGTCGCGCGCCAACAGCTAGCTGGCAAATCCTTGCACCAGGCTGCCCGCTACCAGCCGCCAGCCATCCACCAGCACGAAGAAGATCAGCTTGAACGGCAGCGACACCACGGATGGCGGCAGCATCATCATGCCCAGCGACATCAGCAGCGAAGCCACCACCATGTCGATGACCAGGAAGGGCAGGAAAAGCAGAAAGCCAATCTCGAAGGCGCGCTTGAGTTCGCCCACCAGGAAGGCGGGCACCAGCACGCGCCAGCTGGTCTGCTCCACGCTGGCGGCCTGCGGCAGTTGCGAGAGGTCCTGGAACAGCGCCAGGTCGGCGTCGCGCACATTGGCCACCATGAACTGGCGGAACGGCTCGGCGGAAAGGCGCAGGCCCTCCAGCTCGGCGATGCGGCCTTCCATCATCGGTGCCAGACCGTTCTGCCAACTGGCCTCGAAGGTTGGCTGCATGACGAAGAAGGTCAGGAACAGCGCCAGGCCGATCAGCACCGGGTTGGGTGGCACGCCCTGGGCGCCGATGGCGCTGCGCAGCAGGGAGAGGACGATGGCGATGCGGGCGAAGCCGGTGACCATGACCAGCAGGGATGGCGCCAGCGAGAGCAGCCCGATCAGCGCCGTGAGCTGCACCAGGCGCGAGGTGCTGCCGGCCTGCCCGGCGGTGCCGAGGTCGATGGCGACCGACTGCGCCATGGCCGGGCCGGCCAGGAACAGCAGCGCCAGCACCATCAGCCCGGCCTTCAGCAGCGGACCAGCGGCGGGTGGCTCGGCCGGCGGCGGCTCGACCCAGCCCAGCATGACGTCGGTGGTGCCGCCGGTCAGCAGCAGTGCCTCGCGGTTGTCGCAGCGTACCAGCAGCAGGCGGCGGCGCGGGTCCAGCGCCAGCGATTCCGCCAGCTGCAACCGGCGCCCCTGGGGGCTGACGATGCGGCTGCCGCGCAGCGCCCGGGCGGCGGCCCAGGCCAGGGCAAGCACCAGCCCCAGCGCGGCGAACGCCTGCACAGCGATGGCGAAGCTCATGGGCGACCGGGCGGGTAGGGCAGGGTGGCGGCGAGACCCTCGACATCCCGCACCAGTGCTTCCAGCGCCGGGCGCAGCCGTTGGCCGATGGCCGCGGGCAGCTTGGCCACCTGGGCGCAGAGCGTCGCGGCTTCCGCGTCCAGCCCCGCGAGGTCGATGGTGCGGCCGCTTTCCACCAGCACGCGCGCCATGGTGACGGTGCCGCGCAGGCTGTCGATGGCGGCGAGCGTCGTCTTATCGGTCGGGCCTTTGCTCATGCCGCGGAGAATCGCATGCCGCGATTACCCAATGCTTAGTGCCACCGATGCCTTGGTGGGGGCGGCGACGCGGCGGCGTTAACCGAAGCTTTGCCGATGCCGGTGCAGGCTGCGCGCATGGAACTCCCGGGCGACCCGCTTCTTGCGCTGACCGAACGCCGGCTGGGCTGGCTGCAAAGCCGGCAGCGCGTGCTGGCGCAGAACATCGCCAATGCGGATACGCCCGGTTACCAGCCACAGGACCTGAAGGATTTCTCGCGCCTGGTCTCGCCGCGCGGCGCCGGCGTGGCGCTGGCGCAGACCCAGCCCGCGCATCTCGGCGGCCGCGGCGGCGAAGCCGGGGCCAGGCCGGACCGCAGCGTCACCGACCGCACGCCTGATGGCAATGCCGTCAGCCTGGACCAGCAGGCGGTGAAGATGGCGGAAACCGATACAGCCCACGCCTTGGCCATCAATCTCTACCGGCGCTACGCGGCGATGTACCGCACCGCGCTGGGCCGCGCTTCGTAACCCCGTTCCGCAGGAGCCCCGCCATGGACCTCGACCGCGCCCTTCGCATTTCCGCCGCCGGCCTGCAGGCCCAGTCCACCCGGCTGCGCGTGGTGGCCGAGAACCTGGCGAATGCCGACAGCACCGGGCAGTCCCCGGGCGCCGACCCGTATCGCCGCAAGACCGTGACCTTCGCCAACACCATGGACCGCTCGGTCGGCGCGAATACCGTTACCGCCAACCGCATCGGCACGGACCGCGAGGCTTTCCCGCAGCGCTACGACCCGTCCCACCCCGCCGCCGACGCCAATGGCTACGTCAAGCTGCCGAACGTCGACTCCGCGATCGAGGCGATGGACATGCGCGAGGCCCAGGGCACCTACAGCGCCAACCTGGCGGTGCTGGAGACCACGCGCGGCATGCTGACGCGCACCATCCAGGCGCTCGGCTGATGGTCGCCCCCGTAGGGGCAGGCGCGGCGGCGGCGGCCTACCGGGCGGCGCAGTCCATCGGCAGCGGCGCCGAGGCGACCGCCGCTGGCGGCAGCAGCTTCGGCGCGCTGCTGGAACAGATCTCGAAGGGCGCGCTGGATGCCGGCCACGCGGCGGACAGCACCTCGGCCGCGGCACTGGCCGGGCAGGGCGGCGTCACCGAGGTGGTGATGGCCGTCTCCAAGGCCGAACTGGCGCTGCAAACCGCTGTCGCGGTGCGCGACCGCGTGGTGGCGGCGTACCAGGACGTGATGCGGATGCCGATTTGATCGAGCCGACCGGAGACGCGCTGTGGCTGGCGGTGCAACTGGCGGGTCCACCGCTGGTCGCCATGCTGCTGATCGGCGTGGTGATCTCGGTGGTGCAGGCGCTGACGCAGATCCAGGAATCCACCTTGGCCTTCCTGCCCAAGCTCATCGTCATGGGGCTGGTGCTGGCGCTGCTGGGGCCCAGCATGGGCGGCGCCATGCGCAGCTTCGCCGGGCGGATGTTCGACCGGGTGGTGGCCGCCGGCGGGGCGCCGTGACATGCCGCCGGAACTGGCGGCGGAGGCCTTCAACTTCATCCTGCTGTTCTGCCGGCTCGGCGCCGCCAGCCTGCTGCTGCCGGGGCTGGGCGAGCAGGATATCCCCGCCAATGTCCGGCTGGCGCTGGGGCTGACGCTACCGGTGCTGCTGCTGCCGGTACTGGGGCCGGGCCTGCCCGCCATGCCGGAAGCGGTGCCGGCGCTGGTGCGGCTGATATCCTTGGAAATACTGGTCGGGCTGTGGCTGGGCCTGACCGCGCGGCTGGTGGCGCTGGCGCTGGTGCAGGCCGGGCAGGCCGCGGCGCTGATGATCGGCCTGTCCAGCCCGTTGCAGACAGACCCCAGCATTGGCAGCCAGACCACGGCGCCGGCGCGGCTGTTCGGGTTGCTGGCGGCGGTGCTGATGCTGTCCTCCGGGCTCTACGCCGTGCCGCTGCGGGCGCTGGTGGAGAGCTATTCCTTCCTGCCCCCCGGCGCCGCGCTGCCGCTGGGCGCCACGGCGGATGCGCTGACCGGCGCTGTGGCCGACAGTTTCTCGCTGGCGCTTCGGCTGGCGGCGCCGCTGCTGCTGGCCTCCATCCTGTCCAACCTGGCGCTGGCCCTGCTGGCGCGCGTGGCGCCGCAGGTGCCGGCCTACACCATCGCGGCGCCGGGGCAGATCCTGCTCGGGCTGATGCTGCTGGCGCTGATCCTGCCCGCCCTGTTGCGGGTCTGGCTGGACGAGGCCGGCAGCGCGCTGGGCCGCATGCCGGGCCTGGGCTGAGGCATGGCCGAGGAAGCCGACGCCGAGGACCGTACAGAGGCCGCCACACCCCGCCGGCTGGAACGCGCGCGGGAGGAAGGCAATGTCCCGCTTTCCAAGGAGGCGGTGGGCTTCGCCAGCCTGGGCGGCGCGACGCTGGCCGCCGCCATCGCCCTGCCGCCGCTGGGTGGGGAACTGCTGGCCATGCTGCGGGGCATGCTGAGCGGCGCGCATGAGCTGGACCCCTTCCTTGCGCTGCACGAGATGCTGCGCGCCGGGCTGCTGGCGGCGGTGCCGGTGGCGGCCGGGGCGCTGGTCGCGGCCGGCGCGGCGACCCTGTTGCAGACCGGCTTCCTGATGCGCGTCGAGGCACTGATGCCGGACCCCGCGCGCATCAACCCGCTGGCGGCGCTGAAGCGGCTGCTCAGCATCGACAGCCTGGTGGAGCTGGGCCGCACGCTGATCAAGCTGGCGCTGCTCGGCACCGCGCTGTGGCGGGCGGTGGACCTGGACGCCTTGCAGCAGGCGCTGCATCGCCCAGCCGGCGGGCTGCTGGCGGAGGTCGGCCGCCACGCGCTGCGGTTGATGGCGGCAGCGCTGATCGTCTACGCGCTGCTCGGCGCCGCCGACATGGTCTGGGTGCGGCTGCGCCATGCCCGCAAGCTGCGCATGAGCCGCGAGGAGATGCGCGAGGAAGCCCGCGAGAGCGATGGCGACCCGCACGTGAAGGCGCGGCAACGGCAGATCCGCATGCAGCGGGCGCGGCGGCGCATGTTGCAGGCGGTGCCCAAGGCCAGCGTCGTCATCACCAACCCGACCCATTACGCCGTCGCCCTGGCCTATGAGGCCGGGCAATCCGCGGCGCCGAAGGTGGTGGCCAAGGGCATGAACAGCCTGGCGTTGCGTATCCGCGAGGTCGCGGCGCAGCATGGCGTGCCCATTGTGGAGAATCCCCCCCTGGCCCGCGCGCTGCACCGGCTGGAGCCGGATACCGAAGTGCCGCCGGAACACTGGCAGGCGGTGGCCGAGGTGATTTCCTATGTCTACCGGCTGCAGGGCCGGCAGGTGGCGCGCAGCGATGGCTGAGCGCAGCCCCTGGTGGCGCCGCGGTACCCCGCCCGATGCCGCCTTCCGCCGGCTGTTCGAGGCCGCGCCCGAGGCCACCGCGCTGGTTTCCGCCGAAGGGCTGCTGCTGGCGGCCAATGCGGCGCTGCGTCGGATGGCCGGCCCGGCGCTGCCGCTGCGCGACGGCATCCCCGCCGCCGCCCTGCTGGCCGAGCCGGACCGCGCGAAACTGGCCGCCGCGCTGGCGGCGCCACAGGCCATCCTGCCGTTCGAGGCCCGGCCGGCCGACCCCTCGGCGCCCGAGGATGCCTGTTGGCAACTGGTGCTCGGCCCGGTGGAGGCCAGCGACGCACTGCTGCTGCGCGTCACCGACGTCACGCTGGCCCGGCGGGCGGAGGCGCGGCTGGCCGGTGGCTCCAGGCTGGAGACGGTGGGGCGGCTGGCCGGCGGCATCGCCCATGACTTCAACAATCTGTTGACGGCGATCCTCGGCGGGGTGGAGGCGGCGCGTGGTGTCGGCCTGCCGGATGCCGCCCTGGTGGAACTGGACCAGGTGCAGGCTGCGGCCCGGCGCGGCGCGGAACTGGTGAAGAACCTGCTGGCCTTCGCCCGGCAGCAAACCCTGCTGCCCCGCGTGGTCGCGCTGAACGAGGTGGTCGCGGGGACGATCCAACTGCTCGGCCGCAGCCTGAGCGGGCGGGTGGTGCTGGAATTCGCGCTGGAACAGCCCGGGCGGCTGGTGAAGGTGGACCCGGCGCAACTCGGCCAGGTGGTGATGAACCTGGCGCTGAATGCGCGGGACGCCATGCCAGAGGGCGGCCGGCTGCGCATTGGCACCGGGCACCGGCTGGTGCTGCGGCCGGAAGGCGAGGGCCGCGCCAGCCTGCCGCCAGGGCGCTACGCCGTGCTGGAGGTGGCGGATTCCGGCCAGGGCATGCCGCCCGAGGTGATGGCGCGCATCTTCGACCCGTTCTTTTCCACCAAGGGCAGTGGCGGTACTGGGCTGGGGCTGGCCACGGTGCAGGGCATCGTGGCGCAGTCCGGCGGGCATATCACGGTGGAGAGCACGCCGGGGCAGGGCACCTGCTTCCGCATCTACCTGCCGCGGCATGAGGGGGAGACGCCGGCTGAAGCGCCGGCCAGGGCAATGCCGGCTGAGGCGCCGGAGCGAGCGGCGCCTGCCGCCCCGGCGCCGGAGCCCGCGACGGCGGGCCGCCCGTTGCTCTTGGTGGAGGATGAGGCGCCGCTCCGCCGGCTGGCGGAGCGCGCCCTGACCCGCGCCGGCCACGCCGTGCTGGTGGCCGAGGACGCCGAGCAGGCGCTGGAGCTGATGGAAGGCGCCGAGCAGCCGGCCGCGCTCGTCAGCGATGTCTCCATGCCCGGCATGGACGGGCTGGCCCTGGCGCGGCAGTTGCGGCAGCGCTGGCCGGGCCTGCCGGTGCTGCTGCTTTCCGGCTACGCTGCCAGTACCATCGGCAGCGACCTGGAGTCGGAAGGCATCCTGTTCGTCGCCAAGCCCTATGCGCCCGCCGATTTATTGGCGGCGGTCGGGCGGGCGATGTCAGTGGCATTCGTACCCTAAATGTTCTTGTTTTTGCGGCTCGATGGGAACATATTGGCGCCAGTTGGTTAATCGACGCCTTAACCTTTCGTTTTCGACTTGTTCTGAAACGACCGGAGCGTGTTAGGGTGCCGGGCGACACAACCAAGGGCCTTTCGCGCCAGGGTTGAATTCGGGCGACGCAGCAGCGGGGATTGCGGACTATGGCAGCAGACAAGAACAAGGCGCTGGACGCGGCGCTCTCGCAGATCGAGCGGGCCTTCGGCAAGGGCTCCATCATGCGGATGGGCGCCAAGCAGACGCTGGACGGCGACATGGAGGTGATCTCCACGGGGTCGCTGGGGCTGGACATCGCGCTGGGCATCGGCGGCCTGCCGAAGGGCCGCATCGTCGAGATCTACGGGCCGGAAAGCTCGGGCAAGACCACCCTGGCGCTGCATGCCATTGCGGAAGCGCAGAAGAAGGGCGGCACCTGCGCCTTCATCGACGCCGAACACGCGCTGGACCCCGGCTACGCCAAGAAGCTGGGCGTGGATATCGACAACCTGCTGATCAGCCAGCCGGATGCCGGCGAGCAGGCGCTGGAGATCTGCGACACGCTGGTGCGCTCCGGCGCTATCGACGTGCTGGTGGTGGACAGCGTGGCTGCCCTGGTGCCGCGGGCCGAGTTGGAAGGCGAGATGGGCGACAGCCATGTCGGCCTGCATGCCCGTTTGATGAGCCAGGCGCTGCGCAAGCTGACCGGCACCGTCTCCCGCTCCAACACGCTGCTGATCTTCCTGAACCAGATCCGCCTGAAGATCGGCGTGATGTTCGGCAACCCCGAGACCACCACCGGCGGCAATGCGCTGAAGTTCTACGCCAGCTGCCGCATGGAAATCCGCCGCATCGGCGGGATCAAGGACCGGGACGAGGCGACCGGCAACCAGACCCGGGTGAAGGTGGTGAAGAACAAGATGGCGCCGCCGTTCCGCCAGGTGGAATTCGACATCATGTATGGCGAGGGTATCTCCAAGGTCGGCGAGCTCATCGACCTCGGCGTGAAGGCCAATGTGGTGGAGAAATCCGGCGCCTGGTTCAGCTGCGATGGTCAGCGAATCGGGCAGGGCCGGGAGAACGCGAAGCAGTATCTGCGCGACCATCCGGACATGGCGGCGGCGGTGGAGGCCCGGGTGCGGGCCCAGGCCGGCGTGGTCGCCAATGCGATGATGACGGGGCCGGAGAGCGAGGATGAGGCCCAGGCAGCGGAATAGACCGTAGTTTTGTGCTTTTAATGGAACGGGCGTCGGTCTGCGAGACAGCGACGCCCGTTCTCGCGACAATGCTGCAACGCAGTGGTTGTCCTGGGGCGGTGATCTGCCCGTAGTTACATGGCAAGACTCGCTAGCAAGCCTCTGACTCGTAGTAGAATTCTTGTGAAGAACCTCTCGACCTGAGGCGACTCGGGATGCTAGGCAGGGTCTAGCATTCGCAACGATCGAGGCCGATGTCGCCACCCCATTACGTCGGATATGACGACGACCCCTTGCCGCCTGACCGCTTTCGGATGAGCTTCGGCCCGCCGAAGCGCAAGCCGAAGCGTCAACCGGAACCGGTGGCCCTGGCGCCGCCGCGCCCTGTGATCGTGGCGCCACGGCCCGTGGTCGTGGCCCCGCCGCCACCGCCGGCAGAGCCGCCCCGCCCGACGCGGGCAATGCCCTTGGCTACCAACCCCACGGTTGGGCAGGACATTGCCGCCCGGCCGGTCAAGCTGCTGCGTCCTCAGTTGGAGCCGCGTGGCCAACAGGTCGGCAGCTTCCCCACCTGGAAGCCGCTGCCTGCCCCGGTCGTGCGCCTGCCCGCCCACCCCGTTGCCGCGGTTGAGGACGTCGCGCGCGGGCTGCCTGCGCCGGCGCTGCTGGCGCTGCGGGTGTTGGGCGCGCTGCTGCTGCTGGCGCCGATCGGTTGGCTGAGCGGCTGGTTCGGCCTGCCGCCCACCGCGGCGGACTTCCTGATGACCGGCCTTGGCCGGCTCAGCTGGCGCACCTTCGGTGGTCCCGACGCCATGCTGCTCTACTGGGTGCTGCTGTTTCCCGCCGCACTGACGCTGAGCTTCGTGAACCGCCTGGTCTGGCCGCTGGCGGCGTTGGGCACCTTCTATTGGAGTTGGGAAGGCCTGCACCATCTGCTCGGCATGCCCGCCCCCTGGGTGCCCTGGTAAGCGGGGCCTTCACGCTCCCGGCCCGGCGCGCTAGGTGAAAGCCTGGACCCGCGCCGAGGCGGGAGAAGAACAGGGCCTTTCGCCGCGATGACCAGCAGCAACGACATCCGCGCCACCTTCCTCGACTACTTCGCCCGCAACGGGCACCAGGTCGTGGAATCCTCGCCGCTGGTGCCGCGCAACGACCCCACGCTGATGTTTGCCAACAGCGGCATGGTCCAGTTCAAGAACGTCTTCACCGGGGCCGAGAAGCGCGCCTACCAGCGCGCCACCACGGCGCAGAAATGCGTCCGCGCCGGCGGCAAGCACAACGACTTGGACAATGTCGGCTACACCGCCCGGCACCACACCTTCTTCGAGATGCTGGGGAATTTCAGCTTCGGCGACTACTTCAAGGAACAGGCGATCACCCATGCCTGGACCCTGCTGACCCGCGACTTCGCGCTGGCGAAGGAAAAGCTGCTGGTCACGGTCTACTCGGAGGACGAGCAGGCCGCCGACCTCTGGAAGAAGGTCGCGGGCATCTCGGATAGCCGGATCATCCGCATCCCCACCTCCGACAACTTCTGGCGGATGGGCGACACCGGCCCCTGCGGTCCGTGCAGCGAAATCTTCTACGACCATGGCGACCACATCCTCGGCGGCCCGCCCGGCAGCCCGGATGAAGACGGCGACCGGTTCATCGAGATCTGGAACCTGGTCTTCATGCAGTACGAGGAAGGCCCGCCCGGCACCCGAGTGTCGCTGCCGCGCCCCAGCATCGACACCGGCATGGGCCTCGAACGCTTCGCCGCGATCCTGCAGGGCAAGCACGACAACTACGACACCGACACGCTGCGCGCCCTGATCCTGGCCTCCGCCGAGGCCACCGGGCAGGACGCCGATGGCGCCTTCCGCATCAGCCACCGCGTGGTGGCGGACCACCTGCGCGCTGGCTCCTTCCTCATCGCCGATGGCGTCATGCCCAGCAACGAGGGCCGCGGCTATGTGCTGCGCCGCATCCTGCGCCGCGCCATGCGCCACGCCCACATGATGGGCAGCCGCGACCCGCTGCTGCACCGCCTTGTGCCGGCGCTGGTGCGCCAGATGGGCGCCGCATACCCCGAATTGCAGCGCGCGGAGACGCTGATCGAGGGCACGCTGAAGCTGGAGGAGACCCGCTTCCGCACCCTGCTGGAACGCGGCCTGCACCTGCTGACCGATGAGACGCAGAAGCTGGGCGAAGGTGGCGTGCTGGCCGGCGATGTCGCCTTCAAGCTGTACGACACCTACGGCTTCCCGGTGGATTTGACGCAGGACGCGCTGCGCTCCGAAGGCAAGAGCGTCGACCTCAAGGGCTTCGAGGCGGCGATGGCGGAGCAGCGCAAGCGCGCCCGCGCCGCCTGGGCCGGCAGCGGCGAGGCAGCTACGGAAACGCTGTGGTTCGACATCAAGGAGAAGGTCGGCGCCTCCGAATTCCTCGGCTACTCCACCGAGAGCGCCGAGGGTGAAATCCTGGCGATTGTGCGCGATGGCAAGCTGGTGGACAGCGCGCCGGTCGGTGCCGAGGTCGCGGTCATCCTGAACCAGACGCCGTTCTACGCCGAAAGCGGCGGCCAGGTCGGCGACCACGGTGTTATCAGCGCCGGCGACGCCGCTGGGATCACCATCAAGGACACCCAGAAGAAGCTGGGCGACCTCTTCGTCCACCTGGGCACGGTCGCGCATGGCGAGGCCAAGGTCGGCATGGCGGTGCAGGCCGAGGTGGACCATTCCCGCCGCGGCGCCATCCGCGCCCACCACAGCGCGACGCATCTGCTGCATGAGGCGCTGCGTCGGCGGCTCGGCACCCATGTCGCGCAGAAGGGCTCGCTCAACGCGCCGGACCGGCTGCGCTTTGACGTTTCCCACAACGCGCCGATGAGCGACGCCGACCTGGCCTGGGTGGAAGCCGAGGTCAACGCCCGGGTGCGCGAGAATGCCGAGGTGACGACCCGGCTGATGACGCCGGACGCCGCGGTGCAGATCGGCGCCATGGCGCTGTTCGGTGAGAAGTATGGCGAGGAGGTGCGCGTCGTCTCCATGGGCCACGACCCCGCGGCGGTGGAGAAGTTCGGCGTCTATTCGCTGGAGCTTTGCGGCGGCACCCATGTGCGGCGCACCGGCGATATCGGGCTGTTCAAGATCGTGGCCGAAGCCGCGGTCTCCGCCGGCGTGCGCCGGGTGGAAGCGGTGTGCGGCGAGGCGGCGCTGGCGGTGGTGGAAACCGCCGAGAAGCGCCTGGCCGAGGTGGCCGCCGCGCTGAAGGTGGCGCCGGGTGACGTGGCCGCCCGCGTCACCGCGCTGCTGGAGCAGTCCCGTCGCCTGGAACGCGACGTGGCCGAGCTGCGCAAGAAACTGGCCACCGGCGGCGCGGCGCAGGAAGCCGAGGAGATTGCCGGCCTCAAGGTGGCGCTGCGCAACCTCGGCGACATTCCCGCGCGCGACCTGAAGGGCGTGGCCGAGGCGATCCTGAAGGCCGGCACTGCCGATGTCGTGGCGCTGGTCAGCACCGCCGAGGGCAAGGCCAGCGTCGTGGTCGCCACCGGCGAGGCGGCCAAGGGCAAGGCGGATGCCGTGGCCCTGGTGCGCGCGGCGGCGGCGGCGGTGGGCGGCAAGGGCGGCGGTGGCCGGCCGGAGATGGCCCAGGCCGGTGGCCCCGATGGCGACAAGGCCGACGACGCGCTGGTGGCGATCCGGCTGGCGCTGGCAGGCTAAATTAACCGCCCGTCGTCATGCTGGGGCAAGCGCCGGGCGGGCTGTACCCCCGGGCGGCGTAATTTGCTCCCTCAAGTGCCTGGCGGGCGATGGTTGAACTCCTCGGCGTGTTGCTGGCCGGCTGCGTCGCCGGCCTGGCCTGGCTGGCGTGGCGGCTGGCCCGCGCGGTGCGCCGGCTGCTGCCCGGGCCACGACCGCTGCGCGCCGCGCCAATCCGGCTCGCCCGGCATCGGTTGCGCCACGCCGACCAGCGCGCCGCCGAACTGACCGCAGAGATCGAGCGGCTGCGCGTTGCGCTGCGCGCCGCCCGCAGCGCGCCGAAGCCTGCGCCGGCCGGGCGCGACCGCTTCCAGGAAGCCAAGCGCGCCTTTGCCCTGCGCTTCCACCCCGACCGCATCACCGCCCGCGCCGCCGAGCGGATGGTCCGCATCGCCATGTTCAAGGAGCATTGGGCCGAACTGCGGCGGATCGAGCGGGAGTAGAATGCCTGGCCTGTTCCATGCCATCTATCGGTTCGTGATGCTGCTCGACATCTCCCTTCTGCCGACGACGATGGCCACCATGGCGATCCTTGGCCTGGCCTGGGACGTATTGGCGCCAGCCAGCCTGCGCGAAGCAGCCAGGCCGCGCTTCCTGCGCGCGCCGGCGCCGCGGGCGCGCCGGACGCATATCGGTGGCGCCGCTGGCGAAGGGCAGATGGCGACGCTGCAGAACAAGCTGCAGGAGTTGGAGGCGACGGTCGCCCGGCTGCGGCAAACCGGACATTCCGTCGTCTCCCAGCGAGACGCCGCCCGGGCGGAGGCGGCCAGCCTGCGCCTGGCGCTTGGCACCGCGCAGCAGGAACTGGCCCGGGTGCGGCAGCATGAGGAATTCGAGTTCCTGGCGAAGGCGGTGCTGCGCGAACCGCCGCCGCCGGTGGTCTTCGCGGCCCCCGACCCGGCCGACAATGGCAAGTTCCGCGCCGCGAAGCTTGCCTTCGCCCGGCTCTATCACCCCGACCGCGGCGGTTCTTCCGAGATCGACCGGCTGATCCGCAGCCAGGTGTTCAAGGAGTTCTGGGCCGAGTTGGAGCGGATAGAGAAGGGCTAGGTTTGGAGTGCGTCCCGCAACCTAGGTTTGGAGTGCGTCCCGCACTACGCTGCGGAATTCCCGCCGGTGCAGTTCCACCACCACCCACAGGCTGGCGGCCGCCAGCGCCAGCGGATGGACAATCCACGCCAGCGCCGCCAGGCCGAAGTAGTAGGCGCGCAGCCCGGTGTTGAAGTGACGCGCGGCGCGGTTGGCGACGCGGGCGGCGGTTTCGGCCCGCTCCCGGCTCTCCGGCGCGGTACTGTCCGGCGGCACGCTGCCGACCACGATGCTGCAATAGTTGAACTGCCGCAGCGCCCAGGTCAGCTCGAAGAAGGCGCGGACGAAGATCAACAGCAGCAGCGCGATCCGCAACTCCCACCCCGCCGGGTCCGGCATGGCGGCAAAGGGCAGGGCGCCGAAGATGCGCCGGCCAAGCTCCGGGCTGGCCATCATGGCCAACAGGCCGCCCAGGATGAAGATGGCGGTATTGGCCAGGAAGGACGTGCTGTTCATCAGGTTGCCGATGATGTTCACGTCGCCGATGCGGTTGTCCCGCAGCAGCATGGCCCGCATCCAGCGGCGGCGGTGTTCGTCCATGGCGGCGATGACGCTGCGGCTGCGGAATTTTTCAACGTGATCAACGAGGTAGGAGTATCCTGCCCAGCAGGTCACGAAGACGCCAAGGGCGATGTAGTCCAGGATCGAGAGCGGCAAGATGGTGGACCTTCTGGTTCGGCTGTGGGCGACGCCAGAGCACTCCGCGCCCTGTCGGGCGCATTTCGCGCGCTATAACATATTGAAAATAGAGCAAGAAATCCGTTCCGATGATTCCATCAGAACGGATATTGCTCTACCACTGAATCCTCTCGCATGCCCGTGGGTAACCCGACCTCGCCATGGAAGCGGCAAATGGGCGACCGCTGCAGCCCAAGCCAGTCGGCTCAGGCCGCCACGCCCCGCATCGGTGCCCGGGTCACGTCGTGCTCGAAGATCCAGTCGCGCGAGATCGGCGGCGGCGCCGGGTTCATGCGGTTGTTCTGGAATTGCTGGCGCGCCTGCAACTGCACCCGGCTGGCACGCGGCACGCGCTCGGCGTCGTAGGCGGTAAGCCCCGCCTGCACGTCAGCGCCAACGCCGGCAACGCCAGCACTGCCCGACGACCGACAGCGTTTCCGTGAAGCTGCATGATGCCGCCCGTTCCTCCGATGCAAGTGCGGCAGGTTTGCATTGGCGGCGAAACTGGGCAACCGCCGCCCGGTCCGTGGTCTCGCCGGGCCGATAGGCGGGGAGGCGGTGATACCAGGCGCCCTTGCCAGCCGTCGCCGGGCGCAGGAAGTTGTCGAGGAAGGAGTCCTGGGATGCAGTTGAAGATCGAAGGCCGCGCGGCGGTTGTCACCGGCGCCAGCCAGGGCATTGGCCGCGCCTGCGCGCGGCTGCTGGCCATGCAGGGCGTGCGCGTGGCCGCTGCCGCGCGCCGCACCAATCTGGTGGCGGAACTGGCCGCCGAGGTGAAGGCCGCCGGCGGCGCCGAGATCACCCCCATCGCCTGTGATCTGTACCAGGAGGGCGCCCCTGAGGCGCTGGCAGCCGAGGCGACCCGGCTGCTGGGGCCGATCCACATTTTGATGAACGCCGCCGGCGGCAGCCGACCCATCCCGTTCGACGCCCCCAAGGCGGATTGGCAGGAAGGCATGACGCTGAACTTCTGGCGCCTGCGCGAACTGACCCATGCGCTGGTGCCTGGCATGCGCGCGGAGAAATGGGGCCGCATCGTCAACTTCACCGGCACCAGCGAACCCAAGATCATCAATGCGGCCTTCGCGGCCAAGGCGGCCGTGCATGTCTGGGCCAAGGGGCTGTCGCGCGACATCGCGGCCGACAACGTCACCATCAACAGCCTCCAGCCCGGTCGCATTCACAGCGAACAGATGACCAAGCGCTACCCCACCGCCGAGGCCGAGCGCGAATTCGCCGAAGCCGAGATTCCGATGAAGCGTTTTGGCGAAGCCGAGGAGATCGCTGCCGTGGCGGTGTTCCTGGCCAGCGAGCCGGGCGCCTATGTCACCGGTACGGTCATCCCGGTGGATGGCGGCATGAGCCGCTTCGCCTTCTGATGCCCAGCGCCGTGCAGATGCTGGCGGCACAGGCCTTGGCGCCGGTGGCGCTGGATGCGGCGCTGGCGGCGCAGGCCAAGGCGCTGCTGCTGGACAGCCTGGGTTGCATGCTGGGCGGGGTGGCCAGTGCGCCGGCCACCGCAGCCCGCGCCGCCGCCGCGGCCATGGGCGGCACGCCGGAATGCACGGCGCCCGGGCTCGGCCGCACCAGCGCGCCGCTGGCGGTGCTGGCCAACGGAACGGCGCTGCGCTTCCTCGACGCCAATGACTACCTGTTCGGCCGCGACCCCGCGCATCCTTCCGGCGTGGTGCCGGTGGCGCTGGCCTGCGCCGAACGCGGCGGACTTTCCGGCCGCGCCCTGCTGGAAGCGCTGGTGGCGGCCTATGAGGTGCATCTGCGCCTGGCGGTGCATGCCGGCGCGCCCAACCTGTGGGGGCGCGGCTTCCACCACTCCACCAACCTGGGCTTTGCCGCCGCCGCCTGCGCCGCCAGGCTGCTGGGGCTGGATGTGGACCAGGCCGCGCACGCCATGGCCATCGCGGGAACCCATGCGGTGACGCTGGCGCAGTTGCAGTCGGGCGGCATCGCCAACATCAAGGCCAGCGCCGAGGCCTATACCGCCAAGACCGGGCTGGAAGCGGCGCTGCTTGCGCAAGCCGGCATCACCGGCCCGGCGGCGATCCTGGAAGGCCCGTATGGCTGGGTGAAGGCGGTGGCCGGCGAGGCCGATCTGGCCGCCATCACCGCCCCGTTCGGCGCGCCGTGGCTGCTCTCGCAGGTCTGCATCAAGCCCTACGCTGCCGTGGCAACCGCCATGGCGCCGGTGCAGGCGGCGCTGGACCTGCATGCGCAAGGCGTGCGCGCCGAGGCGGTGGAGGCGGTGACCGTGAAGCTGCCGCGCTTTCCACTGGGAACGCCAAGCGCCGCGCCCGACCGCCGCTTTCCACTGACGCGCGAGAGCGCTGACCATTCCTTCTGGTACTGCGTCTGCATCGCGCTGCTGGAAGGCGCCTGCAGCGAGGCGCAGTTCGACATGGCCAGGCTGGCCGACCCCGGGCTGCGCCGCCTGCTGGAGCGCACCGAACTGGAGGAGGATGCGGCGATGACCGCTCGCTGGCCCGCCGCCGGCGGCGGCGTGCAGGTGCGGCTGGCCGACGGCCGCGTGCTGGAATGCCGCCACGAATGGCCGCCCGGCCACCCGCGCAACCCGCTGTCCCCCCGCGTGTTGGAAGCCAAGTTCCATGGGTTCGCCGACCCCGTGCTGGGCCATGCCCGTGCCGTCGCGCTGGTCGAAGCGGTCTGGGCGTTGGAGGAATGTGCCGACAGCCGCGACCTGATGGAGCTGCTGGCATGAAGCGCCGCACGCTGCTGGCAACGCTCGCCGCACCCGCGCTGGCACGGGCGCAACCTGGCGGGCCGCCTCAGCCCCCGGCGTCGGCCGGCGCTCCGGCGACTGGGCCAGGCTGGCCAGACCGGCCGCTGAAGCTGGTGGTGCCTTTCCCGCCCGGCGGTGTGGCCGATGTGCTGGCCCGACCGCTGGCGCAGGCGCTGGCTGGCGGGCTGGGGCAGCCGGTGGTGGTGGAGAATCGCGGCGGCGCGGCCGGCACCATCGGCGCCGCGGCCGTCGCGCGGGCGGCGCCGGATGGCCTGACCCTGCTGTTCGGCACCGCCAACGAGCTGGCGATGACGCCGCCGCTGCACCCCGACCTGCCTTACGACCCGCGCACCGGCTTCGCGCCGATCACCCCCGTGGCCAGCTTCCCCAATGTGCTGGTGGTGCGCCCGGGCAGCGGGCTGGAAACCATGCCGGCGCTGCTGGCCGAGGCGAAGCGGCGCTCGCTGAGCTACGCGTCCTCGGGCATCGGCAGCACCAACCACCTGAGCGGCGCGCTGCTGGCCGAACAGGCCGGGATGGCGCTGACCCATGTGCCCTACAGTGGCGGCGGGCCGGCGCTGAACGACGTGATCGCCGGACATGTCGACCTGTTCTTCGCCACGCTGCCCTCGGTTACCGGCCATGTCCGCGGCGGCCAGCTGAAGGCGCTGCTGGTCACCGCCGAGCGCCGCAGCCCGGCGCTGCTCGAGGTGCCGAGCGCGGCCGAGGCCGGCTTGCCGGAGCTGCTGGTCTCCACCTGGAACGGCGTGCTGGCGCCGGCGGGCACGCCACGGCCGGTGGTGCTGCGGCTGCACGGGGCTATCCGTTCGGCCCTGGAGGAACCCGCGCTGCGCGAACGCTACGCGCTGGTGGGCGCCGAGCCGTTGACGCTTGCGCCCGAAGCCTTCGCCACCCTGCTGGCGCGTGACCTTGAGCGCTGGACGGCGGTGATTCGCCGCGCCGGCATCCGCCGGGAGTGACCGCCATGGACTATGCCGGCAAGGGCGTGCTGATGCTCTGGTTGGACGTGACCCCTGAGCTGCGCGCCGAGACCGACACCTGGTACGCGGTGGAGCACCTGCCGGACCGTGTCGGCCCTGGCGGCTACCTCTGCGCGCGGCGCTACCGGGCGGTGCAGGCCAGCCCTGAATACCTGACCTTTTTCGTGGCCGAAACGCCCGCCGACCTGGCCAGCCCCGGCTATCTCGGCCTGGTGCAGCGGATCAGCCCGCAGTCGCACCGCATCCGCGCCGGCTTCCGCGACGTGGCGCGCAATACGTTTCTGGTTGTCGCCGGGCATAGCCTGGGCGTGGGTGGCGTGGTGCTGGCCCTGCGCAGCCGCGGCGGCGCCCTGGCGCCATTGGTGGCGGAATTGGCGCAGGCGCAGGGCGTGGTGGCGGTGCACGCGCTGCAAGCCGCACCCGAAATCCGCGCCCGGATGGACGCCGTCCGCGTCACCGGCCTGGCCGACGCGCCCACCGGCGATGTGCTGCTGGTTGAGGCGTTGCAGGCCGAGGACCTGCACGCCCTGCGCCAGGGGCCGCTCTCAACCGCCGCCCTCGCCACGCGCGGCATCTCGGAGGAACATCATGGCCTCTACGCCCTGCAGCACCACCTGGCGCGCTAGCCGCCGCGCGCTGTTGGGCGCCGCGCTGGCCATGCCCGCGCCGGCGCAGGAGGCCCGCGCCATGCGTTGGGTGGTGCCCTGGCCGCCGGGCGGCAGCACGGACGTGATCGCGCGGCTGATCGCGGCGCAGGTCGGCCCGCTGCTGGGCCAGGCGGTGCTGATTGAAAACCGCTCCGGCGCCGGTGGTGTCCTGGGCAGCGATGCCGTGGCCAAGGCGGCGCCGGATGGCCTGACCGTGCTGGTCAGCGACGGTGCCCTGGCCACCGCGCCCAGCCTGAACCGCAGCCTGCCTTTCGACCCCGCCGTTGACCTGCGGGCGGTCTCGCTGGCGGTCACGCTGCCGCATGTGGTGGCGGTAAATCCAGCCTTCCCGGCCGCCACCCTGGGGGGCTTCATCGTCGAGGCAAAGCGCAGGAACCTGGATTTCGGCTCGGGCGGCATCGGCTCGCCCCTGCACCTGGCGGGGGAATTGTTACGCCTGGCGGCCGGCATCAGCTGGACACATATTCCCTATCGCGGTGCCGCGCCCGCCGTCACCGCGCTGTTGGCGAATGAAGTGCAAGTGGTGGTGCCGAGCCTGCCGGCCGTGCTGGCGCATATCCGCGAGGGCCGGCTGCGTGGCCTGGCAATAACCAGTGCGAACCGAGCGCCGCTGCTGCCCAATGTGCCCACGGCGGCCGAAGCCGGCCTGCCGGAGGCGCAGATGACGGGTTGGGTGGGCCTGCACATGCCCGCCCACAGCGCCGAGGCAGCGGTGAGCCGGCTGGCCGCCGCTGTCCGCGAAGCCTTGTCCGCGCCAAGCCTGCGCGACCGGCTGGCCGAACAGGGCGCCCAGGTCGCGGCGAGGGGGCCAGACGACTACGCCGGCTTCATTGCCGCGGAAACCGCCAGGTGGTCGGCCGTGATCCGCGCCGCCGGCATTCAGCCGGAGTGAGGGGGGCCGGACGCCGCAACGGCGTCTGGCATGAACCGCGCCCAGCTTTTTCCCCGTCCGTGCTGATGCCGCCGATGGGCATGAGGAAGCGGCGGCGGCGGCGCATCAGTCCTTCAGGCGGAACACCGGCAGGCCCAGTTCCGGATCGGTGGTCTCATGGAAGGCCACCTGTACCGCGGCGCCCATCGTCACCGCCTCGGCCGCGCAGTCCACCACGTTGGACAGCAGCCGCACGCCCTCCGCCAGCTCGATGATGGCGACGACATAGGGCGCGTGGTCCTTCCATTCCGGCTGCACCGCGCGGCGCACGATGGAGAAGGAAACGACGCGGCCTTCGCCGGAGCAGTCGCGCCAGGTCAGCGCCGTGCCGCAGTGCGGGCAGGCGCCGGCGGGCGGCCAGTTCCAGGTATTGCAGGGCTGGCAGAACGGCATCGCCAGCCGGCCTTCGCGCGCGGCGACCCAGTGCGGACGTGCCTCGCGGTTGCCGCGCGGGGCGGAGTGGATCATCGCCATGGTCGTTCAGCCCTTGCCCAGCAGCAGCGTGCCATGGGTGGCGAAGACGCCGCCCATGCCGTGGGTCAGCGTGGTTTCCACGCGCTTGAGTTGCCGGTCGCCGGCCTGGCCGCGCAACTGCACCACCGCTTCCACCAGGTTGGAGATGCCGGCGGCGCGGCCAGGATAGCCATGGCTGAGCAGCCCGCCATGGATGTTCAGCGGCAGCCGGCCATCCGCGTTGAACTCGCCCGCGCGGAAGGCGGCGCCGGCACCGCCTGGGGGGGCCAGGCCCAGCGCCTCGATGTTCATCAGCAGTGCAATGGTGAAGCAGTCATAGACCAGCGCCAGGTCGATATCGGCGGCGGCGCGCCCGGCCTGCGCCAACGCGTCGCGCAGCGAGGGGCCGGCGCCGGAATCGGTCAGCGACGCCGCAGCGGAAAGATGCAGCCGCGCGGCGCAGAACCCGGCGCCCAGCACTTTCACCAGTGGCTGGCGCAGGTCCCGCGCCCGCTCCTGTGAAGTGACCACCACGGCGGCGCCGCCATCGGAAACCGGGGTGCAGTCCAGCAGGCGCAACGGGTCGGCGATCATCTGCGTGGCGCGATAGCTCTCCAGCGTCATTGGCTGGCGCATATGCGCGTTGGGGTGCGCCATGGCGTGGCGCCGGTCATGCATCGCCGCCGCGGCCAGGTCTTCATCCGTGGCGCCGTACTGGTCCATGTAGGCACGGGCGCAGATGCCGAACAGCGACGGCACGGAAGGCCCATAGGGGCGCTCGATATCCGGATGTACCGGGCCGGCATCGGCCAGCGTGTTGACGTAGGCGTTGCGGCTGACAACGCTCAGCGGCATGTCCGCCGAGACCACCAGCACCGTCTTCGCCCGCCCGCCCGCGATCATCATCCGCGCCATGTCGGTCATCACGGCCGGCGCGGCGCCGCCGCCTTCCACCGTCAGTGCGACGGGCGGCGCAATGCCCATGAACTCCGCCAGCGCGGTGGCGTGGATCAGATAGGGGTCGGAGCGCGGCGAGAGGGTGATGATGGCGTCCACATCCCGCGCGTGCAGCCCGGCATCCGCCAGCGCCATGCGCGCCAGCGTGCTGTGCAGCCCCATGGGGGTGACGCCGGGCATCTTGCCCTGGGGCAGTTCGGCGATGCCGACGATGGCGCTGTCTGTCATTGGGCCTGCTCGTTGATCAGCCAGCGGGGTTTCCACCCACCGGCGCCGTAGAGGCGGTGGTTCATCTGTTCGGGCGTGCATGCGTCCACGCTGTCCAGCCGCAACTCCACCGCGCCGAAGATCAGGCTGCGGAAGCGGTCGGCGTCCAGCCCTGCCAGCAGGTGTCCGCGCACGGTCAGCTTGCCGTGCTCGTCGCCGCGGATGTCGATCTGGTAGCTGTCGCGGGGAAAGGCGGTCTCGATCGCGGCGCGGAGTTCGGCCAGGTCAACGCGCGCGCCCTTCACCTTGATGAAGTCGGCCAGCAGCCGGCGGAAGGGCGGGAATAGCCGCGGCACGGTCAGCCCGCAGCCGGGGCATTCATCGAAGCGCGTGCCGCCATCGATGGTGTCGCCGGACCAGTAGCGCAGGATGACGGTGCCGTGCCAGTCGATGTGGCTCCACACCAGCACGCCGCGCTCGCCAGGCTTGGCCGGCAGCCTGGTGTCGGGGTCGATGATCTCGATGAAGTAGTGCTGCGGGTCCACGTGCAGGCCCATGCCTTCGTCGCACTCACGGAACCCGCCGGATTTCAGCTCCGTGCTGGACATGCCCTGCACCAGCCGCGCGCCGGGCGCGCCCAACTGGCGCAGCGCAGTGCGGATGCTGGCGGCATAGCCCTCGCTCAGCGCCTCGGCCGAAGCGGAGAGCAGTTGCAGCGCGGGCAGCCCGGCGATCTTCCCTTCCGCCTGCAAGGCCACGGCGGTTTCCAGCCAGTTCACCAGGTAGCTGGACGTGCCGTACAGCGCCTGCGTGCCGTCCCTGGCTGCCACCAGCACCTGGTTCTCGGTGGAGACGGTGCGCCCGCCCATCATCGCCCGCAGCGGCTGGCCGTTCAGGATCGGCACCAGCAGGTTGCCGTAGAAGCCCAGATGCTCGCCGGCCGGCAGCAGCGACATGAAGCGCTGTTCCGGCGACCAGCCGACCATGTTGTGGTGGAACAGCGCACAGCGCTTGAACGGCCCATGCAGGTCACTCAGCGTATAGACGGACTGCGCCGCATTCCCCGTGGTGCCACCGGTGCGGGTGTAAAGTATCGGCTGCCAGTCATGCAGGAAGGCGCGATACGCGCGCTCCTCAAGCGGCGTCGGCGGCTCGATATCGCCGGCCTCCTCGGCCGCGCGCTCGGCCTGCCGCGCGTAGCGGGCCAGCGACGCGGCATCGATCTCCTCTGTTCGCGGGTCCGCCCGCCGCCCCGGGTAGTTCGGCGCCAGCACGAAGTCGGCGGCCTGGTCGCGCAACTCATCCTTCGACGTGAACGGCACCTTCGCCGCCCAATCAGCCTCGCTGGCAATGTCGGCCGCGCCCAGCCCAAGGGCCGCGAAGCGCGCGCGGTAGAACGGCGAATACCGCAGCACATCCCGCGCCAGGAAGGCGCGCAACCGCGCGAAGCTCTCCGCCCGCTGCTGTTCAGGCGCAACGCCACGGCAGCGCAGCGCGCTCATGCCGCAAACCGGTTGCGCGGGCGCGGCAGGCCCAGGTGGTCGCGCAGCGTGCGCGTTTCGTATTCGGTGCGCATCAGGCCCCGCCTCTGCAATTCAGGGACGACCATCTGACAAAAATCATCGAAGCCCCCCGGGAAATACGAACCCTGGATGATGAAGCCGTCGCAGGCCTCACGCTCGACCCATTCCTGCATCATGTCCGCCACCTGCGTCGGCGTGCCGATGACCTGGGCGCTGCCACGAGACCCCGCGTAGCGCTCATACAACTGCCGTAGCGAGAGGTTCTCCCGTGTCACCAGCGCGCGCATCGCCGCCAGGCGGGAAGGCGACATCACGCTCTCGGTGGGGATGCGCTCCCACGGGATCGGCCCGTCCAGCGGCAGGTCCGAAAGGTCGGCACCGCCGAGTTCTACACTGACCAATTCGCGGCCGACATCCGGGTGGATCAGCGATTGGATATAGGCGAACTTTTCGCGCGCTTCGCTTTCGGTCGCGGCCACGGTCACGTTCAACCCGGCGGCCATCTTCAGCTCGTCCGGCGCGCGGCCGTACTTCGCCATGCGGCCCTTCACTTCGGCGTAGAAGCCCTGGGCGTCCTGCATGCGCGACTTGGACTGGAACACCACCTCGGCGGTCTCGGCGGCCAGCTCCATGCCATCCTCGCTGGCGCCGGCCTGGGCAATGACCGGGTGGCCCTGCGGCGGCCTGGCCAGGTTCAGCGGGCCGCGTACCTTGAAGAACCGCCCCTCATGGTTCAGCGCGTGCAGCTTGGCCGGGTCGAAGTAGCGTCCCGTCGCGCGGTCGCGCAGGAAGGCATCATCCTCCCAGCTGTCCCACAGCCCCTTCACCACCTCGACGAACTCGCGCGCCCGCTTGTAGCGGTCGGCCACGTCGTAATGGTCGTCGCGGTTGAAGTTGTGGCTGGCGGCGGCATTGGCCGTGGTCACCACGTTCCAGCCGGCGCGGCCCTCGCTGATATGGTCCAGCGTGCCGAACTGCCGCGCCACGTTGTAGGGCTCGCAGTAGCTGGTGGAGGCGGTGCAGACCAGGCCGACATGCTCGGTCACCGCGGCGGTTGCGCTCAGCAGGCTGATCGGCTCGAAATGCGCCATGTATTGCGGCCAGCGGCTCAACGCGCGCATGTCGCCGTCGCGCGTGCCCACCGTATCCGCCATGAAGACGAAGTCAAAGCGGGCGCGTTCGGCCGCCTGCGCCATGCGGGTGAACCAGCGGAAATTGTGCCCGCCGTCGATCTGCGCCTCAGGGTGCATCCAGGCCGCCACGTGCTGGCCCATGGAAGGAAAATGCGCGCCAAGCGCGATGCGTTTCATGGCTGTTCTCTCCCTTCCGCCAGCCAGCCTAGAAGCGCTGCGCCCCCGCGCCAAGCCATGTCGCCTCCCCCTGGCTTGCGGCGCCGCCCCGCGCCATGATCCCGCGCAATCGAGGGAAGGGGATATGCCATGAAAATCACCAGGTCCGCGCTGCTGCGCGGTGGCGCCGGCATGCTGGCCATGCCGGCCGTGGCGCAGGAAGCGCCTTTCCCCAGCCAGCCGATCCGCATGATCGTCGGCTATGCGCCGGGCGGGAATACCGACGTGCCGGCGCGGCTGTTCAGTACGGAACTCGCCCGCATCCTCGGCCAGCCGGTGGTGGTGGAGAACCGGCCCGGGGCTTCCGGCGTGCCGGCCGGGCAGTTCGTGCAGCGGGCGCGGCCGGATGGCCACATGCTGCTCTGGGCCACCTCGGCCAGCCACAGCGTTTCCGTCGTGGCCATGGCGCCGCTGGCCTACGACCCCGTCCGCGACTTCACCCCGATCACGCTGATCAGCCTGGATCCCAACGTCATCGTCAGCGGCCCGGCCTTTCCGGCGCGGGACCTGGCGGGCCTGCTGGCGCATCTGCGCGCCAATCCGGGCACGCCCATCGGCACCTCCGGCCCCGCCACCTCGGGCCGCTTCGCTGCCGAACTGATGCGCCCCAAGCTCGGCATCCAACTGACGCCGGTGCCCTACCGTTCCACCGGCCCGATGCTGACCGACCTGGCCGGTGGCACGCTGCCGCTGGGCATCATGGGCGCTTCCACCGCGGTGCCCTTCCTGCGGGATGGCAGGTTGCGCGCCTATGGCGTCACCAGCCTGGCGCGCAGCCGCATATTGCCTGAGGTGCCGACCTTCCATGAAGGCGTCTCACCGGGTTTTGAAGCGGTGGCCTGGAGCGCGCTGTACGGCCCGCCCGGCATGGCGCCGGCGGTGGTGCAGCGGATCGGCGCGGCGATGCGCGAGGCAGCCGGTGTGCCCGGCGTGAAGCAGTGGCTGGACGACAGTGGGTTGCTGGTGCCGCTGGGCTCGCCCGCGGAATTGGTGCGCTTCATGGCCGACGACATCGCCAAATGGGTCGGCGTGGCGCGGGATAACAACCTGAGGTTCGAGAACAACTGAGGCCACGCGCCAAGCTGGCAAAGCGCCGGCGTCTCCCCGGCAGCCCTCGGTTGCCGAGCCAGGGGGCGGGTACGGGCAAGCGCTCCTCCTCGGATACACGCGGAGCGGATTGGTGTTGCCCCCGATCTGCACGCGGTGGTAGAAGAAGTTTCGGCAAATGCCCTTGTTTGTCGAATCGGTCCGGGATCGAAGATGGCCCTCAGGCGCCAGGTGTCGTCGCAACCCCTTTGGGTGGTTGCCATCGTTCTGCCGCTCGTCGTGGCGTTGTGGACGGTGCCTTTGTTCGTCCTCGACCGGCAGCAGGAAGCTCAGCGCAACCGCCAATTCTCGCAGGTCATCGAACTTGCCGAACTGACCGAAAGCCTCGTGGCCGGCCGGTTGGCGGCCGTGGAAAGCCTGCTTCTGGCCGCCCAGCAGGAAGCGCCGCTGAGCACCGGCCATGAGCAGTTGAACGGCCTGGTGCGCGGCATCCTGGTGCTGCAACCAGGGGAGGAGCGCAGCTTCGTTGCCGGCGATGCCATCCCGCCCGCCGCTCTGCCGTTGCTGTTCGGCGCCCCTCGGCTTGGCGGCGCCGGCGAATGGATCCTGCCGGTGCTGCGCCCGGCCCAATCCGCCGGGGAGGCGCCGGTGGCAGCCGCCCTGGACCCGCATCGCCTGCTGACCGTGCCGGCTGGTGCCGGGGCCATGCTGCTTGCCGCGGATGGCAAGGTCGAGGCCGCCGCAGGTTCCGCCGCCGCGGCGCTTGGCCAGGCCGGCAATGCCTCGGCCCCGGCTGCCGAGGGCTTGCTCCGCCACGCCGTCCCGTTGGGCGCCACCGGCATGCAGGTCGTGGCCCTTCTGCCTCAGGCCAGCGGCGCCAGCCGCGGCCTGCTTGTGGGCATCGGTGCCGGTGGCCTGACCCTGATCGCGTTGGCGGCCGGGCTACTGCTGCGCCAACAGCACCGGCAGCGTGCCGCCGCATTGCTCGCGGCCGCCGCCGTCGACAGTCGGCTGCGCGCCGCGCTGGAACGGGCCGCCGCGAAGGAACGCCTGCTGGGCGAAGTGCTGCATGGGTTGGACCTTGGCGCCTGCCTGTTGGACGGCGACCTCCGCCTGCTGGCCTGGAACGACAGCTTCGCCGGGCTGGCCGGGGTTGCGCCCCAGGCGCTGCGCCGCGGCCAGGGCATCACCGACCTGGAACTGGCTACCGGCGCTGAACCACGCGCCCCGGGCGCGATCCGGACCGCCCTGCCGCATCGCCTGGGAGATGCGCGGGAGCGCCGTAATGGCTGCGCCATGCGCTTCCGTCCGGATGGCAGCCGGGTGCAGGACCGCTGGACCTGGCTTGAGGAAGGCCTGCTGCTGACCTGCCGGGTGGTCGCCGAACCCGCGCACGAGACCCGCCCCGCACCGGCCCTGGCCGATCTATGCGCCGAAGAACTGCGCAAGCGCCTGCCGCTGCTGCTGGCGGCTGCATCGGTCGGGGATGTTTCCCAGGCTCACAGCGAAGCCCATGCCATGCGCGGTGTCGCGGCCAATTTCGGGCTGGCCGCCCTGGCCGAAAGCCTTTCCGTCCTGGAAGCCGCGGCGCGCTCGCATCGCATGCTGGACCTGCGCCAGGGCGCCCAGGCGCTGCCGCCGAAGGTGGACGCCGCGCTCGCCAGCCTGCTGAGCGACGCCGCCTGAGGGCTGCGCGCGGCCGCTCGCCCTTGCCTTTGGCCCCGCCCGGACCAACTTGCCGGCCTGACCACAGACGGAGCCGAGCATGTTGATGCGAACTGCTGCCATGACCACCGCCGTCGCCCTGAGTGGTGCGGCCTTCGCCGCCGGCGTTGCGGCGGGCCTGGGGCTTGGGCTGGCATCGGTTGGTGCGGCCTACCTGGCGCGCCGCGCCATGAAGCGCCGCGGCGACTGGGGCAAGCCGGGCAAGGATGAGCACGACGAGATCGTCGCCAGCCTGTCCGACGGCGAAGACCTGAAGCCAGGCGCCGCTGGGCCTTGATCACCGCCTGCTGAAGCGGTGATCACGCCCAGCGGTTCTCGAGCGGCCGACGCCCGACCTGCGGCGGCTCCGCCTCAGCCGGTCGGGCTCTGGTCCGGGATGATCGCGGTCGCCTCGATCTCCACCCGCGCCTCTGGTTCCACCAGCGCGCCTACCTGCACCAGCGTCATCGCCGGGAAATGCCGGCCCAGCACGGCGCGGTAGGCCAGGCCCAGTTCCGCCAGGCTGGCCCGGTATTCCTGGATATCCGTGACGTACCAGGTCAGCCGGGCGATATTCTCCGGCCCGCCGCCGGCTTCCCGCACCACGGCCAGCACATTGACCAGCGCCTGGCGAACCTGGCCGACGAAGCCGGGGGCGAAGTGCCCCTGGCTGTCCCAGCCGATCATGCCGCCGACGATGATGTGACGGCCGCGGCCTTCCATGCCGTTGGCATAGCCCTTCGGCGTCGGCCAGCCAGCGGGTTGCAGGACCTTCAGGCTCATGCGCCGGCCCGGCGCAGGGCGAAGCGCTGCAGCTTGCCGGTCTCGGTCCGGGGCAGGGCGGCAACGAACTCGATGGCGCGCGGATATTTGTACGGCGCGATTGCCGCCTTCACATGCGCCTGCAGCGCCGCGACCATCGCGGCATCGTCGGTCTCGCCGGCTTCCAGCACCACATAGGCTTTCACGATCTGTCCCCGCTCCTCATCGGCCACCCCGACCACGCCGCATTCGCGCACGGCGGGGTGAGCCAGCAGGGCCGATTCGACCTCCGGCCCGGCGATGTTGTAGCCGGCCGAGACGATCATGTCGTCGCTGCGCGCCTGGTACCAGAAGTAGCCGTCTTCATCCTGCACATAGCTGTCGCCGGTCAGGTTCCAGCCGTTCTGCACATAGGCGGCCTGGCGCGGGTCGGCCAGGTAGCGGCACCCCGTGGGCCCGCGCACCGCCAACCGTCCGACCGCGCCGCGCGGCACCTCGGCGCCGGCCGCGTCCACCACCCGCGCCTCATAGCCCGGCACCGGCAGGCCGGTGCTGCCCGGGCGCAGCCTGTCGTAGGGCGCACCGATGAAGATGTGCAGCATCTCCGTCGCGCCGATGCCATCCATCAGCCGCAGCCCGGTGGCGCGCTCCCAGGCCTCGAACACCGGCTTTGGCAGTGCCTCCCCGGCCGAGACGCAGCGGCGCAGGCTGGACAGGTCATGCGCCGGCGCGGCCGCGGCCATGGCGCGCCAGGCGGTTGGCGCGGTGAAGCAGACCGTCGCCCGGTAGCGCGCGATGGCGCCCAACAACTCCTCGGCGCCGGCCTTTTCCAGCAACACGGCCGAGGCGCCGACGTGGAGCGGAAACAACACCAACCCCCCCAGCCCGAAAGTGAAGGCCAGCGGTGGCGAGCCTACAAAAATGTCGCTCGCTTCCGGCTTCAGCACCTCGGCAGCGTAGCTGTCGCAGATCGCCAGCATGTCCCGGTGGAAGTGCAGCGTGCCCTTGGGTTCGCCGGTGGTGCCGCTGGTGAAGCCGATCAGGCAGACATCATCGGCCGCGGTGTCGCAGGCGGTGAAGTCAGGGCTGGCGGCGGCGCACAGTGCCTCAAGTTCGCCGCCGCCCCAGCAGGTGATGCTGCGCAGGAACGGCGCTTCCGCCAGGTGCAGTTCCGCCGCCAGCCGCGCATCGCACAGCGCGTGGCTGATGCGGCCCTTCGCCAGCATGGCGCCCAGTTCCTTCGCGCGCAGCAGCGGCATGCTGGCGACGACGACGCCGCCCGCCTTCAGCACCGCGAAATAGGCCGCGACCATCCAGGCATTGTTGGCGCTGCGCAGCAGCACCCGGTTGCCCGGCACCATCCCGAGCGGCCCGACCAGCACATTGGCGATGCGGTTCACCCGCTCCGCCAGCTGCGCGTAGGTCAGCGTCTCCGCCGGCGTGATCAGGGCGGGATGGTTGGCGCGTGTCGCCAGCCTGTCGTCCAGCAACGCCGTCGCGCAGTTCAGCCGCGCCGGGTAGTGCAGCGCCGGCAGGGTGAAGCGCAGTTCCGGCCAGGCCTCACGCGGCGGCAGGTTGTCGCGGCAGAAGCTGTCGCGATGGCCGCTCTCGTCAGTCATCCCATGCATGGCCGCCTCCGTTGCTCGGTTGCGCCGCGTGATTGCGTTCCTCGGTGGCCGCCTCGGCCGATCCGCCCTCAGTTCCCCTTGAACTCCGGCCGCCGCTTGGCCACGAAGGCATCGTAGGCGCGGCGGAAATCCTGCGTGGTCATGCACAGCGCCTGGGCCACGGCCTCGGCCTCAATCGCCTGCTCGACGCTCATGGCCCATTCCATCGCCAGCATGCGCTTGGTCATGGCGTGGCCGAAGGCGGGGCCGGCGGCGATGTCCAGCGCCAGCTTGCGCGCCGCGTCCTCCAGCGCTTCCGGCGCATGCACGGCGTTGAAGAAGCCCCAGGCATGGCCTTCCTCGCCGCCCATGCTGCGGCCGAGATAGAGCAACTCGCTTGCTCGCCCCTGGCCGATGATGCGCGGCAATATCGCGCAGGCGCCCATGTCGCAGCCGGCCAGGCCGACGCGGTTGAACAGGAAGGCGACGCGGGCAGCGGGCGTCGCCAGCCGCAGGTCGCTGGCCATGGCGATGATGGCGCCGGCGCCGGCCGCCACGCCATCCACCGCCGCGATGATCGGCTGCGGGCAGGCGCGCATCGCCTTGACCAACTCGCCGGTCATGGCGGTGAACTGCATCAGGCCCTTGGTATCGCGGTCCAGCAATGGGCCGATGATCTCATGCACGTCGCCGCCCGAGCAGAAATTGCCACCGGCGCCGGTGATGGTGAAGACGGTCACGCCCTCATCGGCCGTCGCGGCGCGGAACATGCGGGCGAGTTCGCCATAGCTTTCGAAGGTCAGCGGGTTCTTGCGCTCTGGCCGGTTCAGCGTAATCACCGCCACCGGGCCATCCACCCGCAGCAGGAAGTGCTCTGGCTTGAACTCGCTCAGGCTCATGGCCTTTCCCCCTGCAATATGCTGGCCTTGGCGCGGCCCAGCAGCCGGTGCAACGCCGCCCGATCCGCGGCCGAAAGCCCTGCGAACAACTCGGCGATCCAATCTTCATGCGCGGCCGATTGCCGGGCGAATTCGCGGCGGCCACGTGGCGTCAGCCGCAGGCTCTGCTCGCGCCGGTCGGCGGCGTTGACCCGCCGCTCGATCAGCCCTTCCGCCTCCAGCCGCGCGGCCAGGCCGGTGACATTGCCGTTGGAGACCATCATGCGGCGAGACACCTCGCCCAGTGTCAGAGGTCCGGCGCGCTGCAACTGCGCCAGCAGGTCGAAGCGCGGCAAGGTCGTCTCGAACTGCAGGCGCAGGCGGCGGCGGATTTCCGTCTCCACCATCGTCGCCGTGGTCAGCAGCCGCAGCCATAGCCGCAACTCGTCCTTGTGGCCGGCGGGCGCATCGGCCAGGGCGGTCTCGGCATCCACCGGGCGCTGGTCGTCGGGGCTCATGCCTCGCCCCCCGCCACGGGCAACGCCACGCCATTCACCGCGCCGGCGCCGCACAGGTACAGCACGGCGGTCGCGACTTCCTCCGGCTGCACCAGGCGGCGCTGCGGGTTGTGGCGCGCCAATTCCGCCCGCGCTGCATCCGCATCGCGCCCGGTGGTGGCGGTGATGCGCGCAATGCTCTCCGCCAGCAGAGGCGTTTCGGTGAAGCCGGGGCACACGGCGTTTACCGTCACGCCTTTCGCTGCCACTTCCAGTGCCAGCGCCCGGGTGAAGCCGAGCAGCGCATGTTTGGCCGCGGTATAGGCGGTGACATAGGCATAGCCCTTCAACGCCGCGGTGGAGGCGACATTGACCACGCGGCCAAACCCCTGGGCCAGCATGCCCGGCAGCACCGCCTGCGTCGCCGCCACGGCGCCCAGCAGGTTCACGCTCAGCATGCGTTGCCACAGCGCGGCATCGGATTTCAGGAAGGGCGCGGATTCCGCCGCACCGGCTGCGTTGACCAGAATGTCGCAGGCCGGCAGCGCGGGCAGGGCGGTGACATCGCCGACGAGGAAGGCCTGCGCAGCGCCGGTGGTGACGGCTTCGCGCAGCGGGGTCTCGCGCCGCCCCAGCACGGTGACGTGGGCGCCTGCCTCGCTCAGCGCATGGGCGCAGGCCAGGCCGATGCCGCTGCCGCCGCCGGTGACCAGCACCTTCCGCCCTGCGAGCATTGCCGCCATGAGGCCCCCTTGATGCTTGAAGCCTAAAGCGAGTTCGTGGCGCCCCGCAAGCACGGATTCGCTTGGCGCGCGTTTGCTTGAAGCCTAAACTAACCTGGCACCACAGCGGAGGTTATGGCGATGCGCATCGCGGTGATCGGCGGCGGCCCCGCCGGGCTCTACTTCGCCATCCTGATGCAGCGGGACCACCCGCAGGCGCGCATCACCGTGGTGGAACGCAACCAGGCGGACGACACCTTCGGCTTTGGCGTCGTCTTCAGTGACCAGACGCTGGAAACCTTCCGCGCCGCCGACGAACCCAGCTACCGCGCCATCACCGAAAGCTTCGCCTACTGGGACGATGTCGAGATCCACCAGCGTGGCGCGGTGCATCGCATTGGCGGCAATGGGTTTTGCGGCTGCGCCCGGCCGACACTGCTGCGCCTGCTGCAAACCCGCGCGCGGGCCCTCGGCGTCGAACTCCGCTTCGGCGAGAACGCAACGCCGGCCGACTTCCCCGATGCCGACCTGATCGTCGCGGCGGATGGCATCAACTCCCCCATCAGGGAAGCGGCGCGCGACCATTTCCAGCCCTCGCTGGACCTGCGCCCCAACCGCTTCGCCTGGATGGGCAGCACGCGCCCGTTCGACGCTTTTACTTTCTTCTTCAAGCAAACGCCGCATGGCATCTTCATCGCCCATTGCTACCAGTACGAACCGGGCCGCAGTACCTGGGTCATGGAAACCGACGCCGAGACCTTTGCCCGTGCCGGCCTTGGCGACATGGATGAAGCAGCCTCCGCCCGCTTCCTCGAAGGCGTCTTCGCCGAGGAACTGCAAGGCCATCCGCTGCTGACCAACCGCAGCCATTGGCGCCGCTTCCCCGCCATCAAGTGCCGGCGCTGGGTGCGGGGCAACACCGTGCTGATCGGCGACGCCAAGGCCACGGCGCATTGGTCCATCGGCAGCGGCACCAAGCTGGCCATGGAGGATGCCATCGCGCTGCACCGCGCCTTCGCCGCCGGCGGCGACGTGCCGGCCTGCCTGCACCGCTATGAAACCCAGCGCCGCGACGACGTGGAGCGCACCCAGCACGCCGCCGATGTCTCGCTGGTGTGGTTCGAGCATGTGAAGCGCTTCTGGCACCTGGACCCCACGCGCTTCGCCTTCGGCCTGATGACGCGCAGCAAGGCCATCACCTGGGACAACCTGGCGCTGCGTGCGTCCGACTTCGTGGCGGCCACGCAGCGGGCCTATGCGCGGGATGTCGGCGGCAACCCGGCGCATCCGCCCTTGTTTCAGCCCTTCCGGTTGCGCGGCCTCACGCTCGCCAATCGCGCCGTGGTCTCGCCGATGTGCATGTACAGCGCCGAGGACGGCGTGCCCGGCGACTTCCACCTGGTGCACTACGGCGCCCGAGCCATGGGCGGCGCCGGCCTCCTCTTCACCGAGATGACCTGCGTTTCGCCGGAAGCGCGCATCACCCCGGGCTGCGCCGGCATCTGGAACGACGCGCAGGAAGTCGCCTGGGCGCGCATCGTCGGCTTTGCGCATCAGCACGGCGCGCCGATGGCGCTGCAACTCGGCCATGCCGGCCGCAAGGGCGCGACCAGGCTGATGTGGGACGGCATCGACCAACCGCTCGAACAAGGCGCTTGGCCGATCATGTCAGCCAGCCCGATCCCCTACCATCCGCACAGCCAGACCCCGCGGGAGATGACGCGCGCCGACATGGACCAGGTGTTGGCGGACTTCACCGCCGCGGCGCAACGCGGCCTGCGCGCCGGCTTCGACCTGCTGGAACTGCACTGCGCCCATGGCTACCTGCTGGCCAGCTTCCTCTCGCCGCTGACCAACCGTCGCACGGACGATTACGGCGGCAGCGTGCAGAACCGCCTGCGCTTCCCGCTGGAAGTCTTCACCGCCCTTCGCGCCCTCTGGCCCGCCGACAAGCCGATGAGCGTCCGCCTCTCCGCCACCGATTGGGCCGATGGCGGCATCACCGAGGCCGACCTCATCGCCATCGCCCGCGCCTTCGCGGAGGCCGGTTGCGACCTCATCGACGTCTCCACCGGCCAGACCGTCGCCGACAGTGCGCCGCAATACGGCCGCATGTTCCAGGTGCCGTGGTCCGACATGCTGCGGCAGGAGGTCGGCATTGCCACCATGTGCGTCGGCAACATCACCAACGCCGACCAGGCGCATACCATCCTGGCTGCCGGCCGCGCCGACCTGGTCGCCCTGGCCAGGCCGCACCTCACCGATGCCGCCTTCACGCTGCGCGCCGCTGCACAGTATGGTGTGGCCGATGTCGCCTGCCCGCCGCAATACGCGCCCGGCCGCGACGCCCTGATGCGCAACACCGCGCGGGAGCGGGAGGAATTGATGGACCTGAAGCGCAAAGCCCGCCCCCGCGGCTACGCCGCCCCATGAAGGTGCTGATCGCCGGCGGCGGCGTCGGCGGCCTGGTGCTGGCGATGATGCTGCACCAGCGCGGCATCGGCTGCACGGTGTTCGAGGCAGCGCCCGAGGTGAAGGCGCTCGGCGTCGGCATCAACACCCTGCCGCACGGCATCGCGGAACTCGACCAGCTCGGCCTGCTGCCGGAGATGGACCGCATCGCCATCCGCACGCGGGAGCTGCGCTACCTGAACCATCTGGGCCAGACCATCTGGTCCGACCCGCGCGGCACCTGGGCCGGGCATGCCATGCCGCAATTCTCGGTGCATCGCGGCCGGCTGCACGGCATGCTCTGGGACAATGCGCGGGCCCGCCTGCCGGAGGGCACCCTGCGCCCTGGCCATCGGCTGGCCGGCTTCACCCAGAATGCCCGCGGCGTGACCGCGACCTTCGAGAATGGCGCCACCGCCAAGGGTGATGTGCTGATCGGCGCCGATGGCATCCACTCCGCGCTGCGGAAGCTGCTGCACCCGGATGACGGCGGCATCCGCTGGCAGGGCGTGCAGATGTGGCGCGGCGCTCTGGATTTTCCGCAGTTCGAGACCGGCGACGTCATGCTCATTGCGGGCGACGAAACTGCCAAGCTGGTCTTCTATCCCATCGCCCCCGGCGAGACGCCGGGCACCCGCCTGACCAACTGGGTCATCTACGCCCGCGCCGGAGACCCTGCCCATCCGCCGCCGCGGCGGGAGGATTGGTCGCGCGTCGGCAAGCTGCCGGAGGTGATGAAGTACGCGAAGCGCCTGAAGCTGCCGCAGCTGGACGTGCAGGCGGTGATTCGCGCCTCCGGCGATTTCTATGAATACCCAATGTGCGACCGCGACCCGCTGCCCTGGTGGACGCAAGGCCGCGTCACGCTGCTGGGCGACGCCGCGCACCCGATGTACCCGGTGGGCAGCAACGGCGCCTCCCAGGCCTTCCTGGACGCCCGGCTGCTGGCCGACCTGCTGGCCAGCGAAAAGCCCGCCGCCGCGCTGAAAGCCTATGAGGCTGACCGCCTGCCGAAAACCGCCGCCGTGGTGGCCAGCAACCGCCAGGGCGGGCCGGAGCGGGTGGTGGACCTGGTGGCCCAGCGCGCGCCGCGCGGCTTCAAGGACCTGGCGAAGGTGGCGAGCCACGAGGAACTGGCGGCCATCGCCGGGGGTTATGCCGCCATGGCAGGTTTCGCGATCAAGCGCGCCGCCCCGCCGGAAGGCGAGGTGCTGGTGGAGGTGAAGGAGACGCCGGCGCATGGCCGCGTCGCCTGGCTGACGATCTCGCGCGAGGCCAAGCTGAACACGCTGACGCCTGAGCTGATGCAGCGCTTCATCGCCGCCGCCGAGGCGCTGGGCAAGGACAAGGCGCTGCGTGCGGTGGTGGTGACCGGCGCCGGCGAAAAATCCTTCGTCGGTGGCGCCGATATCAACGTCATGGCCGGCCTGAAGGACGGCAAGCAAGCAAAGGCGTTCATCAAGCTGGTGCATGGCTGCTGCCATGCGGTCCGCAAGCTGCCGGTGCCGGTGCTGGGCCGCCTCGGCGGCTACACCCTGGGCGCCGGGTTGGAACTGGCCGCCGCCTGCGACCTGCGCATCAGCGCCGAAACCGCGAAGTTCGGCATGCCGGAAGTCCGCGTCGGCATCCCCAGCGTGGTGGAAGCGGCGCTGCTGCCCGGCCTGATCGGCTGGGGCCGCACCCGGCGCCTGCTGCTGCTGGCCGAGACGCTGGACGCCGCGACGATGGAAAGTTGGGGCTTCCTGGAGCGCGTGGTCCCCGCCGCCGGGCTGGACGCGGCGATTGACGAATGGCTTGCCCTGATCGTCGCGGCCGGGCCGGAGGCGATCCGCAACCAGAAGGCGCTGATCCGCACGTGGGAGGACCTGCCGCTGAAGGAAGCCGTGCAGGCCGGCATCCCCGCCTTCGCCGCCAGCTGGAAGACCGAGGAACCCACCCGGATGCTCGGCAGCTTCGCCCATCGGCCGAAGCGCGGGTAGCGCCCCGGCCGGCGGCTTCAGTCGTGGTTGGCCACGCCATCCACCAGGCCGCAGAAGTGCAGCGTGGTGGTGGCGCATTCCGCCGGCATCAGCACCTGGATCGCATGCGCCGGCGTCGGCAGGTTGACCACGCGGATGCCCTTGATGCCCGCGCGGATCTTCTGCTCCTCGAACCGTGTGATGGTGCCGGCGGTGGGATAGAGGCCAAGCGTTGGCACCGCCACCTTGGCCAGCCAGGGTTCCACGTCCACGCCGCAGGCAACGCGGGAAAGCGCGATCAGCGTCTCCACGTTGGACTTGCCGCATTCCTCGGCATACCAGCGCACCAGTTCCGCGTCCGCGTCGGGTGGAAAGCGGGTGGCACTGTTGATCCGTTCCGCCCAGGCCCGGCTGCCCAGGGTTTGCAACGCCACCTGCCAGCTTTCATAGCCACAGGCAAAGGCCTCCCGCGTTGCCGGCGGGATGGTCAGCGGCGAGGCCAGCATGGTCAGCGACCGCATCTTCTCCGGCACCGTCGCCGCCAGCACCACGCCGAGGATGCCGCCCAGCGATTCCCCCACGTAGTGCACCGGCTCGCCGATCATGTCGAAGATCGCGGTCAGGTCGCCCAGCAGCGTCTCCACCGAAAGCGCCGTGTGCGGGTCGAAGTCCAGCGGCGACTGGCCGAGGCCGCGGATATCCGGCCGGATGATGCGGTAGTGCCGCGCCAGGTAAGGCACCCACTGCTTGAAGAACACGCCGGAGCGGCTGTAGCCGTGCTGCAGCACCATCCAGGGCTTGCGCTCCCAGGGGTTGGTGAAATCGTCGATGACGTAGTGCAGCCGCGGCTGGCCGGGGCGTTCCAGGAAAGGCATCGCGCGCTCCTCAATCCACCTGGGCCTTGGCGGCCTGCACCACCCGCGCCCATTTCACCATTTCCGTGCCGATGAAGCTGCTGAAGCGCTCCGGCCCCATCGGCGCCAGTTCCAGCCCCAGGGAGGTCACCCTTTCCTGCACCACGGCATCGGCCATGGCGGCGGTGGCGGCGCGGTCCACTTCGGCCACCACGGCGGGCGGCGTGCCGGCCGGCGCCAGCAGCCCGTACCAGGCGGAGACGTCGAAGCCCGGCAGCGTCTCGGCAATCGCGGGCACCTGCGGCAGTGCGCGCGCCCGGCCCGGCGTGGTGACGCCCAGGCCGAACATCCGGCCATCCGGCATGTGCTGCATGGCCGAGATCATGTTGTTGAACATGATCGGCGCCTGGCCGGAGATGACCGCCGTGGTCGCCGGCGCCGCACCGCCGAAGGGGATGTGCACCATCTCGATGCCGGCCATCTGCTTGAACAGCTCGGCGGCCAGGTGATTGCCGGTGCCGTTGCCGGCGCTTGAGTAGTTCAGCGTGCCGGGCCGCGCCTTCGCGTAGGTGATGAACTCCGCCACCGTGCGGGCGGGGATGCTGGGATGCACCACCAGGATGAAGGCGCCGGCGGTCAGCAGGCAGCAGGGCGCGAAGTCCTTCGCGGTGTCGAAGGGCATGCTGCGGTACATGCCGGGGTTGATGGCGTGCGAACTGGCGCAGAGCAGCAGCGTGTGGCCATCCGGCGCCGACCTGGCCACCGCCAGCGCGCCGACATTGCCGCCGCCGCCGGGGCGGTTCTCGATGACGACGGGCTGGCCCCACATCGCCTCCAGCTTCGGCGCCATCAGCCGGGCGATGGTGTCCACCGGCCCGGCGGGGGTGAAGGGCACCACCAGGCGCACCGGCTTGGTCGGCCAATCGGCAGCCCGGGCCAGGGTTGGGCGCCAGGTAGGGGCGGCCATGGCGGCCAGCAGCGCGGCGCGGCGGGTGAAGCTCATCGGTTGCCTCCTGCCGCCTCGTGCCTTCCTGGCCGGGCGGGCCTGTTGCGCCAGAGCATGGCCGCCGTGGCCGCCATCATCAACAGCCCACCGCTGGCCATCAGGGAAATGGCCCGGCCGGGGCCGATCGCATCCGCCAGCGCCCCCATGGTCAGCGTGCCCAGCGGGGAAAAGCCGATGCAGGTGGTCACCAGCCCCAGCACCCGGCTGCGCGCTTCCGGCGGCGCCTGGGTCACGGGCAGGGCGGTCTGCAACGCGGTGAACAGGGCGGTGCCGAAGCCGCCCAGCACCAGCAGCCCGAAGGCCAGCCACAGCCAGGGCATCAGCGGCAGCAGCACCAGACAGGCCATGAAGCCGGCGGAGCCGCCGACCATCAGCAGTGCCACCAGCGGCACACCGCGGCGCAGCGCCAGTGCCACGCCCATCAGCAGCGCGCCGGTCGGCTCGGCCGCGGTCAGCAGGCCGATCTGGAACGGCGTGGCGTTGAAGTTCAGCGTGCCCAGCGCCGGCAGCACCGCGTTGTAGGAGAACGCAAAAATGTTCTGCGCCAGCGTCACCAGCACCACCGCCAGCAGCGCCGGATGGCGGCGGACAATCCGCGTGGCGTCCACCACGTCCAGCAATATCCGCCGCGGTTGCAGCCGTGCCGGCACCTGGGCGTGGCGCACGCCATGCATCAGCGCCACCGCCAGGATGTAGCCGCATCCGGTCATGGCATAGGCGGTGGCGATGCCGGCCTGCTGGTAGATCAGCCCGCCCAGCAGCGGCCCCAGCATGCGCGTGGTGTTGTTGGTGGTGCTGTCCAGCGCCACGGCCGGGATGGTGTCCTGCATGCCCGCGGCCTCGGTCACCATGCGGCGACGGCTGGCCATCTCCATGGTCCAGACCAGCCCGCCGGTCAGGCCGGAGACCGCCAGGTGCCACACCTGCAGGTGCCCGGTGGCGGCCAGGGCGCAGATGGTCAGCGACCCCGCGGCGGTGAGCGACTGTCCCGCCATCAGCAGGCGCCGGCGGTCCAGCACTTCCGCCAGCACACCGGTGACGGCGCCCAGCAGCAGCATCGGCATGGCACGCAGCACCGCCACCAGGGAGACGGCCAGCGCCGACTGCGTGGCCTCCCAGGTGAACACCGCGCCGACCAGGATCTCCACCCACCGCATGACATTGGCCACGCCCCCCACCGCCCATAGGCGCATGAAGTCGGGGTTCGCCATCAGGCGAGCCATGGGGGTGCTGCGTTGCGGGTTCATCGGGCGTTTCCACCGGCAACCTCCCGCGCCGGCGGGGGATGCGCAAGCCGCAATTCCCTGGCAGCATCGAAGCAACCAAGGAGGAGACGCGTGATGCCCTACGCCCAGGCCGACGGCGCCAAGCTGTATTACGAGGAAACCGGCACCGGTCATCCCATCGTCTTCGTCCATGAATTCGGCGCCGACCACCGGGAGTGGGAGACCCAGGTGCGGTACTTCTCCCGCCAATACCGCTGCATCACCTATCCCGCGCGCGGCTATCCGCCGTCCGAGGTGCCGACCGACGCGGCGCTGTACGGCCAGGAACACGCGGTCAACGACATCGCCGCCGTGATGCGCGCCGCGGGCGTGGCCAAGGCGCATGTGGTCGGGCTGAGCATGGGCGGCTTCGCCACGCTGCTGTTCGGCCTGCGCTACCCGCAGATGGCCAGCGCGCTGGTGGTGGCCGGTGCCGGCTCCGGCGCGCCGCGCGCTGAGCATGCGGCGTTCAAGGCCGGCAACCAGGCCAAGGCCGCCACGCTGATCGCCCAGGGCTGGAAGGGCGAGCTGGCGCACGAGACCGGCCACTCCGCCACGCGCATCCAGCTGAAGCAGAAGGACCCGCGCGGCTGGGCCGAGTTCATCGCCCACCTGGAAGAACACAGCGCCGTTGGCACCGGCCTGACCATGAAGCACTACCAGGGCGGGCGGGAGAGCATCTTCGACTGGGAGGCCGCGCTGCGGCGGATGGACGTGCCCACCCTGCTGGCGCTGGGTGACGAGGACGGTCCCTGCATCGAGACCAATGTCTGGCTGAAATCCGTGCTGCCGAATGCCGGGCTGTGGATGCAGCCACGCACCGGCCACGCGATCAACCTGGAAGAACCCGCCGCCTTCAACCGCGAAGTGCAGGACTTCTTCAGCACGGTGGAGCGTGGGCGGTGGAAGCTGGGCTGATCAGCCCTCGGCTTCCTCGCGCAGCATCTCCAGCTCCAGCCAAGCTTCCTCGGCCTTGGCCAGTTCGTCCTGCTTCGCCGTCAGGGCGGCGGTGAAGCGCTCGAACCGCGCCCGGTCGCGCTCATACAGGCCGGGCGAGGCCAGGGCCTGCTGCACCTGGGCGATCTCGGTTTCCAGCTTCTGCATCTGGCCGGGCAGGCTGGCCAGGGCGTGCTGCTGCTTGAAGTTCAGCCGGCTTTTTGCCGGTGGCGGCGGCGCGGCGCGGGTGGCGGCGCGCGGCTCCCCGCGCTGCGCGACGGGGGCTTCCGCGGTGGCCTTCGCCTCCACGCCGCGGCCGCGCTGCGCCAGCATGTCGCTGTAGCCGCCGGCATATTCCTGCCAGGCGCCGTCGCCCTCGCTGACAATCACGCTGGTGCAGACGCGGTCGAGGAAGTCGCGGTCGTGGCTGACCACCAGCACGGTGCCGCCATAGTCGTTCAGCAGCTCCTCCAGCAGGTCCAGCGTCTCCAGGTCCAGGTCGTTGGTCGGCTCATCCAGCACCAGCAGGTTGGAAGGTGTCGCCATGGCGCGGGCCAGCATCAGCCGCCCACGTTCGCCGCCTGAAAGCACGCCCACCGCGGTGCGCGCCTGGTCGGGCGCGAACAAAAAATCCTTCATGTAGCCGATGACGTGCCGGCGCTGGCCGCCGACATCCACCTGGTCGCCGCGCCCGCCGGTCAGCACCGCCGAAAGCGTCATGCCGGGGTCCAGGCTCTCGCGCTTCTGGTCCAGCGTCACCATGGCCAGGCTGGTGCCCAGTTGCACGCGGCCCTCATCCGGCGCCAGCACGCCGGTCAGCAGGTTCAGCAGCGTGGTCTTGCCGGCGCCATTCGGCCCGACGATGCCCACCCGGTCCCGCCGCAGGATGCGGGTGGAGAAGTCCCGCACCACCGGCGGCTGGTCGCCATAGGCCTTGGTCACGCCCTCCGCCTTCATCACCACGGAGCCGCCGCCCTCGGCCTCGCTGGCGGCCATGCGGACATTGCCGGTGGCGGAAAGCGCCTCCCGCCGGCGCTGGCGCAGCCCCGCGAGTTCGCCCACGCGCCGCACGTTGCGCTTGCGCCGGGCGGTGACGCCGTAGCGCATCCAATGTTCCTCGCGGACGATCTGGCGGTCCAGCTTGTGGGCCTCCATCTCCTCCTCCTCCAGGATCTTGTCGCGCCACTCCTCGAACCTGGAGAAGCCCTGCTCCAGCCGGCGGGTGGTGCCGCGGTCCAGCCAGACCATGGCGCGGGACAGATTCTCCAGGAATCGGCGGTCGTGGCTGATGGTAACCAGCGCGCCACGGGACTGCCGCAGTTCCTGCTCCAGCCAGGCGATGGCGGGCAGGTCCAGGTGGTTGGTCGGTTCGTCCAGCAGCAGGATGTCCGGCTTCGGCGCCAACGCCCGGGCCAAGGCCGCACGCCGAGCCTCGCCGCCGGAAAGGCGGGACGGGTCCTCCTCCCCGGTCAGGCCCAACTGCTCCAGCAGCCAATGGGCGCGGTGCGGGTCGTCGCCGGCGGTCAGGCCTTCCTCGACATAGGCGAGTACCGAATCGTAGCCGGCCAGGTCGGGTTCCTGCGGCAGGTCGCGCAGCGTGGCGCCGGGCTGCAGGAATCGGGTGCCCTTCTCGGGTTGCAGCATGCCCGCCGCCACCTTGAGCAGCGTGGATTTGCCCGAGCCATTGCGGCCAACGAGGACCAGGCGCTCTCCGGCGCCGACGGAAAGCGTGGCGCCCGCCAGCAAACGTGTGGTGCCGAGGGCGAGGTGGATTTCTTGCAGGATCAGCAGAGGGGGTGCCATGGTGGCGGCAACGGAGGCTGTCGGGGATGCCGCGTCAAGCCTGGGTCGCCGCAATTCGGCCGCCCGGCTGCGCTGAACTGGTCCTCGAAGCCGTTTGCAGGAGCATCCCTTCCCCTTGTCCGCTGATCCGCGCCTGGTTCGCCGCCTGTTTGTCCTGCGCCTTGCCGCCTTGGGTGGCGCCGGCGCTGCCACCCTGCCGGGGGCCGAAGCCCTGGCGCAGGGCGCCAAGGACCCCAATCCGCCCCAGCCGGGGCGGCCCGGCCCCGGCAGTAAGTTCCCGCCGGGCAACCGCCCACCGGCGCCAAATCGCGGCCCCGCTGGCGCCACCGACAACGACCCGGGCGACGAGCCTGGCCAGGGCCGCGGCCAAGGGCGGGGCGGCGGCGCTTCGCCCGGGCCGACCGACAACGACCCGAACGACCAGCCGGGCCAGGGCATCCGTCGCGGCGGGCGCGGCAATACCGACAACGATCCGTCCGACCAGCCAGGCCAGGGCCGGGGCGGTGGCGGCGGCGGCGGCGGCGGCCGGCGGGGCGCGACCGACAATGACCCGAACGACCAGCCCGGACAGGGCCGGGGCGGCGGCGGTGGCGGCGGCGCGAGCGACAATGACCCGAACGACCAACCTGGCCAGGGCCGGGGCGGCCAGGGTGGCCAGGGCCAGCGGCGTGCGCCCGGCGCCAGCGACAACGACCCGGGCGACCCGCCGGGGCGCGGCCAGCGGGGCGGCGGCGGTGGCCAGGGCGCTTCCGACAATGACCCGAACGACCCGCCCGGGCGCGGCCGGGGCGGCCCCGCCGCGCCAGGGCGCCCGGGTGCCAACAGCGACAATGACCCGAGCGACCCGCCGGGCCGCGGCCGCAGCAGCACGACCGAAACCTGAGGGAAGCGCTGGCGGCCGGCGCTCAGCCGGCCGTTATTTCCGCGGCATCCCGGTCAGCACCGGGGGCCGCCGGCTCGAGTCCCAGACCCGGCGCCAGATATCCAGCGGCATCAGCACGAAGGCTTCCCGCCCGTGGCGGGTCAGCACGACCGGGCCGCGCAGGGCGGCATCGACCAGTTTCGGTACGGCGGTTTCCAGGGCCGACATGTCGGTTCGGAGCACGCCTTCCAGCCCGGGCGCCGGGTCGCCGGCTGCGGTCGACTGGATCGGATCGTCATTCATCCATCCAATCTAAGGCGACGACCCCGCGGGTTCCAAGCGCGTCCGGGGTTTATTGGCCCGCGCCACCGAATTGTGACATAACGCAATCACAGGTCGAAGCCTTGGGGGCGGATTAGCGGTATGATGGTGTGGGCTGCCCTGGCTGGCTTGACCCTGGTGTTGGCGGGGTTGTCGGGGAATGCGCACGCCCAGTCGGCTGCGATCGCCCAGGCGGCACCCCCCGTGTTGAATCCGGTGGACCGCCTGGCCCCGCGGCCAGCCCCCAACCTCAGCCCTTCGGCGACCACGCCCCCGCCGGTTGCGGCCACCGGCCCCAATGCCGGGGCCGAGGTGCGGGTTGCCAAGGTGGCCCTGCGCGGCAACCTGGCGCTCGGCGACGCGGAACTGGCGGCCGCCCTCGGTGGTCTCGCCGGGCGGCAGGTGCCGCTCTCCCGAATCGAGGATGCTCGCCTGGCGGTGCTCCGGGCCTACCGGTCGGCCGACTACCCCTTCACCGCCGTCAATGCCGGCCTGGCCCCGGCCGAAGCCGGCGTCGAGGTGACCTTTGCGATCACCGAGGGCTTCGTCGCCGAGGTGAAGCTGGAGGGCGATATCGGCGCCGCCGGCACCCAGGTGCTGCGCTTCCTCGACCGCCTGGTGGGCGCGAAGCCGGTCAGCGGCGCCATGATCGAGCGCGCGCTGCTGCTGGCCAGCGACATCCCCGGCGTGACCGTGCGCGGCACGCTGCGCCCGCTGACCACCGAACCCGGCGCGCTGCAACTGGTGGCGCAGGTGGAGCACAAGACGGTCAGTGGCTACCTGAACGTCGACAACCGGGCCTATCGCTACGTCGGCCCCTGGCAGGGCCTGCTGACCTTCGGCGTCAACTCGCTGACCGAGTTCGGCGAACGCAGCGAGCTCTCCTTCTTCGGCACGCCGACCGGGGCGCAGTGGTTCGTGCAGGGCAGCGAGGAGTTCTTCCTCGGCGGCTCCGGCCTGCGCATGCGGCTTTATGCCGGCACCGGCGTCACCCGGCCCTTCGGCAAGGTCGGCGCCAATGGCTACCAGGGTGAGGCGCAGGTGGGCGGTGTCTCGCTGAGCTACCCGATCTTCCGCAGCCGGCCGTTCAACCTCACCGCCGTCACCGCGCTGGACCTGTTCGACAGCACCGTCACCACCGGCTTCGGCGAGAACCGCACCCGCGCCAGCCTGGACAAGATCCGCATCCTGCGCGGCGGCATGGATTTTCAGCTGCTGGACAGCTGGGTGCCCTTGCTGCCCAGCGCGACCATGGTGGGCAATTTCCGTATCCACAACGGCCTGAACGGGCTGGGTGCCACGGCGACCAACAGTGTCACCGCAGCCCGCTCCGGCAGCAATTTCGGCTTCACCAAGGCCACCGCGGAAATCCAGCGTACCCAGCCGCTGTTCAGCCCGTTCGAGCAGGGCATGGTCAATGTCCAGGGCCTGTTCGCCGGGCAGTGGACCGACGACGTGCTGCCCTCGGCCGAGAAATTCTACCTCGGCGGCTCGCGGTTGGGTCGCGGCTTCTACAACGGCCAGATCTCGGGCGACCGCGCCTGGGGCGCCGCGGTGGAACTGCAACTGGACACGGCCTTTGAGCTGCCGACCGAGCCGGTGATCGGCAATGGCCGCTACACCGCGCAGTGGTACGCCTTCCGCGACGTCGGCCGCACCTTCGAGAACCTGCGCACCGACGTGGGCCGGCGGCTTTCCAGCTATGGCGGCGGCGTGCGCCTGGTGGTCAGCGACACCGTGCAGTTCGACGCCGAGGTGGCCCAGCGCGTGACCCGCCGGCCCGACGGTGCCGCCGCCGATGCGCTGCGCGAAACCGCGGCCATCTTCCGCACGCTGGTGAGGTACTGACCATGCGGGCCCGCCGCCTCCGCCAGGCCCTGCTGGCCGGCACCGCCCTGCTGCCGATGGTGGCCGCCGCGCAGGGCGTGGCACCGAACGCAGCGCCCACCGGTGGGCGGGTGGTGGCCGGTGCCGCCAGTATCGCGCAGACCGCGACCACCACCACCATCAACCAGTCCACCGGCCGCGCGGCGGTCGATTGGAACAGCTTCAACGTCGGCGCCAACCAGACGGTGCAGTTCAACCAGCCGAATGCGCAGAGCTGGACCCTCAACCGCGTCACCACGCCGGACCCCTCGGTCATCGCCGGGCGGATCACCGCCAATGGTGGCATCGCCATCGTCAACCAGTCCGGCGTGGTCTTTGCCGAGGGTGCCCAGGTCAACGTGGCGAACCTGATCGCCAGTGCCGCCGGCATCACCAACCAGGACTTCATGGCCGGGCGCATGGCCTTCACCGGCGCCGCCAATCCTGGCGCCCGGGTGGAGAACCGCGGCACCATCACGGTGGCGGACCAGGGGCTGGCCGTGCTGGCCGGGCCGCGCGCCGCCAACAGCGGCACCATCAATGCCCGGCTCGGCCGGGTGGCGCTGCAGGGCGCCGAGGCCTTCACGCTGGACCTGGCCGGCGACGGCCTGCTGAGCCTGGACGTGACCCAGCAGGTGCGCAGCAGCCCGGATGGCGCGGCCCTGGTGACCAACAGCGGCACCATCAACGCCCGCGGCGGCAGCGTGCAGCTCAATGCCAGCGCCATCAGCGGCGTGGTGGAAACCCTGGTCAACAATACCCTGGTCAACAACACGGGCCGCATCGCGGTCGGTGGCGGCCAGGCCGTGCTGCGGGCGGAAGGCGGCGGCGCCACGGCCGGCGGCGCCATCACGGCGCGCAGCCGGGCCGGGCAGGGCGGCAGCATCAGCGTCTCCGCCACCGGCAACGTGGTGGTGCCCACCGGCGCCACGCTGGATGCTTCCGGCGGCGCCGGCGGTGGCCGCGTGGCCGTGGGCAGCGCCAGCACCCGCGGCGTGACGGTCGCCGCCGGTGCCGCCCTGCGGGCGGATGCCACGCGGCGCGGCAATGGCGGCAATGTCGTCGTCAACAGCGCCACCGCCACCACCGTGCAGGGCCAGCTTGCGGCCCGCGGCGGCCCGCTGGGCGGCGATGGCGGCCTGGTGGAAACCTCCTCCGGCGCCGCGCTGCTGCTGGCCACCCTGCCGGATGTCACCGCCCCGGCCGGCCGCAATGGCACCTGGCTGCTCGACCCCGTCAACATCATCATCCGCAGCAGCGCGGCCAGTGGCGCCAGCGAAATCGACGGCAGCCTGACCGCCGGCGCCTATACCACCAACGGCGCCGCTGGCGACCCGACCAGCGTCATCATCGCCCCCAGCACCATCCAGGGCTACAGCGGTGACGTGGTGCTGACCGCCACCGATACCATCGGCGTGCTCTCCTCGGTCACCCGCACCGCCGGCCAGGGTGCCCTGACGTTGAGTGCCGGCAATGCCGTGGTGCTGGCCGCCGCGCTGTCGGTGGCGGATGGCATCACGCTGCAATCCACCACCGGCAACCTCAGCCTGACCACCACGCTGACCACCGCGCGCACTGCGGCCATCTCGTTGAGCGCCGGTGGTTCGGTGATACAGACCGCCAGCAATATCGTCACCACCGGCAGCCTCGGCGTCACCGCGCATGGCGCGGTGAGCCTTGGGCTGAGCAACGTCGTCGACAGCGTCAACATCAGCGCCGCCGGGCAAAGCGTCGGCTTCGTCTCCAACCAGGCGCTGAGCGTCACCGGGCTCTCCGCCGCCAACGCCACCCTGGTGGCACCCAGCCTGAACATCACCGGCGCCAGCGCCGGCACCACCAGCATTGCGCTGACCGCCACGGCCGGTGGAATCCAGCAGAGCGCGGTCATCACCACGCCGTCGCTGACGGCTACCGCCACGGGCGGCGACATCGCGCTGGGCCAGGCCAATGCGGTGGACCAGGTTGCGGTGACCGCCAATGGCCGGTCCGCCAGCTTCACCTCCGCCAATGCCCTGAATGTGCTGGCCAGCAGCGCCGCCGCGCTTGCCATCACCGGCCGCAGCCTGTCCATCACCGGGGCGCTGGGCGGCACCACCTCCATCAACCTGGCCAGCACGAATGGCGGCATCAGCCAGAGCGGCATCGGCCTGCTGAACACCAATGCGCTGACCGCCACCGCCACCGGCGGCGATATCGCGCTCGGCCTCAGCAACCCGGTCAACAATGCCAGCCTGACCGCCAGCGGCCATGCGGCAACGCTGGTTTCCACCGCGGGCCTGACCCTGGAAGGCAGCGCCGCCACGGTGGAGGCCACGGCGCCGAGCCTGGCGCTGGGTGCTCTGGTCGGCACAACCAGCATCCGCCTGCTTGCGACCGGCGGCGGCAGCGCGGTGACCCATGCCGGCGCCTCCGGCGTGCTGACCACGCCGGACCTCGGCATCACCTCGGCGGGCACGGTTGCCCTCGGCCGGCAGAACGCGGTGGACAAGGTGGCGATCAGCGCCATCGGCCAGACCGCCAGCTTCACCTCCGCCAATGCGCTGGAGGTTGCGGCCAGCAGCGCCGTCGCGCTGTCGCTGACCGGCGCCAGCCTGAACCTGACCGGCGCGGTGGCCGGCACCACCAGCGTTGCGCTGACCAGCACCGCCGGCGGGATGACGCAGTCCGCTGCCGGCCTGGTGACCACCCCATCGCTGACGCTGCACGCGACCGGCGGCGATATCGCGCTGGGCGAGGCCAACGCGGTGGATGCCACGAGCATAACGGCCTCAGCAGCCGCCACGCTGGTGTCGGCGAATGCGCTGGCGGTGAATGGCGCCAGCGGGACAGCGGTTGACCTCACCGCGACCGTGCTGACGTTGCAGGGCGCGGTCGGCGGCACCACCAGTGTCGTGCTGACCAGCACCGCCGGTGGGATGACGCAGGCCGCCTCCGGCCTGGTGACCACGCCCTCGCTGTCGCTGCATGCCACGGGCGGCGATATCGCCCTGGGTCGGGCCAATGCCGTGGATGCCGCCAGCATCATCGCCTCCGGCGCGGCGACGCTGGTTTCCACGCAGGCAATGACGGTGAATGGCGCCAGCGGTGCGGCGCTGGACATCACTGGGCTCTCGCTGGCGCTGCAAGGCGCGGTTGGTGGCACCACCAGCGTCGTGTTGACCAGCACCGGCGGCGGCATGACGCAAACCGCGGTCGGATTGGTGACCACGCCCTCGTTGACGCTGCACGCCACCGGCGGCGACATCGCCCTGGGCCGGGCCAATGCCGTGGATGCCGCTGCTATCACGGCTTCTGGCGCCGCCACGCTGGTTTCCTCGCAGGCCCTGACGGTGAATGGCGCGAGCGGCACCGCGCTCGACATCACCGGGCTCTCGCTGGCGCTGCAAGGCGCGGTCGGCGGCACCACCAGCGTCGGGCTGACCAGCACCGGCGGGGGAATCACTCAGTCTGCAACGGGGATCGTGACCACGCCGTCGCTGGCGCTGCATGCCACCGGCGGCGACATCGCGCTGGGGCGGGCCAACGCGGTGGACGCCACCAGCATCACAGCGTCCGCCGCCGCCACGCTGGTTTCCGCGCAGGCCCTCACGGTGAATGGCGCCAGCGGCACCGCGCTTGACCTCACCGCGCTGTCCCTTGCGCTGCAAGGCCCGGTCGGCGGCACCACCGGCGTCGCGCTGACCAGCACCGCCGGTGGGATGACGCAGACCGCGGCCGGCTTGGTGACCACGCCCTCGCTGACGTTGCACGCCACCGGCGGCGACATCGCCCTTGGCCAGGCCAATGCCGTGGATGCCGCTGGTATCACCGCCTCCGCCGCCGCCACGCTGGTTTCCACGCAGGCGCTGACGGTGAATGGCGCCAGCGGCACGGCCCTGGACATCACCGGGCTCTCGCTGGCGCTGCAAGGCGCGGTCGGCGGCACCACCAGCGTCGGGCTCACCAGCACTGGTGGTGGGATCACCCAAACCGCAGTCGGACTGGTCACCACGCCGGCGCTGACGCTGCACGCCACGGGCGGCGACATCGCGCTGGGGCAATCCAATGCCGTGGATGCCGCTGGTATCACGGCCTCCGCCGCTGCCACGCTGGTTTCCACGCAGGCCCTGACGGTAAATGGCGCCAGCGGTACGGCGCTGGATATCACTGGGCTCTCGCTGGCCCTGCAAGGCGCGGTCGGCGGCACCACCAGCGTTGGGCTGACCAGCACCGCCGGTGGGATGACGCAGACCGCCCTCGGCCTGGTGACCACGCCCTCGCTGACGCTGCACGCCACCGGCGGTGACATCGCCCTCGGCCAGGCCAACGCTGTCGACGCCGCAAGCATCACGGCGACGGGCGCGGCCACCCTCGTCTCGACCCAGGCGCTGACCGTGACTGGCGCCAGCGGCACCGTACTGGACCTCAGCGCGCTCTCGCTCGCGCTCGACGGTGCCGTGGCCGGCTCGACAAGCGTGGCCCTCTCCAGCGATGGCGCCATCAGCCAGGTCGGCGGCAGCCTCACCACGCCGCTGCTCACGGTGGGCGGCGCCACCGGCGCCAAGGCCAGCAGCATCGCCCTCACGCAAACCGGCAACGTCATCGCCCGGCTGGACAGCGCCAGCGCCACCGGCAGCGTCGCCGTCACCAGTAATGGCGCCACCGGCACCGGTATCTTCACGGTCGGCGACGTCACCGGCGCCGCGGTCACGCTGACATCGCACAACGCCGGCGGCACGCTCTCGCTGACAGGCACGGTGGATGCCGGCGCCGGCCTGCTGGACCTGCACGCGATGGGCAACATCGCCACCAGCGGCGCGGTGCTGAAGGCCGGCAGCTTCGCCGCCAATGCCGGCGGCAACGTGACGGTGGAGGCCGGCATCGGCGGCGCCCTGCCGAGCATCCTGGCTTCCTCGGCCGCCGCAAGTGGCAGCCTCTCCATCACCCAGCTCGGCGCCGCGTCGGTGGATGGCGCCATCACCGCCGGCAGCATCACCATCGCCAGCGACAACGCGCTGACGGTCAGCGCCACCGGTTCCGTCAGCGGCGGCGTCGTCCGGCTCGCGGCCGGCAAGACCAGCGGCGCGCTGACGCTGAACGGCGCGGTCGGCGGCACCACGGCGGTGCTGCTGACGGCCGGCGACCTCTCGGCCACGCCGGCCGCCGGCGCCGATATCCTGCAGGGCAGCGGCGGTGTTGTCACCACGCCGTACCTGGCCTTCCAGGCCAACGGCAATGTCAGCCTCACCGCCGCCAACCACATCGACCGCCTCGGCGGCCAGGCGCTCGGCACGCTGAGCATCACCGACGCGGTGGCGGTGCAGGTCTCCACCACCGCGCTCGGCCTCGGCGGCCGGTTCGACGCGCTGCGTTCGGCGCTGACCAGCCATGGCGACCTGACGCTGGACGCGCCCGGCATCACCATCGGCAGTGGCGCCACCCTGTCCTCCAGTGCCGGCAGCCTGGCGATGAAGGCCGACGCGATGGACCTGGCCGGCAGCGTCGGCGCCGCCATCTCGGCGACGCTGAAGCCGCTCACCGCCGACACCGGCATCCAGCTCGGCGGCAGCGCCGCCAGTGGCGTGCTGCGGCTGGACGTGGCGCAGATCGCCGCGCTGGCCGCGCCCATCGTCTCGTTGCAGGCCAGCGGCACCGGCGCCGTCAGCATCGCCGCCGATGCCGACCTGCGCCTGGCCGGCCTGGCCCGCACCTTCGACCTCCGCGGCAGCAGCGTAACCCAGACCGCCGGCACGGCGCTGAGCGTGGAGCGCCTGACCGGCAGCGCCACCACCGGTGACTTCCGGCTGGACAATGCCGGCAACAGCATCGACGCCGCCGGCGGCATCGCCACGGCACAGGACCTCTCGCTGCGCAGCGCCGCCAGCCTGCTGGCCGTGGACGGCACGCTGAGCGCCGGCAATGGCCGCAGCGTCACGCTGCGCGCCGACGATATCGCCCTGACCGGCGCGGTGCAGGTGGCCGGCGGCGGCACGGTGAACATCCTGCCGCACACCAGCGGCACCGCCATCTCGCTCGGCGGCGCCAGCGGCTACCTCGGCACCGCCGAGCTCAACCGCATCGCCACCGGCGGCGGCTTGCTGCGCATCGGCAGCGATGGCAGCACCACCACGGCCGGCGACATCACGCTGGCCGGCTATGCCGCGCTGCGCAGCGTGGCCGCGACGCTGGAGCTGCGCGGCGCCAGCGTGACGCAGAGCGCCGGCGCGCTGGACGTGGCGACGCTGCGCGGTGCCACCTCCAATGGCGCCAGCTTCGGCAGCAGCAGCAACAGCATCGACACGCTGGCCGGCTTCACCGCCGGCGGCGACTTCCTGCTGCGCGACGCCGCGGCGTTGACGGTCAGCGCTGCCGTCGGCACCGGCACCGGCGGCAGCCTGACGTTGCAGGCGGATGCGCTGACGCTCTCGGCCGGGCTTTCCGCACCTGGCGCCCTTGGCAGTACCCACCTGCTGCCGCTGACCAGTGGGCTGGCCGTCACGCTGGGCGACAGCAGCACGCCGACCGGCCTCTACCTGCCGACGGCGGCGCTGAACCGGCTTGCCACCGGTGGCACGCTGTTCATCGGCCGCGATGCGTCCAGCGTGACCACCGCCGGCGCCATCACCCTGGCCGGCGACGTGCTGCTGCGCGGCCCGGGCCATGGCAGCGTCGGCGTCTTGCGGCTCGATGGTGCCAGCGTGGCACAGACCGGTGGCCTGTTGGACGTGGCCAAGGTCATCGGTGCCACCACCGGCAACGTGTCGCTGACCCGCGCCGGCAACCGCATCGACGAGGTCAACTCGATCGTGGCCGGCGGTGACGTGGCGGTGACCAGCGCAGTGCCGCTGACGGTCGCCACGGCCATCGCCGGCACCGACCGCGCCATCACGCTGCGGGCGGATGCGCTGACGCTGGCGGGTGTGGTGAACGCCGGCGGCAGCGGCGGCAGCGTGACGCTGCAACCGCTGAGCGCGGATACCGGCATCACCGTCGGCACCAGTGGCGGCGGCCTGCTGCTGGACCCGTCCCAGCTCACGGCCAACATCTCGACCACCACGCTGATCCTTCAGGCCAACGGCACGGGGGCCATTGGCCTGGCCAGCGACCTGAACCTGCGCTCCGGCGCGAATGTGCTGAACCTGCAGGGCGCCAGCGTCTCTCAGACGGCCGGCACGGTGTTGGACGTGGCCAAGGTCACCGGTTCCGCCACGGCAGGAAGCTTTGCGCTGGATTCCCACGCCAATACCTTCGACGCGGCCGGCGCCATCACCGCCACCGGTGATGTCGCGCTGACCACGGCAAGCAGCCTGCTGACCGTCTACGGCGGCGTCTCGGCCGGCACCGGCAACACCATCACGCTGCGGGCGGATGATCTCGCGCTGAACGCCAATGTCAGCGTGGCCGGCGCCGGCATGATCAACATCCTGCCCCATACGTCGGGCCAGACCATTTCGTTGGGCGGGCCCAGCGGCTACCTGAGCCAGGCTGATCTGACCCATATCTCCGTGCGCGATGGCCTGCTGCGGATCGGCAGCGACGGCAGCACCACCACGGCGGGCACGATCAGCTTTGCGGGCGGGGTCGACCTCCGTGGGTTCTTCTCAACCGGCGAGGCGTCGATACTGGATCTGCGCGGCGCAAGCGTGGCGCAGAACGGGACGTCCCTGAATGTGGCAACGCTGACCGGTGCAACGACGGGCGATGCCACCTTCGAAGGTCTGCTGAACAAAATCGACACGCTGGCCGGATTCACGGCGGGCCGCGACTTCCTGCTGCGTGACCTTTCATCGCTGACGGTCAGCGGCGCGACCAGCGCCGGCAGTGGCAACAGACTCACCTTGCAGACGGATTCGCTCACCCTGTCTGCCGCGCTGTCGGCGCCCGGGGGGGGCACCATCGGGCTGCTGCCGCGGACCAGCGGCCTGGCGGTGACGCTGGGCGATAGCGCGACGCCGGTCGGGCTTTACCTGCCCAGCGCCGCCATCGACCGCATCTCCACCGTTGGCGGTACGCTCGAAATCGGCGGCGGTACCTTGTTACCCACCACGGCCGGCGCCATCACCCTGGCCGGTGACGTGCGGTTGCGCGGCAGCGGCCATGGTGATGCGAACCTGCTGCGCCTCAACGGCAGCAGTGTGAACCAGACCGGCGGCGTGCTGGACGTGTCGGCGCTGGCGGGCACCACCACCGGCGACTTCCTGATGACGCGCGCCGGCAACCGGATTGACCAGCTCAGCGTCATCTCGGCCGGCGGCGACCTGGCGGTGACGAGCGCCGTGCCGCTGACGGCGGGCACGCTCTCCGCCGGCACCGACAAGGCGGTGACGCTGACCGCGGATGCGCTGACGCTGACAGGAACCGTCGGCACCGGCGGCTCTGCCGGCAGCGTCACGCTGAAACCGCTGAGTGCGGATACCGGCATCACCGTTGGCGCCAGCGGCAGCGGCCTGCTGCTCGATGCGGCGCAACTGGCGGCGAACATTGCCACCAACACCCTCGTGCTGCAGGCCACCGGCACGGGCGGCGTGGCGCTGGCCAGCAGCCTGAACCTGCGCAGCGCCGCCGGCGTGCTGGACCTGCACGGCGCCAGCGTCTCGCAGACCGCCGGCACGGTGCTGGACGTGGCCAAGGTGAGCGGCGCCGCCACGGCCGGCAGTTTTGAGCTGGCTTCGCAGGCCAATACCTTCGACGCCGCCGGCGCCATCTCCGCCACCGGCAATGTCGCGCTGACCACGGCGAGCAGCCTGCTCACCGTCTCCGGCGCCGTCGCGGCCGGCAACGGCAACAGCATCACGCTGCGCGCCGACGACATCGCGCTGACCGGCAGCCTCAGCGCGCCCGGGGCCGGCACCGTGAACCTACTGCCCTACACCGCGGGCACGGCCATCTCGCTCGGCGGCGCGGGCGGCTACCTCGGCACGGCGGAACTCAACGCCATCAGCACCGGCGGCGGCCTGCTGCGCGTGGGCAGCGACGGCACCACCACCACGGCGGGCGCCATCACCCTGGCGGGCACAGTCGCGCTGCGTGGCGGCGCCGGGCAGGGCGACGCCGCCACGCTGGACCTGCGCGGCGGCAGCGTGGCGCAGAGCGGCGGCGCGCTGGACGTGACGACGCTGACCGGGGCGACCAGCGGCGATTTCTCGCTGCAACGCGCCGCCAACAGCATCGACACGCTGGGCAACCTGAGCGCCGCCAACATCACGCTGCGCGACGCGCTGGCGCTGAACGTCAGCGGCACGGTGCAGGCGGGCGCGGCGGGCACGCTGGCGCTGACCTCGGCGGGTGCGCTGAGCATTGCCGGCAC
>CAILMF010000021.1 GCA_903835235.1 uncultured Rhodospirillales bacterium
CCGCCCCGCCGCCGCCCGCCCCGCCGCCGCTGGCCGCGCCGCCGCCGCCAGCCCCGCCCGCCGAATTGCGGGCGCTGGAGGTCGGCTATGCCGGCACCGACAACCATCTGCGCGGCCTGGCGCGCCCGGCGCTGGAGGCGCTGGTCCGCAAGGCCGAGCGCGACCTGGACGGCAAGCCGCCGCAACGGGCGGAGGCCGCGCTGATCCTGGCGGTGGCGCGGGCCATCGCCGGCGACCGGCCGGGTGCCGCCAAGGCGCAGCTGGCGTTTCTCGCCATCCCCGGCGAGCCTGCCTCGCCGCATGTGGCGGAGATTCTGGGCCGCTTCGCCGTTGCCAACCATACGCTGTACGAGGAACGCAACCGCGAGGAAGCGGCCGAGGTCTATCGGCAGCTGCACCGGCGCAGCTTCAAGGACCTGCTGGTTACGCTCCGCCTGCTGGAGATTGCCCTGGACCTGGGCGACCTGGCCGCCGCGGGACCGATGGCGGCCGAGCTGGAGCGGGACCATGCCGACCGGCTGAACGTCTGGGGCTTCCTGGCCATCAGCCGCTTCCACAGCATGAAGGGCGAGACGGCGAAGAGCGTGCAGATCCTGCGCGCGCTGCCGCCCTTCCCGGATACCGAGGCGGTGGCCGAGGCCGTGATCGCCCAGCGCCTGCTGGAAAGCGGCGCGCTGGAGGATGTGGAGACGCGCCTGGCCGCGGTGGGCGACAACCCGCTGCCGGAGATTTTCCAGGCCCGCTTCCGCCTGGCGGTGAAGAAGGGCACGGTCGGCGAGGTGCTGGCCGCCGAGGAGGCGCGCTGCGCCAAGGACCTGCCGGACTGGCTGCTGGCCGAGGCGATGTTCCTGACGACCTCGCCGGGCACGGTGCCGTCCAGCGCGCTGCAGCAGGCCCAGGTCGCGCTGTACCGGCTGCTGGCGATGCGTGGCTTGCAGAGCCGCGCCGTGGTGCAGGCCCGCATCCACTACCTGCTGCACCAGAAGCGCTGGGACGAGCTGGGCGTGCTGTTCCGCGAGCTGGAAGGCAACCCGCTGGGCAGCGACCGCGAGACCCTGCTGCGCAAGCTGGAATACTTCTGCCACGCCGACAACGCCGAGGAAGCCGAGCGGATCTACCAGGACGTCTTCGTCGGGACCACACTGAACAAGTGGGAATGCCTGACGATCCTGCGGCTGCTGAGCGAGCTGAAGCGCTGGGATGAGGCGGGCAAGCTGCTGCTGGGCCATGTCGCCAGCGGCTTCGGCTTTGCCGGCGGTGGGCATGTGGCCATGCGGATCGTGCGCAAGGCGGCGGTGCACCAGGCCATTCTGGACCGCGTGCGCGACCTGCCCGATGGCGCCGAGGCCAAGCGCGACGCCGACCTGCACGACTTCATCGACCTGGTCAACGAGGACCTGGTGATCGTGCAGAGCGCGCGGGCGCTCACCTCCAACGTCTCTGGCCAGACCGCAACGCGCTACCGCAGCAACTGGTTGCTGACCAACAACGACAGTGGCGACGTGCACGCCGACTACTGCCTGTTCCTGTGCACCAACCAGCGCTACTTCCTTTCCATGCTGACCTTCCTGTGCTCCTTCCTGGGCCAGGCGCCGCAGGTGGGCGGGCGGATCTTCCTGTTCCTGGACCGCGACGTGCCGCGGCACTGGTACGGCTCCATCGCCATGGTGGCGGCGCGCTTCGGCCGGGCGCTCGACATCGTGCCGGAGGAAGACTTCATGCCGAAGGACGGCGTGGACCACCGGGTGGAATACGGCTTCTTCGCCGGCGGCGCCGGGCTTTCGCGCGCCGCCTATTTCCGCCTGTATGCCGCGCGCTACCTGCTGGAGCGCTACAACTTCACCCGCGCCGTCTATACCGACACCGACATCGTCTGCCGGTCGGACATGACCGGCATGTTCAAGCTCGATCTCGGCGACAAGCTGATCGCCGCGCGGGTTGAGGATTATTCGCCCGAGGTGATCAACGCCGCGGCGCGCAACAGCATCGACCCGCACTTCTACTTCAACTCCGGGGTGCTGCTGCTGAAGTTCGACGACCCGCGGCTGTCGGAGTTCATCGAGGAGGCGATCCGGGTTTCCGAGGAGGAGCCGGAGCGGCTGGTGTTCCATGACCAGTGCGCGCTGAACATCGCCTTCGAGAACCGCTTCGCGCCGCTGCCGGACCGCTACAACTTCTTCCTGCGGCCCAGCCGGGAGCGCAACGGCTACATCGAGGACGGCGTGCTGCTGCACTACCTCGACAAGCCGAAGCCCTGGGACATCGTGTTCGACCGCACCTACCGCGAGGAGTGGCGGGTCTGGGCGCTGGTGCTCGGCTCCATCCTGCCGCAGGGCCTGTACGTGGACATCTTCGCGGCCGGTAACCGCGACTGATGCTGGGGCGCCGCGCCCTTGGGGCCGCGCTGCTGGCGGCGCCGCTGCTGGCGCCGCGCGGCGCACGGGGGCAAGCGGCGGTCCAGGGGGCGGCTGCCGGGTATCGCGGGATCTATGCCTGTGGCGCGCCGCTGCTGGATGAGCGCCGGCTGCTGCCGGACGCCGCCTTCCAGGGCCGCGATGCCGGCGGGGTCTATATCCGCTGCATCTGGTCCCAGCTGGAACCACGGCAGGGCCAGTACGATTTCGGCCTGCTGGACCGGGAGGTGCAGCGCGCGGTTGCCGCGGGCAAGCGGATTTCGCTCTCGGTCATCGCCGGGGCCTTTGCGCCGCCCTGGCTGGCCGCGGCGGGGATCAGGACGCTGGGGTTCAGCATCGGCCGGGGCGGGGTGAACCGCAGCTGCATCCAGGTGCAGATGGGTGTGCCATGGGACCCCGGCTTCGTCGCCGCCTTCCTGGCCATGCAGGCGGCGCTGGTTGAGCATCTGCGCCGCCTGCCCGGCGCCATGCAGGCGCTGCGGATCGTCAAGCTGACCGGAGTGAACCGGCTGACCGAGGAGTTGCGGATTCCCGCCGCCACGCCGGACCGCACCGATGTCTGCGGCGCGGTGGACGAGGCCGGGCAATGGCTGGCGCTGGGCTACAAGCCCGGCCTGGTGGTGGAGGCCTGGACCCGGATGGCGGAGGGCCTGGCCGAGCGCTTCCCGGGCAAGCTGCTGGCGCTGGACCTGCTGGAGCGCAACGATTTCCCGGCGGTGGATGATGCCGGCCGGCCCTCGGTGGACCCGGTGAAGCCGCGCGTCATCAACGAGGCCGAGCGGCGCTTTCCCGGCCGCTTCGCGGTGCAGTGGAATGGGCTGGGGGTGGCCACGCCGCTGGCCGAAACCGTGCTGGCGGCGGCGCGGCGCGGCACGGTGATTGGCTGGCAGAGCAACCTGTTCCTGGGCCGGGAAGGCAGTGCCGGCTGCAACCTGCGGCGCGGCGAGGCACCGCAGCCCTGCGATACCGAGGGCTATGACGCCATCCTGCGGCGCGGGCTGGAGGCCGGTGCCGCCTATCTGGAACTCTGGACGCCCGACGTGGTGAAGTTCGCCGCGCCGGTGCGCCAGGCGGAGCAGGCATTGGCCGCGGGGTTGCCGCGGCCGCGCTGAGGCTCAGTAGTAGTCGAAGACGTGCAGCACTTCCCGCATCTGGTTGTTCAGCTTGCGGATGGTCTCCGGCGTCAGCTTGTTGCGGTGGTCGCCGGGGATCACGCGGCGGACGAAGCGCTTCTTGTCCTCGGCGTCGGGCACCGAGTCGATCGTCTTCATCAGCGTCTCGATATGGCCGGGGGCGCATTGCCAGCCGAAGTGCTGCAGGATCTTGTTGATCAGGCGCTTCTTCTGGAAAATGTAGTCCTCGTAGCGCAGCGTCAGGCAGGTCGGGTCGTCCAGCATCGGCGCGAAGGCCATCAGCGTGTTCTCGAACGGCCGGGCATGCTTCAGCACATAGGTCTCGATATCCGTGGCCAGCGCGTCCTCCCGCTTCTTCAGGAAGGCTTCCGAGGCCTTGGCGCCGGTCTCGGTTTCCTTGGACGGCAGCGAATGGGAATAGGCGTCCGAGAAATACTGGCTGACCAGGGCGTCGCGCGGGTCGCGGAACATGAAGATCTTCCGGCCGGTGCGGAAGGCGTCGTACTGGTTGAAGTTGGTCGGGAAGGACCGGAAGCCGACATAGACGTTGCCGGGCTGGACCACGTTGGACAGGTCGGCGGCGACCCAGTCGGAGACGACGAAGCCGTTCTTGAAAAAGTTGCCGGCGATGTCGACCGAGTGGACGTTGTTCTTGCGGGCCAGGAACTGCACCATCTTGTGCAGCATGGTGCTGCCGGACTTGCGGACGCCGAGGCAGAAGCAGGCGTCCCGCTGGTCGGCCTGGTTGATCTGGAAGTCCAGGCTGCCCTTGGTGCCCACCGCGACGGTGACGGTTGCCAGTCCGGCTTCGGCGGTGGTTTCGACCTGCATTGGAACCCTCTGAGGAAGAAGTGGAAGCGCTGTTCGGCCGGATCAATAACCCGCTCGCAGACTTGTGCAAAGCGGCAAGCACGCGGTACTGCTGGCTACCGGCCGCCGCCACGGTCCCGGAAGGGGCGGGCTGCGGGAACGTTGTCGCGAGTGGGGCCGGATGCTATACGGCCATTCATGACAGTCGGACTAATTTCCGGCAGTGCCTGCAAGCATATGGGCGCCTGCCGGTGCCGGCGGGCGCTGCCGACGTCCAGTGACAGGCTCCAGGGTGGCACCGTGGAACCAGGCCTTCTGAGGAACCGATTTGATGCCTGAACCCGTGAAGATGAGTTTCGCCGGCGTTGAGTTCGATATTGTACAGGACGAGGCCGCTCCGGCTTATTTCGTCTTCGGGGTGCGCAAGTCCGGCAGTTCCATCATGAACTCGATGGTGACCTCCCTGGCCCGGTTCAACCAGGTGAACTACGTGGACGTGGCCGGACAGCTGTTCGGCAAGGGCGTTACCGTGGCCGGCTGGCAGAACGACGCGGGCATGGCGACCCTGCTGCAGGGTGGCAACCTGTTCGGCGGCTTCCGCAATGCGCCGCTCGGCCTGGTGGGGCACCCGCTGCTGGCGGCGTCCAAGAAGATCCTGCTGGTGCGCGACCCCCGCGATGCCCTGGTGAGCGAGTATTTCTCCAGCGCCTATTCCCACTCCATCCCGGAGGAAGGCGAGGGCCGCCAGCAGATGCTGGAGAACCGGGCGCGGGCGCTGAAGGCCTCGGTGGCCACCTACGTGCTGCGGCAGGCCAAGAGCTTCCGCGGCACGCTGATGGAGTACCGCGAGTTCATCGGCATGCCCGGCATGCGGCTGTACCACTACGAAGACGCCATCATGAACAAGCGCTGGTTCCTTGAGGATATCTGCGAGCATTTCGGCTGGACGGTCACCGACCAGCAACTCGACCAGATCCTCGGCTGGGCGGATGTGCTTCCGGACGAGGAACGGCCCGACAAATTTGTACGAAAGGTCACGCCGGGCGATCACCGCGACAAATTGGAAGCCGAGGTGATCCTGCAGCTGAACGACATCCTGGCCCCGATGCTGGATGAATTGGGTTATTCGCCAACAACTTAGGGCGATATTGCGGGGCTGCGGGGCGGCTTCGGCACAGCCCCCCGCGGGGCGGTCGTTCCGGCCGCGCCGGGCCGCGATGCACCCGGGGGTGGTGCTGGCACGGCGTGCTGCACTGCGCTAAGGTTGCGGCGCAAGGTTGGCCTTTCCGCCAACGTTTTCAGCTGGTTTCAGTTCGGAGTGCTTGATGTCCGATTCCTCTGGCGGGCGCCTGACCCCTCATCTTCGTCGGCTCGAAGCCGAGGGTATCGCCATCATCCGGGAGGTCGCGGCCAGCTTCCGCAATCCGGTGCTGCTCTACTCCATCGGCAAGGACAGCAGCGTGGTGCTGCAACTGGCCATGAAGGCCTTCGCGCCCGGGCCGCTGCCCTTCCCGCTGCTGCACATCGCCACCGGCTGGGACTTCAAGGCCATGCTGGACTTCCGCGACGCGCGGGTGGCCGAGCTGGGGCTGAAGCTGCATGTGCATTCCAACCCCGAAGGCATCGCCCGCGGCATCGGCCCGCTGACCCATGGCAGCCAGTTGCACATGTCGGTCATGGGGACCGAGGCGCTGAAGCAGGCGCTGGACATGCACGGCTTCGACGCCGCCCTGGGCGGCGCCCGGCGCGACGAGGAGAAGGCCCGCGCCAAGGAGCGCGTGTTCAGCCACCGCGCCCCCGGCCATGTGTGGGAACCGCGCAGCCAGCGGCCGGAGCTGTGGGGCCTGTACAATACCCGCATCAACCCCGGCGAGACGATGCGCGTCTTCCCGCTGTCCAACTGGACCGAGTTCGACGTGTGGGACTACATCGCCGCCGAGGACATCCCCATCGTGCCGCTGTACTACGCGGCGGAACGGCCGATGCTGCGGCGCTCCGGCGCGCTGATCATGCGCGACGACAACCGCATGGAGCTGGAGCCCGGCGAGCAGGAAGAAATGATGTGGGTGCGCTTCCGCACCATGGGCGACTGGCCGCTGACCGGCGCGCATGAAAGCCGGGCCGAGAACATCCACCAGGTCATGGACGAACTGCGGACCTCCAAGACCAGCGAGCGCCAGGGCCGCCTGATCGACAGCGACCAGGAAGCCTCGATGGAACGGAAGAAGCGCGAGGGGTATTTCTGATGGACACCAACGTCGCGGGCAGCCAGCGCAGCCTGCTCCGCCTGCTGACCTGCGGGTCGGTGGACGACGGCAAGTCCACCCTGATCGGCCGCATGCTGTACGACGCGCAGCAGATCATGGAAGACACCCTGGCCACCATCACCAAGGACAGCCGCAAGCACGGCACCGTGGGCGAGGATGTGGACCTGGCGCTGCTGGTGGATGGCCTGGAGGCCGAGCGCCAGCAGGGCATCACCATCGACGTGGCCTACCGCTTCTTCGCCACGCCGAAGCGCAGCTTCATCGTGGCGGACTGCCCGGGCCACGAGCAGTACACCCGCAACATGGCCACCGGCGCGTCGAACTCCGACCTGGCCATCATTTTGGCGGATGCGCGCAAGGGCCTGCTGACGCAGACCAAGCGGCACAGCTACATCTGCTCGCTGCTGGGCATCAAGCACGTGGTGCTCGCGGTCAACAAGATCGACCTGATGGGCTTCGACCAGGGCGTGTTCGACCGCATCGTCGGCGAATACGCCAGCTTCGCCGCCGGCCTCGGCTTCCAGACCATGCAGCCGATCCCGCTCTCGGCCCGCTTCGGCGACAACGTGACCGGGCGTTCCGGCAACACCGCCTGGTACCGCGGCCCGACGCTGCTGGAGCACCTGGAGGCGGTGAGCACCGAGCAGGATGAGGTGGCCAAGCCCTTCCGCTTCCCGGTGCAGTGGGTCAACCGCCCGAACCTGGATTTCCGCGGCTTCAGCGGCACGGTGGCGTCCGGCGCCGTTGCGGTGGGCGACCCCATCGTGGTCGCCGCTTCCGGCAAGAGCAGCCATGTGGCGCGCCTGGTCGGGCCGGATGGCGACATGGAAAAGGCCGTCGCCTACGACGCCATCACCATCGTCCTGAAGGACGAGGTGGATGTGGCGCGCGGCGACGTGCTGGTGCCGCCGATGGACCGGCCGCCGGTCTCCGACCAGTTCGCCGCGCATATCCTGTGGATGGACGAGGAAGCGCTGCTGCCGGGCCGCCAGTACCTGATGCGCACCGGCAACCTGTGGACCAATGCCTCCATCACCACCATCAAGCACCGGGTGGATGTGGGCACGCTGGAGCACCAGCCGGCCAAGAAGCTGGAACTGAACGAGATCGGCTTCTGCAACATCAGCACGTCGCAGCGCGTGCCGATGGACCCCTATGCCGAGAACCGGCAGATGGGCAGCTTCATCCTGGTGGACCGCTTCACCAACCGCACCGCCGGCTGCGGCATGATGGACTTCCCGCTGCGGCGGGCGACCAACGTGCACCATGAGCAGTTCCTGGTCGACAAGGCGGCCCGCGCCGCGTTGGACAGCCAGAAGCCGATGGTGCTGTGGTTCACCGGCCTGTCCGGCTCGGGCAAGTCCACCGTCGCCAAGCTGGTGGAGAAGGCGCTGCACGCGCAAGGCCGCCACACCTACACGCTGGACGGCGACAATCTGCGCCATGGCCTGAACAACGACCTGGGCTTCACCGACCAGGACCGGGTGGAGAACATCCGCCGCGTCGGCGAGGTTTCCAAGCTGATGGTCGATGCCGGCCTGATCGTTCTGTGCTCCTTCATCTCGCCATTCCGCGCCGAGCGGAACATGGTGCGGGAGATGCTGGAGCCCGGCGAGTTCGTCGAGATCTTCGTCGACACCCCGCTGGAGGAATGCATCCGGCGCGACGCCAAGGGGCTGTATGCCCGGGCGAAGAGCGGCGCGATCAAGAACTTCACCGGCATCAGCAGCCCCTATGAGGCGCCGGAGAAGGCCGAGATCGTGCTGTCTGGCGGCGGCGCGACGCCGGACGTTCTGGCCGAGCAGGTGCTGGACCTGGTGGCCGCGCGCCAGCTGGGCTGACCCCCGGCGCGAAGGAATGGCGGGGCGCCGTCCGGGGAGACCCGGGCGGCGTTTTGCATTGTGGGGCGGTGCTGCCCGGGGGCGCCAGTCCTGGCTGCCGCGTCCCGGCATCGGTCGCGCTGCGGTGGCACGGCCCTGCGCGCGGCAAAGCACCCATGGCTGCCGACGCTTGGGCCGGCCCGCATGGGGGATGACGTTGTCAGGCCGGCTGCTTGGTCCCGGCGCGGCGCGGCTTGCGGGCGGCCTGCGGTGCCTCGGCTTCGGCCGCAGCGGTGGGCAGGCCCATCGCCGCCAGGTAGTGGCGCGCCATGGTCGGCGCGTCGGCCGGGCGGGGCAGGCCGGCCTGAAGCTTGGCCAGCAGCGCCGGGTCGGCGGCGGATTGCATCACCTGCGCCAGGTCGCCGGCGTCGTTGCGGCGGAAGTGCAGGCCGGTGACGCCGGGCACCACCTTCTCGGCCATGCCGCCGATGCCGGTGCAGATCACCGGGCGGCCGGCGGCATAGGCTTCCTGGATCACCACCGGCGAGTTTTCCCACCAGATGCTGGGCACCAGCACGTAGTCGCATTCCGCCATCAGCGCGCCCACCTGGTCGTTCTCATAGGCGCCCATGAAGCGCAGCTGCGGCAGGCTTTCGGCCAGGCGGTCCAGCCGGGCCACCAGCGCTTCCGGCAGGCCGATGATGTTGCCGTGGATGCGGATCTCGATCTCCGCCGCCGAGGCCAGGCGCTCGGCCGCGCCCAGCAGCACGTCCACGCCCTTGAATGGGTTGAGCTGGCCGAAGAAGCCGAAGACGAAGCGGCCGGCGGCCGGGCGTGGCGGCGCCGGCTGGCCGGGGTGCAGCAGGCCGTTCTCCACCACATGCACCCGTTCGGCCGGCAGGCCCCAGGCGACGTAGCGTTCCGCCAGGAAGCGGCTGGGGGAGACGAAGCCGTCCAGCTGGTCGAACACCTCGCCCACCAGGCGGCGGCGCAGTTCGAAGCGCGGGCGGCCCAGGGTGGGGAAGCAATTGCCGCAGCGGCTTGGGGTGGCGCTGCTGCACGGCAACTGCGTGGTGGCGGTGATCATCTGGCCGTGGTGGTGGCACTGGGCCAGGAACTCATGCAGCACCAGCAGGCCGCGGCGGCCGGGCAGGGCCAGCGCGTCGCGCAGGCTGTTCAGCCCCAGCCAGAGGAAGTGGTGGAACACCAGCTGCTCGGCCCCGGTGGCGTCCAGCACGGCGCAGAGCTGCCGCGCCACCGCGGGTTCGGCCAGCTGGTACAGGTGCTCGTAGCGCTCCTGCGCATGGAACACGGCGTATTCGTCGGCGCCGAGGTCCAGCCGGTGGCGCTCGGCCTCCGGCACCGCGGCGATGAAGATGGCGGGCACGCCCAGCGCGCGCAGCCCCTGGTACAGCGTATGGGCGGCAATCTCGGCGCCGCCCTTGGAAATGGAGGGGTGGGCGTGGGAGATCACCGCGATCGGTGGGGCGAAGCTCATGCGGCCGCGGTCTCCAGCTGGTCGATGGCGGCCAGCACCCGGCCGCCGCCCTGGGTGGCCAGGGCCGAGAGCGCGCTGCCCGGCAGCGGCGCGGCCTCGGCCAGCAGCGCATCGGCATGGGCCTGGCCGAGCGCCGGCGGGTGGGTGTCCAGCCAGTGTTGCAGGCCGGTGCGGGTCCAGCGCAGCGCGGCCAGGCCGCCGGGGCCGGCATGGCGCAGCGCCCGGGGTGCTTCGTCGGCGCCCAGCAGCGCGGCCAGGGCGGCGTCCCAACCGGCGCGGCAGGGAAAGGCGTGCTGCGCCAGCAGCAGGAAGTGCTGGCTGCCCGCCAGGTCCAGCACGGCGGGCAGGGCCCAGAGCGGCTTGTCCGCCTGCTCCACCAGGGCAATGCCGCAGCGCTGGCCGCTGGCCTCGGCCAGGGTGCGGGCCAGCACCGGCAATTCGGCGCGGCTGGTGCCGCCATCGGCCAGCAGCAGCACCGCCGGCGGGGTCTCCAGGCGGCGCAGCGCCAGGGCCAGGTCCTCCACCAGCAGGCGGGCGTCGCTGGGGTGGGCGGGCACGGCGGCCACCACCAGGCGCAGCGCCGGGGCGGGGCCGGCGATGAGCGCGACCTGCGCCAGGCTTGCCACCATGTCCTGCCGCAGGGCGGCGGCGAAGCGGGGGAAGAAGCTTTCCTCGGCCAGGCCGGGGTAGCACAGCAGCACGTCGTCCAGCGGCACGGCATGGCCGATGCGGCGCACCGCCTCCGGGTCCACCGCCACATTGGCCGCGCTGCCATCGGCGAAATGCGCCTTCAGCATCGGCTCGACCAGGTCGGTGGAGGCCAGCGGGCCTTCCAGCACCACGGTGAAGCCGGCGCGGTCCAGCAGCAGGGGCGTATGGCCGCCGACGGTCGCGACATCCGGCCTGGCGCGGCGCACCAGGCTGCCGGGCACGCCCTGCAAGACCTTGCCGCCCAGCCGGACCGAAAAGCCGGTGACCGGCTTGGATGGGCTCAGCACCCAACCCTCGGCGAAGGCGCCGAAGCCGGGCAGCACCAGCAGCCGGTCCACCGAGGCCTTCATGGCGAAGCCGGCGCGCGGCGAATGCGGCGCCCAGCTGCTGCCGCTGCCCAGCAGCGCCTGCAACGCCTTGGCCTGGCCGGCGCTGGCCTGCGGCAGGTTGTGGGCGATGTGGTCAACGATGACCTTGGTTTCCACCTGCGCCAGCGGGCGGACGCCGCGCAGGAACAGCGTCAGCTCCGGCGCCAGGAAGCAGTAGAGGTCCACGCCGGGGCTGGGCTGCCAGTCGGAGGCGAGCAGGCCGATGAAGGCCTGGCCGCCTTCGGGCACGTCGGCGCGCGGGAAGCGGAACAGCCCGAGCGCGCCGGCATGGCGGGCGCGGCCGGCCAGCACCACCGGCAATTCGGTGGGCAGGCCGCCGCGAATCCAGCCCATGATCCAGACCCGGCCGGTTTCGTCCTGTGCCACGGTTTCGATGTAGCCGGCCAGGTTTTCGGCCGCGGCGCGCAGCTGCTTGCCTTGCAGCGGGCGGGCAACCTCCGCCAGGCGTTGCAGCCCGGCGCGCAGGTCCTGGCCCTCAGCGGCCATGGGTGCCGCCGTGCCGCTGCCGCTTCAGCCTTGGGAATGCCGCCATTGCCGCCAACCACCTGCCGGGGCCACTGCCCTACCAGGGAAGTATCTACCAGCAATGGAGGCGGAGGGAAGTTTATCGACCCGAGGTTTTCTTTTCCAACGCACGAAGGATAAACCTTCGTGCCCCTCAGTCGCCGGGCGGGCCGCCTCCGCGGCCCTTGGCTACGCGGCACAGGCCGCGGCCGCCATTCGGCGGCTCGGCCCGCAAACAGCGGGCCGGAACTTCGTGCTCAGTATCAGATGAACTCGCCCCGCAGGAAGCCCAACGCCGGCAGCGGGGCCCATTTGCGCGGCAGGTCGGCGCGGCGGATGGGGGTGACGCTGTAGAACGGCATCGGCTGGCGGGCGCGTTCCAGGAAGTCCCGGTAGGCGCGCACCTGTTCGGCGCGCCAGTCGCGGTCCTGCAAGGCCGCGGTGCGGTTGCGGAAGATCTCGGCAACGCGATGCTTGCGCCCCACCGTGGCAACCACGGCCCAGAGCGTGTCTTCGTCGCCGCGGGGAACGCTGACAAGGGTGCTCACGACCCCTGCATTGCAGCGGCCCGGCGCGGCGCGGTCAAGCCAAATGGCGGCGCCGGCCGGGCGTTGAGGCGCGGTCAACCATTGTCACGGCATTTTTCCGGGCCCGCCGAGGCGCTTTCGCCCGGGCGGGAACCGGTGTACCGCCGCTCAGGGTATCGCGCCGGGGCCGCCGGTGCGGTTTGTTCGGGGGTATCGGCATGGCCGGCGCGGCGATCATTCTGGCAGCAGGGCTGGGCACACGGATGAAGTCCGCGCTGCCCAAGGCGATGCACCCCGTGGCGGGCCGGCCGATGCTGCGCCACCTGCTGGCGGCGGTGGAGCCGGTGTTCGAGCGGGTGGTGGTGGTGGTCGGCCCCGACATGCCGGTGCTGGAGCAGGCGGCCCAGCCGCACCCGACGGTGGTTCAGGCGGATCGCCTCGGCACCGGCCATGCCGCGCGCATGGCGGCGCCGCTGCTGGCGGGCTTCGGCGGTGATGTCGCGGTGCTCTACGCCGACAACCCGCTGATCACGGAGGCGACGATTCGCCGGCTGCGCGCCCGGCGGGCCGAGGCCGGCCTGGTGCTGCTGGCGATGCGCCCGGCCGACCCCGGCAAATATGGCCGCGTGGTCACCAATGGCGCCGGCGAGGTGGAGCGCGTGGTGGAATGGGCCGACGCCAGCGAAGCCGAGCGCGGCATCGGCCTGTGCAATGCCGGCGTGGTCTGCGCCCCCGGCCCGGACCTGTTCCGCTGGCTGGCGGCTTTGAAGAACGACAACGCCAAGGGCGAATACTACCTGACCGACATCGTCGCCCTGGCCCGCGCCGAAGGGAAGCTGGTGCTGGCCGAGGAAGCGCCCGAGGCCGAGCTGCGCGGCATCAACAGCCGGGCCGAACTGGCGGCGGCCGAGGCCGAGGTGCAGGCCGCCATGCGCGCCAAGGCGCTGGACGGCGGCGCCACGCTGATCGCGCCGGAGACGGTGTTCTTCAGCTGGGACACGGTGATCGGCCAGGACGTGGTGATCCAGCCGCATGTGTTCTTCGGCCCCGGCGTGGTGGTGGAGGATGGCGTGGATATCAGAGGCTTCAGCCACCTGGAGCATTGCATCGTGCGACGCAATGCGCAGATCGGCCCCTTCGCGCGGCTGCGCCCGGGTGCCGAGGTGGGCGAGCAGGCGCATGTCGGCAACTTCGTGGAGCTGAAGGCGGCGAAGCTGGGCCGCGGCGCCAAGGCCAACCACCTGAGCTACCTGGGCGATGCCGAGATCGGCGCCGGGGCCAATATCGGAGCCGGCACCATCACCTGCAATTACGATGGAATTCATAAGCATAGGACCGTCATCGGCGAGGGCGCCTTCATCGGCAGCGACACCGCGCTGGTGGCGCCGGTGCGGGTGGGCGCGCGGGCGCTGATCGGTGCCGGCAGCGTCATCACCCAGGACGTGCCTGATGACGCCATGGCGCTGGCACGCGGGGTGCAGACCAACAAGCCCGGACGCGGATTCAAGGGCAAGAAGGGGTAGCGCGTGATCGCCTGAGACGGGATCGTCGAAAGGCGTGAATCACGCGCTGAAACAATGGCCGGTTGGCCCGCAAGGCTGGCTCCGCCCGCCCTCCTGCAAGGAGATAGGTTCATGTGTGGCATCGTTGGGGTTGTCGGCAAGGCCGAGGCGGCGCCGTTGCTGCTGGAGGCGCTGCGCCGCCTGGAATATCGCGGCTATGACAGCGCCGGCATCGCCACGCTGGTGAACGGCGAGATCGACCGCCGCCGCGCCGAGGGCAAGCTGGGCAACCTGGCCGCGGTGCTGGAGCGGGACGGGCTGACGGGCACGACCGGCATCGGCCATACCCGCTGGGCGACGCATGGCGCGCCGACCGAACGCAACGCCCACCCGCATTCCACCGCGCGGGTTTCCGTGGTGCATAACGGCATCATCGAAAACCACGCCGAACTGCGCGCCGAGCTGGAAGCCAAGGGCGCGATGTTCGAGACCGAGACCGACACCGAGACTTTTGTCCGTTTGGTGGATGACTTCCTGCAGCAGGGGCTGGCCCCACAGGAGGCCTTCGCCGCCGGGCTGAAGCGGGTGCATGGCGCCTTCGCGCTGGCCGCCATTTTCGCCGGCCACCCCAAGCTGCTGCTGGCCGCGCGCCAGGGCGCGCCGCTGGCCATCGGCTTCGGCGAGGGCGAGATGTTCGTGGGCTCCGACGCGCTGGCACTGGCGCCGCTGACCCGTCGCATCGCCTACCTGGAAGAAGGCGACTGGGCGGCGCTGGACGACAGCGGCGCGCATTTCTTCAACGCGCAGCACCAGCCGGTGGAGCGCCCCATCGTGATGACCGCGGTGTCCGGCGCGGCGGTGGGCAAGGGCAACTACCGCCACTTCATGGAAAAGGAACTGCACGAACACCCGGCGGTGCTGGGCGATACGCTGCGGCAATACCTGGACCCGAAGACGCTGGAAGTGCGGCTGCCGCGGCTGCCCTTCGACCCCGCCAAGGTGCCGCGGCTGACCATTTCTGCTTGTGGCAGCGCCTTCCTGGCCGGCTCGGTCGGGCGCTACTGGATTGAGCAGCTGGCCCGGCTGCCGGTGGATGCCGATGTCGCCAGCGAGTTCCGCTACCGCAACCCGCCGCTGGCCGAGGGCGGCGCCGCGATCCTGGTTTCCCAGTCCGGCGAGACCGCCGACACCATGGCCGCGCTGCACCTGCTGAAGGGCGCCGGGCAGAAGGTGCTTTCGGTGGTCAACGTGCCGGAAAGCAGCATGGCGCGCGAAAGCGATGGCGCGGTGCTGACCGTGGCGGGGCCGGAGATCGGCGTGGCCAGCACCAAGGCCTTCACCGCGCAGCTGGCGGTCATGGCCTGCCTGGCCATCGGCTTCGGCCGGGCCCGGCGGGAGCTTTCGACGCTGGATGAAGGCCGGCTGACCCAGCAACTGCTGCAGGTGCCCAGCGACGCCGCCCTGGTGCTGGAAAAGGACGCGCAGATCCGCGACCTGGCCGCCGAGGTGGCGAAGGCGCGGGACGTGCTGTTCCTCGGCCGTGGCAGCCTGTTCCCCATTGCGCTTGAAGGCGCGCTGAAGCTGAAGGAGATCAGCTACATCCATGCCGAGGGCTATGCCGCCGGCGAGATGAAGCACGGCCCGATCGCGCTGGTGGACAGCAACGTGCCGGTGATTGCGCTGTGCCCCTCCGGCCCGCTGTTCGAGAAGACCGCCAGCAACCTGCAGGAAGCCGCGGCGCGCGGCGGGCGCATTTTTGCGTTTACCGATGCGGCCGGCGTCGCGCCGCTGTCGCGCTTCGCCGAACGGGTGATCGAACTGCCGACGGTGGGCAGCTTCTCGGCGCCGATCCTCTACGCCATTCCCGTGCAGTTGCTGGCCTATCATGTCGCGGTGCTGAAGGGCACGGATGTGGACCAGCCGCGCAACCTGGCGAAGAGCGTCACGGTGGAGTGAGCGGCGGCCGGGCGTCGCCGGTGGCGATGAGGCTCTACGCCTTCACCACATTCGCCGCGCCGAGGATGCCCGCGCGTTCGCAGGCATTGCGCGTATCCACCACCAGCGGGCAGCGCGCCACCAGCGTGGCGTAGTCCACCGCGTCGTGGTCGGTGGCGATCAGCGCGGCGTGGTAGCCGGGCAGCGCCGCCGCATCCCAGGCCACGCCGCGGCGACCCAGCAGGGCAGGGTGCTCTCGGAGTGTCGGCAGTTCCGCGATGAAGGGGTCGTGGAAATCCACCTGGGCGCCGCGGGCCTCCAGCAGTTCCAGCAGCCGCAGGGATGGGCTTTCGCGCAGGTCGTCGATGTTCTTCTTGTACGCCATGCCCAGCAGCAGAATCCGGCTGCCATTCAGCCCGCGCCGATGCACCCGGTCCAGCGCGCCGGCCAGCAGGTCCAGCACGTGGCGCGGCATGGCGGTGTTGATCTCGCCGGCCAGTTCGATGAAGCGCGTGGCGATGCCGAACTCGCGCGCCTTCCAGGTCAGGTAGAACGGGTCGATGGGGATGCAGTGGCCGCCCAGCCCCGGCCCCGGATAGAACGGCATGTAGCCGAAGGGTTTTGTCTTCGCGGCCTCGATGACTTCCCAGATGTCGATGCCCATGGCGGCGTAGACCACCTTCAGCTCGTTCACCAAGGCGATGTTGACGGCGCGGAACACGTTTTCAGTGAGCTTCACCGCCTCCGCCGCGGCCAGGGAGCTGACCGGCACGGTGCGTTCCACCACCTGGCCGTACAGCGCCAGGGCCAGGCGCTGCGCCGCCGGGTCGTCGGCGCCGACCACCTTGGGGATGCCGGCGGTGGCGTAGCTGGTATTGCCGGGGTCTTCGCGTTCCGGCGAATAGGCCAGGAAGAAGTCCTGGCCGCAGCGCAGCCCGCCGGCTTCCAGGATCGGCAGCATCACGTCGCGGCAGGTGCCGGGGTAGGTGGTGCTCTCCAGCACCACCAACTGGCCGGGGCGCAGCGTGCGGGCCACCTGGCGGGTGGTTGCCTCCACCATCGAAAGGTCCGGCTCGCGGTGGCGGTTCAAGGGCGTGGGCACGCAGATCAGGATCGCGTCGGCCTCGGCCAGGCGGGCGAAGTCGGCGGTGGGCGCGAACCGGCCGGCCGCGGCCAGGGCGCTGAAGGCGGCGCCGGGGATGTGGCGGATGTAGCTCTGCCCCGCCGCCAGCTGCGCCACCTTGGCGGGGTCGATGTCGAAGCCCAGCACGCGAAAGCCGCTTTCCCCGATGGTGCGGGCCAAGGGCAGGCCGACATAGCCCAGCCCGATGACGCCGACCGTGGCCTCGGCGCGGCGAAACCTCGCCTCAAGCCCGGCGACCGGGAAATGCCTGATGCTGCCGCTGCCGTCCATGCCGCCGCCTTGCAACCGCCAGGCGTGACTCCACCGACGGTTGTGCCAGCCTAGGCGGTGCGCGCGCCGCTGAGAAGATGTTGCGTAACGGTTAAAAGCGCTGATGCAATGGCATCCCAGCCGGCCGCGTCCGCTGCCGCCGGCACGGCCGCTTCCGCCAGCACGGCATCGAAGCCGGACGGCGGTGGTGCGGCGTCCGGCCTGGCCCACCACAGGTTGAGGGCGCGCCGGTCCGGCTCGCAGTCGGGCGCGTCGCCCAGCACCAGGCAGGCGTCGTCGCCGGCGCCGATGCCGTCCTGCCATTGGTCGGGCGTGTCCAGCCGCGCGGCATGGCCCTGGCGGCGCAGCGCCAGCACCAGGGCGGTGGCCTCGGCGGTGGCGAGGCCGGGCAGCTTGATGCCGAAGCGCAGCCGGGTGGCGGCCCGGCGCAGCGCGGTGGCCAGGGTGGTGGCGCGCTGCCGCCAGCCATGCTCGGCCAGCACGGCGGCGCGCAGCCGGGCGGCGGCGGCGGCGCGGGCGGCGTCATCCGCCAGCAGGCCGGCAGCCAGCGCGGCCAGGCCGGCGGCGTCGGTGAAGCCGGGCACCAGACCGGGCAGCAACGCCTCGGCGGCGGCCTGGTTGTCGGTCAGCGCCAGGGTGCCGCAGGCGGCGGCGTCCAGCACGCGGCGGTCCAGCACCGCCCATTCGGCCTGCGCCGGCGTGGCCAGGTCCAGCACCAGCCGGGCGGCGGCCAGCGCGTCCGGGCGGTCGCGCTCGGGCAGCTCGCCCTGCCACAGCGGCTCGGCCGGGTCCCAGCCGGGGCCCAGGATGCCGGCGTGCAGGCCAGGAAGCGTGGCCAGCAGCGCGGGCACCCGGGCGTCCGCCGGGCCGGGGAACAGCAGGTCGGTCTCGGCCTGGGGCGGCGCCGGCGGCGGGGCGAAGCGGTCCGGGTCGGTCGCCGGCGGCAGCAGCAGCACCTCCAGCCCGGTCGCTTCCCGCAGCGCCGCGGCAATGCGGGCCGAGGCCGCGAAGACCAGGTCGCAGGCCGGCAGGTGCCCGGCGGCGAGCCATTCCGCCACCTGGCCCTGGACCCAGGCCACCACCAGCAGGCCGGGCGTGGCGTTCAGCGGGCGGCGCAGCTCGGTGGCGGGGTGCAGCGCCACCACGGCATCCAGCCCGCGCCAGTCGCGTTCGGTCGCCTCCAGCAGCGCGGCGTCCCAGCCGGCGGCCTCGGCCAGGGCGGCGGCCAGTGGCTCGGCCAGCGCGGCATCGGCCGGGTCACCCAGCGCGAAGCCCAGGCGGAAGCGGGTGTCGCGCCAGCCGGGCTCGCCGGCCAGGGCGGCGTGGCGCAGGCGGCGCTTCAGCCAGGCGGCCTGGCGGCGCAGGAAGTGGCGGCGATTGGCCATCTCGCGGCCCTCGGCACCGGCCTGCACCGGGTCTGCCAGGGCGGCGGCGAAGCGCAGGCCGCGCGTCGCGCTGCGCTGGTGCAGCGCCACCGCGTCCCGCGCCACCACCACCTGGCCCAGCTCCCGCCCCAGGCGCAGGCAGAGGTCGACATCCTCCAGCCCATAGTCGAAGCCTTCGTCGAAGCCGCCGGCGGCGCGGAAATCCGCCCGGCGCACCAGCAGCATGGCGGCGGTCACGGCGGGGGCGGTGTCGGTGCCCTCGCTGGGGTCGGCGGCCTCGGCCTCGACCTCATGCGGCAGCCACAGGCTGCGGCCATGGGCGCGGCCATGGAGCAGGCGGAAGCCGATGCCGTCATGGTGCAGCACCGGGCGCAGGTTGCCATCCGCCTGCACCACCGGCTCGGCCAGCCGGGCGCCCACCGCCGCCACGCCCGGCGCGCTGAGCGCCCGCAGCATGGCCGGCAGCGGGTCGTGGGTGAAGCTGACGTCGTTGTTCAGGAACAGCAGGTACTTGCCGCGCGCCAGCCGGGCACCGAGGTTGTTCGACGCGCTGAAGGAATGGTTGCGGCCCAGCGCCTTGACCCGGATGCGCAGCTGGTTGGACCAGCGGGTGGCCACGGCCAGGCTCTCATCCGCGCTGCCATGGTCCACCAGCACCACTTCCAGCGGCGTGCCGGCATGGCGCGCCAGGCTGGCGAACAGCGCTTCCAGCAGCGGCGCGCCGTTGCGGTTCAGCACCACGGCGGAAACCATGCCGGGTGCCGGCCGCGCCGCCGGGCGCAGCGGCGGCGGTGCCGGGCGCGGCGCCTGGGCGGGCGGCGGCGGCAGCAGC
>CAILMF010000022.1 GCA_903835235.1 uncultured Rhodospirillales bacterium
CCCGGCGCAGCGCCGCGGCGGCGCCGGCAGCCGCGGTGGCGCAGGCGCGCCCGGCCTCGGCCGCGGCCGAGGGGCGGCTGACCTTCCCGGGCTATCGGCCGACCTTCACCTCGGCGGATGGGCGCTTCGTCGCCTCGGTGGGGGCGCAGGTCCAGTATGACATCGGCGGCTACCTGCGGGACGCGCCGGGGCGGCCGAACAACCGGGCGGTGCCGGGGCTGGACACCTTCGGCCAGAACCTGCGGCGCGGGCGGCTGCCGTTCAGCTTCAGGTATGACGACGTCACGCTGAACCTGACGCCGGATTTCGGCGGCTCGCCGGACGGCACGCCTTCCCTGTACGAGGCCAACCTGAACTGGAATCCGGGCCGGCTGAAGCAGCTGACGGTGACCGCGGGCTACTTCAAGCCGTGGATCACCCTGCAGGATTCCATGAGCTCGAACGACTTCCTGTTCCTGGAAAAGCCGAGCATCGTGGACATTGCGCGCAGCATCGCGGCCGGCGATGCCAGGTCCTCGGTGGGGGCGCGCTGGGCGGATAACCGCTGGTTCGCCTCCGCCTACCTGACCGGCGCGGCCTATGGCAGCAACCTGACGGCGCAGGGCGTGCCGGACCAGACCGGCGGCGTGGCCCGCCTGGCCGGGCGGCCGGTGGCGACGGCGGACATGGATGTGCATCTCGGCGTCTCCGGCTCCTACGCCTTCGACATCCGGCGGACCGCGACCGGGCAGACCCTGCAGCTGCGCGACCGCGCGGAGCTGCGGATAGACCAGAGCCGGCTGATCGACACCGGGGCGCTGAATGCCGACAAGGCCTGGACCGCGGGGCCGGAATTCGGCGTGCGCTGGCGCAGCCTCATGCTGCAGGGCGAATACATCCGGATCGGCGTGGACCAGGCGCGGGCCGGGGCGGCGCCGCGGCCGAACCTGGCGTTCTCGGGCGGCTATGTCGAGGCGAGCTGGGTGATCACCGGGGAGCCGCGCCGCTATTCGACCAGTGGCGCCGCCTTCGGCCGGCCCAACCCGCGCGAGCCCTTCACGCTGGAAGGCGGCGGCTGGGGCGCCTGGGAGGTGGCGGCGCGCTGGAGCGTGGCCGACCTGAACGACAAGGTGACGCGCGGGCGGGCGCAGAGCGCGACCGGCGGCGTATATGGCGGCCGGCAGGAAGTGGTGGGGGTAGGGCTGAGCTGGTACCCGAACAACCTGCTGCGCTTCATGCTGAACTGGGACGCGGTGGCGGTGAACAAGCTGAACGCCGCCGGCACCACCCAGGTGGGGCAGCGCTTCCATACCGTGGCGCTGCGGACGCAGATGGCGTTCTGAGCAGGGGCAGCTGCCGCCCCGGAGCCTGTCAGGCGTGCTGTCTGCGCCTGACAGCCACCAGGCGCGGTCGCCATGGGGCGGCGCGGCACGGGTCACAGCCTGGCGCCGGTGGCCTTGTTCCCTCGCATCTGGTCAGCGCCTGGCCGGCACCCATGGCCCCGCGACGCCGGTGGCCATCGGGCTGCGCGGGCTGGGGTCGGAGAGCTTCTGACAGGTCCGGCCACGGTGCCAGAGCACCATGCGCCCAGTCGGGCGCACTTCCTGCTCCGCAACATGTTGAAACCAGAGCAAGAAATCCGTTCTGATGCTTCCATCAGAACGGATATTGCTCCAGCCCACGGCATATTTTTGTATATTGAATTAAATATATTAACTCTCAGTAATATAATATTAAATAATATGACAAATATTCTTAACGTAGTTCATATAGTGGTAATAAGTGAAATTTCTCCTTCCGCGCGGTCCGAACCTCCATGTCCGATAACATCACCCGTCGGGCCGCCCTGGGTGGCATCGGGGCCTTCGCCATCCTCTCGCGCCAGGGCAAGGCCGCCACCACGCCGGACTGGAGCCTGCCGGGCGTGCCGGTGCAGGGGCTGCTGATGGAAGGCCAGTCCAACGCCTCCAACAACTCCGAAGGGGCCGAGGTTTGCCTGCCCGCCGCCACCCGCGCCCGCGTGCCGGACCGCTGCCTGATGCTGCAGACCCAGGGCGCGCCGGGGATCAAGCCGCGCACGCCGTTCACCAGCCTGGTGACCTCCGGCCTGGTGCCGTTGCAGGACTGCCAATACGGCAATCACGCCACCGCGGCCTATGGCGGCAACGCCCGCGGCCCGCTGGGCCAGAGCCTGAGCACCCTGCCCTACTTCTTGGACGCCAATGCCGCCACCCAGGGCCGGCCGCTGCGCCGCATGGTCTATTCCGCGCTGGGCCAGCCCGGGCAGCCGCTCTCGGTGCTCAGCAAGGGGGTCACCACCTTCTTCCGCACCACCAACACCCGGGTGGACTGCTACGACACCACGCTGAAGACGGTGGCGCGCGTCGCCGAGCTGTGCCGCAAGCAATACAACCAGCGCTATGAAATCCGCATGATGGGCTGGCGCCACCGGGAGGCGGAGTATCTGCGCGGCACCACGCGGGAGGCCTATACCGCCGCGGCCCGGCGGCTGTTCCAGAACAAGCGCGCCGACTATGGCGCCATCACCGGCCAGGCCAGCTTTCCCATCCTGACCGAAACCCCCGCCGGCAACCTGAACGGCATGGGCAATGTCACCTGCCTCAGCGACTACGACCTGCACGACCCGACCAACGGCGTCTATTGCGTCGGGCCAAGCTATGGCGAGCCGTTCAACGCCAATGACGACGGCGTGGGCACGGCCCACCGCACCGCCGTGGGCGCCTTGATGGCCGGCGAGAAATTCGCCCGTGCCCTGCTGGCGATCGAGGCCGGCGGCGAGCCGAAATGGCTGCGGGTCGGCACGGTGCGGCGCTTCGGCCGGGACATGGTGGATTTCATCATGGTCGGCCGCCAGGGCGCGCTGCAGGTGGACACCAGCCAATTCGCGCCGATGGACGAGAACCTGGGCTGGACCGCGCACAGCCCCAATGGCGGGCGGATCCTGAAGGTGGAGGTGCTGGCGGACCGGGTGCGACTGACCTTGACGCGCGGCTTCCTGGGCGAAGTGTCCTACGCCTACCAGTATCCCGGCACCGTGGAGGCCGGCGGCCGCACGGGGGTGAACTGGAAGGGCTATGTCGACCTGGGCCTGCCCTTCGGCCTGGTGCGCGACAAGGGACCCACTGGCGGCCCGGCGCCGTATTCCCGCCCGGTGGCGCCGCTGCCGGCACGCACCCCGCCCACCTGGGGCAATATCCGTGACCAGTACGAGGTGCCGTGCCGCACCCTGCTGGCCAACGGCACGCTGAAATCCTGGCTGCACCTGGGCCGCTGGACCATTCCGCAGGCGTGAGGACTGGCGCCAGCACATTGTTTTGCCGTGTGATTCACGTCTCCGGCGATTCCGCCTTCGACGATCACACTCTGGAGTCTGTCAGGCGCAGATCAGGAGCGCCCGACAGACTCCAGGTCTTCGTTTTGCCGTGTGATTCACGTCTCCGGCGATTCCGCC
>CAILMF010000023.1 GCA_903835235.1 uncultured Rhodospirillales bacterium
CCGCGCGGGCTGAAGGCCGCGGCGCAGGCGGTTCTCGCCGCCTGGGACGACGAGGCCAACCGCGAAGCCGACATCATCGCGGCCCTGGACGGCCCGATGGCGCGTCTCCGCGCCGCCCTGGCTGGCAAGCCGGTGCGCCAGGCGCGTGACGCCAGCGCACCCCGCAAGCCGCGCGAGGGCACCAAGCAGGAGCAGGTGCTGACGCTGCTCCGCCGCGAGGAGGGCGCCACGGTGGCGCAGATTGCCGAGGCCACGGGGTGGGCGGCGCACACAGTCCGCGGCCTCTTCGCCGGGCTGAAGAAGAAGGGCCACGAGGTCCAGGTGCTGGAGCGGGTGCGGATGGTCGGCCCGAACAAGGAAGGCGCCAAGGGCAGCTACACGATCTACCACCTGAAGGGGTGAACCGAAGGGCCTGGCCAGGGTGTGGCGCCAGCTTCACCCTGGAGCGGCTTGACGGCTACGCCTTAGCCGTGGGCCTTCCGCAGCGCCTGGAGCAACTCGGCAGCATCCCAGCCGGCCTTGGTGATCGCTTCGAGGAAGCCAATCGCCACTTTCGGTGCGTCGCCAAGGTACTCACGTAAGATCGCTGGCGTCTCGCCATTGCCGTCCGCACGGGCCATGGCGCGTGCCATCGCCAGCACCATTGCCTCGGGATCCTTATCCTGCCCTGCCATCGATTGGCTCTCCATGTCGACATGCCAGAGCGACTGATAAGCCGCCGCTTCTGCCTGCATCAATTGTGCTGCTCGGCTTGATCATAACGCGCGGCGGGAGGTCGCCGCCATGCCCGAGCTGACCCCGTCCAACCGTGAGGCCGCGCGGCGCATCGGCATCAGTGAGGCCGCGCTGCGTAAGGCAGAGAGGGCCGAGCGCATCGCCCGCGAGCCGGATGGCCAGTGGGACATCGACAAGACGCGCCGCCGCCTGACCGAGACGGCCGACCCGCACCGCTCGCCGCTGGCCACGCCGGCGCAACCCGACAGCACGCCCTACGCCAGGCTGAAGGTTGCCCAACTCGCGCTGAAGGTGGAGGCGCAGCGCCTCGCCCTCGATGAGAGCAAGGGCAAGCTGCTGGATGTGGCCGCCGCCAATGCCGCGATCGACGAGATCGGCAGCACCATGCGCGACGCGCTGCTGAACTGGCCGGCCCGCGTGTCGGGCCTGATCGCAGCCGAGATCAGCGTCGAGCCGCATCTTCTGCAGACCATCCTGCAGAGCCACATCAATGACCTGCTGACGGAGGCGGCCGATCGCTTCGACCCCGCAGGCCTCGGAGGCGATCGGGCAACGGACCCGTAGCCATGTCCGGCATCGCGTCGGCGCCATGCTGCGACCACCGCCGCAGCTTACCGTCTCGGAATGGGCCGAGCGGCATCGCATGCTTGGCAGCCGCGCCTCCGCGGAACCCGGCCCCTGGCGCACCAGCCGCACGCCCTACTTGAAGGAGGTGATGGACGCCCTCTCGGCGGTGCATCCGGCCAGGCGCGTGGTGTTCATGAAGGGCGCTCAGGTCGGCGCACCCTTGGCCATCGACACGCCGATACCGACCGCCGAAGGTTGGGCCAGGATGGGCTCGCTCATCGTCGGCGACACGCTGTTCGATGAGCGAGGCATGCCCTGTCGTGTCACCGGCGTGTCGCCCGTCATCATTGGCCGCGCCTGCTATTCCATCACCTTCGACGATGGTGAGAGCGTCGTCTGCGATGGCGAGCATCGCTGGCCGGTGTGGGATTTCACCGATGGCGAGAAGCCGGTCGAGCGAGTCCTGCACACGCGCGAGATGGTCAAGTGGGTCAGGATCGGTCGTGGCCCGCGCTATCGCTACGCCATCGACTGCTGCCAGCCGGTTGATCTGCCGGACCAGGACTTGCTCATCCACCCCTACGTGCTGGGGATGTGGCTGGGCGATGGCTCCTCCACGATGAACCACATCAGCGTTCACGAGGATGATGCGGAGGTCGCCGAGCACCTTCAGGCATGTGGCGTGGAGGCCCAGTTTCGCCTGCCCAGTTGGCGCAAGGGGCGCTGCGCCAACATCGTCATTGATCCCACATTCCGGCTGGTTGACGACGGCGCCACACCGGCCAGTATTCAGCACCGTTCCCGCTTTACGACACGGCTGCGGATGCTGGACGTGCTGGATAATAAGCACATCCCTGCGGCCTATCTGCGCGCGAGCCGGCTGCAGCGGCTGGAATTGATCCGCGGCATGATGGACTCGGACGGGACCATCACGCCCGATGGCAAGCGCTGTGAGTTCTGCAATGGTGACCGCCGCCTGGTAGACGGCATGCTCGAGTTGCTGCGCAGCCTTGGCTACAAGCCCACCGTCTACTACGCCGCTTTGCGGCGCCGGGTCATCGACGGCCAGGATCGGACCTGCCTGGGCTATTGGCGAGTGTCGTGGACGGCGTACGCCGAAGAGCCGATGTTCCGGCTTTCCCGCAAGGTGGCCCGGATGCGCTCGATTGCGCATGGCAGGCCCGGCAAGAGCCGGCGGCGACGCATCGTCAGTATCGAACCGACTAACAGTGTGCCGGTCCGTTGCATCGAGGTGGACTCGCCAAACCATCTCTATCTTTGCGGCCAGGGTTGGATTCCGACGCACAACACAGAGAGCGGAAACAATTGGCTCGGCTACATCATGCACCACGTGCCGGCACCGGCGCTGGCGGTGCAGCCGACCGTGGAACTGGCAAAACGCTTCTCGCGGCAGCGCATCGACCCGCTGTTGGAGGAGACGCCGGCTCTGCGGGAGCGGGTGGCGCCGGCCCGGGCGCGCGATAGCGGCAACACCATGCTGTCGAAGGAATTCCCGGGCGGCATCCTGGTGCTGACCGGCGCCAATAGCGCGGTCGGGCTGCGCTCCATGACGGCGCGCTTCCTGTTTCTGGATGAAGTGGATGCCTATCCCGGTGATGTCGCCGGCGAGGGCGACCCCATAGCCCTGGCCGAGGCGCGGGCCCGCACCTTTGGCTGGCGGCGCAAGGCCTTCCTGGTCAGCACGCCGACCATCTCCGGCCGCAGCCGGATCGAGCGGGAATACCTGGCCTCCGATCAGCGGCGGTTCTTTGTGCCCTGCCCGGCCTGCGGCGAGATGCAGTGGCTGCGGTTTGACCGGCTGCTCTGGGAGAAGGGCGCACCGGAGACGGCGCGGTATCACTGCAGCGTCTGCGACCAGCCGATGCAGGAGCACGACAAGACCGCCATGCTGTCAGCGGGCGAATGGCGCCCGACGGCAGTAGGCCAGGACCCGCACACGGTCGGCTTTCATATCTCGGCGCTGTACTCGCCGGTGGGCTGGCTGTCCTGGGCGCAGATCGCCCGCGATTGGGAGGCGGCGCAGGGCAAGCCGGAGGACATCAAGACCTTCAAGAACACCGTGCTGGGCGAGACCTGGCAGGAGCAGGGCGAGGCGCCGGATTGGGAGCGCCTGGTCGAGCGGCGCGAGGATTTTGCCCTGGGCGTGGTGCCTGCCGGCGCGCTGGTGCTGACCGCCGGCGTCGACGTGCAGGATGACCGCATCGAGGCCGACATCTGGGGCTGGGCCGAGGGCAATACGTCCTGGCTGGTGGATCACCTGGTCATCCCCGGCAGCCCGCGGGGGCCGGAGCCTTGGGACGCCCTGGCCGGCATCCTGGCGCGGGACTGGCCGAGTGACGGCGGCGGCAGCATGCGGGTGGCCAGGTTGTGCGTCGACACCGGCGGCCGCGATACCGCGGCAGTGTATGGCCACCTGCGGCGGCTGCGGGATCCGCGGATTGCCCCGACCAAGGGCGTGGATGGCTGGAACCGGGCCCAGCCGGTGCACGGCCCGACCTGGGTGGATGCGCTGGTCAATGGCCAGAAGCTGCGACGCGGCCTGAAGCTGTGGACGGTGTCGGTTTCCACCTGGAAGGCCGACCTCTACCGCCGGCTCTGGCTCGGCCGCGGCGACGCGGATGAATGGCCGCCCGGCTGGGTGCATCTGCCACGGGCGATCGAGGTGGAATGGGTCAAGCAGCTGGTGGCCGAGCAGCTGCGCACCAGCAAGGACAAGCGCGGCTTTGCCCGACAGGAATGGGCCAAGCTGCGCGACAGGAATGAGGCGCTGGACTGCGCCGTGCTCGCCCGGGCGGCGCTCTGGCTGCTCGGTGCCGACCGCTACGGCGAGCGCTTTTGGGCCAGGCTGCGGAACGAAGTGGCCAACGCGCCGCTGCTGGCGAGCGAGATTCCCAGCGCCGGGAATGTCGCTCGGCCATCGCCATCATCACAGCCGGCACCGCCGCCAGAAGCAGAAGCCTTCCGGCCACGCGGTTGGCTGGGATCGCGCGGCGGCTGGCTGCGCTGACCAAGACAGG
>CAILMF010000024.1 GCA_903835235.1 uncultured Rhodospirillales bacterium
ACCACGCTGAGCTACAACCTGGGCGGCTCGGACGCCGCGCTGTTTGCCATCAATGCCACGACGGGGGCGGTGACGTTCAAGGCGGCGCCAAACTTTGAGGCTCCGGCGGATGCTGGTGCGAACAACGTCTATGACATCACCGTCACCGCCTCCGATGGTAGCCTGAGCAGCGTGGCGAAGGCAGTGGCGATCACGGTAACCAACGTCAACGAAGCGCCAGTGGTGACCTCGGCTGCGGCGGTCAGCTTCGCCGAGAATGGCGCGGGCGTGGCCTACCAGGCCACGGCGACGGACCCGGATGCCGGGACCACGCTGAGCTACAGCCTGGGCGGCACGGACGCCGCGCTGTTTGCCATCAATGCCACGACGGGGGCGGTGACGTTCAAGGCAGCGCCGAGCTTCGAGGCTCCGGCAGATGCCGGTGCGAACAACGTCTATGACCTGACGGTCACCGCCTCCGACGGCAGCCTGAGCAGCGTGGCAAAGGCGGTGGCGATCACGGTGACCAACGTCAACGAAGCGCCAGTGGTGACCTCGGAGGCGGCGGCGAGTTTCGTCGAGAATGGCACGGGCGTGGCCTACCAGGCCACGGCGACGGACCCGGATGCGGGGACCACGCTGAGCTACAACCTGGGCGGCTCGGACGCCGCGCTGTTTGCCATCAATGCCACGACGGGGGCGGTGACGTTCAAGGCGGCGCCAAACTTTGAGACGCCTAACGACAAGGGTGGCGACAATGTCTACGATCTGACGGTGATCGCCTCGGACGGTGCGTTGAGCGCGAGCCAAACAGTGGTGATCACCGTCTCCAATGCCACGCTCGAATTGGGTGGCGCGGGTGACGACTTCCTCCTCGGAGGGGCCGAGAATGATACGCTGGTCGGTGGCGCGGGCAACGATACCTTGCAAGGTGGCGACGGCACCAACATGGCCGACTACACCAGCAGCCCTGGTGCGGTCGTGGTCAACCTGGCCGACGGAATCGCCAGCGACGGCTTCGGCGGTACCGATGAACTATGGGAAATTACCCAGGTCCGCGGCTCCACCTTCGATGACAGTATCCAAGGCAGCGATGCAAACGAGACGTTATTCGCCAGCCAAGGAGCAGACAGCATCGACGGCGGACTGGGCTTCGACAGCCTTAGCTTCGCCGGCTGGAGTGGCGCGCTCTTCGTCGATCTTGGCTCCGGCATCGCCAGCGGCGGCATTGAAGTGGACCGCATTGAAGGTGTGAGCGGCGGCGAGGCACGCGACCTTCTGCTGGGCGACAGCAATGCCAACCTGTTGGCTGGCAACGGCGGCAACGACACCCTCCTCGGCGCCGCCGGCGACGATACGATCGATGGCGGCGCCGGCGCGGATTCCATGGTCGGCGGCGCCGGCAATGATCTCTATGTTGTGGATGCCGCTGGCGACGTAGTGGTGGAGCGCACGGCGGGCGGCACCGATACCGTGCGGACCACGCTGGCCTCCTATCTGCTGCCGACGCAGGTCGAGAATCTGGTGTATTTTGGCCCAGGCGGGTTTGCCGGCACCGGCAACACCCTGGCGAACCGCATCGATGGCGGCACCGGCAACGACGCGCTGTTGGGAAATGGCGGCAACGATACGCTGCATGGCGCTGGTGGGGCGGATACCCTTTCCGGCGGTGTCGGGGCGGATCGCTTCCTATTCGACAGCGCCTCGCTCGGACCGGCGGGTAGCGGCACGAGCGTCATCCTCGACTTCGACTTGGCGCAGCGCGACCGCATCGATCTCTCGGCAATCGATGCCCGCGCGGGCACCGCTGCGAATGACGCGTTCCGCTTCATTGGCTCGTCCGCGTTCAGCAACGCCCAGGGCCAGTTGCGCTACCACAATACGGCGGACGGAGAACTGATCGAGGGCGACGTCAACGGAGACGGACTGGCTGACCTTTCCATCCTTGTTGTCGGCAGCGCGACCGTAACCGCCAGCTGGTTCGTGCTATAGTGGAGATGGTAGGGTAGCAAACCTCAGAGGTTTCTGAGTTGGCTCACAACTCTTGCCACCTGACGCGGATCGCCAGCGACGACTGCCTACTGGCGATCCGGACCGCAGCGAGGAGACGACGACACGAGAAGGCCGCAGCTTTAGGAGTTTCGTTGCTCCAGTCCAGAGAGGGTTGTAGTCGGCGCCTGGTATCAGCCGTCCGACAAATCGGGCACCTACGATATTTTTGCCGGCAATGGCGGCGCCGGGGGCCGCGCGGTAAAGAGCTTTGCCGGCGGACGGCACTGGCGCGGGCGCGCATGTCGTCGTCGCAACCTTGTCCGGGGCGCCCAGCCTGGCCGCTTCGGATCTCTGGCTGGTTTGAGTGGACTGGGCTGGCGGAGACTGTTTGTACCCAGTCGCACTTCCTCCGCCAGTTTTAGCCGACGTCAGGCTCTCCGCTGCTATGTCGAGGCGGGGCTGGCCGGTCATGCCGTGGTGACGCCGCCACCGCCAGACCTGGTTGGGTGGTATGCCTTGATTGACGGCGAAGTGGCTGGGTTGCAAGCCTGCCGGCTCAGGCCCGAGATCGGCGAAGCGCATGGCCTGCTGTTCTGGGGGGCAGCCGGGCTTTCGCCAGCGTGGGGTCTTTGCGGCGATCCAGACCGCGGTGGATGCCGACCTTGTCGCAGCGGGCATCACCGCGATCCGGTCTTGCGAGGTGTACGGGCCGAGTGCCGCGGCGATGGCCGCCGCCATCAATGCCGGTGGCGGGGCACAAGGTGGTGGAGCACCAGCTGAGCACCGCTACAGGCGACAGGGTCACATTCCACGAGGTCCTGCGGGCGTTGATCGCGCCGGGAGCGGTGCCGCAACCAGAAATCAAACTGCCATCACGCCGCCTGCGCCAGGCGCCCGACGCAAACACCGTAACCGCGGCTAACCAAACCGATAGCCCACACCCGGCTCTGTCCGCAAAAGCGCGGCGACCGGACCCAGCTTCTGTCGGAGTTGGCCGACATAGACCCGCAGATATTGCGCGTCCTCGACATGTGCCGGCCCCCAAACAGCGCTCAACAACTGTCGGTGCGTCAAGACCCGCCCCTCGCCACGCGCCAAGGTCACCAGCAGTTCCCACTCGCGTGGCGTCAGCTTCAACGCTTCGGCCTCACCATCCATCCGCGCCAGCCGACGCGCCAGGTCGATCTCCAGCCGATCAACCCGCAGCACCGCCGCTGCTGGCTGGCCCGAGTGGCGGCGCAGGGCGGCACGCATCCGCGCCAGCAATTCGCCCAGCGCGAACGGCTTCTGGATGTAGTCGTCGGCCCCGGCGTCCAGCGCCTGCACCTTCTCCGCCTCGCGGTCGCGGGCAGAAAGCACCAGCACCGGTGCCGCGCAGAAACCTAGCAGCCGCGGTACCAGCGCCTGGCCATCCTGGTCAGGCAGTCCAAGGTCCAGCAGGATCAGGGCTGGCGCGCGCTCGGCCGCCAGCTTCAACCCCTCCGCCGCGGTCAGAGCTTTCAACGGCGCATAGCCCGCCGCCTCCAGCGCCAGGCCAAGGAAGCGGTGGATTTGCGGTTCGTCATCGATGACGAGAATGCGTGGGCGATCATTCATGCCGGGAAGCGCAGCAGCATCCGGGTGCCGCGTCCATCGGTGAGTGGGCTTTCGGCCAGAATCCGCCCGCCCATCGCGCGCACCAGGCCGCGGCAAATCGCCAGTCCCAGCCCGCTGCCGGCGGCCACACGGTCGGTGCGGGTGGCGCGGAAGAAAGGGTCGAAGATGCGCGGCAGGTCGTCCGGCGCAATACCCGGCCCGTCATCCTCCACCGCCAGCGCCACCTCGGCGCCCTCACGCCAGGCGCGGATCGCCACCCGGCCATCCGGCGCGCTGTACTTCAGGGCGTTGTCCAGCAGGTTGGCCAGCACCTGCTCCAGCAGGTCGGGGTCCAGCTTCGGCCGAGCCAGGCGTTCCGCCATCTCCCGCCGCACGACGCGCCCGGTTCGGCGCTCCGCCTGCGCGGCGGCGGCGTCGACCGCCATGGCCAGGTCGAGTGCTTCGCGGCGCGGGGTGATCTCGCCGGCCTCGATCCTTACCATCTCCAGGATGCTGGTCAGGAAGCGTGCCATGCGCGTGGCTTCCTCGGATATCGTCAGCGCCAGGTCGCGCCGTGCCGCCGTGGCCAGGACGGCTTCGTTGGCCAGCAGCGTGTCGGCGGCGCCGCGAATGGTGGTCAGCGGCGTGCGCAAATCATGCCCCAGCGAGGTGAGCAGCGCGTTGCGCAAGGCCTCGGTCTCGCCGCGCGCAACCGAACGGGCACGCTCCTGCATCAGCTGCACCCGCTCCATCGCCACCGCTGCCTGGTCCAGCAGGGCAACCAGGGTGCGGTCACGCTCGCCCTCCATGACCTCGCCCAGCCGCAGCCCCAGCAGCCCGAGGATCCGTTCGGCCGAGCGGATCGGCCGGAACTGCCAGGCCAAGGCGGGCAATGTGTCGGTGCCGCGGCCGGTGTTGCGGCCATGCAGGAAGGCCCATCGGGCGGCAGCCATGGCGGCTTCGTCAGGCTCGGCGTCCAGCGGTACCGAGGCGCGCAGCACCAGCTCGGGCGCTGTATCCAGCGTGCCTTCGTCGAGCGGCAGCAGCACGCAGGCGGGGCAGCGGGCCACCCGTCCGGCCTCCTGCGCCACCGCCTCCACCAGGTCGCCCAACTCGCTCGGCGCCCCAAGCCGGCGGGAGAATTCAAACAGCCGGTGCAGGCTGAACAAGCGCGAGCGCGCCGCGCGAACCGAGCGCCCCAGGCCGCCCGTGGTGCCGGCCAGCAGCAGCGCCACCAGGCCGAACACCACCACCCCCACCACGTCCTGCGGGCTGGCGATGATGAGTTCATAGCGCGGCGGCAGGAACAGGTAGTTCCAGCTGATGAAGCAGAAGAAGGCGCCGAGCGCGGCGCTCAGCGGCCCGGCCAGCACCGCGATGGCGACCACCGCCGCCAGGTAGACCATGCCCAGCGCGCCTTCGGAGACCAAGGGGTCCAACGCCAGCCCCACGGCGGTGGCGGCACCGACGCAGGCCGGCACCGCCAGCCAGGGCAGCCAGCGGGGGAATCCCGGTTGCCGCGCCGCATTCCTGGCCTGGCCGACCGCATCCGGCACCACATGCAGGGTGAATGCCCCACCCTGGCGCAGCAGGGTCGCGGACAGCGTGCGTCCGCTGAGCCGCCGCCACCATGCCGGCCGGCCACGCCCCAGCACCAGATGCGTGGCGTTGCGCCCCTGCGCCGCCGCAAGGATGGCCTGCGGCAGGTCGCTCGCCACCATGGTCTCCACCTCGGCCCCCAGGGCTTCCGCCAGGCTGAGCGCGGCGGCAGGCTCATGCCCGGCGAGCGCGCCCGGCGTTTCCACATGCAGCACCACAAGCGAGCCGCGCAGCATATCGGCGATCCGCCGGGCGTGGCGCACCACGCTCTCGGCGGCGGCGTCGGTGCCGACCAGGGCCAGCACCCGGTCCCCCGAGGGCCAGGGTCCGGCGATGGCATTGGCGCGCATGTAGCCGGTGACATCGGCATCCACCCGATCGGCGGTGCGGCGCAGCGCCAACTCGCGCAGGGCGGCCAGGTTGCCCTCGCGGAAGAAGCCCTTCAGGGCGCGCGACGCCTGCTCCGGCCGGTAGACCCTGCCCTGGCGCAACCGCTCCAGCAGGTCGGCGGGTGGAATGTCGACCAGTTCCACCGCATCGGCGCCGGCCAGCACTTGGTCGGGCACGGTCTCCGCCACGCGCACGCCGGTGATCCGCGCCACCGCTTCGCCCAGCCCTTCCAGGTGCTGCACGTTCAGGGCGGTCCATACCTCGATGCCGGCGGCGCGCAGTTCCTCGACATCCTGCCATCGCTTGGGGTGGCGGCTGCCGGGAACATTGCTGTGCGCCAGCTCATCCAGCAGCAGGATTTGCGGCTGGCGGGCCAGCGCGGCGTCGAGATCGAACTCCGTCAGCACCTGTCCGCGGTAGTCCAGCCGTTGCAGCGGCAGCACCTCAAGCTCACCGAGCTGCGCCTGGGTATCGGCGCGGCCATGGGTCTCGACCAGGCCGACGACCACATCGGCACCGCCGAGCCGACGGCGGCGGGCCTGGACCAGCATCTCGTATGTCTTGCCCACGCCGGGCGCGGCGCCGAGGAAGACCTTCAGCCGCCCGCGTCCCTCCCGCGCTGCCAGGGCAAGCAGGGCATCGGGGTTGGGGCGGGCGGGTTCCTCGGCGGGCATGGCGGCAGGCTACCGCATGGTGTCCAGGGCCAGGTTGAGTTTCAGCACGTTCACCCGCGGCTCACCCAGCAGACCGAGCTCGCGGCCCTGGGTATGCTCCGCCAGCAGCGCGGCCACCCGCGCCTGGGGCAGGTTCCGGGCGGCGGCGACCCGCGCCACCTGGCGGGCGGCATTTTCGGGCGAGATGTGCGGGTCCAGTCCGGAGCCCGAGGCGGTGACCACGTCCGCGGGCACCGGCAGCGGGCCGGCGGCGGCGAGCCGCTCGGCGATGGCGTCGCGCAGGGCGATGCTGGTCGGGCCCTGCTGGGACGCGGCCGAGGCGGCGCCATTGTAGGGCGCGCTGCGGGTCTTGCCCTCATTGTCCGGGTCGGCCTCGGTGGTGGCCGAGGGGCGGCCCTGGAAATAGCGCGCTTCGGTGAAAGCCTGGCCCAGCAGGGCGGAGCCGACGACCTTGCCGTCGCGCTCGACCAGGCTGCCATTGGCCCGGTACGGCAAGGCCAGCTGCGCAATGCCGGTGACGGCAAGCGGCATGGCAAGGCCGAGCAGCAGGGTAAGCGCGAGCATCATCGCCAGCGCGGAACGCAGCAGGGCCATCACACGGCTCCGATCAAGGTGAGGATGAGGTCGATGAGCTTGATGCCGATGAACGGCGCGACCAGGCCGCCCAGGCCGTAGACCAGCAGGTTGCGCCGCAGCAGCGCCGCGGCACCCATCGGCGCATAGCCCACGCCGCGCAGCGCCAGCGGCACCAGCGCCACGATGATCAGCGCGTTGAAGATCACCGCCGACATGATGGCGCTTTCCGGGCTGGCCAGGTGCATCACGTTCAGCGCCTGCAATTCCGGATAGCTCGCCACGAAGATGGCGGGGAGGATGGCGAAGTACTTGGCCACGTCATTGGCGATGCTGAAGGTGGTCAGCGCGCCACGGGTGATGAGCAGCTGCTTGCCGATTTCCACCACCTCGATCAGCTTGGTCGGGTCGCTGTCGAGGTCGACCATGTTGCCGGCCTCGCGCGCCGCCTGGGTGCCGGTCTGCATCGCCATGCCAACGTCGGCCTGCGCCAGCGCCGGGGCGTCGTTGGTGCCGTCGCCGCACATCGCCACCAGTCGCCCTTCGGCCTGGGCAGCGCGGATGGTGCGCAGCTTGTCCTCGGGCGTGGCCTCGGCGAGGAAGTCGTCCACCCCTGCCTCCGCAGCGATGGCGGCAGCGGTCAGGCGGTTGTCGCCGGTTACCATGATGGTGCGGATGCCCATCTGGCGCAGACTGGCGAAGCGTTCGCGAATGCCGGGCTTGACGATGTCCTTCAGCTCGATCGCGCCGAGCAGGACGCCATCCTTCGCGACCGCCAGCGGCGTCGCACCCTGCCGGGCGATGCGGTCCACCGCTTGCGCCAATTCGGGCGGCAGCGTCGTGCCTTCGGCCTTCACCAGGCTGTCCACCGCGCCCTTGCGATAGCGCGTGCCATCGAGATCCAGGCCCGAGATGCGCGTCTGCGCGGTGAAGGGCACCACCTGGGCCGCCTCGGGCAGGGCAGGCGCCACCAGCGCATGCCGTTCGCGGGCAAAGGCCAGGATCGAGCGGCCCTCCGGCGTTTCATCCGCCAGCGAGGCGAAGACCGCGGCCTGCGCCAGCGCGTATTCGGTCACGCCCGGCGCGGCATGGAAGCCGGCGCAGGCGCGATTGCCGAAGGTGATGGTGCCGGTCTTGTCCAGCAGCAGCACGTCCACGTCGCCGGCCGCCTCCACCGCGCGGCCGGAGGTGGCCATGACGTTGAAGCGCACCAGGCGGTCCATGCCGGCGATGCCGATGGCCGAGAGCAGGCCGCCGATGGTGGTGGGAATGAGCGTGATGAGCAGCGCCGCCAGCACCGTGACGCTCGGCGGCTGGCCGTTCCAGCTGGCCAGCCCCACCAGCGTGACGACCGCGATCAGGAAGATGATCGTCATGCCCGCGAGCAGGATGTCGAGCGCGATCTCGTTCGGCGTCTTCTGCCGCGAGGCGCCTTCGACCAACGAGATCATGCGGTCGAGGAAGGTGCTGCCGGGGGCGGCGGTGATGCGTACCACCAGCCAGTCGGAGACCACCAGCGTGCCGCCGGTCACCGCGCTGCGGTCGCCGCCGCTCTCGCGGATCACCGGCGCGCTCTCCCCGGTCACCGCCGCCTCGTTGACGCTGGCGATACCCTCGATCACCTCGCCATCCGAGGGGACCAGGTCGCCGGCCTCGACCAGTACCAGGTCGCCCACCCGCAGCTCGGTCGCCGCGCGGGGTTGCCAGAGCGTCCGGTCATCGCCGCGCAGCAGCAGCTTTGCCGCGGTCTCGGTGCGGGCGCGGCGCAGGGATTCGGCCCGGGCGCGGCCACGGCCCTCCGCCACTGCCTCGGCAAAGGTGGCGAAGAGCACCGTCAGCCAGAGCCAGGCCGCGATGCCCGCGGGGAAGCCCCAGGCGCCGCCCTGCACCGCCGCCTGCACCGCCAGCGCGGTGACGAGGGCGGAGACCACCTCGGTGGTGAAGATCACCGGGTTCCGCACCAGGGTCAGCGGATTCAACTTGCGGATCGCTGCCGGCACCGCGCGGGAGAGGATTGCCGGGTCAAGCAGCGAAGGAACCAGGGCGCGACGCGCCTCGCCCTGCGGGGGCATGGAATGTTCAAGCATGGCGTGTCCCTCAGAAGGTCTTGCCGGCAAGCAGCGAGAAATGCTCGGCCAATGGCCCAAGCGCGAGGGCGGGCAGGAATTGGAGTCCGCCGAGGATCAGGATGACGCCCGCCAGAAGGCCGGCGAACAGCAACGTGTCGGTGGGGAAGGTGCCGGCACTGGCGGGCACCTTCGGCTTGGCGCCGAGCGAGCCGGCGATGGCCAGCACCGGCACCACATAGGCGAAGCGGCCCAGCAGCATGGCGATGCCGAGCGTGGTGTTGAACCAGGGCGTGTCCGCGGTGAGCCCGCCGAAGGCCGAGCCGTTGTTGCCGGCGGCCGAACTGAAGGCATACAGCATCTCGCTCAGCCCGTGCGGGCCGGCGTTGGCCAGCGAGGAGACGGCGCGCTCCAGCACCATGCTCACCGCGGTGAAGCCGAGGATGACCGCCGGCAGCACCAGCACCGCCAGCATCGCCAGCTTCACCTCGCGCGCCTGCACCTTCTTGCCCAGGAACTCCGGCGTGCGCCCGACCATCAGCCCCGCGACGAACACCGCCAGCAGCGCGAAGACCAGCATGCCATAAAGGCCCGAGCCGACGCCGCCGGGCAGCACCTCGCCCAACTGGATCAGGAACAGCGGCACCAGACCGCCGAGCGGGGTGAAGCTGTCGAACATCGCATTCACCGCGCCACAGGAAGCCCCCGTGGTGGTGGCGGTGAACAGCGCCACCAGGGCCTGGCCGAAGCGCAGGTCCTTGCCTTCCATGTTGCCCTGCGCGGCATCGACGCCCATGGCCAGGTGCAGCGGGTTGCCGGCGGTCTCGGCCGCGTAGACCGCCCAGGTGCCGGCCAGCACGAAGCCGAGCATGACGCCGAGCAGCACCCAGCCCTGGCGTCGGTTGCCGACCATGACGCCGAAGGTCAGGCACAGCGCGAAGGGGATGACGTTCTGTGCCCAAATCTGCAATGCGGTGGCCAGCGCGCTCGGCCCCTCGAAGGGGTGCAGCGAGTTGACGCCGAAGAACCCGCCGCCATTGGTGCCCAGGTGCTTGATCGCAACCTGGAATGCCGCCGGGCCGAGCGGAATGGTCTGCGCGGCGCCTTCCAGCGTCGTCGCGGTGATGTACTCGCCCAGCGTCTGCGGCACGCCGAGCGCGACGAAGACCAGTCCAAGCACCACTGCCAGCGGCAGCAGCACATAGAGGGTCATGCGCACCAGGTCGGCCCAGAAATTGCCCAGGCTGTGCAGCCCGCCCGCGAGGAAGGCCCGCGTTACCGCCAGCGCCATGGCCATGCCGGTGGCGGCGGAGACGAAGTTCTGCACCGTCAGCCCGGCCATCTGGCTGAGGTAGCTGGCCGCCGCCTCGCCGCTATAGGCCTGCCAATTGGTGTTGGTGACGAAGCTGATGGCCGTGTTGAACGCCAGGTAGGGGGACATGCCGGCGAAGCCCTGCGGGTTCAGCGGCAGCAGGTCCTGGCAGCGCAGAATGGCGTAGAGCAGTGCGAAGCCCGCGGCGTTGAAGGCGAGCATGGCCAGCGCATAGCCACGCCAGCCCTGGCCTTGCGAAGGATTGATGCCACCAAGCGCGTAAAGTCCGCGCTCCACCGGGCCGAGCACCGGATGCAGCAGGGTTCGCTGGCCCGCGGCAAGGCGAGCGATGAAGCCGCCGAGAGGCACCGCGGCGGCGACGATGGCCGCGAGCACCAGGCCGATGGCTGTCCAGCCGAGCAGCGTCATGTCACAGCGCCTCCGGCCGCAGCAGTGCGAACAGCAGGTAGCCGAGCAGTGCGAGCGCCACCGCGCCGCCGAGCATGAGTTCGAGCATCGCCGCTACACCCGTTCGCAGGCCAGGGCGTAGCCGGCCAGCAGGGCGAAGAGCCCCAGGCCCAGAATGAGCAGGACAAGATCCAACATGCGCGTCTCCACGAAGCGTCGTTCCGGGGAGGCAGCGCTACTGCCGATCTCGATAAGGGCGCGATCAGGATCTCGGCATCGCGGTGTAAGGGAGACGTAAGGGCCAGGGACGCGGCCCTTGGCAGTGTGCCGAAGGAGCCGGTGACACGGGCGGCATTCTTCGTGGTGCAGGGCCGGGCGTGCAGCAACACAATATCGGTGTTGCGGTCGCCAGCGCGGGGTCTCAGCGGCAATCCAGGCAGTGGTGGATGTGGACGTGGTGGCACCGGGCGTCACGGCCATCCGGTCCTGGCCGGTGGACGGGCCGGTGGACGGGCGGGGTGCCGTGGCGATGGCCAGGTCAGGCGCTGCTGCGCCGCGGGATGTGCTGGCTGAAAACCACCCGCCTGCCGCCTGGCTTGTGGCGCGTTCCCATCACCCTGAGCCCAGGATACTCCGCCCGGCCGGCCGCCAGCAGCGCCTTCAGCGCCAAGGCACTGTCGGTCGCGGCGGTCAGCAGCCAGACCACGTCGCGGCCGCGGCAGGCTGCGTCGGGTGGCGGGGCGCCGGTCCGGGCGAAGCGCTCCGCCTCGGCCGTATCCAGCAGGGCCCAGCCGAGGTAGCCGCGGACCGCCAGCCCATCCAGTGCGAACAGGCAATGGCCGCGCCCGACCTGGCCGGCCAGCGTGCCGATGAAGCTGCCGGCGGTGAAGCTGGCGAAAGGCTGGCGCCCGGCCAGGTAGCGCGCCGCGGCGCCCAGCGCGGCCATGCGGTCCGGGATGCGACGGACGACGATGGGCATGCGGCCCCCGAGTGGTGTGTCATCCAACCAATAGTTGAAATTTCGTTGGAACCAAACATGTCCGTAATGCAATCTCTGCCGTGCTTCAGCTCCATGCTCGAGGATGCCCCCCATGCCCGCCAGCAAACGTGCCGCCGCCAGTACCGGCAATTCCTACGTCGACGGCCTGATCGAGGGCTGGGCCTGGAACACCAACTCGCTGAGCTGGAGCGCGCCCACGCTCTCCACCCAATACGGCAGCGACAGCACCGAGCGCAGCGGCTTCGTGGCGCTGAACGCGACGCAGATCGCCGCCGCGCAGGCCGCCTTCGACAATCTCTACAGCTTCAGCCTGCTGAGTTTCACCCGCAACACCGCCACCCCTGGCAGCGCCGACCTGCGCCTGGCGGTGACCACCGCACCGGAAAAGCCCGACGCCGACCCAAATACGCCCGGCGTGCAGTGGACCGCCTATGGCAACTTCCCCGATTCGGCCGACAACGGCGATGGCTGGTTCAATAATTATTCCTATAACAATCCAGTGCTGGGAACCTACGCCTACCAGACCTTCTTCCATGAAATCGGCCATATGATGGGGCTGAAGCATGGCCACGAGGCTCCGGCGATCCCGTCCGACCGCAACGGCATCGAGTTCACCACGATGACCTACCTCGATTTCCCTGGCGAGGTCCTCGACGAAGGCTACGACACGGCCGAGGGCAATTTTCCGCAGACCTTCATGATGTACGATATCGCCGCGATCCAGGCGATCTACGGCGGCGCCTGGTACGGCTACCAGTCAGGCAACACCGTCTATTCGTTCAGCACCACCACCGGCGAGACCTTCATCGATGGCGTCGGCCAGGGCGTACCGAGCAATGGCGCCGGCACCAACAGCAACGTAATTTTCCGCACCATCTGGGACGGCGGCGGCACCGACACCTATGACTTCAGCAACTACACCACAAACCTGCGGGTGGATTTGCTGCCGGGCCTGTGGTCCGACGTGGCCGACGGCAGCGCTTTTCAGGCCGCCTACCTCGGCGCGGGCCCCGACGGCCACGCGGTCTATGCCCAGGGCCAAGTCTACAACGCGCTGCTGTACAATGGCGACACCAGCAGCCTGATCGAGAACGCGCTCGGCGGCAGCGGCAACGACGAGCTGACCGGCAACCAGGCCAACAACCTGCTGGTCGGCGGCGCCGGCAACGACACGCTGTACGGCCTGGAAGGCAACGACACGCTCGACCTCGGCCCAGGTGGCGGCACCGCCGATGGCGGCAGCGGCAACGACCTCATCCTGGCCAGCGACAGCCCCGACTACGTCAATGGCGGCAGCGGCATCGACACGGTCAGCTACATCAACTCCGGCAACGCCATCCAGCTGGACCTGATGGCCGGCAAGCAGACCGGCGCCACGTTTGACGATACCTACATCAGCATCGAGAACCTGGTCGGGACCAACTTCGCCGACATCCTCAACGCCGACGATGGCGACAACGGGGTGCAGGGCGGCGACGGCAACGACCTGCTGGGCGGCTACGCCGGCAACGACATGCTGGACGGCCAGGGCGGCAACGACACGCTGCTGGGCGGCGACGGCTATGACACGCTGAACGGCGGCGATGGCTTCGACATGGCCAGCTATGTCGGCGCCACGCCGGTTCTGGTGGACATGGGCACCGGCGCGCGCGGCGGCCAGTCGGTGGGCGACCTCTATGGCAGCATCGAAGGCGTGGAAGGCGGCAGCGGCAACGACACGCTGACCGGCAACGCCGGCGACAACAGCCTGGTCGGCGGAGAGGGCCACGACGTCCTGACCGGCGGCGACGGCCAGGATACGCTGCGGGGCGGCACCGGCGACGACACCATGGATGGTGGCGCCGGGTACGACGCGGTCTCCTATGCCGACAGCACCGTCGGGCTTACCGTCGACCTCTCGCTCGGCAAGGTCACCGGCGGGCCCATGGGCGTGGACGGCCTGACCAGCATCGAGGATGTCTACGGCTCCAACTACAACGACGCGCTGTATGGCAGCAACGGCGGCAACGACCTGCGCGGCGGCGGCGGCAACGATACGCTGGTCGGTCGTGGTGGCATCGACATCCTGCAGGGCGAGGACGGCGACGACTGGCTCCACACCAACACCGGCGACTGGTGGGTGGATGGCGGCAACGGCTTCGACACCGTGGTGTTGGATGGCGCCGGCGCCAGCCTGAACTTCACCAGCGGCAGCTTCGTGCTCGGCGGCAACAGCTTCTACCTGGCCAATGTTGAGGCGGTGTGGGGCACCGACAGCGCCGACTACCTGCAGGCACTGAACCCGATGCTGCTGTCGGGCCGCGGCGGCGACGACACGATCTATGGCAGCGCCTATAACGACACCCTCTCGGGCAATGCCGGCGGTGACTATATCAGTGCCGGCGACGGCCGCGACATGGCCGACTACTCCAGCGACGTGACCGGCGTACTGGTGGACCTCCGCGCGTTCGTCTTCGCCTATGGCGAGGCAGCCGGCGACTTCCTGATCGGCTTCGAGGATATGCGCGGCGGCAGCGGCGCCGACAGCCTGGGCGGCACCGACGGCGACAACAGCATCGAGGGCGGCAACGGCGCCGACTACCTGGCCGGCTACGACGGCAATGACTCGATGGTCGGCGGCGAAGGCGACGACTACCTGAGCGGCTACGACGGCAACGACACCTTGTCCGGCGGCGGCGGCGCCGACCTGCTGGAAGGCGGCGCCGGCGACGACCTGTACCTGGTGCAGGACAGTTCGGACGTGGTGGGCGAAAGCTTCGGCCAGGACACCGTGCTGGCCAGCGTGGACTTCGACCTGGCCGCCGCGCTCGGGATCGAGCAACTGGTGTTGCAGGGCACCGCGCGCAACGGCCGCGGCGGCGCCGACGCCAACCTCATCCAGGGCAATGACCTCGGCAACACGCTGGCCGGCGCCGGCGGCAACGACACCTTGCTGGGCGGCAGCGGCGACGACCTGCTGCAGGGCGACGGCGGCAATGACAGCCTGGTCGGCGGCGCCGGCAACGATACCTACGGCGTGGACGCCGCCGGCGACGTGGTGCTGGAACAGGCCGAGGGCGGCACCGACGAGATCGGCACCACGGTCAACTGGGTGCTGGCCGACAACGTGGAGAACCTGCGCTTCCTGGGCGGCGCCGTTGGCTGGGCGGGCACCGGCAATGCGCAGGCCAACAGCATCTTCGGCGGCAGTGGCGCCGATACCCTGGCCGGCGGGGCTGGCGACGATACGCTGGAGGGCGGCGAGGGCGCCGACCGCTACATCGTGACCGACAGCGGCGACGTGGTGGTGGAAGCCGCGGGTGGCGGCATTGACGTGATCGCCGCCAGCGTGGACTACACCCTCGGCGACAATGTCGAGATGATGCTGTTCACCGGCATCGGCGCCTGGTCCGGCACCGGCAATGCGCTGGCCAATACCATCACGGGCGGCACCGGCGACGACAGCCTGGACGGCGGCGGCGGCGTCGACAGCCTGGTGGGCGGCGCGGGCAACGACCGCTACTTCGTGGACAACGCCGGCGATGTGATCTCCGAAGCCGCCAACCAGGGCACGGACACGGTCTATGCCAGGCTGAACTGGACGCTCGGCGCCAACCTCGAGACGCTGGCCCTGCTCGGAGGGGTCGGGCTGGTGGGCACGGGCAACGCGCTGGCCAACGTGCTGCACGGCTCCATCGGCGACGACACGCTGAACGGCGGCAACCGCAACGACACCATCTATGGCCATGACGGCAACGACAGCATCATCGGCGGCACCGGCGCCGACAGCATGCTGGGCGGCAGCGGCGATGATACCTATCTGGTGGACGACCTCGGCGACGTGGTGCGCGAGGATTTCGACGGTGGCATCGACCTGGTGAAGTCGTCGCTCAGCTTCACGCTGGGCGCCGATGTCGAGAACCTGCTGCTGACCGGCAGCATCGGGCTGGTCGGCAGCGGCAACGCGCTGGACAACAACATCGCCGGCACCGCGGCGGTGGACGGGCTGTTCGGCAATGATGGCCACGACACGCTGCTCGGCAACGGCGGCGGCGACAGTCTGGTCGGCGGCAATGGCAATGACAGCCTGGACGGTGGCATCGGCGCCGACACCATGGTGGGTGGTCTCGGCGACGACACCTACGTGGTGAACGAGGCCGGCGACGTGGTGACCGAACTCGCCAGCCAGGGCACCGACATGGTCAAGGCCAGCATCAGCTACACGCTGGGCCTGACGCTGGAGAACCTGACCTTGACCGCGGGCGGTTTGAGCGGTGTCGGCAAC
>CAILMF010000025.1 GCA_903835235.1 uncultured Rhodospirillales bacterium
CCCACGCCGCTGCCGCCGCCGCCCTGGCCGAGGCAGAAGCCGCGCTGCGCCAGGGCATCGAGGCCCGGCGCGGCGCCGATGCCAGCTTTGCCGCCGCCCGCGAAGCCCAGCTGCGCGCCCAGGCCGCCACCGAGCAGGCCGAGGCCGCCGCCGAGGCGGTGGAGGAGCGCGTGGTCGAGCGCCTGGGCGAAAACGCCGAGCTGCCGCCGCCGGAGGAATACTCCGACGCCGCCGAGGATCGCGCCCGCCGCAAGGTGGAACGCCTGGCGCGCGAGCGCGAGGAGATGGGCCCGGTCAACCTGCGCGCCGAGGCCGAGCTGGAGGAGCTGGAAGCCCGCATCGGCGGCATCACCGGCGAACGCGACGAGATCACCACCGCCATCGCCAAGCTGCGGGGGTCCATCGGCAACCTGAACCGCGAGGGCCGGGAGCGACTCCGAGAGGTCTTCAACCGGGTGGACCATGAGTTCCGCGGCCTGTTCGGCCGGCTGTTCGGCGGCGGGCGGGCGCACCTGGCGCTGGTGGGCAGCGATGACCCGCTGGAGGCGGGCTTGGAGATCTTCGCGGAGCCGCCGGGCAAGAAGCTTTCGGCGCTGTCGCTGCTGAGCGGCGGCGAGCAGGCGCTGACGGCGCTGTCGCTCATTTTCGCGGTGTTCCGCTGCCAGCCGGCCCCCGTCTGCGTGCTGGACGAGGTGGATGCGCCGCTGGACGACGCCAATGTGGAGCGGCTGTGCGACCTGCTGGACCACATGGCGCTGGAAGGCGGCACGCGCTTCCTGATCATCACCCACCATCCGCTGACCATGGCGCGGATGCATCGGCTGTACGGCGTGACCATGCAGGAACGCGGCGTCTCCCGCCTGCTCAGCGTGGACCTCAGCCGGGCGGTGGAACTGGCGGAGGGGCCGGCGCCGGCATGAGCCTGCGGCAGCCAGCCGTCAGCGCAGCTTCTCCGAAAAGAACCGCGTCACCACGGCGTTGAACTCGCGGTGCATCGCCGCGCGGTCCAGCCCCGGCGGGTCGATGCAGATTTCCGGCACCGCCGCCAGCATGGCCGGTGGGCAGGGCGCCAGGAAGGCGTAGTGGCCGGCGAGGGGGATCTCGGCGTGCAGCGGTGGGTTGGGCAGGGCGTAGCGCACCTGCTCGGCGTGCCAGGGGTGCATCAGCACCTCGTCCTGCCGGCCGCGCCACAGCTGCACCGGCATGTCCAGGCTGGCCAGGCCATTGGGCACGAACACGTAGCCGAATGCCGGCGCCGCCAGCACCAGCGCGCGCAGCCGGCGGTCATGCGTCCAGGCGATCGGCCCCTGCGGCAGCCGGTCTCCGGGGCGGCCCAGGCGGCAGCTGTTGTCGCCCGGCTGCACGGTGCAGTGCAGCGCAACCCGCCGCAGGTCCGGCACGCCGCCGGCCGCCACCAGCACGGTGAAGCCGCCGGCGGAGAAGCCGAAGCCGCCGATGCGGCCGGCATCCACCTTGCCGCGCTCGGCCCAGGCGCCCAGCAGCCAGTCCAGCGCCAGGTGGTATTGTCGCGGCCGCAGGATGAAGCCCCGGGCGGTGCCGGAAAGCGAGGGGTCGTCGGTGCTGTCGCCCGGATGGGTCAGCGCGGCGGCGACGAAGCCGGCCTCGGCCAGGGCCTGGGCGGTGTCGTGGTGATTGCTCAGGCTGCCGCCGCTGCCATGGCTGATCAGCACCAGCGGCAGGCCGGAACCACGCAGCGGCGCATCCGGCGCCACCGGCATCACATAGGGGCCGAAGCGCTGCGGCGAGGGCGTGGCATCCGTGGGGTACCAGATCGCCAGCTCAATCGGCGCGCCCTCCGGGTCGGCCACGACGGCCAGCTGGAAGCCGACCGCGGCCCGCCCCGGCGCGGCACCCAGGGCCGCCAGCAACATCAGCAGGGCGGGCAGCAGCAGGCGGGGCATGGCAGGATTCACAACGGTTTCACCTGCATCATTGCGAGGCGGAGTTGGCAATGTCAACATGAGGCCATGGCCCGACCCTACCACCATGGCGACCTGCGCGCCGCGCTGCTCGACGCTGCCCTGCGGGCGGTGGAGGCCGGCGGCCATGCCACGCTTTCCCTGCGCGAATTGGCCCAGGGGCTGGGGGTTTCCCACGCCGCGCCGTACCGGCACTTCGCCAACCGAGACGCGCTGCTGGCCGCGGTGGCCAATGCCGGCTTCGCCCGGCTGGCGGAGGCCTGGCTGGCGGCCTGGCAAGGCAGCGGGCCGAAGGCCGCCGCGCCGGCGGCACGGCTGCGGGTGGCGGCGCGGGCCTATATCGGCTTCGCCACGGAACGCCCGGCGCTGTTCCGGCTGATGTTCCAGGGCCCAGCGCCCCCGGGGGCGGAAGCTGCCTTCGCGGGGTTGCAGGCCACCGTCGCCGCCGCCCTGCCCGGCGCGGCGGAGGCGGTGGTGAAGGCCCGCACCATCGCCATGTGGTCGGCGCTGCACGGCTTCGCCTGGTTGTGCCTGGAAGGCCGCATCCGCCCGGCCATGCTGGGGCCGCTGCCGCCGGCGGCAATGCTGGAGGCGGTGCTGGACACCGCGCTGGGGCCGGCGGAGTAGATCGTGATCGGCGCGCCGGCCGCAACCCGGGTTGACGCCGGGGCGGGGCTGGCGCGTTCTGCCGCAATGCTGGTCCGCTTCATCGAGCGTTTCCTCAACCCCGTCGCCCCGCCCGGGGAGGCAGCCGCGCGGCTGCTCGGCCGGCCGGTGCCGCAGGCGCCGCCGCCACGGACGCTGCTGGGGTTCTATTGGCACTTCCTGGCCCAGGCGCGCGGCCTGGTGGTGGCCATGGTCGTGCTCGGCGCCCTGGTGGCGCTGGCGGATGCCGCCATTCCCGCCATGATCGGGCGGCTGGTGGCGCTGCTGGGGCAGCAGCGGCCGGAGACGCTGTGGGCCGAGGCCTGGCCGGCGCTGGTGACCATGGGCCTGATAATCCTGGCCCGGCCGCTGGCGATCACCGCGCAGAACCTGGTGCTGAACCAGGGGGTGAACCCGGCCTTCACCAGCATGATCCGCTGGCAGAGCCATTGGCATGTCATCCGCCAGGGCCTGCCCTTCTTCCAGGAGGATTTCTCCGGCCGCATCGCCAACCGGGTGATGCAGGCCGGCCCTGCCCTGCGGGAAAGCGTGGTCCAGGTGGTCAACGCGGTCTGGTACATTGTGGTCTATGGCGGTGCCGCCATTGGCCTGCTGGCCAGCGCGGATTGGCGGCTGGCGGCGCCTATCGTGGTGTGGTTCGGCTTCTACGCCGCCTGGCTGCGCTGGCTGGTGCCGCGCATGCGGGACCGCAGCCGCCGCGCCAGCGAACAGCGCAGCCAGCTCACCGGCCGCATCGTCGACAGCTACACCAACATCCAAACCGTGAAACTCTTCGCCCGTGCCAGCCAGGAAGACGCCTTCGCCCGCGACGGGCTGCTGGGGCTGAACGCCGCCTTCCAGGCGCAGATGCGGCTGGTGACGCTGAACGGCGCGCTGCTTTCGGGCCTGAACGCGCTGCTGCTGGTGACCACCGCCACCACCGGGGTGTGGCTGTGGCGGCATGACGCCATCAGCCTGGCGGCGGTGGCCACGGCGCTGCCGCTGGCCTGGCAACTGGCCAACATCTCCGGCTGGGTGGCGTTCAACGTCACCGCCATCTTCGAGAATATCGGCGTGGTGCAGGAAGCCATGGGCAGCATCGCGGTGCCGCCGACCGCGCCGGACCCGCCCGGTGCCGTGCCGCTGGCCGCCCCGCATGGCGAGATCCGGTTCGACAACGTCACCTTCGGCTATGGCCGGGACGTCGGCGTGCTGCGCGGGCTGAACCTGGCGATCAAGCCGGGCGAGCGGGTGGGCCTGGTCGGCCATTCCGGCGCCGGCAAGTCCACCCTGGTGAACCTGCTGCTGGGCTTCTTCCAGCCGGAGGACGGGCGGATCACCGTGGATGGCCAGGATATCGGCGGCGTGACGCTGGAAAGCCTGCGCGCCGCCATCGGCGTGGTGACGCAGGACACCGCGCTGCTGCACCGGAGCATCCGCGACAACATCCGCTACGGCCGGCCGGATGCCTCGGCCGAGATGGTGGCAGCCGCCGCCGCCCGCGCCCATGCCGCCGCCTTCATCGATGACCTGGCCGACTGGCGTGGCCGCACCGGCTACGACGCCCATGTCGGTGAACGTGGCGTGAAGCTTTCGGGCGGCCAGCGCCAGCGCATCGCCATTGCCCGGGTGCTGCTGAAGGACGCGCCGATTTTGGTGCTGGACGAGGCGACTTCGGCGCTGGATTCGGAGGTCGAGGCCGCCATCCAGGAGCAACTCGCAGAACTGATGGCCGGCAAGACCGTCATCGCCATCGCCCACCGGCTCTCCACCATCGCCCGGATGGACCGGCTGGTGGTGATGGAGCATGGCCACATCGTGGAACAGGGCACGCATGACGGGCTGCTGGCGCAGAACGGCGTCTATGCCCGGCTGTGGCGGCAGCAATCCGGCGCCTTCGCAGAGGCTTAAGCGGAGGATTAACCAGCACGGGGGCAGGGTAGCAACCATGCCTCTAGATACCTCGCCGGACGCTGCCCACCTGCCCGATGGCCTGATGGCCGCCCTGGCCGACCACGAGGCCGGCCGCATCGCCGAGGCCGAGGCGGCCTATCGCGCGATCCTCGCCGCCGACCCGATGCAGGGCCAGGCGCTCTACCTCTACGGCATGCTGGCGTTGCAGGGTGGCCGGCTGGCGGAGGCGACCAGCCTGCTGTCCCGCGCCGCCCAGGCCCGGCCCGACCACGCGGAAACCCGCTTCGCCCTGGGCAATGCCCTGTGGCAGCAGCGCGACAAGCCCGGCGCCATCGCCGCCTGGCAGCAGGCGCTGGAACGCGACGGCACCCTGCTGGGCGCAGTGCTGAACCTGGCCAAGGCGCGGGCCGACAGCGGCGACTACGGCGCCACGGTGGCGCTGTGCCATGAGGCCACGCGGATCGCCCCCTTCGACGCCAGCGCCCATGCCGCGCTGGGCGCCGCCTTGCTGGGCGGCAGCCAGCCGGAAGCGGCGGTGCGCGCCGCCGACACCGCGCTGGACCTGGCCCCGGACCTGGCGGAGGCGCATTTCCTGCGCGGCACCGCGCTGAAGCAGTTGGGCAAGCTGGCCGAGGCCGCCGCCGCGCTGGGCCGCGCCGCCGCACTGGCACCGCGCCACGCCCAGGCGCTGCTGAACCTGGGCAATGCCGAGCTGGCGCTGGGCAACCCCACGGCGGCCGAGCAGCATTGCCGCGCCGCCCTGGCCGCCGACCCGCGGCTGGCGGAGGCGCATGCCAGCCTGGGCTGCCTGCTGACCAATACCGGCCGCCTGCCGGAAGCCATGGCCGCCTGCCGCGAGGCCCTGGCGCTGAAGCCGGACTTTGCCGAGGCGCATTGGAACCTGGGCATCGCCCAGCTGCTGGGCGGCGACCTGCCGGCCGGCTTTGCCGAATACGAATGGCGCAAGCGCCACCCCGCCCACGCGCAGGAATTCCGCCGCCTGCCCCAGCCGGAATGGCAGGGCGAGCCGCTGGAGGACCGCACCCTGCTGGTGCTGGCCGAGCAGGGCCTGGGCGATGCCGTCATGTTCGCCCGCTTCCTGGCGCTGCTGGCGGCGCGTGGCGCCCGGGTGGTGCTGGCCTGCGACAAGCGCCTGCTGCCACTGCTGGCCGCCGCCCCCGGCGTGGCCCGCGCCGTGCCGCGCGACCGCCCGCTGCCGGAATGCGACCTGTGGGTGGACCAGATGAGCCTGCCGCACCGGCTGGGCACCACGCTGGCGAGCATTCCCGCCGCCGAGGGCTATCTGCGCCCGGACCCTGCCCGAGTCGCAGCCTGGGAGGCCAGGCTGCCGAAGCGCCGCGCCGGCGCCCGGCGGATCGGCCTGGCCTGGGCCGGCAACCCGCTGCATTCCAACGACGCCAACCGGTCCTGCCCCGCCGCCGAGCTGCGGGCGTTGACCGGCATGGCCGGGGATGACTTCGTCAGCCTGCAGGTCGGCCCGGCCGCGGCGGAGGCCCGCTCGATCGGCGTGGCGGACCATTCCGCGGGCCTCACCGACTTCGCGGAAACCGCGGCCCTGCTGGCGGGACTCGACGTGGTGGTGACGGTGGACACTTCGGTGGCGCACGTGGCGGGCGCGCTGGGCCGGCCGGTCTGGCTGATGCTGCCGCAGGCGCCGGATTGGCGCTGGCTGCTGGGCCGCGGCGACAGCCCCTGGTACGCCAGCGCAAGGCTGTTCCGGCAGCCCGCGCCAGGGGATTGGGCCGCCGTTGTGGCCGCCATTGCCACCGCCCTGGCCACGGAACCATCAGCGCTATATTGACACCCCGTCATCACCGCCTTAGGAGCCGCCTGCCTTCCGGCGGGTGACCGCGGGGGAGCAGGGTATTGAACGAGCGCGACGGTTTCGAACGGCGTTTGCAGGAAGCCCGGGCCAAGCGAGGCCTGGACAAGCCTGCGGACGGCCAGAAGGGCCTTCCCGCGGGTTCCTGGGGGGTCGGCTTCCGAGCCGGCATCGAGGTTGTGTCGGCCCTGGCGGTCGGCGTGGGCGTCGGTGTTGGACTGGACCGCTGGCTTGGCACCTGGCCTTGGCTCTTCCTGCTGTTCTTCGTCGTGGGTGCCGTCGCCGGCGTGTTGAACGTGTACCGCATGTTCAGCCCTCCCCGGCGCAGGCCATGACCGCAGAGACTGAACCAGACCGGAGAGCCGCACGTGGCCGCTGAGGGCAAAGCCATCGACGCACTGCACCAGTTCCAACTGGCGCCCGTGCTGGGTGAATTCGGCGAACAGTACATGTTCAGCCAGTCGGCCCTGTTCATGGTGGCCGCGGTCGTCTGCATCACCGCGCTGATGGTGCTGGGCATGGCGCGCGGCGCCGTGGTGCCGGGCCGGCTGCAATCCCTGGCGGAAGCCAGCTACGAATTCGTGCACGACCTAGTGGTCGGCCAGGTGGGCGACGAGGGCAAGAAGTTCTTCCCCTTCGTGTTCTGCCTGTTCATGTTCGTGCTGTTCGGCAACCTGCTGGGCCTGATCCCCTACGCCTTCACCTTCACCAGCCACATCGCGGTCACCTTCGCGCTGGCCGCCCTGGTGTTCGTGCTGGTGACCATCGTCGGCCTGGTGATCCACGGCACCCACTTCTTCAGCTACTTCTTCCCGGAAGGCGCGCCGAAGCTGCTGGCCCCGCTGATCATCCCGATCGAGATCATCTCCTACCTGTCGCGCCCGGTCAGCCTGAGCGTCCGTCTGTTCGCCAACATGGTGGCCGGGCACGTCATGCTGATCGTCTTCGCCACCTTCGTGGTGATGATCGGCTCGGCCGGCGTCATCGGCTACTTCGGTGCCGTGCTGCCGCTGGCCATCAACGTCATCCTGGTCGGGTTCGAACTGCTGGTGGCCTTCCTGCAGGCCTATGTGTTCGCCATCCTGACCAGCATCTACCTGCACGACGCGGTGCACCTGCACTAACTCGGCACGCCACCCTCTTCAAATCCCGACGAAAGGACACTGTCATGGAAGTTGCAGCCGCGAAGGCCCTCGGGGCCGGTCTGGCCGTTATCGCGCTCGCCGGCGTTGGCATCGGCATCGGCAACATCTTCTCCGCGCTGGTCACCAGCGTGGCGCGCAACCCGGGCGCCCGCGACGCGGTCTTCCCGCTGGGCATCCTGGGCTTCGCCCTGACGGAAGCCGTGGCGCTGTTCGCCCTGCTGATCGCCTTCCTCATCCTGTTCGCCTGATTTTACGCCCTCAGGCGCCGGGCGCGGCCATCCGGCCGCTTGGCTTACGCCGAACAATCGGCGGCCGCCATTCGGCGGCTCGGTTCGCGGCCTGGCCGCGAACCGGTAGCACTGGTTCTTCTGCCCGAGGGGCGCGGCTTGTGTCGCGCCCTTTCGCGCATTTACAGGAGACGGGTATGAGCAAGAGCCTCCGGCTCGCCGCCCTCACCGCGCTGGCCTTGCTGCCGGCGGCGGGGAGCTTTGCGGCCGAGCACGAAGAGCACGCCGGCGGCATGCCGCAGCTGCGCTTCGACGATCCCTACCTGGTCGCCCAGGTGTTCTGGCTGCTGGCGATCTTCGCCCTGCTGTACGTGCTGATGGCCGGCTTCGCGCTGCCGCGTGTGGCCAAGGTGCTGGAAGCCCGGCGCAGCCGCATCGACGGTGACCTGGAGGCCGCCCGCGCCGCCAAGGACCGCGCCGATGCCGCCATGGCCGACCACCGCAGCGCCACCGCCCGCGCCCGTGCCGAGGCCCAAGCCCAGGTTGCCACCGCCGTGGCCCGCGCCCAGGAAGAACTGGCCGTGAAGACCGAGGCGATGAACGCCAAGCTGGCGCAGCAGATCGAGGCCGCCGAGGCCCAGATCGCCGCCGCCCGCGGTGCCGCCATGGGCGCGCTGCGCCAGGTTTCCGCGGATACCGCGGCGGCCGTGGTGGCCCGCATCGCCGGCGGGGCCGACCGTGGCCTGGTGGATGCGGCGGTCGACCGCGAACTCAGCGCCCGGGGGCATGCCTGATGGAACACCTGCTCAGCGACCCGCATGTCTGGGAAGCCGTCAGCTTCGTGCTGTTCTTCCTGCTGCTGGGCAAGACCATCTGGTCCAAGCTGACCGGCGCGCTGGATGCACGTGGCGAGGCGGTGAAGGCCGAGCTGGCCGAAGCCTCCCGCCTCAGGACCGAGGCCGAGGCCATGCTGCGCCAGGCGGAAGCCGACCGCACCGCGGCGCTGGCCGAAGCCCAGCAGATGCTGGACCGCGCCCGGGCCGAAGCGGTCCGCGTGGCCGAGGCCGCCGGCGTGGAAGCCGAAGCCGCGGCCAAGCGCCGCGAGCGCATGGCCATGGACCGCATCGCCTCGGCGGAAGCCGGCGCGATTGCCGAAGTGCGCAACGCCGCGGCCGAGATCGCCACCGCGGCGGCCCGCGCCGTGATCACCCAGCAGCTGGACGCCAATGCCGATGCCCAGCTGATCGACCGCGCCGTGGCGGAACTGCCGACCGCGCTGCGCGCCGCCTGAACCGGGCCCCAGGGCCGGAGCAGGGAACGGGGACCTTCGGGTCCCCGTTCTCAATTCTGCGGCTCGCCCCCCGGCGCCGTTATCGTTTACGGCGGCATCGTTCTTCCGTAGCCTCTCCCCGGGGAAGCAACCTCGGGAGAACATGATGCGTCGTTTGGCCCTCGCCGCCGCCTTGCTGTGCGGCACCACCCTTGCTGCACAGGCACAAACCTTCCGCTGGGCCAATGACGGCGACGTCAACTCGATGGACCCCTATACCCGGCAGGAAACCTTCCTGCTGGCCTTCAACGCCAACATCTACGACCCCCTGGTGCGCCGTGGGCCGGACATGGTGGTGCAGCCCGCCCTGGCGGAGCGCTGGGAGACCCCCTCCCCCACCGTCTGGCGCTTCCACCTGCGCCGCGGCGTGAAGTTCTCGGACGGCACGCCCTTCACCGCCGATGACGTGGTGTTCAGCTACCAGCGCACCCGCGCCCCCGGCTCCAACATGGCGTCCATCTTCGCCGCGGTGAAGGAGATCCGGAAGATCGACAGCCACACCGTGGAGTTCGAGACCACGGTGCCGAACCCGATCTTCACCCAGGAGATCACCAGCTGGGCGATCATGTCCAAGACCTGGGCCGAGACGCACAATGCCGTCCGCCCGGCGGACCTGACGACGCGTGAGGAAAACTTCGCCACCCGCAACGCCATGGGCACCGGGCCCTTCCGCCTGGTCAGCCGCGAGCCGGACCGCCGCACGGTGCTGGAACGCAACCCCGGCTGGTGGGACACGCCGGTCCACAATGTGGAACGCGCCGAACTCAACATCATCGCCAATGACGCGACGCGCGTGGCCGCGCTGCTCTCGGGCGAGGTCGATTTCGTCTACACCGTGCCGCCGCAGGACGTGACACGCATCGGCAATGCGCCGGGCGTGCGGATCATCCAGGGGCCGGAGCTCCGCACCATCTACCTGGGCATGGACCAGCTGCGGCCGGAGTTGCTGAAGAGCGACGTGAAGGGCCGCAACCCCTTCCAGGACGTCCGCGTCCGCCGCGCCTTCGCCCACGCCATCGACACCCAGGCGATCAGCCGCACCGTCATGCGCGGCCAGTCCCGCCCGACCGGGCTCATCTACGGCCCCGGCGTCAACGGCTTCCGCGAGCAGGATGACGTGCGCTACCCGTTCAACCCGGACGAGGCGAAGAAGCTGCTGGCGGAGGCCGGCTACCCCAACGGCTTCGGCGTGACCATGGACTGCCCGAACGACCGCTACGTGAATGACGAGGCGATCTGCACCGCCATCGTCAACATGCTGGCGCGGGTCAACATCCGCATCACGCTGAACGCGCAGACCCGGGTGCGCTACTTCGCCGAGATCAATGCGCCGCGCTACAACACCAGCTTCTACCTGCTGGGCTGGACGCCGGCGACCGGCGACGCGCACAACGCCCTGAACAGCCTGGGCTACACCCGCGCCGGCGACCGCGGCATGTTCAACAATGGCGGCTACCACAACCCGCGCTTCGACGCGCTGGTGGACCAGATCGGCGTGGAGCTGAACGCCACCCGGCGGCAGGAGCTGATCACCCAGGCCAGCCGCCTGCTGCACGAGGATGCCGGCATGATCCCGCTGCACCAGCAGCAGGTGGTGTGGGCGGCCCGCGCCAATGCCCAGGTGGTGCAGACCGCGGACAACTTCTTCCAGCTGCGCTTCGTGCGGGTGAACCCGCGCTGAGCTGAAGGAACGGACCGGCTGGAGCGTGATCCACCTTGATGGATCATGCTCCAGCGGTTGGTTGCGAGATGGCTGGACCGCCCCGGCGGTTCCGCCTGAGCAGATCAGGCTCAAGCAGGTTGCGAAGAAGCTCGGCCGCGTGCCGCCTTCGTCATCACCGGGCTTGACCCGGTGATCCCTCAACCACCGATGTGATGCGGCCCTTGGATGCCCGGAACAAGCCCTGGGATGACGATCGCGGCGCCACGCTGGGATTTGCCACGGCCAGCTACAGCACTATCCGCTCACGCTGAATCAGCGTGAGCGGATTTCGTGCTGTAGCTTCAATAGGTTGCAGAGCACGAAATCCGTTCTGATGATTCCATCAGAACGGATATTGCTCTACGCCGTCGCGCCGCCGGCCTGCTTCCAGGCGGCGATGCCACCATGCAGGTGGCACGCCGCGCCCAGCCCCTGGTCCTGCGCCGCCTGCACCGCCATGGCGGAGCGCTCGCCATAGGCGCAGTAGAACACCAGGCGGCGGCCGGTGCTGACCGCCAGCTCATGCAGCAGCCCACCAGGCGCGATGCTGTCGCGCAACTCCGGATAGGGCACATGCACCGCGCCGGCGATGCTGCCATGGCGGCGCCGCTCCTCGGCCTCGCGCAGGTCCACCAGCGTGCCGCCCTGAAGCACCATCAGCTCCGCCGCCTCCAGCGCCCAGCCGCGCGCCTTGATCGCCGCCTGCTGCAAGCCCTGGCGCATGTTGGCCGGCACCGCCACGTCCATCATCTTCGGGTTGGCCAGGTTCAGCCCGGCCATCAGCGCGGCGTATTCCCCCGCGTCCTTCACCCGCAGGCGCGGGTTCCAGCGCCGCTCCTCGCCGATGGTGGAGACCGTGTCGCCCTTGTAGTCATGCGCGGGGAAGACCAGCGTTTCCTCCGGCAGCGTCATCAGCCGTTGCAGGCTGGCCCAGGCGGCGCGGGCATCGCCGTTCTGGAAGTCGCAGCGCCCGGTGCCGCGGATCAGCAGCGTATCGCCGGTGAAGACGCGGTTGTCCCAGCGGAAGCTGTAGCTGTCATCGGTATGGCCAGGCGTGTACATCACCTCCAGCGCCATGCCCTCCACCCGCAGCGTGTCGCCATCGGCGACGCGCATGGAAACCACGTCCACGCCGCTCTGCTCGCCCATCACGGTGATGCACTGCGTCTGGTCGCGCAGCGCGCCCAGGCCGGTGATGTGGTCGGCGTGCAGGTGGGTGTCCACCGCCTTGACCAATTTCAGGTCCAGCTCGCGGATCAGTTGCAGGTAGCGGTCCACCTTCTCCAGCACGGGGTCGATGATCAGCGCCTCGCCACCGCGCCGGCTGGCCAGCAGGTAGGTATAGGTGCAGGAGACCGGCTCGAAAAGTTGGCGGAAGATCATTTCTCCACCTCCCAGAACATCGGGAAGCTGGATTGCGGCAGGCGCTTCAGGTCGGTGCGGTAGGCCGCGGGGATGGTGAACTGCCCCCAGGTCACGCTGGGCGTCAGCGCAAAGGCGATGCGCTGGATCTGCTCGGTCACCGCGCGCCGCGCCGCCAGGTCCGGCGCGCGGGTGAAGGCGGTCAACAGCGGCGGAATGCGGGCATCGCAGCTCCAGCCGGGATAGTCGGCGCAGGTATTGGCCACGTAGAAGTGGTTGAGCGGCGAGATCATGTCGATGCCGTTGGAATAGACGCTGAACATGCTCCAGCCTTCCTTGCGGGCGCGGCGGGCCAGCACCGTGCCCCAGTCCATCACCTGCTGGTCCACGGTGAAGCCGGCCTGCTTCAGCGCCTGGGCCAGCACGGCGGAGGCGGTCTGGCTGATGCTGCCCGCGACCTCCAGCATCACCACGGGCTGGCCGGCATAGCTGGTCTTGGCCAGGGCCGCCCTGGCCTCGGCGACATTGTAGCGGAACACCTCGGCGCCGGCGCTGCTGTACAGCGGGCCGTCGCACATGAAGAAGCCGGGGCAGGCATCGACATGGAACTGCTTGGGAATGCCGATGGCCTGCAAAATCGCCGCCTGGTCCACCAGCTGCCACAGCACCTGGCGCACGGCGGGGTCGTTGAACGGCGCTGCCTCATGATTCAGGCGGAAATTGCCCTGGAACATGTGCAGCCCGCCCAGCGGCATCAGCTTGATGTTCCGCGCCCGCTCCAGCCGCGGCAGCATGTCGAAGGGGCAGTATTGCTGGTAGTCGATCTCACCGGCGATCAGCGCCGAGGACGCCGTGGCCTGGTCCGGCATCACCCGCAGGTTCAGCGTGTCGATATGCACGCGCTTGCCGCCGGCCAGGAAATCCGCCGCTTCGGCGCGCGGCGTGTAGTGCGGGTTGCGCTCCAGCACCATGACGCTGCCCGGGCGCCACTGGTCGGCGCGGAAACGGAAGGGGCCGCTGCCGAACACCTCTGTGAGTCGCTGGTCGCCAGGCGTCTTCGCCAGTCGCTCCGGCAGCATGAAGGGCACCGGCGCATTGGGCTTGCCCAGCACTTCCAGCACCAGCGGGAACTCTTCCTTCAGGCGCAGCAGAATGGTGCGCGCATCCGCCACCTCGAAGCCATGGGCGCTGGCCATCAGCAGCCGGCCCATCGCGTCCTTCGGTGCCCACCTCTGAAGGGAAGCGACGCAATCCGTCGCGGTCACCGCGCTGCCGTCATGCCATTTCAGGCCTTCGCGCAGCTGGAAGCGCCAGGTCAGGCCGTCGCTGGATTTCTCATAGGCGCCGACCATCTGCGGCTGGATCGCGCCGCGTTCGTCCATCGCGAACAGCGTGTCGTAGACGTGGTAGCCGAAGCTGCGGGTGATCGCCGCCGTGGTCAGGTAGGGGTCGAGGATCACCGCCTCGCTTTCCAGCACCACGTTCAGCGTGCCGCCGGCCGCATGGGCCAGCCGTGGCGCCGCCAGCATCGCCGCGCCCGAGGCCAGAAGACCGCGCCTGCCCATTCCCGTCATCGCCACATCCCCTGTTGGAGCCTGATCGGCCAAGGCGGAAGCGCCGCGGGCCGTGAATCAGCCTCCTGTTGGTGCCCGGGTTGGCCCCGGGCCTGCGGCCAGCTTAGGCTGGTGGCGATATCAGTTGGAAGGATTAGCGCATGACCGACCTGCTCTCGCTCTCGGCCACCCAGGCGGCCGCGCTGATCCGCCGGCGCCGGCTTTCCCCGGTGGAGTACGTGCAGGCGGTGCTGGACGGGATCGCCCGGGTGCAGCCGGCGCTGAACTGCTTCGTCACCGTGCTGGAGGAGCGGGCGCTGGCCGCGGCGCGCGCCGCCGAGGCCGCCGTGATGGCCGGCGACGCGCTGGGACCGCTGCACGGCGTGCCGATCCACATCAAGGACCAGCTGGACACCAAGGGCATCCTGACCACCCACGGCAGCGCGATCTTCGCGGACAACATCCCGGCGCGGGACGACATCATCGTGCAGCGGCTGCGCGCCGCCGGCGCGATCCTGGTCGGCAAGACGCGCCTGCCGGAGTTCGGCAACAAGGCGCTGACGGATGGCCCGAGCTTCGGCACCACGCGCAACCCCTGGGACCTCTCGCGCACTTCGGGCGGTTCCTCCGGCGGCGCGGCGGCGGCGCTGGCCGCGGGCATCGCGCCCTTCGGCGTGGGCACGGATGGCGCGGGCAGCATCCGCATTCCCGCGGCCAGCTGCGGCGTGGTGGGGCTGAAGCCGACGCTGGGCCTGGTGCCGTGGGAGGGCGCCAGCGACGCCTTCGGCAACTACACCTATGCCGGGCCGATGAGCCGCAGCGTCACCGATTCAGCGCTGCTGCTGAGCGTGATGCAGGGGCCGAGCGAGCGCGACCCCTGGACCCTGGCCGGCGCGCGGCAGAGCCAGGTCTCGCCGCGCCTGGTGGGCCATGACCTGCACGGGCTGCGCGTCGGCTTCATCCGCCTGGCCGCCAACCCGCAGCTGGACCCGGATTTCGAGCGTGACACCCGCGCCAGCCTGGACGCCTTCGCCGCGCTTGGTGCCGAGGTGGAGGAAGTGACCGACGCGATCGACTGGATGGAGATGCCGGGCCGCGTGATGTACCAGGGCAACTACGCCGTCGCGATGCAGAAGCACCTGGCGCAATGGGCCAACCAGATGGACCCGACGCTGCTGGCCTGGGTCGAGCGCGGCAGCCAATTCAGCATGGCCGAGTTCCGCCAGGGCCAATACGCCCGCACCACGCTGTTCCGCGCCATTCAGGCGCTGTTCGAGCGGTATGACGTGCTGGTCTCGCCGTCGCTGGCGTGCACCGCGCTGCCGGCGGATTTCGACGCGGCGAATGACGAGGTGGTGATCAACGGCGTGACGTGCGGCATCACCCGGCAGAGCTCCAGCGCCTATGCCTATCCGTTCAACCTGACGGGCCACCCCGCGCTGACGCTGCCGGCCGGGTTGGCGCGCGACGGCCTGCCGACGGCGGTGCAGCTGATCGGGCCGTGGGGTGGCGACATGGACCTGCTGCGCCTGGGCAGCCTGCTGGAACAGGCGCGGCCCTGGGCCGGGCGCCGCCCCGCGACGCATGCCTGAGCGGCTGATTCACGGCTGCGCGCCCTGCGGCGCTACGCCGATCAGACGCATGCCTGAGCGGCTGATTCACGGCTACGCGCCATGCGGCGCTACGCCGATCAGACGCATGCCTGAGCGGCTGATTCACGGCTACGCGCCCTGCGGCGCTACGCCGATCAGACGCTACATGCGTGACACCGCGCGAAAACCGGCCTCGGCCGCTTCCAGCCCGCGGTCGATATCCGCCGGCCCATGCGCGGTGCTGAGGAACATGTTGTGCTTGGGGTGGAAATAGGCGCCCGCCCGCAGCGCCGCCGAGCAGAAGGCGTTGCCGCGGCGGAAATCGGCATCGCCGTCGAACAGCATCAGCGGCATCTGCGCCGGCCCGCTATGCGTCACGCCCACGCCGTATTGCGCCGCCAGCGCGGAAAGCCCAGCGCGCAGCCGCTCGCCCATCGCCGCCATCACGGCCGGGCCGTCCACGCGCTGCAACTCGCGCAGCGTGGCCAGAGACGCCGCCATGCTCGTGGCTTCGGCCCAGAAGCTGCCGGTGGTGAAGACGCGCGCCGCCGCGTCCCTCCATTTCTCCGCGCCGGTCACGGCGGAAAGCGCGTAGCCATTGGCAATCGCCTTGCTCCACGCGGAAAAATCCGGCCGCACGCCATAGGCTTCCCAACTGCCGCCCAGATGCAGGCGGAAGCCGGCGCGCACGTCGTCCAGTATCAGCGCCGCGCCGGCCTGGTCGCACAGCGCGCGCAGCCCCTGGGCATAGTCGCGCGTCGGCAGTTCCAGCGCGCGCGCCATGTCGTGGCGGAAGGCGCTGGCCAGCACGGCGGCGCAGTCATCGCCTGCCTCGGCCAGCGCCGCCCGCACGCTGTCCAGGTCGCCATGGTCGTAGTGGATGATGTGCGCGCGGTCCTCCGCCGTAACCCCCACCAGTGAAGGCGAGCACCACGGCGCCGCGCCATGGTAGCTGCCGCGCGCCAGCAGCACCTTGCGCCGCCCCGTGCCGGCGCGGGCGATGGTGACACAGGCGGTCGTCGCATCCGTGCCGTTCTTCTCGAACAGGCACCAGTCGGCGGCCGGCAGCATGCCCGTCAGCTGCTCGGCCAGCTCCACCAGCACCGCGCCCGGCCCGTTCATGGTGGCGCCCTGGGCCGCCTGGGCGCGCACCGCCTCCTCCACCGCGGGGTGATGGTGGCCCAGCACGATCGGCCCCCAGCTGCACATGAAGTCCACCACTTCATTGCCGTCCACATCCCACAGCCGGCAGCCGCGGGCGCGGGCGAAGAATTGCGGGTAGCCGTCGGGCAGGTTGGCGGCGTTCAGGTGGCCCCACATGCCGCCGGGGATCACCTTGGCCGCCCGCACGCGCAGCGCCGCATCCGCTGAATTCAACCGCTCGGCCATGGTCACACTCCTTCGCCTGCGTCCATACTAGCCAGGTTGAGGGAGACGACCACCATGCGCCGCATCCTGCCCCTGATCTTCTGCCTGTTGGCGCTGCCGGCGGCGGCGCAATCCGTCCTGCGCATCGGCCTGGCCAGCGACCCCGACGTGCTGGACCCCACCCTCTCGCGCAGCGTGGCCGCGCGCCAGGTCTTCGCGGCCATGTGCGACAAGCTGGTGGATATCAACGAAAAGCTGGAGATCATCCCGCAGCTGGCCACCGCCTGGGAATGGCAGCAGGAAGGCCGCGCCCTGCTGCTGACGCTGCGCCCGGGCGTGAAGTACCAGGACGGCGTTGCGATGGACGCCGCCGCCGTCATCGCGGGCTTGCAGCGCCACTTGACCACCAATGGCAGCACCCGCCGCGGGGAGATGGGGCCGGTGCGCGGCATCGAGGCCGTGGGCGACATGCAGGTCCGCATCCTGCTCAGCGAACCCTTCGCGCCGCTGCTGGCGGCACTGAGCGACCGCGCGGGCATGATGGTCTCGCCGCGCCAGGCCACCGTCACCGGCATCGACTTCCAGCGCGACCCCGCCTGCGCCGGGCCCTACCGGCTGACCCGCCGCGTGGCGCAGGACCGCATGGAGCTGGAACGCTTCGACGGCTACTGGGACGCCGGGCGCATCCATATCGACCGCGTGGTCTACCGCCCCATTCCGGATACCACCGTGCGCGCCGCCAACCTGCGCGCGGGGCAGTTGGACATCATCGAGCGCGTGCTGCCTTCCGACGTCGCCATCCTGCGGCAGGACCAGCGTGTGCGGCTGCTGGAAGGCCCGGGGCTGGCCGCCATCTACATCGCGGTCAACATGGCCAATGGCCCCGCGGCCAACAGCCCCATCGGGCGGGACGCGAGGGTGAGGGAAGCGCTGGACCTCGCCATCGACCGCCAGGTGCTGAACCAGGTGGCGTTCGAGGGGCTGTACCGCCCGGGCAACCAGTCGGTCGCGCCGGACAACCCGTTCTACGCGAGGGCGTTGCCGGTGCCGGCGCGCAACCTGGACCGCGCCCGCGCCCTGCTGCGGGAGGCCGGCTACCCCAATGGCCGCGTCAAGATCCGCATGTCCGTCCCCAACACCACCGAATACGTCCAGGCCAGCGAGGTCATCCAGGCCATGGCGGCGGAGGCCGGCATCGAGATGGAGTTGCAGGTTATCGAGGTTGCGACGCTGCTGCGGCAATGGACCCAGGGCGAGTTCGAGAGCCTGATCATCCAGTGGTCCGGCCGCACCGATATCGACGCCAACCTGTGGAGCTTCAACACCTGCGGTGAATCGCTGAACGGCGGCAAGTATTGCAACGCCGAGGCCGATGCCGCGCTGCGCGAGGGCCGCACCCAGGTGGAACTGCCGCGCCGCGTCGGCGCCTATGACCGCGCCATGCAGGTGCTGCTGCGAGACAGGCCGTACATCTACCTGTGGCACCCCACCAATTTCTTCGGCACCTCGGCGCGCCTGCAGGGCATGCGCCTGGTGGCGGATGGCCTGGTGCGCGTGCAGGACCTGCGGCTGCGATAAGGGAAAGACGACCATGACCGCCCATACCCTGCCGCAACTCGACGGCACGCTGACCCTGCCCGGCCTGGCCGCACCCGCGACGGTGCTGCGCGACAGCGAAGGCGTGCCGCATATCCGCACCGTGAGCGCACACGACGCCTGGTTCGCGCTCGGCTTCGTGCATGCGCAGGACCGTCTGTTCCAGATGGATTTGAACCGCCGGCGCGGCCTCGGCCGTTCGGCGGAGTTTCTGGGCGCCGCGGCGGCCGACGCCGATGCGCTGTCCCGCCGCCTCGGCGTGGCGCAGGCCAGCCAGCGCGACTACGCCATCGCCCTGCCCGAGACGCGCGCCATGCTGGACCGCTATGCCGAGGGGGTGAACGCCTTCATCGCGCAAGGCAGCCCTTGGGCGGTGGAATACACCCTGCTGGGCGCCTCGCCGGAACGCTGGGAGGGCTGGCACAGCATCGCCACCATGCGGCGGCTCGGCCTGCTGATGGGCAGCGTGTGGTTCAAGCTGTGGCGCGCCGCCGCGCTGCCGGTGGTGGGGCCGGAAAACGTCGCCAAGCTGCGCTACGACGACAACGGACGCGACCTGCTGATCATCCCGCCCGGCGTCGAGGCCGAACGCTGGGTGGCGACACTTACAGAACTGCAACCGGCCATCGCGGCCCTGCTGGAAGCGGCAGCGCCGGATGCCTCGGGCGGCGGCAGCAACAACTGGGCCCTCAGCCCCGCGCGCACCGAAACCGGCCGCCCGCTGCTGGCAGGCGACCCGCATCGCGTCTTCGAAATCCCCAACATGTACGCGCAGCACCATCTGGCCTGCGACGCCTTCGACGCCATCGGCCTGACCGTGCCGGGCGTGCCGGGCTTTCCGCATTTCGCGCATAACGGCCGTGTCGGCTACTGCGTCACCCACGCCTTCATGGATATCTACGACCTCTACATCGAACGCTTCGACGCCAGCGCCGCGCATACGCAGTTCCGCGGCGAATGGGTGCCGGTGCAGCGCCGCACCGAGACCGTGCACATCCGCAACGCGCCGCCCCGCACGCTGGAGATCACCGAGACCCGCCACGGCGCCATCATCGCCGGCGACCCCGCCCATGGCACCGCGCTGGCGCTGCGCAGCATGCAGACCACCGAGGCAGACCGCAGCTTCGACTGCCTGCCGCGCATGCTGCGGGCCAACACGGTGGAGGAACTGTACGAAGCCACGCGGGGCTGGGGCCTGATCGACCACAACCTGGTCGCCGGAGACACGCAGGGCAATATTGGCCAGCTGGTGCGCGCCGTGCTGCCGAAGCGCCCGCGGATCAATGGCTGGCTGCCGGTGCCCGGCTGGACCGGCGCGCATGAATGGGACGGCGTGATCCCGTTCGAGGCGATGCCCCGCGTGATCAACCCCGCCGATGGCGTGCTGGTGACCGCCAACAACCGCGTCGTGGCGGATGGCGGCGCCGACTACTTCTGCACCGATTGCCACCCACCCTATCGCGCCCAGCGCATCGCCCAGCGCATCGCCGAAGGTGGCTCCCGCACGCCGGCAGCCGCCGCCGCCGTGCATGCGGATGTGCTGTCCTTCAACGCGCAACTCCTCCAGGCCCGCCTCGCCGCCCTGCCCGCCCAGCCACCGGCCGAGGAAGCCCTGCGCCAGCGCCTGCTGGCCTGGGACTGCCAACTCTCCGCCAGCAGCGAAGCCGCCACCGCCTATGTCGCGCTGCGCCGCGCGTTGACCGCGGTGCTGGCGGAACGCAGCGGCCTCGGCGCGCTGGCCGGCCACCCCTACCTCTCCGTCGCGCCGGGCGTGGCGCCGATCAACCAGCTCTGGTGGTGCCTGCCGACCCTGCTGCGCGCCGACGACACCTCCCTGCTCGGCGGCCTGACCTGGGCGCAGGCGCTGGCGGAAGCGCTGACCCGCACCGCCGCCCTGCCGCCGCAGCCCTGGGGAGAGGCGCACCAGCCGCGCCTGACCCATCCGCTCTCGGCGCAATTCCCGGATGCCCGGCTGGATTGTCCCTCGTTGCCCCTGGCCGGCGATACCGACACGGTGCAGGCCATCGGCTTCGTCGTGGCCAATGGCCCGGCGGCCACCTATGGCGCGCTGGCGCGCTATGCCTTCGATGTCGGCGCCTGGGACAACTCGCTGTGGTGCGTCTTCCACGGCGCCTCCGGCCACCCGACCAGCCCGGACTTCGCCAACCAGAACCCGGCCTGGAGCGACTGCCGCATGCACCCCATGCGCTATTCCTGGCCCCTGGTGGAGGCCGCGGCCAAACTCAGCCAGTCCCTGCTGCCGGGGTGAAGCAGCCGCCAGGCCAGCAGCGCCGCCGCCCAGGCCAGGCCACCGGCGCCGATCATCGCCGCCAGCGCCCAGGCCGCCGGCCAGTCGGCGGTGGCGCGGTGCAGCGCCTCGGCGCCCAGCAGCATGGCCAGCGCCGCCAGCAGTGCCGGCGCCGTCCACTGCGCCAGCCATAGCCAGCCGCGATGCAGCGCCTGCAACGCCAAGTGCAACTGCCCCGCCGGCAGCAGCAGCGCGGTGGAGGCCCAGCACCAGGCCGCCATGGCCGGCGTTTCGGGCCGCAGCACCGCCATCAGCAGCAGCGGCAGCACGCAGGCCACGCCCTGCACCCACAGGTTCATCCGGGTGCGCCCCATGGCCAGCCAAAGCGCCATCACCGGCCCACCGGCGATCCACAACGCCGCGGAGATGCCCACCACCTGCGCCGGCGCCGCGGCACCGGCCCATTCCGGCCCCATCATCGCCTCGATGAGCCGCGGCGAGACCACCGCCAGCCCCAGCGCCACCGGCAGCCCGCCCAGGGACTGCCAGCGGCTGAGCATGCCGAAGGTCTCGGCCAACGCGGTGCGGTTATGCTGCAACGCCGCCAGGCGCGGCGCCGCCAGCCGGCCGATGGCGGAGACCACGATCGACCCCGCCACATCCACCATGCGGAAGGCCACATGCGTCGCCGCCACCACCAGCTCGGAACTGGTCAGGCCCAGCACCAGCAGGAAGGCACGGTAGCGCCCGGTCATTACCACCAGCGCCGTCACCTGCGGCCCGGCCACGGCCCACAACTCCTTCAGCGCCGGGCGGTCGATGCGCGGCGCCTGTGCCACCGCGCGCCAGTCCCGGAACCACAGCGCCAGCAGCAGGAAGCCCGCCACCGAGGCGACGCTCTGCTGCACCACCAGCGCCCAGGCGCCCATGCCGTGCAGGCCCGCGGCAATGCCCGCCGCCAGCGCCAGCGGCTGGCCGATCAGCGTGCGCAGCGCCAGCAGCCGATACCACCTCTCCCGCAGCGCCAACCCGCTGAACATGCCGCCCAGGCCGGACAAAGGCAGCAGCAGCGCCAGCGCCCGCAGCATCGGCACCATATCCGGCAGGCCGGAGGCGGCGGCGATCAGCGGCGCCAGCAATGCCAGGGCCAGCCCGGCGACCACGCTGACGCCCAGCGTCACCCAGAAGGCGGTGGCGATATGCGCGCGCGAGAGCTCGCGCCGCTGCATCAGCGCATCGCCGAACAGCATCGAAGCCGGCCCCTCGATCAGCAGGAAGGCGCTGGCCGCCAGCGCCCCCAGCCCGGCCTGCGCCGGCCCGATGACGCGCGCGACGAACAGCAGCCCGACCAGCGAAAACACCGCCGAGGTGGCGGTCTCCGCGACAACCCAGGCGGCCCCTTGCGGCCCCGGCAGCAACCTCATTCCGGCAGCATCGTCAGCTGCACGCCGCTGGGCAGGCTGGGGGCGAAGCGGCCCAGCGCGTCATGCACCGCCGCCACCGCCTCCGGCCTGGTCGCGTAGAAGGTGATGGAGGGGCCGACCGCCGTCACCACGCGGTTGCGCAGCACCAGGCGGGCAACCGGCCGCCAGGCGGCGGGCGGCGTGCGGGGAATGGCGTTGTCGTACAGCATGGCCAGCGCAACGCCGTGCCGCACCGCCAGTTTGCCGGCCCAGTCGGGTTCCGCTGCCAGCGCCGCCTCGCGCGCTTCCAGCGAACCCAGGCCCGAGAGGTCCAGCATGTAGTGCGGGTTGCGCCAGTTCACCCAGCCCGGGTGGTTGGTGGCGAAGGGCTGCCGCCATTCCTGCACCACGAATCGCCGCATGCTGCGCTGCTGGTCCGCCACATTGCCGGCGGCCGGCACCGCATCCGCGGTGCGCAGCACATAGCCGGCAAACAGCAGCAGCGCCGCGCCGCAGACCAGAACCGCCCGCCCCGGCCGCAGCCGCGCCAGCCAGCCATCCAACGCCTGGCCGTGCAGCACCATCAGCCCGGCCAGGCCCAGCACCAGCACATAGATCTCATACCGCGAAAAACTGTTCAGGCTGCCGCCCACCAGTTGCGCCAGGCCGACCAGCACGCAGAACCCCACCACCACGGCACGGCGCGGCTCCGGCCGGAAGCAGCAGGCCAGCGCCACCAGCAGCGCCAGGATATGCGTGCCGCCATAGGCCATCAGGTTCTGCCGGAACGCCCCGTACATCGCATGCAGCACGGCGAAGGGGCCGGTCGCCGCCACCTCCAGCCCCGTCACCGCCACCTGGGACCGGTCCAGTACCGAAAGCGGCAACCACGGCAGCCCCTGGCTGTGCAGGAACCAGCAAAAAGCCAGCACCGGCAGCGCCCCCGCCAGCAGCACCAGGGCGGCATGCCGCATGCGGCCGAACAGCGCCAGCACCAGCACATCCGCCAGCAACGCGGCCGTGGCCTCAAACCGCAGCAGCGGCAGCAGCACCATGGAGGCCAGCCACCACCAATCCGCCCGTTCCCGCCTGAGGAAGCGCAGCAGCCCCAGCAGGGAGGCCAGCGTCAGCGTCACATGCAGGGAGTGTTCGAGCCCCGAGAACACCAGCCCCGCCAGGTTCAGCGCCAGCGCCGCGGTGGCCGCGAACATGGCGAGGATCCAGGGCGCCAGGCGGTCCAGCCGGATGCCGGCCTCCCGCGCCAGGCCGTGGATCAGCGCCATGCTGGCCATGGCCGCGCCCAGGTTGACCAGCAGCGGCGGAAACTGCCCCAGCGGCAGCAGCGCCAGCGCCGCCAGCAGGAAGGGATACAGGATGGAGGAACTGGGCGAGGCCGGCTCCCCCGGGTTCAGCCCATAGGTGCCGTGCAGCACCTGCTCGGCCAGCGAGAGATGGGTGTAGGGCGCATCCAGCGTATAGGCGAAGCCGCCGACGCGCAGCCAGATGGCTGCCGCCAGCACGCCGCAGACCAGCAGCAGCCCGGCCTGCATGGCCAGCAGCGGATGCAGCGCCAGGCGCCTTGCCAGCGGTTGAGAGAAGGCGCCGGCGCCAGGCGACGGCCGCGTGCTGCTGCTCATGCAGAATCCCCTAGAGTGTGATCGTCGCAGGCGGAATCGCCGGAGACGTGAATCACGCGACAAGACAAGGAGCGGGAGGCGGCCAGGCGCGGCTGTCTGCGCCTGGCGGTCTCTAGAGGTCGAGACGGTTGAACACCCGGTCCGGCACGGCGCGGATCGCCGCCATGACCGGCGCCCAGATGCGCGGCAGATGCACCTGGCCGGAACGCCGGCGCGCCTGGCACCAGGCCTGGGCGGCGAAGGCGGCGGGGCTGGCGATGAAGGGCAGCCGCGGCAGCGGCCAGGTCAGCGCGGTATCCACCGGGCCGGCCAGCAGGTTCAGCACCCGCACCCCATGCCGCGCATGCCGCGCCGCATAGCCTTGCAGGAACACCGCCAGCGCCGCCTTGGTGGCGCCGTACAGGTGGTTGCGCGGCCGCCCGCGCTCCCCAGCCACCGAGCCCAGCGCCACCACCACGCCGCCACCCTGGCCGCGCAGCACCGGCGCCAGCGCGGTCAGCACGGAAGCCGCGCCGGTCACGTTGGTCTCCACCATGCGGCGCGCCAGCAGCGGGTCGGCCTCGCACTCGGCCTGGCTGGGCATGATGCCGAAGGCCAGCAGCAGGTTCAGCTGGCGATGTCCATTCCCTTGGGCCAGCGTGGCGCAGGCACGGGCGAAGCCGCGATGCGCCTCCAGCTCCAGCGCGTCGAACAGCACGGAGGTCGCGGGCACGCCGTGGCGCAGCCGCAGGTCCGCGGCGCTGCGTTCCAGCTCCGCCACGTCGCGCCCAGCCAGCAGCACCGCCGCGCCAGCCGCCGCCGCGCGCTGCGCGAAGGCACGGCCGATGGTGGAGCCGCCGCCCAGCACCAGCCAGGTTTCCGTCACCGCCGGCATCAGCCCAACCCCAGCCGGCGCGACATGTCCGACGAGAACCGCCCGCGCGGGTCCAGCCGCGCCCGCACCTGCTGGAACGCCTCCAGCCGCGGATACATCTCCGCCATGCCCTGCGGGGAAAGCGCACTGTCCTTGGCCAGATAGAGCCGCCCGCCATGGTCGCGCGTGATGCGTTCCAGCCGCAGCAGCAGCGCCCGGCTGTCGGGCCGCGCCGGCATGTCCAGCGCCAGGGTGAAACCTGGTTGGGCGAAGGAGAGCATGCCCAGCCCCGGCCGCCCCATCCACTTCAGCACCGCCAAGAAGCTGGCGGCGCCGGCACGGCCGACTTCCTCCAGCAGCCGGCGCAGGCCGCGTGGCGCCTCGGCTTCCGGCAGCACGCATTGGAACTGATGGAAGCCGCGGGCGCCGTACAGCCGGTTCCAGCCGCCGATGCCGTCCAGCGGAAACAGGAAGCGGTTTGCGTGTACGGTGCGCTCCTCGCCCCGCGCCGGCACGCGGCGCCAATAGGCGGCGTTGAAGGCGCGGATGCTCAGCGGGTTGAGCAGCAGGCCCGGCACGTCGAACGGCATGCTGCGCGTGCCGGCGGCGGGAATGGCGACGCTCTCCGCCGCGTGCTCCGCGGTTTCCAGCACGCCGCGGCCCAACGCCGCACCGCCAGCCAGCGCGTCCACCCAACCCACCGACCAGGTGGCGCCCCGCGCGGCGCGAAAGGCGTCCAGGTATTCATCCAGCCCGCCGACCCGCCGCCGCCGCACGCGCATGGCGTTGGACGGCACGCGCAGCAGCCGCAGCGCCATGGCGGTGATGATGCCGGTCAGCCCGATGCCGCCGATGGTCGCGTGGAACGCGGGGGCGTCCTGGGTCGGCGAAAGCCGGCGCGTGCTGCCATCCGCCAGCAGCAGGTCCAGCCATGCCACATGGTCGCCCAGGCAGCCGGCGACATGCTGGTTCTTGCCGTGCACGTCATTGGCCACCGCGCCGCCCAGCGTGGCGAAGGCGGTGCCCGGCGGCGTCGGCGGCAGGAAGCCCTGCGGCAGGAACACGCGGATGACGTCGGCGAAGGTCACGCCCGGTTCCGCCACCAGCACGCCGGTCGCGGCGTCGAAGCCCAGCATGCGGTCCAGCCGCGCGGTCAGCACCGCGGCACCGCCGCCATTCAGCGCGGCATCGCCATAGCTGCGCCCGGCGCCATGGGCGATGATGTTACGGCCATTGATCGAGGTGACCGCGTCGGCCACCTCGCGCAGGCGTTCCGGCCGCGCCGCCTGGCAGGGCGCGCTGCCCAGCCGCCCCCAGCCCCGCAGCGCCACGCTGCGCCAGGCGACATCCGATGCGGCATGCAGGTTCAGCCGCGGCAATACGAGGTTCATAGTGCAAGGCCTATCGCCAGGGCGACCAGCACGCCGCTGGCCCAGCTCTGCGGGTCCCGCAGCGCGAACACCACGGGGTCGTCGTGGAGCTGCTGGCGATGCGCCAGCAGCCACAACCGGGTCAGCCACACCGCCAGCAGCGGCGGCGTCGCGTAGAGCCACACCGGCGTGTGGTAGAGCCGCGACGGCCAGGCATCATTGGCCACGAACAGGATCATGATCTGCAGCGCCGCCACGCCGGCGGCCAGGCCGAAGCCGAGCGTCAACGGCCAGTCATCCGCGCGATAGCCGCGATGCGTCAGCGCGGTGGCAGGCTGGCCGCGCGCCTGCATCACCTCGCCATGCCGCTTGGCCAGCGCGAGGGAGAAGAAGAAGAAGCCGGCGAAGGACATCAGCCAGGGCGACCACGGCACGCCCGCCAGCAGCACGCCAAGGCCGAGCCGCGTCATGAACAGCCCGGCGATGGTCAGCGTATCCAGCAGCGGCACGCGCTTCAGCGCCGCCGAATAGGCCATGGAGACCACCACATAGCCGGCCAGCCCGGCGCCGAACAGCGGCGCCATCAGCAGCGCAGCGCCGACGGGCACGCCGATCAGCAGCATGGCCAGCAGCAGCGCCGGCATCGGCGCCACCCGGCCACTGGCCAGCGGGCGGCGGCACTTGGTGGCGTGCTGGCGGTCCGCCGCCAGGTCGGCCAGGTCGTTCAGCAGATAGGTGCCGGAGGCCACCAGGCACATCGCCAGCATGCCCAGCAGCACCGGCAGCAGCGCCGCCGCCTCCAGCAGCCGATGCCCAAGTACCAGCGGCACCAGCATCAGCAGGTTCTTCGACCACTGGTGCGGCCGCAGCGCGCGCGTCCAGGCACGCCATCCGCCCTCGGCGCCGGCGATCTCGCGCAGCACCGGCCTGCCCAGCGCGCGCGCCGCGCCGGCCACCTCGCGCGGCGTGCCGACCAGCGCAATCTCCCGCGCCGCCGCGAAGACCGCGAGATCGGCACGGCTGTTGCCGGCATAGGCGAAGCCGGCGGGGAAGCGCGCCGCCAGCCAGCGCGCCTTCGCCCCGGCCGTCAGGTTCAGCGCGCCATTGCTGCCGGTGGCACTGTCGAACAGGTCCAGCCGCTCGGCCACCGCATCCGCCACCGCCTGGTCGGCGCCGGTCACCAGGTGCAGCGCGCGGCCGGCATCGCGCTGTTCATGCAGCCAGGCCAGCACCTGCGGCCGTACCGGCACCGCCGTCGCCACCTCCGGCGCCGCCAGCGCGACATGGCGCTTGAAGGCGGCGCGGCCCTGGCGCAGCAGCGGCACGGCACGCAGCAGCGTGAAGGGTCGCTTCAGCAGCAGCGCCAGCACGCCTTCATGCAGGGTGTCGCCGGCCAGCAACGTGCCGTCCAGGTCCACGGCCAGCGGCAGCAACGGGGCATCCAGCCTGTTGGCACGGGTTGTCGTGGTCGATTGCAGCATCATCGCACCAGGTCTCCGCCTCGGTGCCGACAATGCCTTCCTTCGCCGCGTCGCAAAGTGCCAACGGCGCGAGGAAACGGCGCCGTGCAGCACGCGGCGCGGAGCCGCGCGCGGCTCTGCGAGATGCCAACGAAGCAAGCGCTTGTGAAGTTGCCGCGCGGCGCGCTCCGCATGATGCTGGTTGCGCGGCGCAGTCCCGTCTCGCCAGCTTAGGCCATGACGAGAACCCGCTTCCGGGAGCATGGCATGATCCGCGCAAAGGCCCGCGCGCACGCAACCGACATGGCAGCGCAGGCACCAACCGACCAAGGGCGTGGCGGCACTCTCGCCGGCGCGTTCACGCTCTCGGTCTGCATCTGCACGCATGAACGCCCGGGCTACCTGGCGGCCTGCCTGGAAAGCCTGCGCCAGCAGAGCATCGGCCTCGACCGCTTCGAGGTGATCGTGGTCGACAGCGCCTCCTCCCCCGCCGCCGCCGCACGGCTGCGGGAGGTGGTGGACGCCATGCCGAATGCGCTGCTGATCCGCGTGGAGGAGCCCGGCGCCAGCCTGGCGCGCAACCGCGGCATCGAGGCCTGCACCGGCAGCCACATCGCCTTCCTCGACGACGACGCGGTGGCGACGCCGGACTGGCTGGAACGCATCCAGGAGGTGCTGACGGAGTCCGCGCATCCGCCGGCGGTCATCGGCGGCCGCGTGCTGCCGCGCTGGGAAGCGCCGCTGCCCCACTGGTGGCCGCAGCAACTGCGCGGCCTGCTCTCGATCATCGAATTCGAAGGCCGCGGCGAATACCGCACGGCCGCGCTGCCGCGCACGCTGGAGCCCTACAGCGTGAACATGGTGGTCAACCGCGCCGCCGTCATCGCGGTGGGCAGCTTCGACGCGCAGCTCGGCCGCGTCGGCACGCGATTGCTCTCGGACGAGGATGTCCACCTGGCGTGGAAGCTGCAGGATGCCGGCTATTCCGCCCGCTACGACAGCCGCGTGGTGGTGTTCCACCAGATCCAGGCGCCGCGGCTGCGCCCGGAATGGCTGCTGGACCGGCTGTACTGGCAGGGCGCCTCCACCGTGCTGACGCGCAGGCTGCTGCGCCAGGCCGGCCAGCCGCGGCTGGAACTGGCGCGCCGCCTGCTGGTGGAAGTGCTGTGCGCGCCGGCGGCGCTGCTGCCGGGCAGCAGCACCTGGCTGCTGGCCATGCGCTGGCGCCACGCCTATGCCTGCGGCTTCACCCGCATGGCGCTGGCGGGCATGGACCGCAAGCGCAGCGTGGCGCTGCGCCGGTTGCAGCGGCTGTGGAAGCAGGGCAACGCGGCGCTGGAGCCGCACCCCGAAACCCGGCCGGCACCCAAGCCGGAAGCGAGCACCTAGCGCATGCTCACCGTCGTCTTCGCCACCCGCAATCGCGGCCATGCGCTGCCCCGCGTGCTGCGCAGCTTCACCGCCCTGCACGCGCCGGCGGGCGGCTGGCGCCTGGTCGTCGTGGACAATGGCAGCACGGACACCACGCCGGAGGTGCTGGCGCGCTACGCCGCGCGGCTGCCGCTGCTGGCGCTGAAGGAGCCGCGCCCGGGCAAGAACCGCGCGCTGAACCTGGCGCTGCCGGCGCTGGCCGGTGACCTCGCGGTGTTCACCGATGACGACGTGCTGCCCGCGCCGGACTGGCTGGTGCGGCTGCGCGCCAGCGCCGATGCGCAGCAGCAGGCCAGCATGTTCGGCGGCCGCGTGGCGCTGGAATGGCCCGAGCCCCCGCCGCGCTGGCTGCAGCCGGCGGCCGTGCCGTTCAGCGTGCTCTATGCCGAGAACCTGCGCACCACCGGCGCCTGCGGCCCGCACGAGATCTTCGGCCCCAACATGGCGCTGCGCACCTCCGTCTTCACCCATGGGCTGCGCTTCGCCGAGGGCGTCGGCCCCGACGAGACCAACCCGCGCTACGCCATGGGCAGCGAGACCGAGCTGCTGCGGCGGCTCGGCGAAGGTGGCGCACAGGGCTGGTTCTGCGCCGAGGCGCAGCTGCGCCACCTGGTGCGGCCGACGCAGATGACCGAGGCATGGGTGCTGGCGCGCGGCTTCCGCTACGGCAGCGGCGCCGGGCGCGAACATGCCGGCGCGCTGCTGCGCGGGCCGCAGATCGGCGGGCTGCCGGCGGCGCTGGCGCTGCGCGTCGCGGCCTATCGCGCGCTGGTGCCACTGACGCGACTGCTGCCGCAGGGGCCGCTGCGGCTGCGCCTGCGCTGGCGCGAACGCGAGCTGGCCGGCATTGCCGCCAGCCTGCGCGAGGACATGACACAGGACGGGGGAAGGCTGGCATGTACCTGACCGGATCGCGCGGCTTCGCGCTGCGCATACCCAAGGCCGAGCTGGCGGCGCCGTTGGCGCTGCTGCTGTTCTCGCTGCTCGGCTTCAAGGCGCTGCGCAAGCTGGTGTTCCACGCGTCGCAGGGGGAGGCCACCGCCTTCCTGCTGGTGCTGGCCTGCTGCGTCGGCGCCGCCTGCTTCGTGGGCATCCGCTATGCCGCGCTGCCGCACCTGCTGCGCGCGGTGGTGCGCGGCATCGGTGTGGTGGTGCTGGTGCAGGTGCTGTTCGACACGCTGGCGCCGGTGCCGCCGGCGCCCAACGTGCTGTTCGGCGAAGGTGGCGGGCACGCACTGTTCTTCCGCTATGGCGGCATGGTCGCGATCGCCGCCGGCATCGCCGCGATGTGGCGCCCCAGCTTCCTGGTGCCGCTCTTCGCCTGGTACACCGCCTTCCGCCTGCTGATCGGCCCGCTGGCCGGCATTCCCGTGGTTGATACCGACTTCCTGAACATGCTGGACACCGGGCTGTTTGCCGTGGTCGGCGGGCTGTTCGTCGTCTCCGTCACATCGGAGGAGGTGCTGAAGCGCGCACCCTGGCTGCGCGGCTGGATGGGCGGGCTGACGCCGGCGGAACTCCGGCTCGGCGCCTGTTCGCTGCTATGGGCCTGCGCGGTCGGCGCGCATCTCGGCAACTACTTCTGCTCCGGCCTGGCCAAGCTGCTGGCCAGCGGCATGGATGCGCCCTGGACCTGGCTGACCAGCAACCCCACGCAGACCGCCATGGTGATCGGGCTGGAACGTGGCGACAACCCGCTGGCCACCTTTCCGCACCTGCTGCAATGGGTGTGGGACCGCATCAGCGGCAATGCGCTGTACTTCAACTTCTTCGTGCTGGGCGCGCAATTGCTGGCGCCCTTCGCCATCCTGCGGCTGCGCTGGCTGCTGGTGTTCACGCTGCTGTTCGACGTGTTCCACCTCGGCGTCTATGTCACGCTCGGCGCGCTGTTCCACTTCTGGATCGCGGTGAACCTCATCGTCTATTCCAGCGCCTGGCGGCTGAAGCCCAGCGACATCACGCCCATGATGAAGGCGGTCTGCGTGGTGACGGTGATGTTCGGCAACCTGGTCTTCTACACCAACTGGCTGGGCTGGCTGGACGGCGCCAAGCTGGCCAGCCCGCAATTCTACGCCGAGACGCAGGACGGCCGCAGCGTGCTGATGCCGCAGGTCTATTACGGCATCTACAGCTACACCATCGCCCAGGCCGGCATGTACATTCCGGACAACCACTTCAGCTTCCGCATCGGCGGCAACAACCTGAACCGCGCAGCCTGGCAGGATGCGCGGCATTGCGGCCCGGCGACCGTGCCGCACCAGGACACCGGCGTTTCCCTGGCGGCGGTGGAAGCGCTGGTGCGCGACACGCATCGCTTCATGCAGGCCAACCCCGCCATCAAGGACCTGAACCTCTACTACCTCTACCCGCACCACATGCAGCCGAACCCCTGGGTCTTCACCGAGTTCAACCGGCTGAAGCTGGAAGATATCGTCGGCTATCGCTACGTGGTGGAAAGCGTCTGCCTGGACCTCAGGGACGGCCAGTTGCAGCGCGATGTCCGTCACCGCTCGGAGTTCCGCTACGATGTGCGCTGAGACGACGACACGGACGCAACTGCTCACCGTCATCTACGATGGTGAGTGCCCGTTCTGCGCCAACTACGTGCGGCTCTACCGGCTGCGGCACCTGGTCGGGCGGGTGCAGCTGGTGGACGCCCGCGGCAACGACCCGGTGCTGCAGCGGGTGCGGGACGCCCGGCTGGACCTGGACGAGGGCATGGCCGTGCTGTGGCAGGGCAAGCTCTACCACGGCGCCGAGGCGCTGCACGTGCTGGCGCTGCTGGGCAGCGAGGCCGGCCTGTTCAACCGGGTGAACCGCTGGCTGTTCAGCCGCCCGCGGCTGGGGCGCAGGCTCTACCCGTGGATGGTGGCGGGCCGCCGGCTGACGCTGCGCCTGCTGGGCCGCGGGAAGATCAACGACTGACGGCGCATTGCCGCGCCCTGTCCTACCGGCGCGTCACCGCGCCAGGCGGCTTCTGCCGCAGCGTCAGCGCCGGCAGCAGCGCCAGCAGGCACACCAGCGCCACCGCCAGGAAGGCGTCGCGGAAGCCCAGCATCTCCGCCTGCGCTGCCACCATGCGGCCCAGGAAGTCATGCGCCGCATCCCGCGCAATCAGCTCCGGCAGGCCGCCCACCGCATACATCTGCTCCAGCAGCCGCCGCGCTTCCAGCGTGCTGCTGCCGCCGTCGATGAAGCCGTTCAGCGTCTCCGCATGCAGCTGGGTCCGCCGTTCCAGGTACACCGCCAGCAGGTTGGTGCCGAAGGCGCCTCCCAGCATGCGCATGAAGTTGATGCTGCCGGCGCCCTGGCCGAACAGCCTGGGCGGCAGCGCCCGCATGGCGCCCACATTCATGCTGGGCATGGTGAAGCCCAGCCCGATGCGGCCGATCAATATCCACCAGGCCAGGCCCCAGAACGGCGTATCCGTGCCCACGCCGCCGATCAGCCAGGACGAGACCGCGAAGATCACCAGCCCCAGGCTCACGGGAATCCAGGGCGGGATGAAATCCGCCATCCGCCCGGCCAGCAGGAAGACGAAGGCAACCACGATGCCGGCGGGCATCAGGATCAGGCCGGATCGCGTGGGGGTATAGCCCTGCACCATCTGCACCAGCAGCGGCAGCAGGTAGGTGGAACCGAAGATCGCCGCGCCGTAGATGAAGGCCACCAGTGACGCCATGGCGAAGCCGCGCTCGGCGAAGACGCGCGGGTCCATCAGCGGCGCCGGCGCGCGCAACTGCCACAGCAGGAAGCCGATGCTGGCGCAGAACGCGACCACCAGCTCCCCCACCACGCGGTTGCTGCCCCAGCCATGGTGCTGGCCATCCGTCAGGCCGGAAAGCAGGGTGCCCAGCGCCAGCGTCAGCAGCACGCAGCCCAGCCAGTCGAAGGGTCGCCCGGCCACCTGGTCGCGCTTGCCGGGCATGAAGAACAGCCCCATCCCCATGCCCAGGAAGGCGGTGGGCAGGCACAGGTAGAACACCGCATGCCAGCTGAAGGCATCCACCAGCACGCCGCCCAGCGCGGGACCTATGGCCGGCGCCATCACCACGCCGAAGCTGAACATGCCCATGGCGGTGCCGCGGCGTTCCGGCGGGAAGACCAGGAAGATCAGCTGCATCGAAAGCGGTTGCAGCAGCCCCGCCGCGGCGCCCTGCGCCACCCGGCAGGCCACCATCAAGCCGCTCGTCTCCGCCATGCCCGCCATGATGCTGGCCACCACGAAGACGCTGATGGAGCCGAGATAGGTCACCCGGTAGCCGAAGCGTTCCACCGCCCAGGCGTTCAGCAGCATCGCGCCGGTATTCGCCGCCAGGAAGCCGGTGGAGAGCAACTGCCCTTCCTCATGCCCCATGCCCAGCGCGCCCATGATGTCCGGCAGCGCCACGTTGACGATGGTGGACGACAGGATGCAGGAGATGGTGCCGGTCAGCGCCGTCAGCGTCACCAGCCAGCGGAAGGCCGGGCCATAGCGCTCGAACAAGGCCTCGACACTGTCTTCTCGCCTTGGCCGGTGGTCACTCACGCGCCTCGGCCTCCACCTGCACCATCATGCCCGGGCGCAGCAGCCCCGGTGGCGGCGGCGGGCGGAGTTGAACGCGAATGGGCAGGCGCTGGGTGATCTTGGTGAAGTTGCCGCTGGGGTTGGGGCTGGGTAGCAGCGCGAACTCGCTGGTCGCCGCCGCCACCACGCGGTCCACCTCCCCCTGAAAGACCCGGCCGGGATAGGCATCCACCGTCACCCGCACCGGCGTGCCCGGCCGGAAGAAGCGGATATCCGTCTCCTTCACATTGGCCTCCACCCGCACCGCGGCCGGGCTGTGCACCAGGATGATGCGCTGCGCCGCCAGCACGTATTCGCCGGGGTCGATGAAGATGCGGTCCACCACGCCGTCGAACGGCATGCGGATGGTGCGGTCCGCCAGGTCCAGCGCCGCGCGGTCGCGGGTGGCCGTCAGCTCCCGCAGCTGCGGCCCGATGCTTTCCAGCTGGCGATCGATGACGTTCAGCTGTTCCCGCGCCGCCAGTGCGGTGGCCAGCTGCGCTTCGGCATTGCGGATCTCGGCGGCGGCGACAACCACGCGCTGCCGCGCGCCATCCATCGCCGCGCGCACCTGCTGCAGCCGCTGCTGCGTCCCGGCGCCGGAGCCGATGAGCTGCCCGGCGCGGCCGTATTCGGCCTCGGCGAAGATGCGGTCGGCCTCGGCCGCCGGCAGGCTGGCGCGGGCGCTGTCCAGCTTTGCCACGGCCGCGGCGTATTGGCTGCTGCTCTGCTGGTCCACCAGCACGCGCTGCGCCGCCAGCTCCGCCCGGCGCGCCGCCACCCCGGCCATCCGCGCCTCCAGCTCCTGCACCGCCAGCGCCGATTCGCGCGCATCCACCTGCACCAGCAGGTCGCCCTGGCGCAGGCTGTCGCCGGCGCTCACCGGCAGGTCCTTGACCCAGCCGGGCACGCGGCTGGCCAGCATGATCATGTCCGAGGTGACGCGCGCATCGTCCAGCACCACATGGGTGAACTGCCAGTGCAGCCAGCGCAGGCCGAACCCCAGGGCCAGCACCGCACCCAGCAGCATGGCCGCCAGGCGCAGGCGGCGCCGCAGCGGCAGGCCCAGCAGGCGCCCCATCCTGGATGCGGCTGCCCGCTTGGGCGGCCCGATGTCCATGCTGAACTTCCTCGCCTGTCGCCGCGCCCTTCAGGGGGCACAGCCACGTTATGGCGGAAGCTTAGGACCACATTGCGCCAAGGGCCAAATCCCCGGCGCCGGCCGCTGGACCGTGATCTCCGCCGATTGAAGCGGCGATCACGGTCCAGCTGATGTCGAGCGGCTGATTCAAGCCTTTCGACGACTCCGTCTCAGGCGATAAGGCTCTACAGCACTATCCGCTCACGCTGAATCAGCGCGAGCGGATTTCGTGCTGTATTTTCAATAGATGGGAGAGCAAGAAATCCATTCTGAAGATTCCATCAGAACGGATATTGCTCTACCGCAGCGGCGGCAAGGGGCTGGGCGGCGGTTCCACCAGGCCGGGCGCCGGCACGGTGGTGGCGGACGGCGCCTCATCCGGCCGCAGCCGGCGGCCCAGGCGCTCGGCGGCGCGGCCGGTGGCCTCCCCGGCGCGCTGCAACCCGCGCCCGGCCCCCTCGGCGCCCTCGGCCACCAGTTCCTGCCCGCGCACCACGCCGCGGTCCAGCGCCCGCCCGATGCGGGAGAACAGGCCGTCCTCGGCCCGCGCTGCGCTGGGCAGGGCCACACTGGGCAGGGCCAGCGCGCCCAGCAGCAGCGCCGTGGCAATCCTGAAGTTCATGGGCGGGACCCCCTTGCGATGTCGCGCCCACATAGCCCCGATCAGGCCGCCTGTTCCAGGGTGGGCGCCACATCCGCCACCGTGGTGCGGCGCAGCTCCCGCACCTGGGTCGCGTCATAGCGCCGCGCCCGATGCATGGTGCAGCGATTATCCCAGATCACCAGGTCATCGGACTGCCAGGCATGCGCATGCACGCGCTCGCGCTGGGTGGCGTGCTCGTTCAGGTCGCGCAGCAGGGCGCGGGCCTCCGGCACCGGCCAGCCGATGATGCCCCCGGCATGCGCCGAAAGGTACAGCGAAAGCCGCCCCGTGGCGGGATGCCGCCGCACCAGGCGCTGCGGCACCGGCGCCCATTTCACCCGCTCCTCCGCGGTGAAATCGGTGAAGCCCAGCACCCCGCGGGAGAACACCTGGCTGTGCTCGCAGACCAGGTCGCGCACCAGCGCCTTGTCGTCGTCGGGCAGCGTGTCCCAGGCGGCGCGCATGTCCGCGAACTCGGTATTGCCGCCGGGGCCGGTGGGCAGCACCCGGGCCGAAAGCAGCGAATACTTGGCCGGCGTGGGCTTGAAGCTGCTGTCGCTGTGCCAGAGCATGTTGCCCAGGCTGAACAGCCGCTTGCGGTCGTCGCGCGGCATCACGCTGCCGTCGCGCTGCAGGTTGGAGATGTCGTTGACCTCCATCGGCAGCCGGCGCTGCTCGCCCTGCGCCAGGTCGCCGGTGGCCAGCTCCAGCTCGCCGAAATGCCGGCTGAAGGCAATCTGCTGCGGGTCCGCCAGGCGCTGGCCGTGGAACACCAGCACGCCGAAGCGGTCCATGCCGCGGTCGATCTCGGCCGCCGTCGCGACATCCACCGGCTGGCTGAGATCCACGCCGGCGACCACGCCGACGAAGCCCGGCCGCGCCGGGTTGGCTGGGGTGATGCTGAGCGTCATGGCCATGGCTCCTCCGCGCCGGGGCTTGCCGCCCCGCTTTGACGGCAGGCTAGCGCGCCCGTCGCCGCCGGCCAACGCCGCCGTTGCGGCCGCAGCAACGGCTGGCGCGCCCGGCCCGCCGGCGGCACACTCCGCCGCAAACCTGCACGGGCGGAAGCGACCATGACCGATTTCAGCACCCTCGAAGCCTTCACCGTCGAGATCGCCGACCACGTGGCGACGGTGACGATCCGCCGCCCGCCGGTGAACGCGCAGAACCGCCAGTTCCGCGAGGAGATCGTCCGCATCTTCGATACGCTGCACGACATGGCCGAGGTGCGCGCCGTGGTGCTGACCGGCGATGGCCGCGCCTTCTCGGCCGGCGCCGACCTGCGCGAGCGGCCCAACCTGGGCAACGAGGCCGGCGCCTATCCGCGCCACAACCGCCTGGTGCGCGCCGCCTTCGACGCGGTCATGGAATGCGAGAAGCCGGTCATCGCCGCGGTCAACGGCGCGGCCATCGGCGCCGGCTGCGTGCTGGCGCTGTGCTGCGACATCATCATCGCCAGCGACAACGCCTTCCTGTCGATGACCGAGGTGGATGTCGGCCTGGCCGGCGGTGTCAAGCATGTGCGCCGCCACTTCGGCGAAAGCGATGCGCGGCTGATGATCTACACCGCCCGGCGCATCACCGGGCCGGAGCTGCTGCGGATGAACGTGGCTTCCGCCTGCGTGGCGCCGGACGCGCTGATGCCCACCGCCATGGGCATTGCGCGGGAGATCGCCGGCAAGGTGCCGCTGGCGGTGCGCGCGGCCAAGCGGTCCTTCACCGTCACCGAGGAATTGCCGCTGCACGAGGGCTACCGCTACGAGCAGTCGCAGACGGTCGCGCTTTCCACCACCGAGGACACGCGCGAGGCGCAGCTGGCCTTCGCCGAAAAGCGCAAGCCGAGCTTCACCGGGCGCTAGAGCAATATGCGTTCAGATGGAATCATCTGAACGCATATTGCTCTAGATTCAATGTCTTCCAGAGCACGAGCTGCGTCCAAGTGGACGCAGCGTGCTCTAGCGTCTGATCGTCGCCGGTGGAATCACCGGCGGCGTGAATCAGCCGCTCAAACAACGGCTTGGAGTCTGGCAGGCGCTTCTGTCTGCGCCTGGCAGACTGCGGCAGCGGCGGCTCAGACGCTGGCCGCCGCCTGGGCCAGCAGCGCCAGCGTGCGGGACTGCACCTGCGCCGCCTGGCGCGCGTCGAACATCGGTCGCGCCGGGTTGCAGAAGGAATGCCCGGCGCCGGCATAGCCGAACACCGTCACCCGCTCATTGGCCACAACCAACTGCTGCACGGCGGCGATCTCGCTGCCCGGCACGTGCTCGTCGGCCAGGCCGTAATGCAATTGCACCGGGCAGCGCAGCGCGGCGAAGTCGGCGCCATGGGCGGAAAGCCCCAGCCCATAGAAGCTGGAAGCGCCGGCCAGCCGCAGCCGGGCCGCCGCCTGCACCGCCAGCCGCCCGCCCATGCAATGCCCCACCGCGACCACTGGCAGCCCGCCGGTCCGCGCCCGCAGCCATTCCACGGCAGCGGCCATGTCCACCAGCGCCAAGGCGGCGTCGAAGCCCTGCACCCGCTCCCATGCCAACTGCCGCTCCGGGCCTTCATACTGCAACACGCCCGGGTGCTGGCTGCGCCAGAACAGGTTGGGCGCCAGCGCCGCAAAGCCAGCCGCGGCGAAGCCGGCGGCGCTGCCCTGCATCGCCGGCGTCACCCCGAACATCTCTGACAGCAGCAGCACGCAGGCGCCGGCCGGCTGCGCCGCCGGCTCGAACCAGCCATCGAAGCCCGGCGCAATCTCGACGCCGTTCACCCGCCGAAGCCCGGCGGCACCGGCATCTCGTGCCCGCAGGCGTCGCAGGTGCGGTTGGCCTTGCTGCCGTAGAACGCCTTGTAGGCCTGGCCCACGGGGTCGGCGCTGTACTGCCCGACCACCGCGCTTTCCTCATGCAGCAGCTTGTCGCAGGCCGGGCAATACCACTGGAAGCGGTCCACCATCCCCGGCTTGCGCTCCTGCTCCATGATCACCGCATAGGCGTCCGGCGGAAAGCGCGGGGAATGCGGAATGCCCGAGGGCGTGTAGATCATGCTGCCCTCCGGCAGCACGCTGATCTCCTCGCGCCCGTCCTCGGTGCGCCAGTGCAGGTTCATCGTCCCCTTCACCTGGAACATCACCTCGTCCACCGGGTTGATGTGGAACTCGCTGCGGTATTCCCGCCCGCGCGCCATGAAGGCGATGCTCTGCGGGTGCTGCCAGAACACCTCCACGCGCTTTTCCTGCCCGGCAAGCTTTTCCATGGTCGCGGCCAGGCTGACGATCGGCATCCTGCTCATCGTGTTTCTCCCGCTCAGTCGAACATCGCCACGCAATCGATCTCCACATTCACCCCCTTGCGGTGCGGCGTGGCGCCGATGCAGGTGCGGGTGACCTTCTCGCCATCCATGTAGCCGGCGAAGACCTCGTTGAAGCGCGGGAAGTCGCCGGGGTCGCGCAGCACCACGCGCATGTTCACCACATTGGCCAGCGTCGCGCCGGCGGCGTCCAGCACGCTCAGCAGGTTGTCCATGGTGCGGCGGGTCTGCACCTCGATATCGCCTTCCACCACCGTCTTGGTCGCGGGGTCCAGCGGCCCCTGGCCGGAGACGAACAGCATGTTGCCGTGGCGAATGGCCTGGGCGATGGGCGCCGGCTTGGAGACGGCGGTGAAGCCGGTGGTCGGCGCATTGGCCGAGGTGATGATCTGCTTCGGCATGGCGGCTCTCCGTTCAGGGTTTCGTCGGCAACGTGGCCAGCGCCAGCGGCGCCAGCGCGGCATCCAGGCGCCAGGGCTTCCGCCCATCGCGCTCCGCGGTTTCCTTGCGCCGCACCGCGCCCTGCACCACGGATGCCGCCAGGTAGCGCAGCGGCTCCGGCGGGTAGCGGCCGTTGCGCACACGCGCCATCAGCGCGCCCACCTCGTGCCAGCGGTCCTGCCGGCCCAGCACGGCGCTGGCCAGCACGCGCCCGCACAGCGCCGTGGCGCCGACGCCATGGCCGGTATAGCCCAGCGCGTAGTGCACCCGCGGGTCCGCCGCCAGCGTGCCGAATTGCGGCATGCCCGTGGTCGAGCGGTCGATCGGCCCGCCCCAGCCATGCGGCAGCTTCACGTCGTGCAGCTCCGGGTACAGATGCCGGAAGTCGGCCGCCAGTTGCCGCAGCTGCGCCGGCGCATGCTCGAAGGCCGCACCGATGCGCGCGCCGAAGGCCAGCACGCCGGCACCACGGCCCAGATAGACCTGCCCCGCCGGCGTCACCCCGCCATAGTTCAGCATCATTCGGCTGTTGGTCCCGCCGGGGCGCCCCAGCAGCCCGCGCGCCGCCAGCACCTGCGGGATCGGGTCGGTCGCCACCATGTCGGACGACAGCACCATCACCTCGTCGCGGAACGGCGCCAGGTGCGCCATCCAGGCATTCGCCGCCAGCACCACCTGCCCCGCGCGCACCTGGCCCAGCGCGGTCTGCACCAGCACATGGCCGGGCGCCGAGGTCACTCGCGTCACCGGCGAGGATTCATGCACCGCGATGCCCTGCGCCAGCGCCACGCGCCGCAACCCGCGCGCCAGCGCCGCCGGGTTCAGCCGCGTCGCGCGCGCCTCCATCACCCCCGCGAAATAGGGCGCGGTGCCATACAGCGCGCGCATCTCCTCGGCCGGCACCGGGCGCTGCGGCGGGGTCACGCCGATGCTCTCGGCGGCCTTGAACATCGGCCCCCAGGCCCCCGGCCGCCCCGGCGCCGTCACCGCCCAGACCGAGCGTTCGTAGCGCGCCTCGCATTCAATGCCGTGCTGCGCGGCGAAGTCGTGGATATCGGCAACCGCCGCCTCGCTGGCCTCGATCACCGCCATGGCACCTTCGCGGCCCAGGCACTTCAGCAGCAGCGGCAGCCTGGTCCACCAATGCCCGGCGGCGCCGCTGTTGCGGCCGCTGGCCCCGGTGCCGCAGCGGTCCGCCTCCAGCACCGCAATGCTCAGCCCGGCATCCTGCTCGCGCAGCCGCAGCGCGGTCCACAGCCCGGAAAAGCCGCCGCCGATGATGCAGACATCCACAGTCGCCGCGCCGGCGAAGGGCATGGGCGCCACCTCGCCGGCCAGCGCGGCGACAATCCAGGGGGCGCGTGGCGGCCGCGCGGCAAAGGAGCGGAAGCGAAACGCCACGCCGCTCATGCGGCTGCCTCCTCGCCATCGGCCTCGAAGCGTTCCGCCAGCAGCGCCAGCTTGCCCAGCGCCGAGCCCAGCGCGCGCCGCTCCACCAGGGTCAGCCCGGCCAGCAGATGCGCCTGCGCCCGCCGCGCCACCGGCAGCAGCGCCTGGAACAGCGCCTGCCCGGCCTCGGTCAGCGCCACCGCCTTGCCGCCGCGCGCCGCCAGCCCGCGCCCGATCAGCTGCGCCAGCGCCCGGCTGATCTGCGCTTCATCCATGCCCGAGAACAGCGCCACGCGCCGGGCGGAAACCGGGCCATGCCGGTCCAGCAGCGTCAGCATGCGCCATTCCGGCAGGCTCAACCCGCTGTCTTCCAGATACGCCTTGGTGACGCGCCGATGCAGCGTGGCGCTGAGCGCCGCCAGCCGCATGGTCAGGAAATCCTCCACCGCCAGGCCCTCGCCAGCGGGGTCCAGCGCCAGCCAGGAAGCGGGCGTGCCGCGCCGCGTCGCCGGGCGTGCCGGGGCTGCCTTCATTCGCGTCCTGCTGCCTGCTGCTTCATCCATGGTCCTTGAACGCTGGCATGAAAGTCGCGTCTTCTCAAGGCTGAAGAGTTGACAAGTCAAACCGCCGCGCCGCACCATCGGCGTGGTCGAGGGAGTGCTGCGATGACCGCCTGGCGCATCGGCGAGACGGAAATCCTGCGCATCCCCGAACAGCTCGGGCCGAATGCGATGGCGCCGGACGCCTTCTTCCCGGGGCTGGACCGCGCCCTGCTGGAGACGCACCGCGCCTGGCTGGAACCCACCTACTACGACCGCGCGGCCGATAGGCTGATCTCCTCGATCCACAGCTGGCTGATCCGCCACAATGGCCGCACCATTCTGCTGGATGGCTGCGCCGGCAACCACAAGAACCGACCGTTCAACCCGCGCTTCCACATGCTGAACACGCCCTTCCTGGAACGCCTGGCGGCCGTGGGCACCACGCCGGAAGCGGTGGACATGGTGCTGTGCACCCACCTGCACGCCGACCATGTCGGCTGGAACACGCGGCTGCTGGATGGCCGCTGGGTGCCGACCTTCCCCAACGCGCGCTACCTGTTCAGCCGCACGGAGCACGACCACTGGCGCCCCACCGCGGAAACGCCGGGGCCCCGCGCGGAGGTCTACGCGGACAGCGTGCTGCCGGTGGTGGAAGCCGGCCTGGTGGAGCTGCTGGACGGCGCTGCGCAGCTGGATACCGGCCTGTTCGTGGACCCCGCGCCGGGCCATACGCCGGGCCATGTGGTGCTGCGGCTGGAAGCACCGCGGCAGAGCGCGCTGTTCTGCGGCGACGTGGTGCACCACCCGTTGCAGCTCTACGCGCCTGAGATGAACTCGGCCTTCTGCGAATGCGGGCCGGAAGCGCGCACCACCCGGCGCCGCGTGCTGGAGCACTGCGCCGAGGCCGGCACGCTGCTGTTCCCGACCCATTTCGGCCCGCCCCACGTCGCCGGCGTGAAGCGGGAAGGCGCCGCCTTCGCCCCCGATTTCGCCGCCGGCACCGCCGCACGGAGCACCCCATGAAGCGCCGCACCGCCCTGGCCAGCCTGCTCGGCACGCTCGCCGCCCCCGCCTTGGCGCAGCCGGTTAAGATCAAGATCGTGGTGTTCAACTCCATCTCCGACGGCGCGCTGTTCGTCGCGCTGGAGAAAAGCTGGTTCCGCGCCGAGGGGCTGGAGGTGGAGATCGCCCAGCTGGACACCGGCGCCGCCATCCACGCCGCCCTGGCCAGCGAGGCGGTGGATGCCGCGGGCGACAGCCCGGCGGTGGCGCTGTACAACGCCGCGCGCCAGCGCATCGGCTTCAAGGTGGTGGCGGACAAGGGCAGCACGCCGCCCGGCCATGGCTACCAGGCCATCATGGTGCGGTCGGACCTGGCGGAGAGCGTGAAGACCGCCGCCGACCTGCGCGGCAAGCGCTTCGGCCTGACCGGCTGGATGAACGGCGTCGCCAACGAGGCGATGATGAACAAGCTGCTCACCGCCAACGGCATCGCCGAGCGCGAGATCAACTTCGTCAACCTCTCCTACCCCGATGTGCTCGCCGGCCTCGGCACCAAGGCGATCGACGCGGGCATATTGATCGAGCCGCTGGCGGCGCGCGCCGAGGAACTCGGCACCGCGAAGATCTGGAAGCGCGCCGACGAGGTCTACGCCAACCAGCAATACGGCGTGCTGGTCTATGGCCCCGGCCTGCTGAAGCGCGGCGCCGCGCCGGATGCCTTCATGCGCGCCTACCTGAAGGGCGCCCGCTTCTACAACGACGCGCTGGATGGCAAGTCGCCGCGCGCCGGCCTGGTGGAGATCCTCACCAAATACACCGCGGTGAAGAACCCGGCGGCCTATGACCGCATGCGCTTCCCCGGCATCGACCCGAATGGCGGCATCAATGTCGCCGGCCTGGCGCAGGACATGGCCTATTACGTCGCCTCCGGCCGGCAGCGCCAGGCCATCGACATGTCGCTGATCATCGACCAGGGCTACGCCCAGCGCGCCGTCGGGCAACTCGGCCGCTACGGATGACGCCGAAGATCGCGATCCAGGGCGTCAGCCGCAGCTTCGGCGCCGTGGCCGCGCTGGCGCCGGTCGATATCGCCATCGCCCCCGGTGAGTTCGTCTGCATCGTCGGCCCTTCCGGCTGCGGCAAGACCACGCTGCTGCGCATCCTCGCGGGGCTGGAGACGCCCAGCACCGGGGAAGTCGCGATCACCCGCGAAAATCCGGCGCAACCGCTGAACACCATGATCTTCCAGGAAAGCTCGATCTTCCCCTGGATGACGGTGCGGCAGAATGTCGGCTACGGCCTCAGGCTGCGCGGCGTCCGTGCCGCCGAGATCGCCGCGCGCATCGCGCCGCTGCTGGACCTCACCGGCCTCTCGCGCTTCGCCGATGCCTTCCCCTACCAGCTCAGCGGCGGCATGAAGCAGCGCGTCAGCGTCGCCCGCGCCTTTGCCAACGACCCCGAGCTGCTGCTGATGGACGAACCCTTCGCCGCGCTGGACGAACAGAACAAGGCGCTGCTGCAGGAAGAATTGCTGCGGCTGTGGAGCGCCACGCGCAAGACCGTGGTCTTCATCACCCACAGCATCGACGAAGCCCTGGTGCTGGGCGACCGCGTGCTGGTGATGAGCGCGCGTCCCGGCCGCATCAAGGCCGACATCGCCGTGCCCTTCCCCCGCCCGCGTTCCGTGGTGGAACTGAAGCAGGACCCCGACTATGTGCGGCTGAACCACGAGATCTGGACGCTGCTGCGCGATGAAGTGCGCCCCGCGGCATGAGCGAGCGCGCCCCGCACACCGTGCTGATCCGCCCGGCCCCGGCCCAGGCCGCGCTGCACCTCTCGCCGGCGCTGCTGGCCGTCGCCTCGCCGATCCTGCTGCTGCTGGGGTGGGAAGCGGTGGTGCGGCTGGAATGGCTGGACAGCCGCTTCTTCCCGGCGCCATCCGACGTGCTGGTGGCGCTGTGGCAGATGCTGCTGACCGGCGTGCTGCTGGAACACACCTTCTGGACCGTGCAGCGCGTGCTGGTCGGCTTCGTGCTCGGCGCCGTGCCGGGGCTGCTGCTGGGCCTGGTCATGGGGCTCTCGCCCTGGATACGCGCCTTCCTGAAGCCGGCGGTCGCCGCGGTCTATCCCATTCCCAAGGTGGCGCTGCTGCCGCTGATCATGATGATCTTCGGCCTGGGCGAACCCTCAAAGTGGGTCATCGTCGGCATCGCCGTGTTCTTCCAGCTGCTGCTCAGCACCATCGCCGGCGTGCTGGGGATCGAGCGCATCTACCTCGACGTTGCCCGCAACCTGCGTGCCAGCACCTGGCAGGCCTATACCACCGTGGCGCTGCCGGGCGCGCTGCCCACCATCTTCGCGGGCTGCCAGCTCGGCCTGGGCATGGCACTGATCGTCGTCGTCATCGCCGAGAATTTCGGCACCTCCGCCGGCCTCGGCTACCTGGTCTGGCGCAGCTGGCAAGTGTTCGAGGTGACGGACATGTATGTTGGCCTCATGATGATCGCGCTGCTGGGCTATCTGTTCCAGCTGGCCATGGGTTGGCTGGAACGCCGGCTGCTGCGCTGGAAACCGGCGGCCACCGCCATGAAGGGAACGCCATGACCGAACATCGCCGCCTCAGCTCCCCGCTGCTGCGCCCGCCGCCGGGGCCGTGGAGCAACGCCATCGAAATCCGCGCCGGCGCCCGCACCGTCTACAGCGCCGGCATCGTCGGCGCGATGGTGGACGGCAGCATCCCCGAGGGCGTGGCCGCGCAGACCACCCGCATCTTCGAGATCATCAGCATCCTGCTGGCCGAGGCCGGCATGCAGATGACCGATGTGGTCAAGATGATCACCTACCTGGTGGATGTGGCGGACCAGCCGTCCTATTCGGCGGCGCGCAAGCCGTTCTTCGCGGGGTGCAGCCCGGCGATGACGCTGGTCGGCGTCAACCAGCTCGCCAGCCCGGCGATCCGGGTCGAGGTCGAGGTCATCGCGGCGAAGCACGACTGATGCCGCGGCAGATGCGCCTGGGTGTCTTCGCGGTGGGCACCGGCAACCACAGTGCCGGCTGGCGCATGCCCGGCGCGGACCGCAGCAACCAGGACCCCGCGGTGCTGCTGCGCATCGCCGCCGAGGCCGAGCGCGCGAAGTACGACATGTTCTTCATCGCCGATGGCCTGCACGCCGCGCCGGGCGACCACCCCAGCTTCCTCGCGCGGATCGAGCCGGTGGCGCTGGTCTCCGCGCTCAGCCAGACCACGAAGCACATCGGGCTGGGTGCCAGCATCGCCACCACCTATGCGCAGCCCTTCACCACGGCGCGGCAATTCGCCAGCATCGACCACCTCAGCGGCGGGCGCGCCGGCGTCAACATCATCACCGGCGCCAACCTGAACTCCGGCGCCAATTTCGGCCGCATCCACCCCTCCCATGCCGAGCGCTACGAGATCGCCGAGGAGTTTGTCGATGTACTGACAAAGCTCTGGGACAGTTGGGAGGATGGCGCGATCATCGCGGATGCCGCGAGCGGTCGCTATGTGGACACGGCCAAGCTCCACGTCATCGACCACGTCGGCAAGCACTTCCAGGTGCAGGGGCCGCTGAACGCGGCGCGCTGCCCGCAGGGCCGCCCCGTCATCATCCAGGCCGGCGGCTCCCCGGCCGGCCAGGCGCTGGCGGCGCGCACCGCGGATGTGGTCTTCGCCGTGGCGCAGGATTTGGGCGAGGCGCGCGAGAACTACGCCGATTTCAAGCGCCAGGTCGTGGCCTTCGGCCGCGACCCCGGCCAGGTGCACATGCTGCCCGGCGTCATGCCCATTCTCGGCCGCGACCCCGGCGCCGCCCGCGCGCTGCTGGCGCAGCTGCAATCCTTCGTCGGCGACCGCGACGCGCTGAAGCTGGTGGAGGTTCGCCTGGGCCACGACATCTCCGGCTATCCGCTGGACGGACCCGTGCCGGAATTCGGCGAGACCCAGGGCGGCCGCAGCATGGCCCGCGCACTGTTTGCGCTGGCCAAGCGCGAGGGCATGACGCTGCGCGACCTGTACAACCTGGTTGCCGCCGCCCGCGGCCACCTGGTGCTGACCGGCACGCCCAGCATGATCGCGGACACACTGGAGGAATGGTTCACCACCGGCGCGGCGGATGGCTTCATCATGCTGCCCGCCTGGTTCCCCGGCGCCTTCGTGCAGTTCAACGAGGAGGTGCTGCCGATATTGCGGCATCGCGGCCTGTTCCGGCAGGACTACACCGGCACCACGCTGCGCGACCACCTCGGCCTGGTCAGGCCGTGAACGCCGTGCGGCCGGCGACGATGGTGCGTACCGCACGCACGTCGCGCAGCCGCGCGTCCGGCACGCCCAGGAACGGGCGGCCATGCCACTTGCCGCGTGCGGCAACGCCTTCCAAGATCGCCCCCGGCACCGCGCCAGGCAGCGCCACGGCCGCATGCTGCGTCGCCACCTGTGCCACCAGCGCCACCGCGTGCCCCCCGCAGGAGACCGCCTGATGACCAGCGAAGCCTACCTCCCCGCTTGGGCCCTGCTGCACCAACTCAGGCGCGGCGAGACCACCAGCCGCGCGCTGCTGGACCGCATGCTGGAACGGGTGGCCCGGGTGAACCCCGGCATCAACGCCATCATCCTGCAGGACGCGCCGCGCGCCCGCGCCGCGGCCGACGCCGCCGACGCAGCGCTGGCCCGCGGCGAACCGCTGGGCGCCCTGCACGGCCTGCCGATGACGGTGAAGGAGACCAACAACGTCGCGGGCTGGCCGACCACCTTCGGCGACCCCGCCTGCCGCGACGAAGTCCCGGCCCGCAGCGCCGAGATCATCCGCCGGCTGGAGGCCGCCGGCGCGGTGATCTTCGGCAAGACCAACGTGCCGCTGAACGCGTTGGACTGGCAGAGCTACAACGCCATCTACGGCACCACCCGCAACCCGTGGAACCCTGCGCATTCGCCCGGCGGTTCCTCGGGCGGTTCGGCCGCGGCGCTGGCGGCGGGGCTGACGCCGCTGGAACTCGGCAGCGATGCCGGCGGCTCCATCCGCATCCCCGCGGCCTTCTGCGGCGTCTATGGCCACAAGCCCACGCCGGGCCTGGTACCCGGCGAAGGCAATGGCCGCGGCAGCCTGCTGGACAATGATCTCGTCACGTCGGGGCCTTTGGCTCGCAGCGTCAAGGACCTGTCCCTGGCGCTGGAGGTGCTGGCCGGCCCGGCCGGCGAGCGCAGCAAGGCCTGGCGCCTGCACCTGCCGCCGGCCCGCGCCACCCAGGCGCGCGAATTCCGCGTGGCGCTGCTGGAAACCTCCCCGGTGGCCGAGGTGGCGGAGGAATACCGCGCCGCCATCCGCACGCTGGGCGAAAGGCTGCGCGGCATGGGCGCCAAGGTCTCGCTCAACGTGCTGCCGTTCAGCGACCACGCGGCGCACCACGCCGCCTACGTACAACTTCTGCGCGGCAGCGCCGTAACGCGCCTGCCGGAACCCGTCTTCCAGGCCGCCATCGCCGAAACCGAGAAGCACGCCAGCAACGCCACCCCCTATGTCCGCCAGATGTCCGCCGCCTATGCCCAGCGCCACCGCGCCTGGTTGCAGGCCGAGGAATACCGCGCCGGCCTCAAGCGCGACTGGGCCAGCTTCTTCGAGGAATTCGACGTGCTGGTTGCCCCCGCCGCCATGGGCCCGGCCTTCCCGCTGGATGAAGCCCGGCCGCGCGAGGAGCGTACCCTGCGCATCAATGGCCGCGACGCCGACTACAACGACACGCTGTTCTGGGCCGGCATCGCCACCCTGCCCTCGCTGCCCGCCACGACGGCGCCGATCGGCTTCAGCGCCACGGGCCTGCCGCTGGGCGTGCAGGTGCTGGGCCCGGCCTGGGAGGACCGCACCACCCTGGCCTTCGCCGCCGTGCTGGAAGCGCTGCTGCCATTCAGCCCACCGCCGGGATACGCCTGACCGCGCATGCCATCAGGGGGGGCGCCGCAGGCTTCGACCCTAGAGCAAGAAATCCGTTCTGATGATTGCATCAGAACGGATATTGCTCTGGAGCGTGATCGTTGCAGGCGGAAACGCCGGAGACGTGAATCACGCGACAAAACAAGGCGCCAGGGTCTGCCAGGCGCTTCCATCTGCGCCTGACAGACCCCAGCGCAATATGCGTACACATATACGCCGCTCGTGCTCCCGCGCCTCGACGACCTTCGCCTGCCCCCAGGCAACCGGCTGGCGGCCCGCAAGGGCGACCGGGCCGGGGTTCGATACCCTTGGGTTGTTGACTCCGCGGCCAGTCCACCGCAACGGTGCAGAAGTCTGTGCGGGGCGAGATCAGACGTGGATCCAAGGCATTTGCCGGTCAGCAGCCTGTTCTTGGCAGCCGCCCTGTTCGGGGGCGCGCCCGCCGGCGCGCAGGTGCCCCCGCAGCAGGACCTGATCGGCCGAGTTGCGCCGCCCGCGGGGCCGCAACTCGGCCCGCCCATCCTGCCGCCGGAACCGGCGCCTGCCACCGGCCCGGGGGCCAGCCGGCAGGTGGCCATCCTGCGCGTGGCGCTGCAGGGCAACTCGGCGCTGCCGGATAGCGCGCTGCTGCCGCTCGTGGCGCCGCTGGCCGGCCAGACCGTCGCCTTGGCCCAGCTGGAGGAAGCCCGTTTCGCCGTGCTGCGCGCCTATCGTGCGGCCGGCTTCCCCTACGTGTTGATCGGCGCGTCGCTGGCCCCGGTGGAAGGCCAGCCGGCCCCCGAATTCCGCCTGACGGTAACCGAGGGCCATGTCGCCGACATCAGGCTGGATGGCGAGATCGGCCCCGCCGCCACCCTGGTGCTGCGCTTCCTGGAACGGGTGAAGGCCGAACGCCCGATCAGCCAGGCCACCCTGGAACGCGCGCTGCTGCTGGCCTCTGATATCCCCGGCGTCACGGCCCAGGGCGTGCTGCGGCCGCTGGCCGGCGGCGCCGCCGGCGCGCTGGAGCTGGTGGTGCGCTTGCAGCGCCGCCTGGTCAGCGGCTTCGTCAGCGCCGACAATCGCGGCGCGCCCGCGCTGGGCGCCTGGCAGGGGTTGCTGGTCGGCGGCCTCAACAGCATGACTTCGCTGGGTGAACGCACCGAGGTCTCGCTGGTGCGCAGCGAAGGCAATCGCCAGGGCTTCGGCCAGATCTCGGAGGAGATCTTCGCCGGCAGCTCCGGCCTGCGGCTGCGGGGCTATTTCGGCATGGGGGAAGTGCGCCCCGGCTCGCCGCTGGCGGCGCTGGGCTATGCCGGGGAGACCAGTCTCGGCGGCGTCGCGGCCAGCTACCCGCTGATCCGAAGCCGGCCGATGAACCTGACCCTCACCAGCCAGGCCGATACGTTCAACGCCGCGGTCAGCCTCCGGCCGGACCCGGCCCTGCCGCGCCAACGCGCCGGGCACGACCATGTCCGCGCCCTGCGCTTTGGCGTCGAAGGCTCCCTGCGGGATGCCGAGGTGCTGCCCGGCGCCGGCGCCGCGGCCAATTTCGGCCAGTTGCGGCTGCATCAGGGCATCACCGCCCTGGGTGCCAGCAGCAATGCCGCCAGCACCGTCCAGCGCCAGGGCAGCGATTTCGGCTTCACCAAGCTGACCGGGGAGGCAACCCGGCTGCAACCGCTGTTCCGCCCCATGGAGGACAGCGTGGTCAGCCTGCAGGTCACCCTGGCAGGGCAGTACAGCAACACCGTGCTGCCACCCTCCGAGAAATTCTATCTCGGCGGCACCCGGCTCGGCCGCGGCTTCTATTCCGGCCAGGTTTCCGGCGACAATGCGCTGGCCGCCAGCGTGGAACTGCAACTCAACACCGGCTTGGCGCTGCGGCTGCCCAGCGTGGCGCGCTCGGCCGGGCAGCTTGGCAGCAATTGGGTGGATGGCCTGCTGGCCCAGGGCGAACCGGCGCTGGGGTTGCAGTTCTACGGCTTCCACGACCAGGGCCGCACCTTCGAGAACAAGCCCGGCGATATCGACCGACGCCTCGCCTCCTGGGGCGGGGGCCTGCGCGCCATCCTCAGCGAAAGGGTCCAGCTGGACCTGGAGGGCGTGCAGCGGCTGACCCGCATGCCCGACGGCTCCGCCACCCGTCCACTGCGGGGCGAGGCGGTCTTCGCCCGCCTGCTGACCCGGTTCTGAGGCCCGCATGACCCCGCGAACGCTCGCCGCCCTGCTGCTGGCCTGCACGGCACTGGCAACACCCGCCCGCGCCCAGTCCATCCCGGCCAATGCGGCGCCCAGCGGCGGCCGCGTGGTCGCCGGCAGCGCCGGCATCGGCCAGACCGCCACCACCACCACGGTCACCCAGTCCAGCAACCGCGCGGTGCTGGAATGGCAGCAGTTCAATGTCGGCAGCAACCAGACGGTGCAGTTCGTGCAGCCCAGTGCCCAGGCCTGGGCGCTGAACCGCGTCACCGGCGGCGACCCTTCGGTCATTGCGGGGCGCATGACCGCCAATGGCGGCATCGCCTTGGTCAACCAGTCCGGCCTGGTCTTCGCCGCAGGCAGCCAGGTCGATGTCGGCAGCCTGATCGCCAGCGCCAGCAACATCACCAATGCCAATTTCATGGCCGGCACCCTGGCCTTCACCGAACCGCCCCGCCCCGGCGCCCGGGTCAGCAATGCCGGCGGCATTTCGGTGGCCGCTGGCGGCCTGGCCGCGCTGGTGGGGCCCGAGGTGGCCAACAGCGGCAGCATCCGCGCCCGGCTGGGGCGCGTCGCCCTGGTCGGCGCCGAGACCTTTACCCTGGACCTCGCCGGGGATGGCCTGCTGTCGATCGACGTGACCCGGCAGGTCCGCCAGGCGCCCTCCGGCGGCGCTGCCCTGGTGACCAACAGCGGCAGCATCGAGGCACCGGGCGGCAGCGTCCTGCTCAGCGCCAGCGCCGCCAGCGGGCTGCTGGAAACGCTGATCGCCAACACCGGCAGCATCAGCGCGCCCAGCGTGGCCGGCCGCACCGGCCAGGTGGCGCTGCGCGCCGAAGGTGGCGGCACCCTGGTCGGCGGCACGCTTTCCGCCACCGGCGGCGACGGGCTGCGCGGCGGCACGCTGGAAGCCAATGCCACCGGCACCGTCACCCTGTCCTCCGGCGCCAGGCTCGACGCCTCGGGTGCTGCCGGCGGAGGGCGCATCGCGGTTGGCCTGGCCGCGGCAAGCCAGCCTGGCGCACCCCGGGCCCTGGCGCGGCGCAGCGTGGTGCAGGCCGGCGCCGTGCTGCGGGCGGACGCGACGAGCCGCGGCGATGGTGGCAGCGTCGTCGTGCATTCGGCCGAGGCGACGACCGATGCCGGCAGCGCCAGCGCCCGCGGCGGCCCACAGGGCGGCAATGGCGGCATGGTGGAAATCTCCAGCCGCGGCAGCTTCATGGTGAATGGCCAGTACAGTGTCGCCGCGCCTGCCGGCCGCGCGGGAACCCTGCTGTTCGACCCCACCGATGTCGACATCGTCACCACCGTCACCGGCCCGAACCAGTTGGCGGCAAGCTCCCTGAACGCCGGCGGCACGGTGCAGGCCACCGACAGCATCACGGTAAGTGCCGCGGTCAACGCCAGCGCCGTCACCGGCATTGCCGACCTGACCTTGCAGACCACCGGCCTCACCGGCGGTGTCATCACGGTCAACCAGCCCATCTCGGTCATCAATGGCAGCCTGCTGCTGCAAACCCAGTCCAGCAGCGGCGGCAGTATCGCGGTCTACGCGCCCATGACCGTCACCAACGGCAGCATCACCCTGGCCAGCTTCGGCGGCGGCACGCTTGGCGGCCCCGGCGGCAGCATCGCCCTGGCCGCCAACCTGACCAATACCGGCTCCACCGGCGTCTTCATCATCGCCGGCAGCGGCGGCACCGTCACCCAGGCCGCCGGCACCAGCATCAGCACCGACGCCCTGCTCTCCATCGGCGGCGGCGGCCTCACGCTGGCGGGCACGCTGAGCACCAGCGGCCCCATCAGCCTGGACAGCTTCGGCGCCACCACCGACGCCGGGGCCAATTTCGGCGCCATGGTGCTGAACGCCACGCTGGTCGGCAACTCGGTGGGCCTCAACGCCGCCGGCACGCTGACCCAAGGCAGCGGCGGCATCACCGCCAATATCCTCACCCTGAACGCCGGCAGCGCCAGCCTCGGCGGCAGCAACGCCGTTGCCCTGCTGGATGACATCGGGGTCTCCGGCAGCCTGGCCTTGACCAACAACGTCGCCCTGCAGCTTTCCGGCAGCATCACCGCCGGCGGCAAGATCAGCATCGCCAATGCCGGCCCGCTCAGCCTGCTGGCCGGGCTGTCGATCAGCGCCGATTCCCTGGAACTGACCGGCCGCGGCATCACGGTGGACAGCGCGCAGCTGCTGCTCGGCCAGGCGGGGTTGCTGAGTTCGCGCGGCGCCATCAGCATCCGCGACACCTCCCTCAGCGGCCTCGGCACCGACCTGCCCGCCCTGGTGCTGGACAGCCGCGCCGCCGGGCTGACCGCCCTGCCGGGCTTCGTCCAGCCCGATACCGCCACCACCCAGCCGACCCAGCTGGCGCAGTTCGGCAGCACCCCCACGGCGGCCAGCGCCTCGGCCATCAGCCTGGAACTCGCTGCCGGCAGCAGCCCGGTCTTCCTGCTGACCGGCGCCGGCGCGGTCACCGGCACGCTGCAGGCGGGCCGCGTCGGCCTGCTCGGCACCGGCGGCAGCGCCAGGCTGACCGGCCAGCTCGCCGGCCAGGCCGACAGCAGCGCCGCCACCCTGGCCCTGACCCGCATCTACACCGACGATCCGGCGTTGCAGCGCTACCTGTTCAACGGCGGCGTCTTCCAGGGCATCCCGCGGCCGCGCGTGGTGCCGCCGCTGCTGAACCCGGCCATCGACACCACCACCAGCGGCACCGGCACGCCGACCAGCGTTGCCAACCTCTATGGCTCCCAGGCCGGGCTGGGCCCCTACGACGCCACCGACCGCCTGGCTGCCGCCGAGACCGAAGCCACCGACCCCAGCGGCAACGCCTTCACCCGCCGCAGCGCCGAGCCGCTGCCGGTGACGGTGGTGCAGGCCGAGCAGGGCCGCACCGCCGACCCGGAGCTGGAATTGCCCAATGCCGGCAGCCGGGACTTCTGAGATGACAACCCCCCGCCTGCTCCTCGGATTGCTGCTGCTGGCCCTGACCGCCTGCCAGGTGCCGCCGCCCGCGGCGTTCTCCAGTCGCTCGGCCGACGCCGCGGCCGGCGAGCCGGCTGGCGCCAATGCCCGCGGCGAGAGCTGCACCGTCGCCGCCACGGCGGCCCCACCGCTGGCCACCGTGCCGGCCCGCGCCAGCGCGATCTATTGCGGCGGCTGGAGCCAGCCCGCGGCCCGGGCCTTCTTCCTGGCCGGCGGCGAAACCGACCCGGCCGCGCTGGAGCGCCTGGCCCGCGGCGGCCCCTGGCGCAGCTGGCTGGATACGCAGCTGCTATGCGACCAGGTGGAACCGACGCGGCTGGCCGGCGGTACCGCGGCCGTGCTGCTGCACTGCATCCGTCGCCGCGGCGGCTGGCCCAACGTGGCCTTGGTGGCGGCTGGCCGGGATGGCCCGGTACTGGTGAACGGCCTGGCCGCGACGCTGCCGGTGGTCGAACGCCTCATCACCGGCAACACCGGGCAACCGGCCGAGGGCCGCTCCGCCGCCATGGAGATTGCCGTGGCCCGACTGGCGGCCGAGGCCTATGGCGCTGCCGACGCCTCGCGCTTCGAGCAGTTGATGGCGCTTGGCCGCGACCTCAACCAGGCCGAGAAATTCGCCGCCGCCGAGGACGCCTATCGCGCTGCCCTGGCCATCCAGCAACGCGTGCTGGGCGCCGAGAACCCCAACACCGTGGGCCCGTTGCTGAGCCTGGCGATCAACATCTCCAACCAGGGCCGCGACGCCTCGCCGCTGCTGGCCGCCGCCGCCACCATGGCGCCACTGGCCGCCAACCCCGTGGCCAGCGCCCGGTTGCTGCACTATCGCGGGATCGACCGGCTGAACCAGGATGAACCGGCCGTCGCGATCCAGCTGCTGGCCGCCGCCGAAGCCGCCTATCTGCGCCTGTTGCCGGCCGCCTTTGCCACTGGCGGCGGCGCCGCCGAAGGGACCGCCCTGCTGCTGGATACACTGACCCAGTCGGCGCTGCTGGGCCTGGCCGAAGCACGCCGCTACCGCGGCGTGGCCCTCGCCCGCGCCGGCCAGCCGGCAGCCGCCGCGGCGGCCATGCGGGGCGCCCGCCGGCTGCTGCGCCAGGCCGGGCTGGAAAGCGGCGTGCTGGTGGGCCGCAACCTGCGCAGCCAGGGCGGCGCGCTGGATGACGAGGACGCGGGCCAGGCGGCCCGGCTGCATACCGCCTCCGCCGGCCGCTTCGCTGCCGCGCAGCCGGGCGAGCGGCCGGAGGCCATGACCCTGTTCCTGGCCGGCGCCAGGCGGCTGCGCGCCGGCGACCGCGCGGCGGCCCTGGCGCAGTTCCGCGCCGGAGAACTGCTGCTGCGCCGGCATCACCTTGGCCTGCCGGCGGAGGTGGTGCTGCCCTTCCTGGACGCGCTGGCCGCCGAAGCGGCCGCCCGCCCCTCCCTGGCCGACGGGATCGCCGCGGAAATGTTCGAAGCGGCGCAGCTGGCCCGGGGCGAGACCTCCGCCAGGCTGGTCGCCCAGGCCGCAGCGCGGCTCAACGCTGGCGCCGCCAATCCGCAGGTCGGCGCCGCCCTGCGCCGGCTGCAGGATGCCGAGCTGACCGTGCGCAGCCTGCTGACCCAACGCGACCAGAACCCCGAGGGCGGTGCCGCGCTGGACGCGCGGATCGCCGCGGCCGAGACCGCCAGGGCCGAGGCCGAGACCGAGGCCGCCGCCGCCGCGCCGGGCTATCGGCAGTTGCTGCTGGCCGTGGCCGACAAGGCCGCCGTGGCCGCCGTGCTGGCGCCCGGCGAAGCGATCGTCACGACCATGATCGGCGCCGACCACGGCTACGGCTTCGCCCTGCGCAACGATGGCCGGGTCCATGCCCGACGGCTGGAGATTGGCCAAACCGGCGCGACTGCGCTGGTGCGCCGCATCCGCAGCGCCATGGAGGTCGGCCCCGAGGGGCTGCACCGCTACGACGCCAAGGCCGCGGCCGAGCTCTATCGGCTGGTACTGGCACCGCTGGAGCCGGCGCTGGGCGGGGTGCAGAGCCTGCTGGTGGTGGCCGATGGGCCGCTGCTGTCGATCCCGTTCAACCTGTTGCTGACCGCACCGCCTGGCGAGACCCCGTTGCAGGCCATGCCCTGGCTGGTGCGCCGCCACGCCGTGGTCCATGTGCCCTCGGCTGAGACGCTGGTGAACATGCGCGCCAATGGCGCCCGCGGCGGCTCGGCGGCCCCCTTGCCCTATGCCGGCTTCGGCGACCCGCAGGCGCCCAGCCTGGCGCAGCTGAGGCGCAGCTTCCCCACCGCCACCTGCGCCGATGACGCGCAGCGGGCCGCGTCGCTGCCCGCCCTGCCGGGCACCCGCACCGAGATCAAGGCCGCGATGATGCTCGCCGGGGCCCCTGCCGATGCGGTGCTGCTCGGCCCCGCCTTCACCGCCGCAGCCATGCGGAACCAACGGCTGGACCAGTACCGCGTGCTGCACTTCGCCACCCATGCCTTGATGTCGGGCGAGTTGAACTGCCTGCGGGAGCCCTCGATGCTGGTCTCCACCCCGGCCGGCGCGGCCGATGCCGGTGCCGCCTTCGTCGCGGCGTCCGCGCTGCTGGAGTTGCGGCTGGACGCCGACCTGGTGGTCCTCTCGGCCTGCAACACCGGCACGACCGGCGGCGCCGCGCTGGGCGGCGAAGGGCTTTCGGCGCTCGCCCGGGCCTCCTTCTTCGCCGGCGCCCGCGGCGTGCTGGCAACGCATTGGCTGCTCAACGACGCCGCCGCGGCCCGCATGGTGACGGAGTTGATGCGGCGCCAGGGGGGTGGGGATGGCGGTTCCGCGGCGGCCCTGCAACATGCGCAGCTGGACATCCTTGACCGCGCCGGCGGGGAACTGCCGGCCAACTGGGCCCACCCCTATTTCTGGGCCCCCTTCGCCCTGCTTGGGGACGGCGTCAGGGCTGGCCGCCGGCCAGGCTGACGCAGGCCGTGCGCCATCTGCATGGACGGCTGTCGCCTGGGTCGCGTTGCCAACCCTCATCCGGCACCATATCCTAACCCACCGCCGGCATCAGGTAGTGCCAGCGTTCATCGCCAGCACCGCCACGGCCGCGCGCAGGGTTTTTGGAGGCGTCCAACTGCCTTTACACCACCACGTAGAACGCTAGAGCATGATGCGTTTAGGTTCGGCTATATCCTGAATGGGTTAGGTAATTGGTGCACTCTGCTGGTGTGTAGGTGCCGAGGAGTGTGCCGATAGTCGCGCAGACCGCGTCGCTGGTCCTGGCTGCAGCCTTTCGGAG
>CAILMF010000026.1 GCA_903835235.1 uncultured Rhodospirillales bacterium
ATTCGACCCGCAGCCCTTCCACCTGGACCCGGAGGCGGCCAAGGCCAGCCCCTTCGGCGGGCTGATCGCCAGCGGGCTGCACACGCAGAGCGCCTGCTTCGGCCAGGTGATCCGCAGCGGCATCTTCGAGCGCGTCTCGATGGGCGGCAGCGGTATCGAGGTGGCCTGGCCGGCGCCGGTAAGGCCGGGCGACGAGATCGCCGTGAGTGCGCGGATCGAGGAGGTGACACCGAGCCGCAGCAAGCCGGACCGCGCCATCGTCAAGCACCGCATCACCGGGCGACGGGTGCCGGATGGCCAGGTGGTGATCGAGATCCGCGGCACCATGTTCATGCGGCGGTAGAGTGTGATCGTCGCAGGCGCTATCGCCGGAGACGTGAATCACACGACAAAACAAAGAGCTGGAGGCTGCCAGGCGCTTCTGCCTGCGTCTGACAGCCTCCAGCGCGGCTCAGGGCGTCACCGCCTCGAAGCTGAAATACGGCGCCACGCCGGGCGTGACGCGGACCCGCACGGCGACCATCTCGTCCTCGCCGGGCACCATGAAGCGGGTGGTGTTGGGGATCACGCCGCCGCGGCCATTGCCGGGGCTGCGGTCCTCCAGCCAGCGGTGGCTGTCGCCATGCAGCAGCAGCACTTGGCCCGGGAAGGCGGCGGCGCGCTGGGTCAGGCGGGCGAGGAAGCCGGGGTAGTCATAGGCGGCGTCGCTGCGGTTGATGCCGTCGTTGCGGCCATAGGGTTCCCGCGTGCAGGCCACGCCCTTGGCGCGGTGCTGCTCCATCTGGCAGGGGTGCCACATATCCGCCTGGAAGGCGAAGACCAGGGCCGGCAGCCGGCGTTCCGTGGCCATGGCGAAGGCGGCATCCAGCCAGGCCAGGTTGGCGGCGGCGATCTCCCCCAGCACCGCGCGGTCGCCCGGGAAGTTCTCGACGCCGGTGAAGACGCCGGGGATGTGCAGCGTGGCGAACAGCACCTGGCCCTGCTGCCAGCGGGCATTCTCCACCCCCACGCCGCGGCTGGCCTGGCGGTCCAGCGGCAGCGGCCGGGCACCCAGGCTGCGCGGCCGGCTGAAGAAGGCCTCGCGCAGCCGCTCCAGCGCGGGCACTGGTGCCAGCCCGCCGGGGGCCACGTTGCTGCGACCGCAATCGGTCCATTCATTGTCGCCCAGCGTGTAGAACATGGCGCCGTCGAAGGCGCCGAAATACTCGGCTGGGCGGGTGACGGTGTGGAACAGGTCGCAGGCTTCCTGGCTGGCCTTGGTGTCGCCCACGAAGATGGCGGTGGGAACGCCGGTGCGGTTCATCGCCCGGACCAGGCGGGCGGTGGTCGCCTCGCGGTTGTCGCAGGTGGCGGTGTCCGCGACGTTGCGGCAATAGGGCATGTCGCCCCAGACCAGGAACTCCTCGGCAGTGGCGGGGCGCGGCGTGGCGGCCGCAATGGCCAGCAGCAGGGCCAGGAACAGGCGGAGCATGGTCACGTCCTCGTGGCAGGCAGGCGCATGATCCGGCAGGCAGGATCAGGCTGCGGCGGTTGACTGTGGGACTGCTTCGCCGCGCCGGCGATTCCGCCAGCGCGGACCAGCCTCCAGGGTGCCAGGGGTAGCGCAGCGGGCGACGGGGCGCTATCGGGCCGTTGTGACAAGCACCCTGCCCCCGCTTCGTACCGCGGATTTCGACTTCGACCTGCCCGAAGCGTTGGTGGCCCAGGCACCGGCCCGGCCGCGCGATGCCTCCCGGCTGCTGCACGTGGCCGCCGCCGGGGCGGCGGGCGGGGCCGCCGCCGACCTGGCCGACCTGGGCGTGCGCGACTTGCCGAGCTTGCTGCGCGCCGGCGACCTGCTGGTGGCGAATGATACGCGCGTCATCCCCGCCCGGCTGCGGGCCCGGCGCGGCGAGGCCAGGCTGGAGGTGATGCTGAACCGCGACGAGGGTGGCGGCATCTGGCAGGCGCTGGTGAAGAACGCCCGGCGGCTCCGGGTTGGCGACACGGTGGAGATAGAGGGCGCGCCCGGGCTGGCGCCGCGCGTGGTGGAGCGGGGCGAGGACGGCACGGTGCGCTTCGACTTCGGCGCCGACCCGGCCGCGCTGGCCGTGGCGCTGGAAGCCGCCGGCGAGGTGCCGCTGCCGCCCTATATCGCCCGGCCGCAGGGGCCGCTGGCGACGGACCGCGCGGACTACCAGACCCTGTTCGCCGAGCGCCCCGGCGCGGTGGCGGCGCCGACCGCCAGCCTGCATTTCACGCCCGAATTGCTGGCGGCGGTGCGGGCGCGGGGCGTGGGCCTGGTGAACGTGACGCTGCATGTCGGCGCCGGGACCTTTTTGCCGCTGCGGGGGGACGACCCGCGGGCGGTAAAACTGCACGCGGAGTGGGGCGAGGTCTCGGCCGAGGCGGCGGCGGCGATCAACGCCACGCGCGCCGCCGGCGGCCGGGTGGTGGCGCTGGGCACCACGGCGCTGCGGCTGCTGGAAAGCTGCGTCGACGCTGAAGGTCAGGTGCACGCCTTTCGCGGCACCACCGATATCTTCCTGCTGCCCGGGCATGTGTTCCGCAGTGCGGATTTGCTGCTGACCAACTTCCATCTGCCGAAGAGCACGCTGTTCATGCTGGTTTCCGCCTTTGCCGGGGTGGAGCGCATGCGCGCCGCCTATGCCCATGCCATCGCGGGGGGGTATCGGTTTTATTCGTTTGGCGATGCGTCGTTGTTGGAACGTGCTCCCCGCAACGCAGCCGAGGACAAGCCATGACGCTGCATTGGACCGCCGCCGCGCAGGATGGCGCGGCGCGCGCGGGCACGCTGCACACCGCGCATGGGGAGGTGGAGACGCCGGTCTTCATGCCCGTGGGCACCGCCGGCACGGTCAAGGCGATGACGGCCGATGCGGTGCGCTCCACCGGCGCGCGGATGGTGCTGGGCAATACCTACCACCTGATGCTGCGGCCGACCGCCGAGCGCATCGCCCGGCTGGGCGGGCTGCACAAGTTCATGGACTGGCACGGGCCGATCCTGACCGACTCAGGCGGCTACCAGGTGATGAGCCTGAACGAGCTGCGCAAGCTGGACGAGGATGGCGTGACCTTCCGCAGCCATGTCGACGGCAGCAAGCACCGCCTGACGCCGGAACGCAGCATCGAGATCCAGCACCTGCTGGGCGCCGACGTCACCATGTGCTTCGACGAATGCACCCCCTTCCCGGCCACCGAGGAGGTGGCGGCGGCGAGCATGCGGCTTTCCATGCGCTGGGCCGCGCGCAGCCGCGCCGCGTTTCAGCCGCGCGAGGGGCATGGGCTGTTCGGCATCGTGCAGGGCAGCGTCTACCCGAGCCTGCGGGCGGAGAGCGTGGCGGCGCTGACCGCGATTGGGTTCGAGGGATATGCGGTCGGCGGGCTGGCCGTGGGCGAGGGACAGGAGGCGATGTTCGCCTGCCTGGACGTGACCACGCCGCTGCTGCCGCAGGACCGCCCGCGCTACCTGATGGGGGTGGGGACGCCGGCCGATATCGTCGGCGCCGTGGCTCGCGGCATCGACATGTTCGACTGCGTGATACCCACGCGCAGCGGCCGCACCGCCCGGGCCTATACCAGCCGCGGCCAGTTGAACCTGCGCAATGCCCGCCACGCCGATGATGGGTCCGCGCTGGACCCGAACTGCGGCTGCCCGACTTGCACCAGGCATTCCCGCGCCTACCTGAACCATCTGTTCAAGGCCGAGGAAATGCTCGGGCCGATGCTGCTGACCTGGCACAATATCCACTACTACCAGACGCTGACGCGGCGGCTGCGCGGCGCGATCCTGGACGGCCGCTTCGCCCAGGTTGCCGCCGAGATGGCCGCCGAATGGGCGCCGGAGGACACGCCATGACGACCGATGTTTCCGGCCTGACGCTGCTGGGCCACGCGACGCAGCAGCCAGCGACGCCCGAGGCCGCGGTGCTGGAGACCGTGCCCAACCCGCAGCCGGGCGTGGCCTATTGCGTGCGCTTCACCGCGCCGGAATTCACCTCGCTCTGCCCGATGACGGGGCAGCCGGACTTCGCGCATCTGGTGATCGACTACGTACCAGACGGGCTGCTGGTGGAGAGCAAGAGCCTCAAGCTGTTCCTGACCAGCTTCCGCAACCATGGCGCCTTCCATGAGGATTGCACGGTCGGCATCGGCCGGCGGCTGGTGGCGGCGGCGAAGCCGGTGTGGCTGCGGATCGGTGGGTATTGGTATCCGCGCGGCGGCATCCCCATCGACGTGTTCTGGCAGACCGGGGCGACGCCCGAGGGGGTTTGGATTCCGCCGCAGGAAGTGCCGGGGTATCGTGGCCGCGGCTAGCCTGGACCCGAAGGAGGCGATCCGCGCCGAGGCGCTGCGGCTTGGCTTCACCAGCTGCGGCTTTGCCGAGGCGGTGCTGCCGGAGGCCGTGCGTGACGGGCTGAATGCCTTTGTCGATGCCGGCGCCCACGGCGACATGGGCTGGATGACCGAACGGATGGACGAGCGCGCCCAGCCTCGCACCCTGTGGCCGGAAGTGACCAGCGTGGTGGCGCTTGGGCTGAGCTACGCGCCGGCGGAGGACCCGCTGGCGGTGCTGGCGCAGCGCGAGCGCGGCGCGGTGAGTGTGTATGCCCACGGCCGGGACTACCACGACGTGGTGAAGAAGCGGCTGAAGGCGCTGGCCCGCTGGATGCTCCGGCGCTTCGGCGGCGACGTGAAGGTTTTTGTCGACACCGCGCCGGTGGCCGAAAAGCCGCTGGCGCAGCGCGCGGGCCTCGGCTGGCAGGGCAAGCACACCAACCTGGTCAGCCGCGCTGAAGGCAACTGGCTGTTCCTGGGGGAGGTCTTCACCACGCTGGCGCTGCCGCCGGACCAGGCCGAGCACGACCATTGCGGCACCTGCCGCGCCTGCCTGGATGCGTGCCCGACGCAGGCCTTCCCGGCGCCCTATCGGCTGGACGCGCGGCGCTGCATTTCCTACCTGACCATCGAGCATCGCGGACCGATCCCGCCTGAGTTCCGCCGCGCCATGGGCAACCGGATCTATGGCTGCGACGACTGCCTGGCGGTATGCCCGTGGAACAAATTCGCCCGTGCCCATGCGGAGCCGGCCTTTGCCGGAGGCGGCGCGCCGGCGCTGGCGGAATTGGCGGCACTGGATGACCAGGCGTTCCGCGCCCGGTTCAGCGGCAGCCCGGTGAAGCGGATCGGCCGCAATCGCTTCGTCCGCAACGTGGCGATAGCGCTGGGCAATAGCGGCGCGCCGGCGCTGCTGGGCGCGGCGCAGGCGCTGGCTGGGGATGCCGACCCGGTGGTGGCGGAGGCCGGGCAATGGGCGGTGGAGGCGTTGCGATGACCGATGGCGCATTGGTGCTGTTCAGCGGCGGGCAGGACAGCGCAACCTGCCTGGCCTGGGCGCTGGACCGCTTCGGCAGCGTGGAGACGCTGGGCTTCGACTACGGCCAGCGCCACGTGGTGGAACTGGCCTGCCGCGACACGCTGCGCGCGCGGCTGCTGCGTGACTTTCCCGCCTGGGCGCCGCGGCTGGGCGCCGACCACACGCTGGAGCTGGCGGCGCTGGGCGCGCTTTCGGAGACCGCGCTGACGCGGGAGACCGAGATCGCCATGCAGGCGGATGGCCTGCCGAATACCTTCGTGCCCGGGCGCAACCTGCTGTTCATGACCTTCGCCGCGGCGCTGGCGTATCGGCGGGGGCTGAAGCACATCGTGCTGGGCGTGTGCGAGACGGATTATTCCGGCTACCCCGATTGCCGCGACGACACCATCAAGGCCATGCAGGTGGCGCTGAACCTGGGGATGCAGACGCGCTTCGTGCTGCACACGCCGCTGATGTGGCTGGACAAGACGGCGACCTGGCGGCTGGCGGAACAGCTGGGCGGTGCCGCGCTGGTGGAACTGGTGCGAGCGGAAAGCCATAGCTGCTATCGGGGCGACCGCACCCAGGCCCACCCCTGGGGCTTCGGCTGCGGCACCTGCCCAGCCTGCGAGTTGCGCGCCAAGGGCTGGGAGGGCTACACGGCGCGGCATGTTTAGCCTCGTCTTCTCCCGCCGCTTTGCCATGGCGCATCGGCTGCTGGCCGATGCCTCGGCCAAGTGCGCCATTCCGCATGGCCATAACGAGGTGGTGACGGTGCGCCTGGTGGCGACCCGGCCACTGCCGCTGGATGGCCGCGCCAACATGGTGGAGAGCTTTGACAGGGCCAAGCGCGCCTGGCATGGCTGGGTGGATGACAGCCTGGACCACGCGCTGCATCTGGCCGAGACCGACCCGCTGCTGGGTTGGTTCCGCGCGCATGAGCCACAGCGGCTGGGCCGTATTCTGCTGACCCCGGGCGACCCGACGACCGAGGCGCTGGCCTGCTGCCTGATGAGCAAGTGCAACGCCTTCCTGGCCGCCGATGGCGGGCGGCTGCGCTGCGCCGAGATCAGCATCGAGGAGACGCCGACCAATACGGTGCGCTTCGATGGCGACCCGGATGCGTGGCTGCCCGCGGCCGGCGACCGCTGGTGGCGCCGCGCCGATGCCAGCGTGAACGACCTGTGAGCTACGCGGTCAAGGAGATCTTCGCCACCTTGCAGGGCGAGGGCGCGCAGGCCGGGCGGGCCGCGGTGTTCTGTCGGTTTGCCGGCTGCAATCTGTGGAGCGGGCGCGAGGAGGATCGCGCCGGCGCGGTGTGCCAGTTCTGCGATACGGACTTTGTGGGGGCCGATGCCGGCAAGTTCGAGACCGCCGACGCCCTGGCCGATGCGGTGCTGGCCGCGTGGCCGGCGGGGGCGGCGCATCGCTTCGTGGTGGTGACGGGCGGCGAGCCGTTGTTGCAATTGGACGCAGCGCTGATCGCGGCGCTGCATGCGCGGGGCTTCGAGATTGCGGTGGAGACCAACGGCACGCTTGTGGCGCCGGCCGGGCTGGACTGGGTTTGCGTTTCGCCCAAGGCCGGCGCGCCGCTGGTGCAGCGTTCCGGCGACGAGTTGAAGCTGGTGTACCCGCAGCCGACGTTGCTGCCGGAAGCCGTCGCTGGGCTGGCGTTTCGGCACTTCCTGCTGCAACCGATGGACGGGCCGCGGCAGCGGGAGAATACCGCCGCGGCGATTGCCTATTGTCAGGCGAACCCGCAGTGGCGGCTTTCAGTGCAGACCCACAAGGTGGTGGGGATCAGGTAGGGTCGGAGAAGTCGAAGGTTACTGCGTAGCGCTTCAGGCTGAGACCCGGAATGGCCCTCGCTGCTGACAGGACGTTGGGATGGAAGTCCGCAGCTACGAGAATGCCTAGGACTGTTGTGTCGGGTTCCTCAACCATCAGGTCGCCCATATAGGCTGCAATCTGCCCTACCGCGGCGCGGTCCGCCGTGCCTGCCTTCAACTCGATTGCAACAATGGCGCCATTACTGTCCCTTGCGGTAATATCGATCCGTCCGGACTGAACTACGCGCTCCAGGCCATTGTCGATGATGGCGAGACCCTCATGCAAATGAGCAATCGAGCGTCTTAGCGACGATTGCAGGTCACGCTCCAACCCGATCCGCTGCCGAATCTCCTCGCGGGCTTCACCTGCTATGATTGGCGCAGCAACTTCCTCGAATAAGGCCTCAGCCGTGCCGCTGGGACCACTACGGAATGCACGGTAAAGCGCAATGGCTGCGCGGTAGGATGCGAGGTTGTTCGCTATGTCGCCATTGAACTGAATACGAGACGGGTTCGGCCGTCCCGCCCGGGCATCCTGCGGTGAATAGGACATGTCAGCGACGATGCTTTCAACCGTACCGTCGTCATAGGCGGTATCGAGATCGCCATAGGCTTCCTCGACGCGCTTCGCGCCACTGATCCTGGAATTGACAGTGTTGGCGCTATATCCGCGGACCCCTTCGAGCCAACGTCGGAATGCGTCGGTCTGCACGCTCAATCCGCCTTCACGTTATTCTCGCGCACCACCTTGCTCCAGGTCTCGATCTGGCGGTCCAGGAAGGGGCGCAGCACGGTGGCGTCGCCCAGGTCCAGCTTGGCCTGCTGGGTGTTCTCCATCTGCTCGCGGATGCGCGGTTCGTTGAAGGTCTCGCGCAGCGCGGCGTGCATCCGCGCCACCACATCGGCCGGCGTGCCATGCGGGGCAAAGACGCCCCACCAGGCCAACGCGTCCAGCTTGCCGAAACCCGCTTCCTCCACCGTCTGCGTCTGCGCCAGCGCCGGCAGGCGGGCCGTGCCGAATTGCAGCAGCGGGCGCAGCAGCCCGCCAGCAATGTGCGGCGCCACCAGGGCGGCGCTGCCGATCATGCAGTCGGTATGGCCGGCCACCGCGTCGTTCACCGCCAGGCCGCCGCTGCGATACGGCAGGTGCGTCATGCTCACGCCCTGGCGGCCCGTCAGCAGGATCATCGCCAGATGGCCGACGGTGCCGTTGCCGGTGCTGCCATAGCTGACGCCATCCGGCTTGGCCTTGGCCGCGGCGATCAGGTCCGCCGCCGTGCGATAGGGCTTGTCGGCCTTGCAGGCGATGACATAGGGCGCGCCGCCGATCAGCATGACCGGGTCCAGATCGCCGGTCAGGTTGAACGGCAGCCGGCCGAGCAGCGCCGGCATGGTGGCGTGACTATCAAACGTCAGCAGCCAGGTCTGGCCGTCCGGCTTGGCCTTGGCCACCAGATCGGCACCGAGGGAACCCGCCGCGCCGGACTTGTTCTCCACCACCACGGGCACGCCGAGCCGCGTGGTCATGCCAGCGGAGGCCAGCCGCGCGACCGCATCGGTGGAGCCACCGGGACCGAAGGGCACGACAATGCGGACCGGGCCGTTGGGCCAGGCGGTCTGCGCGCGGGCAATGGCCGGCAGCGCGAGCGAGGCCAGCAGCGTACGACGAAGCATCAGGCAACTTCCTGGTAGATGGACGGGTGGAACAGGTCTTCGGGCTGGATCGGGTTGGTCACCAGGCCATCGGCCAGGGCGTAGCGGATCATCGCCGCGACCTCATCGCGGTTGCGCTGGAAGCCGTAGGGCCAGGGGTCGCCGCCCATCAGTTTTGCTTGTTCCTCGGCGGCCACGGCAATCCAGGGCAGCGCGACGCGCAGGAAATTTACTTGTTTGAGGTCGTGCAGCGCGAGGTTGCGGGCTTCCGTGAACGCCTTGAACAGCGCCAGCGGGACCTCGGGGTGCTGCTCGGCCACGTCCTTGCGGATGGCGACGCAGTGCATGATGGGGAAGAAGCCGCTGGCCTGGTGCCAGGCGATTTCTTCGCGCATGTAGTCCGGGTACAGCCGGTCCACCGGCGCGCTGCGGTTCAGGTAGCAGGCGGGCGGGCGCGGGCCGATGAAAGCGTCGATCTCGCCGGCCTCCAGTGCGGCTTCCAACGGCTTGCCCAGCGGCTGCACGTTAAGGCCGGGCGGCAGCGTAATGGCGATGCGTTCCTGACCCGTGCGCCAGGCGATGCCGCGCGTGTCCACGCCGTAGTGCTCGCGCAGGAAGCCACGCACCCACAGCGCCGCGGTCTGCTGGTATTCCGGAATGCCGATGGTGCGTCCCGCCAGGTCGGCCGCGGTGCGGATGCCGCGGTCGGTACGGATATAGATGGCGCTGTGGCGGAAGGCGCGGGAGAGGAAGACGGGGATGGCGGTGTACGCAGCGTCGCCCCGCGCCGTGGTGGTGATGTGCGAGCCCATCGAGAGCTCCGTCACCTGGAAGTCCTTCTCGTTCAGCGCGCGGCGGAACATGTCCTCCGGCTCGCACGGCACCTGGGTCAGCTCGATGCCGGGGATGGTGACGCGGCCTTCCAGGATCGGCCTGGTGCGGTCGGACATGGTGCAGGCCAGCGAGAGGCGAAGGGTCATGCCAGGTTCTCCGGCGTGAAGGGGAGTGCGTGCGGGCGGATGCCCAGCGCGTCGTGGATGGCGGCGGCGATGGCGGCGATGGTGGGCGCCATGCTGGCCTCCCCGGCGCCGAGGAAGGGCGCTTCGGGGTGGTTCAGCATGGCCACTTCCACCGTGGGGACTTCGCTGAAGCGCAGCACGCGGTAGCCGTCCCAATTGTCGCTGGTGATGTTGCGGCGGTCGAAGGTGACTTGTTCCAGCAACGCGACGCTGGCGCCGTGGATGGCGCCGCCCTCGAACTGATTCACCACGCCATCGGGGTTGACGATCTCGCCGGCGTCACCGGCGACCCAGAGGCGGCGGCAATACACGCGCTCTTTGGCCTCGATCTCGGCGGCGATGGCGGCATAGGCGCCGGTGTTCTTGTAGCGGGCGAAGGCGATGCCCATGCCCCAGCCCTCGCCCTTCGTGCGCGTGGCCCAGCCGCACATGTCAGCGGCCTTCTGCAGCACGGCTTTTGCGCGCGGGTCTTCCAGATGGCGCAGGCGGTAGGCCACCGGGTCTTCCCGGGCGGCGGCGGCCAGTTCGTCCAGCACGCTCTCAATGCTCCACACATTCAGCGTGGCGCCCAGGCCTCGCAGCGCGCTGCTGCGGATGGGCATTTCCAGCAGGCGCGTGGTCTGCACGTCCAGCTTGGGGATGCGGTAGTAGGGGATGCCGTTGCGCGGGGCACCGCCGCCACCGGCCATCGGCGGGTTGATGCTGGGCACCACCGGGAAGGCGTCTTCCAGTTGCGAGGCGGCCAGCAGCGTCGGGATCGGCGAGCGCCCTGGGCGCCCGGAATGCCCATTGCTGATGATGTTGCTGCGCCAGCCAACCAGCGTGCCATCGGCGGCGACATCGGCTTCGATATCCACCAGCATGGCGCTGCTGAACGGCCCCCAGCCGAGTTCCTCGGCGCGGCTCCACAGCAGGCGGACGGGGACGCCAGGTACGGCACGGGCGATCAGCGCGGCTTCCAGCGCCACGTCGTCGGCGCCGTTATGGCCGTAGCAGCCGGCGCCCTCCATGTGGTGGATCAGCACCTTGTCTTCCGTGGTGCGCAGCGTGCGGGAGACATCGGCGCGCAGGTTGTACGGCCCTTGCGTGTGCGACCAGATCGTCACCGCGTCGCCCGCCCACTGCGCCACGGCGCAGCTGGTGCCGATGGAGGCGTGCGCCAGGAAGGGGCGGAAGAAGCTGCGCTTTTCCGTGCGGGCCACGGCGGGGGCGGCTTCGTCGCGCGCCAGTACGCCGGTGCGTTCGCCGCGCGCGCCGGCCTCGCGCAGGTATTCCGCGTGCTGGGCCTGCTCGGGCAGCGTGTCGCGCACGCTCCACATCGCGCGGGTGGCGATGCGGGCGGCGGCGGCCTCGGCCTGCCATTCGGTCGGCGCCAGCACGGCGAGGAAGTTGCCGTCGCGCACCAGTTGCACGCCTTCGGGCGCGTCGGGCGTGGCCATCAGCGTGGCGGCGCGGGCGGCGGGGCGGATGATGCGAGCGTGCAGCATGCCTGGCAGGCGCATGTCATGCACGTAGCGCGCAACGCCGAAGACTTTTTCGGGCAGGTCGAGGCGCGGGGTGGAGATGCCGACCTGGCGGCGCGCCTCGATGGCCTTCGGCCTGGCGTCGGGCGAGGCGTCGACTTCCAGCAACTCGGCGCTGGCCAGTTGCCAGTAGCTGCCAACCTCTCCCTGCGGGCCGAGGAAGGCGCCATCGCGGACCACCAGGCTCTCGATCGGCACGCCGGTGCGCTGCGAGGTGACGCTGAGAAAGATGCGGCGCGCATCGGCGGCGGCGTGGCGGATGGCGCTGCCGCTGTCCTGCGTCGAGAGGCTGCCGCTGGTGACGCCTTCATCCGGGCTGGCGGGCGTGCTGGCGGCGACCATGCGGATGCGGGCGAAGTCCACATCCAGCTCATCGGCCGCGATCTGGCCCAGCGTGGTCAGGATGCCCTGGCCGATCTCGACCTTGCCGGGGTGGACCTCGACCGTGCCATCGGCGTTGAAACGCAGCCATTGCGACAGGCGGCGGTTGACGTTGAGGCTGCCCGGCAGCTTTGGCTTGTTGGGGTCCACCGGGGTGGTGTGGGCGAAGCCGGAGGAAGAGGTAACAGGGGGCTGATTCAGCCCTCCGCGCCCTGCGGCGCTGCGGCCATCAGACCCCGTCATACCCGCATCTCCTGCGCCGCGCGGCGTACCGCGCGGATGATCCGGTTGTGGCTGCCGCAGCGGCAGAGATGCGGGTCGAGCGCCAGGCGAATCTCGTCCTCGCTGGGGTCCGGGTTGGCGGCCAGCAGCGCGCTGGCGCTGACCAGGATGCCCGACAGGCACCAGCCGCATTGCCCCGCCTGTTCCGCCAGGAAGGCCGCCTGCAAGGGATGCGGCGCGGCCATGTCGCCGAGGCCTTCCGAGGTGGTGACCTGCTTGCCGGAAACGGCCTCGGTGCCCAGGGTGCAGGCGAAGCTCGGCACGCCATCCACCAGCACCATGCAGGAACCGCATTTCTCATCGCCGCAGCCGAAGCGCGGGCCGGAGAGGCCGAGCGGGCCGCGCAGCGCGTGCAGCAGGCTGGTGCCGTCCGGCACCTCCACGCTGACCTCAGCGCCGTTCAGAAGGAAGTTGGTCATTCCGCCGTGATCCCCGCTTCGCGTACCAGCTTGCCCAGCGTCTCGACATCGCGGGCCAGCAGCGCGTCGTATTCGGCCAGTGTCATCACCATGCTCTCGGCGCCCATGCGGCGCATCGCCGAGCGGCCGGCGTCGCTCGCCATCGCCGCGGTCACCACGTCGTGCAGCCGCTGCACGATGGGGCGCGGCGTCGCCGCCGGCATCATCAGCCCGATCCAGATCGGGTACTCGAAGCCCGGCACCGTGTCCGCCACCGTCGGCAGGTCCGGCAGGAAGCTGTCGCGCCGCGCGCCCGTGGTCGCCAGTCCGCGCACCCGCCCGGCGGCGATCTGCGGCGCCATGCTGGGAATGCCGTCGAACATGATCGGCACCTGGCCGGAGATCAGCGCGGTGCGGGCCTCGTTGGAGCCGCGGAAACTGACGGCGACCATGTCCAGGCCGGCCATGTGCTTCAGCATCTCGCCGGCCAAATGGTAGGGGGTGCCGGGGCCGGAATGCGCGTAGTTCCACTTGCCCGGCTCGCGCTTCAGCAGGGCGATGAACTCCGGCAGCGTCGTCGCCGGCACGCTGGGGTGCAGCGCCAGCACGTTGTTGGCGATGTTGATCGGCGCCACGCCGGTCAGGTCGCGCAGCAGCACATAGCCGCGCTGCGGTTGCAGCGTTTCATTGGCGGCCGCCGTATTGCCCAGCGCCACCAGCGTGTAGCCATCCGGCGCGGCCTTGGCCGCCTGGTCGGTGCCGATGCGGCCACCGGCGCCGGGCTTGTTGTCGATGATGACCGGCACGCCGAGCGCCTGGCTCAGCGGCTCCGCCACGAAGCGCGCGGCGACATCGGCGGCGCCACCGAGGCCGAAGGGCACCACGATGCGGATGGGCCGCGACGGCCAGGGCGCCTGTTGCGCGTGGACCGCAGGCGCGGCCAGCAGGGCCGCGAGGAGGGGGCGGCGGGCGATCCCGGGGGCCCTCACTGCGCGGAAATCCTCGCCATGCGGATGTATTCGCGCTGCCGGGCGATATCCTGTTCCACGTAGCGGCCGAACTCGGTCACGCCCATCGGCAGGGGCTGGGCGCCGGAGCGCGCCTGGGCCTGCTGCGTGGCAGGCAGCGCCAGGATGCGGTTGACCTCTGCGTGCAGGCGCTCGACGGCGTCGTCGGGCATCGCCTTCGGCGCCATCAGGCCCAGCCAGATATTCGCCTCGTAGCCCGGCACGGTATCAGCCACCGTCGGCAGTTCCGGCATCAGCGGGTTGCGCGTGGGGCCGGTGGTGGCCAGGCCCAGCACGCGGCCGCCGGTGATCTGCTCGCGCATGGTCGGGATGGCGTCGAACATCATCGGCACCTGGCCGGAGATCAGCGCCGTGCGCGCCTCATTGGAGCCGCGGAAGGGGATGTGGTTCAGCTGGATGCCCGCCATGCCCGCGAAGACCTCGCCGGCGATGTGGTAGGGCGTGCCGGGGCCGGAGGAAGCGAAGTCGATGGCGCCGGGGGCTGCCTTCGCCTTGGCGATCAGCTCGGCCACGCTCTTCACCCCCAGCGAGGGATGCACCGCCAGCACGTGGTAGGCCACGTTGACCGCCGCCACCGGCCGCAGGTCGCGCAGCAGCACGTAGGGGCGGTTGGGCAGCAGCGTCTCGTTGGCGGTGTGGGTGTTGGACATCAGCAATATCGTGTGCGCATCGGTCGCCTTGGTGACGGCCTCGGTGCCGATCACCGCGCCGGCGCCGGGGCGGTTCTCCACGATCACCGGCTGGCCGAGCGCGTTGGACAGCGGTTCCGCCAGGAAGCGCGCGGCGACATCGGCACTGCCGCCGAGGCCGAAGGGCACGATGATGCGGATGGGCCGGCTGGGCCAGGCGGCCTGCGCCCGCGCCACCGCCGGCGCCAGGGCCAGCGCGGCGATCAGCCCCCTGCGATGCATCATGCCCGTGTCCCCACCCCGTTGCGGGCGGAATATGCACCGCTTGCGGCGGAAGTGAAGGGCCGGCCGGGGCCTGACGGCTCAGGCGCCAGGATTACGCGCGGGTGTAGAAGGCCTCGATCTCCGCGCCCAGCTGCGCGGTATGCTCGATGAGGCCGGTCAGGAAGGCGTGCAGGCCGCCGGCCAGGACGTTGTCGATGCGGCCGAAATTCAGCTTGGCCTGCATCTCCCCGGCCAGGCGGTGGCATTCCCCGGTGCGGCCGCCCTGCCCCTTGGCAATGGCGTCCAGCGTCTTCGCCACCTCGGAATGGCAGGCCATCAGGCTGCGCGGCAACTCCGGGCGCAGGATCAGCAGTTCCGCGATCTTCCGCGGCTGCAGCCGGTCCCGGTACACCCACTGGTAGGCACGGCCGGCGGAAACCGAGCGCAGCAGCGCCTGCCACTGGGCATGGGCCACGGCGCCATCGGTTTCCGGCGCCAGGATCTCGTGCCGCACATCCAGCAGGCGGGCGGTGCAGTCGGCGCGTTCCAGCATGGTGCCCAGGTGGACGAAGCGCCAGGCCTCGTCGCGCAGCATGGTGTCATGCGCGGCGCCGTTGAACAGCAGCACCCGCTCGCGCACCCATTCCAGGAAGCCGGGCAGCTTCTCGCCCTCGATCTGCGCCACCGACATGGCGCGCAGCTCGTTCCAGGTATCGTTCAGGCTGGACCACATGGCCACCGTCAGCGCGGTGCGGACGCTGCGGGCGTTGCTGCGCGCGGCGGCCACGCAGGAGACGATGGCCGAGGGGTTTTCCTGGTCGAAGACCAGCCAATGGACCACCGTGTCCTGCGTCGCGCGGTCCTGCTTCTCGAAGAAGCCCTCGTCGCAGCCGGCGGCGACCAGCAGGCTGCGCCAGACCTCGGCCTCGCCGGCCTCGTCGCCAGCCACGCTGGCCATGCGGGAGGCGACTTCAAGGCCGCGGGCGATATTGCCGGCGCGTTCCATGTAGCGGGCCAGCCAGAACAGGCAGTCGGCGGTGCGGCTGAGCATCAACGCTGCTCCCGCATCTGGGATTGGGACTGGCTCTGCGATGCCGCCTTGGCCGGTTGCTCCGGCGGCAGCTCGAACGGCCCCTCGCCTTCCAGCACCCAGGTGTCCTTGGTGCCGCCGCCCTGGCTGGAGTTCACCACCAGGCTGCCGTCGCGCAGCGCCACTCGGGTCAGGCCGCCGGGCACGATGCGGACTTCCTTGCCCGAGAGCACGAAGGGGCGGAGATCGACATGCCGCGGCGCGACGCCCTTTTCCACCAGGGTCGGGCAGGTGGACAGCGCCAGCGTCGGCTGGGCGATGTAGTCGGCCGGCCGGGCCTTGATGCGGGCGGCGAAGTCGGCGCGCTCGGCCGCGGTGGCGTGCGGGCCAACCAGCATGCCGTAGCCGCCGCTGCCCTTGCACAGCTTCACCACCAGCTCGTCCAGGTGCTCCAGCACGTATTTGCGGTCGTCGTCGCGCTCGCAGAGGTAGGTCGGCACGTTGGCGATCAGCGGCTCCTCGTTCAGGTAGAAGCGCACCATGTCCGGCACATAGGGGTAGATGGCCTTGTCATCGGCAATGCCGCCGCCCGGCGCATTGGCCAGCGCGACATTGCCGGCCAGGTACGCGCCCATCAGGCCGGGCACGCCCACCAGGCTGTCCTCGCGGAACACCTCGGGGTCGAGGAACTCGTCATCGATGCGGCGATAGATCACGTCGACGCGCTTCGGCCCGGCCGTGGTGCGCATGAAGACGCGCTTGTCTTGCACCACCAGGTCGCCGCCCTCGACCACCTCGATGCCCATCTCATCCGCCAAAAAGCAGTGTTCGTAATAGGCGCTGTTGAACGGGCCCGGCGTCAGCAGCACCACGTTGGGGTCGCCCGGGCAGTTCGGCGGCGCGGCCTCCTTCAGCGTGGTCAACAATTCCTCGGGGTAGCGCGACACGGGTGCGATGCGGTGGCGATGGCAGAGCCGCGGGAACAGCCGCAGCATCGCCTCGCGGTTCTCCAGCATGTAGGAGACGCCGGACGGCGTGCGGCAATTGTCTTCCAGCACGTAGAACTTGTCAGGGCCGGTGCGCACCAGGTCGATGCCGGAGATATGGGTGTAGATGCCGCCCGGCGGGGTGAAGCCGGCCATGACCGGGCGCAGCGCCTCGTTCTCCAGCACCAGCGCCTTGGGGATCTTGCCGGCGCGGATGATCTCCTGCTTGCCGTAGACATCCGCCAGGAAGGCGTTCAGCGCGCGGACCCGCTGGGTCAGGCCGGTGGCCAGGCGCTGCCATTCGGACTGCGCCATGATCCGCGGGATGATGTCGAAGGGGATCAGGCGCTCGGGGTCGCCGCCTTCGCCATACACGGCAAAGGTGATGCCGATGCGGCGGAACAGGTGCTCCGCCTCGCCGCGCTTGCGCGCCAGTTCCTCCTGCGGGGTCGCGGCCAGCCAGCGCTGGATTTCCGCATAGGCAGGGCTGGCGGCGATCTGGCCGGCCAGGCCGTTCATTTCGTCATAGGCGGCAGGCGTGATGGCCACTTTCGGTCGGTCTTCCCTTGGCCCCCAGGGGGAGCGGTGACGGGGCGGTGAGCAGGCGGTACCAAGCATCAGACACCAAGGACAGGGCATCACGGCTGCGGCCTGGAAGGCAAGGCGAGATGCGGCGGAATTGGTGCCGGGCGGCACAAGTATCGCCGATATTGCGCGCAGTTGCGCTATTTTTGTACAGACCAGACCCCATGGACGGGCCGTCAGCGCCGCCTATGCTGCCCGCCGGACAAGGTTTGATGGGGCGGAGATGGCGCAGGATTCGGCCGAGGCACTGACCGGGGCGGGCGCGGTGGCGCGGGCAATGAAGGCGGCGGGCGTGGCCCGGGCCTATGGCGTGCCCGGCGGCGGCAGCAGCCTGGACCTGATTGCGGCGTGCAAGGCGGAGGGCATCGCCTTCATCCTGGCGCGGCAGGAAACCGCGGCGGTGGTGATGGCGGCGGCCGAGGCCGAGGTGAGCGGCGCGCCGACCGCCGTGGTGGTGACGCGCGGGCCAGGCGTGGCCAATGCGGTGAACGGCATGGCGATAGCCAGCCTGGAGCGCAACCCGGTGCTGCTGCTGGCCGATGGCTTCGGCGCCACCGAGCGCGCCTATGCCAACCACCAATACGTGGACCACGCCGCGCTGCTGCGGCCGGTGGTGAAGGCCAGCGCCGCCGCGCTGGAGCCGGAGGCGGCCGCGGGCGCGATGACGGCAATGCTGCTGGCCACCGCCATGGCCGAGCCGCGCGGCCCGGTGCTGCTGGAGTTGAGCGGCAAGGTCGCCAAGGCGCCGGCCATGCCGCTGCCGATGGTGGCGCTGGCGGGCGCCCCTGGCCTGCCGGATGTGGCGGCGGCGCGGGCGCTGCTGGCGCGGGCGCGGCGACCGGTGCTGGTGGCGGGGTTGGAGGTGCGCGGCACCGAGGCTCTGGCCTTTCGCGCGCTGGCGGAGGCGCTGGGCTGCCCGGCGCTGGTGACCTACAAGGCCAAGGGCGCGATCCCGGATGCGCACCCGCTGTTCGGCGGCGTCTTCACCGCCAGCCATGCGGAAGCGGCGCTGCTGCGCCAGGCCGACCTGATCCTGCTGGTCGGCGCCGACCCGGTGGAGTTCTTCGCCCAGCCCTGGCGCTACGACGTGCCGGTGCTGGAATTGGGCACCGCGCCACGGCCGGTGCACTACCGCACGCCCGAGGTGGCGCTGTACGGCCCGCTGGCGCCGGCGCTGGCCGCCCTGGCCGAGGGCGCTGGCCGCAGCGCCTGGGAGGCCGACGAGATCGCCGCCGCGCGCGCCGCCTGGGCCGGCAGCCTGCGCAACCGGGCCGGCGGCAATGCCGGGCTTTCGCCCACCGATGTGGTGGAGATGGCGCAGGAGGCCTGCCGCCGCGCGGCGCGCCACCCGCGCATCGGGGTGGATGCCGGCGCGCATATGTTCCCCTGCACCAGCTTCTGGCAGGCCGAGCAGCCCGGCGACCTGTTGATCAGCAACGGCCTGGCCAGCATGGGCTATGCGCTGCCGGCAGCCATCAGCGCGGCGCTGTTCGACCCCAAGCGGGGCGCGGTGGCCTTCACCGGGGATGGCGGGCTGCTGATGTGCCTGGGCGAATTGGCCACCGCCGGCGCGCTGGGCGTCAACATGGTGGTGGTGGTGTTCAACGACGCCACGCTGAGCCTGATCGACATCAAGAAGGAACAGCGGGACATGCCCGAGGGATCGCTGGGCTGGCCGATGGTGGACTTCGCCGCGGTCATGCAGGGCTGCGGCGGGCTGGGGCTGAGGGCGCGCGACGCGGCCGAGTACCGCGCCGCGTTGGACCAGGCGCTGGCCCATGGCGGGCCAGCGCTGGTGGATGTGCTGGTGGACCCCGGCAGCTACCCGGCGCAGATCAAGGCATTGCGCGGGTAGCGCATGGAAGTTGGGCGCGGGTAGCGCATGGCGTATGGTCGGGGGTAGCTGCCGGGCTCGCCGCTCACATCAGCGGCGAGCGGCGGTGCCAGTCGGTGGCGCGTTGATAGGCGTCGGCGGCCTTCAGCACCGTGCTTTCGGCAAATGGCCGTCCGGCGAGTTGCAGGCCCACCGGCAGGCCGCGGTCATCGAAGCCGCAGGGAATGCTGATGGTCGGCAGCCCCAGGTAGTTGAACGGCCGCGTATTGGCGGAAACCGCCATGAAGCGCGCCCAATTCGCGGGGTTCTCGTCGATATCGGTTTCCGCCAGCGTCGGCACCCGGGTCTTCACCGCCGGCGTCGCCACCAGGTCGTAGCCGGTCAGCGTCTCCGCCACGAACTGCTTCAGCAGCGGCCCGCGGCGGGCCAGCGATTCCACGTAGTAGTGGCCGGGGATGGCGTAGCCGCCATACAGCCGGGCATTCAGGTGGATGGCGTAGTCCTGCGGATATTCGCGCATCCAGTTGGCGTGGATCGCGGCGCCCTCGACGCGGCTGATCACCGAGACATAGGTGGCGATGGCGGGCATGCTGGGCGCGGCGACATAATCCACCGTGGCGCCGCGGTCCTTCAGCACCTGCAGCGCGGCCTCGAAGGCGGCCAGCACCGGCGCGTCGGCGCCGTCCAGGAACCAGGTGCTGCATACCGCTATCCGCATGCCGCGGATATCGCCGGTCAGCGCCGCTTCATAGTCCGGCACCGGCTCCGGCGCGCTGGTGGCGTCGTTGGGGTCCTGCCCGGCCGTTATGGCCAGGAAGCGGGCGGCATCCTTCGCGGTGCGCACGAGCGGCCCGACATTGTCGGCGCTGAAGGAGAGCGGCATGACGCCATGGCGGGAAACGCGGGTCTGCGTGGCCTTCAGCCCGGTGACGCCGCAGATGCTGGCGGGCAGGCGGATGGAGCCACCAGTATCGCTGCCCAGCGCCGCGTAGAACAGCCGGCCGGCCACGCCCGCGCCGGAGCCGGAGGAAGAGCCGCCGGTGCAGTAGTCCAGGTTCCAGGGATTGTGGCAGTGGCCGTAATGCGCGTTGTGCCCGGTGGGGTTCTGCGCGAACTCCGCCATGTTCAGCGTGCCCATGTCGATGGCGCCGGCGGCGTCCAGCTTCAGCAGCACGGTGGCGGTCTTGTCGGCCACGAAGTCCTTACGGATCTTGCTGCCGCAGGTGCTGACCTTGCCGCGTCGATAATACATGTCCTTGTGCATCATCGGCACGCCGCCCAGCTTGCCGGCGTTGATGCCGATGGCGCGGGCGTGGTCGGCGGCGGAAGCAGCGTCCAGCGCTGCCTCGCGGTCCAGCCGGATGGTGACGTTGAGCTTGGGGTTGTGCGCGTCGATCCGCGCCAGGCAGGCGCGCACCAGGGCTTCCGCCTTCACCTCGCCACGGGCGAAGGCGTCGGCGGCCTCGGTCATCGAGAGTTCGGCCAGGTCGCTCACTTGCCGGCTTCCTTGCACTGGCGCAGCGCGAGTTCGAAGGAGGCGGGTTCGTCCTCGAACACCATGGTGCCGCGGAGCTTTTCCATATCGGCGATCAAGCCTGCCATGTCGGCAAGGCCCAGGCGTGCCGCGGCGTTGGGGCATTCCACCCCGCTCCAGCGACGGATCGCCTCCGTGGTCGGCGGGACGAGGTCGGGTTCCATGTGTTTGCCTCCTGGCTGTGCATCGGCGACGCAGCAAGTTCCGTTCCGGCGGGCGGGCCGGCGTGGATTTCCTGCGGTGGATGGGGATGATCCTGTGCCGTGGCGCGGGGCTTCGCAAGCCGCCTGCCGCGTGGCAGCCTGCCGCGAAACCAGGGGGAAATCTGCATGCGCGTGGCCTTGACCGAACCGGTGGAACCGGTGGGCATGCAGGTGCTGCAACAGGCGGGGCTGGAGATTGTGGTCGGCCGTGGCGGCGCGCAGAGCGCGGAGGAGTTGCGCGCCCTGTGCCGCGACGCCGATGCCGTGGTGGTGCGCCAGCTGCTGCCGCCGGACTTGGCGAGCTGTTGCCCCAGGCTGCTGATCGCCTCTCGCCACGGCGTCGGTGTGGACCTGATCCCGGTGGATGATTGCACCGCCAATGGCGTCGTCGTCAGCAACGTGCCCGGCGCCAATGCGGATGCGGTGGCGGAGTTCGTCGTGGCGCAGATGCTGGCGGCTTCCCGCAATGCACAGGCGATGAGTGCGAAGCTGCTCGGCGAGGGCTGGTTGCCGGCGCGGGCGATGAGTGCCCGGGCGTTCGAGTTGCGTGGGCGGACGGTCGGCATCGTCGGCGTCGGCGCCATCGGCACCAGGCTGGCGGAGATTGCGCATCACGGCTTCCGCATGCGCGTGCTGGGGCATCAGCGAAGGCGGGAGGCACTGCCTGGCTTTGTGGAGTACGCCACGCTGGATCGGCTATTCGAGGAGAGCGATTTCGTCGTGCTGGCCTGCCCGTTGACAGCGGAGACGCGGGGCCTGGCCTCGGCGGCGTTGATCGCGCGGATGAAGCCGGGGGCTTGGCTGTGCAACGTGTCTCGTGGGGGCACGGTGGATGAGGCGGCGCTGGTGGCGGCGTTGCAGGCCGGGCGCATCGGTGGCGCGGCGCTGGACGTGTTTGCCGCGCAACCACTGGTGGAGGACCACCCGCTGCGGGCGCTGCCGAATGTGCTGCTCTCGCCGCATTGCGCCGGCATTTCCGGCGAGAGCGCGACACGGATGAGCCAGGTCAGCGCCGAGGAAGTAGTGCGCGTGCTGCGTGGGGAGAAGCCGATGAACTTCATCAATCCGGAAGCCTGGGAACGGCATCTGGTCCGCCGCGCTGAACTGGGGCTGCGGCCATGAGGATCACCGCCATCCACGGCACCTGGGTGCATGTGCCGATCCCGACCGAACGCCAGCACCTCAGCGACTTCGGCAAGCAGCCGAGTTTTGATAGTGTGATCGTGCGGATCGACACCGATGCCGGCATTACCGGATGGGGCGAAGCCAAGGCCGGCGTGGCCAGCACCGCTTCGTGCGCTGGCCTGGCCGCGATCATCAACCAGGACTTCGCGCCGCTGCTGCTGGGCCAGGACCCACGCGATGTCAGCCGGTTGTGGGACGTGATGTACAACTTCCCTCGCCAGGGCTTCGCCATTGCGGAAGGGCATGTGTTTCCGGCGCTGGGGCGGCGCGGGCTTTCGGTCAGCGCCATCGCCGGCGTCGACATTGCGCTGTGGGACATCCTCGGCAAGTCGCTGAACGCGCCGGTGTGGCGGCTACTGGGCGGGCGTCGCGCGACGCGGATGCCGGCCTATGCCAGCGGCGGCTGGGCCGATGCGGCAGGCATCGGGGCGCAGTTGCAGGGCTATATCGACAAGGGCGGCTTCGGCGCGGTGAAGATGCGCGTCGGCATCATGGATGGCTCGCCCGCCGCCTCCGCCGCGCGGGTGCGGGCGGCGCGGGCCGCGCTGGGGCCGAACGTGAAGCTGATGGCGGATGCGCACGGCACCTGGACCGTGGCGGAAGCGAAGGCGTTCTGCCGCATGGTCGAGGATTGCGACCTGTTCTGGTTCGAGGAACCGGTCTCGGCCGACGACAAGCAGGGCCAGGCGGAAGTGCGGCTCAGCAGCAGCGTGCCGATCAGCAGCGGCGAGAGCGAGTTCACCCGCCACGATTTTCGCGAGTTGTGCGAGTTGCGCGCGCTGGACGTATTGCAGCCGGATCTCGCCATTGCCGGCGGCATCACCGAAGGCGTGCGGATCGGCGCGCTGGCCAGCGCCTTCAACCTGCGCCTGGCGCCGCATCTGTGGTCGGGCGCGCCGGCCTTCGCCGCCGGGCTGCACCTGGCGGCGAGTTCCAGCGCCGGCTTCATCCTGGAATACTCGCTGGGCCACAATCCCATGCTGCACGAGCTGATCGAGGAGGCGTTCCCGGTCAGCGGCGGTTTCGTCGAGGTGCCGGAGCGGCCCGGCCTCGGCATCACCGTGCGCGAGGATTTCGTCGCGCGCTACGGCAGGTAGTTATTTGGCCAACCCGATGGCGCGGGCGACCTCGCCCAGCGCCTGGTATTCGGCGCGGGTGGCGGCGGCCATCTCGGCGCCGATCTGCAACCGGTAGGTGGCGCCCTGCCCTTCCACCAGCTGGCGGAAGGCATCCGTGCGCGCGGCCTGCACGAAGGCCGCCTCCAGCCGCGCCATGCGGTCCGCCGGAATGCCGTTGGGCGCGATCAGCCCCCACCAGATGGTGATGGCGTGGTCGGCCAGGCCCAGGCTGGCCAGGCCTTGCGCGTTGCGCATCTCCGGGTGGTCTTCCGCGGTGGTCAGCATCAGGCACTTGGCCTGGCCGGCACGCGCGGCGCCGATGACGCCGACGACCGAGCCGCCATAGAAGGTGATGTGCCGCCCGAGGAAGGCCGGCAGCGTCTGACCGGCGCCCTGGAACGGCACCGTCGTCATCTGCATGTTCAGCCGGCGCAGAATGCGCTCCACGCCCAGGTGCATGGCGCCGCCCAGGCCCTCATTGCCCCAGGTATATTCGCCGGGACGGGCGCGCACCGCGTCCACCATCTCGCGCAGGCTGTTGGCGGGGAAATCCGGCTGGCCGCACAGCGCATAGGCCGAGTAGCCAACCGCGAGCATGGAGGTGAAGCTCTCGCTGGTATAGCGGGCGCCGAGCGTATGCGGCGCCGCGGTCAGCGGCGTGTTCCAGATGAAGCCCAGCGTGTAGCCATCGGGCCGCGCCTCCACCAGCTGCTGCACGCCGATGGTGCCGCTGGCGCCGGGGCGGTTTTCGGTGATGACGTTCTGGCCCAGCATCGGGCCGGCGAGTTCCGCCAGCTTGCGGGCGAAGATATCGGTGCCGCCGCCGGGGTTGATCGGCACGATGATGCGGATGGGGCGTTCCGGGAAGGTTTCGGCGCCGGCCGATGGCGCGACGGCGAGCAGCAGGGGCAGCAGCAGCAGGGCAAGGCGCATGGGGTAGGCTCCGGCGGTGGTCTGGCCCAACATGAAGCAAGCGCGGGGCCAATGGCAGGATTTGCGTGTCGGCGCTTCCCGGCCATACTTCGGCATCCTTGCCGGAGCGCATGCCATGAAGCTGATCGACCTGAGCCGCACGCTGTACCACAAGGCGCCGCGGCTGCCGAACCACCCGATGATCAACATCACCCAGTTCACCGACCACACCGAAAAGCGCGTGGTCGATGGCTACGAGTTCTCCTCCGCCGTGCTGACGCTGAACATGGGTGACCATTCCGGCACCCATGTGGATGCGCCGTGCCACTTCGATGAGAAGCCGGGCGCCAAGGGCATCGACGAAATGCCGCTGGAGAACTTCTTCACCGAAGCGGTCTGCCTCGACCTCTCCCACAAGGAACTGAAGAGCGACATCAGCATCGCCGACCTGGAAGCCGCCGAGAAGGCCGCGGGCGTGGAGATCAAGGCCGGCGACACCGTGCTGCTGCACATGAACTTCTTCAACCGCACCTACGGCACGCCCGCCTTCATCGACGATTTTCCGGGGCTGACCAAGGAAAGCGCGACCTGGCTGGGCAAGAAGGGCATCATGATGTTCGGCGTGGAAGCCGCCAGCCCGGGCCGGCCGGGGCGCTCCAACTTCGAGGTGCACCATGTGTGCCGCGACCTCGGCTTCACCCACATGGAAGGCCTGGTGAACCTGGAGAAGCTGGTCGGCAAGGGCCGCTTCCGCTTCATCGGCTTTCCGCTGAAGATCAAGGGCGGCACCGGCAGCCCGATCCGCGCCGTGGCGATGCTGGAAGATTGATCCGGGCCTGCGATTCACGCCCTTCGGCGCAAGCGCCTCGGACGATCGCGGCCTAGGTCGCCACCATCCGCACCGACAACCCCGAGTAGTCGAGCCCGGCCAGCCAGGCCGGGCCGCCATGCGCCACGAAGCAGGCGGCAGCGAGCGCGGCAAAGGCCTGCTGCGCCGCAAGGTCGGCCTCGCCAAAGGTGCCGCGCGCCGCATTGGCGGTGATCAGCACGCCGAGATACTCGCCGCGCCACAGCAGCGGCGAGAACATCGAGGACCCCGCGCGGAAGCTCTGCAAAATCTTGACGAAACTGTGGTGCAGCGCGGTGTCGTGCAGCAGCAGCGGGCGGCGGTTGCGCGCGACATCGCCGGGGTGGCCCAGTTCGATGCCGACGAGTTCATGGTATTGCGCTGGCGCGAAGTTGACGGGCGCCGAGACCATGTGGTGCGCGCCATTGGGTGTGCGCAGGAACACCGCGCAGGCGCTGCCCACGGTGGGCGGCGGGTTCTCGCGGAAGGCGTTGGGGCGCAACGCCGCGCTGGGGTCGCCCAGCAGCGCCGGCAGCGTGTGGGTCACGCACCACAGCGCTTCCTCGGGGCCGGCGGCGGCGCCGGCATCGGCGGCCACGCGCGCGAGCGCAAGCACCAGGTCACTGGTCATCAGGCATCCTTCCAGGTGAAGCGGGCAAGGCGCGCGGCACAGGGCACCACACCATGGCCGGGGCCGGGCGGCACGGCGGCCATGCCGCGCGTGACGGGCAGCGGCACCGCCACCACGTCCTCGGCCAAATAGGGGTGGGTGACGCTGACGCCCCAGGCGACATCCGCCACCACGGCGGCCAGGTGCAGCGTGGCGGCGGCGCCCACCGAGGTTTCCGCGATCTTGCAGGCCAGCGTGGTCTGCAACCCATGCGCCCGCGCGCGGCGGTCTGCCGCCAGCGTCGGCAAAAGCCCGCCCAGCTTGATCGCCTTCAGCCCGAAACCGGCGGCGGCGTGGTGCGCGGCGTAGCGATCTATCTCGTCCGCATCGTGCAGACCTTCATCCAGGCAGAGCGGGCAGCCAAGCGTGGCGAGCGCCGCCATGCCGTCCAGGTCGTCATCGGCGACGGGTTGTTCCAGGTAGTCCAGCGTGCCCGGCGGCAGCGCGCGCAGGAAGCGGCGGGCGGCGTCCAGGCTCCAGGCCATGTTCACGTCGCCGGAGAGATGCGCGGCGGGGCCGAGCAGCGCCCGTGCCCGCTGCACCAGCGCCACATCGGCTTCCGCCGTGGCGGCCATGCCCAGCTTCAGCTTCACATGGCTGAAGCCGGCCTCGTGCGCCGCCTGCACGCCGGCCAGCGTCGCCTCGGGGTCGGCCTCGCCAACCATGCGGATGGCGGGGACCTCGTCGCGCAGTGCGTCGCCCAACAGCGCCGAGAGCGGCAAGCCCGCGCGGCGGGAAAGCAGGTCCAGCACCGCGATTTCGGCCGCCGCCTTGGCGCCGGTATTGCCGCGGATCGCGCGGTCCAGCCGATGCGAAAGCTCAGCTGCGGTAACGGGCGCCGCCAGCAGCGCCGGGGCCAGGAAGCGACGCACCGCGCTGACCATGCCCGGCAGCAACTCCCCGGTCATGGTCGGCGCGATCGAGGCCTCGCCCCAGCCTTCGCGGCCGTCTTCGTCCACCGCGCGCACCAGCAGCGTCTCGGCCACGCGGATGGTCTCGCTGGCCAGGCGCATCGGGTGCACCAGCGGCAGCGCCAGGGGCCAAGCTTCCACGGCAACCAGGTGCAGGGGGGAGTCGAAGAGCATGCGTGACAGCACCATGACCTTCCGCGCCAGGCAAGCCACGTGCTTGGACAGGATGGCGCCGGCGTGCCTAATGCGCGCCGTTCAAACACCCCCGGAGGGACCCATGATCAAGTTCTACTACAACCTGGCGCCGAACCCGACCAAGGTTGCGCTGGCGCTCGAAGAAATGGGCCTGGCCTATGAGCTGCACCCGGTCGACACCCGCAAGGGCGAGCAGCACGCGCCGGCCTTCCTCGCCATCAACCCCAACGCCAAGGTGCCGGCGATTGTGGATGGCGACACCACCGTCTTCGACAGCAACGCCATCCTGCTCTACCTGGCGGAGAAGAGCGGCAAGTTCCTGCCGAAGCCGGCGCAGCATGGCGCGGCGCTGTCCTGGCTGATGTTCATCGCCAGCGGCATCGGGCCGTACAGCGGCCAGTGCGTGCATTTCCGCAACGTGGCGCCGGAGCCGAAGGACTACGCGGTCAACCGCTACGTCTTCGAGGCGAAGCGCCACTGGGGTATCATCGAGGCGCAGCTGGGCAAGCACGCCTACATGCTGGGTGACGACTACACCTTTGTCGACATGGCGCTGTGGGGCTGGGCGCGGCTGCTGCCCTTCGTGCTCGGCCTGGATGGCTATGGCGAATACCCCAACATCGGCCGCTTCGTCGCCGCGGTGAATGCCCGCCCGGCCGCCGTGGCCGCGCTGGCGCTGAAGGACAAGCACAGCTTCAAGGCCGATATGGACGAGGCCGCCAAGTTGGCGATGTTCCCGCACCTGGGCGTCAAGGTGGCCTGAGCCGAAGCGCGGGGCCGCCCAGCGCGGCCCCGCATTTCCGCTGGCGAAATGGGCAGCGAAGCGGCAACCCGCGCACGGCCTGCCACCGCCGCGGGCTTTCCTGCCGCCAGGGCAGCATTTTCCGTTCAAGCATCAGGTTTACCAACCGCGTGCTGCGTCGCAGCATTCCTTCTGCTGTGGCAGGAGTAGCCCAAGGTGCAGATCGGCGTCTTCATTCCCATCGGCAACAATGGCTGGCTGATCTCGACCACGTCGCCGCAGTACATGCCCAGCTTCGACCTCAATCGCGACATCACACTGAAGGCGGAGCGCTACGGCTTCGACTTCGCGCTGTCGATGATCAAGCTGCGCGGGTTCGGCGGCCCAAGCGAGTATTGGGACCACAACCTGGAAAGTTTTACCCTGATGGCCGGGCTGGGGGCGGTCACCACCCGGATAAAATTGTTCGCTTCGGTCGCCGTGCTGACCATTCCGCCGGCGCTGATCGCCCGCATGGCGGTGACGAATGACAGCATCAGCCATGGCCGGTTCGGCGTGAACATCGTCTCCGGCTGGCAGAAGGCCGAGTACACGCAGATGGGGATGTGGCCCGGAGAGGCGCATTTCAGCCGCCGCTACGAATATTGCGGCGAATACGTGCAGGTGATGCGCGACCTCTGGGCCAGCGGCGTCAGCAACCTGAAGGGCGACTACTTCCAGATGGAGGATTGCCGCGTCAGCCCGCGGCCGACGGCACCGATAGAAATCATCGCCGCCGGGCAGTCCAATCGCGGCATGCAGTTCGCCGCCGAATACGCCGACTACAACTTCATCTCCGGTGGCGGCATGAACACGCCGCAGTCGCTGGCGCCCTTCGTGGCGCGGCTGCGCGCCGCCACGGCCGCGAGCGGGCGCAAATGCGGCGCGCTGGCGCTGACCATGATCATTGCCGACGAGACCGACGAGGCGGCGATGGCGAAGTGGAACCACTACTGCGCCGGCACCGACCTGGAAGCCCTGGCCTGGCGCGACAGCCAGGCGGCGCAGGATACGGCGGCGGAAGCGCATTCCACCGTGGGCCGCATGGTCCGCAGCGAACGGCTGCCGACCAACATGTTGCGCCTGGTCGGCTCCTACGCCACGGTGGCGAAGCTGCTGGACGAAGCCGCCGAGATCGAGGGGCTGCAAGGCGTCATGCTCACCTTCGATGACTATCTCATCGGCCTTGAGCAATTCGGCACCCGCATCCAGCCGCTGATGCGCAGCCGGGCGCACATCGCCGCATGAAGCATGCTGGACCTGGATATCCGCGGGCTGCGCAAGCGCCATGGCGACGAAGGTCGCGACGGCGGCTTGCTGGAAGGTCGCGCGAAGCGGATCCATGTCTGGAACACCCGGCCGCGGAACATGGGATACGTGACCGAGAAATGGAACGAGTTCCTGGCCGCATGAGGCAACGATGATCGAGGAAGGCAAGACCGCGCGGCAGTTGTGGGCGGAGCTGAAGGCTGGCCCACCGCGGCCGCGCTTCGGCTTCGGCCGCCGCGCGGCACTGGTGAATGTGGACGTGCAGTGCGGCTATACCCAGCCGCACATCTACCCCACCGCGTATGAGACCGATCCACGGCAGATCGAGCATATCAACAGGCTGGCGCGGCTGTTCCGCGCCAAGGCGCTGCCGGTGGTATGGACCTATGTCGCCTACCTGCCTTCCGGCGAGGATTGCGGTGTCTGGGGCACCCGCACCAATACGCCGGACAGCCTGCAGAACACCAAGGTCGGCTCGCCCAAGGCCGAGCTGGACCCGCGCACCGAGCGCGCCGACAGCGACATCGTCTTCAACAAGCGCATGGCCTCGGCCTTCTTCGAGACGCATCTGCGCTCCCTGCTGACCTTCCATGGCGTGGATACCGTGGTGGTGACCGGCGGCAGCACCTCCGGCTGTGTCCGCGCCACCGTGGTGGAGGGGCTGTCCTGCGGCTTCCGCATGATCGTGCCGGAGGAATGCTGTTCCGATAGGCATGAGGGGCCGCACTTCGCCAGCCTGTACGACATGGCGGTGAAGTACGCGGACGTGCTGGGCGTGGAGGCCGTGGCCGCGGCTATCGCCGCAGGCTGACACCAGCGGCCGATTTCATCGACCGCTGGTCCGCTTTTGCCCTCAAACGCCGGGTGCCGCCATCCGGCGGCTTCGCTTACGCGCCACTGAGCGCGGCCGCCATGCAGCGGCTCAGCACGAGGTAAAGCCTCGTGCCGGCGGCTGACACTCCCGTTGCCGGCGCGGTCTGGAGTTTGAGCGGCTGATTCACGCCGCCGATGATGCCACCGGCGACGATCAGACGCTAAGCGCCGCGCGGACGCTCATAGGCGCGGCAGAAGGTGCGCATCGCCGCGGCGGCGCTGGCGGCAATCGCGGCCTCATCCGGCATGGCGCCGATGCCGAGCGTGGCCTGCAAGAACATCTCGCTGCGCAGCAGGGCCAGGCATTGGTCGGCGGCCAGCGCCGGGTCCGGCGCGTCCAGCAGCCCACGCGCCGCCTGCGCCGCCAGCCAGCCGGTCAGCCATTGCCGCGTCGCGCGCGGGCCATTCTCGTGGAAGGCGCGGGCCAGTTCCGGGAAGCGCGCGCCCTCCGCCACCACCACGCGGAACATGCCCAGCGAGCGTTCGCGCAGCAGGAAGCTGAGCCAGCGGATCGCCATGGGCAGCATGGCGTCGAACAGGCTGGCGCCGGCCGGGCCCATCTCCGGCGTTTCGCCGCGCATTTCCGCGCAGGCGTTCTGGATGATGGCGGCAAACAGCCGGTCCTTTGCGCCGAAATGGGCGTAGAGCGTGGCCTTGGAGACGCCGGCGCGCCTGGCCACCGCGTCCATGGAAACGGCGCCATAGCCCTGGGTGATGAACAGCTCGGCCGCCGCTTCCAGAATGGCGCGGGCCTTGGCGGAGGCGGGGGCGGCGGCTTCGGCGGTCGCGCTCATGCGGGGTGAACCAGCCAGTTCAGTTTGATTGACAGGGCCAGGGTTTAGCGGCAATTAGCGGCGACTGCAAACTAGACTGTACAGTTCAGTTTACCTACCAACGAGCCCCCCCATGAACGCGATGGCCCCGACCACGACCGCCGCCACCAAGCCGCCGCGCCCGCTGCGGCGCCGGCTGCTGCGGCTTGGCCTGGCCCTGGTGCTGCTGGGCGGCGCGGCCCTGGGCGCCTCCTGGTGGTGGAGCGTCGGGCGCTTCCTGGAGCAGACCGAGAACGCCTATGTGCAGGGCGACGTCGCCTCGCTGGCGTTCCGGGTGGATGGCAACGTCGCCGCCATCCGCGTGGCAGACAACCAGCGCGTGGCCCGTGGCGACGTGCTGGTGGAGCTGGACCCCGCGCTGTACCAGGCGCGCATGGCGCAGGCGGAAGCCAGCCTGGCCGACACCACCGGCGCCATCGCCACGCTGGGCGAGCAACTGGCGCTGCAAGCCGCGCAGGTCGGCGTCAGCCAGGCGCTGCTGGCCCAGGCCGGCGCCGAGCAGGGCCGTGCCAGCAGCGACGCGCGCCGCTACCAGGGGCTGGCGGCGCAGGGCATCAGCAGCCGGCAGACCGAGGAACGCAGCCGCGCCGACTCGCTGAAGGCCGCCGCCGCCATCGGGTCCGCCGAGGCGCAGCTGGCCGCGGCCCGGCAGCAGATGGTGGTGCTGCAGGCCCAGGCGCGCCAGGCCGAGGCCCGCCGCGACCAGGCCACCGCCACGCTGCGCCTGGCGCAGATCGACCTGGCGCAGACCGTGCTGCGGGCGCCGTTCGACGGCATCGTCGGCAATCGGGCGGCGCAGCTGGGGCAATACGTTCGCCCCGGCCAGAACCTGATCGCCGTGGCACCGCCGCCCGAGCGGCAATGGGTCGTCGCGAACTTCAAGGAGACGCAGCTGGCGCGCTTCCGCCCGGGCATGCCGGTGCGGGTGAAGGTGGATGCGCTGGGCGGGCTGGAGTTGCACGGCCGCATCGACAGCATGGCGCCGGCCACCGGGTCACTTTTCAGCCTGTTGCCGCCGGAGAATGCCACCGGCAACTTCACCAAGATCGTCCAGCGGGTGCCGGTGCGCGTGGCGCTGAATGCGGAGGACGCGGCGAAGCTGGCGCTGCTGCGCCCCGGGCTTTCCGTGGAGGCGGAAGCCGATACGCGCGACGACCCGACGGCGCCGCGCAGCAGCTTCGGCGCGCTGGGCACCACGCTGGCCCGGCTGTTCGGCAACCGGGCGCACGCGGCAAAAACTGTATCCCAGGCCCCTCCGCGGCCATGAGCGACATCGCCGCGCGCGACTGGGACGCCCCGCCCTCCCCGGCGGCAGTGCGGCGGCGCTTCATCGGCTTCATGGCCATGGTGGTCGGCATGTTCATGGCGATCCTGGACATCCAGATCGTCAGCGCCTCCATCGCGGAGGTGCAGGCCGGCCTGGCCGCCGGGCCGGACGAGGCCAGCTGGGTGCAGACCAGCTACCTGATCGCCGAGATCGTGATGATCCCGCTCTCGGGGTTTCTCTCGCGCATGCTGTCCACGCGGGTGCTGTTCGTGGTCTCCGCCACCGGCTTCACGCTGTTCTCGCTGGCCTGCGCCATGGCCGGCAACCTGCAGGCCATGATCATCTTCCGCGCCTGCCAGGGTTTTCTGGGTGGGGCGATGATCCCGACCGTCTTCGCCAGCGCCTTCCTGATGTTCGCCGGGCCGCAGCGGCTGAAGATGAGCGTGCTGATCGGGCTGACTGCGACCATGGCGCCGACCATCGGCCCGACGCTGGGCGGCTGGCTGACCCAGGCCCTGTCCTGGCACTGGCTGTTCCTCATCAACGTGCCCATCGGTGCCGCGGTGGCGCTGACCGTCTGGCTCTGCATCGACATCGACAAGCCGGAGCCCGGCCTGTTCGCCAAGTTCGACTGGGTGGGGCTGGGGCTGCTGGCCGGCTTCCTCGGTGGGCTGGAATACGTGATGGAGGAAGGCCCGCGCTGGGAATGGCTGGCCGATGCCTCCATCCGCAATGGCGCCATGCTGTCAGCGCTGTGCTGCGTCGGCTTCTTCTGGCGCAGCCTGGCCAGGCCCAACCCGCTGGTGGAGCTGCGCGCCTTCGGCAACCGCAACTTCGCCATCGGCAGCCTGTTCAGCTTCTGCGTCGGTGTGGGGTTGTATGGCTCGGTCTACCTGGTGCCGCTGTTTCTCGGCCGGGTGCGGGCCTACAACTCGCTGCAGATCGGCGAGACCATGTTCATCACCGGCGCCGTCATGTTGGTGGCCGCGCCCATTGCCGCCCGCCTGGCGCCCAAGGTGGATCTGCGGCTGATGATGGCCACGGGCTTCCTGACCATGGCGCTGGCGGTGTGGCTGACCGCCACACTGACCAACCTCTCGGGCTTCTGGGAAATGGCGCTGCCGCTGGGGCTGCGCGGCGCCGGCACCATGTGTGCCATGCTGGCGGTGAACCAGGTGGCGCTGGGCACGCTGCCGCCCAGCATGCTGAAGGGCGCGTCGGGCCTGTACAACCTGATGCGCAACCTGGGCGGCGCGGTGGCGCTGGCGGTCATCAACACGCTGGTGCAGGACCGCAGCTACCTGCATCGGGCGCAGCTGAACGAGGCGGTGACCTGGAGCCGCGCCGGCGCCACGCAGGTCATCGAGACGCTGACCCAGGCGCTGACCCCGCGCTTCCAGGGCGATGTGGACCTGGCGGCGCTGCGGCGGGTGGCGGCGATGGTGCAGCGGGAAGCGCTGGTGCTGGCCTACAACGACGTGCTGGTGCTGATGGCGCTGCTGTTCCTGCTGGTGGTGCCGCTGGCCTTCCTGGTGCGGCGGCCACGAGTGGTGCCGGGCGGCGGCGGGGCGCACTGAGCGCCGGGGCGGCTGCGCCTCGGACGATCAGACGCTGGCCCGGTCGAGGAAGCCCTCGAACAGCGCCACCGTCTCCGCCAGCGCCGCGGCGGAGCCGGCGCCCGGCGTCAGCAGCGGCTCGGCGCCGGGCATCAGCGCCTGCACCTGCTCGAAATACTGCACCAGCATGTCGGTGCGGGCGCAGGCCAGCAGGGTCGGCACCGCCACCAGCGGCAGTCGCGGCGCCTTGTCGTAGCGGATGGCGGCGTTGTAGCTCAGGTGATAGCTGCGGATCGCCTTCAGCACCTCCACCGCCTTGTCGTGCAGGTCATCCGCGCTGGGCAGGGCAATGCTGCGCCGATTGGCCGCGCCACGCCGATACCACGGCCAGTACAGGAAGGCGTCGCGCACGAAGTGCCAGACCCAGTTGAACTGGCTGCCATTCTGGTCCAGCGGCACCGGCGGCGCGTAGTTGGCCAGCATGTCCGCCCGCTCCTCGGCGCTGTACAGCGAAACGCCATCCAGGATCAGCCGCCGCACGTGCTGTGGCGCGGCGATGGCCATCTCGCAGGCGATGTTGGCGCCGGTATGCGCGCCGTAGAGGTCGAAGCGCTCGATGCCCATCGCCGCCAGCGCGCGCAGATGCGCATCGGCGAAATACGCCATCTCGGGCGCCTGGCCGCGCGGTGCTGAGGAATCGCCATTGCCCAGCGTATCCGTCGCCACCACGCGGCGCTGCCGGCCGAACAGCGCGATCATCGGCTCCAGCATCTTCGCCGAACCAGGCGAGGCGTGCAGCATGACCAGCGGCACGCCACCATGGCGCGCACCGGCGTGGCGAAAGTGCACCTGGCCTTCCGCCACCTCGGCGAAGCCGCGCAGGACCGGCTCACTCAACGCGAATGCCCGTGGCCTGGGCCAGCGCCCGCCAACGCGCCAGGTCCTGATGGATCTTGGCGGCGTACTGGGCTGGCGTAGTGCCCTCGGGGTCCAGCCCATTGTCGAGGAACACGCGACTGACCTCCGGCCGCTTCAGTGCCTCGGTGAACTCGTGGTGGAAGCGGTCCACCAGCCAGCGCGGCGTCCCCGCGGGCAGCATGATGCCGTACCAGGAATTCACCTCGAACCCCGCATAGCTCTCCGCCACCGCGGGCAGGTTGGGCAGCCGGCCGCTGCGCTTCAGCGTGGACACCGCCAGAGGCTTCAGCCGCCCGGCCTCCACATGCCCCATCACGGCGCCGATGTTGAAGAAGCCGAAGTCGATGCGCCCGGCCATCATGTCCGTGATCGGCTGCGTGCTGCCGGTATAGGGCACGTGCAGCAGCGTGGCGCCGGACATGCGGGCCAGCATTTCCCCGGCCAGATGCGTGGTGCTGGCCGGGCCGACCGAGCCGTAGCTGAGCGGTTGCGCCGCCGCCTTGGCGCGGGCCACCAGCCCCGGCACGTCAGCGGCGCCCAGGTCCATGCGCGTCACCAGCACCAGCGGCGAGGAGACCAGCTGCGTCACCGGCAGCAGGTCCTTTTCCGGGTCGTAGGGAATATTGGCCTGGAAGCAGGGCGCGATGGTCATCGGCCCGGCATGGCTGAACAGCACGCTGTAGCCATCCGGCGCCGCCCGCGCCGCCATGCCGGTGGCGATGGTGCCATTGGCGCCCGGGCGGTTCTCCATGACCATCGGCTTGCCCAGCGTGTCACTGAGCCGCTGGATCAGGGGGCGCGCCACCAGGTCGGCGGGGCCACCGGGTGGCCAGGGATTGATCAGGCGCACCGGCCGTTCCGGCCAGCCCTGCTGCGCCCGCGCCAGGCCAGGCAGCAGCAGCGGCGCGGCCAGCAGGGCACGGCGCCGCATGGTGGCGGAACGGGATTGCTTGGTCGCGGCGTACAGGGCCATGGGTCCTCGCGCAGTTGCTGGCCGAGGTCACCATGCGGCACCGCGGCCGGCAATGCCTTTCTGCCGCCTCAGCGTTCCATGCGGATGTTGCCGGCCTGCGCCACGCCGCGCCACAGCGCAATCTCCCGTCCGATCAGCGCACGCATATCAGCCGGCGTCTCGGCGATGGGGCGGGAGAACAGCGCGGTCATGCGGTCGCGATAGCCTGGCGAGGCCACCAGCCCCGCGCATTCCGCGTGCAGCCGGGCCAGGATGCCCGGGGGCGTGCCGCCCGGCGCCAGTACGCCAACCCAGAACTCCACGACCATGTCGGGGAAGCCGGCCTCGACCATGGTGGGGATGTCCGGGTGGCTGGCCAGCCGCGTCGCCGCGGTGACCGCCAGCGCCCGCACCCGCCCGCCCGCCAGCGCGCCCGCCACCGGCGCCATGTCGAGGAAGGCGGTGGTCAGGTCGCCGCTGGCAACGGCGGTGACGATCTCGGCGCTGCCGCGATAGGCGACATGCTGGAAGCGGGTGGCGGCGCGCTGGTTGAACAACTCCGACGCCAACTGCATGGAAGCGGCGGGCGCACCGTAATTGGCCTTGTCCGGGTTTGCCCTGGCGAAGGCGACCAGGTCCGCCACCGTGCGATGCGGGCTGTCGGCGGCGACCAGCAGCATCAGCGGGAAGGTCACCAGCAGGGAGACCGGCGCCAGGTCGCGCAGCGGGTCGTAGCTCAGCCGGTCATTGGTGGCGGGGTTGAACACGATGGGGCCGCTGGCGGCGACCAGCAGGGTCAGGCCATCCGGACGCGCCCGGGCGACGAGTTCGGTGCCCAGGATGGCCTGGGCGCCCGGCCGGTTCTCCACCACCGCGGGCTGGCCGAAGGCCTCCCCCAGGCGCTGGGCCAGCAGCCGGGCGGCGATGTCGTTGGTGCCGCCGGGGGCATAGGGCACCACCAGGCGCAGCGGGCGGTCGGGCCAGTTCCGCTCATCCACCTCCTGCGCCCGGCCAGGCCGGACCAGGAGCGCGGTGGCCGCCAGGCCCACCGCGGCGCGCCGCTTGATCATCGCTGCATTCCCTCCGCTTTCGGGGGAAACTAGCGTGAAGCAGGGCCACCTGTCGCGGTCAGCCCTTCAGGTTCCAGAATACCGGCAGGCCGGGGATGCGGCCGCTCAGCGACTTCTTGATCGCGGTTTTCGACGTATAGGCGCCGAGCGGAATGAAGATCACTTCTTCCAGCGCCACACGCTGCATCTCGGTGGCGATGCGCCGCTCGCTGGCTTCGTCCGGCGCCTGGAACCATTCTTCCCGCAGGGTTTCCAGCCGGGGCGAGTTCGGCCAGCCATTGGCGCCGGCCAGGCCATTGCCGCGCAGCACCAGGTGGGCGCCGGGGTCGATGAACTCCAGCCCGGGGAAGAAGGTGCAGTAGGCGGACCAGCCGCCCTTATCCAGCGGTTCCCGGTTGGCGGTGCGGCCGAGCAGCGTGCCCCAGTCCGTCGCCACGAAATCCAGGTTCATGCCCAGGCGGCGGAACAGGTCCGCGCCCACCTGCGCCAGCGCGGCCTGCGCCGGCACGTCCATGGCGCCGAGCAGCCGCACCGGCGCATCGGTATAGCCAGCCTCACGCAGCATGCGCCTGGCCAGGTCCAGGTTGCGCGGGCCAAGCCAGGGGTCCAGCCCGGCGCGGGAAGCATAGGGCGAGCCGGGCGTGTAGACGCCGAGGTCGGCGGCGTAGCGCGACGGTTCCGGCCCGACCAACGCGGCCATGAAGTCGGCCTGGTTCACCGCCGGCAGCAGGGCGCGGCGGATGCGCACATCGCTGATCGGCGCGTGCAACTGGTTCAGCCGCATCAGCGCCGGGCGGGGCAGCGTCTCCGCTGCCTCCACGGAAATCGCGCGGTTGCGCGCCAGCAGGCCTTCCAACTCGGTCGGCGGGGCTTCGAACCAGTCGACCTCGCCGGCCAGCAGGGCGTTGGCGGCGGTCTGCGCATCCGGGATGATGTGCCATTCCACCCGGTCGAAATGCGCGACCTTGGGGCCGGCCACCAGGCTGGCGGTGCCACCGGCCGCGGGCACGTAGCCGGCAAAGCGCTCATAGGCCACGCGGCTGCCGGGGTTGAACTCACTGGCCAGGAAGCGGAACGGGCCGGAGCCGATGGCTTCCCGCACCTGCTGGAACGGGTCGGTCCGCGCCAGGCGTTCCGGCATGATGAAGGGCACGGGCACGGAGACCTGGCCCAGCGCGCGGATCAGCTGCGGGAAGCGCCGCTTGAGCCGGAAGCGCAGGCGCTTGTCGTCCAGCGCCACCAGTTCCTCGGTCAGCTCGGCCAGCTTCTGGCCGACGGAGGCGCGGCGCATCCAGCGTTGCAGGCTGGCCACCGCGTCCTGGGCGCGCACGGGTTCGCCGTCATGAAAGCGCAGGCCGTCGCGCAGGGTGATGGTGCAGAGGCGGTCGCCATCCTCGAAGACATGGCCGGCGGCCATCTGCGGCTGCGGGCGATAGCGGTCGTCCACGCCATACAGCGTGTCCCACACCATGTAGCCGTGGTTGCGGACAATGGCGGCCGGCGTCCAGATCGGGTCCAGGCTGATCAGGTTGCTGTGCGGGATGAACTTGATCACCCGCGCCGGCTGGGCTTTTGCCGGGGCAGCGAGCGCGGCGGTGGCGACAAGGGCGGAACGGCGGGTCAGCATCGGCGGCATCCTTCAGCTTGCTACGCGCGCGGCAACGGCATCCGCCATGGCGACGCATTGCGCCTCCAGGCTGCGCTCGCCCATCGCCAGGTTGGCGGCGGCGGGGTCGCCCAGATAGCCCAACGGCGTCTTGCGCTTGGCGTGTTCCAGCCCGCGCCGCCATTCCATCAGGTCTTCCAGCACGAAGTTGGTCGGCACCAGGCTGGGCAGCACGGCGTCGCGCACCAGCGCCGGGTGTGTCGCCAGCATGGCGGAGGTTTCGAACTCGCCGGCATGCACATCCATGTAGGGACGCGGCGGGCCGATCGGTGCCGGCTGGAACGGCGTCACCAGCGCATCATCGGCCGCGAAGCCGAGCCGCTTCACCATGCCCATATCCGCCAGGAAGCTGGCGCGGATCGGCCGGCCGGCGCTGCCGCGGCGGATGCCTTCATGGATGGTGCGGTTGTGCTCGGCATCGCCATGGCCGGTGACGCAGAACAGGTGGCGGAAGCCGTCATCGCTCAGGCTGCCGATCACGTCGCTCATCAGCTCCGCCATCACCTCCGGCCGCACCCGGGGCGAGGCCGGGAAGGCACCGGAGACATGGTTTACGCCCCAATAGTAGGCCGGCACGATGATGGCGGTGATGCCGCGTTCCGCCAGCAACGCACGGGTGCGCCGCAGCTTGGCCGCGGGCAGGTAGATATCGGTGCCGGTGGGCAGATGCGGCCCGTGCTGTTCGATGACGCCGAAGGCCCAGAGCGCCACCGCCCCGGCCTTGGCCGCGGCAGCGACCTCGTCGGCGGTCATTTCCGCCATGGTGCCCGCCAGGATGGAGATACCGCCATCCGGTCCCGAGGTTTCGGTCATGCCAAGGCTCCCATTCCGCCGATATCGGAAGGCGTGGCCCCTGCCCTGTCAACCGCCTTGCGCGGCTTGCGCCGTGATGCCCGCCTCGCGCGGCTTGCGCCGTGATGCCCGCCTTGCGCGGCTTGCGCCGCGACGCCCGCCTTGCGCGCGGGGAAGCCTCGGCCGAAGATCACGGTCGGGCCAGGAGGGCGTGCATGGCAGCGGTGGTGGACCATTCGATCTGGAGCTTCTGCTTCGCCAAGGGCACGCTGCCGCGCGACTTCACCCAGGGCTCGCCGGTGGCCAGCAATGCCGGCACGCATGAGATCCCCATGATGTACTCGGCGATTGTGCCGGCAGGGCCGCAGCGGCGCGTGTACCTGGTGGATACCGGCTTCACCGGCGGCGATTCCATGACCGGCAAGCGCTTCGCCGATGTCGAGACGCCCGCGGAGGTGCTGGCCAAGGTCGGGCTGACGCCGGCCGATGTGGACACCATCCTGCTGACCCACCTGCACTTCGACCACGCCGGCAACCTGGACGCCTTCCCGCGCGCCGAGATCATCCTGCAACGCAGCGAATACGAGGCCTGGCGCGCGGCGCTGGCAGCGCTGCCGGATACCTCGGCGGGCAAGTCCTCCTGGGTGCTGTCCTCGCTGAACCTGGACGACATCGCGACCTTCGAGCGCGCCATCGCCGCCGGCCGCGTCCGCTTCGTGGAAGGCGATACCGAGGTGGCGCCTGGCATCACGCTGCGGCTGGAAGCGGAGAGCCACACCTTCGGCTCGCAATGGGTGGAGGTGGCAACGCCGGACGGCGCCTTCGTGCTGGCTGGCGATGCGCTGGCCAGCTACGCGAATATCGAGCGCATGTGGCCGCCCGGCTACCACCAGGGCAATGGCTGGAACCTGCTGCGCGGCTACAACCGCCTGCGCGCCACGGTGGGGGAGGACCGGTTGCATCGCATCGTCCCCGGGCACGACATGCAGGTCTTCGCGCGAAATCCCAGCTGGGTCGCCGGCCGCAACCCGGTGGCCGAAATGCATGTGGCGCAGGGCGCCCGATCCTTCATCCCAACCGCAGGAGCATCCGCATGAGCAACCTGACCAGGCGCACCCTGCTGGGCGCCAGCCTTGCCGCGCCGTCCCTGGCCCACGCGCAGGCCAGCGCGATCCGCATCGGCGACATCAACAGCTATACCGGCCAGGCCGCCTTCACCACGCCGTACCGGCATGGGCTGCACCTGGCGCTGGCAGAGATCAACGCCGGCGGCGGCGTGCTGGGCCGGCCGCTCGAGCTGCTGCTGCGCGACGATGGCGGCAAGCCGGACGACGCGGTGCGCCACGCCGCCGAGCTGCATGCCTCGGAGAAGGTCGTGGCGCTGACCGGCACCTTCGCGTCCAACATCGGGCTGGCGGTCGGTGACTTCGCCAAGCGCAACAAGCTGCCCTTCCTGGCGGCCGAGGCGCTTTCCGACGCGCTGACCTGGCGCCAGGGCAACCGCTACACCTTTCGCGTGCGCACCAGCACCTACATGCAGGCGGCGATGCTGGCGGAACAGGCGGCCAAGCTGCCGGCCAAGCGCTGGGCCGCGGTGGCGCCGAATTACGAGTTCGGCCTCTCGGCCACCGAGAGCTTCAAGAAGCTGCTGAGCGCGGCGCGGCCGGATGTGGAATGGGTGGGCGAGCAATTCCCCGCCTTCGGCCGGCTGGAAGGTGGGCCGGTGGCGCAGGCACTGCTGGCACTGCGGCCAGACGCCATGTTCAACGCCACCTTCGGCCCCGACCTGGCCCGCCTGGTGCGCGCCGGCAACGACATCGGCCTGTTCGAGCGCCGCCAGGTGTGCAGCGTGCTGACCGGCCAGCCGGAGTTCCTGGACCCGCTGGGCGACGAAGCGCCGGCGGGCTGGATCGTCACCGGCTACCCGTGGGAGCAGATCACCACGCCGGCGCATCAGGCCTTTGTCAGCGCGTATCGCGCGGCGGCCAAGGACACGCCGCGCGCAGGGTCGCTCAGCGGCTATGTCACGCTGCATGCCGTGGCCGCGGCACTGAAGCGGGCCGGCGGCACCGGCGCCGAGGCCTTCGTCGGCGCGCTGGAAGGCATGACGCTGCCGACGCCGCTCGGCGAAATCCGCTTCCGCGCCAGCGACCACCAATCCACGCTGGGCATGTATGTCGGCAAGATTGCGCTACGCGGGGGCAAGGGCGTGATGGTGGAGGCGACCTACGCCGATGGCGCGCGCTACCTGCCCAGCGACGCCGAGGTGCGCGCCATGCGGCCGCAGGACTGAGGAGCACAGCATGGCCGAGATCGTCTTCGCCGCAGGCATCCCGCACGCCCCCGCGGTCGTCGGCCTGTTCGACAAGGCGCCCGATGAAGCGCGCGCCGTCGTCGCCGCCACCTTCGGCGCCGTCGGCCGCGCGCTGCGGGCGGCGAAGCCCGACGTGGTGCTGGTCTTCGCCAATGACCACCTGACCAACAGCCGCATCACCGCCTATCCGGACTTCATCATCGGCCACGCTGCCGAGCATGCCGGCCCGCATGAATGGTTCAAGGAATGGATCGGCTGCCGCGACTGGGCGCTGCCAGGCAACCCCGAGGTGGCGCGCACGCTGTTCAAGGGCCTCACCAAGCGCGGCTTCCGCATGAATGTCGAAGCCGGGCCGCTGAAGTTCGACGACAATCTCTCGGTGCCCACCGTGATGACGGAGTTGGACAGCACCGGCATCCCGGTGGTGCCGATATTGCAGAACTGCACCGTGCCGCCCTTCCCCGACGGCGCGCGCTGCTACGCGCTGGGCCAGGCGGTGGCGCGCTGCATCGCGGAGGATATGCCCGCCGGGCTGCGCGTGGCGCTGATCGGCTCCGGAGGGTTGAGCCATGAGCCCGGCGGCGCGCGCTACTACAAGATCGACGAGGAATTCGACCAGCTCTTCCTGAAGCTGGCGAGCCAGCCGGACCACGCGACCTTCCTGCGGGAGATCACCATCCCCCGCATGGAGCAGGCCGGCCTCGGCGGCACCGCCGAAGTGCTGTCCTGGTTCATCGTCATGGGTGCCATCGGCGAACGGCGCGGCGAGAGCTTCGGCTATACCGGCTGGCCCAGCTTCCGCTGCGGCATCGGCGGCGTGGTGTGGGAGGTGGCGTGATGTCCTGGGAAGCCTATGACCCCAGCCTGGCCGCGCATGACCTGGTGCAGGATTTGAAGTGGGACCCGGCGTTGCGCGCGCTGTTCAAGCAGAACGAAGCGGCGGTGCTGGACCGCTACCCGACCATGCTGCCGGCCGAGCGCCGCGCGATCGAGCAGCGCGACTTCCGCGCGCTGTACGACCTCGGCATGCACCCCTATCTCGGCGGGCAGCTCTCCCGCTTCATCTGGGGCAACGACGCCGGTGGTGGCGCCATCGAGGCCTCCAACCGCCTGGTCGCATCGCTGACCGGCAGTACCGCCAGCATTCCGGAGAAGCCTTGATGGCTGCGCATCGTATCGACATCCAGCACCACATCCTGCCGCCGGACTATGTCCGCATCGCCGGGGAGGAGCGGATCGGGCCGCTGATGGTCTCCGGCAAGACGCCACCCTGGAGCCCGGAGCTTTCCCTGGAAGCGATGGAGCGCAACGGCATCGCGTCAGCCGTCGTCTCTATCTCGGCGCCCGGCGTGTGGTTCGGCGATGCCGGCCAGGCGCGGGAGTTGGCGCGCGCGACGAACGAGTACGCCGCCGATCTGCGCCGCCGCTACCCCGGCAAGTTCGGTTTCTTCGCCAGCCTGCCGCTGCCGGATATGGCCGCCAGCCTGGATGAGATTGCCTATGCGCTGGACGTGCTGCACGCCGATGGCATCTGCCTGATGACCAATTACGGCGGCCGCTATCCGGGCGCGCCGGAGTTCGCGCCGATCTACGCCGAGCTGAACCGCCGTGGCGCGCTGGCCTTCTTCCACCCCTGCGTCGGCCCGGCGCCGATGATGCCGCCAGGCCTGCCCGCGGCCACGCTGGAATTCCCGTTTGACACCACGCGCGCCATTGCGGATTTGCTGTTCTCCGGCGTGCTGGCGAAGCATCGCGACATGCGCAGCATCTTCTCCCATGCCGGCGGCGCCGTGCCCTTCCTGGCGCAGCGCATCGCCCGGCTGGAACGCCGGCCGGAATTCCGCGAAGGGGTGCCGGATGGCGTGATGGCGGAACTCGGGCGGCTCTACTTCGACGTGGCGCTCTCGGCCAATCCGCTGGCCTTCGGGCCGATGCTGCAGGTGATCCCGCCGGAGCAGGTGCTGTTCGCCAGCGACTATCCCTTCGCGCCGGAGGACACCATGACCGCGACGGTGAAGGGCCTCGGCGCGCTGGGGTTGGACGCCGAGGTGCTGGCCAAGATCGAACGCGGCAACGCGCTGCGGCTGATGCCGAACCTGCTGGCAGGCGGCTGACGCGATGGACCTGCTTATCGCCGGCAAGGTTGCGCTCATCACCGGCCCGGCCAAGGGCATGGGCGCCGCCATCACCCTCGCCTTCGCGCGCGAAGGCTGCGACCTGGTGCTGGCCGGGCGCGACATCGCCGCCATCGAACCCGTCGCCGAGGAAGCTCGCGCCATGGGCCGCCGCGTGCGCGTTGCGGCCTGCGACCTGATGGATACGGCGCAGTGCCAAACCGTGGTGGACGAGGCCATCAAGGCCCTCGGCGCCATCGACATACTCGTCAACGTCGCCGGCGGCGCCGGGCCGATGGGCAAGACCGGGTGGGAGACGACGCGCGACGAGTTCGACGAGATCGTCACGCTGAACATGGCCGGCTGCTTCAACACCATGCGCGCGGTGCTGCCGCACATGATCGCGCGTGGCGAGGGCCGCATCGTCAATGTCGGCGGCACCTTCGGCATGCGTGGCCGCGCCGGGCGCATGGCGTATTCCGCCAGCAAATGGGGGCTGCGCGGCATCACCAAGTCCATGGCGCTGGAAGCCGGCCCTTACGGCATCAACGTGAATCTCGTGGCGCCGGGCATGGTGGATGGCGAGCGCTTCCGCACCAAGGTGGTGCCGACGCTGATGGCGAAGCACAACATCTCTGAGGACGAAGCCATCCAGCGCCACGCGGAGGAATACGCGCTGCGGCGCATTACCGTGGATGCGGACGTGGCCAATGCCTGCCTCTTCCTCGCCTCCCCCGTCTCTCGCCAGATCACCGGCACCGACCTTCCGGTGGATGGCGGCTGGGCCATGCTGTGAAGGACGCCGCCATGCTTGCCGACCTGGTCATCCATAACGGCCGCATCGTCCACCCCGATGGCATCGTGGAGGCCAGCCTGGCGATCTCAGGCGGGAAAATCCTCGCCATTGGCGCGCCAGAGGCCATGCCGGCCGCGAAGGAAACGCTGGACGCCAGCGGGCTGCACGTGCTGCCCGGCGCCATCGACGTGCATGTGCATTTCCGCGACCCCGGCTACACCCACAAGGAGGACTGGGACACCGGCACCACCTCCGCGGCCTTCGGCGGCGTCACCACCGTCTTCGACATGCCCAACACCGTGCCCGCCACCGCCAACGCCCAGGCCCTGGCCGAAAAGCACGCCATCGCCGGCAGCCGCGCGCGCATCGACTACGGCCTCTACGCCTATCTCGGCGAGAGCAGCATCGAGCAGGTGCCGGAAATGGTCGCCGGCGGCATCATCGGCTTCAAGCTCTATATGGGGGAGACCTTCGGCAAGCTGGCCACGCCCGACACCGGCGCCATGCTGGAAGCCTTCGAGGTTGTGGCGCCCACCGGCAAGCGCATCTCCCTGCATGCCGAAACCGCCAGCATCATGGCGCGGCGGGAAGCGCGCATGCGCGCTGCCGGCCGCACCGACCCGCTGGCCCACCTGGCCGCCCGGCCGGCGGTGGTGGCGACGGAAGCCGTCAGCCGCGCCGCCGTGCTGGCGGAATGGACCGGCGCGCGCATCCACATCCTGCACATCTCCTCGGCCGCCGAGTTGCGCCCGTTGGCCGAGGCCAAGGCGCGCGGCGTGGACATCACCGGGGAGACCTGCCCGCACTATCTGTTCCTCTCGGCCGATGACTATGCTCGCTGCGGCGGCGTCATCCGCGTCAACCCGCCAGTGCGGGAAGCCGACAACCAGGCGCCGCTGTGGAAAGCGCTGATGGACGGCACGGTGGACATGATCGCCACCGACCACGCGCCGCACGCCCCGCCGGAAAAGACGCGCAACGACATCTGGAGCGTCGATTGCGGTTTTCCGGGTGTGGAGACGCAGATGTCCTTGATGCTGAGCCAGGTCAGTGCCGGGCGCGCCAGCATCTGCGACTATGTCCGCTGGAGCGCCTACAACCCCGCCCGCAACTGGGGCCTGTTCCCTCGCAAGGGCACCATCCAGCCCGGCGCCGATGCCGACCTGGCGCTGGTCGATCTCGGCCAGGACATGGTGCTGGACGACGCCGCACTGCATTCGCGCTCGAAGATCTCGCCCTGGCATGGCCGGCGGGTGAAGGGCCTGCCGATCCATACGCTGGTGCGTGGCCGCTTCATCCTGCGCAACCGCGCGCTGGTGGAGGGCACCGAAGGCTGGGGACAGTCGGTCCACGCCATCCAGCAGATGCCGCCGGCTGAGCCGCGCAATACGGACAAGACCATGCAGGCGATCGTGCGCATCCCCGGTTGAGGCCGGGGGCAAGTCCACCCGCGCCGCCATGCCGGCGGGGGCGGGATTGCGGCAGTTACGGATGCTGCTCAGGGAAGTGCGGCGGCTCGCACGGGACAGCCTGGACAAGGGCTGGCCCGGGCAGAACATTGCACCCGGGCGGCCGGAACGCGCCGGATTGGCGCGGAACGATGGCGAATATGGGAGATGGGCCAGGGCATTGCCCCTAACCCCTTGAAATACCTGGCGTCCCATAGGGACACCAAGTAGGCATTTCAGGCTGTCTCAGGTAGCACCAAGAACGCCCTAAAAAACCCGCTTATAAGCCAAAAACTAGCTTCATAGCGTCTCATGCGGGTTCACCCTGGCGCCAGCCGGGTGTGGGGTATAGTGTGGGGTAACGGCCCGATACCCCACAAGGGAACCCGCCCGATGAAGCGCACCGGCAAAGCCCTGGACGTGAAAACGATTGAGGCCGCCAAGAAGGCCGAAAGACCCTATCGGCTTTCGGATGGCGGCGGGCTGCTGCTGGACGTTCGGCCGACCGGGGCGAAGGTGTGGCTTTGCCGGCTGACAGTGGACGGCAAGCGCCGCGACATGGGCCTAGGCAGCTTCCCCCGTGTGAGCCTGGCTGAAGCCCGCAAGGCGGCGCAGGAAGCCCAGCGCATCGCCAAGGCCGGCGCCGACCCGATCAAGGCCCGAGACGCCGCCGAGGCCGAGAGGAAGGTAGCGCAGAACGCCGAGGCCGAGGCGCAGGCCCTTACCTTCCGGGTGGTGGCGGAAGCCTGCATCGCCAAACAGGCCCCCGGCTGGAAGAACGACCGAACCGACGACCTGTGGCGCAAGTCCCTTGCCGACTATGCCTTCCCGGTGCTGGGCGACATGCCGATAGCGGAAATTGACCGGGCGGCGGTGCTGCGGGCGATTGATGGCGTGTGGACCTCGCGCCCCGCCACCGCGCGGAAGGTATTGCGGCGGATCGGCACGGTTCTGCGCTACGCCGCCGCCCATGACATGCGCGCCAATGACAACCCGGCCGATGCGCGGATGCTAAAGCATGCTGGGCTGCCGGCGCTGCCCGGCGGCAGGAAGCTGCCTTCGCTACCTTGGGCGCGCATGCCGGCCTTCATGGTGGCGCTGGACAAGATGCCCGGCCTTGCACCGCTGGCGCTGCGTTTCTGCATCCTCACAACGGTTCGCAGCGGCGAGGTTCGCGGCGCCCGGTGGTCCGAAGTCAGCTTTGAAGGTGGCGCCGCCTGGACGATCCCCGGCGAGCGGATGAAGGGCAAGAAATCGGCCGAGGTTCGTCCGCATCGCGTACCGCTTTCCCCGGCGGCGGTGGCGGTGCTGCTGCGCGCCTACACCTTCGCCACCGGAACCGCTGCCACGCTGGAAAACCTGCCGAAGCTGGCGGCGCTGCAAGGGGATGCGCTGGTATTCCCCTCCGACCGCAAGCGGGTGGCATTCTCCGACATGGCGCTATCCGCCGTGGTGCGGCGGATGAATGAGCGCCCCGAAGGCAAGCCCGCCCCGTGGCGTGATGCCGATGGACGCGAGGCGGTGCCCCACGGCTTCCGGGCCAGCTTCCGCACCTGGGTTGACGACACCTGCCCCGAGCATGCCGAGGCGGCGGAAAAGGCCCTGGCGCATGAACAGGCCAACAAAGTGGTAGCAGCCTATGCCCGCTCAGACCTGTTTGAGCGGCGCCGGCCGTTGATGGCGGCTTGGGCCGAACACTGCCTCGGGGCCGCTAATAAGGCGGCCACGCGGAAGGCCAGCCAGCGCGGCCAGCACCTGTAAGGCAAAGATTGACTCTGTAAGGCATCGCATGACAGGTTCGGCGCCGTGATCGAGAGCTTTCGCCACCGGGGCCTGCGCGCCTTCTTTGAGCAGGGTGAGCCGGCAGGCATCCGCCCCGACTTGGTGGAGAGGGTGCGTTCCCGCCTTTCGGCGCTGAACGTGGCAAAGGTTGTTGATGACCTGAACCTGCCGGGCTGGCGGCTGCATCGCCTCCACGGCAAGCCGGTGCGCTGGGCGCTGGCTGTGAATGGCCCCTGGCGCATCACCTTCGAATGGGGCGATGGCGGGCCGGCCCGAGTTGATCTTGAGCAGTACCACTAGGAGGGCTGAGAGCATGAAGCGCGAATACCCGGCGCGGCATCCGCCAAAGATGGCCCCGGCGCACCCTGGCGCGGTGTTGCGGGATGACGTGCTGCCGGCGCTGGGCGTTAGCGTCACGGCTGCGGCGCGCGAGCTTGGTATCTCGCGGCAGACCTTCCACGCGATCCTGGCCGAGCGTGCCGCTATCACGCCTGACACGGCGGTGCGGCTCGGCAAGTGGTGCGGCAACGGCCCCCATCTGTGGCTGGCCATGCAGCGCGAGCGCGACCTTTGGGAAGCCACTGAACGGCTGGCCGATGTGGTGGCGAACATCCCGACGCGCGACGCGGCGTAGCGGATGAAGAATGCCGGCTGACCCCTTCGAAGCGGCGGCGCCGACCGACCTGAAGGCTCCGGTCATATCGGCGGGTCGGGCCATCGCCTGGGTTGCCTATCGGGACGGCATCGGGCCATTTCGCAACTTGCCCGGTGACAAGGTGCGGACTGAACGCTGGGGCGGACTTCACCCGGAAGTCCATAGGCCCGACAAGCGCCATAGCCTGTTGCAGGAAGTGCGGTGGCTGCTGAAGCGGGTACGGTGGCGCTTACGGCGGCGACCGGGGCTGCTTCGCTGCCCTCTGCCGCCCCTACGTCCATACCAAAGGGCCAGGTTGCGCGGGATCGCGCGGCACAACGGGGTGAAGTCGGTAGCTGCTTTGCTCCCGCTGCTATGGCGGGACGTGCGCACCTGCAACGCCGAGTGGGCCGAACATGACAGGCTGATGGAAACTGCCGAGCGTGAGCTTCGGCTGGCTGTCGCTGGTGGTCAGTTTACCACTGAGGGGCGCGCTGGCTTTCGTGAGCCGAATGTGGTCGCACCCATGGTGGCTATGCCGCTCACTGTTTGGCGTGACCCTGTGATGAGGTTGACGAAAGACGGCAGGTTGGGGGCTGACGCCGACTTGCGGGGCGACAAGCGGGCGCTACTGCGGTTCCATGACGTGCAATTGCTGACTGCCGAAGTGTTGGCGAGGTGGCCGGCGCATGCACCGCCCGCGCCGCCAGGGATGCTTGTCAGCATGAAGGGAATAACGGCCATTGGCAGCGATCCGAAGCGCGGTATGCCACTGGCCGAGGCTGTTGCCTTCTATTGCCGGCACTTGCGGGTCGATAAGAACCTTGAAACCAAATACCTCAGCCTCCGGGCTAGAAGCATGTTTCGACACGGCGAGGATGGTGCTCTATCCGAACCCGAGCGTGGCGAACTTGAAGTTTACAATATGCTGTTCTCTCAGGACTTGATTACGACGCTGCGTCAAGGCGGGCTTTGTGGGCGAGGCTTTGCTCCTGGGTCTGAACGTCTGATCACCATGGCCGCCGAGTGGTGGCAGACTGTCGATTTGGATTTGGCCTCCAATACCGCTCAATCGAATGGGCTGCTCCTAACGGGAGTGCTGATCTTCCCGGCCGACGAAGCGGCGCCCATCGCTGTCCCGGCGATGACAAGACGCCGAAAGGGAGGGCGCCCGCCGCGTGACGACTGGGATTTGTTCGCGGCCGAGGTGGTGCGAGTCATGGCTCTGGACGCCGGCAGCATCGGCCGCACTGAACTCAGGCGCCATATGAAGTTGTGGGCCGGCAAGAACATGGACCCGCAGCCCAACGACCGCACCATTGAACGCAAGGTGGACGCCCTGGTAGCTGCGAGCTTGACCGCCGACTGAGTTTCGCCGGGTTTCGCCGGGTTTCGCCGGGCGCGCAATCCGGATCGTGCATAAACACCGTGTCGCCCTGGCGCATCCCGCGCCACCTTTCACAAGGCGACACCATGCAGCTTACCGAGACCCACTTGCCCGCCGTGCCGGCCCGCCATGGCGGCAGCGGCGCCCTGACCCATACCTTGAACGACGCGGCCCGCATCACCGGCCTGTCGCGCTCCACGCTGTACCGCCATGCCTCCGCTGGCCGCCTGCGGCTGGTGAAGGTCGGCGGGCGCACGCTGGTCTGCGCGGCCAGCCTGCGCGCCCTGGTGGGGGCCGAGGCGTGACCGGCGCCTTGCCCATGGCCGAACCCCTCGCCGTGCTGCTGCTGGCCGCGTTCCTGCGGCTGGCCGGCGGCTGACAGCAAAACGCCGGGCGCGATGGCCCGGCGGGTAATGCGGCAAGTCGGTGGTGACACCCGACTTCTACCACGCGCCCGCAGCCCGCTGCCAGCCTTGCGTCTCGGCCATCGGAGCCGATGACATGAACAACCACAACATCCTGGGCCATGGCGCGCATCGCGCCGTCGCTCATCTGCCGTTGGACTTTGCCGGCATCGCGCGCGCCGCGCTGTCGCACCTTGAAGCGCTTTGCAGCCGCTGGCTGCCCGGCGGGCGCCGCATCGGTCAGGAATGGACCTGCGGCAGCCTGCGCGGCGATGCCGGTGAGAGCTGCAAGGTCAACCTCCGCACCGGCAAGTGGTCCGACTTCGCCAGCGGCGAGAAGGGCGGCGACGTGATCGCGCTTGCCGCTGCGGTCCATCGCATCAAGCCGGCCGAGGCGGCGCGCAACCTGGCCCGCATGCTGGGCATGGAGGCCGGGCGGTGATGGACCCGATGCCCGACCCCTTCGCCCCGCTTCACGAGGCGCCGCCACCTTCGCCCAGTATCCGTCGCGCCGCTGCCCCTGCCGTCATCATGCCGGCGCCGCTGCCCTTGCCCGATGTTATCCAGCACCCGCAGCACGGGCCGCCCGCCATGGTGTGGCGCTACTTCGGCGCATCCGGCGCGCTGCTGTTCGCCGTGGCGCGTTTCAACTTACCGGGCGGCAAGCAGGTGCTGCCCTACTGCTGCACTGCCACTGGCTGGCGTTGGAAGGCGGCGGACGCGCTTCGCCCGCTGTATGGGCTGGACCGCCTCGCGGCACGGCCGGATGCCCCCGTGTTGCTGGTGGAAGGAGAGAAGACCGCCGACGCGGCGGCGCTGCTGTTCCCGGATCATGTGGCGATGACCTGGCCGGGTGGCAGCAACGCTACCGGCAAGGCCGATTGGGCGCCGCTGGCCGGCCGCCACGTGGCCGTGTGGCCCGACAACGATGCGCCGGGACGCAAGGCAGCGGCGGCGGCGGGAAAGGCCGCCAGCGCAGCCGGGGCGGCTGCTGTGGCGGTGGTGGTGGTGCCGACCAACTGGCCGGAATGTTGGGACGTAGCGGACCCGCTGCCGGAAGGCGTGGCCCCCGACGCCTTGGTTGCGCGTCTCGCTGAAGCCGAGGCGAGTGCTGCCGACAGCAACACCACCGGCAACTCGGACCGCACCGCAGAGATTGTGCGGCTGGCGGGCCTCGCTGACATGGACCTCGCGCTTGAACGGCGCGAAGTCGCGCAACGGCTGGGCCTGACCGTGGCCGACCTCGCTGCGGCGGTGAAGGCCGCGCGCCGCGACATTCGCCGCGCCCAGCGTGAGGCGGCCGAGGGTGATGCGTCGCGCGCTGGTACTGGCCGCCTCGATCCCGACACGCGGGGCCGCACCGACCTTGTCATTTCCGCCGCCGACCTGCCCGATACCGCCCGCGACCTGGGGGCGTTGCTGGCCGAGGTGCCGCATCTGTTCGACCGTGGCGGGCCGGCGCGCATCGCTTTCGATGCCCAGCGCGGCGGCATGATGGCAGAGCCGCTGACGCTCAACGCGGTGGTGAACGAAGCGCATGCGGTGGCACGGCCCTGGCGCTATCGGCGCGAGCGGGACGGCACCTTGTCGCCCGAAGCGATGACGCTGCCCGAGCGAGTGGCGCATCTGTACCTGGCCATGCGAGGCAAGTGGGGGCTACGCCCGCTGGACGGCATCGCCGCTTCGCCGCTGCTGGCCGAGGATGGCAGCCTGCGCGTGGTCGATGGCTATGACGCCGGCACCCGCATGTGGTGCGAGCGCATCCCGACTATCGAAGTGCCCAAGGCGCCGAGCAAGGCCGATGCGGCGGCGGCCCTGCTGCGGCTGCGGCTGTTCCTCAGCACCTTCGCCTTTGCCGGTGCGGTGCGCATCATGCCGCCCGGCGGGACGGTGGCGGTGGTGGACACCAGCAAGCCACCGGGGGCCGACGAAAGCGCCGCGCTGGTGGCGCTGCTGACGGCTGTGTGCCGGCCTTCGCTGCGGCTGACGCCCGCCTTGGTGGTGCATGCGCCGTCCTACTCGGGCGCCGGCACGGGCAAGGGGCTGCTGGTGCGGGTGTTGTGTGCCATCGCCTATGGCCTGGCGCCACGTGCGATGACGGCGGGCGGCAACCCCGAGGAACTGGACAAGCGGCTCGTGGCCGCCTTGATCGGTGCGGAACAGGTGGTCTTCCTCGACAACGTCAACGGCACGGCGCTGCGCTCCGACATGCTGGCCAGCGCCATTACCGAACGCCCGGCCTATGTGCGGGCGCTGGGGCGCAGCGCCACCATGCCGCTGAACCCGACCGCCTTCATCGCCGTGACCGGCAACGGCCTGGTGCTGTCCGAAGACTTGGCGCGGCGCTTCCTGGCGGTGGAACTCGACGCTGGCATGGAAGACCCCGAGGCGCGCGACTTCAAGGGCGACCTGCTGCGCGACGCCATGGAGCGCCGCGCTGACTTGCTGCGCGACGTGCTGACCATCTGGCGCTGGGGCCGGCTGGCGGCGGCAGAGATAGCGCCGGGGCGCCCGCTGGGTAGCTTCCACGATTGGGGGCGGTGGTGCCGTGATCCGCTGTTGGCGCTGGGCTGCGCCGACCCCGCCAAGCGGGTTGCCGATGCCAAGGCCAACGACCCGCGCCGCCGGCAGATAGCAGAACTGTTCGCGGCCTGGTGGCAGCGCCACCACGACCTGCCGGTGACGGTGGCCGCGCTGCATGAGGATGTGCGGCTGGTGGCGGACCCGGCCGGCAAGGGGCGGCAGTACCTGGCCGCCGCCGTCGCCAAGTTGGAAGGCACCCGCGCGAATGGGTTTGTGCTTACCCGGACGCGTAGCAGCGGGAAGTGGTCGCCTGACAGTTACGCCTTGAAGCGTGCAGACGCGGCACCCACGCCGGAAAACCATAGGGACCATCGGGGGCATAGGGAGGGTGGCGCCCAGGCCGCAGCAATCCTGCCGGCTTCGGCTGAGGAAGGCGCCCCCTATGCCTGCCCTATGCTTGACGCTGGCCCGGACCATAGGGGCGAGCATAGCGGCCCGGAAGCCGGCGGAATGCCTCGGGTTGATGCCGTTGCCCCCTATGACCCCCATGCCTGCGCCGGCAGCACGGCCGGTGGTGGTGTCGAATGGGATGCGACGCTGTGAACGCCGCCGCAGCCCTGGCCCGCGCCGAGGCTGCCGGGGTGCGGCTGGTGCTGGACGCTGCCGGCGCCGTGCGGATGCGCGCCAGCGTGCCGCCGCCGCCCGCCCTGCTGGCCGACCTTCGCCAGCACCGCGAGGCGGTGGCGGCCCTGCTGCTGGAACGCGAGCGCGTCGCCTTCTACCAGCGCGCTATCGCTGAAGCCGGCGAAGCCCTGGCCGCCTTCGATCCCGACCTTGCCACCGAGCGGGCCGCCATCGCCGCTACCATGGCCGCCGAAGCGCGCGGCGAGCTTGGGCACCCGCTGTCGGCCGAAGCGCATCAAAGCCACCTGGCCGGGTTACGCGGCAGCGCCATGCAACGCCCGCCATCATGGGCCGACCAGACCCTGCGGCCGACGCCCGGTTGCTGGTGCGGCTGCTGCCGTGGCCGCCGCTGGTGGGCGCCGCAGCGCCCCAGCAAGGACGGCATCGGCATAGGGCAGGGATGGTGCTGCGCGACCTGCCACCCGGCGCCACCGGGCACCGCAACCATAGAGGTGCAAACCTGACAGCGCGCCATTGACCCGGCCCTGGCGCCCAGCATTCGAGGCAGTTGCCGCCCTGGTTGCCAGCAACTCACGCGCGAGGGGTTTCCCGGTTGCGGCGGCAACTCCCGACAACTCCAACCACCAACAGCAAGGCCAGCCATGCCCAACTTGCCAGCTCCCAAGATACGCCAGATCGACGGCGAGCAACTTCTCAGGCCGCAAGGCGACCACATGCAGGAGGTAGCAGGATCGAAGAACCGGCTGTTCAACACCACCCTGATACGCGCCGTGGCCGATGCGACGTGGAACTTCACCAACGACCCCGAAGCCACCCGCCTGGACCGCATCGGCGCCGCGCTGGCCGCGCTGAAGGGCTTTGCCCCGCGCGATGAAGTGGAAGGCATGATGGCGGCGCAGGCGGTGGCGATGCACCTGGCGGCCATGGAATGCGCCCGCCGCGCCATGCTGCCCGACCAACCCAGCGACGCCGCCCACCGGCTGCGGAAGGACGCCGCCAACATGGCCCGCGCCATGGTGGACATGGCCGAGGCGCTGGACCGCCGCCGGGGCAAAGGCCCGCAGGTGGTGCGGGTTGAACGGGTGGTGGTTCACGAAGGCGGCCAGGCCATCGTCGGCAACGTCACCCCTGGCACCGCTGGCCAGGGGGGCGGGCCGCAATTCCAGGACCCGAGGAAGACCCCATGCGCCTCGGGCGACTGAACAACGGCAACCCGCCGGGCGACCCGAACGCGGCGCCACGCTGCGGCGCTGCAACCCGCTGCGGCCACCCCTGCCAGGGGCCGGCAATGGCCAACGGGCGCTGCCGGATGCACGGCGGCACCGCCACCGGCCCCCGCACCGCCGAGGGCCGCCAGCGCATCGCCAAGGCCCGCACCAGCACCGGCATGCACACGGCCGGGATGCGTGAGCTACGCGAGGAACTCGCCCTGCTGCGCCGCATCGCCAAGGCCGCAACGGAAGCCACTTGAGCCGGCGACCCGTTGCGCTATCGCCCCGGCCTGGGCAACCTGGGGTTTATGACCCCTGGCGCATTTATCTCGAAGTGGCGGGCCGCCGAGCAAAAGGAACGCTCACAGGCCCAGACCCACTTCAACGACCTCTGCGCCCTGCTGGGCCTGGAAGACCCCATCGCAGCCGACCCGAAGGGCGACACCTTCTGCTTCGAACGCGGCGCCACCAAGGCGACGGGCGGCGAGGGCTGGGCCGATGTTTGGAAGCGCGGTTGTTTCGGCTGGGAGTACAAGGGCAAGCGCGCCAACCTCAACGAAGCCCACAAGCAACTGCTGCTGTACGCTGGCGCGCTGGAAAACCCGCCGCTGCTGATTACCAGCGATACCGACCGGATCGAAATCCGCACCAACTTCCAGAACTACGTCTCCCGCACCCATACCATCCTGCTGGACGACCTGGCCGACAGCGCCAAGCGCGACCTGCTACGCCGCTGCTTCGAGGCACCGGAGACGCTGCGGCCTGACCAGACCCGCACCGACGCCACCAAGGCCGCCGCAGCCGCATTCCGCCAACTGGCCGACGCCCTGGCCCAGCGCGCCATCCCGCCGCGCGACATTGCCCGCTTCATCGACCGCATGGTGTTCTGCCTATTCGCGGATGACGTGGGGCTGCTGCCGAAGGGCTTGCTGGACGACATGCTCGCGGCGGCCGAGCGCACCCCCGATGCCTTCCCCGCCTTCTGCGGCGACCTGTTCGCGGCCATGGCCAAGCAGGGCGGTGGCGTGGTCGCCTTCAAGCATGTGGAGTGGTTTAACGGCGGCCTGTTCAACAGCACCGAGGCGCCGCCCGCGCTGAACCGCACTGAGATTGCCGACCTGAAGCGCGCCGCCGCCATGGACTGGTCGCATATCGACCCAGCCATTTTCGGCACCCTGTTCGAAGGCTTCCTGAACCCGGAGAAGCGCGGCCAGATCGGCGCCTTCTACACCGACCCGGCGCAGATCATGCAGATACTGCGCCCCGTGGTGCTGGAACCGCTGGAAGCCGAATGGGCTTCGGTGAAGGCGGCCATCGCCACCGAGAAGGCGACCAAGCGCGGCGAGAAGGCGGCGCGCGAGCGGCTGGCCGGCTTCTTCGAACGGCTGAAGGCGCTGCGGGTGCTGGACCCCGCCTGTGGCTCGGGCAACTTCCTGTACCTGGCGCTGCAATCGCTGAAGGACTTGGAGAAGCGCGCCACGGTGGAAGCCGAGACGCTGGGCGTGCCGCGCGGCCTGGCGCTGGGCGTGGGGCCGGAAAACGTGCTGGGGTTGGAGCGCGACGAATACGCCGCCGACCTGGCGCGCCTGGTGGTGTGGATCGGTGAAATCCAGTGGATGCGCCGCAACGGCTTTGCCGAGGGCCGCAACCCCATCCTCCGCAGCCTGGACAACATCGACTGCCGCGACGCGCTGATGAATGACGATGGCAGCGAAGCGGCCTGGCCGGCGGCGGATTGCATCGTGGGCAACCCGCCCTTCCTGGGCGACAAGATGATGCGTAGCCGCCTTGGCAGAGCCTACGTGGATCGGCTGCGCGGCACCTACGCCGGCCGGGTGCCGGGTGGCGCTGATCTTGTCTGCTATTGGTTTGAGAAGTCGCGGACGCATATCGCAGCCGGCAGCGCGAAGCGGGCCGGCTTGGTGGCGACCAACTCGCTGCGGGGTGGTTCCAACCGGCGGGTGCTGGACAGTATTGAAGCGACGCCGGGCCAAGTGATCTTCGAAGCCTGGGCCGATGAAGAATGGGTCAGCGACGGCGCGGCTGTGCGAGTCTCGCTGGTGTGCTTCGGGCAATCGCCAACTGGCTCGCGGCGGCTGGATGGTCGGGCTGTGCAGGTTATCAATACCGACCTGACCGGGGCGGGGCTGGACCTTACGCGCGCACGGCTCTTACCCGAAAATAAGCGGGTCGCCTCAAGCGGAATTACAAAGAAGGGCGCCTTCGACGTTCCGGGCGACACGGCACGGGAATGGTTGAAGCTTCCGCTAAACCCGAATGGACTTCCAACCTCCAAAGTCATTATGCCCTGGCAAAATGGTTTAGACGTGACGCGGCGACCGCGAGATTTTTGGATCATCGACTTCGGAAAGATGTCCCGTGAAGATGCGGCTGTATATCAAGGCCCTTATGAATGGGTGACCGAACGGGTGCTGCCTATGCGCTCCAATAGTGCATCCCCGGCTGAGAAACGCGATTGGTGGCTGTTGGCCCGCGACGCCGCCGCTCACCGTTCGAGGATAACGAAGGCCAGCCGTTTCATTGCTACTCCCGAAGTGACTAAGCATCGGGTTTTCGTGTGGCGCGATAGCCGACTTGTTCCCGATAAGAACCTAGTCGCCATCGCCCGCGACGACGACACCAGCTTCGGCATCCTGCATAGCCGCTTCCATGAAGCCTGGGCGCTGCGCCTCGGCACCTCGCTGGAAGACCGCCCCCGCTACACCCCCACCACTACCTTCGAGACCTTCCCCTTTCCGGCCGGCCTGACCCCCAACCTGCCCGCCGCCGCCTATGCCGACGACCCGCGCGCGCAGGCCATCGCCGCCGCCGCGCAACGCCTGAACACCCTGCGGGAAAACTGGCTCAACCCGGCCGACCTGGTGCTGCGGGTGCCGGAAGTGGTGCCGGGTTTCCCCGACCGGGTGCTGCCGAAGGACGACGCGGCGGCGAAGCTGCTGGCCAAGCGGACCCTGACCAACCTGTACAACGACCGCCCGCGCTGGCTGGCCGACGCCCACGCCGCCCTGGATGCCACCGTAGCCGCCGCCTATGGCTGGCCGGCCGACATTGCCGAGGATGACGCCCTGGCCGCCCTGCTGGCGCTGAACCTGGCCCGTACCGCCTGACCGCTGCCGCCGGGCCAGGAGAAGCCGCGCCGCACCGAGAAGTCGATAGCCGCTCTCGATGACCTGCTGGCGGGCGGGGCGACTCTCCATCCCCAGCGCGGCTGCCGGGACGACCCAACGCCTCTTTCGAGACCCTCAGTCCTCCGTCCGATAACGCACTTCCCGGCCGGCGCACCATAGCCGAGCCGATCCCCTCGTTGCCAAGGGCGTCGCTGCTGCGATTCGCGAAACTGGCGCAGGCTGTCGCACCCTGCCGCGCGCCAAGTGTGGGGTATTTTGTGGGGTATGAACCAGATGAAGCATCCGGAAGCGTGTTAAATCAACACGTTACGGCGCGATGATGGCGTCCCCTAGGGGATTCGAACCCCTGTTACCGCCGTGAGAGGGCGGTGTCCTAGGCCTCTAGACGAAGGGGACCCTTCAGGCAGGCGGCGCTTCTAACGCCCAAGCGGCACCCGCGCAAGCGCCGGTGTCACGGCTTCAGCAAGATTTCTCCCACCACCCGGCGCTGCTTCACATCCAGCAGCAGAACGCGCTCGCCATCCGGGCGTGCCACCAGCAGCGCCAGGCCCTGTTCGGCCGCCGCCACGCCCAGCATGCGGGTGCCGGCGGGTTGCCCTTCCAGGGCCCAGGGCCCCACCGCGGGGCTGCCGCCCGAATTCATCCGCTTTACGAGCACCACGCCCAGCGTCACGGTGCCGAAGACAATCAGCACCCCCATCACCACGACCAGTATCTTGAGCGCCCTCACCCCAAATTCCCCCGAAAGCTTCGCCTATACCGCCACGCCGGAAGATCACGGCCAGCGGGTGGACCGCGTCATCGCGGCCGCGATAGGTTCGCTGTCGCGCTCCCGCGTCAAGGCCTTGATCGACCAGGGCCATCTGAGCCGCGGCGACAAGCCGGTCCGTGACCCCTCGGAACCCGCCAAGGCCGGGCTGATCTACACGCTGACGCTGCCGCCGCCGGAGCCGGCCACGCCGCAGGCGCAGGACATCCCGCTGACCATATTGTTCGAGGATGCCGACCTGATCGTGCTGAACAAGCCGGCCGGCCTGGTGGTCCACCCCGCGCCGGGCAATGCCGATGGCACGCTGGTCAACGCCCTGCTGGCCCATGCCGGGGAGGAGTTCTCCGGCATCGGCGGGGAGATGCGGCCGGGGATCGTGCATCGGCTGGACAAGGACACCAGCGGCATCATGGTCGTCGCCAAGTCCGACCGTGCCCACCGCACCCTCTCCGAGAACTTCGCCACCCGCGACCTGGACCGCACCTACCTGGCGTTGTGCTGGGGCGTGCCGGCGCAGCCCAGCGGCGAGATCGAAGGCGCCATCGGCCGCCACCCGACCGACCGCAAGCGCATGGCGGTGGTCACCCGCGGCGGCAAGCAGGCGCTGACCCGCTACACCAGGCTCAGCGCCTGGGCGGAAGGCTGCGCCCTGCTGCGCTGCAAGCTCGCCACCGGGCGAACGCACCAGATTCGCGTCCACCTCGCGACAATGGGTAACCCGCTGGTCGGGGACCCGGTCTACCTTCGGCGGGTCCCCACCGGCGCCCGCACCCTGCCGCTGGAGGTGCGCAACACGCTGCTGGCCTTCCCGCGCCAGGCCCTGCACGCGGAAACCCTGGGTTTCCGCCACCCGGTCTCCGGCCAACCGCTGAGCTTCAGCGCCCCGCCGCCGCCGGACATGGCGGCGCTGCTGGAAGCCCTTGGCCAGGCGATGTAACCGTGAGTAACCAACCCCCCAGGTTGGTTTTTCTTGCGGCTCGGGGCGACATGCGGTACATATGTTCTCGGCAGCGTCCCCCGGGTGCCGATGAGCCCGGCGCCGCAACCTCGCCCCGACGTGACCGGGGCCTGCGCGGCCGGGTGGGCTTGAGGGACGTTTGAACTGCCATGATCAGTCGCCGGACAGACCGCCGCCGTCACGGGGTGGGTCCACCGGTGCAGGAGGCAGATACCCCTGATGGCTTCCACTCTTTCGATTCCGATGGCCCCTGAGGGCAATCTTTCCCGCTATCTGCAGGACATCCGCAAATTTCCCATGCTGACGCCGGACGAGGAACTCTCGTTGGCCAAGCGTTGGAAGGAGCACGCGGACGAACCGGCGGCCCACAGGCTCGTCACCTCGCATCTGCGGCTCGTCGCCAAGATCGCCATGGGCTACCGCGGCTACGGCCTGCCGGTGGGTGAGCTGATCTCGGAGGGCAATGTCGGCATGATGCAGGCGGTGAAGCGCTTCGACCCCGAGCGCGGCTTCCGCCTGGCGACATATGCCATGTGGTGGATTCGCGCCGCGATTCAAGAATACATTCTGCACAGCTGGTCCCTGGTGAAGATGGGCACCACCGCCGCGCAGAAGAAGCTGTTCTTCAACCTGCGCCGGCTGAAGGGCCAGATGGCCGCGCTGGAGGAAGGCGACCTGCAGCCCGAGCAGGTGGCCAAGATCGCCCATTCGCTCCAGGTGCCGGAGCAGGACGTGATCAGCATGAACCGCCGCCTGGCGAGTTCCGACCACAGCCTGAACGCCCCGGTGCGCGCCGACAGCGAAGGCGAATGGCAGGACTGGCTGGTCGACGACCAGGAGACCCAGGAGGAGGAACTGGCGGAGCGGGAGGACATGTCCAACCGCCGCCAGCTGCTCAACCACGCGCTGAAGACGTTGAATGACCGCGAGCGCCACATCCTGATCGAACGCCGCCTGAAAGACGAGGCGACGACGCTGGAGGAGCTTTCGCAGCAGTACAACATCAGCCGCGAACGCGTCCGCCAGATCGAGGTGCGCGCCTTTGAGAAGCTGCAGAAGAGCATGAAGCAGCAGATCGTCGAGCGTCGGCTCGCGGTGGACTGATTGCGTCGGCTCGCGGTGGACTGATTGCGCAGGCGCGCGGTCGACTGATGGCGCAGGCGCGCGGTTGACCCATGGCGGCAGCGTGCTGCCGCCGGGCTTGCCCTGGGTTTGATCCGAAGCCAACCGGGGGGTCGCGGTCGCCGCGCCCCCCTTTTTCGCTGGCCCATCTGGGGTAAACTCTTCGTGCCCGCCCCTCTGGGACGTTGCGCCAGGGCGCCTCGGCGATGGAAAGCCGAAGCGGCCCCTCTTGGGGTCGGGCTTGGGGGTTTCCATCATCGCTGCTGCGACTGAACGAGTGGCTGGCCTGACCCAGCAAGCGCGTCGCATCCTGGGCGACCGCGTGCGCGGCGTGCGCAGCTGGCTGTTCCTGCTCGCGCTCGGCACCTTGCTGCCCTCGCTCTGCGTCGGGGGCGCCGCCGCCTGGCTGGCGGTGGACAGCAACCGCCGCACCGCCGAAGCCCGCCTGCTGGACACCGCTCGCGCCCTGGCCCTGGCCGTGGACCGGCAGATCGGGGAGCACATCTCGGCCCTGGTCACCCTGGCCGCCACCCCGGCCCTGGACAACGTCGTCGCCGACCTCACTGCCCTTCGCCCTCCGGCCGAGGCCATGGCGCGCCAGCTTGGCACCGCGGTGGTGCTGCGGGGCCCGGCGCCGGATTTCCGGCTGCAATTCAGCACCAGGCTGCCCGCCATCAGCCCGCCCCGGCTCACCACCTCCAGCCTGGTCAACAGCGCCGCGCACCGCGCGCTGGAAACCGGCCTGCCGACGGTCAGCGACCTGATGCAGCTCGGCAATGGCGTGGAGCTGAATGTTGGGGTCTTCGTCCCGGTCATGCGCGACGGCCAGGCGCGGTTCGGCCTGGGCGCCATCCTGACCCCGGGCCGCCTCTCCCAATTGCTGGCCGGGCCTAGCCGTGATGACGGCGTCGTGGCCACCATCACGGATACGCAGGGCACCATCATCGCCCGCTCGCGCGATATCGACCGCATGCTCGGCCAACGCCGGCCGGACCGCGCGACGCCCCTGCCGGGCAGCAGCGGCATGATCAACGGCCGCAGCCTGGGCGATGGCGGCGCGGTGCGGGTCGGCTACGCGCAGATCGCCGTGGCGCCGGGCTGGACGCTCTGGGTCGCCCAGCCCGAGGCGCAGTTGGCCGCCGCCTGGCAACGCCCGGCGCTGATGCTGGGGCTCGGCGCCATGGTGGCGCTGGCCATGGCGGCGGCCTTCGCCGTCCTGGTCGCCCGCCGCCTGGTCTCCCCGCTGGACCAGCTGGCCCGCCGCGCCGAGGCCAGCACCGCCAGCGCCGGCGCCGGCCCGCCGCTGGCCGCGATTCCACCCGCCCAGGTCTGGGAGCTGGAGCGCCTGCGCGTGGCGCTGGACGGCGCCGACCGCGCCATGCGCCAGCATTTGGCCTCGGAGCAGGAGGCGCATGCGGCGCTGCGCGACAGCGAGGCGCGCTTCCGCGCCATGGCCGACAACATCCCGCAGCTGGCCTGGATGGCGCGGCCGGATGGCTGGCTGTTCTGGTACAACCAGCGTTGGTACGACTACACCGGCACCACGCTGGAACAGATGCAGGGCTGGGGCTGGCGCCAGGTCCACCACCCGGACCACCTGGCCCGCGTGACGCTGCATTTCCGCGCCCGCGTGCAGGCCGGCGAACCGTGGGAGGACACCTTCCCGCTGCGCGGCCGCAACGGCGAATGGCGCTGGTACCTCTCCCGCGCATTGCCCATCCGCGACCGTGCCGGCCGGGTGACGCTGTGGTTTGGTACCAATACCGACATCACCGACCAGCGCGAGGCCGAGGCCGCGCTGGCCGCGAGCGAGGAACGCCTGCGCCTGGCCATCGACAGCACCGGCCTGGCCACGCTGGACGCAGACCTGGACAACGGCATCGCGGTCGCCACGCCCAACCTGTTCACCGCCCGCGGGCTGCCGGTGCCGCCGGATGGCCGCACCAGCCTGGCGGCCCTGCGCGCCACCGTCCACCCGGAGGACCGCGACCGCATCATGGTGGAAGCCGGCCGGGCGGAGCGCGAAGGCGGCCTGTGCCACACCGTCCATCGGATCATCCGCGCCGACACCGGTGAGATCCGCTGGGTCGAGGTCATCGCCAAGGTGCGGTTCGAACCGGATGGCCGGCGCCGCTGGATCAGCGTGCAGATCGACGTGACCGACCGCGTGGCCGCCGAGGATCAGCGCCTGCTGCTGGCGCGGGAGGTGGACCACCGCGCCAAGAACGTGCTGGCCGTGGTGCAGGCGCTGCTGGCGCTGACCCCCACCGGCAGCGAGGATGCCCGCCGCTTCGCCGAAGCGGTCGGCAGCCGGGTTGCCGCCATGGCCCGCGCCCATGCCCTGCTGGCGCGGGAACGCTGGGTGGGGGCCGAGCTGCGGACCCTGGTGGAGGAGGAGCTGGCGCCCTACGCCGCCAACCGCACGCAGGCGGTGCGGCTGGAAGGCCCGGTGCTGCGGCTGGCGGCCAGCCTGGCGCAGCCGCTTTCCCTGGTGCTGCATGAACTCGCGACCAACGCCGCCAAGTACGGCGCCCTGTCGCTGCCGGAAGGCAAGGTCTCGGTCAGCTGGTCCTGCACGGATGGCACGCTGCGCCTGCTGTGGCGGGAGAGCGGCGGGCCGCCCCTGGCCGGGCCGCCGCAGCGCATGGGCTTCGGCTCCCGCCTGGTGGAGCGGACGCTGCGCCACCAGCTGCGCGGCCGCGCCACCTTCACCTGGCTGGCGGAAGGGCTTGAATGCGCGCTGTCGCTGCCCCTGCCCCTGCCAGGCGCCGCGGAGGCAACGAACGCCGCCCCAGGCACGGACCGCTCCCAGGAGAACCCGACGCCCCCGGCCGCCCCAGGCGATAGCGCAGCCAAATGAGCCTCATCCGCCCGCGGCATTTGCCGCGGCGGCCCGGCAGCGCCACATGCGGGACAACAGGAGAACCCGCATGACCACCACCCCCGCCCACCCGCAGCTCCGCATCGGCCATGTCCACCTGAAGGTGGCGGAGATGGACCGGGCCCTGGCCTTCTGGCACGGGCTGATCGGGCTGGAGGTGACCCAGCGCATGGGCAGCCGCGCCGCCTTCCTCTCGGCCGGCGGCTATCACCATCACATTGCTCTGAACACCTGGGAGAGCGCCGCCGGCACGCCGCCCGCCCCGGGCACCACCGGGCTGTACCATGTCGCGCTGCTCTACCCCGACCGCGCCGCGCTGGCCGGGGCGCTGAAGCGCCTGGTGGCGGCCGACTGGCCGCTGGAGGGCGCCGCCGACCACGGGGTTTCCGAGGCGATCTACCTGCGCGACCCCGACGGCAACGGGGTGGAGCTGTACCGCGACCGGCCGGAAGCCGAATGGCCGCGCGATGCCAGCGGGCAGCTCAACATGAACAACGCCCCCTTCGACCTGCGCGCACTTCTGGCGGAGGCCGCCTGACCGCCCCTTGCATGTGTTGCAGCGCACAACGATATGGAGCGCATGCAATATGCAACTCCCGGGCCTGATCCACGTCGGCCAGCCCCGGGTCTTGTACGCGCCTTCCTCGGGCTGGCCGGCGGCTATTGGCGCGGGCCAGGTTGTGCCACCCCCTGGGGCCTGGCGCTGGGCCTGCTGACGCTGAACGCGCTGGAAGTGGCGCTGCTGCTGCGGCTGAACCGCTGGAATCGCGACCTGTTCGACGCCCTGGAGCGCCACGCCGAGCTGGCGGTGCTGGCCGGCTGCGGCGCCGTGCTGGCGCTGCTGGCCGCCGGCTTCGGCCTGGCCTCCTACCTCAACATGCTGGCCCGGCGCCGGCTGGCGCTGGGCTGGCGTGGCTGGCTGACCGCCCGGCTGACCCTGGCCTGGCTGGCCGGCGAAGGCACGCCGGAGGCCGGCCACGCCAATGCCGATGGCCGCATTGCCGAGGATGCCCGGATCGCCACCGAGGAAGCCGTCGAGCTCGCCTGCTCGCTCTCCCAGGGGCTGATGCGGCTGGCCTGCTTCGTCGGCGTGCTGTGGGCGCTCTCGGCGCATCCGGCCTATGACCTGGCCGGCTTCCAGGTGGCGCTGCCCGGCTACCTGCTGTGGTTCGCCATGCTCTATGCCGGGTTCGGCATCTGCATCGCCAGCCTGCTGAGCCGGCCGCTGGTGTACAGCACCGAGCAGCGCCAGACCTCCGAGGCCGAGTACCGCGTGGCGCTGGTGACCGCGCGCGACGCCACCGGGGGCGCGCCCGCCAAGCGCCTGGCCGGGCTGTTCGGCGACATCGCCCGCGCCTTCGGCCGGCAGACCCGCGCCGCGGCCCGGCTGCAGCTGTTCGGCGTGGGCAACCTGCGGCTTGGCACCGGGCTGCCCTTCCTGCTGGCCACGCCGGCCTACCTGGCGGGGGTGGTGACGCTGGGCTGGGTGATACAGGCGGCCCAGGCCTTCCAGGAGGTGGCGGGGGCGCTGAACTGGCCGGTGGACAACATGCCGCGGATCGCCACCTGGCGCGCTTCCGCGCAGCGGGTGCTGGCGCTGCACCGGGCCGGCTTCGCCGCCGTGGCTTCGGTGCCTGCCTTGGCGCCCGGCTTTGCGCCCATCCTCGCACCCCTGGCATCGGTGCCGGCTTCGGCCTACATGCCGGCATCTGCCGCCGAGTGAAGAAGTACCGCCATGGATGCCCTGCCCGACCGCGCCCTGAGCAATAACCCGCCAAATCAGGTCGCGACCGAGGCCGCGCGCCGGCGCACCTTCGCCATCATCGCCCACCCGGACGCCGGCAAGACCACCCTCACGGAACGCCTGCTGCTGAAGGGCGGCGCCATCCAGCTGGCCGGCGCGGTGCGCGCCAAGGGCAACGCCAGGCGCACGCGGTCCGACTGGATGAAGATCGAGCAGGACCGCGGCATCAGCGTCGCCACGTCAGTGATGACGTTTGAGCGCGGCGGCCTGGTCTTCAACCTGCTGGACACGCCGGGCCACGAAGACTTCAGCGAGGACACCTACCGCACGCTGACCGCCGTGGACGCCGCCGTCATGGTGCTCGACGCGGCGAAAGGCATCGAGGCACAAACCAGAAAATTGTTCGAGGTTTGCCGGCTCCGCGACATCCCCATCATCACCTTCGTCAACAAGATGGACCGCGAGGCGCTCGACCCCTTCGAGCTGATCGACGACATCGAGAAGACCCTGGCGCTGGACGTGACCCCGGCCGCCTGGCCGGTTGGCCGCTCCAACGAGTTCGCCGGCACCTTCGACCTGGTGACCAACAAGTTCCTGCCGGTGGATGCCGATGACGGCAGCGCCATCCAGATGACCGGCATCGACGACCCGAAGCTGGCCGAGCTGGTCGGGCCGGCGCGGGCGAAGGCGCTGAAGGACGAGGCCGAGCTGGCGCTGGCCGGCTTCCCGGAATGGGACCTGGACGCCTTCCGCCAGGGCACGCTGACGCCGATCTTTTTTGGCAGCGCGCTGCGCGACTTCGGCGTGGGCCACCTGCTGGACGGGCTGGCCAAGTACGCGCCGCCGCCGCAGCCGCGCCAGGGCGACCCGCGCAGCGTGGACCCCGGTGAGGAGAAGCTGACCGGCTTCGTCTTCAAGATCCAGGCGAACATGGACCCGCAGCACCGTGACCGCGTCGCCTTCGTGCGGCTGTGCAGCGGCCGGCTATGGAAGGGCATGCGGCTGAAGCAGGTGCGTACCGGCAAGCAGGTGCCGGTCAACGCGCCGCTGTTCTTCTTCGCCAAGGACCGCCAGGTGGCGGAAGAGGCCTGGCCCGGCGACGTCGTCGGCGTGGCCAACCACGGCATCCTGCGCATCGGCGATACGCTGACCGAGGGCGAGGAGCTGAACTTCCGCGGCGTCCCCAGCTTTGCGCCGGAAATCCTGCGCCATGTGCGGCTGGAAGACCCTATGCTGGCCAAGAAGCTGCGCACCGCGCTGGACCAGTTGGCCGAGGAAGGCGTGGTGCAGCTGTTCCGCCCGCTGGACGGCTCGCCGCCCGTGGTCGGCGTGGTCGGTCAGTTGCAGCTGGACGTGCTGGCCAGCCGGCTGAAGGTGGAATACGGCGTGCCCGCCGGCTTCAACGAGACCAACTGGACGCAGATGCGCTGGGTCGTTTCCGACGACAAGGCGCAGGCAGAAAAGTTCCGCACGCTGAACCGCCGCGACTGCGGCGAGGACCATGACGACGAGCTGGTCGCCTTCTTCGGCAGCGACTGGCGCCGCAAGCGCGCCGAGGAAGAGTTCCCGGCGCTGCGCTTCCATGCCGTGCGCGAACAGCATGGCGTGGAGCAGATGAAGCGCTGAAGGTTTACCAGAGCGACTGATTCAGCGCTCATACCAAGCACACGAAGTCCCGACCTGCGGCCCGCGGTTTGCGGGCCGAGCCGCCGAATGGCGGCCGCGGCTTATGCCGCGTAGCCAAGGGCCGCGGAGGCGGCCCGCCCGGCGACTGAGGGGCACGAAGGTTTATCCTTCGTGCGCTTGGTATCAGTCCAGCGAAGCGCGGCGGTGGCACTCGAACACCGTCGCCGCCACGGCCGGCCCACCCATGGTGGCGTCCATCAGCTGGCTGGCCACCAGCGCGCTGTCCAGCGCCGGAAAGTCGCAGCCGCGGGAGGTCCGCACCCGCGGTGCCCGGGCAATGCTGTCCAGCGGCCCGGCAATCTGCACCCGGCCATCCCCGGCCTGGCTGAAGCCGGAGCCGGTGGCGCAGCCCGCCAGCACCAGCAGGGCGGCAGAGGCAGTAACGAAGCGTACATGCTTGTTCATGTGAGCGCGTCCTTGTGACGCACAAACGATACGGCGGTTCGATTTAGGAAGAGTTACTCTCTCAGGATGAGATCATGGGACCATTTTCTGGAAAACCCGATCCTTGCGGATTTCCCGATAAGTCCCTTTCCGCCGCACCAGCAGGTCCACAATCGCCTTCACCTGGCGGTCGTCGATCTGTTCCTCGGTGTATTGCTCGGCAATCACCGGCACGCGCGCGGGGTCCAGCGAGGAGCCGCGCAGCCGCCATTCATAGTCGTCCAGCTCGATGCACCCGCCGACATTCAGCATGGCGTCGCACAGGAAGAAGGTCAGCGCATCCACCGCCCAGGTATGCGCGCCGTCCAGGTAGACATAATCGAAGCGCAAATCCGGCTGGTCCTGCATGAGCTTCCGCAGCGACCAATTGTAGCTGTCCAGGTGGCGGTAGCTGCAGCCCCAGGCGAAGACATTGGCATGGCCGGCCTGGTTCAGCCTGGCCTTCACCTGCTGCACATTGTCCTCGAAGTCGAACAGGTGCAGTTCGCCCTGCCCGCCCAGGAAATTGGCCAGCTCGGCCGAGCTGGTGCCCTGCCAGATGCCGAACTCGGCAATCCGCAGCGCCGCCCTGTCCACGCCGGCGAAGACCTGGTCCAGCAGCAGCCCGCGCGCCCCGGTCAGCTTGAGGTCCAGCACCTGGCCGGTGGTCTCATGCGTGCCGGCGGCAATCTTCGCGGGGTACCACCGGTCCATCGCCGTCAGCCCGCGAAGGGGTCGCGCAGCGTGATGGTGTCGTCGCGCTCCGGGCTGGTGGACAGCAGCACCACCGGCGCCTCGACCAGTTCCTCGATCCGGCGGACGTATTTCACCGCCTGGGCCGGCAGGTCGGCATAGCTGCGCGCACCGCGGGTGGTGCCGGGCCAGCCTTCCATCACCTCGTAGATCGGCTCCGCCGCGGCCTGCGCGCGCATCGCCGCCGGCAGCCGCTTGAACACCTGGCCCCCAATCCGGTAGCCGGTGTTGATCTTCAGCTCGGCCATGCCGTCCAGCACGTCCAGCTTGGTCAGCGCCAGGCCGTTGATGCCGCCGACCTTCACCGCCTGGCGCACCATGCAGGCGTCGAACCAGCCGCAGCGCCGGCGCCGGCCGGTGACGGTGCCGTATTCAAAGCCGCGGTCGCCCAGGCCCTTGCCGACATCGTCATGCAGCTCGCTCGGGAACGGCCCGCTGCCGACGCGGGTGCTGTAGGCCTTCGCAATCCCCAGCACCATGCCGATGGTATCCGGCCCCACGCCGGCACCCGCCGCGGCATTGCCGGCCACGGTGTTGGACGAAGTGACATACGGGTAGGTGCCGTGGTCGACATCCAGCATCACCGCCTGGGCGCCCTCGAACAGCACGCGCTTGCCGGTGCTGCGGGCCGCGTCCAGCCGCTCCCACACCGCCTCGCTGAACGGCAGCAGCAGCGGCGCCAGCTCCAGCAGCCGGTCCAGCAGCGGCTGCTTCTGGAACTGCGGCGCGCCGAGCCCACGGAACAGCGCGTTATGGTGCAGCAGCAGCTCGTCCAGCTTGGCGCTCAGCGTCTCCGGCTCGGCCAGGTCGCACAGGCGGATGCTGCGGCGGCCGACCTTGTCCTCATAGGCCGGGCCGATGCCGCGGCCGGTGGTGCCGATCTTGTCGCCGCCGCGCGCGGCTTCCCGCGCCTGGTCCAGCGCCGGGTGCAGCGGCAAAATCAGCGGCACGTTCTCGGCGATGCGCAGGTTCTCCGGCGTCACCTTCAGACCCTGGGCGCCGACCTTGGCGATCTCGCTCAGCAGCGCCTCGGGGTCCAGCACCACGCCATTGCCGATGATGCCCAGCTTGCCGCGCACCACGCCGGAGGGCAGCAGGCTCAGCTTGTAGGTCTGGTCGCCCACCACCAGCGTATGCCCGGCGTTATGGCCGCCCTGGAACCGCACCACGATCTCGGCGCGGCTGGCCAGCCAGTCCACCACCTTGCCCTTGCCCTCGTCGCCCCATTGCGCGCCGATGACTGCCACATTGGCCATCGCTTCAGTCCTTGCTTGTTACCGCCGGCCGATTCACGGCTCCGGGCGCTTCCGCCCTCCGCCGATCGGACGGTAGCGCCACCGCGGCGCCGTCCTGGAGAATATGGGTGCAGCGCAGCCCGTCCGCCGTATCGGCCTGGGTCAGCGCCGCCACGGTGGCGAAGCCCTGGGCGCGCAGCGCAGCGGCGCCCGGGGTGCCCAACGGGACGAACACACGTGGCCGCGCCGGGCCGGACGGCGCCGCGCGCAGCACCGCATCGGGGTAGACCGTCATGCCGGTGGCGGGCTCCTCGCCGGCCATGTAGCGGCCGCCCTTGGCCAACTCGCCGGCATTGCCCGGGCCGTACAGCGTGAAGGCGACGCCCACATGGTAGCGCAGGCCGCGGAACTCCACCGGGTCCAGCGTGATGCGCAACTCCGGCGCCAGCGCGCGGATGGCGGCGATGACGGCCGCGGCATTGTCCGCAATGGCCTGGGCGGCGGGCGGCAGGGTCGCGGCGCGCAGCGCGGCAAGGGCGCCCTCGGCCGGCCCGGCGGCCTGCAACAGCGAAGGCAGCGAGACAGCGAGCGGCCCGGCCTCGGCCGAAAGCGTCGCCACCACGGCGGCATCCTTGCGGTCCAGCGCCCGGCCCAGCCGCTGGCGCAGCCCGGGCTCCAGCCCGGCGGCCTCGAACAACGCCGGCGCCAGGGTGGGCAGGGTGATGTCCAGCGAGACGTCCCGCACACCGACCGCGGCCAGCGCTTCCACCGCCACCACGGCAACCTCGGCATCGGCGGCGGCACTGTCGCTGCCGATCAACTCCACCCCCGCCTGGGTCAGCTGCCGCGCCGGGGCCAGCTGGGTGCCGCGCACCCGCAGCGCCTCCACCGCGTAGCACAGGCGCAGCGGGCGCTTCTGCAAGCCCAGCCGAGACGCGGCAATGCGCGCCACCTGCGGCGTGGTATCGGCGCGCAGCCCCATCATGCGCTGGCTGACCGGGTCCATCAGCCGGAAGGTATCGCCCGCCACCGCGGCGCCGGAGCCAGCCAGCAGGCTGTCCTCGAATTCCAGCAGCGGCGGCTTCACCCGCTCATAGCCATGGGCGCCGAAGCCGGCCATCAGCGCCTCCACCAGCGCCGCTTCGCGCTCGGCCTCGGGCGGCAGCAGGTCGACAAGGCCGGCCGGCAGCAAGCCGGCGGGCAGGGTTTCGTTGGGCAGGTCGTCGGTCATGGCTGGTGCATTGTGGCGGCGTTGTGTGGCAGGGGCCAACCCGAAGGGCAAGGCGTGATACGCTTCGTGGCTTGCCTGGCCCGCGCCGGCGGCGCTTGCTTCCCCCTGGCCACAGGGAGGCTGCCAATGCCCGCCAAGCCCATTCGCCCAACCACCGCCGCGACGCCACCGACTGCCTTGGGGCCGCTCGCCCTTGCGGTGCCGCTGCTGGCCGCGCTGGCCCTGCTGCTGGCGGGATGCAGTGCCGACCCCGTGGGCAACTACCTCGGTGGCGCCGGCGACAATGTCCGCGGCGCCGCGCTCTACGCACCGCAGACGCTGGGCGACACCAGCCAATACCAGGGCCGCCCGGCCGAGGCCGCGCTGGCCGCCGCCCAGTTGGAATTCCTGACCAGCGAGGTGCGGGACAATCCGCGCATCGCCCCCTCGGTGAATCCGTCGCTGCTCTCCAAGCTGCTGGTCGCTCAGGCCGAGATGCGCCAGGCCCTGGCCATTGCCCCCCAGGCCGACGCCACCCTGGTGCTGACCCAGCTGCGCCGCGCCGCCGCTGCCCTGCAGGCCGGCAGCCAGGCTGGCGCCGAGGCCGCGCTCTCCGGCCCGGCCTTCCCTTCCGGCCCGCTGGTAACGCTGGCGCGCCTTGGCAGCCTGCCGCGGCTGCCCCGCACGGCCGAAGCGGCGGGCGCCGCGGCGCAGGACTTCATCTCGGCGCCGGATGGCGGCCGGCCGCGCCGGCGTTGACGTTCACGCCAGCGGCCGCAGCGGCGGCTCCTCCAGCCCGGCCAGCAGCGCCGCCACCGTCTGGCCCAGGCGCGGATGCACCCAGCCAGGCGCCACCTCGGCCAGCGGTTGCAGCACGAAGCGGCGCAGATGCGCGCGCGGGTGCGGCAGCACCGGGTCGGGCGCATCCCGCACCAGGCCGTTCAGGTCGATCAGGTCCAGGTCCAGGCTGCGCGGCGCGTTCAGGTAGGGGCGTTGCCGTCCGGCGGCGTCCTCCAGCGCGTGCAGCGCCGCCAGCAGCGCCGCCGGCTCGGCCTCCCCCTCCAGCCGCACCACGCCATTGGTGTAGTCGGGCGCACCTGGCATCGGCGGCACCGGCGCGGTGGCGTACCAGCAAGAGGTCGCCACCAGTCGCAGCCCCGGCAGCGCCGCCAGCCCTGTTACCGCCCGGCGGCAGGCCTGCAACGGCGAATGGCCTGCCGCGTCTGGCAGGTTTGCGCCCAGCGCAATGATGATCACGGTGATTTCGCTTACATTCTGGTAAGTGCCATTTATTATAGTCGCATCCGATTCGTCCCAATTGCATTTTGAGAGACAAACCTTTGTCAGATCCGGAACGCCTTGCGCTGTTCATCGATGGCGCCAGCCTCTACGCCGCCTCACGCACGCTCGGCTTCGACGTGGACTATCGCAACCTGCTGAACTACTTCCGCGGCGAAGGCTACCTGGTGCGCGCCTATTACTACACCGCCTTGCTGGAATCCGAAGAATACTCGCCGCTGCGACCGCTGGTCGACTGGCTGGGCTACAACGGTTACTCCGTGGTGACCAAGCCGGCCAAGGAATTCACGGACGCCAATGGCCGCCGCCGGGTCAAGGGCAACGTGGACGTCGAACTGGCCGTGGACATGCTGGACATCGCGCCGCGCATCGACCACGCGGTGCTGTTCTCGGGCGATGGCGACTTCCGCCGCCTGGTGGAAGCGGTGCAGCGCCTGGGCACCAAGGTCACCGTGGTCTCCACCATCCGCACCCAGCCGGCCATGATCGCCGACGAGCTGCGCCGCCAGGCCGATGGCTTCGTGGACCTGATGGACATGGCCGAGCACATCACCCGCCGCCAGGTGGAACCGCGCACCCGCCCCGGCGGCGTGCCGCAGCCGCGCGGCCCCGCCGTGCCGTTGCGCTCCCCCACCCCGGCGGACCCCTTCCAGGGCGCCCCGGAACTGCCGGAGTGAGCCAGGCCGCCCCGGCCTGCCCCAGCACGTCGCCCCTCACCGACCCCGACCGCGACTGCCCGCTCTGCCCCCGGCTGGTGGCGCTGCGGGAGGCCAATCGGGCGAAGCTGCCGGACTGGCACAACGCCCCGGTGCCCAGCTGGGGCCCGCGCGACGCGCCCCTGCTGGTGCTGGGCATGGCGCCCGGGCAGAAGGGCGCCAACCGCACCGGCCGGCCCTTCACCGGCGACCACGCGGGCAAGCTGCTCTACGCCACGCTGCTGAAGTTCGGCCTGGCCCAGGGCACCTACCTGGAGGACCCGAATGACGGCATGCAGATGCTGGGCTGCCGGATCACCAATGCGGTGCGCTGCGTGCCCCCGGCCAACCTGCCGGAGCCGCTGGAAACCCGCACCTGCAACCAGTTCCTGCGGGCCGAACTGGCCGCCATGCCGAAGCTGAAGGCGGTGCTGGCGCTGGGCGTCCTGGCGCATGCGGCGGCGCTGCGCGCCTGTGGCCTGCCGGTCAGCCACAAGCGCTTCGCCCATGGCGCCATCCACACGCTGCCGGACGGGCTGCTGCTGGCCAACAGCTACCATGTCAGCCGCTACAACACGTCCACGCGGCGCCTGACCACCGAGATGTTCGAGAGCGCCGTCGCCGATATCCTCAAGCGGCTGGCGGTGTAGCCGCCAGCGCCGCCTCGATGGCGCGGATCACCTGCGGCGCTTCCGGCTCCACCTGGGTGGTGAAGGCCCGCGCGCTGCGGCCGTCCCGCGCCACCAGGTATTTGTGGAAGTTCCAGGTCGGCGCGCCGCCCGCCTTGCCGGCCAACCAGGCGAAGAACGGATGCACCTGGGCGCCCCGGATATGCTCCGGCGTCGTCATCGGGAAGGTCACGTCGTAATTCGCGTCGCAGAACTGCTTGATCGCGGCGGCGTCGTGGCTTTCCTGGTTGAAGTCCGTGGAAGGCACGCCCAGCACCACCAACCCCTTCGCCTCGTAGCGCTGATGCAGCCGTTGCAGGGAGGCGTATTGCGGCGTGTAGCCGCAGAAGCTGGCGGTATTCACCACCAGCATCGCCTTGCCGCGAAACTGCGCCAGCGGCAGCGCCCCGCCCTCGATGGCGGTGAAGCGGAAGTCGAAGGCTGTCGCCTCCCCCGCCGCGCCGGTCAATACCGCCGCACCCGTCAACGCCGCCTTCCGCCTGCCGACATCAGCCATAACGCTCCTCCGCCCAGGGGTCGCCGTTGTTGTGGTAGCCGCGCACTTCCCAGAAGCCGGGCCGATCCACGCCCAGTATTTCTATGCGTGTCACCCATTTCGGCGACTTCCAGAAATACAGTTTTGGGAGAACCACCCTGACGGGCCCGCCATGCTGGCGGGACAGCGGCTGGCCTTCCCAGCTGTGCGCCAGCAGCACCTCCTGCTCGGCAAAGTCGGCCAGCGAGACATTGGTGGTATAGCCGTCATAGCTGGTGAAGCTGACGAAGCGCGCCGCCTGGGTCGGCCGCGCCAGTTCCAGCAGATGCGCCGCGCGCACGCCCTGCCAATGGTTGTCATAGCGGCTCCAGGCGGTGACGCAGTGGATGTCGTTGACCAGCTCGGTCTGCGGCAGCGCCATGAAGTCCGGCAGGGTCAGCGCCAGCGGGGCGGCCACCAGGCCTTCCAGCCGCAGCCGCCACTTGTCCGGCTTCACCTCGGGCTGCACGCCCAGGTCCAGCACCGGCCAGTCTTTTACCAGTGTCTGGCCCGGCGGCAGGCGGTCCCGCGCGCCGACATCGCCGGTCAGCAGCCGGCCGTCACGCGCCCAGGCCTGCTTCGCCTCGATCAGCTTGTCCTTCACCTTGCCGGTGAGGGTTACGTCGTCTTCCTCGGCCATGCCCACTCCTTGCCCGCATTACGTGGCAATTCGGGGGCACCTTACCAGCCCTTAATCCAGCTTCATGCCACTGCTGGCGGCGACTTCGCGCACCCGCGCCGCCTCGAGCCGGATGAAAGCCGCGAAACCCGCGGGGGTCCGCTCAACCTCCGGTGCCGGGTCGGCCCCCGCCTCGCGCGTACGTGACTGCACGGTGGCGTCCGCCATGGCCGCCTGGAAGGCCTGGGAGAGCGCGGCCATCGCCTCCGCCGGCACCCCGGCCGGCGCCACCAGCCCGACCCAGCTGGCACCGAGCAGGCCAGGCATGCCGGCCTCGGCCGTGGTCACCACCTCCGGCACCAGCGGGCTGCGCGCCTCGGCGGCCAGCGCCAGCACCCGGGTCAGCCCGCCACGCAGCGTCGGCAGCACGGTGGTCAGCTCGCAGCACACGCTGGCGACATTGCCGGCCACCAGGTCCGGCACCGCCACGCTGCTGCCGCGATAGGGCACATGGGTCAGCCTGATGCCGGCCTGGGATTGCAGCATCTCGATGCTGAAATGCGTGGCGCTGCCGGTGCCGCTGCTGCCGATGCTGAACTTGCCGGGCTCCGCCTTGGCCGCGGCGACGTATTCCGCCAGCGTTTTCCACGGCGCATCCGCGCGAACCGAGATGGTGTGGCTGGCACGGCTGATCATGCCGATGGCGCTGAAGTCGCTGACCGCATAGCCCAGCCGCGGCTGCAGCGCCGGGTTGATCGCCAGCGGGCCGTTGCTGCCGGTCAGCAGGGTGTAGCCGTCAGCCCGGGCCTTGGCCACCGCCTCCGCCCCCACGCTGCCGCCGGCGCCGGCGCGGTTCTCCACGATGAAGGGCTTCCCGAGTGCCTGCGTCATGTGCGCGGTGACAAGCCTGGTCTGCACGTCGGAGTTGGTGCCCGGCGCATAGGGCACCACGACGCGGATGGGCTGCTCCGGCCAGCCGGCGGCGTGGGCGCGCGCCGCCAACAGCAGGGCGGGGGCGGCGAGGAGGGTGCGGCGCCTGGGGAGCACGGCGTTCACGACCCCACCTTCAACGTACTCGTCAGCCCGCGCAGGCAGGCCAGGATGGAGAGCGGGGTGATCTTGCCGGTGCGCGGATTCTCCTCGCTCGGCACGTTCTCAATGGTCATGGTCAGCCGCACCGTCTCGGCCTCCACGCGAATGGTGTGGGTGTTGCGCGTCACCGTCGGGTCGCCCCAAATCTCCACCATCGTCCGCTCCGGCCCGATGCCGGCCAGGGCCAGCGCGGCGGCCACGTTCACATTGGCCGGAAAACCCTTCGCGGCATCAAAGGCATTGCCCTTGAACACGATGGTCGGCGTGGTGATGGCGAAGACGTCGATCTTGTTCTCCACCAGGTAGGGCGCGCCTTCCAGCCCCCGCGGCGGCTTGCGGGTCTCGATGGTCACGCTGCTGACATTGCCCTCGGCCGCCGCGCGCACCGCGTCCAGCCCCAGCAGCGCGCCGGTCGGCACCACGATCCGCGCCCCCGTTTCCCGCGCCCGCTCCACCAGGTGCATCCGCGGCAGCAGCGCGCCGACGCTGGAGGGCACAAAGATGCGCCCGCGCCCGATGGCGGCCTCGGCGATCTGCTCGAACACCGCGGCCGGCGCGGCTTCCACCACCACATCGGCCAGTTCGGCCAGCTCGGCCAGCCCAACCAGCTTCGGCACGTCGCGGAAGCCGGCGATGGTCCGCTTGGCCTTTTCCTGGTCACGGGCCGAAACCGCCACCAGGCGCAGCCCGTCCACCCCGGCATCCAAGGCGCGGGCCAGATGCGCCCCAATGGCGCCCAAGCCGCCGATTGCCACCGTCAACACCATGACCCGCTCCCCAAACCCACGATTCCGACGCCCAGCAAAGGCCGCCGGCAAGGTTTCGGCAAGACGTCCCGGCGCAGGGTGGCGGCATGCACGTCGTCATCGCCACCCCCTGCTTCGGCGCCATGGTCCACCAGGCCTATATGCTCAGCATCCTGCGCCTGCTCTGTTCGCCACTGGCGCAGCGGGTGCAGTTCACGCTGGAAATGCTTGGCCATGACAGCCTGATCACCCGCAGCCGCAACACCCTGGTGGCGCGCTTCCTGGCCAACCCCACCGCCACCCACCTGCTGTTCGTCGATGCCGATATCGGCTTCGAGCCGGAGCAGCTGGAGCGGATGCTGGGCTTCGACCAGCCGGTGGTCGCCGGCATGTACCCGCTGAAGGTGCTGCACTGGCAGACCGCCCCCGCCCGCCAGCGCGCCGGGGAGCCGGCCGAGGCCGCGGCGCTGCTCTATGTGGGCGAACCCTGCCAGGGTGCCGAGGCCGAGCGCGTCGGCGACTTCATCACCGCCCGCCACGCCGGCACCGGCTTCATGCTGCTGCGACGGGACGCGTTGGAGCGCATGGTGCAGGCCTATCCGGAAACCCGCTACCGCGGCGTGGATGCCTACAACCCCGCGGCCACCGAGGGCACGCCGAGCTACGCGCTGTTCGACTGCATCATCGCGCCCGACAGCGGCCAGTACATCAGCGAGGACTGGACCTTCTGCCACCGTTGGCGCGCCATCGGCGGCAAGGTCTGGCTGGATACCAGGGGCAGCCTGACCCATGTCGGCGCACACGACTATGTGGGCCAGCCGGCGCTGCGCTTCACCACACAAGCGGCGGCGGCGTGAGGAACCAAGCGGCGTGAAACTCGCTTTGCTGCGGTAACCTTCCGAAAGGAACCGCATCATGCGTACCGCTCCCCTCCTGGCCGGCCTGGCCGCGCTGACCCTGCTGGCCGCCTGCGACACCACCCGCGACGGCAGCCCCGGCAACCCGCCGGGCACCGCCGCCCAGCGCGCCTATGACCGCACCACCGGCAGCCCGCGCACCTCGGCCGATGGCACCGGCAACAACCCCGCGGGCACCGCGGCCGAACGTACCCTGGACCGCGCCGCCGGCACGGATACCTCGGGCGCCTACCCGGCGCAGCGCGACGGTACCCCCGGCAATCCGCCGGGCACGGCGGCCGAACGCGCCTATGACCGCGCGACCCGCAGCAACACCTCGGGCGCCTATCCGCAAAATCGCTGAAGCCTGACCAGGCCCGGGTGAAAGCCCGGGCCGCCTGCGGCCGCTCGGCGGCCCGTGCAGCCCGCCGCCGCTACCAGCGGCGCGAGGGCCCGCAATCCAGGTGGACGAACCCGTCGCGGCGATACAGCCCGACGCCGCCCATCTGCATCTCCGCCGCCAGCCTGGCCATGCCCATGGAGGACCGGCCGGGCAGGCGGACATCCGCGGCCATGCCGCTCATGTGCAGGCTGGCCTTGGAGACGCGGCGCGACCGGCGGGCATTGGCCGCATTGGTCTCCGGCGCGCGATAGCCGCTGACCACCTCATAGCTCGGGTCGGTGTCCATCCGCGCCGCCACGGCGTTCAGCACGTCGAACAGCCGCGGGTCCATCGGCGTCACCTCGTCCAGGTGCGGGTCGCGCAGCACCCAGTTCAGCTGGCGCAGGGCCTCCGCGTCGTAGCGGCCATCCCGCCAGTACACGCCCCTGAAGCTGTCCCCGGTGCCAAGGCGCGTCACCCCGATGCTGCGGTCCCCCGGGGCGGCGAAGGCCGGCGAAACCAGGCCCGCCGCCGCCAGCCCCAGCGCCGCACCCAGCAGGCCGCGGCGGCCCAGGCTGGGCTCGGCCGGCGCCTCGCACACCCAATCGGGCGTGGACTGGCAGCAGGGGCAGGGGTCACGACGCCAACGAACCATCAACGAACTCCGGCGGATGCCATGCGAGGGGGCGCATCCAGCGCACGGGCATAGGCCTCGTCAAGCCCGTAGATATCCGGGCGCAACGCCACCCGCCCTGCCTCAACCACCGCGGTGGTGTAGTGCAGCCGCACCGGCATTACCTGGCGTACACTTGTGCCGGCGGTCACCCGGTCGGCCAGCAGCTTTTCAATGCGCGGCCGGTCGAAGCCGGGCATGCCGGTCATCGCTATTTCCAGCAATTCCATCGGCTTCTCCAGCCGGATGCAGCCGGAGGAGAAGGCCCGGTCCGGCCGGCGGAACAAATGCCGGTCCGGCGTATCATGCATGAAGATGTCGTCGCTGTTGGGAATCACGAACTTGATCCGCCCCAGCGCATTCGCCTCCCCGGCATCCTGGCGGATGATGTAGGGAATCCGGTCCGGGTTGATGCGGCTCCAGGAGATCGTGGTCGGGTCGACCTCGACCGCCTGGCCGTTGACCACCGAATACACCCGGAAGCCCTTCTCCATCATCGCCCGCGGGTCGCGGCGGAAGCGCGGCAGCAGGTCTTCCTTCATGTTGCGCAGCGGCACGCCCCAGCGCGGATTGAACTGGATGGCGGTCAGCCGCACCCGCAGCATCGGCGTCGGCCGTGCCGGCTTGCCGACGATGACGTTCATCTCCAGCACGTTGCGCCCGGCCTCGATCACCGCCAGGCGCTGATGCGCGACATTCACCTCGATATGCCGCTCGACCGGCGCTGCCGCCATGGCGCGGCGCATGTCCAGCGCCGCCCGCAGCTGCGCCACCTGGGCCGCAAGCGGCCGGTTCAGCGCCGCCAGGGTGATCCGACCGATGCGGCCATCCGCCTCCAGCGCCTCGGCGGCCTGGAAGCGCTTCACCGCCTCCACCAGGGAGGCATCGTAGTTATTGCCGCCGTCGCGCCGCACGCCGGGGTCGGTCAGCAGCATGCGGGCGCGCAGCAGCGGAATCTTCACGCTGTCCCAGGCGCCGGGCTCGATGGTGTCGCTCAGCGCCGCGCCACCGGGGATGGGCGTGAAGCTCTGCGCCGCGCGGGCGCGGGCGTCCACCAGTGCCTGCTTCAACGGCGCGGCATCCGGGTGCAGCAGGCTGGCGCGGTCCAGCACGCCGGCGGGGTCGGCGCTGCCGGCCAGTTCGGCCAACCAGGGCTCCAGCGGCAGCGCCGCCGTATCCCGCACGATATCCACCCGCCCCGGCAGGCTCTTCACCCGGCCATGCAGCAGGTCGGTCAGGGCGCGGGCGGCGCTGCGGCCGATCAGGTCGACATAGCCGGCCAGGTCGGTCGCGGCCATGTCATCCGGCGGTATCGCGTAGTCGGCGGGGTTCAGCCCGTCCGCATCCAGCGCGCGCAGCCGGGCGGCCAGCCGGGCCAGGCCGGCGGCGCGGGCATCCGGCAGACCTTGCGCCCAGGCGGGAGCCAGGCCCAAGGGCAGCCCGGCCAGGGCCGCGAAAGCGGGGAGGAGCAAGGATCTTCTGAGCACGACACAAGCCATACAACCGCCCGCCGCCGGCGCCAAGGATTGCCGCCGTGGCGGCTTCAGAACGGTTGCCTCACAGCCCCGCGAGCTGGCCGACCGTCAGCGGCTTGTAGGGGGCGCGGGGCCGCAGCGGGGCAACCGTTTCGGGCGCAACGCCGCGGGTTTCCGCGATGATCCGCGCCACCGTGGCGCCGCACATGCGCCCCTGGCAGGCGCCCATGCCGCTGCGCAGGAAGGTCTTGGCCTGGTTCGGCCCCTGCGCCCCGAGTCGCGCCGCCGCCCGCACCTGGCCCGCCGTCACCTCCTCGCAGCGGCAGACCAGCACCTGGTCCGCCACCGGCGCCGCCACGGGGGCGTAGAGCGCATCCAGGAAGGGCCGCAGCGCCAGGGCCTCCGCGCGCATCCGCCGCAGCGGCGCGGCGCGCTGGGCCAGGCCATCCAGGGTCAGCCGGCCCAGGCGATGCGCGGCGTCCAGCGCCGCCAACTGCCCGGACGCGACGGCCGCCTGCCAGCCGCCGATACCCGCACCATCGCCCGCCACCGCCACGCGCGCATGCGAGGACGCGCCGAGCGCATCCACCACCGGCCGCCAGCATTGCTGCGCGGCGTCCCAGGCGTGGTCCAGCCCCAGCGCCAGCGGGATATGGGTGGCCGGCACCACGCCTTCATGCAGCAGCAGCGTGTCGCATTCGGCCGAGCCGCCATCCCAGGCCACGCGCTGCACCCGGCCCTCGCCCTCGGCCCGCAGGCCGGTGACGGCGCGCTGCACGGGCAGGCCGCGGGTTTCCCGCAGCAGGCCAAGCCCCTTCAGCAGCAGCCCACGCCCGCTGAACCAGCCACCGGCGCGGAAGGCGGCTGCCAGCCGGCCTTTCGGCGTCGTCTCCAGGATCAGGGAAGGCGGCGCCTCCGCGCGCTGCAGCTGCGCTGCCAGCAGCCACAGCAGCGGCCCCTGCCCGGCCAGTACCACCCGGCCCGAGGGTACCGCGCCGGCGGTCTTCAGCATGATCTGCGCCGCGCCCATGCCCATCACGCCCGGCAGGGTCCAGCCGGGGATCGGCACCGGGCGTTCCTGCGCACCCGTCGCCAGCAGCACGCGCCGCGCCACCGCCGGCCCACCGGGGGTCAGCGACATCTCGCCGCTGTCCGGGTCCAGGTGCCACAGCGTGGTGCCGGGGCGATACGTCGCGCCGCTGCGGCGGAAACTCTCCACCAGGCCCAGGCCGGCGCTGTACTCGGTGCCCAGCACGGCATCGCCATGCGCGGCCTCGACGGCGCGAAAAACCTGGCCGCCCGGCGCGGGCTGCTCATCCACCACCAGCACGGCAAGCCCCAGCGCCCGCGCTTCCACCGCCGCCGCCATGCCGGCCGGCCCGGCGCCGATGATGGCCAGGTCGAAGCTCATCGCCCCGCCTCCGGCATCAGCGCATCCCGCGCGCCAAGCTGGCGGGCGATCCGCATGCCCGGCGCCACCGGAACCATGCAGGCCTGCACATTGGCGGCGCCGTCCACCTCGGCCAGGCAGTCGAAGCAGACGCCCATCATGCAGTAGGGCAGCCGCGGCGCGCCGCTGACCGCGGTTTCGCGGATGGCCGCGCTGCCGGCCAGCAGCACCGCCGCCGCCGCGCTGGCGCCGGCGGGCACCAGCACCGCCACGCCATCGACCAACACCTCCACCGTGGCGGGCCGCGCTTCAGGCCGCGTCGCGTACATCGAATCGCCTCGCCGAGAAGGGGTCCATCATGCCGTCCAGCTGCCCCGCCGCGATCATCGGCGCCAGCAGCCGCGCATGGGCGCCGGCCAGGGTCACGCCGGAATGGCAGTTGGCGGTGAAGGCGCCGGGGTATTCTTCGCTCTGGTCGTAGATCGCCACGCCGTCCTTCGGCATGATCCTGAGCGCCGACCAGGCCCGCACCATGTTCAGCCGGGCGATGAACGGAAAGCTCAGCACCGCGCGCCTGGCGATCTCCGCCATGACCGCCGGCTTCTGGGAAATGTCGTAGCCAACCTCGGCCACGCTGTCGCCCAGCAGCAGGCTGCCCTGCATGGTCTGCCGAACTGACGTGGTGGGCATGGTGAAGATCGGCGCCACGCGCTCCGTCACCAGCACCTGGCCCTGCTGCGGCCTGACCGGGGCCGAAAGCCCGAACTCCGGCGCCAAAGCGGCATTGCCCAGCCCGGCGGCCAGCACCACGCGCGGTGCCTCGAACATCCGGTCGGCGGCAAATACGCGGAAGTCCCGCGGCGCGGCGTCGCTGCGCTCCACCTTGGCATTCGGCACATAGACCCCGCCCGCCCCGGTGAAGGCACGGTGCAGCGCATGCAGCAGCCTGAGCGGGTCCACATGCCCGTCGTAGGGCGTGAAGCTGGCACCGACCACGCTCGGCCCCAGCGCCGGCAGCATTTCTCGGAGTTCGGCGGCCTCGATCATCCGGTAGTGGAAGGGCAGGCTGTTGCCGGCCTCCCGCGCCAGCTGCGCCATGCGGTCGGCGCGGTCCGCCATCTCCTTGTCGGAGAGGCACAGATGCACCCCGCCCGGCTGATGCAGCCCGACATCGGCGCCCACCGCATCGGCCAGCTCGCGCGCCAGCTCCGGCCAGGCATTGGCGGAATAGCGGGTCCAGCGCTGGTAGTGCGGTGCACCCATGCCCTTGGACTGCGCCCAGACCAGGCCGAAATTCCCCCGGCTGGCGCGGAAGGCGATATCGCCCTCGTCCAGCAGCACGCAGCGCAGCCCTTCCCGCGCCAGGCCCCAGGCGATGGCGCTACCGACCAGGCCGCCACCGACGATGATGGCCTGGAAACTCTCCGGCGCGCTCACAGCCCGGGCATCCACAGCAGCACCACGGCCGCCACGGCAGGCGCCACGCCAGCCAGCCAGCCCAGCAGCAGGCCAGGCAGCACGGCAGGCACGCTCAACCGCCAGAACTGCGCCGCCGGCGAAACCCCCACCCCGGCCAGCGCCAGGTGCAGGCCCGGCGGCTCCGGCCGCGCCAGCAGCACGGCCGCCAGCAGCGCCGCCGGCAGCGCCAGGATCGTGTGCAGCATCAGCAGCGCCGCCAGCTTCGCCGTCATCATCGCCACCGGCGTCCCCGCCATCTCGCCAAGCCCCAGCGCAAGCACCAGCGCGCCCTGACCCACCATGGCCAGTGGCGCCAGCAGCAGCAGCGCCGCACGCCCGGCCCGGCTGGGCCAGTGCCGCAGCGGCTGCACCGCCAGTGCCATCGGCAGCGGCCCGGCCAGCAAGGCCAGCCCCACCACCATCTTCATATGCAACATCATGCCGCCCATGGTTGACGCCAACGCCCCTCGGCGCAAGCCTGCACCCATGCAGAACAGCGACCTGCCCACCGCCCTGGCCGAAGCGCGCGAGCGCTACATCGCGGCGCGCCCGCGCAGCGCCGAGATCCACGCGAAGGCGCGGGAGGTGATGCCCGGCGGCAATACCCGCAGCGTGCTGTTCTACACCCCCTTCCCCACCGCCATGGCGCGCGGCGAGGGTTGTTCCCTGTGGGATGTGGACGGCCACGCCTACCTGGACCTCTGCGGCGAATACACCGCCGGGCTGTTCGGCCATTCCGAGCGGCGCATCCTGGATGCGGTCGGGGCCGCCATGGCCAATGGCGTGAACCTGGCCGCGGTGGGGGAAAACGAGGGCAAGCTGGCCGCGCTGCTCTGCGGCCGCTTCCCCAGCATCCAGCAGATCCGCTTCACCAACAGCGGCACCGAAGCCAACCTGATGGCGCTCTCGGCCGCCCGCGCCGCCACCGGCCGCACCGAAACCCTGGTGTTCCGCGGCGGCTACCACGGCGGCGTGCTGACGTTTGTGAGCGAGCACAACCCGGTCAACGTGCCCATTCCCTTGCGCTTCGCCACCTACAACGATGCGGACGGCGCCGCCGCCGCCATCCGCGAAGCCGGCGACAGGCTGGCCGCCGTGCTGGTGGAACCCATGCTGGGCAGCGGCGGCTGCATCCCCGCGTCACGCGAATTCCTCGCCGCCCTGCGCGCCGCCTGCAGCGAAACCGGCGCCATCCTGATCTTCGACGAGGTCATGACCAGCCGGCACAGCTACGGCGGCCTGCAATCCCGCACCGGCATCATCCCGGACCTGACCACCCTCGGAAAATACGTCGCCGGCGGCATGTCCTTCGGCGCCTTCGGCGGCCGGGCGGAGGTCATGGGCGTGTTCGACGGCCACCGCCCCGGCAGCCTCGGCCATGCCGGCACCTTCAACAACAACGTGCTCTCCATGGCCGCCGGCCGGGTCGCCATGGGCGATATCTTCACCGCCCCCGCCGCCGAAGCCCTGTTCGCCCGGGGCGAGGCGCTGCGCGCCGGCCTGAACCGCGCCGCCGCCGGCACCGTGCTGCAATTCACCGGCGCCGGCAGCATGGCCTGCGCGCATTTCCGCCGCGGCCCCATCACCACGGCCTATACCTCCACCCCGGCCGAGGAAGCCCTGCGGGAGTTGTTCTTCCTGGATATGCTGGCCGCCGGCCTCTATTTGGCCCGGCGCGGCATGTCCGCCCTCAGCCTGCCGGTGGCGGATGCCGACTGCGCCCGCTACGTGGCGGCGGTGGAGGAGTTCGTCGCCACCCGGGCGCCGCTGCTGGGCTGACCACAACCCCGCCGAAAAGTAGTATCCTGGCGCCAGGCGCAACCCATGGTAACACCAACCCGCGTTTCCCCCCGGCGCGCCACCGGCTTCAAGGGTGCCATCATCAGCAGCCGCTCCATCCATGCAGCAGCCATGCGTCTGCGCTCGGCCTGGGCCCGCGCCAGCCTGGCGACACGCCACCTGCCCCGGCCGGACCCGCTGCTGCTGGCCTCCTGCCTCGTCGTGCTCGGCATCTGCAGCCTGGTCGGCTTCCTGGTGCTGGAAGCCCGGCGCGACGCCTGGGGCCACGCGGCGATGGAAACCGCCAACATGCGCCGCCTGGTGGCCCGCGACCTGGCCCGCAACCTGGAGGTCTTCGACCTCTCGCTGCGCGCCATCGCCGAGAACCTGGCTGTCCCCGGCGTGGCCGAGCTGCCGGCCAATATCCGCGACATGGCGCTGTTCAACCGCGCCGTCAGCGCCAGCCATATCGGCTCGGTCCTCGCCACCGACCAGGACGGCGTCGTGCGCTATGTCCCCAGCTCGGCGGAAAGCGTCATCGGCCAGAGCTTTGCCGACCGGGACTATTTCACCGTCCACCGCGACAATCCCGATATCGGCCTCTACATCAGCCGGCCGGACCAGGGGCGCATCACCGGCGCCTGGCGCATCATGCTCAGCCGGCGCCGGAACAACCCCGATGGCAGCTTCGCCGGCGTGGTCAGCGTCGGCATCCAGCTCAGCTACTTCCGCCAATTGTTCCAGGACCTCGACCTCGGCCCGCATGGCCTGATCCGGCTGATCCGCACCGACGGCACGGTGCTGTACCGCGACCCCTGGCGGGAGGATGCGCTGGGGGTCGATTCCCGCGGCGCCCTGTCCTACCGGCTCAGCCTGCCGCAGGAGCCCACCAGCTTCGTCGCCACTTCCCGGCTGGACGGGATCGAACGCATGTTCGCCGCCGGCCCGGTCGGCGACCATCCGTTGCGCTTCCTCATCGGCAAGAGCACCGCCGATATCGAGGCCCCCTGGCGCCGCAAGGCGGTGTTCGAGATTTTGGTCACCCTGCTGCTTTCGGTCGCCGTGCTGGCCCTGACCCTGGCCCGCCGCCGCACCCTGCGCGAGCGCGCCACCGCCGAGGCGCAGTTCCGCCTGCTGGCGGAAAACTCGGCCGACATGGTCACCCGCCTGGCGCCCGACCTCACCCGGCTCTACGCCTCGCCGGCGGCGCTTCGCGTCATGGGCCGGCCGCCGGAGGAACTCGTCGGCCACCGCGCGGTCGACCACATCCACCCCGACGACCGCGCCGCCATCGCCGCCGCCATGGCCGACCTTGCCGCCAACGGCGCCGAGGCCGCGACCCTGGTCTATCGCGTGCTGCGCCCCGACCAGCCGCCTGGCACGGAGGCCTGGGTGGAAGGCACCGCCCGCGCCATCCGCGATCCCGCCAGCGGCGCCCTGGACGGCTATGTGGTGGTCACCCGCGATGTCACCGAGCGCCTTCGCCTGGAGCGGGAGCGCGCGGCGGAGCAGGGGGAACTGGCCCTGGCCCGTGACGCCGCCGAGGCCGCCAGCCGCGCCAAGTCCCGCTTCCTGTCCTCGATGAGCCATGAGCTGCGCACGCCGCTCAACGTCATCCTCGGCTTCGCCCAGGTGCTGAGCCTGGACCCCGGCCTGCGCGAGACCCAGCGCGACCAGGTCGACGCCATGCAGTCGGCCGGGCGCCACCTGCTGGACATGATCAGCGGCATCCTCGACTTCTCCCGCATCGAGGCCGGGCAGCTGGACCTGAACCCCAGCATCACCCCGCTGCGGCCGCTGCTGGCGGAATGCCTGGAGATGGTCAGCCAGGCCGCCGGCGCGAAGCAGTTGAGGCTGACGCTGGACGTGGCGCCGGACGCGCCGCTGGCCGCCCGGCTGGACCCGCTGCGGCTGCGCCAGATCCTGCTCAACCTGCTGGACAACGCGGTGAAGTTCACCCCCGCCGGCAGCGTCTCGCTGCGCCTGCTGGCCGTGGGGCAGGACCAGCTGCGGCTGGAGGTGGCGGATACCGGCCATGGCATCGCGGCCAGCCAGCGCAGCCGGCTGTTCAAGGACTTCGAGCGGCTGTCGCGCGGCGACGCCACGGTGAAGGGCAGCGGCCTCGGCCTGGCCATCTCGGCCCGGCTGGCGGCGCTGATGGGCGGCCGGCTGGACCACGCCGACAACCCCGGTGGCGGCAGCCTGTTCTGGCTGGAATTGCCGCTGCAACCGCCGCCCGGCTGAACCTGGCCGCAGCACCATTCGTTCGCACTGAAACGGTGTGAGCGGATTTCGTGCTGGAGTTTCAATCGGTTGCAGAGCAAGAAATCCGCTCCGCTGATGCCATCGGAACGGAAATTGCCCTACCTGCGCAGCCGGGGAAACACCCAGCACAGCCGCGCCGGCTGGCCGCGCCGCACCAGCACGAAGGCCGCCTGGCGGAACCGCCGCGCCAGCACCGCCAGCCGGCGCGGGTCGGCGGCGAACAGGCAATGCGCCTCCTGCCAGCATGCCGTGCCACCCCAGCCCGCGGCCGCCGGCAGCCGCCGCGCCACCTGCATCAGCCGCGCCTGCATCCGCCGGTTCCAGCCGGGCGGCATGCGTCGGCTCAACGGGTTCCAGGCGCCGAGGAAGCCGCCCTGCCGCGCCCCGCCTCCGCCCCCCAGCCGCGCCAGCACCGCCTCCAGCGCGGGCGAGCGCCGGCCAACCCGCGCGACCGCCCCCGCGGCCTCATAGCTGCTGCGCCGATATGCCCGTTCCAGCTGGTTCATCCGGCGTGCTCGGCCAGGTCTCAGCCGAGTTGGAACAGCAGCCCCTTCAGATAGGCGCTCTCGGGTAGCTGCGGATGCACCGGGTGGTCGGCGCCGGCGCCGTATTGGCCCAGCAGCTTCACGTCGCGGCGCACCTTGCCGATGCCGAAGATGCAGGCATCCGCATACTCGCCCGACGCCACATGGTGGCTGCAACTGGCCAGGAACAGGAAGCCGCCGGGCGAGACCAGCCCGGCCGCCAGCCGCGCCAGCTTGGCATAGCCGCGCAGCGCCACCTGATTGTCCTTGCGGGACTTGGCGAAGGCCGGCGGGTCCGCCACCACCACGTCGAACTGCGCGCCGGTGGCGTTCATCCGCTCCAGTTCGTCCAGCGCCTCGGCCTTCAGGGCCGTGACGCGCCCGGCCAGGCCGTTGCCGGCGGCGGTGGCCATGGCCAGGTCCAGCGCATGGCCGCTGCGGTCCAGCAGGGTCACCTTCGTCGCCCCCGCCGCCGCGGCCTGCAGGCCGAAGCCGCCGGTGTGGCAGAAGGCATCCAGCATGGTGCCGCCCTTGGCCAGCCGCGCCACGCGCGCCCGATTCTCCCGCTGGTCGAAGAACCAGCCGGTCTTCTGCCCGCCCAGCAGGTCCACGCTGAAGGTCAGCCCGCCTTCCTGCACCGTGGCGGTCGCGTCCTCCCCCAGCAGCAGGCCTGTCTCCTCCGGCAGGCCTTCCAGCGTGCGCACGCTGGCGTCGTTGCGGGCGATGATCGCGCGCGGCTTCAGCAGCTTGACCAGGGCTTCCACCAGCAGCGGCGTCAGCGCCTGCATGCCCGCCGTGTTCGCCTGCAAGGCCAGCGTGTCGCCGTAGCGGTCGATCACCAGGCCGGGCAGGCCATCGGCCTCGGCATGCACCAGGCGGTAGCAGGTGCCGTCGTACAGCCGTTCCCGCAGCGCCAGCGCCGCGGCCAGCCGGGCCTGCAGCCAGGCCAGGTTCACCGCCACATCGGCGGCGCGGTCCAGCCGGCGCGCCGCGATCAGGCTGTGCGGATTGAACATCCAGGTGCCGTGGTTCCAGCCGTCATCGCCCTCCAGCCGCACCAGGCTGCCGGGCGGCAGCGCCTTGGCGGCCGGGGTCATGGCGATCTCGTTGGAGAAGGCCCAGGGGTGCCCGGCCTTCACCCGGCGGTCCAGGCGGGGCAGCAGGCGCAGCAGCGGGCGGGAGGCAACGGGTACGGTGGTCATGGCGCAGGCTTTACACCCCGGCCCTTCCCGTTAGAAGCGAAGGCATCCGGCCTTCGTCGCGACGGCGGCCTGGCAGTGGTTTGAGCGACCGGGTCGCGGCGCCGGTGAGTCCATCGGCACCGACCGGACGCAAGGGGGAATGACGATGCCTGATCTGAGCCAGGTATTCGATGTGCTGGTGGTGGGCGGCGGCAATGCCGCCTTGTGTGCTGCCATCACGGCACGGAAGCTGGGCGCCAACGTGGTGGTGGCGGAACACGCGCCGAAAAGCCTGCGCGGCGGCAACAGCCGGCACACGCGCAACCTGCGCGCGCTGCATCCCGGCCCGACCGACGTGCTGACCGACAGCTACCTTGAGGAAGAATACTGGGACGACCTGCTGCGCGTCACCAAGGGCAAGACCGACGAGCACCTGGCGCGCACCTGCATCCGCGCCAGCCAGCACGCGCCGGGCTTCCTCAGGGAATGCGGCGTGGTGTTCCAGCCCTCGCTCTCCGGCACGCTGTCGCTCAGCCGCACCAACGCCTTCTTCCTCGGCGGCGGCAAGGCGCTGGTCAATGCGCTGTACCGCACCGCGGAACGCCTGGGCGTGCTGATCCTGTACGATACCGAGGTGCAGCACCTTGAGGTCGAGGACGGCTTCTTCAAGGAAGCCATCGTCAGCTATCGCGGCTTCCCGCACCGCATCCGCGCCAAGTCGGTGGTCGCCTCGGCCGGTGGCTTCCAGGCCAACCGCGCCTGGATGCGCGAATACTGGGGCGACGCCGCCGACAACTTCCAGATCCGCGGCACCCCCTATGCCCAGGGCACGGTGCTGAAGGACATGCTGGCCGGCGGCGTGCAGCAGGTGGGCGACCCCACGCAGTTCCACGCCGTCTGCAACGACGCACGTTCGCCCATGGAAGATGGCGGCTTGGCCATGCGGCTGGACTGCACGCCGTTCAGCATCGTGGTGAACAAGAACGTCGAGCGTTTCTACGATGAGGGCGAGGATACCTGGCCGAAGCGCTACGCGATCTGGGGCCGGCTGATCGCGCAGCAGCCGGACCAGCGCGCCTTCGCCATCACCGACAGCAAGGCTGTCATGAACTACCTGCCCAGCGTCTTCCCGCCGATGCGGGCGAACAGCATCCGCGAACTGGCCGGCATGTTCGGGCTCGACGCCGACAAGCTCGAAAAGGTGGTGGCCGACTACAACGCCGCGGTGCAGCCCGGCACCTTCAACGGGCAGGAGCTGGATGGCTGCCGCACCCAGGGGCTGGAGCCGCCCAAATCCAACTGGGCACGGAAGATCGACACGCCGCCCTTCATCGGCCACCCGATGATGCCAGGCATCACCTTCACCTTCCTGGGCGTCAAGGTCAGCGACAAGGCCCGGGTTATGATGGCCGACGGCAAGCCGGCGGCGAATATTTTTGCCAGTGGCGAGATCATGGCTGGCAACATCCTGGGCCAGGGCTATCTGGCTGGCTTCGGCATGACCATTGGTACCGTATTTGGCCGCCTGGCCGGTGAGGAGGCCGCTAAAAATGTCCGCAACTGAATCCGAAGCCACGCAGGAAGCCCGCCGCTACCTGGAGGTCTGCAACGCCTGCCGCTATTGCGAGGGCTATTGCGCCGTCTTCCCGGCGATGACGCTGCGGCGGGAGTTCTCCACCGGCGACATGCAGCACCTGGCCAACCTGTGCCATGGCTGCAAGGGCTGCTACCATTCCTGCCAATACGCGCCGCCGCATGCCTTCGGCATCAACCTGCCCAGCAGCTTCGCGACCATCCGCAATGAGAGCTACGAGCAATACGCTTGGCCGCCCGCCTTCGGTGCGGTGTTCCAGCGCAACGGCACGGTCGTCTCGCTGGTCGCGGCGCTGGGCATTGCGCTGGCGCTGATCCTCACCGCCATCATCCAGGACCCCGGCGTGCTGTACGGCGCGCATACCGGCCCCGGCGCCTTCTACAAGGTCATCCCGTGGTGGCTGATGACGGCACTGGCCGGCGGCTCGCTCGGCTTCGCGGTGCTGGCCATGACCATCGGCGCGGTACGCTACTGGCGCGGCACCGGCAGCAAGCCCGGCCCCGTCCTGGCCCCGGCGGCGGAAGCCACGGTGGATATCCTCACGCTGCGCAACCTCGGCGGCGGCGGCCATGGCTGCAACGACACCGATGAGGGCTTCTCCACCCATCGCCGCTGGTCGCACCAGGCGCTGATGTATGGCTTCCTGCTCTGCTTCGCGTCGACATCAGTGGCCACGATCTACGACCACTTCCTGCACCTGGAAGCGCCCTATGCCTTCCTCTCCATCCCCGTGCAGTTGGGCACCTGGGGCGGCGCGCTGATGCTGCTGGGCGTCATCGGCCTCACCTGGGTGAAGATCGTCACCGACCCGGTGCCGGTGGCCAAGCACCTGGCGGGCGGCGAGTTCGCGCTGCTGGCCCTGCTGTTCCTGGTGGCGGCGACCGGCCTGCTGCTGCTGGCCATTCGCCACACCGGCGCCATGGGCGTGCTGCTGGCCATCCACCTGGGCCTGGTGCTGGCGCTGTTCATCACCCTGCCCTACTCCAAGATGGTGCATGGGCTGTATCGCGGCCTGGCGCTGTACCGCAGCGCGCGGGAAAAGCGGACGATGAAGGCTTCCTCGGCGGATTGAAGACGGCCGGTGCGCGGTGTCTCAGCCGCGCACCGCCAGCATCACCCCCACCACGATCAGCACGAAGGCCGCCACCTGGCGCGGCCCGAAGGGCTCCTCCAGCAGCAACGCGCTGCCGAACATGCCCACCACCGGCGACAGCAGGCTGCCCTGGGTGCACAGGCTGGCCGGCAGCCGCCGCAGCGCCGCGAACCAGGCGAGGTAGCAAAGGCAAAGCGGGATCACCGCCATATAGGCCAGGATCACCCAGCCCTGCACCGAAACCGCCGCGACGCGCGGCTGCTCGAACAGCAGCGCGCCCACGATCAGCGGCAGCATGCCCAGCCCCACCTGCCACACCACCGAGGCACCGGGCGCCATGGCCAGCGGCCAGCGCTTGGTGATCACGGTGCCCAGCGCAAAGCTGACCGAGGCCACCAGGCACAGCGCCACCCCCGGCAGCTTGCCGCTGCCCAGTTCCAGCCCGTTGCCGGCCATCACCAGCGCCACGCCGCCCACGCCACAGACCAGCGCCAGCACGCGGTACAGCGTCGGCTTCTCCCCCAGCACCGGCCAGGCGATCAGCGCCGCCCAGACCGGCATGGAATAGGCCAGCACGATCCCCTCGCTGGCATCCAGCCATTGCAGCGCCACGCTGACCAGGCCCATCCAGGCGGTGATGTTCAGAGCAGCCGCCAGGCAGAGCCGCGGCCAAAGCCCCTTCGGCACGCGCAAATCCTCGCCCCGGGCGCGCAGCACCAGCGCCAGCAGGGCGGCGGCGGCCAGCCCGGCCCAGGCGCGGGCGGTCAGCGGCGGCAACTCCCGCAGCAGCAGCTTCAGCGGTGCCCAGTTGCTTCCCCAGCCGACCACCGCGAACAGCAGCAGGGCAAGGCCGCGCGTGTCGATGCGCGGTCGTTCGGCCGTATGTGACATCGGGCGAGCCTAAGCGGGATAGCGCCAGCCGCCCAGCCCGGTCCCGCCCAACGGAAAATCCGCTTCGGGCCTGGCCCACTTGCGGCCATGCTGTCCGCCAGCAAGCGCGCGCCGCTGAACCCCAGGGAGTTCCTCCATGAGCCTGAATGTCGGCTTCATCCTTTTTCCCAACCTGACCCAGCTGGATTTCACCGGCCCGTTGCAGGTGCTGCACCGGCTGCCCAACAGCACCACCCACATCCTGGCGAAAACGCGGGATGCGGTGCCGAGCGATTGCGGCCTGGGGCTGATGCCCACCGCCAGCTTCGCCGAGGCGCCGCAGCTGGACATCATCTGCATTCCCGGCGGCTTCGGCGTGGTCGGCGCCATGCAGGATGACGAGACCATCGGCTTCGTCGCCCGCCAGGCGCCGGGCGCGAAGTACGTCACCTCGGTCTGCACCGGCGCCTTCGTGCTCGGCCGCGCCGGGCTGCTGCAGGGCAAGCGCGCCACCACCCACTGGGCCTATACCGGGCTGCTGCCCATGGTCGGCGCCACCCATGAACCGGGCCGCGTGGTGCGGGATGGCAATGTCATCACCGCCGGCGGCGTCACCTCCGGCATCGATTTCGGCCTGACCCTGCTGGCCGAGATCGCCGGGCCGGAGCTGGCCCAGGCGGTGCAACTGGGCATCGAATACGACCCGGCCCCACCCTTCGACAGCGGCCATCCGTCGCGCGCCTCGGCGGCGGTGCAGGCCATGGTCGGCGGTCGGTACGAGACGGCGCGCGGCGCCTACCGCAAGGTGCTGGGCGGCTGAACGGCAGCGCTCAATCCGGAAAGCCCGCCAAGGCCCGCACCTCGGCGGGCGTTCGCCCGGCCTCCCGCAAGGCCCGCAGCGTCGGCGCCTGGTCGCGCTTGGCCAGGCGCTTGCCGTCGGCGCCCAGCAGCAGGCCGTGATGGGCGTAGGCCGGCTGCGGCCAGCCGCAGAGTTCCTGCAACAGCCGGTGCAACTGCGTCGCCGGCTTCAAATCCTCGCCGCGCGTCACCAGGGTCACGCCCTGCACGGAGTCGTCGTGGCAGACGCAGAGGTGATAGCTGGCCGGGGTGTCCTTCCGCGCCAGCACCACATCGCCGAACGCCGCGGGGTCGCAGCGCAGCCGACCCTCGCCCATTTCCTCGAACCATAGCGGCTGCGGCACGGCACGCAGCGCGGCGGCCATGTCCAGTCGCAGCGCATGGGGCAGGCCAGCCGCCATCTTCTCCTCCCGCGCCGCCAGGGAAAGCCCGCGGCAGGTACCGGGGTACAGCGCGCCTTCCGGGCCGTGCGGCGCGCTGGCACTCGCGGCAATCTCCGCCCGGGTGCAGAAGCACGGGTACAGCAGCCCGCGCGCCGCAAGCCCCGCCAGCACGGCGGCGTACTCGGCGAAGTGTTCGCTCTGCACCCGCACCGGCTGCTCCCAGCGCAGGCCCAGCCACGCCAGGTCCTCCAGCACGGCTGCGGCAAAGGCAGGCCGGCAGCGACTGGCATCGATATCCTCCAGCCGCAGCAGGAAGCGCCCGCCCGCCACCGCCCGCGCGGCGAACAGCGCGGCATGGGCATGGCCCAGATGCAGCAGGCCGGTCGGGCTGGGGGCGAAGCGGGTGGTTGCGGGCGGCACGCCGCACGGGGTAGCCCTGGCCCCCAGGCAGGAGCAAGCACCCATGACGCAACCCCTCGACGGACCCCGCTGGGGCCCGGCTTCCGGCGGCCCGGCGAAGCAGCTGGTGGTGCTGCTGCACGGCCTGGGCGCCGATGGCCATGACCTGATCGACCTGGCGCCAGGCTGGGGCGAGGCCCTGCCCGACGCCGCCTTCGCCTGCCCGGACGCGCCCTTCCCCTGCGACCTGGCGCCCTATGGCCGGCAATGGTTCAGCGTGCAGGACCGCACCCCCGCGGTGATCGTCGCCGGGGTCGGCGCCGCGATGGGGCCGCTCAACGCCTTCCTGGATGCCGAACTCGCCCGGCTCGGCCTGCCCGGCTCGGCCCTGGCCATCATGGGCTTCAGCCAGGGCGCCATGATGACGCTGGCCTGTGGCCTGCGGCGAAAGCCGGCGCCGGCGGCGCTGCTGGCCTTCTCCGGCCGCCTCGCCTTCCCGCTGCCCGATGACCTCTCCGGCGCCCCGCCGGTGCTGCTGGCCCACGGCCTGGCCGATGAGGTGGTGCCGGCCGCCGGCAGCCGGGAAGCCGAATCGGCGCTGCGGGCCAAGGGCGTGGAGGTGCAGGCGGTGTACAGCCCTCGGTTGGGCCACGGCATCGACGACGCCGGGCTGGAGGCCGGCATTTCCCTGCTGATGCGCGCCTTCGGCGTGCACGGTTCGTGACGGCGGCATGAAACGAAGCAGGCCGGTGTTGCACCGGCCGGTGGTGGCTGGCATGGTCCGCGGCGAAATACGGCGGCGCCACAGCATCTGGGGCTTTTTCGTCGATACCGGCCCCAAGTTGTAGGTGGCGCACCGCACAGAAGGAGCGGCGCTTGCCAGACGGCGGAGCAGTCTTCACAGGGCAGGGATTCCCCGCGCTGGTGCTGAACGCGGACTTCCGACCCCTATCCTACTTCCCGCTTTCCGTATGGTCCTGGCAGGACGCGGTGAAGGCGGTCTTCCTTGACCGTGTCTCGGTACTCTCGGAGTACGACTGCGCGGTGCATTCGCCGACGCTGACCATGCGGCTGCCCAGCGTGATCGCGCTGAAGGAATACATCCCCTCGGCGCGGCGCCCGGCCTTCACCCGGTTCAACGTGTTCCTGCGCGACCACTTCGAATGCCAGTATTGCGGCGAGCATTACCCGACGCATGACCTGACCTTCGACCACGTGATCCCGCGCAGCCGCGGCGGCCGCACGACGTGGGACAATGTCTGCACCGCCTGCGGGCCCTGCAACCTGCGCAAGGGCAACCACCTGCCGGCGGAAATCCGCATGATCCCGCGGCAGACCCCGCGCCAGCCCACCAGCTGGGAGCTGCAGGACAACGGCCGCAGCTTCCCGCCCAACTACCTGCACCACAGCTGGCGGGACTACCTGTACTGGGACAGCGAACTGGAAAGCTGAGGAGCTATTCCGGCACCGCGTCGTCCGGCGCCGGCGGGCGGTTGGCCGCTGCCGGCGCAACCGCTGCCTTCGGCTGGCCGACGCTGGCTGCCGCCGGCACCACCAGCCCGTTCCCCGTGGCCAGCATGCGCGCGATATTCCCCGCCAGGTTGGCCGCCAGGGCCTGCGCCCCTTGGGCATTCATCGCGTCGTGGTTCACATTCACCGCCACGGTCAGGTAGCGCGCATACAGCCCGGTGATGCAGTTGTACTGCACCTGCGCGGCCTCCCCGCGCGGCCGGCGCAGCACCGTGCAGCGCAGTGGCGGGCCATCCTGGTTCTGCACCCGGATGTCGGCCTCTCGCCGCCAGGGGCCGAAGGGCGGTACCGGCGTCACATTGGTCACCAGGGTGCCGGTCAGCCGTTCCAGCAGCACGCGGGTTTCGGGGCCATCGGGGCCGTCCGGTACCACCACGGTGGCGTTGGGGCGCCCCAGCGTCACCGCGGCAAGGGCGCCCGACACGACGTAGGAGCGCGCGGCGGTTTCGTTCTGCAGCCTGGCTGGCAAGGGAGCGGCAACCGGCCCGATCTGCGCCGGCAGCCGGTTCAGCAGGTCCGCGCTGGGCAGGTTGGCAAGTTCGGTCTGCGGCGCAACGCAGGCCGCGAGCGCCAGCAGCGGTGCGGCAAGCAGGGGCAGCCTCATGGCGCGGAACACCTATCGACGTAGCGTCGCAGCATCGCCCGGCACCACCCCCCTGCCAAGCGGCAGCCTCGTTACCGCGCCTTGACCGGCCGCTTGCCGTGGCTGTCCTGCGGCACGCCGCGGCCCAGGCTCATGTGCGAATGCACGCCCACCCAGCGCCCATCCGGCTGGCGCGCCAGCATGATGGTGGCGCGGCCCGGGCGGTCGAAGGGCGCGCCGTCGGGGTGCCAGCCCTGGCTGGTCCAGGGCGTGACGGCCACGGCCATGCTGCCATCGGCGCTGGCCAGCACTTCGGTGTTCCCCAGGTCGAAGCGGAACTCCGCGGTGCGCGGCCACACATTGTCCCACTGCGTGTCAGTCCAGCGCTGGCGGCTTTTCACCAGCTCCTGGAAGGTGCCGAAGATGACGATGTCGTCGTGCCAGAACGGATAGGCCGCCTTGTAGTCCACGTCGCGCACACAAGCGGCAAAGCGGTCCAGCCAGTCCAGGATTTCGGCCTTCAGCGCTGGCGCGGCGATGGGCAGGGGCAGGTTCATGGGCGTCAGATCCTCTCGCTGGCCTTGATCGCCAGCCGGCACCCGGTGCGGATCACGGCCGTCATCAGGCGATAGCCGGGCGCCTGCTCGGCGCCATTCTCCAGCCCGATGTCGCGATGCTCAAGCTCCTCCTGCCGGAAGGCTTCGATCGTCTCCCGCAGCGGCGCCTCGTCCTCGCCCAGCTGGGCGTGCTGGTCGCGGTAATGCTCGTCGATCGTCTCCTCCACCGCCACGGTGCAGGCCATCGCCGCCTTCGGCCCCAGCAGCGCCGTGGCGGCGCCCAGCGCGAAGCCGGCGACATGCCAGAACGGCAGCAGCGCCGTCGGCCGCACCTGGCGGTCGCCGATCAACTTGGAGAAGTGGTCCAGGTGGACCTGCTCCTGCGCCTGCATGTGGCGCAGCGTCTCCCCATGCGGCCCGCGCCCCAGCACCGCCAGCTGGCCCTGGTAGATCCGCTTGGCGCCGTATTCGCCGGCATGGTCCACCCGCAGGAAGCGCGCCAGCCGGGCACGCGGGCTGGCATCGCCGGGGTGGCGGGTGGTGGTCGGCATCGTCTCAGCCCTTCCGCAGCGCGCGCTTCAGGGCAAAGCCGCCCAGCGCCAGGGCATAGATGAGGTTCATCGCCGCCATGGAAAGCGGCAGGAAGGGAATCAGGTAGGTCGGGGCGTCGCAGGGCTTGTTGGGCCGCAGCGGCATGGCGCTGAGCATGTCCTGCACGCTGGTGCCGGCCGCCTTGGGCACCTGGCAGCCCGGCAGCGGCGAGGGCCACCAGCCCTGCTCCACCCCCACATGCAGCACCGCCACGACGGCCGAGACCAGCACCGCCACCCCGGCCAGCGCCAGCAGTCCGCGTCGTACCCGCGGGTTGGGCCAGAAGCAGGCCAGCAGCCCCAGCACGGCGGCGACCCAATAGGGCCAGCGCTGCCAGGTGCAGAGCTCGCAGGGCGCGATGCCCCAGAGCGATTCGGAGCCGCGCGCGAACAGCGGCGCGGCGGCGGCGAGCAGCGTGACGGCAAGGGCTGGCGGCATGGCGCGGTTCTCGCGCTTCCGGCCGCGGCATGCAACCGGCGGCGGCCTCGCCCCCTGGCAACCAAGCCCTGGCCCTCGCCCCCCTGGCAACCCTGGCGTGGGGTGCTAGCCTTGTCCTGACCTTTCGGGAGGGACCGACATGCTGAAGATCTGGGGCCGCGCCACGTCATCCAACGTGATGAAGGTGGTGTGGCTGTGCGACGAACTGGCCATCCCGTTCGAGCGGATCGACGCCGGCGGCGCCTTCGGCAAAACCAAGGAACCCTTCTACGTCGCGATGAACCCCAACAGCGTGGTCCCGACGCTGGAGGAGGATGACGGTTATACTTTATGGGAGAGCAACGTCATCCTGCGCTACCTGGTGGCCAGCCGCGCGCCCGGCAACAGCCTGCACCCCACCGCAGCGCGCGCCCGCGCCGATGTGGAACGCTGGATGGACTGGCAGCAGACCAGCCTGAACGCACCGATGGTGACGGTGTTCTTCACCTGGGTCCGGCTGAAGCCGGAGGAGCGCGACATGGCCGCGCATGACAAGGCGCTGGCGCAGCTGACCCACCTGATGGGCATGATCGAGAAGCAACTGGCCGGCAAGCCGTACGTCTGCGGCGATTTCTCGCTGGCCGACATCACGCTGGGCATCACCGTGCATCGCTGGTTCAGCATGCCCATCACCCGGCCGGACTTCCCCAACCTGGCGGCCTGGTACGCCCGGCTGAAGACCCACCCGGCCTACATGGCGCATGTCGCCGTGCCGCTGGCCTAGTTTTCGTCAGCCGCTCGTGCGAGCGTCTGCCGGAAACCAGGGTTTTTGTTTGAGCGGCTGATTCACGCCGCCGGTGATGCCACCGGCGACGATCAGACGCAGGAGGCGCATCGCGATGCTGACGATCTGGGGCCGGGCCAACTCGGTCAACGTGATGAAGGTGCTGTGGCTGGTGGAGGAACTCGGCGTTCCCTACACCCGCATCGATGCCGGCGGCGCCTTCGGCCGCACCCGAGACCCCGACTATGTCGCGATGAACCCGAACCCCAGCGTGCCGACGCTGGTGATGCCCAACGGCTACAGCCTGTGGGAGAGCAACAGCATCCTGCGTTTTCTGGCCCGCACCCAGCCAGGCGGTGCCGCCTTCTACCCCACGGCGCCGGAAGCCGCGGGGAATGTGGACCGCTGGATGGACTGGACCCTGGCCAGCCTGAACGCGCCGATGCGCGACATCTTCTGGACCTTCGTCCGCACCCCGGAAGCCGAGCGCGACCTGCCCGCCGCCGCCCGCGCCACCGAGGCCGCCGGCAAACTCTACGCCATGCTGGACAAGCAATTGGCCAGCCGGGAATACGTGGCCGGCAGCCTGTCCATCGCCGACATGGCGCTGGGCGGCTTCGTGCATCGCTGGTTCAACACCCCGGGCGACCGGCCGGCACTGCCCAATCTCCGGCGCTGGTACGAGACCATGCTGGCCCGCCCGGCCTACGCCAAGCACGTGGCGGTGTTGCCGCTGACGTGAGCGGCAAGGCCGCCCACCCGTCGTGGCCGGGCTGTCCCGCCCACGACCGCCCTCCACCACGGGGCGGCCCCGCCACTACCCCTCCAGCGCCATCAGGTACGCCTTGCTCCAGGCCTTCGCATTGTGCTCCCGCACCAGCGCGGCCATCCGGCCCCAGCGGTCCAGGCGCTCGTCCTTCGGCATGGTCAGCGCCTGGTCCAGCCCCTCGGCGATCTCGTCGGGGTCCAGCGGGTTGACCAGCACGGCGCCATCCAGCTCCCGCGCCGCGCCGGCGCCGTAGGACAGCACCAATACGCCGGGGTCGGCCGGGTCCTGGGCGGCGATGTATTCCTTGGCCACCAGGTTCATGCCGTCGCGCAGCGGCGTCACCAAGCCGACGCGCGCCCCGCGCATGAAGCCGGCCAGCACCGGCCGCTTGACCGCGCGGGTCATGTAGCGCAGCGGCACCCAGTCGGGCTCGGCATACTGGCCGTTGATGCGGCCCACCCATTCGTCCAGTTCCCGCCGCAGCGCGCGGTACTGCGCCACGTCGCCGCGCGAGACCGGCGCCACCTGCAGGTAGGTCACCTTGGACCGATGCTGGTCGAAGCGCTTCAGCAACTGGCCATAGCCGCAGAAGCGCTGCGGCAGGCCCTTGGTATAGTCCAGCCGGTCCACGCCAATCACCAGGCCGCGCCCGGCCAGGCTGTCGCGGAAGCGCACCGCCGCCTTCTTCGCCGCCTCGCGCTGCGCCAACTGGGAAAAACCCTCGCCGTCGATGCCGATCGGGAAGGCCGCGACCCGCGCCGCCGCCTCCGGCAGGCCCTCCGCCACCAGCGCCGCGGCCAGGTTCTCGGCATCCTCCACGGTCTGCACGCCGATCACGTCGAAGGCGGCGAGGTCGCGCAGCAGTTCCGCCCCGCGCGGCAGGGCGCAGAACAGCGCCCGCGGCGGAAACGGCACATGCAGGAAGAAGCCCAGCCGCTGCGTCGCGCCACCGGCCCGCAGCTCGGCGCCCAGCGCGAACAGGTGGAAGTCGTGCACCCAGACCAGGTCGTCGGCCCGCAGCAGCGGCGCCAGCGCCACGGCAAAGGCGGCGTTCACCGTGCGGTAGCCGGCAAAATCCTGCCGGTCGAAGGTGGCCAGCCCCAGCCGATAGTGCAGTGTCGGCCACAGCGTGGCGTTGGCAAAACCCTGGTAGTAGCGGCGGTAATCCTCCCGCCCCAGGTCGATGGTGGCGATGGTCAGCTTGCCGTGGTGGCTTTCGCTGGGCTGGGTCCCGGTGCTGTCCGCCGTCTGGCCGGACCAGCCGAACCACAGCGTCTCCCGCCGGGCGATGGCATCGCGCAGCGCCACCGCCAGCCCGCCGGCGGTGGGCCCCTGCTCCCGCGGATTCGGCACCCGATTGGAGACAAGGACCAGGCGCCTCACGGGGTGGCCAAGGGATGGGCCATGGCTTGCGCCAGCCACCCGCGCAGCGCCGCCGGGCTGCCGAAGGCGTGCTGCAGCTGCCAGCCGAAGCCGCCGAAGGCCCGGGCGGCGTCCATGCCCTCCTCGTCGGTCACGTCGTCGCCGATGAAGACCGGGACGCGGCCGGCAAAGGCGGGGTCCTGCATCAGCCGCCGCACCGCGCTGGCCTTGGAGGGGCCACGCGGCCGCACCTCCCAGGCCATACGGGCGGCCAGCAGCTGGAACGGGCTGTCGGCGACCATCCCGGTCAGCAGCGCCTCGGCCAGCGGGCCGGCGGCGGGCGCCAGGCGGTAATGCAGCGCAAAGCCGTGGGTCTTCTCCTCCACCAGCATACCTGGATGCGCCCGGGCCAGCGCCATGGCCTGCGCCCGCCAGGCTTCCGGCGGCACCGGCAGCGGCGGCGATTCCGCCAGCCGGTCCGGCCCCGGGCGAATCGAGGCGCCGTGGTCGCCGGCCTTGGCCAGCGGCACCGGCAGGAAGTGGTCCAGCTGCGGCAACGGCCGGCCGCTCACCACCGCCAGCGCCCCGCCCAGTTCGGCCCGCAGCCGCAGCAGCAGGCCGGGCAGGCCGGGCGGCACAACCACGGCATCCGGCCGCGCGGCGATCTCCACCAGCGTGCCGTCGAAATCGAGGAAAAGTGCCGCTCGCCCGACCGGCGCCTGGCCAGGCAACAGGGGCGGCGGCGGAAGGATCATGCCGCTCATGCCTGCCGAAAGGCCGGCGAAGCCCAAGGGTTGCCACCCGCCCGAGCATGATCACCGCTTACTGAAGCGGTGACCATGGTCTGGCCGTTTTCCAGCGGCTGATGCTCGGCTTGCGACGATTCCAGCAGATCGGATATTGCTATGGGCCGACCGACGCGAACGCTACAGCGCGCGCTCCGATTGCCACAGCGCCATGGCCGGCGGCAGCACACCCAGCAGCAGCCAGTGCACCAGGGCGCCGGGGCGGTCGAACCAGCCCGCCTCCCAGCCCAGCACGCAGCCAAGCTGCGCCAGCAGCATCCAGCCCACGGCAATGGCCAGGGCGGCGCGCGGTCGCAACGGCACAGGCCCGGATGGGGCTTCCCGCATGGCCTTCAGCCCTTCATGCTGGTGGTCCGGCGGAGCCTCGCCCCGTCTGAGAATACTGTACACAATACTGCGAGAACGCCAACACAAAACCGGGAGGCACCCATGCCCGATGACGGCCCCGCCACCGCCGCGCAGCAGCGCCGCACCACCGTGACCCACGCCGTCGGCGCCGAATACGAGGTCGGCCTGCGCGCCTTCTTCGGCTACCGCGACCTGGGGGTGAAGGATGTGACCGGCGGCGGCTATACCGCGCACATCATCCGCGCCATTCCCGGCCAGCATTCCAACGCCCAGTGGCACACGCATGACCTGGACTTCCAGTTCGTGCTGGTGCTGAAGGGCTGGGTGAAGTTCTGCTACGAGGATATCGGCGAAGTCACCCTGCAAGCCGGGGACAGCGTCTACCAGCCGCCGCTGGTCAAGCATGTCGAGGTCGCCCATTCCGACGACATGGAGCTGGTGGAGATCACCTCCCCGGCCGAGTTCCCCACGCACGTGGTGGACGCCCCCGCCGGGCGGGGCTAAAACCCCCGGGCGCACAGGCCCCTGTGGCGGAATGGTAGACGCGGCGGACTCAAAATCCGTTGTTAGCGATAACGTGCCAGTTCGAGTCTGGCCGGGGGCACCAGCAACATCGCCAGCCTCGCGCCGCGTGGGCTGGCCAGCCTTGCCTGCCGGTAACCCGGGGTTGCGGCGCGCTGCCGCCGAAGCAACCGCCACGCTTGCAATCCGCCGCCGCCGCCAGCACCCTCCCGCGACAATGCCGGAGGCGTCGCGATGCGGGTGACACGACGTGGCTTTGCCGAACTCGGCGTTGGTCTGGGTACGGCCGGGCTGGGGCTGGCGCCCTTCGCGCTGCCGCCACGTGCCCAGGCGCAACCCGCCGCGCGCCCGGCACCGCCTGCCGAAGGCGAGCCTTTCCTGCGGATCGAGACCGGCGCCCACCTGGCCCGCACCAGCGACTGCGCGGTGGATGCCGCCGGGCGCCTGCTGCTGACCGCCAGCGACGACAAGACCGCGCGGCTGTGGTCCCTGCCGGAGCTGCGCCCGCTGGGCGTGCTGCGCCCGCCGCTCGGGCCGGACCGCGACGGCAGCATCTTCGCGGTGGCCATGACGGCGGATGGCCGGCACGCCGCGATCGGCGGGTGGTTCGGCAGCCATGGCCGCGGCGGCGTGCTGCTGTTCGACCTGGTGAGCCAGCAGGTGGTCCGCCGCTTCGCCGAGGTGACCAGCACCGTCACCCGCCTGGCGATCTCGCCCGATGGCACCCGGCTGGCGGCCGGCTGCGGCGGCACCAGCGGCGTGGTCCTCTGGCGGCTGGCCGATGGCGCGCTGCTGCACCGGGATACCGACTACGCCGCCGGCGTCACCGGCCTGGCCTTCGCCCCGGATGGCCGGCTGCTCGCCGCGGCCAGCGACGGCGCGCTGCGGCTGTACGATGCCGCCGGGCAACGCCGCCAGAAGCTGGCCACCACCGCCGGCCACAACCCGGCCGGGCTGGCCTTCAGCCCGAATGGCCGCCGCCTGGCCGTTTCCTACTGGGACGCGCTGGCGCTGGAGATCCGCGACGGCGACAGCCTGGCAATGCTGGGCCAGCCGGACCTGGTCGGGTCCGGCTTCACCGGAACCACCGCCATCGGCTGGAGCGCGGAAGGCGGCACGCTCTATGCCAGCGGCCGGTCGGATGCGACCAACGCGCCGCCGCTGCGCCCGGTCTATGCCTGGGCGGCCGAGGGCAGCGGGCCGCGCCGGCAGGTGGCGCCCGGCTACAACAATGGCGGCGGTGGATTGCAGCCGCTGGCGGGCGGCAGGCTGGTGTTCCATTCCCTGTCGGGCGACATCGCCGTGCTGGATGGCCAGGGCGGCCTGCTCGCCGAACGGCTGGGCGGCGCCGGCAGCATGCGGCGGGAAGCCGGCAACAACCCTACCCAGCGGCTGCCGCTCTCGCCCGACGGACAAAGCATTGCCTGGGTGTTCACGCCAACCCAGCAGCGCTGGCAGCGCTTCGACGCCGCCCGCGCCGAGCTGATGCTGGGCGAACCGCCGGCCGACACCATGACCAACGCGCGGACCGAGGAAGGCGGCCTGGTCATGACCGACTGGGCCGCCAGCCTGGCACCGAAGCTGAACGGCACGGCCCTGCAGCTTTTCCCGAACGAACGGGCCCAATCCGTGGCGGTCGGCGGCGGCCGGGCGCTGCTCGGCAGCGGCTGGAACCTGCGGCTGTACGGCGCCGATGCCAAGCAGCTGTGGCATCAGCCGCTGCAGGCCCAGGCGCTGCGGGTGAACCTTTCCACCGATGGCCGGCTGGCGGTCTGCGCGGCTGGCGACGGCACCATCCGCTGGCATCGCCTCACCGATGGCGCCGAGTTGCTGGCGCTGTTCGTGACCCCGGACGCCAGCCGCTGGGTGGCCTGGACCCCCGGCAGCCACTACGCCGCCAGCCCGGGTGGCGAGGATCTGATCGGCTGGCACGTCAACCGCGGCGCCGACAAGGCGGGGGATTTCTTCCCCGGCAGCCGCTTCCGCGACCGCTTCTACCGGCCGGACGTGGTCAAGCTGGTGCTGGCCACGCTGGATGAGGCCGCCGCGCTGGCCCAGGCCAATGCCGCCCGCCGCCAGCCAGCCCGGGACCTGGGCCGCGGCCCCACCCTGCCGGTGGCCCTGACCGCCGACCTGCCGGCCATCATCACCATCCTGGACCCCGCCGAGGATACCGAGGTGGCGGGCGGCCTGGCCACCATCGCCATCAGCCTGCGTTCCCCCAGCGGCGGCGCGATCACCCAGGTGGTGCCGCTGCTGGACGGCAGCCCGGCGGTCGGCGTCAGCCCGCTGACGACGCTGCCCACCCCGGCCGAGGCCGCGGCGCATGGCGAGCAATACTACCGTTTCACCCTGCCGCTGCCGCCCGGCCGCGCCAGCCTGCTGGCGGTGCGGGCGGATACCGCGACGCGCGAGGGCGTGGTCGCCACCCGCCGGCTGCGCGCCGCCGCCGCCCCCGCCGCTTCCACTGGTACTGCCACTGGCCCGGCCGCCCCGGCATTGGCCCCGTCAGGCGCCCCCAAACCCCGGCTGAATGCGCTGCTGGTCGGCGTTTCCGACTACGCCAACCCGGACTACCGCACCGGCGTCGGCTTCGCCGCCAAGGATGCCACCGACCTGGCGGAGGTGCTGCGCGGCCAGGCCCAGCGCAGCCTGTTCCGCGACCAGGTCAAGGTGCAGACCCTGACCAATGCCCAGGCCAGCCGCGGCGCGCTGCTGGATGCGCTGCGGGCGTTGCGCGGCGCGACGCGGCCGGACGACGTCACGGTGGTCAGCTTCGCCGGGCATGGCGTGTTGGATGACGGCGCCACCCACTTCATGCCGCAGGATGGCGACGTGGAACGCCTGGCCTCCACCGCGGTGGACCCGGGGCAACTGGGCGGGCTGATCGCCGGGCTGCACGGCCGGGTGCTGGTGCTGTTCGACATCTGCCACGCCGGCAATGCGCTGTTCGCCGCCCAGCGCCTGCCGGACGTCTCCGGCCTGGTGAACCAGATGCGCAAGCCCGGCGCCGGCGTGATGGTGCTGGCCGCCACCCCGGCCGCCGAGACCGCCATCGAGGTGCCGGGCGGCCAGAACGGCGCCTTCACCGACGCGGTGCTGCGGGCACTGCGCGGCGGCGCCACGGCGGATGCCGAGGGGCTGATCTATACCGACCAGCTCATCGCCTATTCCAAGCAGTGGATGCGCAGCACCTACCGGCGCAACCCCATCAGCTACCCGCTGGACCCCAACCTGCCGGACTTCCCGCTGCTCTCGGTGCGCTGAGGCAGCCGGCCAGGCGGCGCCGAAGCCCTTGGCAAGGCTTGCCTTCCGCCCCGGCTTGGGCCAAACCCCTCTCCCTGTATCCTTCCTGCCGCTGGAGAAGCCCATGGCCTCGGCGTTCGACCGCATCGCCGACCTCATCGCCGAGACTTCCGATGTCCCGCGCGAGAAGATCACGCCCGATTCGCACGTGATCGACGACCTGGGCATCGACAGCCTCGACTTCCTCGACATCGTCTTCGCCATCGACAAGGAATTCGGCATCAAGGTGCCGGTCGAGGCCTGGACGCAGGAGGTCAATGCCGGCCGCGCCCCGGCCGAGAATTTCTTCGTCATGAAGAACCTGGCCATCCGCGTCGAGGAACTGGTTGCCGCGAAGCAGGCGCCCAGTGTCTGAGGGTAAGCCTGACCGCGCCCGGCCCTAGCCGCCATGCGCCTGGAATACTTCGAGATGATCGACCGCATCACCGCGGTCGATGACAACACCCTGACCGCCGAGTGCACGGTTCCCGCCGCCGAGGGCAACCCGGTCTTCACCGGCCACCTGCCCAGCTTTCCGCTGATGCCCGGCGTGCTGCTGATCGAGACCATGGCCCAGGCCAGCGGCTGGCTGCTGCTGCACCGGCTGAACTTCACCCGCATGCCGCTGCTGGCCAGCGTGAAGGAAGCCAAGCTGCGCAGCTTCGTGCTGCCCGAAGCCAGCCTGGAAGTGCACGCCACGCTGGTGCATGACGGCTCCGGCTATGCCGTCACCACCGGCCGCATCACCAGCGCTGGTAAAAAGGTGTGCGAGGTGGAGTTGACCCTTCGCGCCCTGCCCTTCCCCACGCCGGAACTCGCCGCCATGGTGCGCGGCCGCGCCCGGGCGCTCGGCATGGCGGTGGCGGAGCCGGCATGACCGCCGAGGTCTGGATCACCGGTATCGGCCTGGTTTCCTCGCTGGGCGAAGGCGCCGGCCCGCATCTGGCCGCGCTGGCGGAGCCGGGCTTCCAGCCGGTGCTGGACCGCGAGAGCTTCGCCCCCTTCACCATCCACCCGCTTCCGGCCCTGCCGTTCGAGACGCAGATGCCCCGCCGCGACCTGCGGCAGATGGAAACCTGGCAGCGCCTGGGCGTCTTCGCCGCCGGCCTGGCGCTGGACAGCGCCGCCGCCAAGCCCCTGGCCGCCGAGATCGACCTGATGGTCGCCGCCGGCGGCGGTGAACGCGATGTGGCGCTGGACGAGGCGATCTTCACCGAGATCACCGCCGTGCCACCGGCCGAGCGCCCGGCCTGGTTGAACCAGCGCATCGCCGGCGGGCTGCGGCCTACCTTGTTCCTGGCGCAGCTGCCCAACCTGCTGGCCGGCAGCATCACCATCGTCCACGGCGTTGCCCGCTCCTCCCGCACGCTGATGGGCATGGAACTGGCCGGCGCCGACGCGCTGCGCCTCGGCCTCTCCCGGGTGGCCCATGGCGCCAGCCAGATGACGCTGGTCGGCGCCAGCCTGAACCCGGCCCGCTGGGACGAGCTGATGACCTATGGTACCGCCGGGCTGAACCTGGCCGGCGACTGGCAGCCGGTGGCGCAGCGCCCCGCCTCGGGCGGCTTCTGCCTCGGCGGCCTGGGCTGCTTCCTGCTGCTGGAAGCCGCCGACCACGCCCGCGCCCGCGGCGTGACTCCCTTCGCCCGGCTGGCACATGTCGGCACCGGCATGGCCCGGCGCGAGGCGGAAGACACGGCCGCCGCCAGCGCCGCTACGCTGTTCGAGAAGCTGCGCGACCGCCTGCGCCCCGGCGCCGCCGTGCTGAGTGCCGCCAGTGGCGTTGACCCGGCGGACGAAGCCGGCTTCCTGGCCAGCACCGGCGCCGGCCCGGCCCGCTACAGCGCCGACCTGCTGGGCCATGGCGTGGAGGCCAGCTTCCCCGCTGCCGTGGCCCTGGCCGCCTTGCAGGCCCAGGCCGGCCTGGCGCCGCAGACCCTGGTCAGCGGCTTCGGCGCCTACCGCGGCGAGGCACTTGCCATGGTGGAGGCGGTATGAGCCAGCAACGCGCCATCGCCGTCACCGGCATCGGCCTGGTCACCCCGCTCGGCTTCGGTGTGGTGGACAGCTGGGCCGCGCTGCTGGCCGGCAAGTCCGGCGTGCGGCCCATTACCCGCTTCGCCACCGACAATCTGAAGACCCGCTTCGCCGCCAGCGTCATGCTGCCGGAGGAGAGCGGCGGCCGCTTCGTCTCCGCCGCCGACCGCCTGCACAGCTACGCCGGCATGGCCGCCGAGGAAGCCCTGGCCATGGCCGGCCTGGGCGGCCGGGCCGGCTTCCCCGGGCCGCTGGTGCTGGGCATGCCGCCGATCGAGGTGGAACTCACCGACCGCCTGGCCCTGCTGGCCCGCGCCAATACGCCGGGCTACGCCGGCTTGGCTTCAGCCAGCGTGGAACCCGGCCTGGCCGACCGCACGCTGATGATGGCCGCCCCCGCCCGGCTGGCCGCGCGCTTCGGCACGCGTGGTGCGCCCATCTCCCTGACCACGGCCTGCGCCACCGGCGTCACCGCCATCCAGGTCGCCATGGAGGCGATTCGCTTCGGCGAGGCCGATTGCGTGCTGTGCATCAGCGCCGAAAGCAGCATCCAGACCGAGGCGCTGATCCGCTTCTCGCTGCTCCAGGCCCTGTCCACCCGCAACGACAGCCCGGAGACGGCCTCCCGCCCGTTCGACGCCACCCGCGACGGCTTCGTCATGGCCGAGGGCGCCGCCTGCCTGGTGCTGGAAAGCGCCGCCCATGCGAAGGCGCGCGGCGCCAAGCCGATGGGCTGGGTGCTCGGCGGCGGCGAGTTCGCCGACGGCTTCCACCGCACCCGCGCCAACCCGGATGGCAGCACCATCGTCACCGCCATGCAGCGCGCGCTGGACGATGCCGGGATAGCGCCTGGGCAGGTGGACTACATCAACGCCCACGGCACCAGCACGCCGGAAAACGACAAGATGGAATCGGCGGGCATCCACACCGTCTTCGGTGCCACGCCGCCGCCGGTCTCCTCCAACAAGTCCAGCATCGGCCACAGCATCAGCGCCAGCGGCGCCATTGAGGCGGTGTTCAGCCTGCTGACCATCCGCGACGGCATGATGCCGCCGACCATCAACTACGGCACGCCGGACCCGGCGATTGCGCTGGACGTGGTGCCGAATGTGGCGCGGGCGGCCAAGGTGCAGCGGGCGCTGTCCAACTCCTTCGGCTTCGGCGGGCAGAATTCCTGCCTGGTGCTGGGCGCGGAACCGTAGCGGCGCCTGCAGTCCCGTCACGCCCGGGCTCGCCCCGGGCTCCCACGCCCCCCCCCAGGCACCACCCCAATTGCGCACCGCACCATTGCCGGGCTACAGCCTGCGTCCCTGATTCGAGGCACCATCCCATGCGCGCCCTGCAATTGTTCGGCGACCGCGACCTGCGCATCACCGAGATCGCCCCGCCCCCGCCGCCCGGCGAGGGCGAGGTGCAGCTCCGCATGCTCGGCGTGGCGCTGAACCATATCGACGTCTGGGGCTGGCGCGGCATGGCCTTCGCCAAGCGCAACCTGCCGGTCACGGTGGGCGTGGAGGCGGTGGGCGAGGTTGCCGCCATCGGCCCCGGCGTGACCCAATGGCAGGTGGGCCAGCGCGTGGTGCCCTATGGCGCGCTGGTCTGCGGCCAGTGCCGCCACTGCAAGGCCGGCCGCGACAACCTGTGCGAGAACGTCGCGGGCGTCCGCGGCTTCCACGTCAACGGCTTCGCGCAGGACCTGACGAACATCCCGGCCCGGCTGCTGCTGGCGGTGCCGGATGGCGTGGCCACCGAGGACGCCGCCTGCGCCGCCGTCACCTTCTCCACCGTGCAGCACATGCTGTTCGACAATGCCCGCCTGCAACCCGGCGAGACCGTGCTGGTGCAGGCCGCCGGCTCCGGCATCGGCACCGTCGCGGTGAAGATGGCCAAGGCGCTGGGCTGCATCGTCATCGGCACGGTGGGGGATGAGGAAAAGCGCGCCAAGGCCATCGCGCTCGGTTGCGACCACGTGGTGAACTACAACACCGAACGGTTCGAGAGCGTCTGCCGCAAGGTGACGCAGAAGCGCGGCGTGGACGTGGTGTTCGAACATGTCGGCGCCGCCACCTGGGCCGCCAGCCTGCTGTCCATGAGCATGGGCGGCCGCCTGGTCACCTGCGGCAGCACGTCGGGCGTCTCCGCCGACACCAACCTGATGATGCTGTTCCAGCGCCAGCTGCGGCTCATCGGCAGTTTCGGTAGTGCCATCCACAACGTGGCGGAGGGGCTGGAGAAGATGGCCGCGGGCATCACGCCGGTCATCGACACGCTGGTCACGCTGGACGGCTATGAGGCCGCGCTGCACCGGCTGGAATCCCGCCGGGTCTTCGGCAAGATCGTCGTCACGCTCTGATGCATCCCGCCGCCGCCTGGCTGGCCGCGCGCGGCCTGCGCCTGGCCTTCGCGCTGATCCGCGCGCTGGGGCCGGACCGCGCCGCGGCCTTGGGCGCCTTCGTGGCCCGCAGCATCGGCCCGCTGCTGCCGCAGCAGCGCATCGCCCTGGCCAATGTGCGCGCCGCGCTGCCGGAGCTTTCCGACGCGCAGCAGCGCCAGGTGGTGCGCGACGCCTGGGACAATCTCGGCCGCGTCGCCTGCGAATACGTCCATCTCGGCCGCATCTATGATTTCGACCCCGACCACCCCAATACCGGCCGAATCGAGGCCAGCCCCGAGGTCATCGCCCGCACCGAGGCACTGCGCTCGGCCGGCCCGGCGCTGCTGTTCAGCGCCCACCTGGGCAATTGGGAGTTGCCGGCGCTGGTGCCGGCGCGCCACGGCATCCCCAGCGCGGTGCTGTACCGCACGCCCAACAACCCGGTCGTGGCGGAAGAAATCCTGCGCCTGCGCCGCGGCATGATGGGCACGCTGATCCCCGCCGGCTTCGCCGCGCCGCGCCGCATGGCCGAAGCCCTGGACCAGGGCGAGCTGGTGGGCATGCTGGTGGACCAGCACTTCAGCCGCGGCCCGCGCATCAACTTCCTCGGCCGCCCGGCCTCGGCCAACCCGCTGATCCCGCAACTGGCCCGGCGCTACGACTGCCCGCTGTACGGCGCCCGCGCCGTGCGGCTGCCCAAGGGCCGCTTCCGGCTGGAGTTGGTCGGCCCGCTGGAGCTGCCGCGCGACGCCGCGGGCAAGGTGGACGTGGCCGGCACCACGCAGTTGATCAACGACATCATCGCCGGCTGGGTCCGCGACACGCCGGGCCAATGGCTGTGGATGCACCGCCGGTGGCGCGGCTGACGCCACGACGGCATTGGCGTGGCTGACGCCACAACGGAGATGGCGCGGCTGAGGCCGCCACTCACGTGGCGCAGCTGACCTGACCGCCGCTCAGCCCTGCAGGCGCGCCAGCGGCAGGGCCAGTTCCACCAGCAGCCCGCGCTCGCGCCAGTCGAAGCTCGCCCGCCCGCCCAGCTGCGCCGCGCATTGCGCCACCAGCCGCTGGCCGAAGCCCTGGCTCGGCTGCGCCGGCATCGCCGAGGCCTGCTCGTCCCAGGTCAGCCGCAGCGTGCCATCCTGCGCGGTGGGCTGCCACTGCACGGCCAGGCTGCCGGCGGGGCCGGAGAGCGCACCATGCCGCGCGGCATTGGTCGCCAGTTCGTGCAGCACCAGCGCCAGAGGCGGCGCGGCCAGCGCACCCACCGCCACCGGCTCGCCGTGCAGCCGCAGCCGCTCGGGGTCCGCGGGCGTCCGGAACGGCCCCAGCAGTGCCTCCGCCAGCGCCTGCAACGTGGTGTGCTGGCCGGCCGCCGGCGCTTCGGCGAAGCCGCCGCCGATCGCCAGCTTCACCAGGTCATGCGCCCGGGCCAGCGCGTCGATCCGCCCCAGCAGGGTCACCCGCATCTCCTGCGGCGTTGCCGCGCCGCGGGCGCTGAACGCGACCAGCCCGGCGATCACCGCGAACAGGTTCTTCACCCGGTGGTCCAGCTCTCGCAGCAGCAGGGTATGGGCGCGCTCGGCGCGTTGCCGCCCGGTGGTTTCCTCCACCATGATCCCCACGCTGGCCACCTGGCGCGTCTCGGGGTCCCGCACCGGGTAGTATTGCGCCACCCAGTCGCGGGTCACGCCCGGCAGCGCCGGGGTCTGCCCGCTCAGCGGCACGCCGGTGATGCGTTCCCCGGTGGCCAGGACCTGGCGCAGCAGCGGCTCGATCTTTTCCTGCAGATCCGGCACCACCTGCCAGGCCGACCGCCCCAGATGTTCCTGCGCGCCGATGCCATTCATGCCCGCCAGGGCCTCGTTGACGCGGACAAAGCGCAGCTGGTCGTCCAATTGCGCCAGGCCGAGCGGCGCGGTGCGGTAGAGCGTCTCCAGCTCGGCCAGGCGACGGCGGGCCTCGCCCTCCGCCTGGGCCTGGGCCAGTTCGGCCCGGCGCCGGCGGGTGATGTCCTGCAACGTCACGGCCAGCCAGGGCCGGTCCTGCAACACCGCCAGCCGCGGCCGCACCAGCACGTGCCGGGTTGCGCCATCGGCCAGGTGCAGCGGGGCCTCCATCGGGCCGCTGCCGGCCTCAGCGGCGGCCAGCAGCCCCTGCCCCAGCGCCGCGCCATCCAGCCCCGCCTCCAGCGCCGCCCACCAGGCGGCGGCCACGCCCTCGGGCTCGCAGCCCAGCAGGGTCGCGGCCTCGGCATTGCCGGCAGCGGCTGCCAGGGTCGTGGGGTCCAGCAGGACCAGCGCAATCGGCACCGCTTCCAGAAAGGCCCGGATCTCCGCGCCCACCGGCAAGGCCGCCACCCCGGGCCCGGCAGAATGTTGCGCCGAAAGGCTGGACGCACTCATGCGACAGCCAGCCGCCGCGGGATGCAACACATTCGACAGGTCATCTCAGGTTGCATCACCAGGGGAGTGTCGGGTTACCGTTGGTTTGTCGCCCATCGGTGAACCGCTGACGCTTCACAAATGCGTCAACCGCGTTGCAACTCGCTCACGCTTGGCGAAGCATCTCGATGATGCCGGAGAAATCCTGGCCACCGCCCCCCTCGGCGGTGAAGGCCTGGTACAGCGCCAGCGCCTTGGCGCCCATCGCCGCGGTCATGCCGGCATCGGCCGCCGCCTGCTGCGCCAGGCCCAGATCCTTCTCCATCAGCGCCGCGGCGAAGCCCGGCTTGTAGTCCCGGTTTGCCGGGCTGGCCGGCACCGGGCCGGGCACCGGGCAATAGCTGGTGAGCGCCCAGCTCTGCGACGTCGCCTTGCTGGTCACGTCGAACAGCGTCTGCGCCGAAACCCCCAGCTTTTCCGCCATGATGAAGGCCTCGCAGGTGCCGATCATGGTCACCGCCAGCATCATGTTGTTGCAGGCCTTCACCACCTGGCCATTCCCCGGGCCGCCGCAATGGACAATGGTCTTGCCCATGGCCTGGAACACCGGCTGGGCCTTGTCAAAAGCGTCCTTCGGGCCGCCGACCATGAAGGCCAGCGTGCCGTTCTCGGCGCCCATGGTGCCGCCGGAGACGGGTGCGTCCAGCATCGGCCGCGGCATGGCGGCGGCCACTTCGCGCGCCGTCGCCACGTCGATGGTGGAGCTGTCGATCAGCACCGCGCCCGGCGCCGTGGCGGCGGCCAGGCCGGATTGGGTCAGGTAGGTGTCGCGCACATGCTTGCCCGCCGGCAGCATCGTCACCAGGAACTCGGCACCCTCGGCCGCCGCCACGCCGCCGGAAACCACCGTGCCGCCCGCGGCGGCAAAGGCTTCCAGCGCCGCGGGGGAAAGGTCGAAGCCGCGCACCTCATGCCCCGCCTTCAGCAGGTTGCGCGCCATCGGGCCGCCCATGTTGCCCAAGCCGATGAAACCGATGCGTGCCATATGGCGCTCCCCCTCGCTTCGCTGCGCGCCAGGGTAAGGCCAGCCCGCCGCTTCGTCACGCCCCCGGGCTGCCTTCGCGCGTCGCCCGCTGCGGCCTTGTTGCCGCGCAGACTCCAACCGGGCGCCCTTGGGCATTGGCAGCGCCAGGCGTCATCGCCACCTTGGCCTATCAAACCAGGGTTATCAGCCGCATGACCACCGCCCAGGACCGCCAGCGCCAACGCGTCGCCCGCTACTATCGCTGGCTGGACCGCCTGGCCTTCCTGCGGGAGCTGCGCGGCCAGAGCGGCAGCGAGGCGCAGCCGGTGCATCGCCAGCTGAAGGACCCCGCCGGCGGCCCGCCCAGCGCCATGCTGGTCCACCGCTTGATGATCGAGGGGCTGGCGCTGCCCGAATCGCCCCGCGTGCTGGATGCCGGCTGCGGCTATGGCGCGACGGCGCTGGACCTGATCCCCGTCATCGGCGGCCAATGGCTGGGCGTGACGCTGAGCGAGGTGCAGGCCCGGCGCGGCCAGGCCGAGGCCGAGCGGCGTGGCCTGACCGGCCAGCTGAGCTTCGCCCTGCAAAGCTACGACGACCCGCTGCCGGGCGGCTTCGACCTGGCGATCGGCATCGAAAGCCTGATCCACAGCGCCGACCCCGCGCGCACCATCGGCAACCTTGCTGCGGCACTGCGCCCCGGCGGCTGGCTGGTGATGGTGGACGACATGCCCGAGCCCGACCTGCCCGCCGCCAGCGCTGCCCAACTCGCCCTGTTCAAGCGCATGTGGCGCTGCCCGGTGGCGCCGACGCGGGACGGCTGGGTGGCCGCGATGCAGGCCGCCGGGCTGGCGTTGCAGCGCGAGGTTGACCTGACCCCGCTGACCCTGCCCCGCAGCGCCGAGGCCCTGGCCGCGCCGCTGGCCCGGCAGCAGCGCCGCGCCTGGTGGCTCGGCTGGTTGGGCCTGAGCGTGCGCGAGGAAGCCGATATCGGCGGCATGACGCTGGAGAACCTGCTGCGCGAGGGCGCCGTGCGCTATCGCCTGCTGGTGGCGCAGAAGCCGGAGGTGCCGGCGCCGCTGGGTGCGGTAGCGGCCACGGCCGAAGGCTAGACCGTGATCACCGCTCACTGAAGTGGTGATCACGGTCCAGGTTCTTTCGAGAGACTGATTCACGGCTTGCGGCGATCCCGCCTCAGCCGATCAGGCTCTACCCCACCAACACCGCCGCCCGCCCGGCCTCCACCACGAAGCGCGCGCGGTCCCGCAGCGGCGCCCCCGGCGCCGAGACGAAGTCCACCCCGCGGAACACCGCCTGCATCCGCCCCGCCGTCGCCTGGTGCAGCGTGTAGCCGCGCTGGTTGTTGAAGAACCGCACATGCTGGTTCTGCGCCAGGATGCTCTCCGCCCCGCCCGGGCTGCCATCGCCACCGCTGGTGATGCTGGTGCCGACGAACTCGGTCGCCACCGCCGCACTGGCCAGGTCGTCCGGGTTCAGCCGCAGCTCGCCAGCCCAGGCGGAATGCACGTCCCCGGTCAGCACCACCGCATTGGCGCGACGTTCCGCCAGCCCCGCCAGCAGCCGGGCGCGCGCGGCGGGGGCGCCGTCCCAGGCGTCCATGTTCAGCGTGCTGCCGCGGCGGCGTTGCAGCATCATCACCTGCTGGCCCAGCACCTGCCAGGCAGCGCCGGAGCGCGCCACGCCGTCCAGCAGCCATTGCTCCTGCGCCGCGCCCAGCATCTGCGCATCTGGCCGCGCCACAGCCGCGCAGGGCGCGCGGAAGCCGTCATTGCAGGGCTGCGGGTCGCGGTATTGCCGGGTGTCCAGCACATGCAGGTCCAGCACACCGCCGAAGCCGAAGCGCCGATGCAGCACCATGGCCGGCCCGCGCGGCCGCAGCGTGCGGCGCACCGGCATGTTCTCGAACCAGGCCTGGAAGGCGGCGGCGCGGCGCAGCAGGAAGGCGGCATCGAACCCCTGCGTGGCGCTATGGTCGCCGGCCCAGTTGTTCCGCACCTCATGGTCGTCGAAGCTGGCGACGAACGGATGCGCCGCATGCGCCGCCTGCAGGTCCGGGTCGGCGTGGTATTGCGCGTAGCGGCGGCGATATTCGTCCAGCAGCACCGTCTCGCCGCCGACATGGCGGCGCACCTCGCGGCCCCAGCGCCGCTCACCCGGCGGCACCTCGGCATATTCATAGATGTAGTCGCCATAGTGGAACACGAAGTCCAGCGCCTCCGCGGCGATGTGGCGCCAGGCGGTGAAGTGGCCGTGCTCGTACATCTGGCAGCCGGCATTGACGAAGCGCACCGGCTGCGCGCTGCCGGCCGCCGGCGCGGTGCGGCTGCGCCCGATGGCGCTGCGCTGGCCCTGCGCGGTGAAGCGATACCAGTAATGCCGCCCCGGCTTCAGCCCGGAGACCTCGACATGCACGCTGTGCCCGGCCTCGGCCCGCGCCTCGGCGGCGCCGGACTGCACGACGCGACGGAAGCCGGCATCCTCGGCCAGTTCCCAGCCAACCGGGATGCCCGCCAAGCCGATGCCGCCACCGGGTCCCAGCGGTGCCGTCGCCAGCCGGGTCCACAGCACCAGGCCATCCGGCAGCGGGTCGCCGCTGGCCACGCCCAGGCTGAACAGGCCGCCCGCCACTGCCTGCGCCTTGGCGCCTGGCTGCACCACGGCCAGCGCCGCCAGCGCGGTGGCGCCGCGCAGCAGGCCGCGCCGATGCAGCGCGGCCAGGTGCCTGGTGGTGCTGTCCATCGCCGCCGCCCCCGTGAAGGCGGCAAGCTAGCGGTTCAGCCCCCCGGCGTCAGCCGACCACGTGCCACACTGCGCCCGGGTTGCCGAAGCTGTGCTGGCCGATGATGGTGTTGTCCTGCATCAGCCAGTCGTAGATCTCGCCGGTGGTGCTGTTGCGCCACAGGATGTCGGCATTGCCATCCCCGTTGTAGTCGCCCAGCGCCTGGATCGCCCAGTCGGTGCCGGGGTTGGAGACCACCAGCGAGTTGTGGCCCAGCCCGCTGGCGGCCATCTCCCACAGCTGCAGCGCGCCGCTGCTGGCATTGCGCAGCAGCAGGTCGGCATGGCCGTCGTGGTTGAAGTCGCCGGTGCCGGCCAGGTGCCAGTCGGTCGGCGTGGTGCCGCCGCCGGTGCCCAGCGTGCCCTGCGCCAGCAGGTTCACGCCGTTCATGGACCAGGCGTAGAACTCGCCGCTGGCGCTGTTCTGCCAGATGATGTCGGCCTTGCCATTGCCGGTCAGGTCGGCGGCGCCGACAACGCTCCACGGCGCGCCCGGCAGGTTGCCGATCGGCCCGCCGCCGGTGTTGGTGGTGCCGTTCATCTGGAACAGCCACAGCGCATTGTCCCCGGCATGGCGCCACAGGATGTCGCTGAGGCCTTCCCCGGTGAAGTCGGCGACGGCGATGATGCTCCACGCCGGGTCCACCAGCCCTGGCCCGCCCTGGCCGATGATGGTGGTGCCGTTCATCTCCCAGATGTAGGTGCTGCCATCGCTATGGTGCCAGAGGATGTCGGCCCGGCCGTCGCCATTGAAGTCGCCGGTGCCGGCGATGCTCCAGGCCAGGTCCACCGCGCCGCCGCCCTGGGCGGTGACGGTGCTGCCGTCGGTCTGCCACTGCCATTCGGTGCCATCATCGGCGCGGAACAGGATGGCGTCGCGGCCGCTGCCGGCGAAGTCGCGGCCCAGCGCGGTGTCGATGGTCAGCGCCAGCGGGTCGGAGGCGACGGAGCTGTTGCCGGCGGCATCGATGGCGGTAACGGTCAGGCTGTGCAGCCCGTGCGACAGGATGCTGCTGTCGATGCTCCAGGTATTGCCGACCGTCAAGGTCGGGCTGCCCAGCGTGGTGGCGCCGTCCTTGAGCACCACGAAGCTGCCCGGCTCCGCCGTGCCGGTCAGCGTTGGCGTGATGTCGGCGGTGTGGCCATCGGCCAGGGCGCCGGTATCGGTGGCCGGGGCAACGAGCGGCGTCGTCGGCTTGCCCGGCACCACCGTATCCAGCGTGAAGCCGACATGCGCCACCGTGCTGTTGCCGGCCAGGTCGGCGGCGGTGATGTCCAGCGTATGCGCGCCCTGCGCCAGACCGGTCGGCGTGTAGGTCCAGCTGCCGCCGGCGCCCACCACCAGGCTGCCCAACGTGGTGCTGCCGTCCTTGATGGTCAGCATGGCGCCAACCTCGGCGGTGCCGCCCACGGTCGGGTCGTTGGTCAGCCCATCCACCGCGGAAGTGCCGCTATCGGTCGTCAGGCTGGCGGCCAGCGCCGGCGCCACCTTGTCCAGCGTAAAGTCGATGGCGATGCTATTGGTCAGGACGCCGAGCAGGCTGTAGGTCTCGACCACCAGGTGGTGGTTGCCATCCGCCAGCGCGGCCAGGGCGAAGCTGGTGGTGCCACCGCCGACGAGCGAGTTGGTCGCCAGCGTCGAGCCGCCCTCCTTGACCCGTACGTCGAAGACGCTTGGGCCGAAAATGGTGGCTTCGCTGCGCGCCGACACCGTCAGCGCCTGGCTGTTGGTGACGTTGTCGTTGCCGCTCAGCCCGGTGTCGCTGGTCAGCGCCGCCGAAAGGTTGCTGAGCTCGGTAAAGCCGTTGGGGATGGACCCGGCATCACCGGCGAGATTGATGGCCGAGATCTGCTGCGTGCCGCCCGCCGTGCCATCGGTGGTCCACAGCTCGAAGTGCTCGCCATCGGCACTGGCGCCGAACACCGCATGGTCGCCCTGCACCGTCAGCTGGTAGGGAAAGCCCGAGCCGCCGCTGCCGATATCCTTCAGCAGCACCGTCCCGCCCGCGGTGCCGTCGCTCGCCCACAGCTCCACGTCGTGGCTGCCGTCATCGGCGTAGAACAGCACCTTGCCGTTGAGGACGACGAAGCCGCCGGGGTTGCTGTCATCCGCGCCCGGCCGGATGTCCTTGATCAGCTGGGTGCCGCCGGCGGTGCCGTCCGTGCTCCACAGCTCTATGCCATGGGCGGTGCCGGCATCGGCCTGGAAGAACAGCTTGCCGTTGGCCACGCTGAGACGCGTGATGCTGGCGCCGTTGATGCCGGCGCCGATCTGCTTGACCATGCTGGTACCGCCTTCGGTACCATCGGTCACCCACAGCTGCGGGCCATTCTTGAACTCATCGGTGGCGACGAAATACGCCTTGCTGCCCAGCGCGACGAACTGCGTCGGGCCGGAGCCGCTGCTGCCTTCGTTGATGTCCTTGACCAGCTTGGTGCCGCCCGCGGTGCCATCGGTGACATAAAGCTCGGTCCCGGAGTCCTGGCCCTGGTTGGCGGCGAAGACGGCCTGGCTGCCGATGACGGCAAAGCCATTCGGGTTGGAGCCGACGACGCCGGGGTAGATGTCGGCCAGCATGGAGGTGCCGCCGGCGGTGCCGTCCGTCACCCACAGCTCGGCCCCGGTCTGGCTGGTATTGGCCTGGAAGATCGCCTTGCTGCCCAGCGCGGTCAGCCCGGCGATGCCGGAGCCGAGGAAGCCCGGGTTGATGTCCTTCACCAGGCTGGTGCCGCCGGCGGTGCCGTCCGTCACCCACAGCTCGGCGCCGATGCTGCCGCTGGTGGCCTGGAACACCGCCTTGCTGCCCATCACCACGAAGCTGGAGGGGCTGGAGCTGCCGGAGCCGGTGACGATGTCCTTCAGCAGGCTGGTATTGGCGCTGGTGCCATCCGTGGTCCACAGCTCGGTGCCGCTGGTGGCGCTGGTGGCGGTGAACAGCAGCTGGGTGCCCAGCAGCGTGAAGTTGGCGGCATTGGAGTTCGCCGCCCCGGCGTTGATGTCCTTCAGCAGCAGGGTATTGGCCCCGGTGCCGTCGCTGACCCAGACCTCGTTGCCGGCCACGCCGTCATTGGCGGCGAAGACCGCCTTGCCGTTCACCACCGCCAAGCCGGAAACGCCGGACCCGCTGGCGGTGCCGTTGATGTCCTTGACCAGGCTGGTGCCGCCGGCCGTGCCGTCGCTGACCCACAGCTCCGCGCCATGGCTGCCGTCATCGGCCACGAACAGCCCCTTGCCCGTCAGCGCCACGATGCCCGTGGGGCTGGAGCCGGTGGCGCCCGTGTTGATGTCCTTGACCAGGGCGGTGCCGCCCGCGGTGCCGTCGCTGACCCAGAGCTCGACGCCGTTGGTGCCGTTATCGGCCTGGAACAGCACCTTGCCGCCGCCGATCGAGACGAAGCCGGCGGCGTTGGAGGTGCCGCTGCCCGGGTTGATGTCCTTCAGCAGCGTGGTGCCGGCCTCGGTCCCGTCGGAGGTCCAGAGCTCGCCCCCGGTGGTGCTGCTGTCGGCGGCGCGGAACACCAGCTTGTTGCCCAGCACGGTGAAGCCGGCGGCGCCGGAGGAGGTCGGCCCGGCGAACAGGTCGCCCAGCATGACGGTGCCGCCGGCAGTGCCGTCGGAGACCCACAGCTCGGCCCCGGTGGCGCTGCTGCCGGTGGCCTGGAACACCACCTTGTTGCCCAGCACGGTCAGGTTGGTCGGGCTGGAGGAGCCGGTGCCCGGGTTGATGTCCTTCAGCAGGCTGGTGCCGGCCTCGGTGCCGTCGGTGGTCCACAGCTCGAAGCCGCTGGCGGTCTCACGCGCGGAAAACAGCGCCTGGTTGCCGATGACCGCGAAGCCACCCGGGAAGCTGCCCGTGCTGCCGGCGATGATGTCCTTGACCAGGCGGGTGCCGCCGGCGGTGCCGTCCGTGCTCCACAGCTCCCCGCCATGCGTGGCGTCGCTGGCCTGGAACAACAGCACCTTGCCCAGCTTGGTGAAGCCGGAGGGGCCGGAGCTGGCGCTGCCGGGATTGATGTCCAGCACCATGGTGGTGCCGCCGGCGGTGCCATCGGTGCTCCACAGCTCGGTGCCGTGGCTCGCCTCGGCGGCCTGGAACACCACGCGACTGCCGATGGTGGTGAAGCCGAAGGGGGCCGAGCCGGCGCCGCCGGCGTTGATCTCGGTGACCTTCGTGGTGCCGCCGGCGGTGCCGTCGGTGCTCCACAGCGCATAGCCGGCGGTGCTGCCGTCATTGGCCAGGAACACCACCTTGCTGCCCAGCAGCATCAGCGAAACCGGCGTGGAGGACCCGCTGCCGGCGTTGATGTCCTTGAGCAGCGAGGCGGTGGTGCCATCGGTCACCCACAGCTCGGTGCCGTTGGTGCCGTCATTGGCCGCGAACACCGCCTTGCTGCCCAGCGAGACCAGGCCGGTGATGCTGGAGGAGGTGGCGCCGGTCGCGATGTCTGCCAGCAGCGCGGTGCCGCCGGCGGTGCCGTCCGTCACCCACAGCTCGGTGCCATGCGCGGTATCGGCGGCGCGGAACACCGCCTTGCTGCCCAGCACTGCCAGCAGGCTGGGGCTGGAGGAGCCGAAGCCGGTGTTGATGTCCTTCAGCAGCGTCGTGCCGCCGGCGGTGCCGTCGGTGGTCCACAGCTCGGTGCCGCCCGTCGTCGTATTCGCCTGGAACAGCACCTGGCTGCCCAGCGTGACGAAGCCGGCGGGGCTGGAGCCGAGCGTCCCGGCATTGATGTCCTTGACCAGCGTGGTGCCACCGGCGCTGCCGTCGGAGACCCAGAGTTCCGCGCCGGTGCTGCCGTCATTGGCCGAGAACACCACCCGGCCGCCGCTGAGGGCGGCGATGGCGGAGGGGCTGGAACTGCCGCTGCCGCTGTTGATGTCCTTGACCAGCACGGTGCCGCCAGCGGTGCCGTTGGTGGCCCACAGCTCGGCGCCGTTGGTACCGTCATTCGCCTGGAAGAAGGCCAGGCTGCCGGAGACGACGAAGCCCGCGGGTGCACTGCCGCTGCTGCCGGGGTTGATGTCCTTCAGCCGCGTCGAGAGGATGCCGTCGGTGGCCCACAGCTCGGTGCCGCTGGAGCCATCATCGGCGGCGAAGATGACCTTGCTGCCCAGCTTGGTCAGCCCGGTCGGGGCGGACCCTGCGTTGCCCGAGTTGATGTCGCTGATCCGGCTGGCGCCGCCGCCAACGACATGGCCCCACAGCTCGCTGCCGGAGCCGTCGCCGCCATCGGCGCTGAAAATGGTCAAACTGCCCAGCGCGGCCGCGCTGAGGCCGCCGAAACCCAGACTGAACGTGGTGGTGCCGACCTGGCGCGTCCCGCCGGCGGTGCCATCGCTCTCCCACAGCTGATTCCCGGTGCCGCTGCCGTCATCCACCATGAACAGCACCACGGTGCCGGCGACCGTCAGGTTGGTGCTGCTGGTCAGCGGGCTGGCGGCGTTGATGTTCTTCAGCAGCGTGGTACCGCCGGCGGTGCCGTCGGTGATGTAGACCTCACGGCCGATGCCGTTGCCGCCATTGGCCCCGAACAGCGCCCGGGTGCCGAGCGTGGCAAAGCCGCTGGGGTTCGAACTGCCGGCCGGGTTGATGTCGGCCACCAGCACGGTGCCGATCGCGGTGCCGTCGGTGGTGTACAGCTCGGTGCCGAGCGTGCTGCTCGTCGCGGCGAAGATCACGGGTCCCTGGACGGACATGGGCAAACCCTTGTGTTGGTGCGCCGCCCCCGATGCCGGGTGCTAGCGGGCTTCCCGCGCCAGCGCGTCTAGCGCCGCCGCAAAGCCGCGGAAGGAAAGGTTGAAGGAGGCTTCGTTGTTGCCGGCGTCGCGCCAGACCACGCGCGCCGGCCGGTCTGCCGGGCGGGCCTGCAGCCGACGCAGCATGGCCTCGTCGCGCAGTTCCAGCTCGGCCACGCAGCCGCTTGGGCCGCAGACCCGGAACGGCAGCACCAGCGTCTCGGTCGGCTCCAGCACCACCCGCAGCGGCGTCGCCACCAGGATGGCACCGGGCACCCGCACCGCCAGCTTCGGCGGTTGGTCATTCACCGCCCTGGCGAAGCCGACCACGGCGGATTGCTGCCGCTGCCGGTCCTGCACCGTCTGCGTCAGCTCGCACTGACGGGCCGCCGAGGCGCCCATGCAGCTCAGCGCCCAGTCGCCGAACTGGGCACTGGTGCGGTCGGGCACCGGTGCCTGGTTCGGTTGCGGCGCCGGCCGCGGCTGAGCCTGGCCGGTGCCGGCCAGGGCCAACAGCAATACCAGGGCGGTCAGCAGCATGCGGGCCATGGCGTGGCGGGCCGGTTGCCGGGCGGCTGCCGGACTACCAGTTGAACCGGAAGCCGCCGGTGAAGGCCTGGCCGGTGACGTTGCGCCGCACCTCCGCCGCGTAGTTGGCGTAGGCCGCGATGCCGTAGGGCATGCTCAGGCTGGCGCCGACGCCGACGATGCCGGCATCCCGCCCCGCCTTGGCCGAGGTATTGACCATGGCGGCGCTGGGCGCCCCGGTGAAGTTGGCCGTCGTCCGCGTGGTGTCGTCGGCCAGTTCATGGGCGTAGTGCAGCCGCGCATTCGGGCTCAGGCCGTAGCCATCGCCCAGGTCGAAGCTGGTCTGCGCCCGAATGCCGAGGATCGCCCGGGCACTGGTCGCGCTGTCGGACCGCACCGCCAGCGAGACCGCGCCACCGGCGGTTTCGGTCAGCGCACCGCGACCCATCTCGTCGAAGCGGAAGCCGAACTCCGGCTGCAGGCGGATGCCGGAGACCTCGTAGCGGGCGCCGACCATGGCGCTGCCGTTGACGCCCCAGCCCTCGCCATGGCCCTTCGCGGTCAGCCCGACCACGCCCAGGTTGCGGCGCGCCATCACGTCGCCCCGGGTGGTGCCCAGCTGGCCGTCGATGAAGTAGTCGCTGGCGAAGTTCCAGCTGCCATAGGCCACCAGGTGCATCGTATCCAGGCCAACCGTCCCGCCCGTGGCCGGGGAGCTGACATTGCCGCTGGTGAAGCCGGCGGCCACACCGACCAGGCCCTGGTCCTTGACCTTCATGTCGGCACCCACCGCGACGCCACCGGCGCCGGAGTGGAAGGCGGTGGCCGAGCCGGCGCCGACCCGATAGGTCTGCCCCAGCGCGGTCAGCCAGGCGGAGTAGCCATCGCCCTTCGCCACTTCGGACTTGGCGCCCAGCACACCGCCGCGGCGGGCCTCCATCTGGTCGGAGATGGCGCCGCCGAACATCCGGCTGCGCTCCACGCCCGCCAACAGCGCGTCGCCATAGGCGGTGCCGCCCAGGTGGTCCAGCACGCTCGGCAGGGCCTGCGGGGTCTGGGTGAAGATCCGGCCCAGCGCGTAGGTCGCATCCACATTGGTCCGCACGCCCGGCACCGGCCGCAGCGCGTTCAGCGACCCGGCGGTGGAGTACTGGTTGGCCGAGAGCCCGACATTGAACGGCGTCAGGTTCTGGTAGTTGGCCGGCGTGGCGTATACCGTGATGGTCTGGGCCTGGTACAGCACGTCCAGCCGGCTGCCGGTCAGCAGGCCGCTGGTCGGCTGCGCGATCGGGTTGAAGGTCCCGAGCACGCCGCCCTGCGCCACGACGACCTGGAAGGCGGTGCCGACGGGCGGGGTGTAGGTGTTGGTGGCGTCGCCGGCGATGCCGCGCAGCCGAAGAACAAGATCGCCGGCGGCGGTGAAGGTATTGGCCGCGCCCATCACCACCACGCGGTCGTAGTTGCCCGCGCCGTTGGCAGTGCCGGCGCCGTCGATGTCGATGTTCAACGTGGCGGTGGAGGTCAGCGTCACCGGCGCGGTGAACACCATGGTGCCCGGGCTGTTGCCCGGCGACAGGCTGCCGGTGATGAAGGTGGGCACGCCCACCACGCCCACGCCGTGCAGGTCGGCGGTGGAGTTGACGTGCAGGCCGCTCACGTCCACCGTCCACGGCCCGGTGATGGCGGCCGAGCCGGTCAGCGCCAGCGTGATCGGCGTGCCGCCGGTCGGGCTGACCAGCGTGATCGGCGTGTTCAGCCCCAGCGAGTTGCCGTTGCTGTCGATGCTGCCATCCACGCCCACCGTGATCGGCCGGGTGGTGCTGAAGCTGCCGGTGGCCACCAGCTTGCCGCTCTCGATGATGAGCGGCGCGTTGGGAGCACCCAGCGCGGCGTCCGAATTCGCACCCAGCGTGGTGTGGTTGATGACCTTGATGCCGCCGGTCAGGCCGGAGTTGTTGCCGGTCAGGTTCAGCCGGCCACCGCCATCCGCCACCAGCAGCCCGGCGCCGGAGATGTTGCCGCTGGCGTTGATGACGTTCAGCGCCGTGTTCAGCGTGCCCTGGCCGGTCAGCACGATGTTGCGGGCCAGGTTCAGCGTGGAGGACAGGTTGGTCAGCGTGCCGTTGTTCATGGTCAGCGCGCCGGCCACGCCGCCCAGGTTGCCGTCGTTGGAGACGCTGAGCACGCTGTTCTGCACCAGCGTGCCGCCGGTGTAGGTGTTGGCGCCGTTCAGCGTGTAGCTGCCCGACGTGAAGGACAGGCTGCCGCCGACGCCGCTGACCACGCCCTCGAAGCTGCCGCTCGGGCTGGTGATGGTCAGGTTCTGGTTGCCCAGCACCACGCTGCCATCGCCCGAGAGGTTCTGGATGCGCGCCCCCGCCGTGGTGGCGGAGATGTCGAAGGTGCCGTGGTCCACCACCTTGGAGGAGCTGGAGATGCCGCCGGTGCCGATCAGCGACAGCGTGGCGCCGCCGGCGATGGTGGTCAGGCCGGAGAAGGTGTTGACCCCCGAAAGCCCCTGGTTGCCGCCGGTCACGTTGATCGGGCCGGTGCCCTGGATGACGCCGGCGAAGGTGGTGAAGGCGTTGGTGAAGGTCAGCGCCTGGTCGCCCAGCGTGGTGGTGCCGTTGCCGTCCAGCGACTTGATGCTGGCGCCTGCCGTGGTGCCGCTGATGTCGAAGGTGCCGTTGTTGGTCACCTTGGACGCGGTGGCGATGCTGCCGGTGCCCGTCAGGTTCAGCTGCGCGCCGCTGTCGATGATGGCGCTGCCGGTGAAGGTGTTGGTGCCGGTCAGCGTCTCGGTGCCCGCCGCCACGGTGATCCCGCCGCCGACGCCGCTGATGACGCCGTTGAAGGTCTCGCTGGCCGCGGTCAGGGTCAGGCGCTGGTTGCCCAGCACCACGCTGCCATTGCCGTCCAGCGTCTTGATGCTGGCGCCCGCCGTGGTGGCGCTGATGTCGAAGGTGCCGTTGTCGGTCACGCCCGAGGAGGTGGCGATGCTGCCGGTGCCGATCAGGTTCAGCTGCGCGCCGCTGTTGATGATGGTGCGGCCGGTGAAGGTGTTGGTGCCGGTCAGCCCCTCGGTGCCCGCGGCCACGGTGATCCCGCCGCCGGTGCCGTTGATGACGCCGTTGAAGGTCTCGCTGGCATTGGTCAGCGTCAGCCGCTGCGCGCCCAGCGCCACGGTGCCGTTGCCGTCCAGCGTGATGATGCTGGCGCCCGCGGTGGTGCCGCTGATGTCGAACAACCCATTGGCGGTGACACCCACCGAGGTGGCGACGCTGCCGGTGCCGGTCAGGTTCAGCGTGGCGCCGGTATCGATGATGGTGCGGCCGGTGAAGGTGTTGGTGCCGGTCAGCGTCTCATGGCCCGCGGCCACGGTGATGCGGCCCGCGCCGCTGATCACGCCGGTGAAGGTCTCGCTGGCATTGGTCAGGGTCAGCCGCTGGTTGCCCAGCACCACGCTGCCGGCGCCATCCAGGGTGATGATGCGCGCCCCCGCCGAGGTGGCGGAGATGTCGAAGGTGCCGTTCGCGGTCACGCCCACCGAGGTCGCCACGCTGCCGGTGCCCGACAGGTTCAGCTGCGCGCCGGTGTCGATGATGGTGCGGCCGGTGAAGGTGTTGGTGCCGGTCAGCGTCTCGGTGCCCGCCGCCACGGTGATCCCGCCCGCGCCGCTGATCACGCCGTTGAAGGTCTCGCTGGCGTTGGTCAGGGTCAGCCGCTGGCTGCCCAGCACCACGCGGCCATTGCCGTCCAGCGTGATGATCCGCGCCCCCGCCGTGGTGGCGGAGATGTCGAAGGTGCCGTTCGCGGTCACCCCCACCGAGGTCGCTACGCTGCCGGTGCCCGACAGATTCAGCTGCGCGCCGGTGTTGATGATGGTGCGGCCGGTAAAGGTGTTGGTGCCGGTCAGCGTCTCGGTGCCCGCCGCCACGGTGATGCCGCCCGCGCCGCTGATTACGCCGTCGAAGGTGTCGTCCGCCGCGGTCAGGGTCAGCCGCTGGCTGCCCAGCACCACGCTGCCCGCGCCGCTCAGCGTGGTGATCCGCGCGCCGGCGGAGGTGCCGCTGATGTCGAAGGTGCCATCAACATTCACCCCGGCCGAGGTGGCGATGCTGCCGGTGCCGGTCAGGTTCAGCCTGGCGCCGGCCTGCACGTCCGTCAGGCCGGTATAGGTGTTGGTGCCGGTCAGCGTCTCGGTGCCGGCCGCGATGGTCAGCCCGCCATTGCCGGACAGCACGCCGCCGAAGGTGCCGGCCGCCGCGGTCAGGGTAAGGCTGTTGTCGCCCATCACCACGTTGCCGCCGCCACCCAGCGACTTCAGCGAGACGTCGGCATTTGCGTCGGCGAAGTCGAAGGTCGCGCCGGCCAGCACGTTGACCTGCACGGAGTTGGCGATGCTGCCATCCCCGGTCAGCTTGACCAGGCCGTTGTTGATGTTGGTGACACCCGTATAGGTGTTCACCGCCGTCAGCACCACGGTGCCGGTATGCGTGGCGTCGTTGATGTTCAGCCCGCCGCTGCCGCGGATGGCGCCGTCCATGAAGGTGGTGTTGATGTTGGCGGTGGCAAAGCCGTTGTCGGCGTTGGACGTGTTGGCGGTGGCCAGGATGTTCAGGTCATTGCCATTGTTGTTGATGGCATTGGCCCAATGGACCGCACTGTCCGACCACTGGGTGCCGAACAGCAGCGCCGCGCCGGCAATGCCGAAGCCGCCCACGCCGATGGTCAGCTCGCGGCCGCCATCCAGGTTCACGTTCAGGTCGCCGCCCTTGGCCGAGAAGCCGCCCGAGCCGGTCCACTGCACGAAGGTCGGCTGGGTGCCCAGCACGCGGATGAAGTCGCCCGTCGTCTCCAGGATGCCGCCGCTGAAGTTCAGGTTGCTGTAGGTGGAGAGCCCGGTGCCCTCATCCGCCCGCAGCACGCCGCCCTGCAGCTGGGTCTCGCCGGAATAGGAGGTCAGGCCGCTGATGATGACCAGGCCGCTGCGGATCTGCACGATCGCGCCGTCGCCCGCCGTCAGCTCGGCGCCGGCATAGTCCTTGCCCTTGGTGTCGTCGGCGATCAACGAGGGCGAGTTCACCCCGCCGATGAACTCGATCCGGTTGCCGGTGCCGGGGTCGAAGATGATGGTGGAGCCGTGCATCGCGAAGATGTCGGTGCCGGCATAGTCGCCCACCGCGCCGCCATTGGCGCTGTTGCCGCCGAAGGTGTTGTTGCCGACGAACCGGGCATTGCCGGTGATGGTCAGCGTGCCGCCTTCACGCACGAAGATCGCGCCACCCAGCGCCGCACCGCCACCGCCACCGCCATCATCCGCGGCGACCAGGGACAGCCCGGAGCCCGAGCTGCCGGCGCCACCGCCCCAGCCGGCGCCGCCGCCGCCACCCGCCGCGCCGATGATGTAGGCCGAGGTGCCGCCATCGCCGCCCGAGCCACCGCCAGCGCCGAAGCCGCCGATGCCACCGGTGCCGCCGCCGCCGCCGAAGCCGTCATGCGCCGCGCCGCCGCCATCCGAGCCATGGCCGCCATTGCCGCCGGCGCCGCCGCCGGCACCGAAGGCGCCGTTGCCGCCATTGCCGCCGGTGCCGCCGTCACCGCCATAGCCCACCGTGCCGGCGGTGCTGGAAGCCTGCCAGATGCCCAGCTGGGTCGCGGCCGTCGCCACGTCCACGGTGGCATTGACGATGTCGATGACCGTCGCGGCGGCCTCGGCCAGGTTGCCCGGGCAGCCCGACAGCGTGAAGGGATTGCCGCAATCGCCGGCCGCCACCGCGGTGGCCGCGCCCAGGTGCAGCAGCGCGGAGGCCAGCGCCAGGCTGGTCTGCACCGTGGCCTGGATCAGCGCCGGGTTGGTGCTCCAGCCTTCCTGGCCGGTGCCGCCCGAACCGCCGACGCCGCCGGCCTGCATGTTGGTGGTGCCGTTGGTGCCGTTGAAGCCGATGGTGCCCGGCATGCCGTTGCCGCCGCCGTCACCGAACTTGACGAAGTTGTCGTCGATCTTCGTGCCGTTGGCGCCCGCCGCGGCCTGGGTGGTGGTCAGCCCGTTCAGGCTACCACCCGTCAGCAGACCGGGGGTGCCGCCATTGCCGCCCCAGACCGTGTTGCCGATGAAGGTGACGTTGTTCAGCGTCAGGCTGGCGCCCTCGTTGACGAAGAACGCGCCGCCCAGGCCGGCACCGCCGCCGCTGCCATTGCCACCGCGCGTCACGTAGTTGGACACGACCGCGTTGCTGACGGTGGCCGACCCGGTCAGCAGCATGTAGCCGGACTGGGTGCCGCCGCCGTTCAGCGCGCCGGTCAGGCTTTCGCCGCCGTTCAGAATGGTCGGCTGGGCCTGCGCCGCCAGGGGCGCGCCCAGCACCAGCATGGTGGCGACCGCGGGCAGCAACCGGCGCTGGCGCTTGTTGTACTGCTGCGGCCGAGGCTTGCGGTTGCTGTTCTTCTTCATGACTCGGCCTCATCAAAAGCAATGAATGGATAGGCAATGGCGGGAAGCGGCGCCCCCACCGCGGACCTGGTCGGCATGACCAGGCCGCGGCAAAGCCGCCACCGATGACGGATTCCGCCACGCCATCGCCGCGCCTGGGTCACCACGGTCGAACCGGGGCAGACAAGACGGAACACGTAACGACAGCGGCAATGCCGACATCAAGTTGATGTTCGTTATCAATCGATTCGCCTTGAGCTGGCCACAAAGGATTTTTTAAAAAAACTGTGCGAATGTGAATATACATATGCTTTTTGATGCAAGTATCTCGCCAATGATTACTTCAGTTCAGCGGCACTTCCCCACAAGTGCTCAGCCAATGTCCGGCTTCCTGAGGCAACCAGGGGAGTGACGCGGCCACTCCGGCGGGCTGAAGGATCGCCACCTGGGAATTGCGCCAAAATGGCGACATCCGCCCCAGATTGATCCTCCGCAAAAAATTCGTGCCGCCCGAGGGTCGTTAACTCGCCGTGTGAAGAGGCGATCGTTAACCCTTTGCCGAGCATGGCGACGCGCCGCTGCGGACCGCATCTGCGGCGCGGAATGCCGGCTTGACCGATCAGAACGCGGACTCGACTCGGTAAACTGATCGTGGTTAATTTCGATGACAAACTTGTGAGCGATTGGCTCACATTCTCGCAGGCTTCAGGACGGTTCCAGAACCATGGACAGCAATGCTGCCCAGATTTTCGCACCCAAGACGGGCACATCCGTCGCCTCCGTGATCATCGCGGACGACGACACCGCCCTGGCGGCGCAATTCGCCGAGGCCCTGGCCCAGAACGGCATCGCCGGCAGCATCGTGGCGGATTGGGCCGGCCTGCAGCGCCAATTGGCCGGCAGCGCGCCGGAAGCCATCGTCGTCGGCCACCACCTGGCTGGCTTGAACGTGCTCAACAACCTGCCGGAGCTGCGCGGCCGGACCCAGGTGCCGATCATCCTGCTGCTGAACCAGCGCGCCGAGATCGACCGGATCGTGGCGTTGGAGCTGGGCGCCGATGACTGCCTGGTGAAGCCGGTCTCCGGCAGCGAGCTGGCAGCGCGAATCCGCGCGCATCTGCGCCGCGCCCGCGGGCCGCGCAGCCACCACCACCCACGGGAGCCCCAGCACGCCCCGGCCGCTTCCCCCGCGCCCGCGGCCCAGGCCGTGCAACTGCACGGCTGGCGGCTGGAGGTGAGCCAGCGCCTGCTGCATCGGCCGGATGGGGTGATCGTTCGGCTGACCGCCACCGAATTCGACTTCATTGCCCTGCTCAGCCGCACCCCCGGGGAGCCGGTGGCGCGCGAGACGCTGGCCCGCGCGGTACAGGGGCGCGACTACCAGCCCAATGACCGCTCGCTGGACAGCATGGTCTACCAGATTCGCCGCAAGATCGGCCGGCGGCGCGGCGGGGAATGCATCGTCGCCATCCGCAACCGCGGCTACAGCTTCGTCGGCTTTCCCGAAGATTGACATTGCGGCCCGTTGCCCCCGGCAACCGGCCGCGGCATTCCGGTGCCGCAAACCGGGAGGGCAGGCAGCATGAAGGTCATCATCGCGGGCGGCGGCATCGGCGGCCTGGTCACGGCACTGTCGCTGCACGCCGCCGGCATCGACTGCGAGGTGCATGAGGCAACGCCGGAGGTCCGCCCGCTCGGTGTCGGCATCAACCTGCAACCCCACAGCGTGCGGGAGCTGATCGAACTCGGCCTGGGTGAGCAGCTGGCCGCCATCGGCGTGGCGACGCAGGAATTCGTCTACGCCAACCGCTTCGGCCAGGTCATCTGGAAGGAGCCCCGCGGCCTGGCCGCCGGCTACCACTGGCCGCAATACAGTATCCACCGCGGCCGCCTGCAGGTGATGCTGTGGGAAGCCGCGACCCAGCGCCTCGGCGCCGCCCGGGTGCAGGCCGGCCGCCGGCTGGTGGGCTTCGAGCAGGACGGCCTCGGCGTCTCCGCCCGCTTCCTGGATGGCAGCCTGGCCCACGGCGACGTGCTGGTGGCGGCGGATGGCATCCACAGCGCGGTGCGCGCCCAGTTCTTCCCCACCGAGGGGCCGCCGAAATGGGGCGGTGCCCTGCTGTGGCGCGCGGTCAGCGTGGCGCCGCCCTACCTGACCGGCGCCAGCATGGTGCAGGCCGGCCATCGCGACCGGAAATTCGTCTGCTACCCCATTGGCCGTACAGGTGACGGCCGCAGCATCATCAATTGGATCGCCGAGCAGCGCTTCCCCACCGACGCCACCTGGGCGCGGGAGGACTGGAATCGCCAGGGCCAGATCAGCGACTTCCTGCCGCTGTTCCAGGGCTGGAATTTCGGCTGGCTGGACGTGCCGGCGCTGATCCGCGGCACCGAGGCGGTCTACGAATTCCCCATGGTGGACCGGGACCCGCTGCCCTGGTGGACCCAGGGCCGGGTAACGCTATTGGGCGACGCCGCCCACCCGATGTACCCGATCGGCTCCAACGGCGCCTCCCAGGCCATATTGGATGCGCGCATCCTGGCCCGCGAGCTGGCGACGCAACCGGGCTGGCAGGCCGGCCTGGCCAGCTATGAGGCGCTGCGCCGCCCCGCCACATCAGCCGTCGTCACCGCCAATCGCGGCGACGGCCCGGACCGGGTGATGGATGTGGTGCATGAACGCGCGCCCGAGGGCTTCAGCAAGCTGGAGGATGTGGTCCAGCCGGGCGAGCTGGAAGCCATCATCATGGGCTACAAGCGCACCGCGGGCATGGACCCGGCCACGCTGAACACGCGCGAAAGCTGGAGCGTCACCCGCGGCTGACGGCGCCGCTGCCCGGCCTGCGGCGCGAGACCTGGCCTGTTGCCGAATGGGGCCGCGGGGCGCCCGCCCACCTGTGAGGCCGCGCAGGCCCGCGACGCCGGCGGCTTCCGGGCCATCCCGGAGGCGTGCTGTCGCAAGATGCCCTTGAGGCGTGCAGTCGCACGACGCCCTTGAGGCGTGCAGTCGCACGACGCCCTTGAGGCGTGCAGTCGCACGACGCCCTTGAGACGTGCAGTCGCACGACGCCCTTGAGGCGTGCAGTCGCACGACGCCCTTGAGGCGTGCAGTCGCACGACGCCCTTGAGGCGTGCAGTCGCACGACGCCCTTGAGACGTGCAGTCGCACGACGCCCTTGAGGCTTGCAGTCGCACGACGCCCTTGAGGCGTGCAGTCGCACGACGCCCTTGAGGCGTGCAGTCGCACGACGCCCTTGATGCGTGCAGTCGCACGACGCGACCCTGGGTTGAGGACGTCAAATTCGGCAGTCGAGAATCTGTCCGTCATCACAACAACCTGCCTCGCGAGCTTGTGAAACGCCGGCATCAGCCGCGCGAACCTGCCCGCTGCACCGGTTTGGACACGGTCATTCCAGCTGACGCGCCACGGATGAACCAATTCAGCGCCGTGACACCCTTTCATCAACTCTGTCTAATTTTTTCTATTACCTTCAGCGAAACAATACTGCTCGAAAGCGTAATATTAAACTGATGCGCGAAAATCGCCGATCTCTGACAATAGGTATAGCCACGTGGCCGCCTGCCCCGACCATGTGCAAACACGAACCAAAGACAATTATACACGAGCGCTAACTCTCATTTCATGCTTGCATGCTCGCGGCATAATGCACGGGGGAGTTGCAGTGACCTTGGTTCACCGTTCCAAACACACCGTTTCGCCGGCCGTTGAATACAACCCCAGCGTGCGTTCCTGCATTGAAATCCGTCGATTCGGCCTGGATACGGTCTCTCACCTGCTTGGCAGCGCCCGGCGACTTGAAGCCCTGGCGATGCGCGAGCACGCAGAACGGCTGAGGACAGTCGCCGACCTTGTCGCCGCCGAATACTGTCACATTTCTCTCGACGACATGCACGAACGGCAAATCTACTTCATCGAGCCCGCAACAATCGGCACGCAGCCAATTCCGCCTGAAGCGGTTCGGCCTGAACTCTCGTCCTTGGGCCTGAAGGCCGCGACATGAGCATGCACAACGGATCGACGCCGGCCATGAAGACGCCGCTGCCCATTCCTCCCCCCTTCCCTCCGGTGGAGGACAGGGTCCGCGCTACCCTGACGGCCGCCGCCGCCCAGCCGCCATCGATCAGGTCGCAGGAGCAGGCCTGGGAGATCGCCCAGCTGCTGCAGGACCTGCGGTCCCCCGCCGTCCGCGACGCCATCCTGAACCTGCTGCGCACCCTGTCCGACCGGCCCCTGCCGATGCCGGACCCGGCCCCGCCCGCCATCGCCAAGATGGCCGAACCCGCCGCCCTGGCGGCCACGGCCGTCGGCATGGGCCCCGCCACCGCCCCGCAGCCCCTCGGCGAGGCCGCCGACCTGGCGGAGCAACTGCACGCCGCGCTGCTGGCGCGGCAGTCCGGGCTGACGCTGAACTACCAGCCCGTGGTCGATGCCACCACCGGCGCCATCCTCGGCTTCGAAGCCCTGCTGCGCTGGACCACGCCGGATGGCAAGCAGGTGCCGCCGCTGCGCGTGGTGGACCTGGCGGCCCGCGCCAACCTGCTGGAAACGCTGGACTTCTGGGTCATGCAGCAGGCCGTCAGCCAAACCCGCCCCTGGCTCAGCGCCAATCCCCGCCTGGTCATTGCCATCAACGTCACCGCCGCCCTGCTGACCAGCCCGCTGGCGGTCAGCGCGGTACGTGCCCTGCTCCGGGCCAACGGGGTCAGTGCCGCGAATTTCTGCATCGAGGTGCCGGAGACCACGCTGCTGGACCAGCGCGCCACCAACAACCTGGCGGCGCTGCGCCGGCTCGGCCTGCAGCTTGCCATCGACGACTTCGGCACCGGCCAGTCCGCGCTGACCCGGCTGATGGACCTGGATGTGGACCTGGTGAAGCTGGACCGCGCCTTTTTCACCGCCCAGGAGCAAGGCCCCCGGCAACGCTCCTTCCTCGGCGCCATCGTGGACATGGCGAAGGCGCGCGGCAGCCAGGTCGTCGCCGAGGGCGTTGCCACGCCGGAGGATGCCAGGCTGGCCCGCGAGATCGGCTGTGCCGCCTGCCAGGGCTTCTGGTTCGCCGGGCCGCTCACCGCCAGCGCCGCCGGCAGCCTGGCCAGGAGCGAAACGGCCGAGCTGCCCTGGCAGGTTGTCGCCAGGCCCGCGCGGTAGGCCAGGCCCATGCAAGCACCCCGCTATCTCAGCATCGCCTCGCCGGACGTGCTGGCCGCCTGGTATGAGCTGGCCAGCGAGGCGGAGGCGGAACCCCGCCCGCAGCGGCGCCCGGCACCTCGCGCCCGGCTTGGCGCCGCCTGGCTGCTGCTGCCCCTGGCCGCCCTGCTGGCCCTGGTTCTGGCCGGCATCCTGGCACCGCCGCTGCTCGCCGCCCGGCACCTGCAGCAGACCCTGTCCGCGGCACCCCCGCCCGCCCTGGAGCCCCTGGCGGATTGGGACCGGCTGCGCGCCAACCTGGCCCGGCGGATGCTGCCGCCCGGCGCCGCCGAACCCTACCTGGTCGACCTGGCCGAGCGCGTCGCCGAGGGCCTGGCCACGGCCGAGGCGCTGCACGCCGCGCTGCGCCTGCCGCCCGATGCCGCGCGGCCCTTCCCCCGCCCCGGCCCCGGCGGCGTCTGGCGCCTCACCCTGGACAGTGCCGCGCATGGTCCGGTGGAGGTGACCCTGGCGCGTGCCGACGCCATGGCGCGCCGCTGGCTGGTGGTCGACCTGGCGCTGTCCACCCGTGCAGGGACCGCCGATGAGTAACGACGGCAGCGGATGCATCGTCGCCCTGTCCGGGTCGATGCAGGCGCACGACGAGGCGCGACGCAAGGCGATCCAGGTGGAGATCGGCCTGCGCCTGCGCGCCACCCGCCGGCGCTGCGGCCTGAGCCTGCGCGATGTTGCCGAGAAGGTCGGCCTGTCGATCCAGATGGTCGGCAAGTACGAGCACGGGCAGAGTTCGCCCTACATCAGCGTGCTCTACGCCATGTGCTGCGTGTTCGGGATCAGCGTGACGGAGCTGCTGGAGGGCATCGACGTGGAACAGCCGCGCCAGGGCGCCTGGACCGCCGGCATCCTGCGCGTCGGCGACCGCGATGCGATCGAGCGCCTGGCGCTGTCCGACATGTTCGAGCGCATTCCCGACAACACGCTGCGACGCCTGCTGCTGAAGACCGTGGTCCACCTGGCCGAAACCAGCCAGCCCCGGCAGCACGCCGACACCCGGGAGCTGGCTGAGCAGGACCAGCAATAAGCGCCAAGCAATGGCAGGGCCGGGCTGCGGCCATTGCCAGGGACCCGACCCTTGGGATCAGCCCGGCACGTCCTTGTCGCCACCGCCCAGGCTGCGCTGCAGGTAGACCACGTCCACCCAGCGGCCGAACTTCAGCCCGGCCGCCTTCAGGATGCCGCACTGGCGGAACCCCAGCGAGATGTGCAGCCCGATGCTGCCGACATTGTCGCTGTCGCCGACCACCGCGAACATCTGGCGGAAACCGGCGGCCTCGGCGCGGTCCAGCAGCACCGCCACCAGCGCCTTGCCCACGCCCTGGCCGCGGATGTCGTCGCGGATATAGATGCTGTCCTCGGCGCTGAACCGATAGGCGCTGCGGTCGCGGAACTGGGCGTAGTAGGCGTAGCCCGTCACCTCGCCATCCTGCTCGGCCACCAGCCAGGCCCAGCCATGGTCCTGCACCTTCGCCAGCCGAGACGCCATCTCGGCCTCATCGGGCGCCACCTCCTCGAAGGTGCCGGTGCCATGCTGCACATGGTGCGCGTAGATGGCGGTGATGGCCGGCAGGTCTGCCGGCTGGGCGTCACGGATGACCATGAAGCTTGCCTAAACCAGAACCGGGCAGCCGTGAAGCCGCCCCCATCATGCCAGCCCCAGGCCCCGCGAAACCTGCACGGCCAGTTCCAGCAACTGCCGGTCCCGCCCCGGCGCCGCCACCAGCGAAAGCCCGACCGGCGCGCCATCCACCCGGCCCAGCGGCAGGGTGACCTCCGGCAATCCGGCCAGCCCGGCAATCGCGGTCACGCCCATGGTCGCCTCGCGCACCGCGTTCTGGGCTTCCAGGGAAATGCCCAGCTTCGGCGCCGCAGCCGGCGAGGTCGGGTAGACCATCACGGCGCCACCGGCCAGCAGCGCCCGCAGCCGCGCGGTGAACACCCGGCGGAAGGCCCGCCCGGCGGCAGCCTTGGCCGGGTCCATCGCCTTCGCCGCGGCGAAGCGTTCCTTCACGCCGGGGCCGAAGGCCGGCCCGGCCTGCTCGACCCAGCGGCCCAGCGTGGCCCAGGCTTCTTCCGACTGGGCGCAGCGGAAATGCTCGTAAAGCGCGGCCAGCCCCTCGGGTGCCAGCTCAATCGCCAGGGCGCGGCCCAGCACCCCTTCCACCGCGGCCATGCCGGCCCCCAGGGCGCGGGCGGTGCCGGGGTCGGCGTTGATCCAGGCCTCGTCCACCTTCAGCAGCGGGCCCAGCCCAATGCCGCCGCCGCCACAATTATCCGCCGGCAGCACCACCTCGCCCACCCGGGCCAGCACGCTGGCCCGGCGCGCGAACCAGCCGCAGGTGTCGTAGCTCGGCCCCAGGGCACAGGCGCCGGCCAGGTTCACCGCGCCCCAGCTGGGGCGGATGCCGAACACGCCGCAATAGCTGGCGGGAATCCGCACCGAGCCGCCGGTGTCCGACCCCAGCGCGAAATCCACCAGCCCGGCCGAGACCGCCGCGGCCGACCCGCAGGAGGAGCCGCCGGGGAAACGGTCCGGCGCGGCGGGGTTGAGCGGCGTGCCGTGCCAGACATTCTCTCCGGTCAGGCCATAGGCCAGCTCGACCGTCTTGGTCTTGCCCACCAGGTCGGCGCCGGCCTGCAACAGGCTGGTCACCACCGGCGCGGTGGCCGGCGCCACGCCATGGGTCCGGCCCCAGTCCGGGTTGCCGTAGGTGGTGACCTCGCCGGCGACGTCGAACAGGTCCTTCACCGCGAAGGTCAGTCCGCGCAGCGCTCCCTCGGGCGCGCCGGGCCGCTCGGCCCGCGGCCCGGGGATGAAGGCACCGACGCTGTCATCAGGGGTCGCAGCCATGAGGTAACCCGTTGGTTCGATTCACCCTGAACATGCCGCAGAAGGAACTTGGCGACAATCTTCTACGGCAACATCCCTACCGGGCCCGCAACAGCTCCGGCACCCGCAGCAGGATGAACTCGTTGTTGTCGGCGTCGCCCAGCCGGCGGCCGGCGCTGAACGGCAGGTTGTTGTCGTTGGCGACGATGATGTGGTCGGCGTCCACCACATGCACGTTCTCGATGGTGAAGAACGGGAAGCGGAACACGTCGGCCGCCACGGTGGGCGAACGGTCGCCATGGGTCCGCGCCACGCGGTTGGGGTCGCGGATGTCCATCAGGTCGATATGGCCGATCTTGCGGACGAAGCCCTCGGAGTCGAGGTTGCCGAGATCCACCAGGTAGACCCGCTTGAACCGCGCCGGGTTCGGGAAGCAGCCCGGCGGGTTGGCGCCCTGGGCGCAGGCGAAGCTGGGGTCGCCCTCGCCGTCGTCACGCTCGATGATCAGCGCGCGGCGGTCGTCGATCATGTTGAAGTCGCCGATCGAGGCGCCATGGGTCTCGAAGCGGTACTTCATGCTGCGGCCGGTCCATTCGGCTCGCGCGGTATCCAGCTCCAGGATGCGCAGAAAGCGGCCTTCCGGCGCGCCGGCGGCGGTCAGCAGCGGCTTTTCCAGCAGCGCATACAGTCGGCGACCGTCCGGCGACTGCGCCATGCCCTCATAGCCACCGCTGCGCTGGCTGCGGAAGGCGACATGCGCGGCCGGGCTGGCCGGCACCTGCAGCGCGTGGTTGTCGGGGCTGCGGATTTCCTCGCCGTCCAGCCGCGTGCTGATGACGCGCTGCACCCGGCCGGCCAGGTCGGTCTTGATCAGATACGGGCCGAACTCGTCGCCGAACCAGAAGCCATCGGCCACCGGCTGCATGCTCTCCAGGTCGAAGTCGGCGCCGGTCAGGAAACGGCTGTTCGACGGGTCGGTGGTGATCGGGAAGGGCACCAGCCGGTTCGGGTCGGACAGGAAGGTGGTGCGTTCCACCGCAACGCGGCCGGTGCGGAAGTCCGGGCGCACCTTGTGGAACATGAGCAGCGCGTCGCTGGAGTTGCGGCGGTTGCCGAAGCCGTTGTCGGTCAGCACCCAATAGGCGCCAGGCTCGCCCCGCACCGGGGAGATGCCGGAAAAGCCCTGTACCGGCTGGCCGGCGAAGGGCAGCGACAGGCCGGTGCCGCGGCCGGCCGGGGCCGGGCCGGTGGTGCCGGGGATGGCGCCGCGCTGTTCCACCCGCACATTGCCCGGGCCGGTGAAGCGGCCGGAGGTGGCGAAGCCCGGCGGCGCGCCTTCCGGCGGCGCCACGAAGGTGGCGGCGGGCAGGATCGCGTGGCCGGCGAGGGTCGCCGGAAAGGCCTGGTCGGCCAGGGCCGGGCCAACGGAGCCGGCCAGCAGGCTGGCGGCAAGCAGCAGCGCACGCATCGTTCTATCTCCCCAGGGCAGGACGCCCTGGGGTTAGCCCGCCACTGTTACAACAACGTGGCATCTGCGTGACGCCTGCCGGTCAGATGAACTCGATCAGCGCGCTCTTGACCGCCAGGGCCGCCAGCGCGGCGCCGACCATCGCCGCGGGGGCGCGCCGCCCCATCCAGGTCATCAGCCAATACATCAGACCACCGGCGATCAAGGCCCAGGCCAGCAATTCGGTAGCGGCGATGTCAGACATGGCGGTTTCCCTTCTGTTGGATTGCCTGTTTGTAATTAACGGGCAATCTCCAGCATTCAAGGGGCGGCGCGCAGAGAATTTATCGACCGGCCCACCGCGTCGAAATTGGCCTCCTCCAGCCAGGCCAGGATCGCCTGGCGCCGCGCCGGCCATTCGTCATCAAGGATCGAGAAGTAGCTGCTGTCCCGCCGGCAGCCCTTCACCACCAGGTGGGCGCGCAACTCACCTTCATGGGTGAAGCCCAGCCGCGCCGCGGCGCGGCGGCTGGGCGCGTTCAGCGCGTTGCACTTCCACAGCAGGCGCCGATAGCCCAGCGTGCCCATGGCGTGGTCCATCAGCAGGAACATCGCCTCGGTCGCGGCGCGGCTACGCTGCATCTTCGGGCCGAACCAGATGTTGCCGAGTTCGATCGCGGCATTGCCGGGCTGGATGTCCATCAGCGTCAGCCAGCCATCCGCGGTGCCGCTGGCCTTCGGCCGCACCGCCCAGGCCATGGGGTCGTGCGTGGTCGCGAAGCCGCCGACGAAGCTGCGCAACGCGGCCTCGGTCGCGAACGGCCCATAGCCCATATAGGTCCAGCTCTGGTCGCCTTCCGGCGTGCCGGCGGCGCAGGCCTGCCAAAGCTCCGGCACATGCGCGACGCTCAGCGGCTCCAGCGTCACCGCGCGGCCCTGGTGCGGCACGCGGGCCGGCAGCGGGCGGGGTGTGGTATCCACCGGGGGTCCTACGGAGCGGTCGGTCATGGCGGCTGGTCCTGCATCGAGTGTGGCAATCCTGCCCCTGCTCTGCGCCAGGTCAAAGCCACTGTCACCCAAGTGTTGCACTTTTCGCCGCATCGCAGCATCTACCCGGTCCCATGGACTCAATCTCTCCCGCCGCCCCCGCCACCAAGATTCCGCCGGCCTTCTTCGCCGAGAAGGTGACGTGGGTGCACCACTGGACCGACAAGCTGTTCAGCTTCCGCTGCACGCGCGACACCGCCTGCCGCTTCGTCGCCGGGCAGTTCGCCATGATCGGCCTGATGGTCGAGGGCAAACCCCTGGTGCGCGCCTATTCCATCGTGTCGGCGCCGTGGGAGGAGGAACTGGAGTTCCTCTCCATCAAGGTCCAGAACGGCCCCCTCACCTCGCGCCTGCAGCACATCCAGCTCGGCGACACCGTGCTCATCGGCAAGAAGCCGGTCGGCACGCTGCTCACGGAAAACCTGCTGCCCGGCAAGACGCTGTACTTCTTCGCCACCGGCACCGGCCTGGCCCCGTTCATGAGCCTGATCCGCGAGCCCGAGGTGTACGAGAAGTACGACCGCGTGGTGTTGCAGCACACGGTGCGGGAGGTGGCGGAGCTGGCCTACCGCGACTTCATCACCAAGGACCTGCCGGCGCACGAATTCCTCGGCGAGATGGTCGCGCCCAAGCTGCTGTACTACCCGAGCGTGACGCGCGAGCCCTTTCCGGTGCAACTGCGCAGCACCGCGTTGATCGAGACCGGGCGGATGACCGATGAGCTGGGCCTGCCGCCACTGAACCCGGAGACGGACCGGGTGATGATGTGCGGCTCGGAGGCGTTCAACGCCGACATGATCCCGCTGCTGGAAGCCCGCGGCTTCACCGAGGGCAACAACAGCACCCCCGGCAGCTACGTGGTCGAAAAGGCCTTCGTCACCAAGTAGCCGGCACGGCCCCGCGGGCGGCGCCGTCACCACCTGTTCAGCGAAGCCGCCGCTGGCGCCCCTGGCCCTGGCGCGCCCCGCCATGCCCGCCGCGCGCCCAGCAGCCAGGCCCCCCCTTTGGCAGCCGGGCAGCGCGCATCAAGGCCGGTTACACGCCCCACCCGCTCACAACGCCGCGAAATCTTTCATGGCGTTCATGTCTTTTCAGATGATCTTGCCAAGGCACACATCGCCAAGCCGACCGCCAGAAAGGTCCGGAACGGCCGGTTGTGGTCGGGGCCACCCGCCACCCCAGGTTGCATGCGTCGCAACACGCCACCGGAACAACGCGCAACACGCTCAAAACACTGTATTTTATTTAACTCCACCGCCGTCGCGGCATCGGCTCCGCCGATCCCGCCGGGAAGCGCATTTTGATCTCGCTATGACAAACATCGCTTTTCAGATTACCTTAATGAAATGTTAACCCCGTAAAAACTTACCATAATTTATGGAACACTAGGTTGACGTTGCCCCCCAGTTTTTCCGAATTTGGCAGCACGACCAAGCACCGCTTTCCACCGGGCCAAAGCCCGCGCGGGGGGCGTCTGCCATGGGCGGCGCACGACCACGGCAACCCCAGAACAAGAGGCACGGGATGGCAACGCACACATCAAGCGACCAGGCGAACCGATCAATGACCGCCGAGGAACGGAAGGTCATCATCGCCTCCTCCGCCGGCACCGTGTTCGAATGGTATGATTTCTACCTGTTCGGCTCGCTGGCGGCCATCATCGGCGCCAAGTTCTTCTCCCAGTTCAACGAGACCACGCGCACCATCTTCGCGCTGCTGGCCTTCGCCGCCGGCTTCCTGGTGCGCCCCTTCGGCGCCCTGGTGTTCGGCCGCCTGGGCGACATGCTCGGCCGCAAGTGGACCTTCCTGGTCACCATCCTGATCATGGGTGCCTCCACCTTCATCGTCGGCATCCTGCCCACCTCGGACCAGATCGGCATTCTCGCGCCGATCATCCTCATCGTGCTGCGCATGCTCCAGGGCCTGGCGCTGGGCGGTGAATACGGCGGCGCCGCCACCTACGTGGCCGAACACGCCCCGCATGGCCGCCGCGGCTTCTACACCAGTTGGATTCAAACGACGGCCACCGCCGGCCTGTTCCTGTCGCTGCTGGTCATCCTGTTCACCCAGGAAATCCTGAAGGCGCAGTACGGGCCAACCGCCTTCGCCGACTGGGGCTGGCGCATCCCGTTCCTGATTTCCATCCTGCTGCTCGGCATTTCCCTGTGGATCCGCCTGCAGCTGAACGAGAGCCCGGCCTTCGCCAAGATGAAGGCGGAAGGCACCCACTCCAAGGCGCCGATCACCGAAGCCTTCTTCGTCTGGAAGAACGGCAAGGTCGCCCTCTTCGCCCTGCTCGGCCTCACCGCCGGCCAGGCCGTGGTCTGGTATTCCGGCCAGTTCTACGCGCTGTTCTTCCTCGGCAACGTGCTGAAGGTGGACAGCTACACCGCCAACCTGCTGGTTGCCTGGTCGCTGCTGTTCGGCACCGGCTTCTTCGTGGTGTTCGGCTGGCTGTCCGACAAGATCGGCCGCAAGCCCATCATCCTCGGCGGCTGCCTGATCGCGGCGCTGACCTACTTCCCGCTGTTCAACTGGATGGCCGCCACCGCCAACCCCTCCCTGTATGAAGCGCAGCAGCGCGTGCAGGTTGTGGTTGCCGCGGACCCCGCGACCTGCTCCTTCCAGTTCAACCCGACCGGCACCCAGAGCTTCACCAACACCTGCGACATCGCCAAGGCGGCGCTGGCCCGGGCCTCGGTGCGCTACACCAACGAAGCCACCGCGGCGGGCAGCCCCACCGTGGTCCGCGTGGGTGACACCACCATCCAGCCTGGCCCGACCTTCGCGGCCAGCCTGACCGCGGCGCTGGTCTCGGCCGGCTATCCGGCGGCGTCCAACCCCTCGGTGGCCAAGATGAACAGCCCCTGGGACATCTTCAAGCCGCAGGTCGGCACGCTCATCCTGATCCTGTTCATCCTGGTGCTCTACGTCACCATGGTCTACGGGCCCATCGCCGCGGCGCTGGTGGAACTCTTCCCCACCCGCATCCGCTACACCTCCATGTCGCTGCCGTACCACATCGGCAATGGCTGGTTCGGCGGCCTGCTGCCGGCCACCGCCTTCGCCATGAACGCCTCCTCGGGCGACCCCTTCTACGGGTTGTGGTACCCGATCGCGGTTGCCGTCGGCACCTTCGTCATCGGTACCATCTTCATCCCCGAGACCAAGGACCGCGACATCTTCGCGGAAGAAAACGCCGGCCGCTGAGCAATATGCGTTCAGATGCAATCATCTGAACGCATTTCTTGCTCTGACTGCAATGACTGCCAGAGCAAGCGGCGTCCAAGTGGCCGCAGCTTGCCCTGAGCGGCCTGCGCTGAAACGGAACAGCGCCGGGGTGCAAGCCCCGGCGCTTTTTCTTGCCCGTCCCGTCCCGGCGCTGCCGGGGTCAACCTTCCGCCAGTGGCGGGTCCCCGGCCCGCAGCAGGCCACGGTCCAACCAGTGCCGATGCGCCAGGCCACGTACCGCCAGCCAATCCGTCACCGCCCAGGCCAGCACCGCCTCCCGCCCGCCCAGCAGGCTGCGCACCGAAGGCAGCGGCACCGGCAGGAAGGGCGTGCTTTCCGCCTGCGCCCACAGCGCAATCCGCACCGTGCCCGGCTGGCCCTGGCTGCGCGCGTGAAAGCCATGGGTATCCGCCACCACCAGGGTATTGGCCGGCACCGCATGGCGCACCGGCTGCCCCAGCCCCAGCCCCGCCAGTTCCTCCAGCCCCACCCGCAGCGACCCGCGCTGGCTCATTGCGTCGGCCTCTCGCCAGGCCAGGCTGCGCGCCTTTTCCCAGGCCTGGCGCGCCGGCGTGGCGCGGTGCGACCCCGCCACGTACTGGAACGGCCCCTGCGCCTCGCCGACATCGTCCAGGTACAGCCAGGCCTTCATCGTCGGGAAGAAGGTGTCGCTGTGCAGCGCCACCTGCGGGTCCGGCGGCGCCTGGCGATGCTGCGCGAAGATGCTTTGCAGGAAGGTCAGCGGCGGCTGGCGGCTGGCCGCCACATAGGCCAGCAGCCCCCGCCATTCGCGCGAGGCCAGGACCGCCCTGGTTTCCGGCAGCGGCCGGGTGACCTCCGGCGGCAGCGCGATCAGCCGGTTCAGCGCGTCACCCTGCACATGTTCGCGCGCCGGCGCCCGCAGCCCCAGCAGTTCCGCCTGCAGCCGGGCGAAGCGTTCCGGCGGCAGCCAGTCGCGCTTCACCAGAATGCCGTCACGGGCGAAGGTCGCGCGGTCCTCGGCCGAGGCACCGCCGGCCAGGAACCAGCGCCGTGCCGCCGCACCGCGCTGGGCCAGCGCCACGCGCCCGGCGTGCAGGCCGTGGCGGTTCAGCCGTTCGCTGCCCAGCAGCGGATTGTCGGTGAAGGCGCGCGTCGCCCCCGCCAGGGCCATCGCCTGCAAGGGCAGCCGCCCAACGCGCAGTATCTCGCCCAGCCAATGCCTTGCCATGGCCGCCACCCTAAAGCCACGGCGGCGCGGACGGAATCGGGAATCGCCCTGGCGCGGCTGATGCATCGCAAGGCCGCGCCACCGGGCCAGCGCTACCACGCCTTCACCGCTTGCCGGCACCGACCCGGCCTGCAAGCCTGCCCTCAAAACCAGCGGAGGACCCACCCATGGCCGAGACCGGCTACGACGCCACCTATGCCGCCTGGCGCCAGCACCCCGAGGAGTGGTGGACCCAGGCCGCCCGCGGGATCGACTGGATCACCGCCCCCACAAGCAGCTTCGATGCGCAGGCCGGGGTCTATGGCCGCTGGTTCCCCGGCAGCCAACTGAACACCTGCCACAATATGGTGGACCGCCATGTCGCCGCCGGCCGCGGCGACCAGGCCGCCATCATCTGGGACAGCCCGATGACCGGCCGGGTGGAGACCACCACCTACGCCCAGCTGCTGTCCCGCGTGGCCAAGCTGGCCGGCGCCATGGCCGCCCGCGGAGTCGCCAAGGGCGACCGCGTGATCATCTACATGCCCATGGTGCCGGAAGCCGCCATGGCCATGCTGGCCTGCGCCAGGTTGGGCGCGGTGCATTCCGTGGTCTTCGGCGGATTCGCCGCCGCCGAACTCGCCGCCCGCATCGCCGATGCCGAGCCGAAGCTGATCCTCTGCGCCTCCTGCGGGCTGGAGCCGGGCCGCACCGTGGCCTACAAGCCGCTGCTCGACACCGCGATCGACCTTTCGCCGCACAAGCCGAGCAGCGTGCTGGTCTGGCAGCGGGAAGCGCTGGCCGCCACGCTGAAGCCGGGCCGGGACGAGGACTGGCTGGCCGCCGAATCCGCCGCCACGCCGCATCCCTGCGTGCCCGTCGCCGGCACCGACCCGCTGTATATCCTCTACACCTCGGGCACCACCGGCAAGCCCAAGGGCGTGCTGCGCGACAATGCCGGCCATGCCGTGGCGCTGCACAACTCCATGCGGATGATCTACGGCCTGCAACCCGGCGATGTCTCCTGGACCGCCAGCGATGTCGGCTGGGTGGTCGGCCACAGCTACATCGTCTACGCGCCGCTGCTGGCCGGCTGCACCACGGTGCTGTTCGAAGGCAAGCCGGTGGGCACGCCGGATGCCGGCACCTTCTGGCGGGTCTGTGCCCAGCATGGCGTGAAGGTGCTGTTCACCGCGCCGACAGCGATTCGCGCCATCAAGAAGGAAGACCCCGAGGGCAAGCTGCTGAAGCAGTACGACCTGAGCAAGCTGGAAGCGCTGTTCCTGGCCGGCGAACGCTGCGACCCGCCGACCCAGCTCTGGATCGCCGACCTGCTGGGCAAGCCGGTGGTGGACCATTGGTGGCAGACCGAGACCGGCTGGGCCATCACCGGCGGCTTCCGCGGCCTGGGCCTGTTCGAACTGCACCCCGGCAGTGGCGGCAAGGCCAGCCCGGGCTACGACGTGCAGGCGCTGGACGAGGCCGGCCAGCCGGTGGCGCCCGGCCAGATCGGCAGCCTGGCGATTCGCCTGCCGCTGCCGCCGGCCTGCCTGCCCACGCTGTACAAGGCCGATGACCGTTTTCGTGAATCCTACCTGGAGACCTTCCCCGGCTACTACAACACCGGCGACGCCGGCATGGTGGATGCGGAAGGCTATGTCTGGGTCATGTCCCGCACCGACGACATCATCAATGTCGCGGGCCACCGGCTTTCCACCGGGGCCATGGAGGAAGTGCTGGCCGGGCACCCCGACGTGGCCGAATGCGCGGTGGTCGGCATCAAGGACAGCCTGAAGGGCCAAGTGCCGCTGGGCATGGTGGTGCTGAAGGCCGGCGTGACGCGCGACGACTCCGACATCGTGAAGGACCTGGTCCGCCTGGTGCGCGAAAAGATCGGCCCGGTCGCCGCCTTCAAGGACGCCATGGTGGTCCAGCGCCTGCCGAAGACCCGCAGCGGCAAGATCCTGCGCGCCACGCTGCGCAAGATCGCGGATGGCGAGACCTATGTCGTGCCGCCGACCATCGACGACCCCGCGATCCTGACCGAGATGGAATCGACGCTGCAGTCGCTGATGCGCTGAACCCCGCCGCGGGGCCGGCCGCCAATTGAAAACGGCCGGCCCCCGCGAAGGAGCCGGCCGCGCTTCACTGCCGCAAGCGGCGTTGGCTCAGCTGTACAGCGTCCAGGTGGCCGCGACGTCGATGGTGCCGATCGAGCCCTGGCCGATGATCGAGGCGCCGTTCATCTCCCAGACGTAGACATCGCCGGTGGTGGAGGTGAACAGGATGTCCGCCTTGCCGTCGCCATTGTAGTCGTTGACCTGCCTCACGCTCCACACCGCCGGGTCGATCGTGGTGATCACGTTCAGCGAGGCCACCGAGCCGGTGCCGACGCCCGACGCGTTCTTGCCCAGGGTCAGGATGGCGAAATCGCCGGCGGCATTGTGGCCAAGCAGGTCGGCAATGCCGTCGCCGGTGAAGTCACCCACGCCATCGATGTGCAGGCTGGGGCTGAAGCTGATGTCCTTCACCGTGCGGCTGGCGCCGTTCATGAACCAGAACTCGATGGCGCCGGCGGCAGCGTCGTACCAGACCACATCGGTCTTGCCGTCGCCGTTCACCTCGCCGAAGCCCAGCACGCTGAAGTTGCCGGTCGGCGCAGAGGCCACGGTGCCCTGGCTGATGATGGCATTGCCGTTCATCGACCACTCGTAGACCGCCCCGGCATTGGTGCCGACGCCGCCCCACAGGATGTCGGCATAGCCGTCACCGTCGAAGTCGCGCACGCCCAGGCCGCGCCAGACGGCGGGGTCCAGGAAGACCGGCAGGCCGGCGCTGGTCACGTCGCCCTGGCTGGCAATGGTGCCGCCGTTCATGTTCCACAGGTAGATTTCGCCGTTGGTGGTGTTCTGGAACACCACGTCCGCCTTGCCGTCGCCGGCCACGTCGCCGATGCCGACCACGCTCCAGATCGGGTCCACCTGGCCCACCGTGTGGGTGTAGGCGTCAACGGCCAGGCCGTTGTTGTTCCAGATCCACACATCGCCATCGGCGGCGCGCCAGAAGGTGGCGCTGCGGCCCACACCGAACAGGTCGTCCTGCGGCGCGCTGGTCAGCGCGTTGGTCACGTCGGTGAAGACGATGGTCTCGAAGTGGCTGAAGTTGATGGTCTGGCCGGCCTTCGAGAGGATGCCGCTGCCGTCGTTGTTGTTGGTGAAGAAGTAGCTGGCCTGGGTGCCGGAGACAACCAGCACGTCATTGCCCAGGCCACCGTCCAGCGTCTCGTTGCCGGTGCTCTTGGCGATGAAGTCGTCATTGCCGTCGCCGCCGATGATCGACGGCGCCGTGCCGTTGATGGCATCGCTGCCGAAACCAGGCTTGCCGATGACCACGCCAGCCGAGAGGTTGACGCTGAGCGCGGAGTTGAAGCCGGCATAGCTCAGCGTGCCATGGCCGTTCAGGTCGTAGATGTCGCTGCCGCCGCTGGCGAAGATGGTGAAGCCGGTGGCGGTGACCCCGGTGAAGCGGTCGAAGCCCGAGGAGCCTTTGAACTGCTCGATGCTGGTGTAGGTGCCGCTGATGCCGGTGGCGGTACGCGCGTCCAGGTTGGTGGTGGAGCCGGACAGCGAGGCGAAGCTCAGCAGGTCGGTGCCGGCGCCGCCATCCAGCGAGCCCAGCACGTGATTGGCCAGGGTGCTGGCGATGATGGTGTCGTTGTGGTCGGTGGCGACCAGCCCGGCCAGCGCGCCCGACAGCACGTCGGTGCCGGTGGTCTTGCCGATGATGGCGCCGGTCTGCAGGTTGAAGGTCAGGCCCACCGTCGGCGAGGCGGTGATGGCATAGGCGGCATAGGTCAGCCGGCCATTGCCGTTCAGCACATAGGTGTCGCCGCCTTCGGAGGCCAGCAGGGTGTAGCCCGTGGCGCTGCCGGTGGAGACCAGGTCGTCATTCGCCGAACCCTGGAAGTTCTCGAAGTTGATGAAGCCGTTGCCGGCGTCATCGACCGCATTGCCGAGGTCGATGGTCACGCCATCGACGCCGAAGTTGGTCCACTTCAGCGTATCGCCGCCCGAGCCATTGGCGCCGCCATCGACCAGGCCGACCGTCTTGGTCGGGTCCAGCAGGACGGTGTCGTCCTGGCTGGTCAGCACCAGATTCTCCGGCGTGAGGACGATCGAGTCCGAGTTGGCGCCCGTCTTGCCCGCGACCAGGCCGGTCTTCAGGTTGACCGTCAGCCCCGCGGCGTAGCCGGCGTAGCTGAGCGTGCTGTTGCCATACAGGTTGTAGGTGTCGCTGCCTTCGCTGACATACACCGTATAGGCGGTGCCGGTCCGCGGCGCGCCGTTGGTGTAGCCGATCAGGTCGTCATCGGCGGAACCCCGCACCGCGGTGATGCCGACCAGCGTGAGGCCGACCGTCGTGGCGCCGATATCGACGCTGCCGACACCATTGCCGAGCGTGGGATCAGCCAGCGTCAGCGTCAGGCTGGTAATGCTAGGGTCGGAGAAGTCGACGATGACGCCGCTGAATCCCCCACTGGAATAGGTGGTGAAGGACGGGTCGGTCACCAGGAGCGTCTGGGAATTCGCGGTCGCAGTCTTCGTCGCCATGATGCGGCCTCCGGCAAGGGGGGGTCCGACCGGCCAGGCGCCCATGCGCCGACCTGCCGGTAGTCTTGGTTCGGGTTAATACTGTGTTTACAACCGCAGGTGAAGCGGTACCGCCGTCTCATTTTGTATTCACGGTTGCCATCATTTATGGCGTCTGGCCGGGGCGCCGTTGCATATAGCCGCCCGTTCGCCCTCGGAATGGCTGCTGCCCCTTGCTTTCTGCCGGCGACAGCCGCCGTCGTCACGTCTTGCAGGCGACTACCGTTGCGCAGCCGACCGCATTGATCACGGAACTGTGAAGTATGTTGCAGCGCACCTTGCTTGCCCAACCCGGCGGTTTGCAAGGCTTAGGCGCCCCAAGCCGAGTGTAATGAGTTGTCACCGATGCTGCGTTTGCGTTGACCCTTGTTCAACCAAAGGTTAAACGATGCCTAACACCAGCGGCCCCGCCCTGGATCGAGGAGTTCCCCCGATGGCTACGATGCCCGGCTCGCACAACGAGACGTTTACCGACGAAACCGAGACCGAGGTCCAGCTGGGCACCGGTGGCGGCAATGAAGTGGAGTTCAGCGGCTCCACCGCGGACCACACGGTTCAGTCCGGTGGTGACAACGACACCATCTTCACCGGCAGTGGTGACGACGTCATCCAGTCCAATGGTGACGGCGGCAACGTCGATGCCGGTGAAGGCAATAACCGTATCGGCTTCAGCGGCGCGGACAACAGCACCGTGTCGGCCGGCAGCGGCGATGACACTTTCGGTGGCTCGAACGTCACTGGTTCGCAGCTCAACCTCGGCGGCGGTGACAACACCGTTCTGCTGAACAATGCGGACGATAACGTCATTGACGGATCGGAGGGCACGCTCAACGTGGTCCTCTCCGGCGGTGGCAATGAGGTCAACGCTGGCTCCGGTGACGACAGCCTGGGCATCGCCGGCAGCAGCAACGTGGTCTTCGGCGGTGGCGGCAACGACACGGTTCAGGTCGCCGGCAACAACAACTTCGTCGGCGGTGGTGGCGACGTCAAAATCGGCGGCGATGGCAACGTGGCCGGCGGTGGCAGCGCCGGCGACAACATCCAGTCCAACGGCGACAGCGCGGTCAACGGCGGCGGCGGCAATGACTTCGTGGTTGTCAACGGCGGCACCGCCTCTGGTGGTTCCGGCAACGATACGATGATTGGCTCCTCCGGTGCTACCCTGGTCGGTGGCAAGGGTGACGATCAGCTGTATATCTCGAGCGGCGGCGGCAGCATGTTCGGCGGCAAGGGTGCCGACGAGTTCATCATCACCGCCGATGCTGGCAGTGTCACGATCGCCGACTTCAAGATTGGTGACGACACGCTGTTTATTGACGTCCCGGGTGTTTCGGCAGTCAGCCAACTGGCCGCCTCGTCCGACGCAGCTGGCGATCTGGTCATCAGTGTGGGTGCGACCACCGTTACCCTGACCGGCATCTCCTATAACGACCTGAGCTCCCTGCACATCACCTTCTAAAGGGGCTGACCCCAACAGGCCCTCCCGCCGGCAACGGCGCGGAGGGTCTTTTCGTATCAGCCCCCTGGCCGCCCGGCCGTTAACCCGGCATGGCCAAAACCCTGCTAGGGTGGCATCAACGCCCCATGCCCAACGGGCCAACCACCACAGTCGCTGAAGACCCGGAGTTGACGCTGGACACGCAGCCCCTCGCCGCCACCGCCGTCGTCACACGGCCCCTGGCGGCCTTCATGGAATTGTCGCCCCGCGTGGTGCTGGTGGCCATGCCCATGGGCACCCAGCTGGATCTGGTCGGCTTGAAGCCGATGGCGGCGCTGGGCGCGGTGCCGCCCCCGCTGGCGCTGAACCAGATGCCCGCCGAAGCCGGCAATACCATGCTGCTGCTGTGCCGCCCGCATGCCAGCTTGGCCGCCGGCCGCCCGCTGGCGCTGGTGCAGGGCATGCGCCCGGCCGCGGAGTTCGACCTGGCCGCCGCGACCGAGCTGGCGGAGTTGCTGCCCGACCCCACCCCGGCAGCGGTGCTCCACCTGATGCGGATCATCGCCCAGGCCGCGGTCGGCGGCCTGCGCGCCCGCAACGATGCTGACCTGGCGGCCACCTGCTGCCGCCTGCTGCAATCCGCCGGCCCCCTGGTGCCGCCGCTGCCCCCGCTGGCCCGCTGCGGCCAGGACCTGCTGCTCTGGGCACCGCCCCAGGGCTTCCCGCCCGGCTCCATCTTCGTCATCAACCCCACCGGGGTGCAGAGCCGCCTCTCGCGCTCCCGCCGCGCGGTGCTGCTGGGCACCGAGGCGCTGGGCAGCTACCTGCTGGACATGGGCGGCAACGCCACCCGCCTGCTGGCCCCGGCCGCCGAGACCACGCCGCCGCTGGCGGAGCTGCCGGCCGAGCTGCATCGCGTCGGCCTGGCGGAACTGGCCCTGGCCTCCGGCGCCGACCCGCGCGCCGCCAGCTTCCTGCGCGCCCATGCCAGCCTGGCCCTGACCCAGCCGCAGCGCGTCTTCGCCGACCCGCAGCGCCCGGTGGGCGCCGGGCTGGAACTGGCGGTGGACGACCATGGCGGCGGGCTGTTCCTGCGCGGCTGGCTGCGCGACCCGCTGGGCCTGGTGGACAGCGCCGTGCTGCGCTCGGCCTACGTGGAGGAAGCGCTGCCGCCGGAGCAGCGCCACCGCTACACGCGGCCAGACCTGGCCAAGGCCTTCGCCCAGGCGCCGCATGGCCTGGGCGCCAGCCAGCCCGGCTTCATCGCCTGGCTGCCCAAGGCCGCGGACCTGCCCCAGGCGCAATGGACCCTGCGGCTGCACCTGGCCAATGGCGAGCTGCTGGAGCCGACCTCCCCGCCCGGCCTGCTGCCACCGCACCAGGCGCGGGACGCGCTGTTGACCGCGCTGCCGCTGGCCGCGCTGACCGCGCCCATGCTGGACCAGGCCTTCATCCCCGCGCTGGGCCGCATCCAGGCCGCCTTCCTGGCCGCGCGCCAACCGCCGGAGGTGGTGCGGCTGGGTATACCGGTGGCCAACCCCGCGATCTCCGTGGTGGTGCCGCTGTACCGCAACATGCGCTTCATCCGCTTCCAGCTGGGCCACTTCGCCCGCGACCCCGCGATGCGCGAAACCGAGCTGATCTACGTGCTGGACAGCCCGGAACAGCGGCCGGAGGTGGAGCACCTGCTGCGCGCGCTGCATGCGCTGTACCGCCTGCCGGTCACGCTGGTGGTGCAGGCCGGCAATTACGGCTTCGCCAGCGCCTGCAATGCCGGCGCGGCGGAAGCCCGGGCGCCGCGGCTGTTGATGCTGAACTCCGACGTCATCCCGGCCGAGCGCGGCTGGCTGCCCACCCTGGCCGCGGCGCTGGACGCCGACCCCGCCATGTTCGCGGTGGGCCCCAAGCTGCTGACCGAGGACGACTCGGTCCAGCACGCTGGCCTGTACTGGGAACGCAACGGCCCCTTGAACGAATGGTTCAACAACCACTACCTCAAGGGCGCCCCGCGCCACTTCCCGGCGCTGGACCAGCCGCGCCGGGTGCCCGGCATCACCGGCGCCGCCATGCTGCTGGACCGCGCCCGATACGAGCAGGTGGACGGATTCTCCACCTGCTACGTCATCGGCGACTACGAGGACTCGGACCTGTGCCTGAAGCTGCGCGCCCAGGGCGGCGAGATCGGCTACGAGCCGCGCGCCGAGCTGTACCACTTCGAACGCCAGTCCATCCGCGAACACGCCGTGCACGACCGCAACCTGGCCACCGCCCATAACCGCCGCATCCACCAGTCCCGCTGGGACCAGGCGATCGAACGGTTGATGGCCCGGCCGGAATACATGCCGGTTCCGCCGGGGAGCACCGGCTGATGCGCCTGCTGATGATCAGCCACAACCACCCGACGCTGCAGCCCGGCGGCACCGAGGTGGTGGCCCGCACCCTGTTCCGCGAGCTGCGCGACCAGCATGGCGTGGAAGGCATCTTCCTCGCCGCCGTTTCCCCGCCGCTGCGCAACCGCCACCCCGGCGCCATGCTCCAGGCGGTCAATGGCCATGACGACGAGATGCTGGCCTGGCTGGGCCATTTCGACCGATTCTTCCTGAACCAGCTGGATACCCACGGGCTGGACGCGCTGGCCCCGCTGATCGAACAGGCCCGGCCGGACATCATCCATATCCACCACCCCCTGCTGTTCGGGGTGGAGACGGTGGACCTGCTGCGCCGCTGCGCCCCGCAGGCGAAGCTGGTGTTCACCGCGCATGACTACTTCGCGCTCTGCGCCCATGAGGGCGAGCTGCTGACGGATGACGAGCGGCTCTGCCCCGGCCCGACGCTGGACCGCTGCCGCCGCTGCTTCCCCGGCCGCCCCGGCGCCGACTTCGTCCTGCGCGACCTGGCCATCCGCGACACGCTGGGCACCGCCGACGCCATCCTGGTGCCCAGCGACTTCGCCCATGCCAGGTTCATCGCCGCCGGCTGGCCGGCCGAGCGCCTGGCGGTGATGCGCAACGGCATCGTCGACTCGCCCAGCGCCCCGCTGCGCCCCAGCCCGGATGGCCGGCGCGACCGATTCGGCTTCTTCGGCCACATCAACCGCATCAAGGGCGCCCGGGTATTGCTGCAGGCCTCGGCGCTGCTGTCGGCCCAAGGGTTGGCGCATCGCGTCACCCTGCATGGCGGCACCGCCTACCAGCCGGAAGCGTTGATCGCCGGCTTCCGCGCCGACCTGGCCGCAGCCCCGGCCGCCCGCCACATCAGCCAGTACGAAGCCGCGCAACTGCCGGCGCTGATGGCCCAGGTGGATTGGGTCGTGATGCCGAGCATCTGGGTGGAAAACGCCCCGCTGGTGCTGCTGGAGGCCTTCCAGCACGGTCGCCCGGCCATCTGCTCCGGCATCGGCGGCATGGCCGAGACGGTGCGCGACGGCGTCGACGGCCTGCACGCCCCGGCCAATGACCCGCAGGGCCTGGCCGATGTCATGCGCGCCGCGGTGGAAACCGCGGGGCTGTGGGACCGGCTGCGCAAGGGCATCGCCGCGCCGCGCAGCGTTGCCGCCATGACCGCATCGCACCTGGCGCTGTACCGCCGGCTGCTGGGCCAGGAAGACGCCCCTGGCCCGGCCGCCGCGCCCCCGGCTCGCCCCGGCCGCCGCAAGGCCAGCGCCAAGGCCAGCGCCAAGGCCTGACATTCCCCCGACTGCGGCCTACATCAGGGAGACAGAACCGGAGGAGCCCCCATGGCCGACACCAACCTGCAGATCCTGCTGAAGCGCCGCCCGCAGGGCGCGCCGGTGCCGGCGGATTTCGACATCGTCGAAACCCCGGTGCCGCAGCCCGGCCCCGGGGAGGTGCTGGTCCGCGCGACCTTCCTCTCGCTGGACCCCTACATGCGCGGCCGCATGAGCGACGGCAAAAGCTATTCCAAGCCGGTCGAACTCGGCGCCGTGATGGAAGCGCAGACCGCCGGCGAGGTGGTCGCCAGCAACTCCCCCGCCTTCAAGCCCGGCGACCAGGTGCTCGGCGGCTTCGGCTGGCAGCGGTATTCGGTCCGCCCGGCCGCCGCGCTGTTCCGCATGGGCGGCGATTCGGCCCCGCTCTCCGCCAGCCTCGGCGTGCTCGGCATGCCCGGCCTGACCGCCTGGAAGGGGCTTGAGGATATCGGCGAACCGCAGCCCGGCGAGACCGTGGTCGTCGGCGCGGCTTCCGGCGCGGTCGGCCAGGTGGTCGGCCAGATCGCCAAGATCAGGGGCTGCCGGGTGGTCGGCGTGGCCGGCGGCCAGGACAAGTGCGACTGGGTGGTCAAGGAACTCGGCTTCGACGCCTGCATCGACCATCGCGGCGACCTGAAGGCGCAACTGACAGAAGCCTGCCCGGGCGGCATCGACGTGTACTGGGAAAACGTCGGTGGTGACCTGCAGGCCGCGGTAATGCCGCGGATGAACGACTTCGGCCGCGTCATCGTCTGCGGCCTGATCGCCGAATACAACGACACGGTGGCCCGCCCCGGCCCCAACCTGCGCCTGGCGCTGGTCAAGCGCCTGCGCATCCAGGGCTTCATCGTCTCGGACAAGGATGGCTGGGCGCGCTACCCCGGCTTCCGCCAGCAGATGCTGGCCTGGATGAACGAGGGCCGGATGAAGTTCCGCGAGGACATCGTGCATGGCCTGCGCAACGCGCCGGAAGCCTTCATCGGCCTGCTGAAGGGCAAGAACTTCGGCAAGCTGGTCATCGCCGTTGATTAGAGTGTGATCGTCGCAGGCGGAATCGCCGGAGACGTGAATCACACGACAAAACAAAGGCTCTGGCCCTTTGACTGAGCAGGCAAATGACGCCGCCCCGGCGAAACCGCCCGGACGGCGCCTGCGCTGATGGACGACCAGGCCCTGGCGGCGGCGCTCGGCGGGTGCCGCCCCCTGCTCTGCTACGGCCTGCTGGGGGAGGTGATGGCCCGCCTGCGCCCGGTTGGGCTGGACTACATGGGCGCCCAGGCGGATTGGCTGCGCAGCCTGGGCCTGCCGGTGCAGGTGGTGGCGCTGCCCACCGCCGCCCCGGTGGCCGCCAACGCCGCCCGACTCGCGGAAGTATTGGCGGGGGATGACCGCCCTGCCCTGCTGATCGCCCACAGCAAGGGCGGGCTGGAAGCCTTGGCCGCCCTGCTGACCCTCGGCGCCCGGGCGCGCTGCCGCGGCTTCATTGCGATCCAGTCGCCCTTCTTCGGCAGCCCGGTGGCGGATGCCATCTGCGCCCAGGCCGCGCTGCACCGCGCCGCCCACCACACGCTGCGCGCGCTGGGCATTGGCGATGGCGCGGCGCTGCGCGACCTGACCACCACCGCCCGCACCGCCTGGATGGCCGCGCATGCCGAGTCGATTGCCGCCCTGGTCCGCCGCCTGCCGGTGGTCGCGGTGGCCAGTGAACTCGGCAAGGCGCTGGACCTGCATGACCACGCCTACCTGGCGCTGTCCCGCTGGATGCGCCGGCGCGGCGCCGGCCCGAATGACGGGCTGGTGCCGGTGGACTCGGCCCGGCTGCCCGGCGCCCGCCAGGTGCTGCTGGCCGGCGGGCATCGCAGCCTGGTCGCCGAGGGCGGCAAGCGCGACCCCATCGGCGTGCTGCGCGACCTGCTCTGGCAGGTGGTCTATGCCGGGCAGAGCATGCCGTAGCGCCGGGAGCAGTCCCGGCCCGGCCCGGGGCGGCCCTATTCCGCCGCCACTTCCACCAGCACCAGTTCCGCATCCTCCTGCGCGGTGATCTCCAGCGCGGATTCGTCGCGGATCGCCGCGCCGTCGCGGGTGTGCAGCGCCACGCCGTTCACCGTCACCGCGCCGGTCGCCGGCACCAGGTAGGCCGCCCGCCCGGCCGCGATGGGCTGCACCAGCGTCTGCCCGGCCTTCAGCGTGGCCGCCATCACCGCGGCATCCGCGTACAGAGGCAGCGCGCCCTTTTCCTCGTCGCCCGGCCGGCCACCGGCCAGCACCTCGAACCCGGCCTCGCGCTGGTCCTTGGGGAAGGACTTGGCGCCCCAGCGCGGCTTGGCCCCGCGCTGGTCGGTCTGAATCCAGATCTGGAACAGCGTCGTGGTCTCGGCTTCCAGGTTGTACTCGGCGTGGACGATCCCGCTGCCGGCGGACATGATCTGCACGTCGCCGGCGGCGGTGCGGCCCTGGTTGCCCAGGTTGTCCTTGTGGGTGATCGCGCCCTTCCGCACGTAGGTCACGATCTCCATGTCGCGGTGCGGATGCGGGTCGAAGCCGGTGCCGGCGGCGATCTCGTCATCATTCCAGACGCGCAGCTTGCCCCACTGCTCCCGCTTGGGGTCGTGGTAGCCGGCGAAGCTGAAGTGATGCTTGGCGTTCAGCCAACCGTGGTTGGCGCCGCCGAGGGTATTGAAGGGTCGAACGTCGATCATCGCTGATCTCCCATGCTCTGTTGGGCAGAGAGATAGGATGTCCGCGCCGGTTCCGCAGTACCGCCGGCGGGACGGTCGTCATTCATCCGGTGAATGAGCCAAGGGCGAATGGGTCCGGCCCTGCGGTCATCACCGGACAGGGCCCGATGAACCAACGCCGGTCATTCGGTATCGGCCTGGAATGCCCGGATCAGGACCGGGCATCACAACCTGCCCGGTTCAGCCCCGCCCTACCGGCACATCAGCACCGGCACGTCGCTGTTCTCCAGCACATGCCGGGTCACGCCGCCCAGGATCAGCTGCCGCAGCCGGGAATGGCTGTAGGCGCCCATGGTCAGCAGGTCGGCGCCGAAGTCGCGCACCGCGCCCAGCATGCCCGCGCCAACTTCCTTGGTGATCGGCTTGAACAGCTTGGCCTCGGCCTTGATCTCGTGCCAACGCAGATAGGCCAGCACGCCCTCCACCGCCGGGCCGCGGCGCTGGTATTCGTCGGCGTACAGAATCTGCACCGCCTCGGCGCGATGGAACCAGGGCAGCGCCGCCGCCAGCGCCGCGGCGCTCTCGGCGGTGCCGTTCCAGGCGTGGCAGATGCGCGTGCCGATGACCGGCGGCGCCTGGCGCGGCGCAATCAGCACCGGCCGGCCCGAATCGAACAGCACGGCATGCAGCGCGTCCGAGGAGGAGACGTCCTCATCCGCTTCCGGGTGCGGCACCACCGCCATGTCGTAGAGACGCGACTGCTGCGCCACCACATCCTCCTCGCGCCCGGCAATGCTCTCGAAGCTCAGCGTCGGGCCGTCGGTGCGCAGCGCGGTCTCGGCGCTGTTGGCCAGCGTCACCCCGCCGGAGCCGGCCATGAAGCGGTCGAACAACCCACGCACGCGGCCGGCGCGCTCGCCGCTCTCGCGTTCGGTCGCCGCCATCATCTCCTCGATCATGGCGCCGGACAGCCCCTCGCCGGCCAGCGGCGCCACGTCCCGGGCATCCACGCGCACATGCAGGCAATGCAGGTGCGCGTTCCAGATTCGGGCGACGATCAGGCCGGTTGCCAACGCAGCTTCCCCCGCCGCGGTGCCGGTGAGGGGCAGCAGCAGACGACGATAGGCCATGGCGCGTCTCCCTTGTGGCGCGATTGTGGCAGTACCCTAGCGCAATCCCAGCCGGGATGAACGGGTTTCTTGGCCGCGCCAGGCCCAGCCGCGCGTCACGCCTCCGGCGCGGCCAGCCCCAGCACGCCCAGCGCCGCCGGCAGCGCGTCGCCCGTCGCGTCCAGCACCGTCCAGTCCAGCGGCCCGGGGTCGCGCCCCGCCGCCGCCTCCAGTACCGGCACGGTCGCGTCCGAGGCATCGCCCTGCCGCGCCGCCACCCGCGCCCGCAGTACCGCCACCGGCGCGGTCAGCCACAGCCCGGTGAAGCCCGGCGCCAGCGCCGCCACCGCGTCGCGTTCCTCGGCCCGCAGGAAGGCGGCATCCGCCACCACCGAATGCCCGGCCGCCAGCGCCACCCGGGCCTGCGCGCCCAAGGCGGCGAAGACGGCAGCGCTGGCCGCCGGCGTATAGCTCTCGGCCGGCAGCCGCTGTTCCGGCGCCACCCCGGCCAGGCGTTTCCGCAGTTCGTCGCTGCGCAGCACCAGCGCGCCGGGCGCCGCGCCCAGCAAGGGTGCCAGCGCCCGGGCCAGCGTGGACTTGCCGGTGCCCTGCAAGCCCCCCACCGCCACCAGGCGCGGCGGCGGCGGCGCCAGCGCTTCCATGGCGTGCCGCATGTAGCGGCCGGGGTCGCGGCCCGGCACCGCCACCACATGGGCGCGGATCAGCGCCCGGGCGCTCAGCCACAGCGGCAGCGCCGCCACCAGCCCGACATCCCCGGTGCGCGCGACATAGCGGTTCAGCACCCGGTTGGCCGCCGCCCGCCCCTGCGTCACCCACAGGTCCAGCAGCAGGAAGGCCAGGTCGTAGCCGGTATCGATGATCGCCAGGTCCTCGTTGAACTCCAGCGCGTCGAACGGCGTCGCCCCGCCCTGCCACAGGCACAGGTTGCCCAGGTGCAGGTCGCCATGGCAGCGCCGCACCTGCCCGGCGGCGGCCCGCGCCGCCAGCACCGGCGCCAGCCGCGCCAGCCATTCCAACGCCCGCGTCGCCCAGGCGGCGGTGCCGACCACCCCGGCATGCTCGGCCGCTAGCAGGTTGCCCTCCAGCACGCGCCGCATCGCCGCCGGAGCATCCACCCCCGCCAGCGGCGGCAACGCGGCATGCATCTCCGCCACCTTGTCGCCCAGCTGGTCCAGCAGCGCCGGCGTCAGCGCGCCACGCGCCGCCATCTCGTCCAGGAAGTCCCCGGCCGGCACCGGCGCCATGCGCAGCACCCAGTCCACCACCTGGCCCGGCCCGCCCAGCGCCAGCGCGCCATCCGCGGCGCGCACCACCGGCGCCACGCCGCGATAGATCCCCGGCGCAAAGCCCTGGTTCAGCTCCAGCTCGCGCCGGATGAAGCGTTCCCGCGCCGCCAGGGTCGAGAAGTCGAGAAACTCCAGCGCCACCGCCTTCTTCAGCTTCAGCACCTCATCCGGCCCGACGAAGACCGCGGAGATATGCGTCTCGATCGGCCGCGCCCCGGTCAGCCGCCCCAGCAGCGCGGCAACCTCGGCCTGCTGCGCGGGGATGCTCACGGGTACAGCGTCTCGGTCCGCCAGCCCTCGGAACCATCGCCCGCGGCGCCTGCGCCGACCCGCACGAACACGTTCCGCTCATGCAGGCGGAACGGCATGTCCTGCCAGAACTCGATCCGCTCAGGCAGCACCCGGAAGCCGGACCAGAATTCCGGCCGCGGGATCTCGCCCAGCCCGAATTTCAGCGTGAACTCCGCCACCCGCTTTTCCAGCGCAAAGCGCCCTTCCAGCGGGCGGCTCTGCTGGCTGGCCCAGGCGCCGATGCGCGACGACCGGTGCCGGCTGGCGTAATAGGCATCCGCCTCGGCCTGGCTCACCGGCTCCACCGGGCCTTCCACCCGCACGCTGCGCTGCAGGCTCTTCCAGTGGAAGCACAGCGCCGCATTCGGGTTGGCCGCCAGCTCGCCGCCCTTGCGGCTTTCCAGGTTGGTGTAGAACACGAAGCCACGGGGGTCGACGCCCTTCAGCAGCACCATCCGCGCGCTGGGCCGGCCATCCGGGGTGCTGGTCGCCAGGCAGACCGCATTGGGGTCGTTGACCTCGGATTTGCTGGCTTCCGCCATCCAGGCCTCGAAGCGGGCAAACGGATCGGCTGCGGACATCGCCATGCTCTCCTCGCGGGAACCAAGGGGTCGTCCCCCTTGCCCGGCGGGCGGGGGTGTGCCACCACGGCTGCGCCTCCGCAACCAGCCGGAAACGCCTAGCATGCCCGAAGAATCGCCTCTTGTAGATCTGCCCAAGGGCACACTGATGCAGGGCAAGCGCGGCCTCATCATGGGCGTCGCGAATGACCGTTCGCTGGCCTGGGGCATTGCCCGCGCCGTGGCCGCCCAGGGCGGCGAACTCGCCTTCAGCTACCAGGGCGAGGCACTGGAAAAGCGCGTCCGCCCGCTGGCCGACAGCATCGGCAGCAAGCTGGTGCTGCCCTGCGACGTCACCGACGACGCCAGCATGGACGCCACCTTCAACACGCTGGAAGCCGAATGGGGCGGGCTGGACTTCGTCGTCCACGCCATCGGCTACGCCAACAAGGAATACCTGCGCGGGCGATACCTGGACACGCCGCGCGACGTCTTCCTGCAGGCCATGGACATCAGCTGCTATTCCTTCGCTGCCGTCGGCCAGCGCGCTGCCGCGCTGATGAAGAATGGCGGCAGCCTGCTGACGCTGACCTATCTCGGCGCCGAACGTGTCACCCCGCATTACAACGTGATGGGCGTGGCCAAGGCGGCGCTGGAAGCCAGCGTGCGCTACATGGCGGCCGATGTCGGCGGCCGCGGCATCCGCGTCAACGCCATCTCCGCCGGCCCGATCAAGACCCTGGCGGCCAGCGGCATCGGCGATTTCCGCTACATCCTGAAGTGGAACCAGCTGAACAGCCCGTTGCAGCGCAACGTCACCATCGAGGAAGTCGGCGGCAGCGGGTTGTACCTGCTCAGCGACCTCTCGGCCGGCGTGACCGGCGAAGTCCACCATGTGGACAGCGGCTACCACATCGTCGGCATGAAGGGCCTGGACGCGCCGGATATCAGCACCACCAACGACCGCTGAGCAGCGCTCTACGTGCCTAGGTCGGCCAGGATTTCATGCCACTCAGAAACGGTCACCTCGACAGGAACGAAAACAGTCGTTCCAGTAATGTGCATCGCCGCCGATATGCCGCCTCGAATAGAACCCATCTCCTTATATCTACGCCTGACCACCGCCCATCTTTCTGCTGCCGCATCGCGACTAACTGTCCTTGCCAGAGTTCCGAGGGGATGAATGTCGAATGGTAATATCCACGGCTCAGGCCAAATGTCCGTCTCGACAGCATCTAAATTGGGCTTAGTTATGAACTCGAACGGAATCGTAAATGATTGCAATGGATTACAATAAAGAACCCCGAAATCTCCAATGCGCACATTCTTCTGGGCTTTTGTACGACGGCTTTTTTGATTTGAATCCGAAGTGGTCGCTACAGCCCAGCGACAATGACGGAGCCCGAGCTGCACGTTTTCAATTGAACGCGACGCAAAGCAAAATAGGCGCACTGCTCACCCTCCAGCTTTGATTAGCTTTCGAAACCCGCCTAACAACGAGTTAGTCTGCGCAGTCACGCTAACGAACCCGTTTCGCCCTAGCTAGGTTAATCATGTCGCACAACAGCTTCGGCCACCTGTTCCGGCTGACCACCTGGGGCGAGAGCCACGGCCCCGCCATCGGCGCGGTGGTGGATGGCTGCCCCGCCCGCATCGCGCTGACCGAGGCCGATATCCAGCCCTGGCTGGACCTGCGCCGCCCGGGGTCGTCGAAATTCGTCACCCAACGCCAGGAAGCCGACCAGGTCCGCATCCTCTCCGGCGTGTTCGAGGGCATGACCACCGGCACGCCGATCGCCCTGCACATCGACAACACCGACCAGCGCAGCCGCGACTATGGCGAGATCGCCAACCGCTTCCGCCCCGGCCATGCGGATTTGGCCTATGAGCTGAAATACGGCATCCGCGACTACCGCGGCGGCGGGCGCTCCTCCGCGCGAGAGACCGCCATGCGCGTCGCCGGCGGCGCCGTGGCCCGCAAGGTGCTGGGACCGGATGTCCGCATCCGCGGCGCGCTGGTGCAAATGGGCGCCGACCGCATCGACCCCGCCGCCTGGGACTGGTCTGCGCTCGCGGAAAACGCCTTCTTCTGCCCGGACCGCGCCGCCGCCGCCCGCTGGGAGGAACAGCTGCTGGCCGTCCGCAAGTCAGGCTCCTCCATCGGCGCCGTCATCGAGGTGGTGGCCGAGGGCCTGCCCCCCGGCCTCGGCGCGCCGATCTACGGCAAGCTGGATGCCGATATCGCCAGCGCCCTGATGAGCATCAACGCGGTCAAGGGCGTGGAAATCGGCGACGGCTTCGCCAGTGCGGTACTCTCCGGCGAAGCCAATGCCGACGAAATGCGCATGAACCCGGATGGCAGCGTCCGCTTCCTGTCCAACCACGCCGGCGGCGTGCTGGGCGGCATTTCCACCGGCCAGCCGGTGGTGGCGCGCTTCGCGGTCAAGCCCACCTCCTCCATCCTCACGCCGCGCCAATCCGTTGACCGCTTCGGCGCGGACACGGAAATCCTCACCAAGGGACGCCACGACCCCTGTGTCGGCATCCGCGCCGTGCCGGTGGGGGAAGCCATGCTGGCCCTGGTGCTGGCCGACCACCTCCTGCGCCACCGCGCGCAGAACCCGGACGCTCCGACAACCGCCCGCCTGCCGCGCAACTGAGCCGCTGGGGTCCGTCAGGCGCCAACAGCAGCGCCTGGGCGATTCCGCCTGCCACGATCACACGCCAGCGGTAACCCGGCCTGGGCCCACGACGAAAACTGGTCACTCGCCCAAGTCAACGGCACGCAGCCGCTTGCCCCCGGTTAATATCCGAGTGTACAGGTTGGTCGTTGATCCCACAGGCCGTCGCATGCCCTTCGCCGTCGCTGAATCCTCCACTACTGCCGCCGCGGCGCCCCGCATGAACGGATTCGTGGCGCTGTGCGGCAGCGCCCGTTGGGCTTCCCGCCTGACCGACCTGGCCGCCCGCACCCAGGACACTTCCCTGCAATCCCGCGCCGCGCAGCACCGCCACGCGCTGGAGCTCACCCTGGACCGCCTGGCCGAGCCCGGCGCCGCCCATCGCACCAGCCTGGCCGAACAGCGCATCGCCGGCTTCGCCCAGGAAGCCGTGCGCCTGGCCGCCAGGCTGCCCGCCGGCCCGCGCGCCCGGCTGCGGGACCGCCTGCTGGCCGGCCTGACCGGCGACGCCACGCTGATCCCGACCTTCCACCTGCTGCGCACCGCCGCCTGCCTGCGCAGCCAGGGCTTCCAGGTGCGCTTCACCGGCCTGGCGGACGATCTGCCGCAGGACCTGCTGGTGGAGCGCGACGGCGTCGAGGCCGAGGTTGTCTGCGAAACCATCTCGGCCGAGGAGGGCCGCCAGGTCCATCGCGGCGACTGGTTCGCCCTGGTGGACGCCATCAACCCGGAATTGCAGACCTGGCTGGCCGCCCACCCCGGCCGCTACCTGCTGAAGGTGACGCTGCCTGAAGGGCTGGCCGGCGCCGACCAGGCCGCCGACCTGCAAACCCGCATCAGCACCCTGCTGGCCGAGGAAAAGCGCCAGGACATCTGCGCCCAGGCGGTGCTGAAGCTGGACCCGCTGGTCCTCGCCGGCGCCCAGGCCGCGGACCGCCTGCCCGCCCGGCTGCGCGCCGCCTTCGGGCCGGAAGCCCACCTGGCCGTCACCGCCACCGCCGGCAGCGTCTTCGTCATGGCCGCCCGCGCCGGGCGGGAGAACGAGATCGCCAACGCCGTCGCCCGCCGCGCCGCGGAAGCCGCGACCACCCGCCTCTCCGGCCAGCGCCCCGGCATCCTGGCGCTGTTCATCGAGGATCTGGAGCGGGCGGAATGGCGTGGCCTGCGCGACAGCCTGGAGCTGGAAGGCGTGGTCCGCCGCTTCCTGACCACCCCGGCCGCCCGCCCGGTCGTCACCGTCTCCTGCACCACCCGATTCGAGATGCTGGGCGCCGCCCCGCCGGACGCGGTGGCCGAGGGCGCGCTGCGCTTCCGCAACCCCGCTCACCCCGCAGCCAAGCTGGCCGCCCTGGCGCCGGCCATCCTCTCCTCGATGTGAGCGGCAGCGGCGGGCGAAACCGCCGCAACCGTCTGGATTTCGCCACGTTTATGGACCCGAATGTCCCCGCTGCCGATCCGGAAGCGCGGGCCAAAGGGATGCCCCGATGACTGAACTCGAATTCCAGACCAAGCTGGCCGAACTCGACCGCCTGCTCAACGACCCCGACGTGCGGATGGACCCGAATCGCATCTGGACCCTGCTGGCCGAGATCAGCGCGCAGGAACTGCGCCAGGCGCAGCGTTAAGGCCAGACAGGCGCGGACCGAAGCGCCTGGCAGGCTCCCGTCGCCGGTTCACGCCACCGGCGAGGATGGCACTCTAACCCGCCTTCCGCGCCGCGATCAGAAATTCTCGGTTGCCTTCCGGCCCCAGGATCGGGCTGGCCTCTATCCCCAGCACTTCCCAGCCCGGCAGCGCTGCCCACCAGGCGCGCATCCGCTCGCACACCGCGCGATGCACGTTGGCATCCCGGACAACACCGCCCTTGGCCACCGCCGGCCCCACCTCGAATTGCGGTTTTATCAGTGAAACCGCCCAGGCGCCTGGCGCACACAGCTTCAGCGGCATATCCAGCACCATCTGCATGCCGATGAAGCTGGCATCGCAGACCAACGCCCCCACCGGCTCCGGCACCGTCGAGGCATCCAGGTAGCGGGCGTTGACCTTTTCCTTCACCACCACCTGCGGGTGGTTGCGCAGCTTCCAGGCCAGCTGGCCATGGCCGACATCCACGGCATAGACCTTGGCCGCGCCCTCGTGCAGCAGCACATCTGTAAACCCACCCGTCGAAGCGCCCACGTCCAGGCAAACCAGGCCGGCCGGCGACAGGCAAAAATGCGCCAGCCCATGCGCCAGCTTCACCCCGCCGCGGGAAACCCAGGGATGGTCCTGGCCGCGCACCTCCAGCGCAATGTCCAGCGCCACCGACGTGCCCGGCTTGTCCATGCGCTGCTCGCCGGAGAATACCTTCCCGGCCAGGATCAGCGCCTGGGCGCGCGTGCGGCTTTCCGCCAGCCCGCGGTCGACCATCATCTGGTCGACCCGTTGCTTGGCCAAGGCGTCAGGCTCGCGCGGGCAGCGCCAGCGCGTCCACGCCCAGGGCCTGCAAGGCGGTCTCGACGATATGCTGCGCGTTCAGCCGCGCCTCGTCGTACTGCTTCTTCGGGTTGTCGTGGTCGATATAGCTGTCCGGCATGCACATCGGCCGGAACTTCAGCCCGCCATCCAGCAGGCCGCGCCACGCCAAATGATGCGCCACGAAGCTGCCATAGCCGCCCACCGAGCCTTCCTCGATGGTGATCAGCACCTGGTGCTCCCGCGCCAGTCGCTCGGTCAGCTGGGCATCCAGCGGCTTGGCGAAGCGCGCATCGGCCACCGTGGTGGAAAGCCCGCGGGCCTCCAGCGCCTCGGCCGCCTTCAGTGCCTCGGCCAGCCGGGTGCCGTAGCTGAGGATGGCGACCTTGGTCCCCTCCTTCACCACGCGCCCCTTGCCGATCTCCAGCACGGTGCCGCGCTTCGGCAATTCCAGCCCCAGGCCCTCGCCACGCGGGTAGCGGAAGCCGATCGGGCCTTCGTCATAGGCCGCCGCGGTGGCGACCATGTGCATCAGCTCCAGCTCATCGGCGGCGGCGCACAGCACCATGTTGGGCAGGCAGCCCAGATAGGCGATGTCGAAGCTGCCGGCATGGGTCGCGCCATCCGCCCCCACCAGGCCGGCGCGGTCCATGCCGAAGCGCACCGGCAGCTTCTGCAAGGCCACGTCATGCATCACCTGGTCATAGGCGCGCTGCAGGAAGGTGGAATAGATCGCGCAGAACGGCTTGAACCCCTCGGTCGCCAGCCCGGCGGCGAAGGTCACGGCGTGCTGCTCGGCAATGCCCACGTCGAAGCTGCGGGTCGGGAACTTCTTGGCGAAGGCATCCAGCCCGGTGCCGGACGGCATCGCGGCGTTGATCGCGCAGATCCGGTCGTCCAGCTCGGCCTCGGCCACCAGGGCGTTGCTGAACACCTTGGTGTAGCTCGGCGGCCCCGGCGGCGCTTTTACTTGTTCACCGGTGACGACGTTGAACTTGACCACGCCGTGGTACTTGTCGGCGCTGGCCTCGGCGGGGGCATAGCCCTTGCCCTTCTGGGTCACGGCATGGACCAGGATCGGCCCCTGATGGTCGGTGTCGCGGATGTTGCGCAGCACCGGCAGCAGGGTGTCCAGGTCGTGCCCATCGATCGGGCCGACGTAGTAGAAGCCGAGTTCCTCGAACAAGGTCCCGCCGGTCAGCAGGCCGCGGGCAAATTCGTCGGCCCGCTTGGCGGCGCGCTCCAGCGGTGCCGGGAAGCGCTTGGCCAGCCGCGCCATCAGGTCGCGCAGGTTCAGGAAGGGCCGGCTGGAAATGGTGCGCGACAGGTAGTTGCTCATCGCGCCCACCGGCGGCGCGATGGACATGTCGTTGTCGTTCAGCACCACGATCAGCTTGGACTTGGCGGCGCCGGCATTGTTCATGGCCTCATAGGCCATGCCCGCGCTCATCGCGCCGTCGCCGATCACGCTGATCACGTGGCGCTCGGTCTCGCCCTTCAGGTCCTGGCCAATCGCCATGCCCAGCCCGGCACTGATGGACGTGCTGGAATGCGCCGCGCCGAAGGGGTCGTACTCGCTCTCGCTGCGCTTGGTGAAGCCCGACAGGCCGCCGCCCTGGCGGATGGTGCGCATGCGGTCGCGCCGCCCGGTCAGGATCTTGTGCGGATAGGCCTGGTGGCCGACATCCCAGATCAGCCGGTCGGAGGGTGTATCGAACACCGAATGGATGGCGACGGTCAGTTCCACCACGCCCAGCGAGGCACCCAGATGCCCGCCGGTGGCGCTGACCGCGTCGATGGTCTCGGCCCGCAACTCATCGGCCAGCTGCTTCAGCTGGTCATTCGACAGGTTGCGCATGTCGGACGGGAACTTGACCCGGTCGAGCAGCGGCGTGTGGGGGGCAGGAGACATCAGGACCTCCGCTCGATCACGAAGTTCGCGAGCATACGTAGCAGTTCTGCCTTGTCGCCGAAGGCGTCAAGATGGCCTTTTGCTTGGGTGACAAGCCGTTCAGCCTGCATCCGCGCGCGTTCCAGGCCATAGAGCGAGACCAGCGTGGCCTTGCCCATGGCCGCATCCTTGCCGGTGGCCTTGCCCGCTTCCTCGGCGGTGGCCGTGGCGTCCAGCAGGTCATCGGCAATCTGGAAGGCGGCGCCGAGGTCCCGCCCATAGGACAGCAGCGCCTGGCGCTGGGACAGGTTCGCCTTGCCCAGCACGGCGCCAGCCTCGGCGGAGAACTCGATAAGCTTACCGGTTTTTAACGTTTGCAGCCGGCCGATTGCAGCCTCGTCCTGCGGCGACTTGCCCTGCTCGGCCATCATGTCGAGCATCTGGCCGCCGCACATGCCGCGCGGCCCGGCCGCCCGGGCCAGCATGCGCACCAGCTCGATCCGCACCGCCGGGTCCGGGTGGGTGTCGTCCTCGGCCAGCACGGTGAAGGCGTGGCATTGCAGGCTGTCGCCGGCCAAAATCGCGGTGGCCTCGTCATAGGCCTTGTGGTTGGTCGGCTTGCCGCGGCGCAGGTCGTCATTGTCCATGGCCGGCAGGTCGTCATGGATCAGGCTGTAGGCGTGCACCATCTCAATGGCGCAGGCCACCCGCAGCGCGGCCGTGCGGGAGACGCCGAACTGCCGGGCGCCTTCCAGCACCAGGAAGCCGCGCAGCCGCTTGCCGCCGCCGATGACGGAGTAGCGCATCGACTCGAACAGCCGGGCCTCGGCGCCCTGCGGCACCGGCACCAGCACGTCCAGGGCCTGGTCGATTTCGGCCGCGGCCTGGCTCATGGCCTGCGGCAGGGAAGTGGGGTGTTCCAGAGAAACCGTGCTCATCCTGTCCTACTCGACATCTCGCAGGCTGACGCCACCGGTCCCGGAGGTGGTGACGATGGCCTGCACCTTGGCTTCTGCCTCGGCCAACAGCTTTTCGCAGCGTTGGCGGAGTGCCACCCCCCGCTCATAGCTCTCGATCGCGGTGGCCAGGCTGCCCTGACCACCTTCCAGCGACCTGACGATCCGTTCAAGTTCCTCCAGCGCCGCCTCGAAGGTCAGCATCTCCACCCCGGATACGGTCGGCGTGGCCTGTTGGCCAGCGGCCTGCGGCATGGAAGTCCCCCTGATGGCGAAGCGGATAGCGCAAGTCTGAAGGAGAAGTATACGCCCCTGCCCCGCTTGGCAAAGCACCGGCGACGAGGGGGTGCTACCGAAAAGACACAGGCGTTTCCGAAACGCCACAGTTGAGCCGGTAAACCGTCTCGCGGTTGCGCCGCGCCCGGCCGTAACGCCATGGCCCCCGCCGCCGAACCCAGGACAAGGACCCGACAAAGGAAACATCCCATGCGCCGAAGCCTGTTCGCCCTTGCCCTGCTGCCCGTGCTCGGCGCCGCCGCCATTCCCTTCGCCCTGGCGCAACGCCCCTATACCCCGGGGCCGGAGAACATCACCCTGCCGCAGGGCTGGGAGACGCGCTTCCTGCGCTTCGCCACGCTGGACAATCCGCAGCGCAAGATCATCCGCAACTTCTACGTCAACCCCGAGGCCTTCGCCGCCGCCCGCCCGGGGCAGCCGCTGCCGGGGGGCACGCTGATCATCCTGGCCGACCAGAAGGCGCGCCTGGCGCCGGACGGCACCCCGCTGCTGGACCAGCAGGGCCGCTTCATCCCCGAACCCGGCTGGGTGCAGATCGGCGCCCAGGAACGCCAGCCCGGCTGGGGCGTGGGCTATGGGCCGGAAAAGCGCAACGGGGAGTGGGAATACGCCCGCTTCAACGGCGACGGCAGCCGCAACAACGGCCCGGTAGAGGCCTGCTTCACCTGCCACCTGCAGACCCGCGCGCAGCAGGACTTCGCCTTCAACTTCTGGGACTATGTCCAGGCGCGGAAGTAGCCTCAGGCCCGCATCAGGGCCCGCACATGGGCGGCGGTGGACAGCGCCAGCGCCTCCAGGTCGTAGCCACCTTCCAGCAGGCTGACGACCTTGCCGCCACAGTGCCGCTCGGCCACCGCGCAGAGCTGTTCCGTCAGCCAGGCAAAGTCCGCCTCCCGCACCCGCAGCTGGGCCAGGGGGTCGCGGGCATGGGCGTCGAAGCCGGCGGAGATGACGACCAGGCCGGGGGCGAAGGCGTCGAGCGCCGGGATGATCTCGCCCTGCCAGGCTTCCCGGAAGGCGGCGCCATCCGCCCCCGGCGGCAGGGGCGCGTTGACCACATTGCCGATGCCGGTCTCGTACCGGTCCCCGGTGCCGGGGTAGAGCGGGAATTGGTGGGTGCTGCCGTAGAAGATGCTGGCGTCTTCCTTCACGCAGGCCTGGGTGCCGTTGCCGTGATGGACGTCGAAATCCAGGATCGCGACCCGGGCCACCCCGTGCGCCTGCTGGGCATGGCGGGCGGCGATGACGGCGTTGGCAAACAAGCAAAAACCCATGGGGGTGCCTGGTTCCGCATGGTGGCCGGGCGGGCGCACGGCGCAGAAGGCGCGGCGCACTTCTTCCTTGCAGACCGCGTCCACCGCGGCCACCCCGGCGCCGGCGGCGCGCAGCGCGGCCTCGGCGCTGCCATGGCTCATCACCGTGTCGCCATCCAGGGCCAGGGTTTCCCCCTCGGCCGGGCGCACCGCCAGGATGGCGTCCACGTAGTGGCGGGGATGGGCAAGGGTCAGTTGCTCCGGCGTGGCCTGCGGGGCCTCGTCGCGGAGGAGGTCCGCGAATTCCTCGGTATCCAGGGCCTTGAGCACGGCGCGCAGGCGGTCCGGGCATTCCGGGTGATGGTCCCCGGGTTCGTGCAGCAGGCAGGCGCGGTGGGTCAGCAGCAGGGTGCTCATGCTGCGGCCCGCTTGCGCAGGGTGTAGCGGTAGACAGCGCCTTCCTGGGTGGCGGCCACCAGTTCATGGCCGGTTTCCGTGCAGAAGGCGCGGAAATCCGCCTGGGTGGCGGGGTCCGTGGCGAGGACGGTCAACTCCGCACCGGGGGGCAGGCCGCGCAGGGCCTTGTTGGCCTTCAGCACGGGCAGCGGGCAGCTGAGGCCTTGGACGTCGAGGAGGGTGTCTGGCATCACCGGAGTCCAGCACCGCGGCGGCGCTGGGGCAAGGGTTGGGTGGAGGCGGCGATGCGGCTGGGCGTGGACCTGGGGGGCACCAAGACCGAGATCGTGGCGCTGGGGGAGGCGGGCCAGGTGCTGCTGCGGCGGCGGGTGGCGACTCCGCCGGCCTATGCGGGCGTGGTGCGGGCGATTGCCGGGCTGGTGGCCGCGGCCGAGGCGGAGCTTGGCGAGGGGGGCTCGGTGGGGGTGGGGATTCCCGGCAGCATTTCACCTGCCACCGGGCTGGTGCGGGGGGCGAATTCCACCTGGCTGAATGGCGGGCGGCTGGATGAGGACCTGGCCGCCGCGCTGGGGCGGCCGGTGCGGCTTTCCAACGATGCCAATTGCCTGGCGATGAGCGAGGCGGCCGATGGCGCCGGGGCCGGGTATGGATGCGTGTTCGCGGTGATTCTGGGCACCGGGGTTGGCGCGGGCATTGTCCGCGACGGGCGGATTGTGGAGGGGCGCAACCGGGTGGCGGGGGAGTGGGGGCATAACCCGCTGCCCTGGATGACCGCGGCGGAGTTTCCCGGGCCGGCCTGCTGGTGCGGCAAGCGGGGGTGTATCGAGACCTTTCTATGTGGGCCGGCCTTGGCGGCCGAGGCGGATGGGCCGGCGGCGCAAGCTGAGGGCCGCGCGCCTTCGCGCGACGCCAGCGGCTTGCCGGGGCGGGCGGATGCCGCGGCGGTGGGCGCCCTGGCGCGGCATGCCGAGCGGCTGGCGCGGGCCCTGGCGCATGTGGTGAATCTGCTGGACCCCGATTGCATCGTGCTGGGCGGCGGGCTTTCCAACATGGCGCACCTGTATGAGGTGGTGCCGGGGATGATGGCGCGCTGGGTATTTTCCGACAGTGTGACCACGCCGCTGCTGCGGGCCGCGCATGGCGACAGCTCCGGCGTATTTGGCGCCGCGCGGTTGTGGGATTGAGGGCCGGGGCCAGGGCGGTTTTCATGGCGGGGCCAGGCAGGCGGGGACGTAGCGCCGGCCGCCGACCAGGAAATGGAAGCTGCGGGCGGCCTTGAGGACCGAGGTGTCGTGGAATTTCCGGGCGGCGAGCCATTCCATGACCCGCTGCTGGACGATGGGCAGTAACGTATCGGACAAATCCGGGTCGGGCAGCATCCAGTGCGGGCCTTTCAGCGCCGAAAGCAGGCCGAGGCGGCGGGCGAGGCGGATGGCGTAGGTGCCGACGATGCGGGTGGCGCGGCGCCAGGCGCGGCAGAGCCAATGGGTCAGGCGGCGCAGGACCGGCGGGCAGGTCTTCAGCGCGACGGCCTTCAGCAGCTCCGCCCAGGTGCCCTTGTGGACCCAGCGGCGGAACTGGCGATGCGCGGTGGCCCAGGGGCCCATTTCCGGCGGCAGGTGCTTCCAGGGGCCGTCATGGCAGGCGACCCAGAAGATGGCGTCGAGCCGGGCGCGGATATCGAAGATGGGGCGGCCGCTGCCCTTGTGGACGAAGTAGGGCCAGAGGGCGCGGAGTTCCTCGTCCGAAAGGGGTTCCCAGGGGCGCGGGTTGGTGAGGCCGGGGCGGCGGAGGTTGGCCGGGTTGAAGGCCGGGAGGGTGGACCAGTGCGGGCGGGCGGCGGCTTGGTTGGGGGACATGCGGGGGTGGCCGGAGGGGGTGGGGTATGGGGAACATATAGGGAACTTTGGCGGATTGGAAGCGATTTCGTTTTGGCCCTGTCCAGACTCGTCACGGCAGCGCCATGCTCGCAGACATGGCGACCGAGCACCTGATCCCCGCAGATATCCACGAGCGCTACCTGGTGAAGGAATGGCGCAACGCGACGGGCGTGCTGGCGACCGCCTGCCCGGCGCAGTGGCAGGAGATACTGGAGGTGCTGCGCGGGTTTACCTTGCTGCGGTCCGAGGTTGTGGTCGGCGGCGGCAACCGGTCACTGATTTCACGCCGGATCGACGGTGCCTTCTACGCCAGGGGCTGGGTGGAGAAGGATTTCAACACTGCCATCACCATTGATCAGCAGACCTTTGATAGTCCGACGCATGCGGTGGATTGCTTCAAGGACGGCGTGGCGCTGGAAGTGGAATGGAACAATAAGGACCCGTTCTTTGACCGGGACCTGAACAATTTCCGCCTACTGTTCGAGCTACGGGCGATTCAGGTGGGTGTGATCATCACTCGCGCCTGGGAATTGCAGTCGATCTTCCGCCGTTTGGGCAAGGGTGCCTCCTATGGCAGGGCAACCACTCACCACGAGAAATTATGGCCAAAGCTTGATGGTGGCGGGGGTGGCGGCTGCCCCGTGTTGACCTTCGCCATCCGGCCCGAGTTGTTCGTGGATGATGGCGACGAGGCGCTTGCCGCGCTGCAAGCCAAGCAGGCTGCACAGAAAAATAAGGGCGCGGCTGCCGAGGATGACGAGGACTGATTATTCGGCCGCGTCGGCCAATGTCCGCTCCGATGCAGAGTTGTGCGCATAGGTGGGCCAGGAGGGGGCGTAGTCGGCCGACGCTTCATTGCCCCAGCTGGTCCAGCCGGGACGGACGCCGCGGCCGAAGAGTTCCATCCGCGGGCCAGGGCTGCAGGACTCGATCAGGTCGTACATCTCATCCGGTTTGCGCGAATGTTCGCGCTTGCGGGTGCCCAGGTAGTTCACCTGGGTACGACCGGGTTGAAGGGTACGGGCGTTCTTGCCGCGCACCCCGAACAGCACCAGTTCGGTGACGTTGCGGAAGTAGAACCCGACGCCGCGACCGTCGCTGCCACCATCCTTGCGCAGCTTGTGCCAAACGATGTTGGATTTGTAGTTGAACCCCCAGGCGCGCATCACTTCCAGACCCTCAGGGAGCAAGGCGTTGGGTACCCACAGGTACAGGTGCGCGGTCGGCGCCGCGATCTGGGAGACCGGCAGGCCGGCAATTTCCGGCAGGGTCATGGTGCCATAGCGGCTCAGGCGCTTGTGCTCGGGCGCCATCTTGCCGGTGCGGTTGATGAACTGCCAGGGCGGGTCGGCCAGGACGCAAGCGAAGCGCTGGCCGCCGGCCGCTGCCAGGAGTTCCGCCGAAGCTGTGGTGGGGGTGGTCACGCGAATCGCTCTCCGTCCGCCGGGTGATACTCTAGCAGGGCGAGCCTGAACGTAAAGCGAACGCTAGGCGACCAGGACAGGTTCGGGGAAGTGGACCCAGGCGAAGTCGCCCGGGCGTAGCGGCGGCTGGTTCAGGGCAGCCCCAGCAGGGCGTTGAAGCCGCGCTGGCGGGCGGCGAATTCAGCCTCGGTCTCGTCCTCGTCGCGCAGCAGTTCCGGTCGCGCGCCGGCCAACTCAGGCGCGGCGACGAGGCTGACGGGGCGGTTGGCCTCGGCCTCCAGGGCTTGTTCGCGCAGCAGGATGGCTTCGACCACCTCGGCCAGCGGCCGATGCTCCGCAGCGGCGCGGCGGCTGAGGAAGCTGGCCGCCGCTTCCGGCAGGTTCAGGGTCAGCACGATGCTCATGGCGGCAGAATAGCCGGGCGGTGGGCGGGGATGCCAGTAAAACCGGGCGCTAGGCGACCAGGAACGGCGCCTTCTCCCCCCGCAACACCACCGCATCCACGCTATCCAGCGCGCGGAAGCCCATCGCGTCCCGCGTCTCCACCGCGCCGCTGCCCATGTGCGGCAGCAGGGCCACGTTCTCCAGGCCCAGGTAGCCCGGGAAGACGCGCGGTTCGCCGTCGTACACGTCCAGGCCGGCGGCCAGCACCTGGCCGGATTGCAGCGCCGCCACCAGCGCCGCGTCGTCCACCGTGGTGCCGCGGCCGGTGTTGACCACGATGGCGCCGCGCTTCAGCAGGCCGATCCGTTCCGCGTTCAGCCAGTGGCGCGTCGCCGCGCCGCCGGGGATGTGCATGCTCAGCACGTCGATCCCGGCCAGGAAGCTGGCGTCCTCGGCGTGGAAGATCGCGCCGGCTTCCTCGGCGGCGGAAAGGCGCGAGCGGTTGCGGTAGTGGACTTCCATGCTGAAGCCGCGCGCCATCTTGGCCAGCTCCCGCCCAATGCGGCCCATGCCGAGGATGCCGAGCTTCTTGCCTTCCAGCGTCACGCCCATCAGCTGCGTCGGCGCCCAGCCGCCCCAGTTGCCGGCGCGCAGCAGGCGCTCGCCCTCCCCGGCGCGGCGGGCGGCCATGAGCATGAGGGTGAAGGCGATCTCGGCGGTGGCGAAGCTGAGGACATCCGGCGTGTTGGCGACGGGGATTCCGCGCGCCTTCGCGGCGGCCAGGTCGATGTGGTCGGTGCCGACGCTGAAGGTGGCGATCAGCTTCACGCTGGGCGGCAGGGCGGCGATGCAGGCGGCGTTCATGGCGTCGCCGGCGGCGCAGAGGATGGCGCTGGCGTTGGTGGCGGTGGCGCGGCGGGCGATCTCGGCGGCGTCCAGCGCCCAGAGGTCGTCGGGCTGGTTGAGGTGGGCGTCGTAGTCCCTGGCGGCGCGGGCCTGGACGGCCTCGGGCAGGCGGCGGGTGATCAGCAGGACGGGCTTGGACATGGACAGGCTCCCCTCGGTTGAGGCGTGCATAGCGAAGGGCGCGGCGGCTTGCCAGGGTGGGCCGGCGGGGGCACGGTTCGCGGCCTTGAACGTGGGAGACGCGGCAGATGGATCTGGGTTTGAAGGGGCGGCGCGCCCTGGTGATGGGCGGGACCAAGGGGCTGGGGCGCAGCATTGCCGATTCGCTGGCCGGCGAGGGTGCGGCGCTGGTGATCAGCGGGCGCGACCAGGGGCGGCTGGACAAGGCGGCGGCGGAGCTGAAGGCCGCGGGCGCGGCCAGCGCGGTGGGCTTTCCGGGCGACGTGGCGACGCCGGACGACATGAACCGGCTGTACGACGCGGCGGTGAAGGCGATGGGTGGCGTGGACATCCTGGTGCTGAACCATGGCGGCCCGCCGCCCTGCACGGCCACGCAGATGAAGGAGAGCGACCTGGTGACCTGGTTCACCAGCATCGTGGTGTCGCCGCTGCGGATCGCCAACCTGGCGCTGCCGGCGATGCGGGCGCAGAAGTGGGGGCGGATCATCGTGGTGGGCAGCACAGGGATGCAGCACCCGATTGGGTACCTGGCGCTGAGCAACACGCTGCGGGCCAGCGTGTGGGCCTGGGTGAAGACCGTGAGCGGCGAAGTGGCCGAGGATGGGGTGACGGTGAACGTGCTGGCGCCTGGGAGCATCCTGACCGACCGGACGACCGAGACCTCGGCGAAGAATGCCGCGGCGAAGGGGATTTCGGTGGAGCAGGTGCTGGCCGAGGCGGCGAAGGAGATTCCGGCGAAGCGGTACGGGATGCCGTCGGAGTATGGGCCGATGGGGGCTTTCCTGGCGGGCGAAACCGGCAGCTATGTCACCGGCAGCATGATCCGCATCGATGGCGGGCGCGTGCGGGGCATGGTCTAGCTTCGGACGAAACGGCGGCGCGGGGCCGCGGGCTTTCTCGCGGAGGCGCGTGGCGTCTTCGCGGGGGCGCCGCATTGGCCCTGCGCTTGCACTGGGGCTTCGCGGCGGCGCGGCAAGGTCGTGCCGCCTTTCTCGGAGTGAAGAGTGATGTTGCCCAACCTGACCCCCGACGTGGCACTGGCCGAGCGGTTGTTCGATGAGCTGCGGGCGCGCAGCTTCGACGGCGTGGGGATTACGCGCGAGGCCTATGGGCCGGGCGAGCGGATGGCGCATGCGCTGGTCAAGGACGCGGCTGAGAAGCTGGGGCTGGAGACGCAGGCCGACCCGATCGGCAACCTGTACTGCACGCTGCCGGGGACGGACCGTGGCGCGAAGCGGGTGCTGATCGGCAGCCACCTGGACAGCGTGGTGAATGGCGGCAACTTCGATGGTGCCGCTGGCGTGCTGGCGGGGCTGGCGGCGGTGGCGGGGATGAAGCAGGCGGGGTGGCAGCCGCGCTGCGATGTCGGCGTGATGGTGACGCGGGCGGAGGAGGCCGGGGCGTGGTTTCCGACCAGCTTCCCCGGCAGCCGTGGCGCGCTGGGGGCGTTGCGGGCGGAGGAGCTGGATATCCGGCGGCTGGACAGTGGGCGCTCGCTGGCGGACCACATGACCGAGGAGGGCTTCCAGCCCGCATTTGCCAGGCGTGGCGACAAGGTGTTGGGGCCGCACAACGTCGCGGCGTATCTGGAAGTGCATATCGAGCAGGGGCCGGTGCTCGACAGCGACGAGATTCCGATTGGGATCGTCACCGGCATTCCCGGCAGCCGGCGGCTGCGGACCGGGCGGGTGCTGGGCGAGTACAACCATTCCGGTGGGACGCCGCGGAAGTACAGGCGGGATGCGGCGATTGCGCTGGCCGACCTGGCGGTGGCGCTGGATGACGCCTGGTGCAGGCTGGATGCGCGCGGGCAGCAGTTGGTGGTCACCTTCTGCACCATGGGCACCACGGCGGAGGCCGGGTTCACCAAGGTGGCGGGCGAGGCGACCTTCCAGCTGGATGTGCGCAGCGTGAACCTGCACAGCATCGATGCCATCTGGGAGGTGCTGTACGACAAGGTGCCGGAGATTGAGGCACGGCGCGGCGTGACGTTCGAGCTGGGCGCGCAATCAGGCAGCCCGGCCAGCCTGATGGATGCCGGCGTGCAGGACGGCTTGAAGCGCGCGGCGATGGCACTGGACATACCTTTTCACGCGATGGCGAGCGGCGGGGGGCACGACGCGGTCGCCTTCGCCCAAGCCGGGGTTCCCGCTGGCATGTTGTTTGTCAGGAACCAGAACGGCAGCCACAACCCGAAGGAAGCGATGCGGATGGAAGATTTTGCGAAGGCATGCGCCGTGGCGCAGCGTTGGGCCGCGGAGATGTCGGCGTGAACGCTCGTCTGGCTGTTGATATTGGCGGCACCTTCACCGACCTGGCGGTCGAATTGGACGACCAGCGTTGGACCGCGAAGGTGCTGACCACGCCGCATGCGCCGGAGGAAGGCGTGCTGGATGGGGTGAAGGTGGTGCTGGAACGCGCCGGCCTGACCGCCGCTGATCTGGCGCTGGTGATCCACGGCACGACGCTGGCGACGAATGCGGTGATCGAGCGCAAGGGTGCCAAGACCGCGCTGCTGACCACCGAGGGTTTTCGGGATGTCCTCGCGCTGGGCAATGAGAGCCGCTACGACCAGTACGACCTGAATATCGAGCTGCCGCAGCCGCTGGTGCCGCGGCGCTGGCGCCTGCCGGTGCAGGAACGGTTGGACAATACCGGCAAGGTACTGCTGCCGCTGGATGAAGCCGCGGTGGCGAAGCAGGTGGACTTCATGATGCGCGAGGGCGTCGAGGCTGTCGCCATCGGCTTCCTGCATTCCTTCGTCAATGCGGCGCATGAGCGGCAGGCGGCGGCGATCGTGCGTGGGATTTGGCCGGCGGTGCCGATTTCGCTGTCGTCGGAAGTCTCGCCGGAAATGCGCGAGTGGGAGCGGTTTTCCACCACTGTCGCCAACGCTTACGTGCAGCCGCTGATGGCGAGTTATCTCGGGCGGCTGGAGACCGGGTTGCGCAAGGCCGGCGTGGCCTGCCCGCTGTTCATGATGCTGTCGGGCGGTGGGCTGACGACGCTGGAGACGGCGGCGCGCTTCCCCATTCGGTTGGTGGAGAGTGGGCCGGCGGGTGGCGCGATCTTCTCGGCGCATGTGGCGAAGCAGCGCGGGTTGCGGCAGGTGCTGTCCTTCGACATGGGCGGGACCACGGCGAAGATCTGCCTGATCGATGAGTTCCAGCCGCAGGCTTCGCGGACGTTTGAGGTGGCGCGTGTGGGCCGCTTCAAGAAGGGCAGCGGGTTGCCGCTGCGGATACCGGTCATCGAGATGGTGGAGATCGGTGCTGGCGGTGGGTCGCTGGCGCAAGTGGACAGCATGGGGCGGATTCAGGTGGGGCCGGAGAGTGCCGGCGCCTCGCCCGGGCCGGCTTGTTATGGGCGCGGCGGGACCAGGCCGGCGGTGACGGATGCCAACCTGGCGCTGGGCAGGTACGATCCGGAGCTGTTTGCCGGTGGCGCGTTGCGGCTGCATCCGAAGGAAGCGCTCGCGGCGCTGGGCGCGGCGGTGGGTGAGAAGCTGGGGCTGGCGCCGGATATGGCGGGGCTCGGCGTGGTCGAGATGGTGGATGAGAACATGGCCAATGCGGCGCGTGTGCATGCCATCGAGAGCGGCAAGGGGTTTGAGGGGCGCACCATCATCGCCTTTGGTGGCGGTGGGCCGGTGCATGGCTACCGCGTGGCCGAGAAGATCGGCGTGAACCGGCTGCTGGTGCCTTCCGGCGCTGGCGTTGGTTCGGCGATTGGCTTCCTGCGGGCGCCGGTGGCGTATGAGGTGGTGAAATCGCTGTATCAGCGCTTCGCGTCGTTTGATGTGCTAGCGGTGAATGCGCTGCTGGCGGGCATGGCGAACGAGGCTTCGGCGGTGGTGGCGAAGGCGGCGTTCGACGCGCCGGTGACGCAGACCCGCATCGCCTTCATGCGCTATGTCGGCCAGGGGCATGAGATTGCCGTCGCGCTGCCGGCGCGGGATTTGGCCGAGGCGGATGTCGCGGTGATTCGCGCGGCGTATGACACCGAGTATTCGCGGTTTTATGACCGGCCAGTGCCGGGCAGCGATGTCGAGATCATGAGCTTTGCGGTGACGGTGGCGACGGTGGTGCCGGGTGTCGATCCCGTGGCGAACGTGGCGGATGCGCCGGCGCCGGCGCCGATCCGGCATCACCAGGTGCTGGATACCAGCACGGGCGAGCGGAGCAGCTGGGCGGTGTATGACCGGCTGGAGATGGCGCCGGGCTGCATGGTGCAAGGGCCGTGCATCGTGGCCGAGGAGGAGACCAGCACGCTGGTCGGCGCCGGCTGGACCTGCCGGATGGATGGGTTGGGTTATTTGGAACTGGAGCGGGTGGCATGAGCAACGCACTGGAAACCATTCAGCGCCAGATCCAATGGAACCGCCTGATCGCGGTGGTGGAGGAGCAGGCGCAGACGATGATCCGCACCGCCTTCAGCACCACGGTGCGCGAGGCCGGCGACCTCTCGGCGGGCATCTTTGATTTGGATGCGCGGATGCTGGCGCAGGCCGTCACCGGGACGCCTGGGCATGTGAATTCGATGATGGAAAGCGTCGGGCACTTCCTGAAGAAGTTCCCCGTCGCGGGGATGCAGCCGGGCGACCACTACATCACCAACGACCCCTGGCTGGGCACCGGGCATCTGCACGACCTGACGGTGGTGACGCCGGCTTTCCGCAATGGGAAGTGCGTCGGGCTGTTCGCCAATACCGCGCATATCATCGATATCGGCGGGCTGGGCATGGGGCCGGAAGGGCGGAGCGTGTTCGAGGAGGGGCTGTATATCCCCATCGTCAAATGCTTCGATAAGGGCGTGCCGAACGAGACCTTCTTCGACTTCATCCGCGTCGGCAGCCGCACGCCGATTGAGCTGGAAGGCGATATCTACTCGCTGTGTGCCTGCAATGATGCGGGGGCCAAGCGGCTGGTGGAGATGATGGACGAGTTCAAGATGGACTCGATTGATCCGCTGGCGGAGTACATTTTCGACAGTTCGCTGAAAGCGACGCTGGCGGAAATCGAGAAGCTGCCGAAGGGCACGTATTCGGCGCAGATCGTCTCGGATGGCTATGAAGCGCCGGTGACGCTGAAGGCGGCGATGACGATCCACGCGGATAAGATCGTGGTGGATTATGCGGGGACGTCCGGCTTCTCGCAGCGCGGCATCAACGTGCCAGCGGCGTATTGCCGGGCGTATTCCTGCTTCGGCATCAAGTGCGTGGTGGCGCCGGAGATTCCGAACAACTGGGCGTCGCTGGCGCCGTTCGTGATGGAGATTCCGGATGACTGCATCCTGAACACGCCGCGGCCGTATCCGGTTTCCGTGCGGCATGTGGTCGGGCAGTTGCTGCCGGATTTGATGATGGGCTGCCTGCACCAGGCGGTGCCGGGGCGGGTGAATGCCGAGGGTAGTTCCTGCCTGTGGAACCCGCCGCTGCGCGGTGGCGCGCAGGTCAGCGGGCAGCATGCGGAAGTCGAGGATTTCGAGGTCATCACCTTCAACTCCGGTGGCACGGGCGCGCGGCCGGGGAAGGATGGGCTGAGCGGCATCGCCTTTCCGTCGGGCGTGCGGACCATGCCGGTGGAAGCGACCGAGAATGTCGCCAGCGTGATCTTCTGGGAGAAGCAGTTGCGGCCGGACAGCGCCGGCGCCGGGCGGACGCGTGGTGGGTTCGGGCAGACCATGATCGTGGGCTGCAAGAACGAGGCGGAGTTTGCCGTGAACGCGATTTTTGATCGCGTGGCGAACCCGCCGAAGGGGCGCGAGGGCGGCGAGAGCGGCGCGGCCGGCTGGGTTGGGCTGAACGACGCCAACGGGACCGTGCTGCGGACCAAGGGGTTCCAGATTGTGCCGAAGGGCCGGCGCCTGGTGCTGCAACTGCCGGGCGGCGGCGGCATGGGCGACCCGAAGGCGCGCGACCCCGAGCTGGTGAAGCAGGACGTGGCGGACGGGCTGGTGACGGCGGCCAATGCCAAGGCGGTTTATGGGGTGGATGTCTGACATGGCGCTTCGTTGTGACCTGATCATCCGCGACGCGACCATCGTGGATGGCACCGGCAACCCGCGCTTCACCGGGGATGTCGGCGTGACCGGCGAGCGCATTGTCGGCGTGGGCGACCTCTCCGCGGCTTCCGCGGACAAGGAAGTCATCGCCACCGGGCGCGCGCTGGCGCCGGGGTTCATCGACAGCCACACGCATGACGACCGCGCCGTGCTGATGGGCGTGCAGTGCCTGTGCTGCAAGTCCTCGCAGGGCGTCACCAGCGTTGTCGTCGGCAATTGCGGTGTCAGCCTGTCGCCGGGCACCTTCAGCAAGCGGCCGCCGCCGCCGCTGGACCTGGTGGGCGACCAGGAGGGCTTCCGCTACGAGCATTTCGGCGAATATGCCGAGGCGCTGCGGAAGTCGCCTTCCCCGGTGAATACCTATGCGTTTGTCGGGCATCAGACGCTGCGCGCCATTGTGATGGGCGATGACTGCCTGACGCGCGGCGCCCGCGACCATGAGATTGCGCGGATGCGGCAATACGTGGCGGAGAGCCTGGCGGCAGGGGCCAGCGGGTTTTCAACCGGCCTGTACTACAAGCCCAACATGCACGCGACGACCGAGGAGGTCATCGCCGTGGCCGAGCCGCTGAAGGCCGCGGGCGGGCTGTATGCCACCCACATGCGCGATGAAGCCGACCGCGTGTGTGCGAGCATCGAGGAGACGGCCAAGATCGGCGCGCGGTTGGGCGTGCAGGTGCATGTCAGTCACCACAAGTGCTCGCTGCCCGAGAATTACGGCCGCAGCGTGCAGACGCTGGCGCTGATGGAGGCGATCAATCGGACGCAGGAGATTGCCTTCGACGTGTATCCCTACCCCGCGGGGTCCACGGTGCTGATGCCGGACCGGCTGCGCGAGGGGCTGCGCGTGATCGTCAGCTGGTCGGTGCCGCATCCGGAGATGACCGGCAAGGATTTGGCCGATATTGCGCGCGGCTGGAACATGGACCCGGTCTCGGCGGCGGAGAAGCTGCTGCCGGCGGGGGCCATCACCTTCCAGATGGAGGAGGATGACGTTCGCCGGATCATGGCGCATCCGATGAGCATCATCGGGTCAGATGGCATTCCGCATGACGTGCATCCGCATCCCCGGCTGTGGGGCACCTTCCCGCGCGTGCTGGGGTATTACAGCCGGCATCTCGGGCTGTTCGACCTGGAGACCGCCGTTCACAAGATGACCGGGCGCACCGCCGAGCTGTTCGGCATGGTGGACCGCGGCGTCATCCGCACCGGGGCCTTTGCCGACCTGGTGCTGTTCGACCCGCATACGGTGGTGGATCGCGCCACCTTCGACCAGCCGACCATCCCGAGCCAGGGGATCGAGCAGGTCTGGACCAATGGCGTGGCCACCTATGTCGGCGGCAGCGGCATGACCGGCGCGGCGCCAGGGCGGCTCATTCGTCGCAACCGCGGCTGATGGCGGCCCCCCAGGGGGCGGCAGGCGGGGGTCCGTCGCGCGGCGTGGGCTGGGAGCCGGGGACCATGCGCAAGGCGGCGCTGGTGGCTGCCGTGCTGCTGGCGCTGCTGGGCCTGGGCACCTGGAGCCTGCATGAGCCGGCGGCGAAGGGGCCGCTGGAAGCCTATGCGCGCCTGGGCGCCAATGCGGGGGCCGAGGCGTTGCAGCGCGACCTGCTGGCGGGGTTTCCGCCGGGCACGCCGCTGCCGCCGCTGGTGCAGCGGCTGGAACGGCAGGGCATGCGCTGCGGCCCGCCCGAGGGCAGCCTGGGCAATCTGCATTGCACGGCCAGGTTGCAGGCCCGCGAACACCAGCAGTTGCGCGTTGAGGTTGCAATCTGGGCGACGAATGACCGGGTGGTGTCGCTGACGGTCGGCTTCACGCTGCAGGATGTCGCCCGCTGACCTGGTGCAACACGCGTTCAGGCGGCATCATCTGAACGATTTTTCTCCAGCAATTTCAATGAATTAAATAGATGTATCGGCGCCCGGGCGGGCGCAGCATGCGCCAGGGTTGACCTGGATTTCCGGTCTCTCGTCGGGCGCACGCAGGGGTTGTGCATCGACAACACGCGACAGGTCACGACGAGCGTTTTCCGCAACCCCAGGTTATCTCTTCCTCACCAGATTTTCCCGTGAGGAGAGCAAAGATGTCCTTCAAGCGCTACGCCGACACCGTCCGCACCTGCATGATGGCGGGTGCCTCCATGGGCCTGCTGTTCACCGCCGTGTCCGCCTATGCGGTCACCGCGCACCAGCCGGCGCCGCCGCCGCAGCGGCCGCAGTTCAACGAGTACCTGCGCCAGGACGACGCGCTGGGCGCGCTGCGCCGCGACCTGCTGGCCAAGCAGGCCCAGGGTGCCAATGCCAGCACGCTGCTGGCCTGGATGCAGCAGGGCGGCTTCCAGTGCGACGCCAACCTGCGCGAGCCCGGTGCCTATGACTGCACCTATCGCCGCCACCTGCTGTTCGACCGCGTGGCCGAGCTGCAGGCGCGCATCGTCACCAACGGCACGCTGCTGAGCACGGTGACCGCGCCGGTGCCGGTCTTCGCGCGGGGCCGCACCACCACGGCTGGCCTGCCCATGACGCAGACCGGCGGCTGAACCACCCCCCATGCCAAGGATATTTCCGATGATACTCTCCAAGGAAGGCTTCCAGACCGCGCGCTTCGCGCTGATGGCCGGCACGCTGGTCTTCGGCTCGGTCGCCAGCATGGCCTGGATTGGCGGCGCCACCGGCACCTCCAACGGGCCCAGCCAGTTCGAGCGCTACATCAGCCTGGGCCCGCGCCTGGGGACGGAAGCGCTGCACCGCGACCTGAACATGCAGCACCCCGCCGGCACCAGCCTGGTGTCGCTGCTGGGCAGGCTGGAGAAGGCCGGCTTCAGCTGCCTGCCGGACCCCACGCGCTATACCGGCTATAACTGCACCTGGCAGCGCGCGGTGAGCGACCGGCGGGTGGCGCAGATCCGCACCCATGTGGAAGCCAATGGCGTGCAGGTTGTCTCGATCGAGCCCGCGGTGGGCATGTACCAGCGTTGAGCCGCCGAGGCTTGGCGAACGCTGCCCGCGGGGGTAGGCACGGCGGCAAAGGGAGATCCGTGCCGCATGCCGACCGCCGCCGAGATGATCGTGGAGTTCCTGGCGCAGCAGGGCGTGGACCGCGCCTTCTGCGTGCCGGGCGAGAGCTACATCGCCCTGCTGGATGCGCTGCACCAGCATAACAGCCTGGACCTGGTGACCTGCCGCACCGAAGGCGGCGCCGGCTTCATGGCGGTGGCGGATGCCAAGCTGACCGGGCGGCCCGGCGTGGTGCTGGTTTCGCGGGGCCCGGGCGCCTGCAATGCCAGCATTGCCGTGCATACCGCGGAACAGGATGCGGTGCCGCTGATTTTGCTGATCGGCCAGGTGGAGAAGCGCGACCTCAGGCGCAATGCGTTTCAGGAGATCGACTACGCCAATATGTTCCGCGGCGTGGCCAAGTGGGTGGGCGAGGCGACCAGTGCCGACCAGGTGCCGGAGCTGATCGCGCGGGCCTATGCCATGGCGATGGGCGGGGTGCCGGGGCCGGTGGTGCTTTCCCTGCCGGAGGACGTGCTGGCGGAGCCATGCGCGGCGCCCTTGATGCCCGCGACCCTGCCGCGTTCCGCGCCGCCGGCGCCGGCGGAGGTGGCGCAACTGGCGGCCATGCTGCGCGCGGCGGAGCGGCCGATACTGCTGGTGGGGCATGGGCTGGATACGCCGGCGGGGCTGGATGGCCGCGCCGCGCTGGCGCGCTTTGCCGAGGCGTGGCAGTTGCCGGTGGCGGTCAGCTTCCGGCGGCAGGACCTGTTCGACAATACCCATGCGCTCTACGCCGGCGACCTGGGCCTGCGGAACCCGGATGCGCAGCGCGCCGCCTTTGCCGAGGCCGATTTGGTGGTGGCGCTGGGCACCAGGCTGACCGACATCACCACCCAGGGCTGGAGCTGGCCCGCGGCCGGGCAGCGGCTGGTGCATGTGTGCGCGGATGCGCGCTTTTTGGGCTGGCTGTTCCCGGCCGAGCTGGCGCTGAACGTGGATGCGCGGGCGCTGGTGGCGGCGATGGCGGCGGAAAAGCCGGCGGCGCCGGCCGGGCGCGCGGGGTGGAATGCCGGGTTGCGGGCGCTGCATGTGGCGGATTGCCAGGTGAAGCCGCGGGAGCTGCCGGATGGCGTCGCCTTCGCCGAGGTGGCCAAGCTGGTGGAGCGGACGGTGGCGGCGGATGCCATCGTGACGCTGGATGCTGGGACCTTCGGCGCGCCGTTCTACCGGAAGGTGGCGTGGAAGCCGGGCCAGCGGCTGCTGGTGCCGATCTCCGGCGCCATGGGGTTTGGGATGCCGGCGGCGGTGGCCGCCAGCCTGCGCTGCCCGGGGCGGCAGGTGGTGGGCTGCGTGGGTGACGGCGGGGCGCTGATGACCGGCGGCGAGTTCGCCGTGGGCGTGGCGCGCGGGGCTCCCGTAAAGATGCTGCTGAGCGACAATGGCAGCTATGCCAGCATCCGGATTCATCAGGAAAAGGCGCATCCGGGGCGCGTTTCCGGCACCACGCTGGTCAACCCGGACATGGCGGCCTGGGCGGCGGCGTTCCGCGCGCCGATCACCACCGTGCACGACAACAGCGAATTGCCGAAGCTGGTGGAGGCGTTGAACGCGCCGGGGCCGGGGGCCATTGTGGTAAGGACCAGTTTGCAAGCCGTGCTGCCGTAAGCGCAGCGGCGCCGGGGTGGCGCTTGGGCAGGGGAGGACACAGATGATGCAGCAAGTGACCCGTCGTGCGGCGCTGGCCGCCGGTTTGGCCGTGCCGGCGCTGTCCCGCGCCTGGGCGCAGGGGGAATGGCCGTCGCGCCCGGTGAAGCTGCTGGTGCCGTTTCCGCCAGGCGGCGCCGCCGACGTGCCGGCGCGGCTGCTGAGCGAGCATCTCGGCCGGGTGCTGGGGGCGCCCTTCGTGATTGACAATCGGCCGGGCGGCAACACCGTGATCGCCGCCGATGCCGCGGCGAAGAGCGCGCCGGATGGTTATACGTTTTTGTTCTGCTCCAACTCCACCATGGCCAGCGTGCCGCTGCTGGTGGCCAACCCGCCCTACCAGCCGGAACGCGACTTCGCCACGGTGGGGATGGTGAGCCGGGCGCCGTTCTTCGCCATCGTGCCCGCGGCATCCCCGGCCAACAGCATGGCCGAGTTGATGGCGCTGGCGCGGCGGCAGCCGGGCAAGCTGAGCTACGGCACCAATGGCAACGGCACCTCCGGCAACCTGGGGGTGGAGCTGCTGAAGCTGACACAGAAGCTGGACATCGTGCATGTGCCGTATCGCAGCTATGTGCAGGCGCTGAACGACATGCTGGGCGGCCGGCTGGACCTGATGCTGGCGGACCTGACCGTGGTGGGCGGGGCGTTGCAGGCCGGCACGGTGAAGGCGATTGCGGCGGCGGTGCCGGAACGCAGCAGCTTCTTCCCGGATTTGCCGACGGTGGCGGAGACGACGGGGATCGAGGGCTTCGACGCTGGGGTGTGGTTCGGCCTGTTCGCGCCCACGGGCGTGCCGGAAGCGGTGGTGCGGCGGCTGAACGCGGAGACCGTGGCCTGGCTGGGCCGGCCGGAGACGAAGGAAGCGCTGCGGCGGATCGGCCAGGTGCCGGACCCCGGCACGCCGGAGCAGCTGCGGGCCACGGTGCGGGCGGATGGCGCGCGCTATGCGCGGATCATCCGAGAGACCGGCGTGCGGATAGAGTAGCGGCGCGGCCGTGCCTCGGCGCCCCAGGCTTGGCGTGTGATCGCCGGAGAGGCGAAACACACGACAAGACAAGGAGTTGGCGGCTGCCAGGCGCTACTGGCTGCGCCTGACGGACTCCAGGGCGGCGACGCGCACCGCATCGGCGATCTCGGCGGCCAGGGCGGGGTCCTGGGCCGCGCGCGCCAGCGAGACACCGCCAGACAGCAGCGCCAGCAGCGCGATGGCCTCGGCACGGGGGCCGCCGTGCGCCGTCGCCTCGATGACCTGGCGGAATTCGGCCTCGAAGGCGGCCCGCGCTTCCGGGTCGGCGCGGGCGACATCGGTGGCCAGGCTCTGCATGGCGCAGCTTTCGCCCAGGGCGCAGGTCAGGCGCTCGGTCAGGTAGAAGTCGATGAAGGCGGCGCGCCATTCGGCGCCGCGGCTGGCCTGGAAGGCGCAGATGCCGTCCAGCAGGTCGTGCATGCCCTTGCCCACCGCCGCGGTGAAGGCCGCCGCCTTGGATTTGAAATGGGCATAGAAGGCGCCGGAGGTGACGCCGGCTTCCTTGGCCAGGCCATCCACCCCCAGCCCGCCATAGCCATGGGCACGGAACCCCCGCCCGGCGCTAGCCAGGATGCGGGCACGGCTTTCTTCCTTCTGACCGGGGCGCGGCGGCATCGGATTCTCCTTCATATAACGAGCGCTATTTTTCGCTTGACGGCATAGCGCTCGTTATCTATCTCAGCGTCACGGTCGTTATATAACGATCGTGACGTCCTGGGCAAGCCGGGCGTCACCCCCAGCGAGGACCAGACCCATGAGCAAGACCTTCCTCTACACCGAGATGCAGATCAGCCTGCCCTTCGCCACCGCGCCCTGGCCGGCCCGCAACGCCGTGCTGCGCGACCAGCCGGGCCTGGTGAACAAGACCTGGCTTGCCGGCATCGGCACCCAGTCGCTCGGCGGCTTCTATGAGTTCGACAGCCTGGATGCCGCGCGCCGCTTCGCCATCGAGGAGGTGCCGGCCACCGCGCGCCGGCTGGGCGTGGCGCAGACCACCCGGCTGTTCGACGGCAGCGTGGTGGAGGAAGCCAGCCGCGCGCTGAACTCGCTGCATTTCGGCGGCACGCTGCGCCAGCAGCCCGGCGCCTTCGTCTATACCGAGGCGCAGATCGCCGCGCCCTTCGACCAGGCGCCATGGCGGCAGATGAACCCGGTGCTGCTGGCCCAGCCGGGGCTGCTGCACAAGACCTGGCTGAGCGGCGTGCTGACCGGCTCGGTCGGCGGCTTCTACGCCTTCGACAGCCTGGCCAACGCCACCCGCTTCGTCACCGACTACTTCCCGACCGAGGCCGCCGCGCTGGGCGTGGCCTACACCACCCGGCTGTTCGACGCGGCGGTGGTGGCCGAGGCCAGCCGCGGCCTGCGCTCGCCCTTCTTCGGCTGACGCCCAACCCCGCCACGGGCGGCTGGCTTGAGGAAGCCTGGCATTACCATTCCCGTGGTCCCGGCCATTCCGGCCGGGCCTCGGGGTCGGTCACGCTCATGGTCAGCCCCTCGGTGGCGCGGACCGGCAGGCTGGCAACGTCGAAGCCGTCCAGGCAGTTGATGTTGACACCGTAGTGGTCCGGCTGCGCCCGCTTGCGGTGGAAGGTGTAGATGCCGCAGCGCGCGCAGAACCAGTGCATCGCCCGTCGCGTATTCCATTGGTACAGCGAGAGCGCTTCCTGCCCGGCGGTGATGACCAGGGCGCTTTCATGCACCTTGGTCATCAGGGCGTTCTTCTTCACGCAGAGCGAGCAGTCGCAGGTGGTCAGCTCCACCAGCTCCGCCCGCAGGGTGAAGCGGACGGTGCCGCAGTGGCAGGAGCCCTGGTACTGCGGCATGGCGGCCCCTAGATCGGCGTGACGCGCACGGTCAGCACCGCGGCCTGGCCGGCTTCCACCCGCTCCAGGCAGCGGGCCAGCGCGGCGGCAACGTCCGCAGGTTCGGTCACACGTTCGCCGTAGGCGCCGAACGCCTTGCCCACATCCTCGAAGCGGCGGACATCGGCGTTCTTGTCCAGGCGGCTGAAGAAGGCGTCGGTCTTGCTGGCCTCGCCACCGGGATAGACGCGGTTGACGGCGGATTTCACCGCGCCCCAGCCGCGGTTGTCCAGCACGATGGTGAAGATCGGCAGGCCGTGCATCTGCGCCACGGAGTAGACGGCGTCGGGGCTGCCGAAGTGGTAGCTGCCATCGCCGACGATCTGCAGCACGCGGTTTTCCGGCCGCGCCAGCTTCACGCCCAGCGCCATGCCGCCGGAGAAGCCGAGGCCACCGCCGGCGAAGCCGATATAGGTCTGCGGCAGGGTGCGGGTGATGAAGTCCTGCACATGGCCGCCGTTGCGGATGGCTTCGTTGACGACGATGTCCTCGGGCCGGAGTTGCTTGTTCAGCTCCGCCATCAGGTAGGGCACCGAGATGGTGTCGGCGGCGCCGGCCTGTTCGGCCATGCCGTCCAGCCTGCGCTGGCGGGCCGTGCGCGGCGCGTCCCAGCTGGCGATGCGGGCGGCGACGCGGGCGCGGTAGGCGTCATCCGCCATGGCGCGGATGGCGGCGGCAACCTGGCCGATGACGATGGCGCAGTCGCCCTGCACGCGGATGTCGCCGGGGAAGTTCCAGATCGGCAGGTCGCGCTTGGCGGCGTCGACATCGACATGGATGAAGAAGGTGTTTTCGTTATGCGGGTGGGTGGTGGGGACCCAGGGGACGTCGACATCCAACAGCAGGCCGAGGTCGCATTCCCTGAGCAGGCCGCCTGGTTCGAAGCCGGCGAAGGCGGGGTGGTCGGCCGGGAAGTTCATGTAGACCGGGTAGTGCGAGACGACGCGCAGGCCCGCCAGCATGGCCAGCTCCGCCAGCGCGGCCACGGCTTCCGGCTTGCGGCCGAGATAGCCGCAGAAGGCCACCGGGTTGTCGGCGGCCATGATCTCGGCGGCGACCTTGGCCACCACCTCCGGCCCGGCGCCACCGGCCAACACCGCGCCGTAGCGGGCCGGCGGGTAGCTGCGGATTTTTTCTTCCTCGATTTCTTCCGCCAGCGTTTCGCGCGGCAGCGACATGAAGACCGGGCCGGTGGGCTCGCTCATCATCATGGCGGTGCCGCGGGCCAGCAGCTCCTTGGCGACGATGCCGTTGGGCAGGCAGTATTCCCACTTGGTGTAGGGCCGCACGATGCTGGCGATGTCGTAGGGGTCCTGGATGAAGTGGACATAGGTGTCGCGGCTGCCGATCATCTCGCCACGGGTGGTGAAGGGGGCGCGGCCGGCCATCAGGAAGACCGGCACGCGGCCGCGGCAGAGGTTGTGCATGCCCATGGCGGCGTTGGCGGTGCCGGCATCCACGTGGACCAATACAGCCTGGCCCTTTCCGGTCATGATCGCGTAGCCACCGGCCATGTGGACGGCGACGACCTCATGCGGGGCGGTGATGACCGGCGGGCGCGGGCGGTTGGTCTGGTCCCAGCGGGCGATCTCCTCGATGATGGAGACGTGGTCGGTGCCGAGGTTGCAGAACAGGTATTCGATCCCGCTCTCCACCAGGCCTTCGAGGAAGTAATGGGCGGCGGTGTGGCGGGACATGCTTGGCTCCGAGGACGTGTTTCCGGGCGGAAGGTCCAACGCGCGGGCGGTGCTGTCAAATCCCCTGGAGGCTGCGGAGCCTGATCGTCCGAGGCGCTGGCGCCGACGGGCGTGAATCAGTCTCCCAGGTAAAATGCCTGGACGGTGAGCGCTTCTGCCGGAAGCGATCACGGTCTAGGCTGCTGCCAAAGGGAGACGCCCATGGGACCGCTCAGCGGCATCAAGGTTGTGGAATTCGCGGGCATCGGGCCGGGGCCGTTCTGCGCCATGGTGCTGGCGGATATGGGCGCCGAGGTGGTGCGGCTGGACCGGCCGGATGGCGCGCCGATGGACCGGCGCGACGCGGTGCTGCGCGGGCGGCGGAGCGTGACGCTGGATTTGAAGCAGCCGGCGGCGGTGGAAGCGGCGCTGCGGCTGCTGGATGGAGCGGATGCTCTCATAGAAGGGTTTCGGCCCGGCGTGATGGAGCGGCTGGGGCTGGGGCCGGAGGTGGTGCTGGGGCGCAATCCACGCCTTGCCTATGGGCGGATGACCGGCTGGGGCCAGGAAGGCCCGCTGGCGCAGGCCGCTGGGCACGACATGAACTACATCGCGCTGACCGGGGCGCTGCACGCCATGGGCCGCAAGGGCGAGCGCCCTGCCCCACCGCTGAACCTGGTGGGCGATTATGGCGGCGGCGGCATGCTGCTGGCGGTTGGGTTACTGGCGGCCATTCTGAGTGCGAAGGCGACCGGCCGCGGCCAGGTGGTGGACGCCGCCATGACCGATGGCGCCGCGCTGCTGATGGCGCCGATCTACGCCATGATGGGGCGCGGGCGGTGGCAGGCCGAGCGCGAGAGCAACATGCTGGATGGCGCGGCGCCCTGGTACGACACCTATACCTGTGCCGATGGCGGCTTTGTCGCGGTGGGGCCGATTGAGCCGCAGTTCTTCGCGTTGATGCTGGAGAAGCTGGGGATTGATGCAGCCGAGCATAAGGACCGGATGCAGCCGGCGGCCTGGCCGGCGTTGAAGGCGCGGCTGGCCGAGGTATTTGCCAGCCAGCCGCGCGACCATTGGGCGGCGCTGTTCGATGGCAGCGATGCCTGCGTGGCGCCGGTGCTGAGCATGGCGGAGGCGCCCGCGCATCCGCACAACGTGGCGCGGCGGACCTTTGTGGAGCGCGACGGCGTGGTGCAGTCGGCGCCGGCGCCACGCTTCAGCGAGACACCTGGTGAGGCTGGGCTGCCGCCACCGACGCGCGGCGAGCATACCGCGGAGGTGTTGCGCGGGTTGGGCTATGACGCGGCGGAGATCGCGTTGATCAGCGGGGGGAAGTGAGCATGGAAAAGTTGCCGGCGTTTCCGCCACGGACGGTGCTGACCGAGGAGCACGAGGCGTTCCGCGCCACGGTGCGCGGCTTCTTCGAGAAGCATGTGGTGCCGTATCATCGGCAGTGGGAGAAGGACGGGATTGTCCCGCGCGAGGTGTGGCTGGCGGCCGGCGAGGCCGGGCTGCTGTGCCTTTCGATGCCCGAGGAATATGGCGGAGCCGGTGCGGATTTCGGCTTCTCGACGGTGCTGATCGAGGAGACCGGGCGGGTGCAGGCCAGCGGCGTTGGCTTCTCGCTGCATAACGACATCACCGCGCCGTATATCCTCAGCTACGCGACGGAAGCGAAGAAGCGCGAGTGGCTGCCGAAGATGGCACGCGGCGAGATGATCACCGCCATCGCCATGACCGAGCCGGGCATGGGCAGCGATTTGAAGGCGATGCGGACGCGCGCCGAGAGGGATGGCGATGACTACGTCATCAATGGCAGCAAGACCTACATCACCAATGGGCAGAACGCGCACCTGGTGATTCTGTGCTGCAAGACCGACCCCGCCGCCGGCCGCAAGGGCATCAGCCTGGTGTGCGTGGAGGAAGGCACGCCGGGGTTTGCGAAAGGAAAAAACCTGGAGAAGCTGGGGCTGCATGCGCAGGACACCAGCGAGTTGTTCTTCCAGGATGTGCGGGTGCCGCGCGCCAACCTGCTGGGCGAGGAAGGCAAGGGCTTCAACTACCTTATCAGCAACCTGCCGCAGGAGCGGCTGATCATCGCCATGCGCGCCGCGACCGGCATGGAGGTGGCGATCGAGGAAACCGTGGCCTGGGCGCGGGACCGGAAGCTGTTCGACAGCACGGTGTTCGACATGCAGCACAACCGCTTCAAGCTGGCGGAGTGCCGGGCGAATGCGGTGATGTATCGCAGCTTTGCCGACCATTGCCTGGCGCTGCACCTGAAGGGCGAGCTGAGCGTGGAGATGGCGGCGACGGCCAAGCTGATGGGGGCGGAGCTGTACTGCCGCGTGCTGGATGACTGCCTGCAGATTCATGGCGGCATGGGCTACATGACCGAGACCAAGGTGGCGCGGGCCTGGGCGGATGCGCGGGTTGGGCGGATCTATGGTGGGTCTTCGGAGGTGATGAAGGAAATCATCGCGCGGACGCTGTGATGAACCGGCGGGGCTTGCTGGCGACGCCTTTGGTGTTGGCGTTGCCGGCGCGGGCGCAGGGCCGATTTCCGGACCGGCCGGTGACCATCATCGTGCCCTTCGTGGCCGGTGGCAGCACGGATGTGGTGATGCGCGCGCTGGCCAGTGCGGCGACGGAGCGGCTGGGGCAGCCGGTGCTGGTGGAGAACCGGCCGGGCGCAGGGTCGTCGCTGGGCCCGGCGGCGGTGGCGCGGGCGCGGCCGGATGGGTATCTGCTGACGCAGTTGCCCAACTCGGCCATTCGGCTGACGTTTCTGCAGCGGCTCAGCTACGACGTGCTGCGCGACTTCACGCCGGTGGTGCACCTGACCGGGTATCTGTTCGGCGTGATCGTGCGGAAGGATTCGCGCTGGCGGAACTGGGCCGAGTTCGTGGCCGAGGCGAAGGCCAATCCGGGGAAACTCACCATCGGCAATGCCGGCACCCATGGCACGCCGCATCTGGGCGCGCTGGAGTTGGCGCAGCGCGCGGGGATTGAGCTGCTGCACGTGCCCTATCGGGGTGAGGCGGAGAGCGCGCAGGCGGTGCTGGGCGGGCATGTGGATGCCGCCGCCACCACGGCGCTGGGCGGCGCCATGGTGACGGATGGGCTGGCGCGCTGGCTCAACACCTGGACAGCGCAGCGCACGCGGAAATGGCCGGAGGCGCCGACGCTGCTGGAGCTGGGCTATGAGGGCATGGTGGTCAGCGGGCCCTATGGGCTGGTCGGGCCGGCGGGCATGGACCCCGCGGTGACGAAGACGCTGCACGATGCCTTCCGGGATGCGATGGCGGACCCGGCGCATATGGCGGTGCTGGAACGCTTTGACATGAATGTCGATTACAAGGACAGCGCTGAGTATGCGGCGTTCCTGCGCCAGGTGGTGCCGCAGGAACAGGCGCTGATCCGGCGGCTGGGGTTGCTGCCGTGACGATGCGAGGCGGCGCGGCTGCGTCGCCGATGACCAAGCCTTGCGGAACGAACCAGAAGAACCGGGAACGACCATGACGCATTTCACTCGCCGTGCCGTGCTTGCCGCGCCTGCGCTGTTGCCGTTTGCCGCACGTGCCCAAGGGCAGGCTGCTGCGCGGTTTCCGGACAAGCCGATCACCATCCTGATTCCGTTCACCGCCGGCGGCGCGACGGATGTGCAGATGCGCTCCCTGGCGGAGGCGGCGACGCGGGCGTTTGGGCAGACGGTGCTGATCGAGAATCGGCCTGGTGGCGGCGCCGTGCTGGGCATGTCCGCGGTGGCGCGGGCGCGGCCGGATGGCTACACCCTGGCGCAGATGATCCTGCCGGGCATGCGGCTGCCCTTCATGCAGCGGATGAGCTTCAACCCGCGCACCGACTTCACGCCGGTGATGCACGTGACCGGCTATACCTTCGGCGTGCTGGTCAAGGCGGACAGCCCGTGGAAGACCTACGCCGAGTTGGTGGCGGAGATGCGGCGCCGGCCAGGGCAGATCCGCTGGGGCAATACCGGCGCCAATGGCACGCCGCACCTGACCAATATGGACCTGGCCGAGCGCGACAAGGTGGAGGTGATCCACGTGCCGTTCCGTGGCGAGGCGGATGCGACGCCGGCGCTGCTGGGCGGGCATATCGAGTGTGCGAGTACCGGCACCGGCAGCGGCGAGCTGGTGCAGCAGGGGGCGCTGCGCTTTTTGAACTTCTGGACAAGGGAGCGGGTGAAGCGCTTTCCGGCCGTGCCGACGCTGCTGGAGCTGGGCTACGCCGGGATGGTGGTGACGTCTCCGTATGGGATCGTCGGGCCGGCGGGGATGGAGCCGGGGCTGGTGGCGGCCCTGCATGACGGGTTCAGGCGCGCGCAGTTCGACCCCGCGCACCTGGCGACGCTGGACCGGCTGGACCAGCCGAACGAGTATCTGGGGCCGGCGGACTACGCGCGCTTCATGGCCGAGACGATCGACATGGAGGAAGCGCGGGTGAAGCGGTTGGGGTTGAGCGCGGGCGGCTAGCCGGGCTGGCCCCCTCCCCGGCCCTCCCCAGCTGTGCGGGGAGGGAGCTGGGTTCCCCCTCCCCCACTTGTGGGGGAGGGTTGGGGTGGGGGCACGCGGCCAACCGCCGCACACCCCCCCACGCGGCTCAGCCGCCGCGATGCTGCTCCTTCAAGATCCGGCGCAGCAGCTTGCCGGCTTCGCTGCGGGGCAGTTCGTCGACGAACTCGATCAGGCGCGGCACCTTGGGTCCCGCCAGTTCGGTGCGGGCGAAGGCGCGGAGGTCATCGGCCAGCGTGGCGTATGGCGCGGCGCTGGGGACCACCACGGCCTTCACCTGTTCGCCGAAATCCGGGTGCGGCACGCCGACGACCGCGACTTCGCGCACGCCGGGGTGCTGCGCCAGCGCGGCCTCGATCTCGGCGGGGTAGATGTTGACGCCGCCGGACAGGATCAGGTCGGCGCGGCGGTCCGACAGGAACAGGAAGCCGTCCTCGTCGACGCTGCCGAGGTCGCCGAGGCTTTGCCAGCCGCGGGCGTTGCGGGCGGCGGCGGTCTTGTCGGCGGCGTTGTGGTAGGCGAAGGGCGGGCCGCCCTCGAACCAGATCTGGCCGACCTCGTGCGGGGGGAGTTCCTCGCCGGCTTCGTCCAGGATGTGGAGCTTCACGTTGTTGACCGGCTGGCCGACGCTGCCGGGCTTGCGCAGCCAGGTCGCGCTGTCGATGACCGTGGTGCCGATGGCTTCCGACCCCGCGTAGTATTCCTTCAGGATCGGTCCCCACCAGGTGATCATCGCGCGCTTCACCGCGGGCGGGCAGGGCGCGGCGGCGTGGATGGCGCAGCGGTGGCTGGAAAGGTCGTGCTGCGTGCGCACAGCTTCGGGCAGCGCCAGCAGGCGGTGGAACATGGTGGGCACCCATTGGCTGTGGGTGACGCCATAGCGCTGGATGGCCGCGAGGCAGCCGGCGGCGTCGAATTTCTTCAGCACCACCACGCTGCCGCCCTCGTTCAGCGTGCGCATGCAGTAGGCGTTGGGCGCGGCGTGGTAGAGCGGTGCCGGCGAGAGATAGACCGTGGTGTCGTCGAAGCCGTACCAGTGCTTCCAGTGCATGTCGGCTTCGGGGGCGGCGTGCTGGTCGGCGGCCATCAGCGGGCGGCGAATGCCCTTGGGCAGGCCGGTGGTGCCGGAGGAATAGAGGAAGACGCGGCCGACCGGACGTGGCGGGAGCGGCGCGGGCGTGAGGGGCGCGAGGCCGGTCTCGTAGCTCTCATAGCCAGGGACGGGGCCGCCGATGGCGAAGCGCAGCCGGTCGCCGACCGCGCCTTGCGCCACCAGGTCCTGCGCCAGCTCGGCCAGGGCGTCGCTGACGATCAGCGCCTTCGCGCCGCTGTCCTGCAGCACATAGGCGATTTCGCGCGGGCGCAGGTGGATGGAGAGCGGGGTGTAGTGCAGGCCGGCGCGGCGGGTGGCGAAGGCGATTTCGAAAAATTCGGGGCGGTTGTCGCAGAGCAGCGCCACCGTGTCGTCCGGTTGCAGGCCCAGGCTGATGAGCCATTGCGCCGCCAGGTTGGCGCGGTGGTCCAACTGGGCGTAGGTCCGGGTTTCGCCGGATTCCGGGAAGTGCAGCGCGGTCTTGTCCGGCTGTTGCGCCGCCCAGCGCGCCAGGTGGTCCATTGGCCAGCTCTCCCCATTCGTTGCCGGCAGCGTGTAGCGTGGGCGGGGCGCGCGTCAACTCGCGCTGGTGCGCGGCCCGCCGCGCGGCCGCTGGCAGCTTCGGCCTGTTGCAACGGGCGGCGGCGGAGGGGAGGATGCGGGCAGGCAGGGAAGGAACGCGGCCAATGGCCAATGCAGTGATCGTGGATGCCGTGCGCACGCCGATGGGGCGGGGCAAGGCCGGCGGGGCACTGTCGGAGGTGCATCCGACCGACCTGATGGCGGCGGTGCTGGCGGCGCTGGTGCAGCGCAACAAGCTGGACCCCGGCAGCGTGGAGGACATCGTCATCGGCTGCGTCTCCCAGGTGGGCGAGCAGAGCATGAACCCGGGCCGGCTGGGCTGGCTGGCGGCGGGCTATCCCGAGCATGTGCCGAGCACAACCATCCAGCGGATGTGCGGCTCCTCCCAGCAGGCGGTGCATTTCGCCGCCCAGGGGGTGATGGCGGGGGCCTATGACATCGTCATTGCCGGCGGCGTGGAGAGCATGTCCCGCGTGCCGATGGGCAGCAGCCGGGTGGACAAGGACCCGTATGGGGAGACCTTCAAGGCGCGGTATCTGCCGGGGCTGGTCAACCAGGGCGTGTCAGCGGAGATCGTGGCGGCGAAGTGGGGGCTGGGCCGGGCGGAGATGGACGCCTATGCGGCGCGCAGCCATCAGCGCGCGGCGGCCACCGACTTTTCCGCCGAGATCGTGCCGGTGGTGACACCGGCGGGCGTGGTTTCCCGCGACGAGACCATTCGGCCGCAGACCACGGTGGAGAGCCTGGCCGGGTTGCGCGCGGCCTTCGAGAACCCTGGGGATGCCCAGCGGTTTCCGCAGATCGGCTGGGGGGTGACGGCGGGGAATTCGTCGCAGATCACCGATGGCGCCTCGGCCGTGCTGATCATGAGCGAGCAGGCGGCGGCGCGGCTGGGGTTGCGGGCTCGCGCGCGGTTCGTGGCGTTTGACGTGATTGGCGATGACCCGCTGCTGATGCTGACGGCGCCCATTCCGGCGACCAGACGGGTGCTGGCCAAGGCGGGGATGCAGCTGGGGCAGATCGAGCATGTCGAGGTGAACGAGGCCTTCGCCAGCGTGCCGCTGGCCTGGGCGAAGGAGCTGGGCGGCGATGCCGATCGGCTGAACCCGGTGGGCGGGGCGATTGCGCTCGGCCACCCGCTGGGGGCCAGCGGGACCAGGCTGCTGACCACCATGCTGGGCGCCATGGAACGCAGCGGCGCACGCTACGGGTTGCAGACCATGTGCGAGGCCGGTGGCATGGCCAATGCGACGATCATCGAACGTATCTGAGGGGAAGACGCGAAAATGCAGATCAAGGGCAATGTGGCCATCGTCACCGGTGGTGCCTCGGGGCTGGGGCTGGCGACGACGAAGCGGCTGATTGCGGCAGGCGCGACCGTGCTGATCGTGGACCTGGAGCGCAGCAATGGGGCGGAGGTGGCGGCCGAACTTGGCCACGGGACGCAGTTTGCCGCGGCCAATGTGACGGATGAGGACAGCATGGCCGCCGCGGTGGCCAAGGCCGAGACCATGGGGCGCGTGGCGATCTTGGTGCATTGCGCGGGCATCGGCGGCAGCAAGCGCGTGGTGGACAAGGAAGGCGCGCCGATGCCGCTGGCGCACTTCGCCAATATCGTGAACGTCAACCTGGTGGGCAGCTTCAACGCGGTGCGGCTGGCGGCCGCGGCCATGGCGAAGAACGAGCCAGTGGAGGGCGAGCGCGGGGTCTGCATCATGACCGCGAGCATCGCGGGGTATGAAGGGCAGATCGGCCAGACGCCCTATGCGGCGAGCAAGGCTGGCGTGATCGGGCTGACCATCTGCGCGGCGCGGGACCTGGCCAGCCGCAACATTCGCGTCTGCACCATTGCGCCGGGGATCATGGATACGCCGATGCTGGGGCGGCTGCCGGACCTGGTGCGCGCCAGCCTGGCGGCCAGCGTGCCCAACCCGGCCCGGCTGGGCGACCCGGATGAGTACGCGATGACGGCGCAGCAGATTGTCGAGAACCCGTACCTGAATGGCGAGACCATCCGGGTGGATGGGGCGCTGCGGATGGGGTTCCGGTGAGCGCTCTCTCGGGCGACGCGGCGGAGGGCTGAGGCGGTGGCGCCGAATAGTCTTGCCGAGGTTCGCGAGAGCGAAGCGTCGCCGGCGGTTGCCGCGGTTTATGCCGCGCTGCGGGAAGCGACCGGGGTGCCGCTGGTCAACCTGATCTGGCGGCACCTGGCCACGCTGGATGGCGCGCTGGACTGGGCCTGGGCCACCGTGGCGCCGGCGCTGCGGGCCGGCCTGGTGGCCGGCGGGCGGGACCGGATGGCCGGCGCGCTGGTGCTGCCGGCGGTGCCGGACGTGACGCTGGCGCAGTGGCAGGCGGCCGGGCTGGACGCGGCGACGCTGCGAACGGTCAGGGATATCGTCGCGGTGTATAATCGCGGCAACCAGACCAACCTGGTGATGCTGACCGCGCTGCGGCGCGAGTTGGAAGGCGCGCCGCTGGTGCCGGGCGAGGCGCGTGCCGCCCCAAGGGGAGCCCCAAGGGGAGCTCCGGTAGGGCCGCCCCTGGCCACGGTGCCGCCGCTGCCCCGGTTGGCTGAACTGGCGCCGGAGGTGCAGGCGCTGGCGCAGGACCTGGCGGCGCGGCGCGGCACCTCGCCGGGGGTGGTGCCCAGCCTGTGGCTGCACCTGGCGCATTGGCCGGCGCTGCTGGCCGCCCTGCCCGGCTGGCTGGGGCCGATGCTGCAGGCCGAGCCGCTGCGCGACGCGCGGCTGGCGGCGATGGCGCTGGCGGAACGCGAGGCCGACGCGCTGCGCCCGCATTTCGCACCGCCCGGCCCGGCGCCGCAGCGGGAGCCGATGCTGGCGGCGCTGACCACCTTCACCACCGTGCAGATCGCCAGCATGGTGCCGGTGGGCGTGGCGTTGGATCGGGTGCTGCCGAAGGCGTAGCGCGGGCGGTGGGGCGTGGATGGCCGGAACAAGTCCGGCCATGACGAGGTTGGGGTGACGCGGGGATGGCCGGGACCGGCTGCCTGCCGCGACGGGGCTCGGGCGCGCCCTGCCCTATTCCAGCTTCATGTCGGCGCGGCGGACAACCTCCGCCATGGCGGTGAACTCGCGGGCGATGTGCTGGGCGAATTCGCTGGGGCTGCTGTTGACCACGCGGCCGCCCTGTTCCTCCAGCCGCGTGCGCACCGCGGGTTCGGCCAGGGTGGCGTGGAAGGCGCGGCTGAGGATGGCCAGGCGGTCCGCCGGGGTGCCGGCGGGGGCGAGCCAGCCGTACCAGGTTTCCGTCACCACACTTGGCAGGCCGGATTCCACCATGGTCGGCAGCGTCGGCAATATCGGCAGGCGTTGGGCGCTGGTGATACCGATGGCGCGGACGGCGCCGGCCTGCACCTGGGCCTGCAAGGCCGGCACATCGGCCAGCAGCAGCTGGATGCGGCCGGCGACGAGTTCCGTGACCGCCGGCGCCGCGCCGCGATAGGGAACGTGGACGATCTCCACCCCCGCGGCCTGGCAGAATACTTCCCCGGCCACGTGCAGGGAGCCGCCGATGCCGGAGCTGCCATAGCTCAGCTTGCCGGGCTGGCGCTTGGCCAGGGCGATCAGCTCGGCCACGCTGTGCACCGGCAGGCTGTTGGTGACCGCGACGATCTGCGGCACCGCCAGGATCTGGCCGATGGGCGCCAGGTCCTTCTGCGGGTCGAAGGCCATGCGCGGCATCAGCTGCGGCATGATGGTGAGCGCGCCGGAGCTGGCGTGGATCAGGGTCAGGCCATCCGGGCGGGACTTGGCGACGGCTTCGGTGCCGACCAGGCCGCCAGCACCGGAGCGGGCCTCGATGACGATCTGCTGGCCGAGCTTGTCGCCGATGCCCTGGGCGATGACGCGGGCGATGAAATCGGCGGGGCCGCCGGGCGGGAAGGGCACGATCAGGCGGATGGGCTGATCGGGCCAGGACTGCGCCCGCGCCAGACCAGGCAGCAGGGCGGGCAAGACGAGGACGGCACGCGCGGAGAGCGCGATGGCAGCGCGACGGGTCGGGCGCATGGGTGGCCTCCTACTTGCGGTCGTCGAAGGGCTTGGTGGCCACGGCGCTGGGCCGGGCGTCGAACTCGGCGGCGAAGGCGGTGAGGCCGGGGCGGCCTTCGCGCCAGTGCAGCGGCTGGAAGCGGAAGTCCAGGTAGCCCAGCGCGCAACCGACGGCGATGTGGCCGATGTTGAAATCCGTGCCGCGCAGGCGGCCGCTTTCGCGCTCCAGCAGGTCCAGCGTGGCCTTGGTCTTGGCCTCGAAGCCAGCCATGGCGACCTGGTGGGAGAAGCTGCGGTTGCGTTCGCTGTTCCAGGCCACCAGCACGTCCAGCAGGCCGGTGCCCAGGCCGTGCCAGCGCATGGCCTGTATGCGCGGCATGCCACCCGGCGGCACCAGCCAGCCACGGGCGTATTCGTTCAGGTATTCGATGATGGCCTGGCTTTCGTACAGCACGGTGCCATCGGCCAGGACCATGGTGGGGATGCGCCCCAGCGGATTGACGGCCAGGTGGTCCATGTTGGGCGCGGTGGCGGCCACCAGCGTGGGCACGCAGCGGATGCGCGCGGCCACGCCGAGTTCATGCGCCGCCACCATCACCTTGCGGACGAAGGGCGAGCGGGTGGACCAGTAGAGAATCAGGTCGGCCATGGCGGTTCCTCTTGCGGGCGCAGTTTCGCGCTTCCGGCGCTTGCCCGCAACGGCCGGGCGGGGCAGCTAGGGGGGATGAGCGATGATGACGACGAGGATGAGGCCGGCCCGCCGGGGCTGCCGGCGGGCACGCCCTTCTACATGACGCCGGAGGGCCAGGCGGCGCTGGCCGAGGAGCTGCGGGCGCTGTGGTACGACGAGCGCACCAAGGTCGTGGCGATTGTCAGCTGGGCGGCGGCGCAGGGCGACCGCAGCGAGAATGCCGACTACCAGTACGGCAAGCGCCGGCTGCGGGAGATCGACCGGCGGGTGCGCTTTTTGCGGAAGCGGCTGGAGAAGGTGCAGGTGGTGGACCCCACCGCGCAGACCCGGCGGGACCAAGTGTTCTTCGGCGCCAGCGTGACCTATGCCAGGGAGGATGATTCCGAGCAGACGGTGACCATTGTGGGCGTGGATGAAACCGATGGCGCGCTGCGGCGGATTTCCTGGGTTTCCCCGGTGGCGCGGGCCTTGTTGGGCAAGCGCGTGGGGGATGTGGTGAAGGTGCGGATGCCCCAGGGGGTGGAGGAAGTGGAGCTTCTGGCGATAGAATATCCGCGGGCCCAGGATCGCTGCTGACGTCAGCGCTCTCGGTCCCGCCTGGTTATTGGAGAGACTGATTCACGCCCTTCGGCGATCCCGCCTCGGACGATCAGGCTCTGGGAAACGGATGAGACTGATGACTGAAACGCCCGAGGCCTTTCTGGAACGGCTGGATGCCAGCGCCAAGCGCAGCGAGACGCCCTGCGGCGAGGGCACCATGGCCTGGCGCGAATGGGGTGAGGGTGAGCCGCTGGTGCTGCTGCATGGCGGCAGCGGCAGCTGGCGGCATTGGGCGAAGAACATCGAGGCGCTGGCCAAGCACCGGCATGTGATCGTGCCGGACCTGCCGGGGCTGGGCGAGAGCCACATGCCGCCGCCGGTGGACAGCCCGGCGCCGGTGGGCGCGATTGTGCGGCAGGGCATCGCCAAGGTGCTGGGGGAGGAGACGCGGTACGACCTGGCCGGGTTTTCGTTTGGCGCGCTGCTGGCCGGGCATGTGGCGTCTCAGGCGCGGGATGAGCTGCGCAGCGTGACCCTGGTGGGCGCCGGCGCGCTGGGGCTGAACCGGCCGCGGACCGACCTGATGAAGATCCGCGACAAGCAGGGCGAAGCCCGCATTGCCGCACACAAGCACAATCTGCGGACGCTGATGGTGGCGGATGACGCGACGATTGATGACCTGGCGCTGGTGATCCAGGAATACAACACGGTGCACAGCCGCTTCCGCAGCCGTGGCTTTGCCAGTTCCACCAGCCTGAAGGACGCCATCGGCAGCGCGCAGGCGCCGGTGGCGCTGATCTATGGCGAGCGCGACGCGATTGCCTGGCCGGAGATGGAGAAGCGCTTCGTGGCGCTGCGCGAGGTGCAGCCGGAAGCCTGGACCGGCGTGATCCCGGGCGCCGGGCATTGGGTGGCGTATGAGGCGCCGGAGAGCTTCAACGCCATGCTGCTGGAGATGCTGCGGCGGCGGGTCGCGGCGTAAGCCGCGCGGGGGTTGGTTTCGGCGTAAGCCGCGGGGGTCAGAGGCCGGCCAGGCCGGGGGAGTTGCCGCCGGCTTCCACCGCGCGGATGCGGGTGGCGATGGCGGCGTGGGTGGGTGCCGGCACGCCCAGCGCGGCACCGCGGTCGGCGATGAAGCCGTTGAAGAAATCCACCTCGGTCCGGCGGCCCTTGCGCAGGTCCTGCAAGGTGCCGCTGATGCCGTCCTCGGCCATGCTGTCGGTCTGGCGCTTCAGGGCTTCGGCGATGGTGGCCTGCGCTGCCGTATCGCCGTTGTGGGCGGCTGGGAACAGCGCTGATGGCACGCCGTAGAGTTTTGCGGGTGTGAAGCCCATGGCGGCGCCGACCGCCAGCGCCTCCGCGCAAAGGCGCAGGAAGATCGGGCGCAGCGCAGGGTCCGCCAGCACCTGCTTCAGGGAGATGCCGCCGAGCGCCGAGAGGCCGGTTGTCGCGGTGTTCATGCACATCTTGGTCCAGCGTTCCTCCCACAGGGTGGTGGTGACGACGCAGGTTTCCGCGGCGCGCAGGCGGGCGGCGATGGCTTCCGCGCGGGGCGTGGCGCGGCCGGTGGTTTCGCCCACCTTGAGGACGGGTTCCGGCGCGGCGCCGGTGCGGCGGCTGCGCTTGACGTGGCCGGGGGCGAGGAGCTGCACGTCCATCTGGCCGGCGACGCCGCCCAGCACGCGCTGCGGGCCGCAGATGGTGCCCACGAGTTCCTCCACCAGCGCGTTCTGCAACGTCAGTACCGGGACGCCACCGGGCAGCAGGCCGTTCAGCAGTTGCGCTGCCCAGGCGGTGTCGTAGAGCTTGGCGGCGAGGATGCCGAGGCAGGGCGCGGCTTCGTCGCGGCGGCGCAGCAGGTGCAGTTCGTGCAGGTGCAGCGCGCGGGGGTGGGCGACGGCGATGCCCTCCGGGGTTTCGATGCGCAGGCCATCGCGGCGGATGGCTTCGACGTGCTCGGCCCAGGGGTCCAGCAGGATCACGTTCTGGCCGGCCAGGGCCATGCGGCCGCCGACGAAGCCGCCGATGGCGCCGGCGCCCATGATGATGACGGGTGCTTCCATGGCCGAAGGCTATGCGGGAAGGCTGGGCGCAACAAGCGGCGGGCTGCTATGCTGGTGGCATCGGGTGGGGAGTTTCGGCATGGGCTTCGGGCGACGCAGTCTGGCCGCGGTGTTGGCGGCGCCGGCGGTGGCACAGGCGCAGGGCGCGTATCCCGCGCGCAGCGTGACCGTGCTGGTGGGGTATCCGCCGGGCGGGGCCAACGACATCATCGCGCGCAGCATCGGGGCGCGGTTGGGGGCGGCCTTCGGCCAGCCCTTCGTGGTGGAAAACCGCGCGGGGGCGGGCGGCACGCTGGTGGGCGGCGTCGCGGCGCGGGCGGCGGCGGATGGGTACACGCTGTTCATGTGCGGCGGCGCGCATGCGCTGGCGCCGGCGCTGTACAAGACCCTGCCCTACGACATCGTCGGCGACTTCCGGGCCATCAGCCAGGCGGCGGCTTCGGGCTATGTGCTGGTGGTGCATCCCAGCGTGGCCGCGCGCAGCGTCGCGGAGTTCATCGCGCTGGCCAAGGCGCAGGCGGGCAAGCTGAACTTTTCGTCGTCAGGCGTGGGCGCGCCGCTGCACTTGGCGGGGGTGCTGTTCCAGCAGATGACGGGCACGCGGCTGGAGCATGTGCCGTACCAGGGCGATTCGGACGCCATTACCGCGATCATCAGCGGGACCGTCGAGTGCGGCTTCATGTCCATTGCCGCGAGCAAGACGCATATCGAGGGTGGGCGCCTGGTGGCGCTGGCGGTGACGGATGACGTGGCCAGCCCCGCCCTGCCCGGCGTGCCGACGCTGAGCGCGAGCGGGCTGCCGGGCTACAAGGTGACGACCTGGTGGGGGTTGCTGGCGCCGAAGAACACGCCGGAAGCCATCGTGCAGCAACTGTCGCGCGCGGCGCAGGAAGCGGCGAAGTCGGACGAGGTTTCGCAGCGCTTCCTGGGGCTGGGGCTGCGTCCCGTGGGCAGCGATGCCGATGCCTTCCAACGCTTCATCCGGGCCGAGGTGGAGAGCTTTGCCAAGCTGGCGCAGGCGGCGGGGGTGCAACCACAATGACAACACGCAGGGCATTGCTGGCGGCGGCGCTGCTGCCGACCGCGGCACACGCGCAATGGGCGCCGCCGCGTGGGGTGCGAATGGTGGTGCCCTATCCGCCCGGCGGCGGCGCGGATACCACGGCCAGGCTGTTCGCGCCGGCCTTCACCGCTTTCCTCGGGCAGAATGTGGTGGTGGAGAACCGGCCAGGTGCCGGCAGCACCATCGGCGCCGGCGAAGTGGCGCGGGCAGCGCCGGATGGCACGACGCTGCTGCTGGATGCCAGCGGCCATACCGTGGCGCCGTTCCTCATCCGCGGGCTGAACTTCGACTATGCCACCGGCTTCACGCCGATCAGCCATGTGATGCTGATTCCGCAACTGCTGATCGTGCCGCCGAACAGCCCCTATACCAGCCTGCCGCAACTGCTGGCGGCGGCGAAGGCGACGCCGGGGAAGATCACCTATGGCTCCTCCGGCAATGCCAGCGCGCCGCATATCGCGGCGGCCGTGCTGGTGAACCGCGCGGGGGTGGAGATGACGCATGTGCCGTATCGCGGCGGCGGGCCGGCGGTGCAGAGCCTGCTCTCGGGCGACCTGGACTGCCTGTTCGCCACGGTGGCCTCGGCGACGGCGCTGGCGCGGGATGGGCGGGTAAGGGCGCTGGCGGCGTCCTCGGCGCGGCGGATTTCGGCGCTGCCGGAGGTGCCGACCGTGGCCGAGCAGGGCTTCCCGGGCTACGACCAGAATGAGTGGAACGGGCTGTGGGGCCCGGCCGGCTTGCCGGCGGAAGCGGTGGCGCGGCTGCATGCGGCCTGCCTGAACGCCCTGGCGCAGGAGGCGGTGCAGGCGCGGCTGGCGACGCTGGGGGCGATCGGGCTGGGGACGTCGCCGGCGGAGTTTGCCGAGTTCCTCAAGCGTGACCGCGAGGCGAATGCGAAGTTGATCCGCGACGCGCGCATTACCCTGGACTGAGCCGATGACCGAGGATGTCAGCCTGCGCGAGCGGGTGAAGGAACCGCCGAGCGCGTTGCTGGTAGAGAGCTATTATCGCGGCTCGGTCGCGCGGGCGCAGCAGCACATCTTCGCGCCGGAGATGTGGGTGCACCTGGCGCATGGGCTGATGCTGGAGCGGCAGGGCATTGTGGCGCCGGCAGCGATGCGCCTGGTGCTGCGGGAGGTGCTGCGGCTGGCCGAGGCGGGGCCGGATGCGGTGGCGGTGGATTACCGACAGGAGGATCTCTACAGCTACGTCGAGAAGGCGCTGGTGCAGGCGCTGGGCGCGGATGTCGGCGGGCGGCTGCATACCGGGCGCAGCAGGAACGACCTGAACGTGACCACCTGGCGCATGGCGCTGCGCGGGCAGTTGCTGGAGGCGTTGGGACTGCTGGGCGCGCTGCGCGGCACGCTGCTGCGGCTGGCGGAACGCGACGCCGATGTGGTGATGCCCGGCTATACGCATACGCAGCACGCCCAGCCCGTGACCTTCGGCTACTGGCTGCTGAGTGCGGCGGATGTGCTGGCGCGCGACCATCAGCGGCTGATGGGCGCGCTGGCGCATGCGGATGCGAACCCGCTGGGCGCCGGGGCGCTGACGACGACGGCGTTTCCGCTGGACCGGATGATGACGACGGAGCTGCTTGGCTTCGCGGCGCCGTTGGAGAGTGCCTATGACGCCGTATCCTCCCGCGATGATGCGCTGGAGGCGGCGGGGGCGATGGCGGTGCTGATGGCGTTCCTCTCGCGCCTGGCGACCAACCTGCAGAATTGGTCCACCTGGGAATACGGCTTTGTCGAGTTGGCGGACCGGCATTCCGCGGTGTCCTCGATCATGCCGCAGAAGAAGAACCCGGTGGCGTTGGAGCATCTGAAGGCCGCGGCCGGTGCGGTGCAGGGTGCGCTGGTGGCGGCGCTGGCGGCGACGAAGAATACCGAGTTCGCCGATGTGAACGACGCGGTGACTTCCGTGAATGAGCCGGTGCTGGATGCGTGTTTGCGGACGCGGCGGATTCTGGCGCTGCTGGAAGAAGTCTTCGCACACCTGACGCTGAATGCGCCGCGCATGGCCAGCGCGGCGGCACAGGGGTTCGGCAGCGCGACGGAGCTGGCGGATGTGATCGTGCGGGAAACCGGCATGAGCTTCCGCATGGCGCATAACGTGGTGGCGCTGGTGGTGCGGGATGCGCTGGCGGCGGGGCGCACCAGCGACGCGCTGCGCAGCGCGGATGTGGATGCGGCGGCGGTGGTGCTGTTCGGCAAGCCGCTGGGGCTGAGCGCGGCGGCAGTGGCGCAGGCGCTGGACCCCGCGGCGAATATCGCGGCGCGGACGGTGCTGGGTGGGCCCGCGACCTTGCCGGCGATGCTGGTTTCGCGGCGGGCGGCATTGGCGCGGGATGAGGCAGCGGTGGCGGCCGTGGCGGCGCGGGTGGCGGCGGCGCGGGCGGATTGCTTCGCGCGGGCCAGGGCCAGGGCTGAATAGCGCTTGGCGCGCGGTGACCGCCGCGCGCTAAGCTGCGGCAACGAAGGAGGCCGCGATGCATCTGCCACGCCGTTCCCTGCTGGGGTTGTTCGCGGCTTCCAGCGCCTGGGCGCAGAGCTTTCCGGAACGGCCGGTGCGGCTGGTGGTGCCGCGGGCGCCGGGCGGAGGTTCCGACAATCTCGCGCGGGTCTTCGCGGGGCCGCTGGGCCTGCGCCTGGGGCAGAGCGTCGTCATCGAGAACAAGCCGGATGCGACGGCGGTGCTGGGCGCCGAGCTGGTGGCGCATGCGCGGGCGGATGGCCATACGCTGTACCTGGCGGATAACAGTTTCTACCAGAACCCCGCGGTCATCGGCGCCCTGCCCTACGACACGCTGCGCGACTTCAGCGGCGTGACGATGCTGGCGGAAGCGCCCGTGGTGCTGCTGCTGAACCCCGCGGTGCCCGCGCGCAACCTGGCGGAGCTGGTGGCCTATGCGAAGGCGAACCCGGGCAAGCTGAGCTATGCGTCCGGCGGCGTGGGGGCGAGCACGCATCTGGCCGGCGTGCAGTTCAATCTCTCGGCGGGGATCGAGACGCTGCATGTGCCGTTCCGATCCTCCGGCCCGGCGGTGACGGCGCTGCTCTCCCGCCAGGTGGACATGCAGTATGGCGGGATGAGCTCGGCGCGGCAGTTGATTGAGACCGGGCAGGTGCGGGCCGTGGCCGTCACGGGTGGGCGGCGGGAGCCGGCGATCCCTGACGTGCCGACCTTTGCGCAGGCGGGGTTCGCGGGCGTGGATATCACCAGCATCTGGGGGCTGCACGCGCCGGCGGCGACGCCGATGGGGCCGCGGCGGGCGATGCGCGATGCCATTGCCGCGACCTTTGCCGAGCCGGAGGTGGCGGCGCGGCTGTCGCAGCTGGGGTTCACGCCGCTGGTGACGACGCCGGAGGCGCATCAGCGCGCGACGGAGGAATTGGTGGCGCGCTGGATCGAGATCGGGAAGCGCGTGAACCTGAAGGAGTAGGCGCCATGGCGGGACGGCTGGCGGGCAAGATTGCCATCGTGACCGGCGCGGGCAGCGTCGGGCCTGGCTGGGGCAATGGGCGGGCGACGGCGGTGCTGTTTGCGCGGGAAGGCGCCACCGTGGTGGTGGTGGATGCGGTGCGCGCGGCGGCCGAGGCGACGGCGGAGATCATCCAGGGCGAGGGCTTCCAGTGCGGCGTGCTGGAATGCGACGTGACCGAGGAGGCGAGCGTCGCCGCCATGGTGGCAGAGGTGCTGGCGCGGCACGGGCGCGTGGATGTGCTGCACAACAATGTCGGCGGCAGCATTCCGGGCGGGCCGGAGGAGATGAGCTACGCGCAGTTCAAGGCGCAGCTGGATTTGAATGTGGGCAGCGTGTTCCTGACCTGCCAGCAGGTGTTGCCGGTGATGGTGCGACAGGGTGCGGGCGCCATCGTCAATGTCGGCTCGGTGGGTGGGGCGCGGCATTTGGGGCATGACCATGCCGGGTACACCGCGGGCAAGGCCGGGCTGGTGAAGCTGGGGCAGGCGCTGGCGGTGCGGTATGGGCGGCACGGCGTGCGCGTGAACACTGTCGTGCCGGGGTTGATCGACACGCCGCTGCTGGAAGTGCGCGTGGCGAAGCAGAAGGGCCGCGCCGACCTGGCCACGCTGAAGACCGAGGCGGCGACGCGGGTGCCGCTGGGGCGGCGCGGCGATGGCTGGGACATTGCCTATGCCGCGCTGTACCTGGCTTCCGACGAGGCGCGGTATGTGACCGGCACCGAGCTGCTGGTGGATGGCGGGTTGCTGGCGCGGGCGCCGTAGGCGGATACGCGCTACGGCCTTTGTTTGAGCGACTGATTCACCGCTTCGGTCGCTTCGCGCCTGCGCGGATCAGGCGCTTAGCTTAGCCGCGCCGACCTGGTCCGCCAGCGTGTCCAGCACGGCGCGGAGTGGCGCGGGCATCGGGATGCCTGTCGCTTCGCGTTCGCGGCGCTTGAGGGCGCTTTGCTCGCCGGGCATCCAGATGCGGTCGGTGCCGGGCAGGCGTTCGCTGTCGCGCAGATCGCGCACCAGGTGGTCCACGTTGCGGCGGAACTGCGCGGGGTCGCCGAAGGCCGAAATGTCGATGGCGAGGATGGCCTGGCCAGTGTTGGTGACGCTGGTGTCGTCGGCGTTGAAGTCCACCACGTCGCGGCCCATGGCGGCGCCGTTCAGCGTGCCCGCGAGCAGGCCGAGCATCAGCGCCAGGCCGTAGCCCTTGTAGCCGCCGATCGGCAGCAGCAATCCCTCATTCGCGCGCTTGGGGTCCAGCATCGGGTTGCCCTGGCGGTCGATCATCCAACCTTCGGGCATCATCTCGCCGCGCTGGGCTTTTACTTTCACCTTGCCGTAGGCAGCGACTGTCGTGGCCATGTCCAGCACCACATCCGTCTCTTCCTCCGCCGGCACGGCGATGGCGATGGGGTTGGTGCTGAGCAGCAATTCCAGCCCGCCCCAGGGCGGCAGGTGGTTGGCGCTGCCGACCGCCATGTACATGCCGATCATGCCCGCCTGCATGGGCATGCGGGCGTAGAGCGAGGCCGGCCCGGCATGGTTGCCGTTGCGCACGCCGCACCAGGCGACGCCGGCCGTCTTCGCCTTGGCGATGGCGGTCTCAGCGGCGAGCGTGACCGCGAGGTGGCCGAGACCGTTGTCGCCATCGATCAGCGCGCTGGCGGCGCGTTCCTCGACGATGTGCGGCTTGGCCTGCGGGTTCATGCCGCCGGCCAGCATGCGGCGGACGTATTGCGGCAGGCGGAAGACGCCGTGACTGTCGGCGCCGTTCAGGTCGGCTTCGGTCATCAGCGCCGCCACCTTCTGCGCGTCGGCTTCCGGCACGCCGGCAGCCACGTAGATGCCGGTGATGAAGTCCCGCAGCGTGGCGGCGCTGACGCTGCTCATGTGCGGGCCGGCAGGATCACGCCGCGGCATTCGCCGAAGCCGATGGGGGCGGCGCCATCGCGCATGCAGCGGGCGCGAAAAATGATCTCGTCGCCGTCTTCCAGGAAGCGGCGCGTTTCGCCGTTCGGCAGGGTGATGGGCTTGCGGCCGCCCTGGGTGATTTCCAGCAGGGCGCCGAAGCCGTCCTCGGTGGTGCTGCTGATGGTGCCACTCCCAAAAAGGTCGCCGGGGTTGAGGTTGCAGCCGCCGACGGTGTGGTGCGCGACCATCTGGGCGAAGGTCCAGTAGAGATGCGCGGTGTTGGCAAGTGACAGGCGCGTCGGCTTGTCCTTGGCCTTCTTCATCGTCGGCGTCAGCAGCAGGACTTCCAACTCGCAGTCCAGCGCGCCCTGCGCCTGGTCTGCCTCATCCCACAGGTAGGGGAAGGGTTGCGGGTCGCCTTCCGGGCGCGGTGGCTGGGCGGCGCGGAATGGGGCCAGGGCTTCCGGCGTGACCACCCAGGGGGAGATCGTCGTGCAGAAATTCTTGGCCAGGAAGGGGCCGAGCGGCTGGGCTTCCCAGCCCTGGATGTCGCGGGCAGACCAGTCGTTCAGCAGGCAATAGCCGGCGATGTGCTGCGCTGCGTCGGCGATGGCGATGGGCTCGCCCTGCGCGTTGCCGCTGCCGATCCAGACGCCGAACTCCATTTCGTAGTCCAGGTTGCGGCTGGGGCCGACGCTGGGCTCCGGCTCGCTGGCGGGCTTGCGCTGGCCGTTGGGGCGCAGCACCGGCGTGCCGCTGGGGCGGATGCTGCTGGCACGGCCGTGATAGGCCACGGGCACGTGCTTGTAGTTGGGCAGCAGCGGGGTGTCCGGGCGGAATTGCTTGCCGGCATTGGTGGCGTGGTTGATGCCGGCGAAGAAGTCCGTGTAGTCGCCGATGGTGCAGGGCAGGTGCAGCGTGGCGTCCTTGATCTTCACCAGTTCCGGCCGGGCTTCGCTGCCCTTGGCCAGCAGGGCGGAGAGGCCCACGCGCAGAGCGACGCGCGCCTCAGGCCCCATCGCGAACAGCGCGTTCAGCGTGGCGCCGGCGCCGGCCTTGGCGGCCTTCTTCGCCTCGCCCTTCAGGTGCGGCACCGCTTCCGCCAGCGGCAGGATGCGGTCGCCGATGGCGACGCCGCCACGCTTCGGCCCATCCTTCACCGAGAACACGCCGAGCGGCAGGTTCTGGATGGGGAATTCGGCATGGCCATTGGCCGAGGTGACCCAGCTTTTCAGCTTGGGGTCGTGCGTGGCGTCGAGGCTCATCGGTCAGCGTGCTCCGGTGAATGTCTTGGGGATGCCGGCCCAGGCGGCGTCGTAGTTCTGCTGCAAATGCGGGCCACTCATGAAGGCTTCGGTGGGGCGCAGCACGCCCGAGGTCTCGAACATGAAGGCCAGCGTGCCGTCCAGCTTGTGCGGCTTGAGGTCGGCGGCGATGGCGCGTTGCGTGGTCGGGGCGTCGGGGCCGTGGGCGCTCATGCGCGGGTGCAGGCTGACGCCGCCGGGGAGGAAGCCTTCCGCCTTGCCGTCATAGACGCCGTGCACCAGGCCCATGCACTCGTTCATGGTGTTGCGGTGGAACCAGGGCGGGCGGAAGGTGTTTTCCGCCACCAGCCAGCGCGGCGGGAAGATCACGAAGTCCATGTTGGCCAGTCCGGCGGTGTCGGTCGGGCTGGTGAGGACGGTGAAGATGCTGGGGTCCGGGTGGTCGAAGGTGACGGTGTTCAGCGCCATGAACCTGCTCATGTCGTACTTGTAGGGCGCGTTGTTGCCGTGCCACGCCACCACATCCAGCGGCGACCAGGCCAGCGTGGTGGCCCACAGCGCGCCCTGGTATTTCTGGACGAGTTCGGTGGGTTCGTCGCGGTCCTCGAACCAGGCCACCGGGCTGAGGAAGTCCCGCGGATTGGCCAGGCCATTGGCGCCGATGGGGCCGAGATCCGGCAGGCGGAAGGCCGCGCCGTGGTTCTCGGCGATGTAGCCGCGGCTCTCGCCATCCGGCAGGTCCACGCGGAACTTCATGCCGCAGGGGATCACCAGCAGCTCGCCGGGGCGGACTTCCAGCCGGCCGCATTCGGTGGCGACCAGCAGGCGGCCAAGTTGCGGCACGATCAGCAACTCGCCATCGGCGTCCATGAAGACGCGCTGCATGGATTGGTTGGCGGCGTAGAGGTGGACGCTGATGCCGTGTGGCGCATCCGGCGCGCCGGTGAGGCCGAGCGTGGTCAGGCCGGCGATGAAGTCGGTGGGCGCCGAGGGCAGCGGCAGCGGGTTCCAGCGCAGGCGGTTGGGGTTGTGCGGGGCCAGCGCGCCGCACAGCGTGGGGTGCGGCAGCGGGCGGAAGGCGCCGTGGCCGGCGCTGGGGCGGATGCGGTAGAGCCAGGTGCGGCGTGCCTCGCTGCGCGGCACGGTGAAGGCGGTGCCGCTGAGCTGTTCCGCGTACAACCCGTAGGGCACGCGCTGCGGGCTGTTCATGCCCACCGGCAGCGCGCCGGGCAGGGCCTCGGTGGCGAATTCATTGCCGAAGCCCGAGAGCAGGCCGGCTTCGGTGCCCTGCACCAGGCTGGACGACAGCGCGACGTTCATGGCGATACTCCCCGGATATGATTGGTTGCATATGAGAGTATTTCGGTGAGTCTGCAAGCGGGGCGGGTCATTCGACCACCACATTCGCTTTGCGCAATCATTCAACTACGACCTGCGCTTCGCGCACCAGGCGGCCCATGGCCTCGCGGCGCTCGGTGACGAAGGCGGCGGCTTCCGCCATGCTGCTGTTTACGATCAGGCCGCCCAGCTGGGTGAAGCGGCTCTGCACGTTGGGCTGGGCCAGGGCGTGGGCGGCGGCGGCGTGCAGCTTGGCCAGGATGGGTTCGGGCGTGCCGCCACGGGCGTACATGGCGTTCCACTCGTCCACATCCACCCGGGGCATGCCGAGTTCCCGCGTGGTGGGAACCTGCGGCATGGACGGCAGGCGGGTCTTGTAGGTCACGGCCAGGGCCTTCAGCCGGCCATCCTGGATCAGCGGCATGCTGGTGGAGACCGTGGCGAAGGCGAAGCTGACATTGCCGGCGACCAGGTCCGGGATCACGGCGCTGCCCCCGCGATAGGGCACATGGGTGATGTCCAGCCCGGTTTCGCGCACGAAGAGCAGCGCGGCCAGGTGCGCGCCGGTGCCGTTGCCCGACGAGCCGTAGGAGAGCTGGCCCGGGCGGGCGCGGCACCAGGCGAGGAACTCGGCCACCGTATTGGCGGGGATGCTGGCGGGGATGACCAGGAATTGCGGCAGCACCACCAGCAGGGAGACGGGGGCGAAGGCGGTGGCGTAGTCGAAGCGCAGGTTCTTCAGGATGTGCGGGTTGACCACATGGCCCAGGCTGTCGACCAGCAGGGTGTAGCCATCGGGCGGGGTTTCCGCGACCACCGCCGCACCAAGGGCGCCGGCGGCGCCGCCACGGTTTTCGATGACGATGTTCTGGCCCAGCACCGCCGTCATGTGCGGCGCCATCAGCCGGGCGGAGGTATCGGTGCCGCCGCCGGGCGGATAGGGCGAGATGATGCGGATGGGGCGGTCCGGAAAGCTGCCCACCGGAGCGGCGGGTTGGGCGCGAGCCACCGCGGGTGTCGCCAATGCGGCCAGAAGGGTGCGTCGTTGCATGTGGCGTTTCCTCGTTGGGCGCAGAGTGGCGTTTCGGCGGGTCGCGTCAAGTCGCGCTGGGGGCGAGGCACGCATCTGCATCGGCGGCTGCCTTGGCTCCTGCTGCGCCGCCGGATCCTGGGCGGCCTGGTGCGGTGGGGCGGGTGGCCGCGCTACCGCTTCAGCAGCGCCGCCAGGGCCGGCGAGAGGCCGAGCGTGTCCCGCCCGCGCGGCGCGGCGAAGCTGCCGGTGGTGGCTTTCGGCAGGCCCAGCGCGGCCAGGGCCTCGGCCTGCTTGACCGCGCAGGCGATGCCGTCCAGCAGCGGCACCTGCGTGCGCGCCTGCAACCAGGCGGCCATGCCGGCCATGGCGGCGCCGCCGAGGATGACGCTGTCGGCGCCCTGGGCGGCCAGGCGCTCGATTTCCGGCAGCAGCAACGCGGCGATGGCTTCGGGGTCGCGCACCGCGTCCTGCGCGCTGGCGGCCACGCCGGCCAGGCCGGCCAGGCGCCCGGCCAGGCCATGGGCGGTGATGCGGTCGCGGTAGCTTTCCACCCCGCCCACCGTCACCAGGCCGAAGCGGCCGCCGCTGAGGCAGGCGGTGAAGCAGGCGGCCTCGGTCATGCCGACCACCGGGCAGGGCATCAGCTGGCGGGCGGCTTCCAGCGCGGTGTCCAGGCTGACCGCCAGGACCACCGCGTCCACCTGGCCGGCATAGCCCGCCAGCAGGTCCAGCAGGCCATGCGCGGCGATGGCATCCTCCACCCGGCTGCTGATGACGGCGGGGCCGAAGCGCGGCGTGGCCGGGATGACCTGGGTGCCCGACGCGGCGGCGGCGCGGGCGGCGGCGGCGCAGAGCTGGGTTATCGCTTCCGTGGTGTTGGCATTGGCCAGCAGCAGCCGCATCGGAGCCTCCGTTTGCAGGGCGGGAGACTGGCCCGCGCAGGCGGAATCGCCGGAGCGGTGAATCGGTCTCCAGACGACGGGCATAGTGTGCGGCCTCTTGCCGGCGGGCGCTACCGGTCGCAGGCTGCGGAGGACCATGCCGGAGCCTGCGATGACCGTCCTCGATTTGCCCTTCGACACCCAGGAGATCATCGCGGGGCTGAAGCCCTGGGTGTGCTGCGAAAGCCCGACCTTCGACGCCGCCGCGGTCAACCGCATGATGGCGATTGCGGCGCGGGAGCTGGCCCTGCTGGGCGCGCGGGTGGAGACGATTCCGGGGCGGATGGGCTTTGGCGATTGCGTGCGGGCGACCTTCCCGCATCCGCTGGCGGGCACCGAGAAGGGCATATTGGTGATGGGCCACCTGGATACGGTGCACCCGATGGGCACCTTGCAGCCGCTGCCCTGGCGGCAGGAGGGCAACAAGCTCTACGGCCCCGGCGTGTACGACATGAAGGGCGGCAACTACATCGCGCTGGAGGCGATCCGCCAGCTGGTGCGGGCGGGCATCACCACCAGCCGGCCGGTCACGGTGCTGTTCACCTGCGACGAGGAGATCGGCAGCCCTTCGACGCGCGACCTGATCGAGGCCGAGGCGGCCCGCCACGCCTTCGTGCTGGTGCCGGAGCCGGCGCGGCCGAATGGCGGCGTGGTGACCGGGCGCTATGCCATTGCGCGCTTCAACCTGCGCACCACCGGCAAGCCCAGCCATGCCGGGGCGCGGCTGGCGGATGGCCGCAGCGCCATTCGCGAGATGTGCCGCCAGGTGGTGAAGATCGAGGACCTGACCACCGATGACGTGACCTTTTCGGTCGGCGTGATCGGCGGCGGGCAGTGGGTGAACTGCGTCACCACGCATTGCGACGCCGAGAGCCTTTCCATGGCCAAGCGCCAGGAGGATCTGGACCGCGCGGTGGAGGTGATGCTGGGGTTGCAGGCCACCGGCAACGACGTGCAGCTGAGCGTGACCCGCGGCGTGACCCGCCCGGTGTGGGAGCCGGATGCGAAGGTGATGGCGCTGTACGGCGTGGCGCGCGGGATCGCGCAGCGGATCGGCTTCGACATCGAGCACCAGTCGGCCGGCGGTGGCTCGGACGGCAACTTCACCGGCGCCATGGGCATTCCGACGCTGGACGGCCTGGGCGTGCAGGGCGCGGGTGGGCATACACTCGAAGAGCACCTGCTGGTGGATTGCCTGGTGCCGCGGGCCAAGCTGCTGTGCGGGCTGTTGCAGAGCCTGTAGCGGCTGGCCGGGTTGCCTCGGCGGCCCGGGTGTGATGCTTTCGTGGCGGCGTGGCCCCCGCGCCGCGCCACCACGCCGGGAGGTTTCGCCATGCGCCGTGCCTGTCTCGCCCTTGCGCTGCTGCCCTGGCTGGCGCTGCCGGCCATGGCGCAGAGCGGCACGCGGTCGGCCACCAGTTCCGGCGTGGTCAGCGGCCAGGGCTGGAATACCGGGCAGGACCTGCGCAACCCCGAGAGCATGACCGCCGCCCAGCGCCGCGCCGCGCTGCAACGCCGGGCGGCGCAGGGCCGCAGCTATCCCGGCACGCCCACGCGCACCCGCGGCCTGCCGGGGCCGCGCCCGGGCCAGGCCGGGGAAAGCCCGGCGGCGGCCAGCGGCACCCCCGCCGCCCCGGCCCCGACGGCGCCCGCGGCACCGGCCAACTGACAGCGTCCCGGCCGCGACTGAAAGGCCGGGCATGAACCCCCTGGTGCGTGCGGCGCTGCTGGCCGTGGTGGCCGCCTTCGGCTTCAACCTGGAAACCGTGCTGGGCAAGGCGCTGGGGCACCTGCCCATCAGCGTCATCGTGCTGGACCGGGCGCTGGGGCAGATGCTGTTCGTGATGCCGGCGCTGCTGACCCATGGCGTCGGGCTGCTGCGGACCAGCCAGCCGGGCATGCAGGTGTTCCGCGGCTGCCTTTCGGTCGGCACCTGGGGCTTTTACTTTTTTGCCTTTTCCCGCCTGCCATTGGCCACGGCGACCACGCTGGGGTTCACCGCGGTGCTGTTCGTCACCGCGCTGGCCGGGCCGGTGCTGAAGGAACGCGTGGGCTGGCGGCGCTGGAGCGCGGCGGTGGTCGGCTTCTGTGGCGTGCTGTTCATCGTGCGGCCGGGGGCGGTGCCGCTGAGCTGGCCCCTGGCGGCCAGCCTGCTTTCCGCCGTCGCCAGTGCCTGCATCACGCTGACCACGCGGCATCTGGCCAAGACCGAAAAGACCCAGACCATCATGTGCTATATCGGCCTGGTCAGCGTGGCGGCGGCCCTGCCCTTCGGCCTGCCCAACCTGGCCTGGACCGGCTGGCGCGATGCCGGGCTGCTGCTGGCCCTGGCGGTGGTGGGGCCGGCGGCGATGTTCGTGTGGATTTCGGCGCTCAGGCTGGCGGATGCCTCGGTGCTCTCGCCCATCGGCTATTCGCGGCTGATCTTCGCCGCCGCCAGCGGGGTGCTGCTGTTCGGCGAGGTGCCGGATGCCTGGCTGGGGCTGGGCGCGGTGCTGATCATCGGCAGCGCGGTCTACATCACCCGGCGCGAGGCGATGCTGGCGCGCCAGAAGAGGACGGTTTCCGAATGACGTTGATGTTGCAGGCGGCGCCGCTGCTGGCGCTGCTGCTGTTGCTGGCCAGCGGCAAGGCGGGGCCGGTGGTGGCCTGCCTGGTGGCGCTGGGGCTGGCGGTGCCGGCGGCGATGGCCAGCCTGCCCGCGGGGGTGGATTTCGCCGGCTTCCTGGCCACCGAGGCCGGGCGCGGTGCCTTCCTGGCGTTGCAGCCGGTGGCGGTGGTGGCGGGCGGGCTGCTGTTCCATGCCGCGGTCTCCGGCGGCGGGGAGGCGGCGGCGCGGCCGGCCACGGCGGCGCGGGTATTTGCGGTGACGCTGCCCTTGGGCGCCTTCCTGGAAAGCGTCACGGGGTTCGCGGTTGGCGCGGTCTTCGCGCTCTCGGCGTTGCGCGGCATGGGGATTGCCGGCGCCGTGGGTGGCGCGCTGGCCTTGCAGGCGCTGGTGCTGGTGCCCTGGGGCGGGCTGGGGCCGGGCACCGCGCTGGGGGCGGCGCTGGCGGGGTTGCCGGGGCACGACGTGGCGGTGGTGGCGGCCTGGCCGAATGCCGCCTGGCTGGTGCTGCTGGCGCCGCTGCTGTGGGCGCTGATGCGGCGCGCCGGGCTGGTGGTGACGGCCCGCGAGAAGCTGGCGCAGCTGGGCCTGTTGGGGCTGATGGCGGCGGTGCTGCTGCTGACCAACCTGTACCTGCCCTTCGAGATTGCCGGCGTGCTGGCCACCGGCATCGGCGTGGTGCTGGCGTTGTGGCGGGCGGACCCGCCCAGCGACTGGCGCGGGCCGCTGCGGGCGGCGGCGCCCTACCTGGTGCTGACTGCGGGCATTCTGCTGGCCAGGCTGTGGCAGGACCCGCCGGCGTTGCAACCCTTCGCCGAGTTTCCCGGGTTTCCGCTGACCCATGTGGCGGTGGTGCTGTGGCTGGTGGCGCTGGGGTTGCTGTGGCGCGGGGGCGCGCTGGGGCGCCTCGGCCCCGCCCTGGCAAGGGCGCGGAAGCCGGCGCTGGCCATGCTGCTGTATGTTCTGCTGGGGCGGGTGCTGGCCGGCAGCGGCGCGGCGGCCGGGCTTGCTTCGGCGCTGGCCGAAGCCATGGGGCCGCTGGCGCCCTATGCGGTGCCGGTGATGGGGTTGGTCTCGGGCATCGTCACCGGCAGCAATGTCGGGTCCAACGCGGCGCTGACCTCCATTCAGGTGGGGCTGGGGCAGGCGGCGGGGTTGCCGCCGGCGCTGGCGCCGGGGCTGCACAACTTCAGCGGTGGCGCCGGGGCGGGCATGAGCTTCGGCGTGACGGCCATGCTGTGCGCGCTGCTGGCGGATGGCACCAGGCCGCCGCAGCTGTGGCGGCTGCTCTGGCCTTCCATGGCGCTGGTGGTGGTGCTGGGCTGGGCGGCGGTGGCGCTGCTGCGGTAGTGCGGAGGGCGCTTCAGTTGGCGGCGGGGGCGGGGTAGACACCCCGCAGAGGAGACAACCAATGTTCACGCGCCGTCTTGCCCTGGGCCTTGCCGGCTCCGCCCTGGCCGCCCCTGCCCTGCGGGCGCAAGGGGCGTTCCCCACGCATCCGCTGCGGCTGGTCGTCGGCTATCCCCCGGGCGGCGTGACCGACATCGTCGCGCGGATCATCGCCGAACCGCTGGCGCGCGCGCTGGGCCAGCCGGTGTTGATAGAGAATCGCGCCGGGGCCGGCGGCAATATCGGCGCGGTGGCGGCCACCCAGGCCGAGCCGGACGGCTATACGCTGCTGGTGGGCACGGCGGCGATGTATGGGGTGAACCCGCTGCTCTATGCCCAGTCCGGCGTGGACCTGGTGCGCGACTTCCACCTGCTGGGCACCATCAACGACATGGCCAATGTGCTTTCGGTGAACCCGAAGCGGCTGGACGTGCGCGACGTGGCCGGGCTGGTGGCGCGCGGCAAGGCGGGCGGGCTGATCTTCGGCTCGGTCGGCAATGGCAGTTCCTCGCATTTGTGCGCCACGTTGTTCCAGCGCCTGGCGGAGTTCGAGGCGACGCATGTGCCGTATCGCGGCAGTTCACCCGCGGTGGCGGCGCTGCTGGCCGGGGAGTTCGACTTCCTGTTCGATACCACCGCGACCTCCACGCCGCAGATCCAGGCCGGGACGTTTCGCGCGCTGGGGGTGAGCACGGCGACGCGGGCTTCCGCGCTGCCGCAGGTGCCGACGCTGGCCGAGGCGGGGGTGAAGGACTACGCGGTTTCCGTGTGGAACACGCTGCTGGTGCACAAGCGCACGCCGGCTGCGGTGGTGGCGCGGCTGCGGGCCGGCTTCACCGCGGCGATGGATGCGGCGACGCAGGCGAAGTTGCGCGCCAGCTTCGTCGACCCGCTGCTGGTGCCGGATGCCGAGCTGGACGGCTGGCTGGCGCGGGAGAAGGCGGTGTGGACGCGGATGGCCAGTGACAGCCGGCTGACGGTGGATTGAGCGATGGCGAAGCTACCCTTCGGCGATGCCGCCAGCCTGAAGCATCTGCGCGCCGACCCGGTGCTGAAGGCGGTGATCAAGCGGGTCGGCGCCTGCGACCTCGGGGTTTCCAGCTACGAGCCTTATGAGGCGCTGGTGCGCTCGATTGCGCATCAGCAGGTGCATGGCAAGGCGGCCGAGGCGGTGCTGGGGCGGTTCGTGGCGCTGTATCCGGGCGTGACCTTCCCCACGCCGGAGCTGGTGCTGGCGGCGGAGTTCGACGTGCTGCGGGGGTGCGGGTTTTCCGGCAGCAAGATAGCGGCGATTCGCGACATTGCCGAGAAGAGCGCTGCCGGGTTGGTGCCGACGCGGCGCGCCGCGAACAAGCTGAGCGATGCAGAACTGATCGAGCGGCTGGTGGCGATACGCGGCGTGGGGCGCTGGACGGTGGAGATGCTGCTGATCTTCACCCTGGGGCGGCCTGATGTGCTGCCGGTGGACGATTTCGGCGTGCGCGAGGGCTGGAAGCACGCGGCCGGGCTGGAGGCGCAGCCGAAGCCGAAGGAGCTGGCGGCGATTGGGGAAGCCTGGGCGCCGTATCGCAGCACCGCGGCGTGGTATCTGTGGCAGGTGGCCAATGCGGCGAAGGCGAAGCCGGCGGCGAAGGCTGGGGCGGCGCCTTAGGGGGCGCACCCGGTGGCGGGCCGTGGATCACCGGGACAAGCCCGGTGATGACGTGGTGCGGGGCGTTGGTGGGGGCCTAAAGCCGCATCACCCGCATCGGGTCCGCCTTGCCGCGCAGTAGGTCGGCCAACCCCGCAAGGTTGCCGCGAAACCGCCCCCAACGGTCCACCCAGGGTTCCGGCGCCGGGCTGCGCAGCGCGTTCATCAGCAGGTGGCGGCCGATGCTGCGCAGGCCGCGATTCCAGGGGTAAGTGCCCTTGCGGCCCAGATAGACCGGGTTGATGACCTGGCTGTAGCCGAGCCGCACGCCCGAGCCACGGCCGAACTTCACGCCCAGGTGCACGCCGCGCGCGGTGGGCAGGCGGCGGATTTCGCCGTGACGGCCGAGCAGGCGGGTGAAGTCCAGGTCTTCGTACCAGGCATAGAGCGGCAGGCGTTCATCCACGCGGATGTTGTGAGCGCGCACGGTGGCCATGCGGACCGCCATGTTGCAGCCATAGCCGTTGAAGGCCGGCACCGGCGCGGGGTCGGCCGGCGGCGTGTCGGCGGCCAGGATCGCGCGGCCTTCCTCCACCTTCAGGCCGGGGCCCTTGGCGCCGTCGGCGATAACCTGGCCGGTGGCGACCACCAGCGCGGGATTGGCCGTGAAGGCGGCTTCCAACGCGGCCAGATACGCCGGTTGCGGCAGGAAATCGTCGTCCAGGAACAGCACCAGGTCGCAATCGCCCGCGGCGTCCAGGATGACGTTTCTCTGTTTTGGCAGGCCGGGGGTGCTGGTGAGGAATTCGGTGCCGGGCCAAATGCCGTCGCAGCCTTCCACGTCGGCCGGCCTGGTGTGGCAGATGATCACGCGATCCGGCGCGCGGGTCTGGCGATGCAGTTCCGCCAGCACCTCCTTCAGCACCACGGCGCGGCCGATGGTGGCGATGCCGATGGCGAGGCGCATCAGAGCGGCCCCGTCAGCGGGTGGTCGGAACGCATCGGGCTGAGCCGGAAGGGCAGCGGCGCGTCCTGGTGGCGGAAGCCGGCCAGGCGCCCGCGGAGCGTGGCGGCGTAGTAGCGCGCGGCCAGGAAGTTCAGCTTCAGCGCACTGAGCACGATGCCGCCGAGCGGCCGGACGAAGTAGGGCAGCCAGACCCTCATGCGCACGCCATGGCGGCGCAGCACGAAACCGAGGCCGCGGCCGTAGAGCTCCGCGCGGCGGGTGGCTTCGGGCGTCAGCCGCTTGTCGGGGTGGATGATGCGCAGTTCCGGGTCGTAGATCGCCTTCTGCCCGGCGCGGATGCCGCGCAGCACCAGGTCATTGCCCTCGGCGCTGCCCAGCGGCGTGCCGGGGCCGAGCTTTTCGTCGAAGCCGCCCAGCGCCAGCGCGGCGGCGCGGCGCAGGAACAGGTTGAACTCGATGACGCTGGTCCAGACGTTCTCGTCGGTGATGGGGCCGCTGTCCGGGCGCCATCGGCCGCTGCCCAGGCCGCCTTCCGGTGAAGCGGCGGGGCCGGTGAGGATCTGCAGGCGGATGTCGTAGCCGAAGGCGGCGTCCACCGAATCCAGCACGCCCGGCGGCAGGATGCAGTCATCGTCAGGGAAGGCGACGATGCCGCCGCGTGCCATGCCAAGGCCGAGGTTGCGGGCGTGGTTGGCGTTCAGCACGCTGCTGCGCTGCCAGAACAGCGGGAAGCGCTGGACGTAGCGGGTGATGACCTCCGCCAGGCGCTCATCCTCGTTCTGGTCGACGACGATGACCTCGAAATCGCTGCGGCCCTGGGCCAGCAGGCTGGCGAAGAGCTCGTCCAGTTCGCGCACGCGGCCACGCGTCGCGACGATGAGGGAGAACCTCACGACGCCGCTGCCTGGATGGCGGCGCGGAAATTCGCTTCCGAGAAGCGTTCGGCATTGGTGCGGCAGGCGGCGGGGGAAAGCGACATGGTGGTGAAGTGCTGCACGGCTTCGCGCAGCGACGCAACCGTTTGGTCCGGAAACAATACGCCGGTTTCGCCCGGCAGCACGATGTCCGCGGCGCCACCCTTGCCGAAGGCGATGACCGGCGTGCCGCAGGCCTGGGCTTCCACCGTGGCGATGCCGAAGTCTTCCTCGGCGGCGAAGACGCAGGCGCGGGCGTCGCGGGTCAGGCGGACCAGTTCATCCTGGCTGACGCGACCGCGCAATTCGATGTTGGCGGCGCCTTTTGCGGCGGACTGCACCAGGGGCATGGAGGGGCCGTCGCCGCAGATGACCAGGCGGTGTTCGGGCATGCCGGCGAAGGCCTCGGCGACGAGTTCGACGCGCTTGTAGGGCACCATGCGGGAGGCGATGAGGAAGTAGTTCTGCTTGGCCGCTTGCAGGGTGAAGCGGTTGGTGTCGACCGGCGGGAAGACCACCTCGGCGTCCCGGCGCCAGCACTTCTGGATGCGTTCGGCGATGTAGCTGCTGTTGGCCAGCAGCACGTCCGGCCGCGCGGCGCTCAGCTGGTCCCAGGCGCGCAGCTTGTGCAGCAGCCAGCGGGTATAGGCGCCCTTCGGGCCGCGTTCCAGATTGGCCTGGCGCAGGTATTGGTGCTGCAAATCCCAGGCGTAGCGCATGGGGGAATGCACGTAGCTGACGTGGCGCTGGCCGGGGCCGGTCAGCACGCCCTTGGCCACGGCGTGGCTGGAGGAGACGATGAGGTCGTAGGCGCTGAGGTCGAATTGCTCCACCGCCAGCGGCATCAGGCCGAGATACCAGCGGAACCGCTTGGCCGCGCCGGGCAGGCGCTGGATGAAGCTGGTGCGGACCGGGCGAATGCCCAGCCAGGCGCGTTCCCGCGCAGGCATGAAGTCGCAGACGGCGTAGAGGTCGGCCTCCGGCCAGACTTTCAATAGCTGCTCCACCACGCGCTCGGAGCCGGCGTAGCTTTCCAGCCATTCGTGGACGATGGCGACCTTCATTTTATGCCCTCAGACGCCGGGCGGGCGCATCCGCGCCCTTGGCTTACGCCGCACCTGCGGCGGCGCGCAGAAGCGCGCTCGGCCTGCTTCGCAGTCCGCATCATGCAATCTCCAGGTGGCGCAGCAGGGTGCGGGCGCCGTTGGGCCAGGTGTAGCGTTGGGCTTGCTGCCTGCCGCGGGCACGCAGGGTTGCTGCGAGATCGGCTTCGTCCAGCAGGCGTTGGAGCGCGGCGGCCAGGGTGGCGGGCTGGGCGGGGTCGAACCACAGGGCCGCCTCGCCGCAGACTTCGGGCAGGGAGCCGGCCTCCGCCGCCAGCACCGGGCATGCGCAGTTGAAGGCTTCCATCGGCGGCAGGCCGAAGCCTTCGTAGCGGCTGGGGAAGATCAGGCAGAGCGCGTTTTCATACAGCGCGCGGAGTTCGGCATCCGAGACGCGGCCGAGCGGGACCACGGCGGCGCCTTGGGCGGCCTCGGCGCCGGCGAAGACCGCGCCGCCGCCGCCGACCGCGGCCAGCTTCAGGCCGCGCGCGGCCAGCAGCGCAGCGGCCTCGCCCTGGCCGCCGAGATTCTTGTGCGCGGCGCGATTGCCGACGTTCAGCGCGTAGCGCTGCGGCTCCAGGCCGTACTGCGCGAGAACACCGAGGTCGGCGGGAACCCGTAAAATGTGCTCGCCGCCCTCCCCGACCACGCCGATGCGCGCGGGCGGGATGCGCAGGTGATGGGCGATGCGGCCTTTGGAGAATTCCGAGACGGTGAGGAGGCGGGCGCCGCGCCAGGCCAGGCCGTGATGCAGCAGGCGGTACCAGGTGCGGAAGGCGCGGGAATAGCTCTCGGGCGTGTCGAAGACGCCGGCGTCGTGGATCACCACGGCCTGGCGGCTGCCGGCCAGCAGCGGCGCGGTATTGCCCAGGTTGACCAGGATGCGGCCGGCCAGCGCCCGGGGCAGGTCCAGCTGCTCCCAGGCCTGGCCCTGGCGCGTGCCGACGCGGCGGACCTCGAAGCCCGGGAAGTCCGGCGCGCCGGGGGGGGCCAGCAGCAGGGCCGGCGGGGCCTCGCCGGCGGCGGCCAGGGCGGCCCAGGCGGTGGTGATCTCGGTGGCGAAGCGCTGCACGCCGGAAAAGCGCTGGCCGAGGAAGCGGCCGTTGATGACAAGGCCGGTCATGCGGGTTGCGCCTTCAGGCGAAGTTTTATCAGGGCCTGGTCACGCTCGGCCGGGGTGACGGCGCGCCAGAGGGCGAGCGCGAAGCCGAGGAGGGCCAGCGCGGCGACGGCGGCTTCCAGCGCGGGCAGCGGGCCCAGGGCCGCCACCGCGACAAGACCGGCGCCGGCGATGAGCAGCGGCGGCAGCAGTTGCCGCGCGGCGGGGGCGGAGCCGGGATAGGCGCGGGCGCCGAGCCAGAGCTTGGCGGCGCAATCGCAGGCGGCGCGCAGCGCCCAGACCGCGGCGGCACCCTCGATGCCGAAGCCGAGCCAGAGCGCGGCGGCCGACAGCGGCAGGAAGGTGACGGCCAGCAACAGGCCCAGGCGCGCGGTCAGGTCCGGGCGACCGATGGCGTCGATCAGCGCATTGGGGGCGAAGGCGACGCAGCTGAACAGGATGCCGACGCCGAGGATGCGCAGCACGGTGCCGCCTCCCGCCGCGAAATCCGCACCCAGCCAGAGGCGCAGCAGGAGTTCGGCGCCGCCGACCAGCACCAGGCAGGCGGGGAAGACCAGGCTGAGGATGATCAGCGCGCCCCGGCGCAGCACGGCGGCGGCGCGGGAGGGGTCGGTGGCGTAGGAGGCCGCGAGCGCGGGCAGCAGGGTCTGCGCCACCGCGACGGGCAGGATCCACATGCGCAGCACCAGGTCCAGCGGCGTGGAGTAGTAGGCCACGGCGGCCAGCGTCAGCAGCGCGCCGATCAGGAAGCGGTCGGCGTAGAGCAGCACCTGGGAGAGCGTGCCGGAGAAGGTCATCCAGCCGCCCAGCTTCAGCAGCGGCACCACCAGCCTCAGGCGCAGGCCGCGCAGGGTGAAGCCGGGCAGCAGCGGGCGGGCCAACAGCGCGTAGGAGACGGTGTTGGCAAGCCGGCAGGCCACCAGCGCCAGCATCACGCCGGCCAGGTTGTCCCACACCAGCAGCACCAGGACGGGGCCGAGGTAATAGAAGATGGAGACGGGGATGCTGACCAGGTTGGCGGCGCGGAACTTGTGCCACGCCGCCAGCACGCCCCAGAGCGCGGCATTCAGCACCACCAGCGGCGCCGCGGCCACCAGCACGCGCATGGCATCGATGGCCTGCTGGTGCAGCGCGGGGGGCACGTTGAGGACGCTTTCCACCAGCAGGGGAATGGCGCCGAACAGCACGGCGGCGGCCAGCGCCGAGAAGCCGGTCAGTGCGACCAGGGCGGCGGCGACCAAAGCGGGCGCCTCGGCCATGTCGTCGCGGCCCATGCGTTCCGCCAGCGCCCGGGTCAGCGCCTGGCCGACGCCGAAGTCGAACACGCCGAAGACGCCGAACATGGCCAGCGCCAGGGTGAACAGGCCCCAGCGTTCCACCCCCAACTGCGTGACCAGGATGGGGGTGAGCACCAGGGCGACCGCCAGCGGCAGGCCGCGGCCAAGCAGGTTCCAGACCACGCCGCCCAGAAGCTGGCGGTCGCGCGGGGCGGTGGCGGGGGTGCTCATGCGGGTGCTTCTAGCGCAGATTGGGCGGGCGTGGTGCGCTCAGCAAAAGGCCCGCCCGTTGCGGGGCGGGCCTGATGCCGGATAGCGGCGGCGCCGGGTTCAGCAGGCGCCGCGGCGAGACAGCACGGCGACCGGGGTGCGCAGCAGGATGCGGATGTCGGCCAGCAGGCTGGGGCTGGAGACATAGGCCACGTCCAGTTCGACGCGCTGGCGGTAGCTGGTCTCGCTGCGGCCACTGACCTGCCACAGGCCGGTGATGCCGGGGCGCACCGTGGCGTAGTGGGCGGCGGCGGCGCCGTAGTATTGCTCCAGCTCGCTGGCGGTGACCGGGCGGGGGCCGACCAGGCTCATCTCGCCCTTCAGCACGTTGATCAGCTGGGGCAGCTCATCGAGGCTGGACTTGCGCAGGAAGCGGCCGACCCAGGTGATGCGCGGGTCGTTCTTCAGCTTGCGGGTGGCGTCCCATTCGGCGCGGGCTTCCGGGCTGCTGGCCAGCAGGGCGTCCAGGCGGGCCTGGCTGTCCATGACCATGGAGCGGAACTTCAGGCAGCCGAACACCCGGCCGTCGCGGCCGACACGGGGATGGGCGTAGAAGGCCTTGCCACCATCCATGCGGACCAGCAGGGCCAGCACCAGGAAGGCGGGGCCAAGCAGCAGCAGCATGGCGCCGGCGCCCAGCAGGTCCAGCGTGCGCTTCGCCAGCGGGCGCAGCACTTCGCTGAGCGGCGGCTGGTGCATGCCATGGGCGGCATCCAGCGCGGCGCTGGCCTCGGGGGAGGCCATCCGCAGCATCGGCAGGTCCTGCATCAGCGCCGCCGCGAAGCTGCGTGCCACCCGCGTGCTGCGCGGCGTGGTGTCGGGACGGAAGCCATGGAGCGAATCCATGCCGGGCATGGGAGGGACTTTCGTTGGGTTCGGCGCCATTCGGAGGATGGGGCACCGAGTGATCTCCATCGCCTTCGGGAAGGTCGGGCGGCCCGGAGGCACCCACCCATTCCCTTGGGCATGGGGAACATGACCCCCAGCGGCGACGGAAGTGCGACCGGCTTGCGGCGTAATTAAGGCATGCGCGCCGGCGGCCACCCCGGCGAAAGCGCGCCCAGGTTGCGCCACGGCCGCTTGCCAGCCCGGGCGGGGCGGCCTTCACTGGGCGCAGCGGCGCCGGGGCCGGCCATGGCTGCGATGCAAGTGCCTGATATCATGGGCGCTTGGGGCAGTCCACGGTCACAGCCCCGGCGCCGGCCGCCCCGCCGCGCCAGTTGGCGCCTGACCAGGAGCCCTGCTGCATGTCCACGCTGATCCATGGCACCACCATCGTGACCGGCGACGCCGCGGAGACGCTGCATTTCGACGCCGCGATTCTGCTGGAAGGCGGCCGGGTGGCGGCGATGGGGCCGAGCGCGGCGCTGCGGGCGGCGCATCCGGCGGCCACGCTGGTGGACGGCCGGGGCCGGCTGGTGATGCCGGGCTTCGCCAATATCCACACCCACCTGCACATGACCCTGGCGCGCGGCGTGTTCGAGGACCTCTCGCCGCCGCACAAGCCGCCGTTTGAGGGCGGGCTTTCGCCGCTGCCCTTGCCGCCGGTGAGCGCTGAGGAAAACACGGTGATGGTGCAGCTGGGGCTGCTGGAGGCGATTCGCTCCGGCACCACGGCGCTGCTGGAGGATGCCGCGAACAATGCCTGGGCGGCACCGGCCATCGCCGCGTCCGGGCTGCGGGTGTGCATGACGGAGCGGGCCTGGGACCGCCAGGGCGGCGGCATCGGCGACCCCGCGCCCTTCCTGCGCAACCAGGCGACGGGGGATGCCGGGCTGGAGCGGATTGCCCGGCTGCATAGCGAATGGCACGGCAAGGCGGGCGGGCGGATCACGGTGGGGGTTTCCGCCTGGGCGCCGGACATGTGCTCGCCCGAGTTGCTGATGCAACTACGAGACATGCAGCAGAAGCTGGACACCATCTGCACCATTCACCTGAACCAGATCTGGGGCGAGGTGGCGGCGGTGCAGGCGCATCGGGGCATGCTGCCGACCGAGTTCCTGGACAGCATCGGCTTCTTGCATGACCGCCTGGTCTGCGCGCATTGCCGCTGCATGCAGCACAGCGAGGAAAAGCTGCTGGGCAAGGCGCGGGTGAATGTGTCGTTCAACTCCGCCATTGCGGCGCGGCGCGGGCTGTCGCCCCGGGTTTCCGTGCTGAAGGCGGAGGGCTGCAACATCGGCATGGGCAGCGACAACATGGCCGAGGACATGGTCGAGGTGATGCGCACCGGGCTGTTCATGGAACGCGTGCGCCGCGAGGACGGGCGCGAGCCGCGGCCGGAGGAAGCCTTCGGCTGGGCGACGCGCGGCGGCTATGCGGCGATGGGCGTGCAGGATGGCGGCTGGCTGGCGGTGGGCAACCGGGCGGACCTGATCATGGTGCGGGCGGATCGGGCGCATATGGTGCCGATGCTGCGGCCGGTTTCCACCTGGCTGCACCAGGGCCAGCCGAGCGACGTGACCGATGTGATGGTGGCGGGCGACTGGGTGATGCGCGACGGGCGCATCGTGACCATGGATGAGGCGGCGATTCTGGCCGAAGCGCAGCGGATTGGCGTGCGGGCCTGGGGCAAGCTGTTCGCCACCCGGCCGGATTTGGAGAAGCCGGCGGGGTTCGTGCCGGTTTAGGCACCGTTATTGCTGGCCTGAAGACAACCGAGGAGAGATTGCCATGAGCTTTCGCCGCCGTCCGTTGTTCCAGGCGCTGCTGGGCGCCTCCCTTGGCGCCCCTGCCCTGTTGGCCGCCCCAGCGCGGGCGCAGGGCGCGCGAAAAGTCATCCGCAGCGTGCCGATCGGCGACCTGCGGGCCTTCGACCCGATCTGGACCACCACCTACCTGACGCGCAACCACGCCTACCTGGTGTGGGACACCCTGTTTGCGCTGGATGCGCAGAACCGGCCGCAGCCGCAGATGGTGGAGCATTACCAGACCAGCGCCGATGGCCTGACCTGGACCTTCACCCTGCGCCCGGGCCTGCTGTGGCATGACGGCCACCCGGTGCGCGCCGCCGACTGCACCACCAGCATCCGCCGCTGGGGCCAGAAGGACGGTATGGGCCGCGCGCTGGCCGCGGTGACCGCGGCGCTGGATGTGGTGGATGACCGAACCTTCCGGCTGCGGCTGAGCCGGCCCGTGGGCTTCGTGCTGGATGCGCTGGGCAAGATCGACAGCGCGGTGCCCTTCATGATGCCGGAGCGGCTGGCGCGGACGGATGCGAATACCTCGATCACCGAGGTGATCGGCTCCGGCCCCTTCGTGTTCCGGCGGGAGGAATGGGTGCCCGGCGTGAAGGTGGTCTATGACCGCTTCGACCGCTACGTGCCACGCGCCGAACCGCCGAGCCAGGCCGCCGGCGGCAAGGTGGTGAAGGTGGACCGGGTGGAGTCGCTGTACACGCCCGACGCCGCCACGCAGATGAGCGGGTTGCTGACCGGCGAGTTCGACATCCTGGAAAGCCCCTCGCCGGACCTGGTGCAGCGGATGGCGCGCAGCCCGGATGTGACCGTGCTGTCCAACGACCCGCTGGGCTACCAGTTGTTCATCGCGATGAACCACACGCTGCCGCCCTTCGACAACATCAAGGCGCGCCAGGCGCTGCTGCACGGCATCCACCAGCCGGACTTCATGCAGGCGGTGGTGGGCGGCAATACGCCGTGGCGGGAATGCGCGGCGATGTTCGGCTGCGTCGGCGATGAGGGGCCGCAATTCCAGGAGATGGGCTGGCCGGCCTACAACCCGACGCGTGCCGGGGAGTTGCTGCGCGAAGCTGGCTACAAGGGCGAGCCGGTGCTGGTGATGGACCCGGCCGACAACTCCACGCTGCACCCGCCGGCGCTGGTGCTGGCCGATGCCATGAAGAAGATGGGCATCAACGTGGACCTGCAGGTGATGGACTGGTCGGCGCTGGTACAGCGCCGCGCCAGCAAGGCGCCGCCGAGCCAGGGCGGCTGGAACGCCTTCATCACCAATGCGACGATCACCGGCATCAGCAACCCGCTGCTGAACACCTTTGCCCGTACCTGTGCCGATGCCTGGTTCGGCTGGGCCTGCGACGCCCGGATGGCGCCGCTGATGGAGGCCTGGACCTACGAGACCGACCCGGTGAAGCGCCAGGCAGTGCTGAAGCAGATCGAGCGGCTGCACATCGAGGCGGTGACGCTGGCCCCGCTGGGGCAGTACCGCAGCCTGATCGCGCACCGGAAATCGCTGAAGGGCGTGATCCCGGGGCCGGCGCTGTTCTACTGGAACATGGAGAAGGCGTAGCCGGCGCAGCGTGGATGGCCGGGGCAAGCCCGGCCATGACGGGGTTGCCGGCTCGGCGGTCGCGTCGCCCTCGCCAGCTATTCCTGCATCATCGAGACATGGGCGGCGACGATGCGCCAGCCCTCGCCCGGGAAGCGCACCCAGGTCTGGCTCTGCCGGCCGCGCTTGCCCCCGCGCAGGAACTCCGTATTGGCGGTGGCGTGGTCGCGGCCATAGGTGGTGATGACGGTGTTCTCCAGCGTGCGTTGCAGGCCGGCGGCGGGGCGCGCGGCGCGGAAGGCGCCGATCTGGTCCCAGCCGTACAGGTTCTCGGCCGGGCCGTAGCGCAGCGTGCGGTGGTCGCGGCGGAACAGGGTCTGCAGGCGGTCCACGTCGTTGGTCATCAGGGCCTGTTCGTAGTCGGCGAACATGGCCTGCATCTCGGCCACGATCTCGGGGATATCGACGTCCATTACGTGCTCTCTCGGCGGGTCAGGTGTTCGCGCCAGCCGGTGCTGGGGGCGATGTCGGCGGCGCCTTGTACACCGATGGCCTCGCAGAGGAAGCCGAGCGGGGTGCTGCCGTCTTCCAGCGTGACGCGGCCAAAGCCGAGCGGCGGCGGGATTTCCGCCAGGAAAGGCCCGACGCTGCTGGCGGGGAGCGCCCAGATTTCACCGGCGAGCGACATGCCGCCTTCGGGCACGCGCACCAGGCCGGGGCGGGGGCCGAGGTCGTACATGCGGTAGAGCGGGGCCGTGGTGGCTGCCGCGATGAAGCGGCCGCCGTGGCGGAGCATCTGCGGGTTCAGCGGCAGGCCGGCCATGTGGGCGCCGATGGCGAAAAGGGGGAGTTCGTCGGCGGCCAGGGCGGGTGGGGTGCAGGGCTCGTTGATGAGGGCGGCACCGAGGCCGGCCAGGCGCGCCTCGCTGAAGGCCGGGCCGACCAGGGTGAGGCCGGCGGGCACGCCATCCGCCCGGAAGCCGGCGGGGATGGCCAGCGCGGCGAGATCGCAGATGTTGACGAAGTTGGTGTAGGTGCCGAGGCGCGAATTGGCCGCGACGGGTTCCGCTTCCAGCATTGCCAGGGTCGGGATGCCCGGGGCGGTGGGCAGCAGCAGCGCGTCGGCTTGCGCGAACAGCGCGCGGGCGTAGCGGCGGGCCTCGGCGGCGGCGTGCAGGTCGTCCCAGGCATCCACGGTCTGCTTGCCGAAGCCGGCGTTGAGGATGCTGCGGGTGACCGGATGCACCTGGTCGGCGGCGGTTTCCAGGATGCTGCGCAGTGCGGCGGTGCGCTCGGCCACCCAGGCGCCGTCATACAGGCGTTGGGCGATGGCCAGCAGCGGGGCGATGTCCACGCGCTGCACCGGGCCGGCCTTGGCCAGCATGGCTTCGTACAGCGCCTGGTCATCAGGCGTGTCGAAGATCAGTTGCCCCGGCAGCGGCGCGGCCAGGCGCCAGTGCGGCTGCGGCGCGGGCGTGGCGCGCCAGGTGGCGGGCGCGGCGCGGCTGTAGCGGTCCGTCGGCTCCACGCCGGCGATGACGTTCAGCACCGCGCTGGCCTCGGCGATGCTGCGGGCGAAGACCGAAACGCAGTCCAGGCTGCGGCAGGCCGGCACCACGCCCTTGGTCGGCACCAGGCCAAGGCTGGGCTTCAGGCCCACGATGTTGTTGGCGGCGGCAGGGATGCGGCCGGAGCCGGCGGTGTCGGTGCCGAGCGAGAAGGCGGCGATCCCTGCGGCAACCGCGGTGGCGCTGCCGGAGGAGGAGCCGCCGGGGATCAGCGCCGGATTCAGCGCATTGCGCGGAATGCCGTAGGGGCTGCGCACGCCAACCAGGCCGGTGGCGAATTGGTCCAGGTTGACCTTGCCGAGCAGGATGCCGCCGGCATCCAGCAGGCGTTGCACCGCGGGGGCGGATTCGGTGGGGGTATAGGCGTAGGCTGGGCACGCCGCCGTGGTGGGCATTCCCGCGACGTCGATATTGTCCTTGACCACGAAGGGCAGGCCGAACAGCGGGCGGCCCAGCGCGCCTTCCGCCGCCAGCGCGGCGGCGCGGGCGCGAACTTCCGCCGGCGCGACGCGGGTGATGAACAGCGCCGGGTCGGCCCACGCCTCGATGCGCGCCAGCGCGGCTTCGGCCGCCTCAACGGGGTGCATCAGTGATGGCCTGCCAATAGGCTGGAGAGGCGGCGGCGCAGAGCGTTGAACTCGGGGCTGGTGGGGTCGCGCGGGCGGGGGATGTCGATGCGCTCGTCCGCGACGATGCGGCCGGGGCCGGGGGACATCACCACCACGCGGTCCGCCAGGATGATCGCTTCCTCGATGGCGTGGGTGACGAAGAGGACGGTGAGTTTTTGCCGCTCCCAAATCTCCAGCAGTTCGGCCTGCAACCGCTCGCGCGTCATCGCGTCCAGCGCGCCGAAGGGTTCGTCCATCAGCACCACTTCGGCATCGTTGGCCAGCACGCGGGCGATGGCGACGCGCTGCTTCATGCCGCCGGAAAGCTGGTGCGGGAAGGCGTCGGCGAAGCGGGTCAGGCCGACCATCTCGACGAAGCGCTTCTGCGTCTCCCGCACTTCCTTGGTCGGGCGGCCGCGGGCGGCGGGGCCGAAACCGATGTTCTTGGCCACCGTCAGCCAGGGGAACAGGCCGTAATCCTGGAACACCATGCCGCGGTCCGGGCCGGGGCCTTGGACCGGCTTGGCCCACATCAGCAACTCACCCTCGCTGGCGGTCTCGAAGCCCGCGACCATGCGCAGCAGCGTGGACTTGCCGCAGCCGGAAGGGCCGATCAGGCAGACGAACTCGCCCTTTTCGATCCGCAGGTTGGCCTCGGCCAGGGCGGTGACGGTTTCATTGTTGAAGGCGAAGCGCTTGGTGACGTTCTTCACGTCCAGGATGGGCAACATCTGGACGTTCGATTCACGCTCCGCGCCTCGGTCCTGCGGCCCTGCGGGGCTGCGCGATCGAACATCAACCATGTTGCGGGCTCCAGCGCAGCAGCCATTGGCCGATCAGCATGATGAGTTTGTCGGAGGCGAAGCCGAGCACGCCGATGACGGCCATGCCGCAGATGACGATGTCGGTGCGGGAGAGCTGGCGGGCTTCCATGATGATGGCACCCAGCCCGGTCTGCACGCCGGTCATCTCGCCGACCACGATGACCACCCAGGACAGGCCGAGGCCGAGCCGCAACCCCGTGAAGATGGAGGGCAGCGAGGCCGGCAGCACCACCTTGGCGAAGGTGGCGGAGGGCGAGACGCCGAGCATGGCGGCGGCCTCGAACAGGCGCGGCTCCACGCTGCGCACGCCGAAGATGGTGTTGATCAATATCGGGTAGAAGGCGCCGAGGAAGACCAGGAAGAAGGCCGAGCGCGGGCCGAGGCCGAAGACGATCATCGCCAGCGGCAACCAGGCGGTGACGGGCACCGGGCGCAGCAATTGCAGCGTCGGGTCCAGCATGGCGCGGATGATCTCGATGCGGCCGATCAGCATGCCCAAGGGAAGTGCCACCAGCGCCGCCAGGCCGAAGCCGCCATAGGCGCGGCTCATGCTGGCCAGGGCGTGGGTGACCAGCGTCTCCGAGAAGGCATCGTCGTAGATGCCGCCGAAGGCCAGGTCCCACAGCTCCAACCCCACCTCGTAGGGCGGTGGGATCAGGCTGTAGGCGCGGCCGCTGGTGGTGAAGTGCCAGGCCACCAGCGCGAGCAACGGAAAGGCCGCGGCCAGCAACGGGCCGCGTAGGGCAGGCTGCTGCGTCACGCGTTCTTCGCCATCTCGTCGGAGAACTTGGTGTCGAAGAAGGTGGCGAAGTCAGGCAGTTGGCGAATCTGCCGCAGCGCCAGCATGTGGTCGGCGTAGGTATGCGCCTGGCGCAGCATGGTCGGCGTCATCTTCCAGTTCAGGTCCACGTTCGGCGCGCTGATCTCCAGCGCGGCGCGCTGCTGGCCCAGCTTGGCGATGGCCATGTCGATCATCGCCTCGCGGTTGGCCATGGCGAATTCGCTGGCCTGGCGGTGGATGTTCAGGATGGTGCGGCACAGGTCGGGGCGCGTCGCCACCGTCTCATGATGGGCGCCGAACACCATGTTCAGCGCGCCCATCGGGGTGCTGTAGGGGTATTCCACGATCTTGCCGATGCCAGACGCCACCGAGACGCCGGGGGCCGGCTCGGCGCCGACATAGGCATCCACGTCGCCACGGGCCAGCGCCAGGTGCATTTCGCTGAAGGAGACGCGGACCGAGGTGATGTCGCGGATCGACATGCCCTCCATCTTCATGCGCTCCAAGATGAAGACTTCCTGGGTCGAGCCGGGCCAGATCGCCACGCGCTTGCCGCGCAGGTCGGCCAGGGCGTTGATCGGGCCGTCCTTGCGGGCGACCACGGCCATGCCCTTGTCGCAGCAGCTGGCGATGATGGTCAGCGGCTCCCGCGCCGCGGCACCGAGGATGCCGGCGGCGATGCCGAAGGCGCCGAAGTCGACCGACTTGGTGACCACGGCGTTCTTGCACTCGGCCGGGCTCTCGAAGGGGATGATCTCCATCCGCACGCCGGCCGGGGCGAACTTCTCATAGAAGTGCGGGGCGATGGAGTGGATGAGCTTCAGCGAGCCCATCTTGATGGTGGTGCCTTGGGCGCGGGCCGACAGGGCCGGCAGGGCCAGGCCAGAGGCGAGCAGGGTACGGCGGGCGATGGTCATGGCGTGGCCTCCGAGGGTTCGGGGGTCACGATGCAATGAGTGTGCCGGTGGAACCGGAGCGAGGATCGGCGTCGCGGCGACAGAATTGCTCAATTCGCGCGCATATCGCGCGCTATTCCAGCACCGCTCCCGCCGATTTCACCACATCCGCCCAGAACGGGATTTCCGAGCGGATATAGGCGTCGAACTCGGCGGGCGAGGCCGAGGGGGTGGCCTGCAACCCCTCCCCGGCCAGCTTGGGGGCGATGCCGGGGCTGGCCAGCGTGGCCTTCGTGGCGGCGAAGAGCCGGTCGCGCACCGGGGCGGCCAGGCCCTTCGGCGCCCAGAGCCCCCACCAGCCGCCGATATCCAGCCCGGGCAGCCCGGCCTCGGCGGCGCCGGGAATGCCGGGGATGACGGCGGAGGCGGCGGCCGTGGTCAGCGAGAGCGCGGTCAGCCGGCCGGCGCGGACCTGCGGCAGCACCACCGGCGGCGTGCCGATGATGATCTGCACATCCCCGGCCAGCACCGCCTGCACCGAAGGCGCGCCGCCGCGGAACGGGATGTGGGTGAGCTGGAGGTCCGCCACCTTGGACAGGCGGGCGCCGGAGAGGTGCGATGGCGTGCCGTTGCCGGGGGTAGAGTAGTTCCAGCGGCCCGGCTCGGCGCGGATGCGCTCGATCAGTTGGCGCAGGCTGGTGATGCCGCTGTTGGACGCCACCGCGATGATGGTCGGCAGGTCGGTCAGCTTGCTGATCGGGGTGAAGTCGGCGATCGGGTCGAACGGCACGCGCCGGTAGAGCGCTGGGTTGACCGCGTGGCTGAAATTGCCGCCGACCAGCAGGGTGTAGCCATCGCCCTCGCTGTGGGCGACGTGTTCGGTGGCGATGTTGGAGCCGGCGCCGGGGCGGTTGTCCACGATGATGCTGGCGCCGAGCTCGCGGCCGAAGGGCTCCATCAGCGTGCGGCAGAGGAAGTCGCCGGAGCCGCCGGGCGGGAAGCCGACCACCAGGCGAACCGGGCGGGTCGGCGTCCATTCCGGCTGGGCGCGCGCCGCGAGGGGCGCTGCAAGCAGGCCGGCCAGCAGCGCGCGCCGGGCCGTCATGCGTTGATGCCGGTCTGGTAGGTGCTGGGGACCATGCCCTTCATCGCCCGGGCGCGCTTTTCCAGCCAGTATTTCTGCGCTTCCGGCATCGCCTCGAAGGCGGTGTCCACGCCCAGCTTGCGGGCGGCGTCGGTCGGCCAGTTCGGGTTGTAGAGAATCTCGCGGCCCACCGCGATCAGGTCGGCCTGGCCGTTCTGCAAGATCGCCTCGGCCTGGTCGGCGTGGACGATGAGGCCGACCGCCATGGTCATGACGCCGCCTTCCTGCTTCAGCTTGGTGGCGTAGGGCACCTGGTAGCCATAGCCGGGGCGAGCCTGGTTGGTGGCGCTGCCCGTGAGACCACCCGAGGAGCAGTCGATGACATCGACGCCCTTGGGGCCGACGATTTTGGCCAGGCGCGTGCTTTCCTCGGGGCCCCAGCCGGCATCGTCCTCGACCGACAGGCGCAGGAAGAGCGGCTTGTCCTGCGGCCAGATGGCGCGGATGGCCTCCACGATCTCGATGCAGAAGCGCATGCGGTTGATCTCGCTGCCGCCGTAGTCGTCGTTGCGGCGATTGGCCGAGGGCGAGAGGAATTGGTGGATCAGGTAGCCATGGGCGCCGTGGATTTCCAACACGTCGAAGCCGGCGGCCAAGGCGCGCTTGGCGGCTTCGACCCAGTGCTGGATCACGCCGGGGATTTCGTCGCGCGAGAGGGCGCGGGGCATCGGGTCCTCCGGCACCGCCTGGATGGCGCTGGGGGCGACCAGTTCCCAGGCGGCCCAGTCGTCCACGCCGGAGGCTTCCTGCGTCAGCGGGGCGCCGCCTTCCCAGGGGCGGAAGCGGCGGGCCTTGCGGCCGGAATGGCCGAGCTGGATGGACGGCACCGAGCCGTGGGCGCGGATGAAGTCGCTGATGCGCTTCATGCCGGGGATGTGGGCGTCGTCCCACAGGCCGGTGTCGCCGGCGGTGCCGCAGCCGCGACGTTCCACCTTGGTGCTCTCGACCATGACCATGCCGGCGCCACCGGCGGCGAAGCGGCCGGCGTTCATCAGGTGCCAGTCGGTGGTGAAGCCGCGCTCGGCGGCATACTGGTGCATGGGGGCGACGACGACGCGGTTCTTCAGCGTCAGGCCCCGCAGGGTGATGGGGGTGAACAGCAGCGGCAAGGTCATTGGGCGTTTTCCTGAAGCGTTGCCGCGCATGTTAGCGCAGCGTGCGAGGCTGGCCAGGGGGTGCCGGGCTGGGGCAGGATGGCCGCCGATACGGGAGGGCGTGGACATGCCGGAAGGCTTCATCGGGCGGTCGCTGCCGCGGCGGGAGGATGCGCGCTTCCTGACGGGCCAGGGGCGCTACCTGGCGGATGCGGTGGCGCCGGGGATGCTGCATGCGGTGGTGCTGCGCAGCCCGCACGCGCATGCGCGGATCGAGGCGCTGGACGCGACGGCGGCGCGGGCGATGCCCGGCGTATCCGCGGTGCTGACCGGGGTGGAGCTGCGCGCGGCCGGCCTGGGCACCCTGCCCTGCCATGCCTCGCCGGCCAGCAAGGCGCCGCCGATTGTGCCGGCGCGGCACATATTGGCGCTGGACGCGGTGCGGCATCTGGGCGAGCCGGTGGCCTTCGTGCTGGCGGAAACGCCGGAACAGGCGCGCGACGCCGCCGAGGCGGTGGTGGTGCACTACGCGCCGCTGCCGGCGGTGGTGGACCCGGTGGCCGCGCTGGCGGCAGGGGCGCCGCAGCTCTGGCCGGAGGCGCCGGGCAACCTGTGCTTTGCGTTTGAAAAGGGCGACCAGGCGGCGACCGAGGCGGCCTTTGCGGCCGCTGCCCATGTGGTGGCATTGCCGCTGGCGAATCAGCGGGTGACGGCGGCGCCGCTGGAGCCTCGGGCCGCGTTGGCGCGCTGGGATGCGGCCAGCGCAAGCTGGGATTTGGAATGCACCAGCCAGTCCCTGCATTCCCTGCGGCACCAGTTGGCGCATGCCGTCTTCCACGTGGATGAGCAGCGGGTGCGGGTGCATGCGCCGGATGTCGGCGGCGGCTTCGGTCTGAAGAATTTTCTGTTTGCTGAATACGTGCTGGCCTTATGGGCGGCGCGCGAATTGGGCCGGCCGGTGAAGTGGGTGGCGGAGGCCAGCGAGGAATTCCCAGGCAGCGTGCATGGCCGGGCGCTGTACGGCACCGCGCGGATGGCGCTGGACGCGGAGGGCCGCGTGCTGGCGCTGGCCGCGGATATGGTGAGCGACCTCGGCGCCTATGCGTCCTCCAACGGGCCTGGTTGCCATGCGGTGGCGATGCCGACGGCGATGGGCAGCATCTACGCCATTCCGGCGATCTGGCTGGAGGTGCGCGGCGTATTCACCAATACCACGCCGGTGGATGCGTATCGGGGCGCCGGCAAGCCCGAGGCCAACTACATGGTGGAGCGGCTGCTGGATGCGGCGGCGCGCCGGCTGGGGCTGGACCCGCTGGAGCTGCGCCGGCGCAACGTGATCCGCGACTTCCCGTATCAGGCGGCGCTGGGCAGCCTGATGGATTGCGGGCGCTACGCCGAGAATATCGAGGACCTGGAGCGGCTGGCGGACCGGGCCGGGTTTGCCGCGCGGCAGGCGGCATCGGCGGCGCGGGGCAAGCTGCGCGGCCTGGGCGTGGGCTGCTTCATGGAGACCAGCCGCGGCGCGCCGAATGAATGGAGCCGGGTGCGGTTCGAGGCCGATGGGACGGTCTCCCTGATGCTGGGCACGCAGAGCAATGGCCAGGGGCACGAGACCAGCTTCCCGCAGATCGCCGCGGATATGCTGGGGCTGCCGCCGGAGCGGTTTCGGCTGGTGCAGGCGGATACCGCGGTGATCAGCTTCGGCAACGGGCATGGCGGCGCGCGCAGCCTGCACCAGGGCGGCTTTGCGCTGGTGCGGACGGTGGAGGCGCTGCTGGACAAGGCGCGGGAGACGGCGGCGCGGTTGCTGCAATGCGCGCCTGGGGAGTTGGTGTTTGCGGCGGGAGCCTTCACGCGCGGCGCGCAGAGCGTCGGGCTGGATGCGGTGCATGCCGCGGAGGCGCTTGATGCGGAGGTGCTGAATCTCTGCAACGACATCGTGTTTCCGAGTGGCGCGCATCTGGCCGAGGTGGAGGTGGACCGCGAGACCGGCGAGGTGACGCTGTGCCGGTATCTGGCGGTGGATGATTATGGCCGGCTGGTGAACCCGATGCTGACGATCGGCCAGGCGCAGGGCGGGCTGGCGCAGGGCATCGGCCAGGCGCTGATGGAACGGATTGTCTACGACGCCGAGGGCCAGCTGCTGACCGGCAGCTTCCAGGATTATTGCCTGCCGCGCGCCGCCGACCTGCCGGATATCGACGTGGTGCTGCATGAGGTGCCGACCGCGCGCAATCCCTTGGGGGTGAAGGGCGTGGGCCAGGCCGGCTGCATGGCGGCGCCACAGGTGGTGGTGCATGCGGTGCTGGACGCGCTGGCGCCTTTCGGCGTCGGGCATCTGGACATGCCGCTGACGGCTGAGACAGTCTGGCGGGCGATGAACACGGTTTGAGCGAGCAGATGGCGCCTCAGGGCGATTCCGCCCATGGCGTCTGCTCTGAGGGAGAACGGGCATGAAGATCAAGCGCATTGAGCACGTGGCGATTGCGGTGAAGAACCTGGACGCCACCAAGGAAGTCTTCGCCAAGCTGGGCATCCACAGCAACTTCGAGGAGACGCTGGAAGGCCCAGGCGTGCGGCTGGCCATGCTGCCGATCGGCGAGAGCAGCCTGGAACTGCTGGAGAGCCACAAGCCCGGCAACAACACCGACAAGTGGATCCAGGAGAAGGGCGAAGGTCTGTACCACATCTGCCTGGAGGTGGATGACATCCACGCCGCGCTGGACGAGCTGCGCGCCAAGGGCGTCGGCCTGCTGGACCAGGTGCCGCGGTCCGGCCATGGCGGCAACCAGATCGCCTTCCTGGACCCGGCCAGCACCGGCAACGTGCTGGTGGAACTGGTGGAGATGACCGCGGGCGGGCACTGAGCCGCTCGGCCCGCAGGCGGGCAGTGAGCTGGGGCGGCGTTGATGCGCGGGACAAGCCCGCGCATGACGGTTTTTCCGCGTGGCCCTGCACACACCGTCATGGCCATGCTGGTCACGGCCATCCCTGCCTTCGCGGCGGTGGGTCCCCGGCCTAACCCCGCAGGCTGGCGGCGCTGGTGTCGTGCACCGCGCCCAGCGTGTAGCCGCCCGAGAAGGTCGGCGCCAAGGGACGGTCCGGGAAGCTTTTGAGCCAGAGCCGGAACAGCAGGCGGTTCGCGCCTGGCTCGGGCGGGTCCACCCAGGCGGTGCGGCTGTGCATGACCGTGTAGTTGTTGACCAGTTGCAGGTCGCCGGTCTCGAAGGCCATGTCGATGCTGTAGCTGGGGTCCAGCGCAAGCTTCAGCATGGCGTCCAGCGCGGCGCGTTCGCGCGGCGCCAATGGGCGGCCCAGCTTGGTGGCGGCCTGTTCCACCGTCTTGCTGTTGAAGTTGCAGCTCAGCACGCCCTGGCAATAGCTGAAGACGGGGATGCGCGGCGTCACCTGCGGGCCGTCCGGCCGGGCGACGTCGCCGCGCAGGTCGTGGTGGAAACCCTCGTAGAGCTGTTCCAGCAGGTCGGGTGCCTCGGCCAGCAGGGTGTTGTGGACGGCCATGCTGCTGACGACGCGGGAGACGCCGCCGCCATCGGCCGCCGGGCGCAGGCAGAGCAGCGCGACCACGTCGCTGCCATCCACATGCGGCATCTGTTCCGCGCTGGTGGAGGAGCCCGTGACGTTGGGCTTGGAGTAGTCAAATCCCTGGTCGACGATGTGGCCGATCAGGTTGTCCTTGTAGCCGCCCAGGTTGACGCGGGGGATCTGCTTCAGGCCGCGGCCGAAGTAGAGGCCGATGCCCCAGAGCAGGCGCGCGGCGCGTTCCTCGTCATGCCGGTCCACCGGCAGGCCCTTCAGCAGCACCAGGCCGCGGCCGGTCTCCAGCGTCTCCATCGCTTCGGCCAGCTGGGGTTCCAGGCTGGGCAGGCGGAAATCCTCGCGGGTGAACTCGCCGCCGCGCAGGCCCCGGGCGGCCAGGGCGCGCTCGGCGGCCAACACCTCGGCCTGCTGCGCCGGGGTCAGGCGCAGCACCCAGCCTTCGTCGCGTTGCAGGTCCGCGCGGCGCCAGGCGCTGGCATTGGTGATGGGGTGGTGCAGCATCTCGGGCATCGGCGGCCTCCCGCGGCGGGTGAAGCCTGGCGGGGCGCCACGTGGACCTGGCTTCCGGTCAGGCTGGACCGGCGCCGCCCCCGGGGCGGGGTGGCGGCTTCGGCCCGGCGCATGGTGGCGCGCTTGCCAGGCGGCGCGCAATGGGCGGGAATGCGCCGGTAGGCAAAAGGGGGCCAGGATGGGCAAGCGCTGGGCGATCATCACCGGGGCGGCGGGCGGCATCGGCATTGCGGTATGCCGGCAACTGCACAGCCAGGGTTTTTGCTTGCTGATGCTGGACTTGCAGGAAGGCCCGCTGAACGCCGCCGCCGAGCGGATGCGCGAAGCCGGGGCCAGCGTGGAGGTGATGGCCGGCAATGCCACCGACCCGGCCCTGGCCAAGGCCGCGGCCGAGCGTGCCGCGGCGCTGGGCCGGGTGGATGCGCTGGTCAACGTGGCCGGCGGCAGCGGGCCGCACCCGGTGCGCACCATCGAGGATATGGACGACGCCACCTGGGACCATGTGATCGACCTGAACCTGAAGAGCGCCTTCCTGTTCACCCGCGCGGTGGTGCCGGGCATGCGGGCGCGCGGCTACGGCCGGGTGGTGAACTTCAGCAGCACCAATGCGCGCGGGCGGAAGGGGCCAGTGACCACGCAGGGGGCGCGGCTGGCCTATGCCACGTCCAAGGCCGCCATTGTCGGCTTCACCGCGCAGCTGGCCAAGGACGAGGCGGCGAACGGCATTACCGTGAACTGCCTGCTGCCGGCGCTGATATTGGGCGAGCAGGGCACCCGCATCCGCCAGCGCTATGAGGCGCTGCCGGAGCCGGCCCGCACGGCCATGGTGGTGGATATTCCGGCCGGCCGCGCCGGGGAGGCGCATGAGGTGGCCGCGGTGGTGGGGTTTCTGTGCAGCGAGGCCGCCAGCTACGTGAACGGCGTGGCGCTGCCGGTGGACGGCGCCTTCCTGTAGCGCCTGGTCGGCTTGGCGTCTGATCGTCGCCGGTGGAATCACCGGCGGCGTGAATCAGCCGCTCAAACAAAAGCTCAGAGGCTGTCAGGCGCTTTCATGCGCGCCTGACAGCCTCTGAGCGCCGGCGTCAGGGCTGGTCGGCGACCAGGCGGAAGACCGCATCGGCGCGGTTGACGTAGGCCGAGAGGTGGCCCTCGACCAGCGGGTTGGTGCCGGCCTCGGTGGAGCGCGACAGCAGGTAGAAGCCCCAATCCGTGCCGCTCAGCCGTTCCGCCACCTGGACGGTCTGCAAGGCGCCGGGCTGGAACAGGGTGACGAAGAACAGCCGCACCGGGGTGACGTTTTCGGTGTGGACCAGCACGCGGTCCGGCCCCACCTGGGCAACGTGCATGCGGTACACCACCTCGCCCGAGAGCCGGTTGGGGCGTTGCAGGAAGTACAGCGGCCGGCCCGACTGCAACTCCGCCGCGGAGAAATCCGGCCGGCGATCCGCCGGGTCCGGCCCGTTCAGGGCGGTGGCCTCGGTGGCGAAGGGGCGCCATTCGCCGGCCCGGTCGGACCAGAAGCGGACCTGGCGCATGGCCGAAATGGCGCCGAGCCGGTGCAGGATGGCGTCGCTGCCCTGCCCCGGTGCCAGGCGGAAGCGCCCGGCCAGGCCCACCAGCGTGTGGTAGCCATGCTCCCCGGCCGGCGACCAGCCGGTGCAGGCGGGTGGCGCCCAATGCGGTGCATCCGCCTGGACCTGCATGACCACGGCGTTGGAGCGGGCCCCTGCGGCCGCGGGGTAGTGCGGTTCCGGCGCCGCACCGCAGGGCGGCTGCGGCAGTTCGACCGCGCTGGGGCGGCTGGCCGGCAACGCCAGGGCCAGCAGCACCCAGGGCACCCGGTGCCAAGGGGTCGCTGCCGCCGGTCGGTTATGCACTACGTCATCAGCCATGCCCCATCTTGGGGGAGAAATGACGCAGTGCAACAAAAATGACTTGAGCCGGGCTCGACGCCCCGCTCACATTGCCGCGTGGCCTGAGGCGGACTTCAGTGGAAGACCCGGCCGCTGTCGATGACCACGGTCTGGCCGGTCATGGTCTCGGTGCGGCACATCGCCACGACCATCTCGGCGCAGTCTTCCTTGTCCGCCGGCTTCTTCAGCAGGGAAAGGGTGGCGGCGGAGGTGAGCTGTTCCTCGCGCAGGTTGGCCGTTGCTCGGGTACCCTCCAGCAGGCCGGGGGCGACGCAGTTGACCAGCACCTGCGGCGCCAGGGCCAGGGCCATGCACTTGGTCAGGTGGATCAGCCCGGCCTTGGAGACGGCATAGGCGATGGAGCTGCCCTGCGGGCCAAGCCCGGCGACCGAGGAGATGTTGATGATGCGGCCCTGGCCTTGCGCCTTCATGATCGGCGCCACCGCCTTGGTCAGGTGCATCGGGCCGGTCAGGTTGACGGCGATGATCTTGTCCCAGATCTCCGTCGTCAGGCCATCCAGGTCGGTGAAGGGGATGGCCTTGTTGAAGGCGGCATCGTTGACCAGGATGTCGATCTGGCCGAAGCGCTGCGTCACCTGGGCCACCAGGCTGTCGATGGCGGCGGGGCTGGTGATGTCGCAGGCGAAGGCCGCGGCATTGACCTGGTAGGTGGCGGCCAGCTCGCGCGCCACGGATTCGGCCTGGTCGCGGCTGGCGGCGTACATGACGGCGATGTGGACGCCTTCCCGCGCCAGGGCGTGGCAGATGCGCTGCCCCAGCCCGCCATTGCCGCCGGTGACCAGCGCGACCTTGCCCCTGAGTTCCATGGACCCATCCCCCGTGTTGTGGCGGGAGGATGCGGTGGAACGGCCGGGTTAGTCCAGCACGTGGCCCTTCAGCGCGCGGCGCGCCGCACGCTCCGTCAGTGCGTCGCGCACTGCACGTTCCGTCAGCGCGTGGCGCGCTGCACGTTCCAGAGCACCGGGAAGCCCACATCCAGCACGCCCCGCAGATTGGCGCGATAGGCCGAGGGTCCCGCGAATTGGCCGAGGATGACGACGCTGACGTTGTCATGCACGCTGCGCTGGATCTCGGCCGCCAGCTCGCGCCGCTTGGCCATGTCGTATTCGGCGGCGAAGCGCTCGATCAGCGCGGTGCGCGGCGGGTCGCACCACCAGCCGGGATAGGCGTTGGTGCAGCTGTAGACCACCGCCGGGTTGGCCAGCGGGTTTTCCATGTCGAAGCCGGTCCACACCAGCGGCACCACGGACCAGCCATTCTGGTCCACCGGGTTGCGGTTGAGGCGCATCTGCGCCACCGAGGACCAATCCGTGCTGCGGACATCCACGTTGAAGCCAGCGCGCTTCAGATGCTCGATCGCGACCAGGCTGACCGGGTTGATGAGGGCGCTGTCGCCGCTGTGCAGCAGCACCACGCGTTCATTGTTGTAGCCGGCCTCGCGCAGCATCTGCCGGGCGCGGTCGCTGCTGGGGCGGCGGAAGGCGTCGGCGCCGGCTTCCGTGCTGTAGGGCGCGTCGCACATGTACACGCTGAGGCATTGGTCCAGATACATGCCGCGCGGCAGGCCGACGCCGGCCATGACCTCCGACTGGTCGATGGCCATCTGCGCGGCGCGGCGGATGGCCGGGTTGTTGAACGGCGGCTGGGCGTGGTTGAGCGTGAGCACGCCGAAGATGGAGGATCGCCCGAGGCCCGGGGTGACGACGATGTTGCGGTCGCGCTTCATGCGCTCCACGAAGTCCAGCGGGGCGCGTTCCAGCCAGTCGATCTCGCCCTGCTGCAACGCGGCGACACGGGTAGAACTGTCCGGCACGGAGACGATGTCCACCCGGTCCACATGCACCACCTTGCCGCCGGCCAGGCCGTCGGCCGGTTCGGCGCGCGGCTGGTAGCGGGTGTTGCGGCGCAGCACGGCGCGGTCGCCAGGGCGCCATTCCGCGCGGTTGAAGGTGAAGGGGCCGCTGCCGATGATTTCCGGCAGTTGTGCATTGGGGGAGGTGGCGGCGAGGCGTGCCGGCATCATGAAGGGGGCATAGGGAGCGGACTTGCCCAGGGCCTCGATCACCTGGCCGAAGGGGCGCGTCAGGACCAGTACGAAGGTCTTGGCGTCCACCACGCGCAGCTCGCTGCTGGCGGCCAGCATCTGGCGGCCCAGGCCATCCTTGGCGGCCCAGCGGCGCAGGCTGGCGACGCAGTCCTCGGCCGTTACCGGCGCGCCGTCATGCCATTCCAGGCCGGGGCGCAAATGAAAGGTCCAGGTCAGGCGGTCGGTGCTGGTTTCCCATTTCTCCAGCATCTGCGGGCGATAGACGCCCTTGCTGTCCTCCCCCACCAGCGTGTCCCAGACGAAGAAGCCGAAGGTGCGGCTGACCACCGAGACGGTCTGGATGGGGTCGAGGCTTTGCAGCTCGTTGTTCATCACCAGGCGGATGGAGGTTTCCTGCGCCTTGGGGGTGCCGAGCGTGGCCAGGAGGAGCGCGAGGGTGAGCAGCATGCGGCGCATCGGGCGGCTCCTCAATTGATCGGCGTGCGGCGCAGCGTGCGCGGCAGGCTCTCGTCGAAGGGGGTGCGGGCGTGTTGCAGCGTGCGGTTGTTCCACAGCACCAGGTCGCCGCTGCGCCAGTGGTGGCGGTACTGGATCGCCCCGTCGTAGAGCGGGGCGCGGACCGCGGCCATCATCTCCCGGCTTTCGGCCGGCGAGCGGCCGAGGACCTCCACCGTGGTGAGCTTGTTGACCCACAGCGCGCGGTCGGCGCTGCCCGGCACCGGCCAGAGCATGGGTTGCAGCTGGGAGAGCGTGGTGGTGGCGGCGTCGGTGACGTTCCAGTCATCGGCCAGGCTGCCGGCGAAGGTATAGGCGTGGCGGCAGGTGGCGGCCTCGGCCTCGGCCCGCAGGTCTTCCGGCAGCAGGCCGGCCACGGCGGTGGCGTCGGCGAAGACGGTGTCGCCGCCTTCCTCCGGCACCTCGATGGCAGCAAGTATAAGCGCTTTCAGCGGCATGGGCTGGAACAGCTGGTCCAGGTGGAAATCCAGGTCGCCGCGGCCGAAGACGCCATCGGCGCGGACGTTGGAGACGTGCTGCGTGTCCGGCTCCATGGCCTGGATGCGGTTGCGCTCGCGGAGCTCGACCTCGCCGAACAGCCGGGCGAAGCGGGCCTGGTCCGCGGCGGTGCAGGGCTGGTCGCGGACCAGCAGCAGGTGGTGGCGGGCATAGGCGGCCTGCAACGCGGCCGTGGTGGCGGCGTCGAAGGGTTGGGACAGGTCGAGGCCGATGATCTCGGCGCCGACACGCTCGGACAGGGGGCGGAATTCCAGCGCCGGCATGCGGGTCTGCTCCGTGTTTGGGGCAGCTTGCGGGGCGCGAGGCGCCGGCGTCAACGGCCGGCTTCAGTCCGCGTATTGGCCGGCGGCGGTGATGATCGGGCGCCAGCGGGCGACGTCCTCGGCCAGCTGGCGGGTGAAGAAGGCCGGCGTGGCCTGGTCCTGCGGCACCGCCTCGGTGGCCAGGTCGCGGAAGCGGGCCAGCAGCTTTTCGTCGCGCAGCGCGGTCTGGATGGCGCGGGACAGGCGGTGCTGCACCGCCTCCGGCGTGCCCTTGGGCGCCAGCATGCCCTGCCAGATGCGCATCAGCAGGCCGGGGGCGCCCTGCTCCAGCACGGTCGGCACTTCGGTCAGCCCCTCGAAGCGCGAGCGCGTCGGCGAGGTGATGGCGTAGGGCTTCATCCGGCCGGCGCGGATATGCGCGACGGTGCTGGTGGTCTGGCCGAAGAACAGGTCGACGCGGCCGGCGATGACCTCCGTGGTGGCCGGCGCGCTGCCGCGGAAGGAAACGGTGGTGATCTGCGCGCCGGCCTCGCGTTGCAGCAGCATGCCGCCGAGATGGTCGGTGCCGCCCAGGCCGGAATTGGCGGCGGTGATCTCCAGGCCGCGCGTGCGCATCATCGCCATCAACTCCCGCAGGTCCTTGGCCGGGAAGTCGGCACGGGCGCAGACCAGCAGGGGGACGTCGTTGATCAGGCCCAGCGGGGCGAAGCTGGCTTCCACATCATAGGGCAGCTTGCGGTACAGCGTGGCGCTGGCGGCATGGCCCAGGTGGTGCATCAGCAGCACGCTGCCATCCGGGCGGGCATTGGCGACGCGGGCGCTGCCGATGGTGCCCCCGGCGCCGCTGACATTCTCCACCACCACGCCAGGCACGCCCTCCGGCGCCAGGTCGCGGGCCATGGCTTCGGCGGCCAGGCGGGCAACGGCATCGGTCGGCCCGCCGGCGGGATAGGGCACCACCACGGTGATGGTGCGGTCCGGCATCTGCGCGGCGGCGCGGCGGGCCAGTGGGTGGGCGAGCAGCAGCGCGGGCGCGGCAAGCAGCAATGGGCGGCGATGCATGGCGGTTCCCCTTTATCCTTGCGCGCAAACTGGCCAAGCGGCCACGCTTGCACAAGGCGCTGAATTGTCGTTCCCTGATGCCAAGGGACGCTGCGCCGGACAACAATGACCGGGAGACCGCCAATGCTACGCAAGAGCATTCTGGCTGGGCTGTGCGCGCTTGCATTGTCCGCCTTCACCCCTGCCTGTGTTAAGCCCGCTTGGGCCCAGGCGCCGGACCGCGTGCTGTTCCAGCTGGACTGGCTGGCCAGTGGCGAGCATGCCGCCTGGTATGCCGGCCTTGGCCAGGGCTTCTTCCGGCAGAACGGCATCGAGCTTTCGATCACCCGCGGCTATGGCAGCGGCGATACCGTGAACAGGGTGGCCGCCGGCGCCGCCATGTTCGGCGTGGCGGATCTGGGCGCCGTGATGACGGCACGGGCGCGGCAGAACATGCCGGTGAAGTCGCTCAGCATCACCTACACGCATTCGCCGCATTCGCTGTTCGTGCTGCGCTCCTCCGGCATCACCAACTTCCGCGGGCTTGAGGGCAAGCGGATCAGCATCACCCCCGGCAACAGCCATCGGCTGTACTTCCCGGAAGTGGCGCGGCGCGCGGGGACGGACCCGGAGCGGATCACCTGGGTGAATACGGATGCGTCCGCCATGGCGGCCATGCTGATCACGCGGCGCGTCGATGCATCGCCGTTCTATTCGATCCATTGGTACTACACCAACAAGGCGGCGCAGCGGGCGGGCGAGGAGATCGTCGTACTGCCTTTCGTGCAGACCGGCTTTGCCATCTATGCCGCCACGCTGATGGCGACCGACGAGACCATCCAGCGCAACCCTGGCTTGACGCGGCGCTTCCTGCGCGCGGCGCATCAGAGCCTGGCCTGGAGCCGCGACAACCTGGCGCAGGCCTGCCAGATCCATGTGCGCGCCAACCCGGAAGTGGAGCAGGATGACTGCGAAGGCAGCCTGCGCGCGGTGATGGGCTTCGTGTTCAACGAGCATCAGCAGCAGACTGGGCTGGGCCGCGCGGCGCCGGATCGGCTGGCCTTCACCTGGCGCGTGGTGGCGGAAAGCCAGCAGCTGGACGCCAGCTGGAACCCGGCGCAGGCGGTGGATACGAGCCTGCTGCCGTGATCCGGCTGGAAGGCGTCGGCAAGCGCTTTGCCCGCGGGGATGTGGAAGCGCTGCGCGACGTTTCGCTGAACGTGGCGGCGGGGGAGTTCGTCGCCATCGTCGGTGCGAGCGGTTGCGGCAAGAGCACCTTGCTGCGACTGGTGGCGGGGTTGGTGCCGGCCACCACGGGCCGCGTGGTGCTGGATGGCACGCCGGTGGTGGGCCCACGCGCGGATACCGCCATGGTGTTCCAGGCGCCGACCTTGCTGCCCTGGGCGGATGTGCTGCGCAACGTGACCTTTCCGCTGCGGCTGATGAAGCAGGCCGGCGGCGACACCGAGGCGCGGGCGCGGGCGCTGCTGGAGACGGCGGGGCTGAAGGGCTTCGAGAACCGGCTGCCGAAGGAGCTGAGCGGCGGCATGCAGCAGCGCGTGGCGATCTGCCGGGCGCTGCTGCAACAACCGCGCGTGCTGCTGATGGACGAACCCTTCGGCGCGCTGGATGCGCTGACGCGCGAGGAGATGAGCCTGGAGCTGCTGCGGATCTGGTCCGGGCTGCGGATGGCGGTGCTGTTCGTGACGCACTCGATTTCGGAAGCCGTGCTGCTGGCCGATAGGGTGGTGGTGATGTCGCCGCGCCCGGGGCGGGTGGCGGAGGTGATCGAGGTTGGGCTGCCGCGCCCGCGTGGGTTCGAGCAGGAGGGCACGCCTGAATTCCAGGCGGCGGCGCAGCGGATTCGCGCGCTGATCTATGGCGAGAGGATGCCGCGTGCTGCGTAGTTCGCTGCCTTCCCTGGTCGCGCTGGTGCTGGTGGTGGCGGGGTGGGAAGCCGCCTGCCGCTTCCTGCACATCCGCGAATTCGTGCTGCCGGCGCCCAGCGCGATCTGGGCGCAGAGCTATGCCGCCTGGCCCAACGTGCTGCACCACACCCTGGCAACACTGGGCACGGTGATGTGGGGCTTCACCGCCTCGGTCGTGATCTCATTGCCGCTGGCCATGCTGATCGCGGCGTCGCCGGCGATCTCGGCGGCGATCTATCCGCTGCTGGTGGTGACGCAGAGCATCCCCAAGGTGGCGCTGGCGCCGATCCTCATCATCGCGCTGGGCTCGAACGAGTTGCCGCGGATCATCGTGACCTTCCTCGTCGCCTTCTTCCCGCTGGTGGTCGGCACCGTCGCGGGGCTGCTGGCGACGCCGCCGGAGTTGATCGAGCTGGGGAAGAGCTGCCGTGCCAGCAAGTTGCAGGAGTTGACGCGGATACGGCTGCCATTTGCGGTGCCCTTCGTGTTCGGCGGGCTGAAGGTGGCGGCGGCGCTGGCGGTCGTGGGCGCCGTGGTGGCGGAGTTCGTCGGCGCGGATGCCGGGCTGGGCTACCTGATCCAGACCAGCATGGCCTTCTTCAAGACGCCGCTGGCCTTCGGCGCGGTGGTGATATTGGCGGCCATGGGCATCGTGCTGTTCCAGGTCGTGACGTTGATCGAGAAGCTGTTGTTTCCATGGTCCAGCGGGGCGGACCAACCGCCCCCGGGCATGTAGGAGGAGAGCCGTCATGGCGCAGATTCAACCCGGCCACGTGCTGATCAAGGGCGCGCGGCTGATGGACCCGGGCAAGCGCCGGGCCGAGGCCACGGATGTGCTGGTGACCGATGGCGTCATCGCCGCCATCGGTGTTGGCCTGGCGGCGCCGGAGCGGGCGCAGGTGGTGGATGCCGAGGGGATGATCATCCACCCCGGGCTGATCAACGCGCATACCCACGGCCATGGCGGCCTGGCGCGCGGCCAGGGCGACAAGTGGACGCTGGAGCTGCTGCTGGCGGCGGCGCCGTGGATCACCGGCAATCGGGCCACGGCGGACAAGAAGCTGACGACGCAGATCATCGCCGCCGAGATGGTCAGCAAGGGCTGCACCGCGGCCTATGACCTGTTCTACGAGTTTCCGCTGCCGTCGCAGGATGGGCTGGACGCGGTGGCCGAGGCCTATGCCGAGGTGGGCATGCGCGCCGTCATCGCGCCGATGGTGGCGGACCGCACGATGTACGAGGCGATTCCGGGCCTGTACGACGCGCTGCCGAGCGGGTTGCAGGCGCGCGTCGACAAGCTGCGGCTCAAGCCCTTCGGCGATACCGTGGCGGCGATGGAAGGCGCGCTGAAGGCGTGGAAGTGGAACAGCGCGGACATCCGCTTTGCGGTGGCGCCGACCATTCCGCTGCATTGCGCGGATGCCTTCATGTGCGCCTGCGGCAAGCTGGCGCGGGAGCATGGCGTCGGCCTGCACAGCCATGTCGGCGAGAGCAAGGTGCAGGCGGTGGTCGGCCTCAAGCGCTACGGCAAGACGCTGGTGGCGCATATGGATGACCTCGGCCTGATCGGGCCGGACTTCACCGCGGCGCATGCGGTGTGGCTGGATGATGACGACTTCAAGCGCATGGCGGCCAAGGGTGCCTCTCTGGCGCATAACCCCGGCAGCAACATGCGCCTCGGCAATGGCATGTTCCGTTTCCGCCAGGCGATTGATGCCGGGGTGAATGTCGGCCTGGGCACCGATGGCGCCAATTGCGCCGACAACCAGAACATGTACGAGGCGATGCGCTATGCCTCCATGCTGTCAAAGGTGCAGACGCCGGACCCGCGCTTCTGGGCCAGCGTTGAGGAGATTTACAGCGCGGCCACCAAGGGCTCGGCGCAGGCGCTGGGCTTCAAGGATATCGGCGAGATCGCGGTCGGCAAGAAGGCGGATATCGTCTTCCTCGGCCTGGATACGCTGAACTGGATTCCGCACAATTGGAGCGTGAACCAGGTGGTGCATACCGAGGACGGCACCGGCGTGCGCCATGTGATGATCGGCGGGCGCTTCGTGTTCAAGGACGGCAAGCATACCACGCTGGACCTGAAGCGCCTGGCGGTGGAGGCCGAGGCCGCGCGCGAGCGGCTGGAGGCGCTGAACGCCGAAAACAAGCAGATGTACGACATGCTGGAGCCGGTGGTGGCCAGCTTCTGCCCCGGCCTGGCGGCACAGCCCTACCACCTGAAGCGCTACCTCTGCGACGCGCCGGCATGAGGTTTGCAGGCTTCGGCGCATGTTCAAGCGCCGAAGCCTGTTTGCCGCCCTCCTCCCTTCCCTGGCCCCTTGGCCTGCCCTGGCGCAGTGGGTGCCGGAGCGCACCATCCGCCTGGTGGCGCCCTTTGCCGCTGGGGGCGCCAGCGACCTGATCGCGCGCATGGTGGCGGAGGAGATGACGCCGCTGCTGGGCCAGCAGGTGGTGGTGGAAAACCGCACCGGCGCCGGCGGCAGCGTGGGGACCGAGGCCGTGGTCCGCGCCCGGGCGGATGGCCTGACCCTGCTGATGGGCAGCCAGGCCACCCACGCCACCAACCCCGCCTTGCAGAAGCTGAGCTTCGACCCCACCGCCGACCTGGCCGGGATTGGCCCGGTGGCCGGCGTGCCCGCCGTGATGGTGGTGCCGGAGGCGCTGCCGGCGCGGACGCTGGCCGAGTTCATCGCCTTGGCGAAGGCGCGGCCCGGCGCGGTGACCTATGGCAGTGCCGGCATCGGTGCTTCGACGCATCTGGCCGGGGCGCTGCTTGCGCAACTCGCGGGCATTGAGTTGCAGCATGTGCCCTATCGCGGCACCGCGCTGGCCATGCAGGACCTCATCGCCGGGCGGATCAGCATGATGATGGACACGCTGCCGACCGCCTTGCCGCATATCCAGGGTGGGCGCATCCGGGCGCTGGCGGTCAGCACCACCGCGCGCAACCCGACCCTGCCGGAAGTGCCGACGGTGGCCGAGGCCGGGGTGCCCGGCTATGAGGCGCTGAACTGGTATGGTGTCTATGCGCCGGCCGCCACGCCGGAAGCCGCGGTGGCCAGGTTGAACCAGGTACTGGCCGAGGTGGTGGCGCGGCCGGCCTTCCAGGCCCGCCTGGCGGCGCAGGGCATGCTGCCACTGACCTTGGACCCCGCCGCCTTCACCGCCTATGCCACCGCCGACCGGCAGCGCTGGACCGACCTGGTGCGCAGCGCCAACATCACGCCTGCCGACTGAGGGACTTCCGCATGCTTCGCCGTACGCTGCTTGCCGCGCTTGCCGTGCCCGCCCTTGCCCGCGCACAAGCGTGGCCGGACCATCCGGTGCGCTGGATCATCAACTTCCCGCCCGGCGGCGCGGCGGATACGCTGTCCCGCGCGTTGTGCGACAGCATCGGGGGCAAGCTGGGCCAGCCGCTGGTGCCGGAGAACCGGCCGGGCGCCGGCGGCATGGTGGGCGCCGACCTGGTGGCCAAGGCGCGCGGCGACACGCATATCGTCATCATGTCCAACGCGGCGTCGCATGGCATCGGGCCGGTGCTCTACGCCAACGTGCCCTACGACACGCTGCGCGACTTCCAGCATGTGGCGCTGGTCGGCACCTTCCCCAGCGTACTCTGCGTGAACACCGACTTCCCGGCGCGGACGATGGCCGAGTTCATCGCCGAGGCGCGGAAGCGCGGCGGCATCAGCTATGGCAGCGGCGGCAACGGCACCATGAACCACCTGTGCGGCCAGTTGCTCGGCAAGGCGGCGGGGGTGGAGCTGACGCATGTGCCCTATCGCGGCAGCGCGCCGGCGCTGACGGACACCATGGGCGGCCAGATCCCGTCGATCATGGAAAGCCTGCCGATCGCGCTGCCGCATATCCGCGCCGGACGGCTGCGGCCGCTGGCCACCAGCGAGGCCACGCGCGCCGCGACGACGCCGGACGTGCCGACCTTCGCCGAGGCCGGCTATGCCGCGGCGCAATCGACCAACTGGTTTGGCTTTTCGGTGCCGGCCGGCGTGCCGGCGGCGCTGGTGCAGCGCTGGGTGGGCGTGATCCATGAAGCGCTGGCCGATGCGAAGACGCGCGAGCGCTTCGGCAATATCGGCGTGGTGCCGGGCACCGGCGGCCCGGCCGAGTACACCGCCCTGGTGACCAACGAGCTGGCGCGCTGGCGCGAGGTGATCCGCGCCGGCAACATCAAGGCGGAGTAGCCGCGGCGCCGCCTGGCCGCTGGCGCGCGGCCTGTCGAACAGGCTGCGATTCACGCCTTCGGGGCCTGCGCCCCTGCGGCGATCGCAGCCGGTCGAAGAGGCAGCGATTCACGCCTTCGGGGCCTGCGCCCCTGCGGCGATCGCAGCCTATTGCTGCTCGATCCCCGCGGCGCGGGCGCGCATGGCCAGTTCCTGAATCTGCTGGCGCAGCGTATCCGTGAACTTCCCGGGCTCGCCAGGGCCGGCGACATAGCCCATGCCCTCCAGCTTGGCGACGATGGCGGGGTCCGCCAGCACCTTGTTCAGCGCCGCATTGGCGCGGGCAATGATGGGCGCGGGCGTGGCGGCCGGTACCGAGATGCCGAACCAGAAGACGAAGCCGTAGCCCGGCAGCACGGAGGACACCGGCGGTACGCCCGGCAGCAGGCGGAACGCGGTGGGGTAGGTGCTGGCCAGCAGGCGGATGCGGCCTTCCCGCTGCTGCGCCAGGCCGGCGGGAATATCGGTGAAGGTGCTGTCGATGCGCCCGGCCATCACGTCGGTCAGCGCTTCCGGCCCACCGCGATAGGGGATGTTGGTCATCTCCACGCCCGCCATGCTGGCCAGCGTGGCGGAAGCGATGTGCGACGACGAATTGCCGGTGCTGTAGGTCAGCTTGCCCGGGCTGGCGCGGGCCAGCTCGATCAGCCCGCGCAGGTCGCGCGCAGGGTGGTCGGCCTTCACCGCCAGCACATAGGGGTTGTCGGCGACGTAGCCGATGCTGGCAAAATCCTTCAGCGGATCATAGGGCAGGCGCCGCACCGTGTAGGTGTTCAGCGCGCCATTGGTCACGCTCAGCACGGTCCAGGTATGGCCATCCGCGGCGGCGCGGGCGCCGGCCTCGGTGCCGATCACGCCATTGCCGCCGGGGCGGTTCTCGATGATGACGGGCTGGCCGAGTTCGCGGCCCAGCGGCTCCGCCAGGTTGCGGTGCAGCGTGTCCGTCACGCTGCCGGCGGGGAAGGCGATGATCAGCCGGATCGGCCGGTCCGGCCAGGTCTGGGCGCGGGCCAGGCCGGGCAGGATCAGGGGGGCGGCCAAAGCCGCGCGGCGCGTGAGCATCAGTGCATCTTCCCGAGGTAGCGGTGGATTTCGGTGCAGTCGACCTTGGGGCCCAGCATGTCCACGGCTTCGTTGAACATCTCAAGCGTGGCCTTCAGCGCCACCGCGGGTTCGCCGGTTTCCTCGGCAATGGCGGCGGCGGTGGCCAGGTCCTTGCGCATCAGGCCCAGCTGGAAGCTGGGCGGGTAGGTCTGCTGGATCATCGCCTGGGCCTTCAGCTCGGTGGCGACGTTGCGGCCGGAGGAGGCGTTGATGACATCGGTCAGCACGTTCAGGTCCAGGCCCAGCTTCTCGCCCATGCGGAAGGCTTCGGCCGCGGCCAGCAGGCCGGCGCCGTAGAGGAAGTTGTTCAGCGCCTTGGCGGCGTGGCCGGCGCCGGCGGCACCGCAGCGGATCAGTTGTTCGCCCATGCCGGCCAGCACCGGCTGGCCCTTGGCCCAGGCCGCGTCATCGCCGCCGAACATGACGGCGAGCGTGCCGGACTTGGCCTTGGTGACACCGCCGGAGACCGGCGCGTCGGCGTACATCGCGCCGGTGGCGGCGACCAGGGGCGCCAGGCGGCGGGTTTCCGCGGGCAGCGAGGAGGACATGTCGATGACCAGCTGACCCGGCCTGAGGGCCCCGAGCAGGCCGCCCTGCCCTTCCATGACGGCCGAGACCACCTTGCTGTCGGGCAGCATCAGCACCACCACCTCGGCGCCGGCGGCAACCTCGGCGGGCGTCGCGGCGAAGGCGACGGCGCTGCTGCCTTCGGCCAGGGCGGTGCGGGCGGCGGGGTTGCTGTCGCAGCCCAGCACGTGGTGGCCGTGGCGCAGCAGGCTGCGGGCCATGGGCAGGCCCATCATGCCGAGGCCTATGAAGCCGATGCGCGCCATGGCGCTTCCTCCGTTTCTTGTCGCCCCGATGTTTCGCCGCAGTGGTGGCGGATGGCAAGCGCGGGCAAGCCCACTTAGAGTGGCGGGGTGACGAAATTCCCCACCTGGGTGGCCGCGCTGGGCGCCACGCTGCTGATGCAGGCCGTGGCCAGCTACCTCAGCCAGACCCTGCCCGTGGTGGCGCCGCTGCTGATGGCCAGCGCCGGGCTGCGGCCGGAAGCGATTGGGCTGCTCAATGGGCTGGGCAGTGCCGGCACGGTGCTGGTGCTGCTGTGCGGCGGGCCGTTGCTGGCGCGGTTCGGGCCGGTCAGGGCCTTGCAGGGCGGCGCGATTCTCTCCGCGCTGGGGCTGCTGCTGGCCATGCTGGGGGCCTTGCCGGCGCTGGTGCTCGGCTCCCTGCTGCTGGGCGCGGGGTATGGCCCCTCGGCGCCGGCGGGCAGCCGGATATTGGCGGCCACGGCACCACCCGGGCGGCGGACGCTGATCTTTTCCATCAAGCAGTCGGGCGCGCTGCTGGGCGGGGGCGCGGCGGGGCTGTTGGCACCGTTGGCCGCTGGCTGGGGCGGCTGGCCAGCGGCGATGCTGCTGGGGGTGGTGATCTCCGGCCTGGCGGCCTGGATGATCCAGCCCCTGCGGGCGCAGCTGGATGCCGAGCGCGAGCCGGCCACGGTGATCCGGCTGGGGGCGATCTTCAGCTGGCGCAACCTGGCTTCCCCGTTGAAGGCGCTGCGGCTGGACCCGCTGCTGTGGCCGCTGACGCTGCTGGGCATGGCCTTCGCGGTGGTGCAGGGCTGCCTGTTCAGCTTCACGGTCAGTTGGCTGGTGGACCAGCGCGGGCTTTCCCTGGCGGCGGCGGGCGGGGCGTTTGCCGCCATGCAGGGCTGCGGCATGGTGGCGCGCATCGCGCTGGCCATGCTGGCGGACCGCACCGGCAATACCGCTGTTAACCTGGTGCTGCAGGCCTTCCTGGCGGCCGGCGCCATTGCCGCGCTGGCGCTGCTGCCGGCGGGCGCGGGGTTTGGCCTGGTGGCGCTGCTGTGCGGGCTGGCGGGGATGCTGGGCGCCAGTTGGAACGGGCTGATGCTGGCCGAGGTGGCGCGGCTGGTGCCCCCGGCGAAGATTTCGGACGCGACAAGCGGCTGCACGCTGATGATCTTCTGCGGGTACACGGTGGGGCCGGCGGGGTTTGCCGCGCTGGTGGGGGCCACGGCGGATTGGCGGCTGGCCTTCCTGATCGTCGCAGCGCAGGTGGGGCTGGCCGGGCTGGCGGTGGGTGCGCTGTTGTTGCGCCGCCGCCGGGCGCTTGCGGGCTGAGCCGCAGCGCCGCAGAGTGCGTCGCAACAACGCCGTCACGCTGAACCCGGAGAGTTGAGAATGTCGGTTGCGACTGCGCCGGTGATCGTGGCGGGCGCTGGCCCGGTGGGGCTGGCCGCGGCGGCGGAGCTGCTGCGCCATGGCGTGGATGTGCTGGTGCTGGAGGCCGATCCCGGCCTGCCCTATGAGCTGCGCGCCAGCACCTTCCACGCGCCCACGCTGGACATGCTGGACGCCTATCGCGCGACGGCGCCGATGATCGCGCAGGGGCTGGTGGCGCCCTTCGTGCAGTATCGCACGCGCGACCAGGCCATGATCGCGGAGTTCGACTTCCGCTGCCTGGCGGATGTGGTGAAGCATCCGTATCGGGTGCAGGTGGAGCAGTTCAAGCTGACCCACATATTGGCCGGGCTGCTGGCGGAAAAGCCGGGCTTCCAGCTGCGCTTCAACGCGCGCGTGGAAAGCGCCGAGGATCTGGGCGACCAGGTGCGGGTGACGCTGGCCGATGGCACGGTGCTGCACACGCCCTGGCTGATCGGCGCCGATGGTGCGCACAGCGCGGTCAGGCGCAGCCAGGGCATCGAGTTCGAGGGCTTCACCTGGGCCGAGCGCTTCCTGGTGCTGTCCACGCCGTTCGAGTTTGCCGACGTGATCCCGAACCTGGCGGACGTGACCTATTACGCCGACCCCGGCGAGTGGTTTTTCTTGTTGCGTGTCCCGGGCTTGTGGCGGGCGATGTTCCCGGTGGCGGCGGATGTCAGCGAGGAGACGGTGATGACCGACGCCTTCGCCGAGGCGCGCATGGCCGGCGTGCTGCAAGGACGCGGTGGGTACGAGATCAAGCATCGCACGCTGTACCGGGTGCATCAGCGGGTGGCGAAGACGTTTCGGCAGGGCCGCGTGCTGCTGGCGGGCGATGCCGCGCATATCAACAACCCGCTCGGCGGCATGGGGCTGAATGGCGGCGTGCACGACGCGGTGAACCTGGGCGCCAAGCTGGCGCGGGTGGTGCATGGCGAAAGCGATGCGCTGCTGGATTTGTATGACCGCCAGCGCCGCGGCGTGACGGTGGAGCATGTGCAGAAGCAGACCATTCAGAACAAGCAGAACCTGGAAGCCAAGGACCCCGAGGCGGCCAGGGCCTTCCGTGAAAGGCTGAGCGAGACGGCGGCGGACCCGGCGAAGGCGCGGGAGTATCTGTTCGGCATTTCCATGCTGGGCAGCCTGAAGCGGGCGGAGGAAATCCAGTGATCGCGCGCCGCGCGCTGGCGGCGCTGCCGTTCGCAACGCCGGCGCTGGCGCAGGAGGCATGGCCGACGCGGTCGCTGCGCTTCGTGGTGCCGTATCCGCCGGGCGGCGCCAGCGACTTCATCGCGCGCATCGCGGCCGAGCACATGTCGCGTACGCTTGGGCAGGCGATTGTGATCGAGAATCGCGGTGGCGCGGCGGGCAATCTCGGCACCGAGCAGGTGGCGCGGGCGGCAGCGGATGGCTACACGCTGGGGCTGGGCGCGATTGGCACGCTGGCGGTGAACCGCTTTCTGTTCCGGTCGCTGCCGTTCAACCCGGATGCGGATTTCATCCCCGTCTCCCTGCTGGCGCTGGTGCCCAACCTGATGGTGGTGCCGCCTTCGCTGCCGGTGAACACGGTGGCGGAATTCGTCGCCTGGGCGAAGGCGCAGGGCACGGCGGTCAACTTCGGCAGCATCGGCAATGGCACCAGCCAGCACCTGGCCGGCGTGCAGTTCAACATGCTGACCGGCACTCAGATGGTGCATGTGCCCTACCGCGAGTCAGCGCAGGTGAATACCGACCTGATGGAAGGCCGCGTGCAGGTGCTGTTCCAGTCGATCTCCGGCGCGGTGACGGATTTGGCCAAGACCGGGCGGATGAAGGCGCTGGCCGTGACGGGTGAAGACCGGGTGCCGGCCTTCGCCGAGTTGCCGACGCTGAAGGAGGTGGGGATCAACGTCACCACCGTCGGCTGGTTCGGGCTTGTCGTGCCGGCCGGCGTGCCGCAGCGCGTGATGGACAAGCTGGAAGCCGCCGCGGAAGCCGCGATGCGCGACCCTGCGGTGGTGGCGCGCGTCACCGCCAGCGGCAGCGTGGCGCGGGCGCAGGGGTCCTCCGCCTTCAGCGTGTTCATTGCCGAGGAAACCGAAAGGCTGCGCGTGATCGTGCGGGCTTCCGGCGCGACGGCGGATTAGGGACAGGCCATCGGCGCGCAGGGCGTCTCCGGTGGCGCAGCAACAGGACCGAAGATGCATCACCTGAACTTCGAATTCCGCAGCAAGGGCGCCAGCGAGCATCGCAGCGTGCCGATCCGCGACCTGGTCATCGCCGGCTGGACCGGGCGCGACATGCACAAGGTGCAGGAGCATATCGAGGAACTGGCCGCGATAGGCGTGGCGCCGCCACTCAGCGTGCCGTGTTTCTATCGTGGGTCCACGCTGCTGCTGACCACGGACGACCAGATCGACTGCCTGGGCGCCGAGAGCAGCGGCGAGGCGGAGTTCTTTCTGCTGCTGCGGGAGGATGGCTGGTGGGTGGGCGCCGGCAGCGACCACACCGACCGCAAGGTGGAGGCGTATTCGATCACCGTTTCCAAGCAGATGTGCCCGAAGCCGGTGGCGCCGGTACTGTGGAAGTTCGAGGACGTTGCCGACCACTGGGACCAGCTGGTGATCCATTCGGAAGTCGATGACGGCAGCGGCTTCGTCACCTACCAGCAGGGCAGCATCGCCGCCATGCGCGACCCGCGCGACCTGATTGCGCGGTATGAGGCGGCAGTGGGCAAGCCGGGGCCGGATACGCTGATGTTCGGCGGCACGCTGCCGGTGCATGGCGGCATCCGCGCGCGGCAGAAGTTCCGCTTCTCGCTGCATGACCCCGTCAGCGGCGAGACCATTCGCCACGCCTATACCACCCGCTGGCTGCCGAACTGACGCGCGACGCTGGCGACGGAAGTGGCCGCTGATATCCGCATGAGGGGACGCACATGATCGAGAAAGAGCACCTGGAATTCCACAAGCCGGACCTCAGCGAGGGCTGGCACAACCCGGGCTATTACCCCGAGGGGATCGAGCAGAAGATCCTCGCGGGCTTCCTGGATGAGGGGAACAAGCGCGGGCATCGCACGCGGCTGCTGCGGTTTGCGCCGGGCAAGTTCACCACGGCGCCCTTCGTGCATGATTACTGGGAAGAGGTGTGGCTGGTCAGCGGCGATTTGATCGTCGGCAACGACGCGGATGGCAAGGGCGGCGAGAGCTTCACCGAGATGGCCTATGCCTGCCGCCCGCCGGGCGTGGCGCACGGGCCGTTCAAGAGCGAGACCGGCTGCGTGCTGATGGAGTTGCACTACTACGACGAGACGAAGAAATAGCGGTGAGCGCGCTGGCCCGGTGAGCGCGGCGCTGCGGCGTGGATGGCCGTGGCATGCACAGCCATGACGATGTGTCGGCCGCCACGCGGCGCTACAGCGCGTGGCGGTAGATGATGAAGCCGGAGCGTTCCGCCAGCTTGTTGTACAGCGCCTGCGCGGTCGTGTTGCTCTCATGCGTCTGCCAGTAGACGCGGAAGGCGCCGGCCTGTTTTGCGCGGGCGTAGACCGCCTGGATCAAGCCGCGGCCGACGCCCTGGCCGCGCGTCTCCGGCAGCGTGAACAGGTCCGCCAGGTAGCAGTTCGGCGCCACCATGTTGGTGCTGCGATGGAACAGGTAGTGCACCAGGCCGACCAGCCTGCCGTCCTGCTCGGCCACCAGAGCGTGCATCGGCTCCGCCGGGTCGAGGAAGCGGGACCAGGTGACCAGGGTGGTGGCTTCCGGCACCGCCGAGGGGCCGACGCGCTCATAGAAGGCGTTGTAGCCGGCCCAGAGCGGCGCCCAGCCGGCATAGTCCTCGGCGGTGACCGCGCGGACCAGCATCAGACCACCCAGCTCGGCTTGCGCTTTTCCTTGAAGGCGGCGATGCCCTCGGCCGCTTCCGGGCTGCTGGCGGTGCGGCCGAAGCTGGCGGCGCCGGCCTCGGCATAACCATCCGGCGAAAGCGGCCCGAGCGCGCGCAGCAACAGCTTGGTTTCCGCCAGCGCGTTGGGCGCGCCTTCCAGCACGTCCTTCACGCTGCGCTGCACCAGCGCTTCCAGCGCGGCGGCGTCGGCCACCACCTCATGCACCAGGCCGATGCGGCCGGCTTCCGCGGCGTCGATCACGCGGCCTTCCAGCACCATCCGCGTGGCATTGGCGCGGCCCATGCGGCGGACCATCCAGGGCAGGATCTGTGCCGGCACCAGGCCACGGCGCGTCTCCGGCGCGGCGAAGCGGGCGCTGGCGGTGGCGAAGGCGATGTCGGCGCAGCAGTTGAAGCCGAGGCCGCCGGCGTGGCAGCTACCCTCGATGGCGGCGATGACCACCTGCGGCAGCTCGGAGATGCCGACGAAGCGGGCGCCGGTGCGGGCGTTGCGCTCGCGCTGGGCTTCCAGCTTGGCCTCGGGCGACATCGGCTTCTGCACCTCGGTCAGGTCCAGCCCGGCGCAGAAATGGCCGCCGGCGCCGCTGATGACCAGCACGCGGGCGGTCCTGTCCTCCCGCAGTTCGGCCAGCAGGGCGGACCAGGCTTCCCCCATGGCGGTGCTGATGGAATTGCGGCGGTCCGGGCGGTTCATGATGGCGCGGACGACCGGGCCTTCGCGCTGGATCAGCAGGGGGTTGTCGTCGGCCATGGGGTGGTTCCTCCGGGTTTTCGGAAACAGGTTACGCGGCGGGCCGGAATGCGGCTAGGCTCGCGCAAAACACGGGGAGAAAACGCCATGCGAAGCGTCGCTTTCGTGCTTGCCCTGCTGCTTGCGGCGCCCGTTGCCCGCGCCCAGCCGCAGCCCATCACCCTGGTGGTGAACTACGTCGCCGGCGGCGCCACCGACATCATTGCCCGGATCATGCAGCCGGCACTGATAGAAGCCTGGGGCACCCAGGTCGTGATCAAGAACAGCGCCGGGGCGTCGGGCGCCATCGGCGGAGCGGAGGTGGCGCGGGCCAGGCCGGATGGGCTGACGCTGCTGCTCTCGCCCTCCGGCGGCAGCGTCATTGCGCCCAACTTCCAGCGGCCGGCGCCCTATACCATCGCCAGCTTCGCGCCGATCTGCCAGGTGGTGGAGACGCCGATGGTGACGATGACGCCGCCCGCGACCGGGCTGCGCACCATGGCGCAGTTCATGGACCGCGCGCGGGAGGGCAATGGCGGCTACGCCTATTCCACCGCCGGCGTCGGCAGCGGGCCGCATCTGGCGATGATCGCGCTGGCCCGGCTGACGCGGACGCCGATGAACCACATTCCCTTCCGTGGCAGCGGCGAGGCGGTGCAGGCGATGCTGGCCGGCACGGTGGAGACGCTGAGCGACCAGGCCAGCCTGGTCAGGCAATACGGGCTGCACCCGGTGGTGGTGTGGTCCGCCCAGCGCGCGGCGCAGTTCCCGGACACGCCGACGATGCGGGAGGCCGGGTACGACCTGGAATTCGATATCTGGACCGGCATCTTCGCCCCAGCCGGCACGCCGGATGCGCTGCTGGCCAGGTATGAGGCCGGCTGCGAGCGGATGCTGCGCAACCCCGCCGTGGTGGCCGGGCTGGCGCGGGTGGACATGAACATCCGCTGGCGCAACCGGGTGGAGCTGGGGCGCTTCATGCAGGCGGAGGACGTGAAGTTCCGCACGCTGATCGACAGCGCGGGGCTGCGGCGCGGCGAGTAGCGGCGGGCTTCCCCGGGCGGGGCTGCCCGACTCGCGGCAGGCGTTGTATGTAGCGGGCCTGACCGCTATGGTACCCGCCTAAGGGGAACAAGACATGAACGATTTGTTCGGTGGCAAGCGGCCGCCGAAGGGCGGCGCCGCCGAACCCGACTCCTATTCCGCCAAGGACATCGAGGTCCTGGAGGGGCTGGAGCCGGTGCGGCGCCGGCCCGGCATGTATATCGGCGGCACCGACGAGAATGCGCTGCACCACCTGGCCTCCGAGATCATCGACAATGCGATGGACGAGGCGGTGGCCGGGCATGCCAACTTCATCGAGGTGACGCTGGAGCCGGGCAACTGGCTGACGGTGCGCGACAATGGCCGCGGCATCCCGACCGACCCGCACCCGAAATTCCCCAAGCAGAGCGCCCTGGAGGTCATCCTCACCACGCTGCATTCCGGCGGCAAGTTCTCCGGCAAGGCCTATGAGACCTCCGGCGGGTTGCATGGCGTGGGCTCCAGCGTGGTGAATGCGCTGTCCGAGCGGCTGGAGGTGGAGGTGGCGCGCGACCGCGTGCTGTATACCATGGCCTTCGCCCGGGGCGTGCCGCAGGGCAAGCTGAAGAACGCGGGCGCGGTGCATAACCGGCGCGGCACCGTCATCCGATTCAAGCCGGACCCGGAGATCTTCGCCAAGCATGAGTTCAGCGCGGCCCGGCTGTACCGGTTCTGTCGCAGCAAGGCCTACCTGTACCGGGGCGTGGAAATCCGCTGGTCCTGCGACGCCTCGCTGGCCAAGGACGAGACGCCGGCCAGTGCGGTGCTGCACTTCCCCGGCGGGTTGGGCGACTTCCTGGCCGCGGCGGTGCAGGGCAAGGCGGCGGTGGTGCCGGCGCCCTGGTGTGGCGAGGGCGACTTCCCGGAAGGCCCCAATGGCGGAAAGGTGGGCCGCTGCGAGTGGGCGGTGACCTGGCTGGACCATGCCGAGGGGTTCCTGAACACCTACGCGAACACCATCCCCACGCCGCAGGGCGGCACGCATGAGGCGGGGTTGCGGGCGGCGCTGGTGAAGGGCCTGCGCGCCTATGGCGAGTTGAAGAAGGAAAAGCGCGCCGCGACGATCACGGCGGAAGACCTGCTGACCGGCATGGCCGGAATGTTGTCGGTGTTCATTCGCGAACCGCAATTCCAGGGCCAGACCAAGGACCGGCTGACCAGCCCGGAGGCGACGCGCTATGTGGAACAGGCGCTGCGCGACCACTTCGACCACTGGCTGACCGGCGACCCCGGCACGGCCGACAACCTGCTGGCCTGGGCGATCGAGCGGGCCGAGGATCGGATCAGGCGGCGGGAACAGAAGGACACGCCGCGCAAGAGCGCCACCCGCAAGCTGCGGCTGCCGGGCAAGCTGGCGGATTGCGCGCGGGAAAGCGCCGAGGGAACCGAGCTTTTCCTGGTGGAGGGCGACAGCGCCGGCGGCAGCGCCAAGCAGGCGCGGGATCGGGAGACCCAGGCGGTGCTCCCGCTGCGCGGGAAAATCCTGAATGTTGCCAGTGCCAGCACGGAAAAGCTGCGCGGCAACCAGGAGCTGAAGGACCTGATCGAGGCGCTGGGCTGCGGCGTGGGCGACAAATTCGACCTGGCCAGGCTGCGCTATGGCCGCATCGTCATCATGACGGATGCCGATGTGGACGGCGCCCACATTGCGGCGCTGCTGATGACCTTCTTCTACAAGGAACTGCCGGTGCTGGTGCGGGAGGGCCGGGTCTACCTGGCGCAGCCGCCGCTGTACCGGCTGCAGCATGGCGGCAAGAGCATCTATGCCAAGGACGATGCCGACCGCGAGCTGAAGATGAAGCGGGAGTTCAAGGCCAACGCCAAGGTGGAGGTCAGCCGCTTCAAGGGGTTGGGCGAGATGCCGCCGGCCAGCCTGAAGGAGACCACGATGGACCCGAAGAAGCGCACCCTGCTGAAGGTGGTGCTGCCGGCCGAGGACCGCGCCGCCACCGCGGAGCTGATGGAGGCGCTGATGGGCCGCAAGCCGGAGCTGCGCTTCAAGTTCATCCAGGACAATGCGGCGCGGATGGATGCGGAGGCGGTGGACGCCTGAGGCCATGCGCCGGGCCGGCCTCTCGCCGGCACCGGTGCGACCATCGGCGGCATGGCCCAGCCGCCCCGGCGTGTGATCGCCGGGGACGCGAAGCACGCGGCAGTTCAGGGCCGTGCAGGCCGCCCGGCGCTGGTTTCCGCGCCTGGCGGCTGCTGGCCTGATCGGCCAGGGCGGAACCGGCCAGGGCGGAACCGGCCAGGGCGGCACCGGCCAGGGCGGCACCGCCGCGGGCCGTGACCCAGCTTCCCGGGCATGGCCAGGGCATGGTCACAGCCTCAGCAGGCGGTGACCATGCCTGGGAAGGATGACGCCCGACGCCGCCGCTCAGCCATCCACATTGGTGGTGCTGCGCGGCACGCCCACGGCCTTCCAGGCGCTGCGGATCACCTCGGAGACGCGGATCGGGTTGGAAACGCCGCGGAGCAGGTGGACCTCCTCCGGCTGGCCGCGACCCTCGGTGGCCTTGATGGTGACGTCGCCGATGCCGAGCATGCGCTGCCACAGGCTGCGGGTGACCACGACATCGCGGATGCGGAACACCTCCACGTCGTCGCGGACCTTGCTCCAGAAGCCGCTTTCCACCAGCACGCGTTCATTGCTGACGGTGATGTGCTGCCGGCCGAGGAAGCTGAGCCACCACAACAGCAGCAGGAAGGCGCCGACGCCGACGCCGGCGGCCATCTCGTACATCTTGTCGAGGCCGAGCAATTGCAGTTCCAGCAGCGGCAGGCCGGCCATCAGGGCCAGGCACAGCAGCGGCGCGACGATACCGTAGAAGAGGCCGGCGGACCGCCGGGTCTCGCGGGTCTCCAGCAGGCGCTGCTCGGGGGGGGTGGACATGCTCAGCCTCGTTTCGGTTGCGGCGCGTGGTTGGCGTCAACCCAACCGGCCTTCGTCACCCCAGGGTTTAGGCTGCGGGGCCGGGTGACCGCAACCGTTGCGGCTGCACTGCTGCTGCTGGTCGCCGCCATGCCGGCGCCGGCGGCGGAACCGCGCCGGGCCGGCCCCAGCGCGGCGGCCCAGGCGGCGGCGCGGCAGTTCCTCTGCCCGCATGGCGGCAGCCCGGAACGCGGCGGGCGCTGCCGCCCGGGCAGCGGCGGCGAGGCGGCGATGCCCGGCTGGGACCGTGGCCTGCCCCCGGCGGCGCATTCCCAGCTGGCCTGCCCGCCGGGCACCCAGGCCGAAATGGCAGCCGCCGGTGCCCTGGGGCAGCGTTGCCGACCCCTGCCCGAGTGTCCTGCCCGCGAAGTTCGTCCGATCTCGGGCGAACGCAGCGGATAAGCAGGCCACTGTAAACTAAGGCTAGTG
>CAILMF010000027.1 GCA_903835235.1 uncultured Rhodospirillales bacterium
CCGCAGGGCGCAGGCCGCCAGGCCGAGCACCCGAAGGCGTGAATCCGACCTCCCCGGGCCGGATCGCCGCAGGGCGCAGGCCGCCAGGCCGAGCACCCGGAGGCGTGAATCCTACCTCCCTTGGAGGCTGAGTCATGCAGGCGGTCGGACTGCGCACCTTCATCTGGAACAATGCCTGGAAGACCGGGCTGCTGCTGGCCGGCTTCCCGCTGCTGCTCTGCGTCATCGGCTATGCGCTGGCGCTGCTGGCGGTGGCCGGGCAGGGCGCCAGCATCCAGGAAGGCCTGGTCCAGGCGGCGCAGCTGCTGCCCAGCATCCTGCCGCTGGCCCTGGCCGCCAGCGCGGTGTGGTTCGCCATCGCGTTCTTCGCCAACCAGAAGATCATCGACCTGGCCTCCGGCGCGCATGAGGTGACCCGCGCGGCGGAACCCCGGCTGTGGAACACGCTGGAGAATCTCTGCATCAGCCGCGGCCTGACCATGCCGCGCCTGGCGGTGATCGAGACGCCGGAGCGCAACGCCTTCGCCTCCGGGCTGTCGCGCAACAAGGGCGCGGTCACCGTGACGCGCGGCCTGCTGGAGGCGCTGGACGACCGCGAGCTGGCCGCCGTGCTGGGGCACGAACTCTCCCATATCCGCTATGGCGACGCGCGCACCGCCGTGGTCGCCGCGGTCTTCGCCGGCATCATCTCCATGGTGGCCGAGCTGCTGTTCCGCGGCATGCGCTGGGGCGGCGGCCGGCGCGACCGCGACCGCGGCAATGCCGGCGCGCTGATCATCATCGCGCTGCTGCTGGCGGCGCTGGCCTATGTGCTGTCCATCGGGCTGCGCTTCGCGCTCTCCCGCACGCGGGAATTTTCCGCCGATGCCGGCAGCGTGGAGCTGACGCAGGACCCCGATGCGATGATCTCGGCGCTGCGCAAGGTGGCGGGCCATGCCGAGATGCCCGGCCTGCCAGGCCCGATGCAGGCCATGCTGCTGGACGCGCCGCCGGAAGCGCTGGGCGGCAGCCTGCTGGCCACCCATCCGCCGCTGGAAGCCCGCATCGCCGCGCTGGTGCGCTACGCCGGCGGGCGCGACGCCGGGCCGCAGCTGGACGCCCCCGCCGCGCCCAACCCCTGGGCGCAGCCGGCGCATCCGGCCCAGGGGGCGCCGGCCAAGGCGCCGGCCACCTCGCCCTGGGTCTCGCCGCTGGGGCGCTGAGCCGGCCGGCCTTGGCCTGCCGGGGGGAGGTGGAGCATCCCCTCGCAGCCGAAGCGACGGCATGATCCATCGTGGCGGATCATGTTGTAGGCTGCGCGCAAACGGAGGACCGCCATGACCCTTTCCCGCCGCCACCTGCTGGCCGCGCCCGCTGCCGCCCTGCTGCCCGCCGGCGCCAAGGCCCAAGGCGCCTACCCCGACCGCCCCGTCACCATGATCGTGCCCTTCGCCCCCGGTGGTTCGCCCGACATCGCCGCCCGCATCGTGGTGCCGAAGATGACGGAGCTGCTCGGCCAATCCGTGGTGGTGGAAAACCGCGCCGGCGCCGGCAGCATCATCGGCACCCGCGCGGTGGTGCAGGCCCGGCCGGATGGCTATACCGCGCTGATGGGCAGCATCAGCTTCATGATGGCGCCGCTGACCCAGGACCCCCGCCCCTTCGACCCCGCGGCCTCGCTGCGCGTCGCCTCCCTGGTGGCCACCGTGCCCTATGTGCTGGTGGTGCGGGCGGATGCGCCGGCGAAGACACTCGCAGAATTCCACCGCTGGGTGGCCAATGCGCCCGCCAACAGCCTGAACTACGGCAGCAGCGGCAGCGGCACGCCGTTGCACATGGGCGGCGCGATGTACGACCTGTTCATGGGCACCAGGATGACCCATGTGGCGTATCGCGGCAGCAGCCCCGCCTTGCAGGACCTGCTGGGTGGCCAGGTGCAGGCGGTCTTCGCCGACCTGCCCGCCGCCGCCGGGCATATCCGCGCGGGCACGCTGCGCCTGCTGGCGGTGCTGGTGCCGGAGCGCCTGGCCGCCTACCCGGAGGTGCCGAGCATGCGGGAGAGCGACCCGCGCCTGGCCGACTACGACATCTACACCTGGGCCATGCTGTGCGTGCCGAAGGCCACCCCGGATGGCCCGGTGGGCCGGCTGCACGACGCCGCGGTGGGCGCGGCGCGAGACCCGGCGACGGCGGCGCGGCTGCGCGAACTCGGCTTCGACATCATCGCGACCACGCCGGAAGCCGGCGACGCGATCCTGGCGCGCGAGCAGGCCAAGTGGGACCGACTGATCAAGCGCGCCGGCATCAAGGTGGATCTGTAGCGGCTACTCGATCACCGTATCCGCCGCCGCCAGCAGGCTGGGCGGGATGCTCAGCCCCAGCGCGGCGGCGGTGAGCAGGTTGATGGTGAAGTCGAACCGCACCGGCTGCTGGATCGGCAGCGTCGCCGGGCTGGCGCCGCGCAGGATGCGGTCCACATAACCGGCGGCGTTGCGGAAAATATCCGGCACGTCCGGCCCATAGGACATCAGCCCGCCCGCGGCGGCGAATTGCGGGTAGACGGAAACCCCCGGCAGCCGCTGCGCCCTGGCCGTTGCCAGCACATCGCGCTGGCTGCCGAGCACGAGCTGCTCCGGCCCGACGATCAGCCCGGTGGCGGGCTGCCGCGCCGCTTCCACCAGCCGGGCCAGCAACTCCTCGGTGCTGCGGACCGCCACCAGCACCAGCTCCGGCCCGGGGCTGGGCGGCCCTTGCGCCAGTTCGGCCAGGGCGCCCGGGTACCATGGGTTGGAGGCGGGGTTGAAGAACAGCACGGCGCGGCGCAGGGCGGGCGCGGCCTCGTGCAGCAGGCTGCGCCATTTGGCGATCAGGCTGGGGTTGATGAAGGTGAAGCCGGTGAAGTTGCCGCCCGGCCGCGCCAGGCTCTCGGCCACACCCAGGCCGACGGGGTCGATGACCTGGGCGCAGACGATGGGAATGGTCCGGGTCAGCGGCCGCAGCGCGCTGATGATGGGCGTGCCATTGGCCAGGATGATGTTGGGCGCCAGTTCCACCATCTCCCGCGCCAGCTGGGCAACCCGTCCCGGCTGGGCGCCGGCCCAGCGCAGCGTAATGCGTATGGTCTCGCCATCCTTCCAGCCCAGGGCCGCCAGCCGGTGCAGCAGGGCGTCGCGGCGCTGGGTGGCGCCGGGGTCGCCCTCGGCCGGCAGCATCAGCACGCCCAGCCGCGGCAGCCCCTGGGCGCGGGCCAGGCTGGGCAGGGCCAGGCCGGCGGTGGCGGCAAGCAGATGGCGCCTGGTGCGGCTGGACATGGGGTCTCCGAGAATGGCCGGAGGCTACAGGAAATCACACCGGCGGAAAGGCGGCCTCGCCGGCCGGGCCGCGCCGCCGGGCAGCCAGGTACACCGCCGCGGCCAGCCGTTGCGCGCCAATGGCATGCCCTCGCGCACCAGGCCGGGGCCACTGCCAGGCGCCGGACATGCCGACCGCCGGCCTGCCGCGCGCCTGCGCTACCATCCGCTCTGCCGCTTCCGGCAGGACGGATGTCGGCCTGGCGTCACACCAGCTTCAGCACCAGGAAGCCGCCGATGATGCCGGCGGCGGCGATGCTGGTGATCAGCGTCAGCCGCTTTTCGATGAAGCCGCGGATCGGTTCGCCGAACCTCCGCAGCAGCAGCGCCAGCACGAAGAACCGGGCGCCGCGGGTGACGATGCTGGCCAGCAGGAAGGTCAGGAAGTCGAAATGCGCGGCACCGCTGGCGATGGTGACGATCTTGTACGGGATCGGTGTCAGCCCCTTGATCAGGATGACCCAGACGCCCCACTGGTCGTACCAGGCGGTGAAGCGGGCCAGCGCATCGGCATAGCCGTAGGTGCGCAGCACCGGCATGGCCAGCGCGTCGAACAGCCAGAAGCCGATGGCATAGCCCAGCACGCCGCCCAACACCGAGGCGATGGTGCAGATGGCGGCGTAGCGCAACGCCCGGTCCGGCCGGGCCAGGCACATCGGCACCAGCATGGCGTCCGGCGGAATCGGGAAGAAGCTGCTCTCGGCGAAGCTGACCACGCCCAGCCAGGTCGGCGCCCGCGGATGCGCCGCCAGGGCAAGGACGCGGTTGTAGAGGTCTCGCAGCATGCATCGGTCCCGCTTGTTGCGCTTCGGGCTTGGCATGCCCGGGCAGGCGACGCAACTCACGCCTTGCCCAGCGGCTGGCGCCGCGCCGGCCCAGGCGCCGGATTCTGCCGCTGGCCGCGCTTGATGTGGCGGAGCGGATGGCCTTCTGGCCCGGGGGCGCTAAAAAGGGCGCCCCTTTCTGGTGGAGGCGATAGATGCGGCGCAGGTTCCTGCTCGGCGGGTTGTTGGCGGCCCCCGGCCTGATGCTGTGCGGCCCTGCCCTGGCGCAGCGGCCACGCACCCCGCCGCCGCATGCCTGGATCTTCGGCAGTTGGACCGGCGGGCAGTTCCCGCCCGGCGACGGCACCGGCCCGGAATGCGTCGGCGCCCCCACCGTGATCTTCACCCGCGACCTGGTGATGCGCGCGACCGCGCTGGACCTGACGCTGCGCCAGCGCGTGATCGAGACCGTGGCGCTGACCGCGAACGGGCTGGAGTTCCGCTTCACCCCGTTGGCGCCGGGCCGCATTCCCCCGGATTTCGGCTTCGGCTGCGCCAGCAACCCGAACCTGCTGCGGGTGGAACGCCGCGGGCCGGATGAGATCATCTTCCCCGGGTGCAGCGAGTTCCCCTCCCTGCTGCGCCGCTGCAAGTAACTGGAGAACGGGCAGATGACGCCGATGGGCGATTCCGCCCCGCGGCCTTTGCCCTTGAGGACCGACCGATGCGCATTGCCCTGATCCATGCCCTCCGCCATTCGCCGCCGCCGATCGAGGCGGCGTTCAAGGCGGCCTGGCCGGAAGCCGTGCTGATGAACCTGCTGGACGACAGCCTTTCGGCCGACCTGGCGAAGACCGGCCAGCTGGACCAGGTGATGACCGACCGGTTCCTGAACCTGTCGCGCTATGCCGTGGGCACCGGGGCGGACGCCATCCTGTTCACCTGCTCGGCATTTGGGCCGTGCATCGAGGCGGTGGCGGCCGAGCGCGGCGCGATGCCGGTGCTGAAGCCCAATGAGGCGATGATCGAGGAAGCCGTCGCCATGGGGAAGAAGATCGGCCTGCTGGCCACCTTCGGCCCCACCCTGACCAGCATGCCCCCCGAGTTTCCGCCCGGCGTGGAGGTGAAGTGCAAGCTGGCCGAGGGCGCGCTGGCGGCGATGGACCGCGGCGACTTTGCCGAGCATGACCGCCTGGCGGCCGAGGCGGCGAAGGACCTGGCGGATTGCGACGTGATCGCGCTGGCGCAGTTCAGCCTGGCGCGGGCCAAGCCGCTGGTGGAAGCCGCGACCGGCCGCCCGGTGCTGACCACGCCGGACAGCGCGATTCGCAAGCTGCGGCGGCTGCTGAAGGCTTAGAGTGTGATCGTCGCAGGCGGAATCGCCGGAGACGTGAATCACACGACAAGACAAGGCGCTGGAGTCTGTCAGGCGCTTCTGTCTGCGCCTGACAGACTCCAGCGTTTCGGACAAATGGCCGGGGTGGCGGCGGTTGGTGCTGGCCCCGGGCGCCGAGGCCGCTTGCGGGCCTGGCTTTCGGACAAATGCCCCGGGTGAGGCAGGGCGGTACTGCCCGCAGACCGGCGCTACGCGTGCCGCCGGCCAGCGGTGGCACTGGATTGGTGCCTGCCTGGCGGCGCTGAACGTACCGCATGCCGCATTCGGCGCGGTTTCGGACAAATCGACCTTCCGGCATTGACTGACCGGGGCCGGCCGTTCAGGGCGCCGCAAGTTGCCCGCGGACAAATCCCCCGCCGCGGTCAGCCCGGCGCGGGGGCGGCGGCAAGCCAGGCCCGGTCCACCGGGGCGAAGCCGCGGCGGTGGTGCGGGCAGGGGCCGTGTTCGGCCAGCGCCGCGCGGTGCCGCGCGGTGGGGTAGCCGGCATGGCTGGCAAAGCCGTAGTTCGGCCAGCGCGGGTGCAGCCGGGCCATGGCGCGGTCCCGGATGACCTTGGCCAGGATGCTGGCGGCGGCGATGGAAAAGCTCTCGGCATCGCCGCCCACGACGCAGTGCACCCGGCAGGGCAGCGGTGGCGGCTGGTTGCCATCCACCAGCGCCAGGTCCGGCAGTTGCGCCAACCGGGCGATGGCGCGGGCCATGGCCAGGTGGGTGGCGCGCAGGATGTTGAGCCGGCCGATCTCCGTGGCCGAGGCGGCACCCACGCCATAGTCCAGCCGGCCCTGCGCGGCGGCAGCCAGGATGGCGGCGAAGGCGGCCTCCCGCGCCGTGGCGGAGAGCTTCTTGCTGTCGTCCAGCAGGGCGCCCAGGGCGCGCGGCACGCCACCCGTAAAAACCACGGCGGCGGCCATGACCGGGCCGGCGAGCGGGCCACGCCCGGCCTCGTCCACCCCGGCAACCCGGCCCCCGGCCTGCGACTCCATGCGGTAATGCGGCATGCGCCAGCATAGGGGGGGCAGCCGCCCGGCCGCTACAGCAGCGCCAACTGCCGTTCCGGCACGCGAGGCACCGCGAACTGGGAACAATCCAGCCCCTGGCCGGAGACATTGCCGCGGCCGATGCCCAGCCGCTGCACGGTGAGGGCGAAGCGCCGTGCCAGCATGTCGGCATAGACGCCGGTGCCGGATTGCCGCTGGCCGAACTGGCTGTCGTACAGCTTGCCGCCACGGGTTTGCCGCACCAGGGCCAGCACGCGGGCGGCGCGGTCCGGGAAATGCTCGTGCAGCCATTCCTCGAACAGCTGCTTGATCTCCAGCGGCAGGCGCAGCAGCACATAGCCGGCGCGGGTGGCGCCATGGGCCACGCAGCGCTCGATGATCCGCTCCAGCTCAGAGTCGTTCAGACCGGGGATCATCGGCGCCGCCAGTACGCCGACGGGAATGCCGGCCTGGGCCAGCGCCTGGATCGCGGCCAGGCGGCGCGTCGGCGTCGCGGCGCGGGGTTCCATCCGGCGGGCCAGGTTGGCGTCCAGCGTGGTGACGCTGAGGCAGACATGCACCAGGCCCCGCGCGGCCAGGCGCTTCAGGATGTCCAGGTCGCGCAGCACGCCGGCCGACTTGGTCACGATGGTCACGGGGTGGCCGAAGCGCTCCAGCACCTCCAGCACCTGGCGGGTGATCTGCAGGGTGCGTTCGATGGGCTGGTAGGGGTCCGTATTGGCGCCCAGCGCCACTGGCTTGGCGATGTAGCCGGGGCGCGACAGCTCCTTTTCCAGCAGCGCCGGCAGGTCCGGCTTGAACATCAGCTTGGTCTCGAAATCGAGGCCAGGGGAGTAGCCGACATAGGCGTGGCTGGGCCGGGCGTAGCAGTACACGCAGCCATGCTCGCAGCCGCGATAGGGGTTCAGCGAGCGGTCGAAGCCGATGTCGGGGCTTTCGTTCCAGCTCATCGCCGACTTGGCGCGCTCGCGGATCAGCGTGGTCGGCAGCGGCGGCAGGTCGGCCAGGTCCGCCAGGCTGTCCCAGCCATCGTCGAAGGCCTCGCGCGACTGGCTCTCGAACCGGTTCGCGGGGTTGGAGACGGCGCCCCGCCCCTTGCGCATGCCGGGGGGGATCGCCGAGGCTGGGTGCACGCTACCATCAGGCATGGTGTTCCGTTCCTCGTCTGTTCCTCGGCAAATTGCCTCAGGGCGGCGTGGCGCGTCAAGAACAGATTGGGAACTGACTTGCTTGCGATCATCATTCCCACGCTGAACGCGGCGCGCACCCTGCCGGCGGTGCTGGAAGCCTGTGCCGAGACCTGGTCGCCGGTGGTGGTGGCCGATGGCGGCAGCACGGATGACACGCCGGAGCTGGCCCGGGCGCTGGGCGCGCGGGTGGTGCAGGCGCCGCGCGGGCGGGGGCCGCAGCTGGCGGCCGGCGCGGCGGCGGTGCGGGCGGAATGGCTGCTGTTCCTGCATGCGGACACGCTGTTGCAGCGCGGCTGGCTGGCGGCGGCGCGGGCGCATATGGCGGAGCATCCGGGCATGGCCGCCTATTTCCGCTTTGCCCTGGACGACTCCAGCGACGAGGCGCGGCGGCTGGAGCGCCTGGTGGCCTGGCGCTGCCGGCGGATGGCGCTGCCCTATGGCGACCAGGGGCTGCTGATTTCGCGGGCCCTGTATGACCAGGTCGGCGGCTTCCGGCCGCTGCCGTTGATGGAGGATGTGGACCTGGTGCGGCGACTTGGGCGGGCCAGGCTGCGCGGGTTGGAGGTGGCGGCGGTGACCTCGGCCGAGAAGTGGCGGCGGGATGGCTGGCGGAAACGCTCGGCGCGCAACCTGGCCTGCCTTTCCCTGTGGTATCTGGGCGTGCCGCCGCGCGTCATCGCCAAGGTGTACTGATGGATACGCTGATCCTGTTTGCCCGCGCGCCTCGGCTGGGCTGCGTCAAGCGGCGGCTGGCGGCCGGGGTGGGGCAGGTGGCGGCGCTGCGCTTCCATCGCGGGCAGCTCGGGCGGCTGCTGCGGATGATGCGCGGTGAGCGGCGCTGGCGCACGGAGGTGGTGCTGACGCCGGACCGCGCCTTTCTGCCTGCGCCGCATCCGGTGCTGCCGCAGGGGCGCGGCGACCTGGGGGCGCGGATGCAGCGGGCGCTGGCGCGGCATCGGCGCGCGGTGCTGGTGGGCTGCGATATCCCCGGCGTGACCCGCGAAGACATCGCCGAAGCTTTCCGCGCGTTGGGCCGGGCGGATGCGGTGTTCGGCCCGGCCGAGGATGGCGGGTTCTGGCTGGTCGGCTTCGGCCCGCGCCGGCCGCCGCGGCCTTTTGCCGGCGTGCGCTGGTCCTGCGCCGAGACGCTGGCGGATACGCTGGGCAATTGCACCGGTCATCGCGTGGCGCTGGTGCGGCGGCTGCGGGATGTCGATACCGCCGAGGACCTGCGCGCGCTCTCGGGCTGACCCCTGGCCATATCCGTGGCGGCCTCCCCTGGGCCAGCGGCACCAGCCGTGGCAGCATGCGGCCAGAGGGAGAAACGCCATGGCCTTTCGGGTGATGGAGCAATGCCGCCGGACGCTATGCCGATGAAGCGCCGCGCGCTGCTGGGCGCCGCGCTTGCCTCGCCCGCGCTGGCGCAGCCTGGCTACCCCACGCGGTCGCTGCGCATCATCGTGCCCTGGCCGCCAGGTGGCGCGAATGACGTCATGGCGCGCATCGCCGGCGACCATTTGCAACGCGCCTGGGGCCAGCCGGTCGTGATCGAGAATCGGCCTGGTGGCGGTGGCTCGCTGGGCACCGACCTGGTGGCGAAGGCGGCGCCGGATGGCTACACGCTGCTGCTGGGCAGCGTTGGCCCGCTGACGGTGAACCCGAGCCTCTATGTCAGCCTGCCCTATGAGCCGCTGCGCGACTTCGCCCCCGTGATCATCCTGGGCAAGGCGCCCAACGTGCTGGTGGTGCCGCCTTCGCTGCCGGTGAACAGCGTGGCCGAGTTGGTGGCGCTGGCGCGGGCGCGGCCGGGGGCGCTGAATTTCGGCTCGCCGGGGATTGGAACGTCACCGCATCTGGCGGCCGAGCTGTTCAAGCAGCATTTCGGCGTGGAGATCGTCCACGTGCCGTATCGCGGCAATACCGCGACGCTGGAGGCGCTGATCAAGGGCGAAATCCAGGTCATCTTTGACAGCATGGCGCAGGCGGTGGTGCAGGTGCGCGCCGGCATGGAGAAGGCGCTGGCGGTGACCGCGCCGACCCGCTGGCCGGACCTGCCGGAAGTGCCCAGCATGGCGGAAGCCGGCGCGCCGCAGGTGGATGTGCAGAGCTGGTTCGGCCTGGTGGCGCCGGCGCGTACTCCGGTGGAAATTGTGCAGCGGCTGAACGCCGAATTGCAGCGCGGCCTGGCCACGCCGGAAGCCGCGGAGAAGCTGCGCACGGTGGGCACCGTGGCGGCCGGCGGCAGCGCCGCGGACATGGCCGCCTTCATGCGGCTGGAAACCGAGAGATGGGGCCGGGTGGTGCGCACCGCCGGCATCCGGATCGAATGACGGGAGCGACGGATATGGATGCACCGGGTTTCGCATGGCCGGCGGGCGGCAATACCCGCGTGCCCTATCGCGTCTATACCGACGCCGAGAATCATGAGCTGGAGAAGGCGCGCATCTTCGCCGGGCCGAGCTGGGGCTTCCTATGCGCGGCCACCGAGATTCCGGAGGCGGGCGACTACAAGACCACCTTCCTCGGCGAGGTGCCCGTGGTGGTGGTGCGCCGGCGGGATGGCGGCATCAACGCGCTGGTCAATCGGTGCAGCCATCGCGGCTCGCTGGTGGCGCTGAAGAACCAGGGGAACACCGGCTCGTCGCTGACCTGCGTCTATCACTCCTGGGCCTTCGACCTGGATGGCAACCTGCAGGGCGTGCCGTTCAGGCGCGGCATCGAGGGCAAGGGCGGCATGCCCGAAAGCTTCGACCTGAAGCAGCACGGGCTGAAGCGGCTGCGCGTGGCGGAAACCTGCGGCCTGGTCTTCGGCACGCTGTCGGCCGAGGCGCCTTCGCTGGAGGAACACATCGGCGAACTGATCGGCGGCCGCATGCAGCGCGTGCTGGGCAACCGCAAGCTGAAGGTGTTGGGCACCACCAGCCAAGTCCTGCACAACAACTGGAAGCTCTACGTCGAGAACACCAAGGACACCTATCACGCCTCGCTGCTGCACAGCTTCTTCTCCACCTTCAAGATCCTGCGGCTGACGGCGACGGGCGGCATCCATGTCAGCGAGGGTGGCGGCAACCACGCCAGCCATTCGCGCAACAAGCAGGACACGGATGGCGGCGAGTATGTCGGGCTGCGCTCTGCTATCGACGGCTTTGGCTTGCAGGATGCCTCCATCTTCGGCGCGCGCGACGAGTTCGGCGACGGCATCACCGTGCAGATCCTCTCGGTCTTCCCGAACTTCATCCTGCAGCAGGTGCACAACAGCATCGCGCTGCGCCAGGTGCTGCCGAAGGGCGTGGACGAGACCGAGCTGCTGTGGACCTTCCTCGGCTTCGAGGATGATGACGAGGAGATGCAGCGCATGCGGCTGAAGCAGGCCAACCTGGTCGGCCCGGCCGGCTATATAAGCATGGAGGATGGCTGCGTCGGTGGCTGGGTGCAGCGCGCCATCCAGGGCAGCGAGGCCGATGACAGCGTGGTGGAGATGGGCGGCGCCGGCCATGCCAGCAGCGACAGCCGTGTCTCCGAAGCCTCCGTCCGCGGCTTCTGGAACCAGTACCGCGGGCTGATGGGGTTCGCGCCGTGATCGTGGATGTCGGCACGCGCCTCGCCATCGAGGACCTGTTCGCGCGCTATGCGCACACCATAGACGACGACCGGCTGGAGGAATGGCCGGCGCTGTTCACCGAGGATTGCCTGTACCAGGTGATATCCGCCGAGAACTGGGCACTGAAGCGCCCGATCGGGCTGATCCACTGCGACAATAGGGCGATGCTGCAGGACCGCGTGACCAGCTTGCGCGAGGCCAATATCTATGAGGCGCAGAGCTACCGCCACATGCTGAGCGCGACGCTGGTGACGCATTTTCACCGCGAAGAAGCCCGCGTCGTCTCCAACTACCAGGTCACGCGCATCATGCAGGACGGCTCGACGCTGCTGTTCAGCTGCGGGCGCTATCTGGACCGTATCCGCTTCACCAAGGCGGGGCCGCTGTTTGCCGAGCGCGTCGTCGTTTACGACAATCGCCGCGTCGACACGCTGCTGGCGATCCCGCTGTGAGATTGGCCATCGCGCTGGGCGACCCGTCGGGCATCGGGCCGGAGATTGCGTTGCGCGCGGCGGCGGACCCGGCGTTGCGGGCGCGCGCCGCGATCACGCTGGTGGGCGACGCGGAGGTGTTGCGCGCGCACGCCGCCGGGCTGGGGCTGCCGCTGGAGTTCACCAATACCGGCATCAGGCTGGCGGGCGGCGAGGTCGGCTTCCACGCCGTGCCGCTGCCGGCGATGCCGACGCTCGGGCGCATCTCCGCTGAGGCGGGCGCGGCGACACTGGCCTTCCTCGATGCCGCTGTCGCGCTGGCGCAATCCGGTGCGGCGGATGCCGTGATCAGCGGGCCGCACAACGAAACCGCGGTGAATGCCAGCGGCGTGAAGTTCGCCGGCTATCCCGGCTACCTCGCGCGCAAGCTCGGTGTGGCACTGGACCAGACCTTCCTGATGCTGTCCTGCCCCGGGCTGCGCGTCACGCATGTCACGCTGCACCAGTCGCTGTCGTCGGCCATCGCGGACCTGCGCACCGAGACGGTGCTGAACGCGATCCGCGCCAGCCACCAAGCGGGCCTCATGCTGGGCTACGCCCGTCCGCGCATCGGTGTTTGCGGGTTGAACCCGCATGCTGGGGAGGGCGGGTTGTTCGGCGACGAGGATGACCGCCTGGTGGTGCCCGCAGTGCGTGCGGCGCAGGCAGAGGGCATCGACGCGCATGGCCCCTTCGGCGCCGACCTGGTGCTGCCGGGCCAGCGCTACGACATCGGCGTGGCGATGATCCACGACCAGGGGCATGTGGCGGTGAAGATGCTGTCGCCACGCGGCGCGGCGGCGCTGACCATCGGCCTGCCGATCCTGTTCAGCAGCGTCGCGCATGGTACATCCCACGATATCGCCGGCCAGGGCCGTGCCGAGGACGCCGCCATGCGCTGCGCCATCGAAGTTCTGTTGGAAGCCAAGGAAACGCCATGAGCCTGAACGCCACCCATGACCCGGCGCTGCGCAGCTGGGTTGGCAGCGCGAATGTCGCCGGCTGCGACTTCCCGATTCAGAACCTGCCCTTCGGCGTGTTCAGCCATGGCGGCAGCGCGCCGCATGGCGGCATTGCCATCGGCGACCAGGTGCTGTGCCTGCAGGACGCTTCGCGCGCCGGCGTCTTCACCGGGCTGGCGGCGGCGGCGGCGGAAGCGGCCTGCGCGCCGACGCTGAACAAGCTGATGGCCATGGGCAACCTGCCGGCCAGCGCGCTGCGCGCCCAGGTCTCCGCCCTGCTGGCCGAGGGCGCCACACCGCGCCCCGAGCTGCTGGTGCCGATGAGCGAAGCCACCATGCACGCGCCGAGCGCGCCCGGCGCCTTCACCGACTTCCTGACCAGCATCCACCACATGTGGCGCGGCATCAAATCGCGCGACCCGAATGGCCAGCTGCCGCCGGCGTTCAAGCACCTGCCCATCGCCTATAACAGCCGCGCATCCTCGCTGGTGACCAGCCCGCAGCCCTTCGTGCGGCCCAACGGCATCCGCCAGAACGCCGATGGCAGCGTGGTCTTCGGCCCGACCATGTCGCAGGATTTCGAGCTGGAGCTGGGATTCTTCGTCGGCGCCGGCAATCGGCTGGGCCAGCCGATCAACGTGGACGCGGCGGAAGACCATATCTTCGGCCTTTGCCTGCTGAACGATTGGTCCACCCGCGACGTGCAGCGCTTCGAGAGCGCGCCGCTGGGCCCGTTCCTCGGCAAGTCGGCGATGACCAGCGTTTCCCCTTGGGTCATCACGCTGGAGGCCTTGGCGCCGTTCCGCATCCCCGGCCCGGTGCGGCCGGAGGGTGATCCCGCCGCGCTGCCGCACTTCGTCGGCGCCAAGGACCAGGCCGCGGGCGGCCTCGATCTGGGCATGGAGGTGCTGTACCAGACGGCGGCGATGCGCGAGGGCGGCCAGGCGCCGGCGCAGGTGGTCAACACCAACTTCCGCCACATGTACTGGACCCTGGCGCAGATGCTGACGCACCACGCCAGCAATGGCTGCAACCTGCGCCCTGGCGACGTCATGGCCAGCGGCACCTGCTCCGGCCCCACCGACGACAGCCGCGCCTGCATGAGCGAGATCACCCGGGGCAAGGACCCGATCACGCTGCCGAATGGCGAGCAGCGGCTGTGGCTGGAGGACGGCGACGAGGTGATCTTCCGGGCGCGGGCCGAGAAGCCCGGCGCGGTCGGCATCGGCTTCGGCGAATGCCGCGGCGTTGTGCTGCCGGCGGTGGGCTGGCCTGCGGCTTAGGCAGCAAGGCCGGCACGGCGGCTTCACGGGGCACGCATTGCCCTTGTGGCGCCGCCGCGTCGCCGCCTAGCCTTGCGGCAACCCTGCCGGGAGCCGCCTCATGTTGACTCTGCCTCGCCGTGCCTTGCCCGCGCTGGCCGCCGGAATGCTGGCGCGCCCCGCCCTGGCGCAGGGCAACCCCCGCGTGCTGCGCTACGTGCCCAGCACGGATTTGTTCTCGCTGGACTTCATCTGGTCCTCCAGCGCGGTGGCGCTGACCGCCTCGCTGATGGTGTACGACTGCCTCTACGGGCTGGACCCGACGCTGACCGCGCAGCGCCAGATGGTCGCCGGCGAGGAGGTTTCCGCCGATGGGTTACGCTGGAACTTCACGCTGCGCGATGGGCTGAAGTTCAGCACCGGGGAGCCGGTCCTCGCCATCGACTGCGTCGCCTCCATCGCCCGCTGGGCGCAGCGCCGTCCCATCGGCCAGCGGATGACGCCGCTGGTGGAGGAGATGAAGCCGCTGGACGACAAGCGCTTCGAGATCAGGCTGAAGCGGCCCTTCCCGCAGATGCTGCGCGGCCTGACCGAGCCCTGGATCATGCCGGAGCGGATTTCCAAGATCACCGCGTTCACGGAGGTGAAGGAGATCATCGGCTCCGGCCCCTTCCTGTGGCAGAAGGATGAATGGGTCAGCGGCGCCAGCGCCGCCTTCCGCCGCAACCCCGACTACATCCCGCGCAACGAACCGCCGAACTACCTGGCCGGCGGCAAGGTGGTGCATTTCGACCGCGTGGAGTGGACCACGATGCCGGACGCCGCTGGCGCCGCCGCCGCGTTGCAGCGCGGCGAGGTGGACTATGTCGAGCGCCCGCTCTTCGACCTGATGCCGCGGCTGCGCCGGCTGCGCGACGTGCAGTTGCAGAAGACCGACATCTATGGCTGGTCGGCCTACCTGCACTTCAACAACGCGGTGGCGCCGTTCGACAATGTGGCGCTGCGCCGCGCCGTCATTGCCGCCATCGACCAGCGGGAGTTCATGCAGGCGGCGGTCGGCGACGATGCCTCGCTGTTCCACACCGGCACCGGCATCTACACGCCGGGGTCACTGATGGAGACCAGGGCGGGGCAGGAGACGCTGCCCGCCCGCGACCCCGCCGCCTTGCGTCGCCTGGTGGCGGAGAGCGGCTACAAGGGCGAGCGCGTGGTGCTGATGGTGCCGTCCGACGCGCCGCACCTGAACGCCATGGGCCTGGTGGCGCAGCAGATGATGCAGGGCATGGGCCTGACCGTGGAGTTCCAGGCCATGGACCTCGGCACCATGTTCGGCCGCTGGCGCAGCCGCGACCGCAGCGAGAGCACCAACTGGTCCTGCTTCCCGCTGACCTGGCAGGGTGTGGGCACCGCTTCCCCTGCCGCGCATGTGCCGCTGCTGGGCCAGTCGCCGGACCCCGAGATGGTGGCGCTGATAGAAGCCTGGTTCCAGGCGCCGGACCTGGCGGCGCAGCAGGCCAAGGCGGCGGATATCCAGCGGCATTATTATGCCAATCCGCCCTTCGGCAACATGGGCAGCTATGTCTGGCCCATCGCACGGCGGGCCAATGTGCAGGGCGCCATGGAGGCGCCCTTCACCGTGTTCTGGAACATGCGGAAGGCGTGAGGGCAGGCGGATTCACGGCTGCGGTCCTCCAGCCTCAGCTCGCGGTCATGCGGTTGTCCGCGATCAGCTTGCGGACAATCTCGCGCTGGCCGGCGATGAAGCTGGCGAACGCCGCCGCCGTGCTGCCCACGGGGATCAGCCCCAGCGTCGCCATGCGCGCCTGCACCGCGGGGTCGCGCATCGTCGCCTGCGCCGCGGCTGACAGTCTGGCCAGCACCGCCGGCGGCGTGCCGGCCACGGTGAACAGCCCGTTCCATTCGTTCATCTCGTAGCCCGGCAGGCCCTGCTCGGCGATGGTCGGGACCTCCGGCAGGTTGGCCAGCCGTGTCTTCGTGGTGACGCCGATGCAGCGGATGCGACCTTCCGTCACCAGTGGGACGGAGGAGGAGACGGTGCCCATCATGACAGCGATGTTGCCGCTCATCAGGTCCGGCAGGGCCGCGGTGCCGCCGCGGTACGGCACATGCACCAGCTCTATCCCCGCGCGGTTGGCCAGCAGCGCGCTGGCGAAGTGGCTGGCGGTCAGCGCGCCTGGCGTGCCGTAGGCCAGCTGCCCCGGCCGCGCCTTGGCCAGCGCAATGAACTCCGCGACCGACCGCGCCGGCGAGGACAGCGGCACCACCATGACATGCGGCACGATGACGCTGAGCGAGACCGGCGCGAAGGCGGTCAGGTAGTCGAAGGGAATGCCGGTCAGCACCTGCGGATTCGCCACGTGCGGAATGGCGTCGACCAGCAGCGTATGGCCGTCCGGCTGGCCGCGGGCGGCCTCGCCGGCGCCGATCATGCCGGCGGAACCCGGGCGGTTCTCCACCACCACGGTCTGGCCGAGTTCGCGGCCCATCACCTGCGCCAGCAGCCGCGCCGTGGTGTCGATACCGCCGCCGGGGGTATAGGGCGCGATGATCCGCAGCGGGCGCGTCGGCCATTCCTGCGCCCGCGCCAAGGCCGGCAGCGCCAGGCTGCCCAGCAACGCGCGCCGTGCCAGATGTGCGACCATCGCTCCCTCCCTCTTGTTGGGGGGATGCTAAACCCGGCGCCCCCGCCGCAGGAAGCGCCGCGTTCAGCTGATGTCCGGGTTCATGGTGGCGCTGCGGCCGTAGAGCTTGCTGCCCGGCTGCGGCCGCACCTGCTGCCGGCCATTGCCTTCCACTGCCTGGCGGATGCTTTCCAGCGTGCGTTCCAGCGCCAGCTTCAACCCGGCCTCCACGCTGCCGGATTTCTGCACCATGCGCGCCGCCACATGCGGCAGCGGCACCAGGTGCAGGCGCAGCTCCACCTGGCAGCGCTCGCCCTGGCCGGTCACCTGCAACTCGCCCTTGTAGTAGACCAGCGCGTCGCTGCCCCAGCGCATGCTGCTGCGCGCGGGATCCACCTCCATCCAGCCCTCGGCCTGCCAGGGCTGGCCCTCGGCCTCGCCCTCCAGCACGATCCGGTCGCCGCCCTCGGCGCGCGCCTGGCGCACCGAGGGCAAATAGCGCGGCATGTTGGAGATATCCGCGAGAAAGCCGAAGGCCTCCTCCGCCGGACGGTTGATATCTATCCTGCCTGTATAGTCGCCCATTGGCGCCGCAACCCCCGCGCATGACCGGTTGAAGGCCGGAAACGCGCGGCAGTCGCGGCGGTTGCGTCAGTGCGGCGCGGCGCTGGCCTTGGCCTTGCCGGCCTTGGCCGCGGGCGCGCCGGCGCCGGCCATCTTCTCGTCATCGGGGTTGATGACCTCGCCGGGCACCTGGCCCTGCGGCGTCGGATTGTCGACGAAGCGGAAGGTCGGCTCCTGGTTCCAGGCGCCGCGCATGTCCAGCGCGCCGTTGCGCGACATGTTGAAGTACAGGTCCACCGTTTCGTCCGGCTTCACGTTGCCGAACATCGGGTCATCCAGCTTGCCGATGCTGGCAAGCGCCTGCATGAACATCTGGGTGTGGCTGATCTCCCGCGTCAGCAGGAAGGTCAGCGCCTGCCTGGTACCGTCGTCGTCGCACATGTTCAGCAGCGCCTCGTAGGTCTGCCGCGCCCCGGCCTCGCTGGCGATATTGGCGCGCAGGTCGCGCACCACGTTGCCGCCTTCGTTCAGGTAGGCCGCGGTCCAGGTGTTGCCCTGGCTGTCCAGGAAGTGCGGCCCGACGCCGCGCACCGCGAACAGGGTGGATTCCTCCGCCGCCTGGCGGCCCGGCCCCTGGGTATGCAGCTCGATCATCCGGCCGACCATTTCCAGGTGGCTGAACTCCTCGATGGCGATGTCCTGCAGCAGGTCGCGGATGCCGGCATCCTGCACGTGGAAGGACTGCACCCAGTATTGCAGCGAGGCGGAAAGCTCGCCGGTGGCGCCGCCGAATTGCTCCAGCATCATTTGCCCGAACCTGGGGTTGGGGGTGCCGACCTTGACCGGGAACATCAGTTCCTTGCGATGAAAAAACACGGGCGCCTCCTGCCTTGATGGGGTGGCAGGAGAACGGCGAAGGGGAGGGGGGTGGTTCCCCCGCTGGCGCTTGGCGGCAGCGAATCAGCCGCGCTTGCGGCCGCGCCCCTTCTTCGGGTCATAGCCACCGCCACCGGGACCCAGCGGCTTGGGCTTCCAGGCATCGCCACGGCTGGTCTTGTTCCCACTGGGCTTGCCGCCGCCGCTGCGCGGCACCGCCTCCTGCAGGCTGCGCCCGGCGGCATTGACGCTGAGCGGGCTGGTCAGCCCCAGGCCGGTTGCCGCCTCGGCGCCCAGTTCCAGCAACTCCAGCCGCTTGACCTCGTCGCGCAGCCTGGCAGCTTCCTCGAATTCCAGGTCGGCGGCGGCGGCGCGCATCCGCTTTTCCAGCTCCACAATGCTGGCGCGCAGGTCCTTGCCGACGAAGTGGCTGGCGGCGTCGCCCTCCACCGCATCCACGGTGACGTAGTCCTGCTCATAGACGCTCTGCATCACGTCGGAGATGTCGCGCTTGATGCTGGTCGGCGTGATGCCGTGCGCGGTGTTCCAGGCCACCTGCTTGGTGCGGCGGCGGTCGGTTTCCTCCAGCGCGCGCTTCAGGCTGTCCGTCATCCGGTCCGCATACAGCACCACGCGGCCCTCGGCGTTGCGGGCGGCGCGGCCGATGGTCTGCACCAGACTCGTAAAGCTGCGCAGAAAGCCTTCCTTGTCGGCGTCCAGGATGGCGACCAGCGTGCATTCGGGAATGTCGAGCCCCTCGCGCAGCAGGTTGATGCCGACCAGCACGTCGAAGACGCCGCGGCGCAGGTCGCGGATGATTTCTATCCGCTCCAGCGTATCCACGTCCGAGTGCAGGTAGCGCACCTTGATGCCGGCCTCGGTCATGTACTCCGTCAGGTCTTCCGCCATGCGTTTTGTCAGCGTGGTGACCAGGGTGCGCCCGCCCTTCTTTATCTGTTCGCGGCATTCGGCCAGCAGGTCGTCCACCTGGCCTTCCACCGGGCGGATTTCTGTCAGCGGGTCGATCAGGCCGGTCGGGCGGATGACCTGTTCGGCGACCACGCCATGGACGCGCTCCATTTCCCAAGGGCCTGGCGTGGCGCTGACGAAAACGGTCTGCGGGCGGAAGGCCTCCCACTCCTCGAATTTCAGCGGCCGGTTGTCGATGCAGCTGGGCAGGCGGAAGCCGAACTCCGACAGGATGGTCTTGCGGGCAAAGTCGCCGCGATACATGCCGCCCAGCTGGCCGATGGTGACGTGGCTTTCGTCCACCACCAGCAGCGCGTTCTCCGGCAGGTATTCGAACAGCGTCGGCGGCGGGTCGCCCGGCGCGCGGCCGGTCAGGTAGCGGCTGTAATTCTCGATACCCTTGCAGGAACCGGTGGTCTCCAGCATCTCGATGTCGAATTGCGTGCGCTGGCCCAGGCGCTGGGCTTCCAGCAGCTTGCCCTGGCCTTCCAGCAGCGCCAGGTGGTCCTTCAGCTCTTCCTTGATCTGCTTGATGGCCTGCGCCAGCGTCGGCCTAGGGGTGACGTAGTGGCTGTTGGCGTAGATGCTGACCTTGTCCATCTCGGACGTGATCTCGCCGGTCAGCGGGTCGAATTCCTTCAGCCCGTCGATCTCGTCGCCGAACAGGCTGACGCGCCAGGCGCGGTCCTCAAGATGGCTCGGCCAGATGTCCACGGTCTCGCCGCGGATGCGGAAGGTGCCGCGGGCGAAGAAGCTGTCGTTGCGGCGGTATTGCTGCTCGACCAGGCCCTTCACCAGCACGTCGCGGTCCATCTTCCCGCCGAGTTCCAGCTTCACCACCATGCGGGAATAGGTCTCGACGCTGCCGATACCGTAGATGCAGGAGACGCTGGCGACGATGACGACGTCGTTCCGTTCCAGCAGCATCTGCGTGGCGGAATGCCGCATGCGGTCGATCTGTTCGTTGATCTGCGCGTCTTTTTCTATGTAGGTGTCGGTGCGCGGCACATAGGCTTCCGGCTGGTAGTAGTCGTAGTAACTCACAAAATACTCAACCGCGTTGTCGGGGAAGAAGGACTTCATCTCCCCGTACAATTGCGCGGCCAGGGTCTTGTTCGGCGCCAGGATCAGGGTGGGGCGCTGGATCGCCTCGATCACCTTGGCCATGGTGAAGGTCTTGCCTGACCCGGTGACGCCCAGCAGCACCTGGTCGCGCTCCTCGGCCGCGATGCCGGCCAGCAGGGTGCGGATCGCCGCCGGCTGGTCGCCATTCGGCTCGAACGGGCTGACCACGCGCAACGGCCGCTCCATCGGCGGGGCCGGGCGCTTGGGGGGAAAGAACTGGACGGGTGGCAGGTTATCCATGGCGGGGTAAAGTGGGCTGCCCCGCCGGCCGCCGCAACCTTCAGCCCGCGCCTGATCGTCCGAGGCGCTGGCGCCGCAGGGCGTGAATCAGTCGGTCAAACCAAGCCTGATCGTCCGAGGCGCTGGCGCCGCAGGGCGTGAATCAGTCGGTCAAACCAAGCCTGATCGTCCGAGGCGCTGGCGCCGCAGGGCGTGGATCAGTCGCTCAGCCCGCGCCTGATCGTCCGAGGCGCTGGCGCCGCAGGGCGTGAATCAGTCGTTCAAACCAAGCCTGATCGTCCGAGGCGCTGGCGCCGAAGGGCGTGAATCAGTCGGTCAGGCCGGCGGCCGGCGGCTGAACAGCACTTCGCCATCCGGCATGGCCAGCAGGGCGTCCAGCGTCATCGGCTCCAGCTCGGCCTCGGCGTTCAGCCACCAGGCCCGGAACTTCATCTCGGCCAGCCAGGTCAGCAGCCCCGGCACATCGGCCCGGCCGCGCATGGCGCCCATGCACCAGGCGGTCAGGATCATCAGCTCGGCGGAACGGCCCAGCAGGCTTTCGGCGCCGCGCAGCGCCAGCGGCTCGCAACCGCCGATATCCAGGCGCAGCAGGTCCAGCGCCGGGCATTGCGCCAGCGCCTCGTCCAGGCGAATGGCGGCAACGCTCATGCGGTCCGTATGCAGGGCGCTGGCGGGCAGCAGGGCGCCGCTGGCGGCCCGGTCCGGCACCACGGCAAAGCCGGCGCTGCCGCTGCGGTCCAGCGCTGCCTGGGGGTGCAGCGTCACATGCCCGCCCAGCGCATTCACGTGCAGCGTGGCGGCCAGCAGCCGGCCCAGGGCGGGGTTGGGCTCGAAGCAGTCCACCAGCCCCTGCGGGCCGACGGCGGCGGCCAGCGCCAGGGTGAAGGGGCCGACATTGGCGCCGACATCCGCCACCCATTGCCCGCGCCGCACCAGCCGGGCCAGCGTGGCTTCCACCCGCGGCTTCCAGCGGCCGTCGCGCAGCAGGGTTGGCGTCAGGTCCAGGTCGGTCGGCGCCAGGTAGATCCGCTCGCCGCGCCAGGTCTCGGCCAGCACCCGGTCGCCCAGGAACAGCGGAGGCTGGCGCGGCTTGCCGCTGGGCGGCAGGTCGGCGGTCAGCGCGGCGAAGCGCTGGCGGAATTCCGGGCTGCGGATGAAGCGCAGGCCCAGCCCGGCGGCATCGGCTTCCGCGCTGGCCAGCTGGTGCTGGATGGCGGCTTCGCTTTCCGGCGGGCGGCCCAGCAACAGCTCATAGGCAGCCACCACCAGGTCGCGGGTCAGCCGGGGGCTTTCGGGCATGGCGGGTTCCAGTCGGGGCCCGCAAGGGGCGGGCCGCGCGTTATGGCCCGATGGCGCCGGCCTTTTCCAGTACCTGGCGCATGCGCGGAATGTCCCGCGCCACCACGGTGGCGAATTCGGCCGGCGTATTGGCCACCACCTCCACCCCCAGGTCCACCAGCCGGGCGCGCACCTCCGGCACCCCGATGGCGGCGACGAAGTCGTGGTGCAGCCGCGCGATCACCTCCGGCGGGGTGCCGGCGCGGGCGAACAGCCCATACCAGGCGGTGACATCGAAGCCCGGAAAGCCCTGCTCGGCCACGGTGGGCACATCCGGCAGGCTGGGCGCCCGGGTGGCGCCGCTGACCGCCAGCGCCCGCAGCGTGCCGTCGCGCAGCCGCGGGGTTTGGATGATGATGTTGCCGAATTGCAGGGTCACCCGGGCCTCCATCACATCCATCAGCTGCTGCGAGGAAACCGGGTAGGCAACGCCGGTGATGTCCAGGTTGCCCATCTGCTTCAGCACCTCGGCGCCGATATGCTGGGACGTGCCGAGCCCGGCATGGGCGTAGGTCAACTGGCCGGGCCGGGCGCGGGCATCGGCCACCAGTTCGGCCAGGCTGCGATAGGGCAGGCGGGCCGAGATGGTGATGACGTTGGGGGTGCGGCCGACCATGGTGATGGGTGCCAGGTCGCGCTGGGGGTCGTAGGGCACCGGCGGCTGCATGCTGGGGCGCACCACCACGCCGGCATCGCCCGGCAGCACCACCATGTAGCCATCCGGCGGCGCCTTGGCGATGCGGTCGATGCCGATGGAGCCGCTGGCGCCGGGCACGTTCAGGATGACGACAGGCTGGCCGAAGCTGGCCTGCAGGTGCGGCTGCATGGCGCGGGCCATCACATCGGCCGCGGCGCCGCCGGCAAACGGGATCACCAAGGTGACCGGGCGCTCCGGCCAGGCGGCATTCGCGGCGGGGGTGAGCAGGACAAGCAGGGCGGCGAGCAGGTGCTTCACGGCGGTTTCCTTGTGGGCGTTGCCTTTGGCCAGGCCGCGCGGTTGCGCCCAGCCTGCCTCAAAACCACGGCCACGACAAAGGTGGCGGCGCAACGCCATGCCGCAAGGTCCGCAACTGGCCGGCAACGCCGAGGGCAGCGCGGCGGCAGGGCTGACCGGCACTTGCCACCCATGGCGCGGCGCCACCCTAGCCGTTGCAGGCCGCGTCCTACCGCGCGCGCTCCTGCGTCCCTTTTACCGCGCGCGTTCCTGCGCGACGAACTCGCCGAAGGCCTCGTTCATCCGGGCCAGCGCCACCGGAATGTTCAGCACCTGGCGCTGCGCCGCGGCCACCACCGCCAGGCGCAGCGAGGTGCCGCGGCGCAGCGCGCCCAGCACGTCGTCGGTCACGGCGATGCCGGCGTAGAGGCCCTCGGCATCGCTGGTGTTGAAGGGCAGGCGCTGGGCCTCGCCCTCATCCACCTGCCACTGCACGCCGCCGGGCAGCCAGGCGCCATGCGGCAGCTGGAAGATCATGGTCAGCGACCGCGTCTCCGGCTGGCGCCGCAGGATCACCCGGGCCAGGCGTTCATTGTTCTGGCGCAGCACCACGGTCGTGGTCATCTGGCAATCCCGCTGGCCGTTCTGCGGCGCGGCGCAATTGACTGCCCAGGGGCGTTCCTCGGCCAGCACCGCCTCGTTCGGCGCGGCGGCGGCCGGTGCCGGCGCCGCGGTGGCCGGCGGTGGCGCGACCG
>CAILMF010000028.1 GCA_903835235.1 uncultured Rhodospirillales bacterium
CCCTCTGGGGGTAATCCATGGGCATCCTGTTGAGTTGGTCGAACCTGGCGGAGGGTTCGGCGGCGAACCTTGCTGTCAGCAGCGAGGCGGCCGGGCTTGGCCTGCGCGCCGTCCTCACCCCGCAGATCAGCGACATCTGGCGCAGCACCGCCTGGGGCGCCACCACCATCAACCTGCGGGTCGATCTCGGCAGCGCCCAGGGCATCGGTCTGGTGGCCATCGCCGCGCCGCGGGATGGGCTGTTGCCGAGCAGCGGCGCCACGGTGCGGCTGACCGCGGACGCGGCGACACTGGACGGCAGTGTTGCGCTGGACACCGGCAGCCAGTCGCTCGGCACCGCCATGGCCAGCTTTGGCCTCTGGGCCTGGGCCAGCGCCACGCCGATCAGCGCCCGCTACCTCCGCCTGCAACTCACCGGCACGGCCAGCGACGCCTACCTCCAGCTGGGCAGGCTCTGGGTCGGGCCGGCGCTCGTCACCACGCGCCAGGCCTCCTACGGCTACAGCCTCGGCGCCAGCGACCCCGGCAGCAACGCCCGCGCCCCGCTGACCGGCGTGCGCGATGTCCAGCGCGGCCGGCCCTACCGCACCCTCTCCTTCACCGGCGACACCCTGACCTCCGCCGAGGCGGCTCAGGTCGAGCAGGCGGCGCTCGCCGCCGGCAGCACCGGCCAGGTGTTTGCCGCCAGGCTCCACACAGACCCCGCGCGCACCGGCTGTTTTGGCGTGTTCAGCCGCGCTCCCACGCTCACCCGCGTCGCCAACGCGCTGTGGCGCGCCGACTTCTCCCTGGAAGAGGATCTCTGATGGGCACGCCTGTTGTCCTGGCCGACCGCGTCCTGGTGGCCACCACCACGACCGGGACCGGCACCTATGCCATCGGCACCGCCATCACCGGCTATCTCGACCCAGCCGGCGCTGGCGCCACTACCGGGGCGCGGCTGGCCTATGTCGTGGTCGACAGCCTGACCGCGCCAACCGCGTTCGAGATCGGCGAGGGCATCTACACGGCCGGCTCGCCGGGCACGCTGACCCGGGCGCAGATCAGGCGCAACACCGCCGGTGGCACCTCGGCCATCAACTGGGGTGCCGGGACCAAGTACCTGATGCTGGCGCCAGGCGCGGCCAATCTGCCGACGCTCGACACCGATGGCGCGCTGACCGCCCCGGCGCTGACCTTGACCGGTGCTGCGACCGTCGGCGGGGCGTTGACGGTCGGCACCGGCATGACCCTCTCGGCTGGCGTCGCTGCCTTGCCTGCCGGGACCGCCGCGGCCCCGGCGCTCAAAGTTGGCGGCCAGCAGAACGGGCTGTCAGCCGCCAGCGCCAATACGCTGGTGGCCTCCGCCGGCGGCACCGCCATCGGCACCTTCAGCAGCACCGGGCTGGCGGTAGCCGGCAATGTCTCCTGGAGCAGCGACCAGCGGCTCAAAGCCGACATCCGCCCGGCTCGGCTTGGCCTGAAGCAGGCGCTGCGCATCCTGCCGGTCACCTTCCAGCGGATCGGCCGCGGCCGCCGGCGGGAGCTGGGCGTGCTGGCGCAGGCGGTGCAGGCCGCACATCCGCTAGCGGTGACCAGGGACAGCGAGGGCCATCTTGCCGTCTCCGCCTCCGGCCTGGATGCCATCCTGCTCGGTGCCATCCACGACTTGGCCGCGGAGTTGAACGCGCTGAAGGCGCGGCTGCAGGCACTGGAGCGCCGCCGCGATGCCTGATCTCGAGGCTACCTACCTGGCCGCCGCCAGCAAAGGCGCAGCGCCGACGGCGCGCAACATGTCGGCGCTGAGCGACTGGTGCGTCGCCCGCGGCAGCGCCCCGCTCGCAGCCGCCCAGGCGCTGTACGACTTTGTCACCGGCTACGCGACGCCGGGCTCGGCCACCTATGCCAGCCCAGGCACCTACAGCTTTACCGTGCCCTACTTCGCCAGCCTGACCGCCGCGGTGAATGGCGCCGGTGGTGGCGGCGGCGGCAATGTGGGCCCCGGCGGTACGGGCGGATATTCGGCCTTTGGCGGCGTCATCGGTTATGGCGGGGGCGGTGGCGCCACGGCCCCGGCAGGCGGCACAGGCACGGCCGGTGGCGCCACGGGTGGCGACAGCAACGCTGCCGGCGCCGGGGCCGGCGGTGGCATCGGCGCCTGGGACCAATCCTCCGACAAATCGGGCACCTACGACAGCTTTGCTGGCAATGGCGGTGCCGGCGGCCGCGCTGTGAAGAGCTTTGCCGGCGGGGCGCTGACGCCCGGCAGCGTCATCACCATCGTGGTCGGCGCGGCCGGAGGGCCTGGCAGCGGCGTAGGCAATCAGCGCGGTGCGGCAGCGGGCGCCAATGGCAGCGTCACCATTTCCTGGAGCTGAACGACATGACCATCTTGGTGCAACGCTACACGCCGCTGGCTGGCTCGCCCGCGGAAGTGCTCTGGCGCGAGGGCGAGGCCAGCTATGTCGAGGCCGGGCTGGCGCGCCACGCCGCTGTGACGGCGCCACCGCCGGATCTGATCAGCTGGTGCGCTGAGGTGGACGGCGAGCTAGCCGGGTTGCAGGCCTGCCGCTTGAAGCCCGAGAGCGGAGAAGCGCATGGGCTGCTGTCCTGGGTGCGGCCGAGCTTTCGCCAGCGCGGGGTCTTCGCTGCGATTCAGGCCGCGGTGGATGCGGACCTGCTCGCAGCGGGCATCATCGCCATACGCTCCTGGGTGGTCGACGGGCCGGGTGCTGCGGCGATGGCGGCCGCCATCACTGCCCGTGGAGGCGCCAAGGTGGGGGCGCCGCAGGTGGGCACCGCGGCCGGCGCCACCGTCACGTACCACGAGTATCTGAGACCGCTGGTCAGGCCTGGGACCGCGCTATGAACGAAGACGACGCCACTCACTTGGTTTAGTCGTTGACGAAGCGGGGCGCGGCTAACCGCGCCCCGTCCGCCATGGCCACCTACTCAGCCTGTGGGAACCAATCTGTCCAACGCGTCACTCACTGGTTACCCTGCGCCTGCCGAAGGAGGTTGCGCGCCTCAGCGACGGAGCGTTCGGCGTCGGCAAGTGCCTTTTGCTGGCTGGCAAGGTTTGCCTGGGCCTGTGCGACGCCGGCCTGCTGATTTACCGGAGCCGCCTGCCGCGCGATTGTCAGTGCATTGTCAGCGTCAAGCAAATGGCCACGGGCTTCCAGCAGCCTTTGCTGGTCACCGATGCGGCCGATTGCCGCTTGAATCGCCGCGCCCGGAAGGCTGGCAATGCTTCGAGCAACGTCAATGGGCGCCTGGATGACGGCAAGCGCCTCTGAAGGCTTGGCAAAATCATGCGAGACCAGGTAACCGGCCGCGATCTCCAGCCTGGAGGCGCGTTCGACGCCGGCCGAGCGCCTAATCGGAACAGCGAATATGGGTGCGAAGTTAGCCACACGGATCACGTCCGAGACCTCGGTCACCCACTCTTCGGAAGCAGCGGCCGAGCCGGACGTACCGGGCCGAACGCTCGTCGAAGGGGCTGCGTCGCCAATCCGGTGCTCGACAATGAAGCGAATCGGCTGGCGCGACCGGAAGCAGATCCCCTCGCCGCAAGTGCTGCGGCTAGATGGAACTGTGGCGGAATTCGGACTCAGCGCCTCAAATCGTACCCTGTAGCCGTAGCGCGCCAGCAGCATGGCCTGTTCGGCCGAGGGCGCGCAGGGCAGTTGGCCGCAGGCCGCAGGATCCAGCGCCAAGTTCAGCACCGGGGTCATCGAGGGCTCCGGTTCAGCAGGGCGTGCGGCGCCGAACGCGGCGACATTGCGCGCGATCTCGACCGCCAGTTCGCCTACCTTGGCAAACACGGCCGGGCCTTGATCGCGCGGCGTTGCGTTCAGGCCCGTCAGGAGTCCGTCGGCGTTGACCCGCGCCACGAAGCGGTCATCGGAGAATGCCGAGCCGGTGTACCTCAGCCGATAGCGTTGCGCGCTGTCGGCGATGTCCTGGACGGCGTAGTACATGGTGTATCTGTTCGCCACCGTGTTGTTCGGTCGGCGGCCAGCCGGCGGGCTCGCCTGCGAAGCAGGCGCGCCAGCTTCGCCGGGCCGGGGCAGACCGGCGCCGGCGCGAGGGTCCGGCAATCGTGCAGCGTTCCCGGGGGCTGCGGGCCTTGCTGCCTCATCGACGATCTTGATGGTTACCACTGACATGGGCAGTGCGTATTCCAGCACGGCATCGTCCGATTTGCCGGCCAGGCCAGCGTCCTGGACGCTGTCGAGCATCGTGCATCCGCTGGCGAGCGTGAGCGTGGCGACGGACATCAGCAACACGGCGCGCGGGGTCATAAGCGTTCTCATTGAGATTTTTCCTTTGTTCTTGCTTTAGATTTTTCCGTTGTTTTCTTCACGGACTTGGCCAGCGCTTTGGCGGGGGAGGCTTTACTTTGGAAAGTCGCCGAATGCCTTGCGAGTTCTGCATCCAGGTCGATGGCGCAGTGCTGCGGTGTCCCGCCAACCTGGGCGAACGGTCGTGGTTTGCTGGCGAAGCAGGCATGGCGCTTCACGGCGCCCAACCGGTCAATCGCCAGGCGGGCTGGTTGGCCCGACACATCGGGCGCAGGAATATGCACGACGCTGGTCGTGCCGGCGGCATCGGCTTGGGACTGGTACCAACGCCCATCGCTGAGGTTGTACCAGGTGAGGTAACCGTGCGGCAGAACCTGGCCCGGGCCGCCGACACGGCCGGCAAAGCTCCAGCGTGCCGCGCCCTGCGTTGGCTGGTAATACTGCCGGGTAACGAAGTCGGAGACCCAAACGTCGTCGATTGGATAGGCATGTTCCGGTGCAACACAGGGGTCGCAGATCTCGACGAGGTACTCGATGGGCATGTCCGCGCCCCCAAGGGTTCCAGCTGCGTGGGTAGGCCGCAGCAGCGACTGGCCGTTGGGGTCGACGATCATCTCCAGGCATTCATGACTGGCGATCACGCTTTGCCAGGGGCCGGTCTCAACATAGGCGATGGGGCGACCATTGTGCTGTAGGTGCTGCCCGGCCAATGGGCCGGGCAGATTGTTCATGAACACGATTGGCCAACTACCATTGGGCACGCGGTTCCATTCGGCTTCGGCGGTCACCGTGGCGCTGCATTGCCAGAAGGGCTGCAGGTGTTCCAACACCTGCTTCTGCAGAACTCCCGCCAGCTTGGCCAACTCCTTGAATGGCACAGACTCTTGATGGGCGACGAGAACGACATGGGGCATGGCTATTCCCTTCCGCGCTAGTTGGGTTGAGTGGCAGGCGGCTCAGGCGACGTCTTCGGCACCACCTTGTAAGCGAGGTAGCCGGCGTGGCTGAACGCCAGCAGATCCACCAGCCCTCTGCCGAGGTCAGGAAGCGTGCTGATGCTCGCTTTGGCATCCAGAGATGCCACTGCAGCAGCGAAATACGCGCAGAGAAGAAACAGCGTGATGATGGCCTGCTGCACCTTGGAGATGTCGACACGACCGGTGATCGCCACGTCCTCGCCGGTGAAGAGGTCGGTCCAGGTCGCGCCTGCAGGGCTGGCATTGCCAACAATCCTGCCGCCGGCGCGAACGACCGACGTATCGGCGCTAGCCTGTCCGGTCTGGCTCGCAAGGCCCTGCTTCCGATCCTTCGCCGCGGCAAGTTCCGCGTCGCTTGTGCCGCCTGATGTCGCAGCGCGCAGGCTGATCAAGGCAGGGGCAACCACGCCCGAGCCGAGGGCGATGCCAAGGAGGACGAGGACGTTGGGCGGAACCGTTATGCCCAGCAGACCCTGCGCTTCGGTCGGGCGGTGGAGCAGGAGGTTCCACTCCACTACCGTCAGCAGCAAACCGACCACCAGTACGGTCCAGGCCACCAGCTGAAGGCGAGACAAGCTGTAGCGGTTTAGCCCACTAAGTGCGAAGCCGGTTCTCGAGCCGGTGATCCGAGCGCTGATGGCCGCGAACGCGCACGCCACCGCGGCCATGTTGAGCACCAGCGCAACCGCGGCGCCGAAAACGTTGTCCTCGGCCAGAACCAGCAAACCTCCAGCGAGGAGCGGCAGGCCGAGCACGCAACCGAAGAGCAAGCGATGGTTGCTGCTCATGACAGGGCAAACCCAATGAGCCGCCCGAGCGTCAGCGAGCCTTCGCCGGCAATGGCGGATAGCGGTCTGAAGCCGCGTGACGAACGCAGGAAGGAGGATGCATCGAGCCACAACAAGCCGATGATCGTCTCAGCGACGATGCGGCTGCCGACCGGGCCCAAATGCTGGCCGCCGAAGGCGCTGCCCCCCCGAGTAGGCTCCGTTGCGCCGAAGAACTCGGCTTCCCGCAGTATGTAGAACCAGAGCGGGGTGTTCTCCCGCAGTGCCGCGCCATTGCCGTCGACCCACTTAGCGCGAAACGCCGCTCGCGCGGAGGTGGTGGCGGCCAGTGCTTCCCGGTCCTCATCGCCCGCGTCCTGTGGCAGCGGGATACGGGAGCCTGCGGACCAAAGCACGTCGTCGGTGAGCGGGACAATGCCGAGGCGGCGTGCCACCGCCTGGCCCGAAGGCAGCCCAAGCAGCTGACCGCGCTTGAGGTTTCGGAACGCCAGATTGCCGACAATCGATCCCGGGCTGCCTGCTGCGACGCCGGGGGCGAAGAACTCCGGCAGGTCCTTCAGCGGCTCCGCTAGCAGCGCGTCAATCCGGTAGGACGGCTGGGGAATCTGCACGCGCGCTCCGCCGACCTCGGTGCCGCCGGGGCGCTTCGCAACGTCATCGAGGAAGAACGACCAGTCGATGCCCCAGAAATCGGGCAATTCCCCGCCGCCGTTCAGGTTGGCGAGCGGCGAGGGATCGCGGCTGAAGGTGGGGATGCGTTGCACGAGCTTGTCGGTGCCGGGTGGCGCGATGACCTCGCCGTTCAGCGAATAGCTGGGCCGCACCATGGAATGGCCGAAGCGGTAGGCCGCGCCGGCGAATTCCAGTGGCATGTAGGGGAAGTCTGCGTCGGCTTTCAGGTAGTGCTGCAGCCGCGGCGTAGCGCCGGCATTCAGCACCTCCGCCACCATGCCCGGCTCGCAGATGCGGTCGAGGTAGTCGTGCACCACCACCCACTGGTAGTGCCAGCGCACAATGGCAACTGCCGAAGCGAAGCGCGCGGCATCCGTGCTGCGGTCGCCGCCGAACTCATCGATGATCGCGTCGGAACCCACCACCTTGTTGTGGAGGGCGATGAATGCCTGGTGGATCTGGCTGACGATCTTGTTCTCGTCATTGCGCTTGTCGCCGAGGATGGCGATACCGTCCTTCAGACGGTGGACATCGTGCGTGGCGCCAACCACAGCCGAGATTGGGACTTGCAGTGTATTCATCGGCTTGCCCAGCCGCAGGCGCAGGCCATCCTTCTCATACAGGTAGGGCTGGTCGGCCGGACCGCGGCCATACAAGCTGTCGAGGTCGAGCGCCGGCGAACGGAAATCCACCAGCGCATCGCGGTCCACATGCTGCGCGTTCAGCGGCGTGGGGTCGAACGAGATGTCGTGGTCCACGAACTGGCCGAAGTAGGTGTAGCCGGCGGGGATGCGGTCATTCTCGTCGACCGTTTCGGTCTTCGTGATCGGCGCGCCTTTGTCGGCCTTCACCATCGCCGCCGCCAGGTCGGCCAGCACCGGGTCCGGCACCTTGGGGCACGGCGGCGCATCCTCGAACATCGGCCCGAAGCGGCCGAAGGGCAGGCCGGGTGTTGCGCCAGCCACAAGACCGCGTTGGTCGTTCCCGTGCCGGGAGCGGCTGGTGATGGGTGGAGATGCCATGGTGCTTGATCCTCAGGAGGGAGTGCTTTGGAACTGCAGCGGTGTGGGTTTAGGCGAGCGGCAGCAGGTGCTCCTCGGCGACCTGCTCGCGGGCGGCGACGGCGATTTCGACCATGCGGTCGATCTGCGCCGGCTCATGGTCCGCCATCACCTGCAGTCGCCAGCGGGCGGTGCTGCGCGATACGGCCGGGTGCTCGACCAAGTTGACCAGCGCCCCCAGCCGCAGTGCAGCCCTCGTCATTCGGCGGGCCTCGGCCAGGCTGCCCAACTCCACCGGCACTATCGCGCTGGGCTGACCGCGTACGGAGAAGGCACGCGCCGTCAGACCCTCGCGCAGGCGCAACACATTTGCCATCAACCGCCGCCGCCGCTGCGCGCCCTCCGGTGAGCGGACGATGTCGAGCGCCGCCAGCACCGTGGCTGCCTGCACCGGCGAAAGGGCGTTGGAGAATGTGAGCGGCCCGGCAAAAACCCGCAGCGCCTGCTTCAGCCCGGGCACGCGGCTCAGCACGAAGCCACCGTTGGAAGCGAAGGTCTTGGAGAACGACCCCATGACCACGTCGATCTCGCCCAGCATCCCCTGGTCGCCGACGAAGCCCATGCCGCCATCGCCCAGCGCGCCGAAGTCATGGGCGACATCGACCATGAGCGTTGCACCAAAGGTGCGGCAGACCTCCTGCATGCTGCGCAACTGGGGCACAGTGGAGTCCATGGAGAACAGGCCTTCGGTGACCACCAGGATGCCAGCGCGCGGATGCGCTGCGCGGATTGTCTGTAGCCGACGCCGTACCGCCTCGTGCGAGCAGTTGGGCACGCGGTGGATGTGCCGGGTGGCATTCGCCGCCGCTTCCTGCAGGCAGGCATGCGAAAGGATGTCGAGGACAATATGGTCGTCCTCCCGCACCAGGCAGCGGATGGCGCCGTAGCCGGCCGCCCAGCCGGTGGGGAAGACGGTCGCTTCGCGGCCGCAGAACAGGTCCGCCAGCCGGTCCTCCAGGGCACGCAGCGGCAGGCTGCCGCCCTGAAGCACGATGGAGCCGGCGCTGTGCACGCCCCAATGCGTCACCGCCGATACCGCGGCCGCGCACACCAGCGGATGGTTGGAGAGCGAAAGATAGTCCTGTGAAGAGAAATTGACGCCGGAGAAGCGCTCCTCGGCACGGTCGATCGCCTCGGCCTCAGGGCCGAGGCGGGTGGTGGTTGTGCGGAAATACGGGTCAAGCCCAGCAGCCAGTCGTTGGTCCCAGAACTCCTGGTGACGGCCCCAGCGGGCCAGCAGATCCGGTCCCTCCGTCTCAAGGAAGTCGGCCGAGACCGCGCCGAGTTCGGGCGGAAGCTGAGGCGCGTCGGGAAGCTGCATGTCGCGAACCGATCCATTTGGGGTTCGGCGCAGCTTGGTGGGGGAGCGTCGGCTGGACGTTAGGCAAGCGTTAACGCACCCCACTGCGCCGGAATGACCGCTTTGCGTCTCGGATCACCGTCCGTTAATGCTTGGTGCGCCGCATCGGAGCCCTCGAGCGCTCATGTCCGTTATTGGTATGCAATCATCCGACCCGCTCTTGGACAGTAACGAGCGGTGTTCCCTGCCGGTATTGCGAATTGCCGTGCTTGGCGGGGTGCGGCTTTCGTTGGGCGCCGGCCCGCTACCGCTGGCCAGCCGCAAAGCGCGTGCCCTGCTCGCCTATTTGGCATTCCAGGCCTCGGCGCCGGTGTCCCGGGAAAGGCTGGCCGGGCTCTTTTGGAGCGATGTCAGCGATGCTCAAGCCCGCAACTCGCTGCGCCAGGCGCTGTTCGAGCTGCGGGAGGGGCTGGCCGCAGGCGGCTGTCGGGAGCTGTTGGCTGGCCGCGACGAACTCTGGCTGACACCGGGGCGCTACCGGCTCGATGTCGAAGATCTGCTCGCAGCCTTGGCGGCGGGAGATGCAGCGGCGGCCGAACAGGTAGAGCCCACGGGCACGATGCGGCTGCTGGCGGAGTACGAAGAACTCGGCTCGCTGTTCGCGGATTGGGTGATCGAGATCCGGCAGGGTACTCAAAAGGAGATGCAGCGCCGGCTTGAACGTGGCTTTTCCGACGTCAGCCGGGCGCCGCAGCTGCGGCGTGCCTTTGCTCAAGCGGCGCTGCGGCTGGACCCGATGCACGAGGCCGCGTGCCGGGTTGTCATGGAACTGGCCGCCCGCGACGGTGAGATCGGCATCGCGCTGCGGGCTTACTCTGCGCTCTACGAGGTACTCGGCGCCGAATTGGACATGGAGCCTTCAGAGGCGACGCAGCAACTGGCGGTGGAGATCAAACGCAGTGGCCTGGCGCCTTCGCCAGCCACTGTAGAGAGGGGGGGCGCCCCGTCTGCGGAGGGATCGCTCCCCTCGATCGTGGTAATGCCCTTCCAGGTTTGGCCGAAGACCGCGGAAACTGCCTGGCTCGCGGCGGGAGCCATGGAAGGCGTGGTCCACAGCCTGAGCGGGGTCGAACATCTACGCATCATCGCCCGCGCCACCGCAATGGCGGTGGCCGCCCGTGGCGGGCCCGAGGTACATGACCCGCGCAGCCTGGGGGCGCTGCTGGGGGTGAGGTACGTGCTGACCGGCAGCGTGCAGATGTTCGGGGGCGAATTGCGTCTCGCCTTCGAGTTGGCGGAAGCCGAGCGCGGCGTCAGCGTCCTAACCGGCCAGCATCAGGGCGAAGCGGGCAAGCTCTTCGAGATGCAGGACACCATCGCCACCGCGGTCGCGGCGGCGGTAGCGCCTTCCTTGCGCGAGAACGAGCTGAGGCTGGCGATGCGGAGGCACCCGGGCAGCCTGACCGCCTACGACCTGTTGCTGCGGGCCCAGGATGTGATGTTCCGCCTGGTCCCATCCGAGTTCGACCAGACGCCCGCCCTGTTGCGGCGCGCCATCGCCGAGGCGCCGCGCTTCGCAAGCCCGCTCGCGCATCTGGCGGTGTGGCACCTGCTGCGGATCGGCCAAGGCTGGAGTCCGAATGTCGAGGCCGACACCATCGATGCCACCCGCTACGCCGATGCCGCGCTGGCACTGGAGCAGGACAACGCAGTTGCGCTGGCGACGAAGGGCCAGATGCTATCCTTCGCTCGGCGCGACTATGCCGCTGGGCTGCAGTTGCTGGACCTCGCGGTGGCGCGCAGCCCCAACAGCCACCTCGCGCTGACCCTGCGAAGTGCGACGCGGAACTGGCTGCACGACATCTCCGGCTCATTGGTCGACGCGAAGCGAGCAATGCGCGTCTCGCCGCTCGACCCGTTCGGGTACTTCACCCGGCAGATGGTGTCGCAGTCGCTCTACGCCGCCGGCGACTACGCCGGCGCCGTGGAATGGGCCCGCCAGGCGGCGGCATTGAACGGGCACTATACGTCCAACCTGCGCACGCTGGTGGTGGCGCTGGTGGCAGCTGGCCAGCTGGCCGAAGCGCGGGACGTGGCCGCGACGCTGCGACGGTACGAGCCGCACTTCAGCCTAGTCAGTTTCGCAGCGCGGACGCCGCTGCGCGAGCCCATTCGAGGCCAATACGTTGCGCATTTGCGCGCCGCAGGAATGCCGGACTAGCCTCGGCCACAACAAACAGGAGAACAGGCAATGGCAGGCAATATGGGAAACATGGGAAACATGGGAAACATGGGGAACATGGGGAACATGGGGAACATGGGAAACATGGGGAACATGGTCCTCGTGGGCGGTGCCGCCCCTCCCGCCCGCATCGGTCTGCCGATTCACATCGAGGAGGCGCGCGACCTTAGCGATGACGGCAAGCGGCTCGTGGTCCCGGATAGCTCCCAGCCGGTCGAACTGAGCACCCGGCCTGGCAACCTGGCGCCGCAATGGACAGCCAAGGAATGGAGCAGCGAGTGGCGCGCTTGGCAGGCGATGGACGAGTTCAGTCAGACTGACTGGCGCAAGACCATCGCCCTTGACCTCAGCGGTTGGGAGGCTGAAGACGCGCGCCTGAACGCGGTCCTCGATGAGATGTTCGCCGCCGCCCAGGACGAGCGCCCGGATGCCTACGGCGAAATCCTCGCCCAGAACGGCACCTATGCCGCCATCGCCAGCTATTTCGGCCAACTCCTAGGCCCGGTGGGTGGCGCTTCCACGGCAGCGCTGCTGGAAGTCGCCGGGCTGGTCGGCCTGCTGGCAGCACAGCACTTCAAGGCCAATCCCCGCCAAGGCGTAGCGCCCCGGCCAAGGCCTTCGCAGCAGCGCCCGGCCCTGGCTCCGGTGGTGCCGGTTCCCGGTCACCCGTCGTTCCCGAGTGGCCACGCAACGCAGGCCACGCTGATGGCGCTGCTGCTGCTTGAGGCGATGCCGGTGGACAACGCCAAGCGCTGGCGACCCTTGTTGCTGACGCTCGCCTGGCGAATCGCCCGCAACCGCCTGGTCGCCGGCCTGCACTATCCGGCAGACAATGATGCCGGCGTGGAACTGGCGGTCCAGGTAACGGCAAAGCTGAAGACTCTGCCGGAGGGCTCGGTGTTCAATGAGATGCTGCTCGCGGCCCGCCGCGAGCTGGCCGGCGAGGCGAAGTGAGCCTCGCCGGGGCGCCCGATGGGGCTACGCTTCCGCCTGGTCGCGACGTTGTCTTCACCGGATGTGAAGCTCCCGAGGCGGAGTTCGATCCGGCGACGGCATCGGCTGAAGCGCTCGCGGCTCATGGCCTGCCGCCACGGCCCGACCCGCAGCGCGAGCCGGCGCTGAGCGCGCATTGGCGGGGGATGTTCGTTGAGGAACCGATCAAATTCATTACGGCGGAGTTGACGCAGAATGCACCGCTGCCGCGGGACGACGGATTCCTCCAGGGAAACAACTTCGCATTGGGTGGAGGCTCGGCTCGACGGCTAACCGCCAGACAGCTAAGCCGCAACTGGGCCGGGGCTGTCGCCGGCGCGCATTCCGGCATGCGCTTCAACGGCATCGTCGGAAGTTGGTGCGTGCCGACCCTGGGAGCCGCCTCGACAGAGGGCGAGGAAAGCCTGATTTCGGCTTGGATCGGCCTTGGAGGCGCAAGGCGCTACGACCGATCCATGCCGCAGATGGGATCCGAACACGGCTGGCACGCCGACGGAAACGAAGTGCATCGGCTATGGTGCCAATGGTGGCAGGGCGATCATGGCGAGGCGATGCTTTCCACCATCATCACCAACATGCCGCTGCAACCAGGTGACAAGCTGCTGTTCAGCCTAGTTCTAACGGCGCCGGACGAGGTGCTTTGCCACGTCAAGAATGTGACCCAGGGTGGCTTGTTGACCGGAGTACGGGGCAGGTCGCGGCGGCCGGCTAAGGCGAGTTCGGCGGAATGGGTAGTGGAACGGCCAGCCGAGGTCATCGCTCCGCTCCTCTTCCAAGGGTTGCCACCCGCGGACCTACCGCCTCTGCGGCGTGGCCGACTAATGCGCCGGCCGGAAGTCGGGCCGATCGACTTCCAGGGTGCGGCGGCGCTGCTTTCGACGCCGGACCGCAATCGCTCGCGCGTTGTGTCGCTGCGAGACGCGGAGTTGCTGGCGCTTTACGAAGTCAGCAATAAACCGACTCGGTTGACGGTGCCGATCCGACCGAAACTGGTCGAGCAGGATGGCTCGACGTTACTCAGCATCCGTGGTGAAGCTGTCCAACACTGAACGATCGTTTGGGCAAGGGACTGCCGCTCCGCGGCAGTTCCAATGTGCCGCTTTTTGCAAGAGAATGTTTGCATCTGGTTGCACTTCCTCCGCCAGTTTTAGCCGACGTCAGGCTCTCCGCTGATGGGAGTCGCTCTGAAAACCCCAGGTTGGGCCAAGGTTTGCCGCCGAACCTGTTGACCGGCAGGGGCGGAACGACCGCGGAAATCGGCTCTCCGACGGCCCATTCTCTCCGGACCTGTTGACTTGGCCGATTAGGTACGCTTTTCGGAATCCCTGTTATTTCAATCTCTTGGACGTGACGACGGGGCGGCCTGGTTCGAATCGCACTTGCCTGAAAAGCGTACCGAGTTTTCGAACCGGAGGTACGGCGTATGCGATGGGGGCGGCCGCGCCTGCGCCCGTGGTAATGCCCTAACTGCGCCCGCCGGCTAGGTTAAGATCAGCAAACTGGTCTGCGCCGCATGCAGCCAGGCTACGAAACCTTGCGAGGCAAGCACGGAAAGGCCGGACTTGGTCTCGGGTGCAGGTGACCTGCCCCGGAAAGCGACTCCACGGATTATGAGAGCACCGACCCGTGCCGTTGCCCGCCCGGCGGAGCTTGCCAAGCCATAGCTTAGGCTGGCCCCGCCGGGCGTGGCAACGTCGCCTCGGGTGATGGCCGGCGATAGCCCAGGGTGCGGTGCGGTCTGTAGGCTGGGGTGTGCAGTTGCAGCCGAGCCGCGTTGGCGGCGATCCGCTTGGTCAACGGCGCGAGAAGGTCGTCGAAACTCCGGCACAGTTCCAGCCGATCCAGTGTCGGGTCTGGCTCGTGCGGCTGCGACACCGAGTTGAAGCTGTGCATATCGGTGATAAGGCAATGCTTGTACCGCGCGAGCGCCGTGTCCACCGCCGCCTGTAGCGCGGCACGATAGTGCAGCGCCGCATCTGCGCCGCGCGGTGAGCCGCACTCATTCTGTGTGTCGATTTGCGCTCCAGAGCGGCCCCGGTTAATTGTCAGGTAGTTACACTGAATTGACAATTTCCCTCGTTGATAGAACAGGTCCATCTCAAACTTGAGGAGCCTTGCATGGAAGTGAACAACGGCATGCTGCTCGGCCTGACGCTGGCCGCCCTTGGCGGAGCTATGCTGGTAATGGGTCGGCAGCAATATCGGCGTTCTCGGGACCTTACCGCTTCGCTGCCGCTCACCTCCTGGCATTTCAAGGTCTTCATCGGCGGTGGGCTTTTTGTGATCGCCCTGAATGTGCTGTTTCAGTCAGTAAAGGGCTGACAAACTCGAGCCTAACGACCGGATTGTTCAGGTTTGCCCAGCCAGTACGTAAGCAGCGCCCATTTGCGTCATACGCGCCGCATGCAGGCCGTCTGTCGCGTTCATGGCGTAGAAACTGCTGGGTTCCCCGCTGCCCGCGCCGCGGTGACGCTTTACCAACGCGTCGAACACAACCCGATCGGCGCTCATGCCAGTGGTGTCCAGCGGTAGCGGTTGGCTCCAGCAGGGCAGCACGTCGGCGCAGGCGACCTTGTTGATCATCAGAGTGTTAGGGTCGGCGAAGCCGCCGAAGTCTTGGTGGAACACGCCCCGCCCGGGCCCCACGGATTCCCATTCGTCCACACAGACCGGCTGACGCGAACTCGGGTGTACGAACCAGCGCAGCGAAAAGGCCCAATCCGCCCGCTGCATCAGCGCATAGAGCAGGCGCAGATGATCGGGCCGCCACCAGTTGTCGTCATCAAGGTAAGCCACATACGGGCTGTTCGCCATGTAGCTCAAGATGGTGCGCAGCGCGCCGCCGTCGCGCGCCGGCGTGAGGCCACCATGCCGGACTGAGGTTGAGTAGCCCGGCCAGAACACCTGCACAGCGCAGTTCGCCGGACGTTCCTGGCAGGCACTTTCAATAGCTGACAGATCGGCCGGACGATCGAGGCCGATCAATACCTGGATCCGGCCCGCAAAATCCTGCGCGAAGATCGAGCGCAGCGCCTCGACGATCACCGGGCGAACGATTGTTGGCATCACCACGGCGGCATCGAACGGGTGCTGCAGGTCGTTGCCCGGACTGACCCAATCGCGCAGGAAGCCGGTCATGGACGGGCCGGCTGGCGGCCGTCTCTCAGCATGGCATCCCAGGCCCCTCCGAAGCCGCGGGCCGAGATGCCCACCGCCACCTCGTTGCCAGCGGCATTGCGCCAGGCCAGTCGTGCCGGTTGCTCCGGTGCCAGGGCGCGCAGCTTCCCGCTCAGGGCGTTATCGGGCAACTCCATATCCATCACGCAGAACTGGCCAGTGCAGAGGGTGAAGGGCAGCGGCGTTTCGCTGTCCAGCGTCAGCCTCGCGGGTTGCGCGACAAGCACATTCGGCGCCACTCGCAGCACCATGTGGAACTTGGCGCTTCCGTTGGGACGGCCAAAGGCAACGGCAGCAATCAGCTGCTGGCTGCTGTCGACGAAGGTCTGCGACATTTCGCAGGCCCGTTCGGTTGTGTTGACGGGACCGATGCAGGTGACGGTCCAGTCGCCGTACTGGGCACTGGTCCGGTCCGGCGTCGAGGCGGCGGCCGCAGAGGGCTCGGCTGGGGCGACGGGCGCCCCCGGGCGCAAGGGACGTTGCTGCGCGACGGCGGCACCGCCCAGCAGAACAAGAACCAGTGGCAGTGTCGTCCTGAACAGGCGGAAACAAGTGATCTCAGACATGACTGTTTTCCATCTTTGCTGCGCTCTGGCGGTGCGGCAGTGCGTTCAATGCTGGAGCCACCAGGCTGTTCCAGTCGCGTGCCCAGCAACAGGCGTGGTCGAAGCCGGGCAACTCGATCAGTTGTGCCGGCGCCCCGACCGGCAGGCGCTGCATGAAGCCCAGCAGGGCGCCAGTCCCGGTTACGCGGTCTTCGGCACCGGTGAAGTGCCATTGCGGCACCAGGCCCAATCGCGGCGCCGCCGCCAGGGCCGGGTCCAGCGACCCGGTCAACGGCGCCAGGCCACCATCCGCGGTCCATCCGGCCAAATCCAGATTGGCGGCCACCGTCACCAGGCCGACCACGTCCTGCCGCCCCGCCGCCAGCAGGGCGGCCAGGGCTCCACCGCCCGAATAGCCGACCAGCAACATGTCCTGGGCGCCAGCCGCCGCCTTCAGCGTGTCAAGGACCGACCCAAGGCTCGTGACCACTTCCGGCGCGTAGCGGCGACTGGTCCAGAAAGCCTGGTCGCAGCCGCGGCCACGGCTGGGTAGTGTGTATTGGCACGGCCGCCCGAGCCAAGCCAGCGGCCCGCTACCCTGATGGGCCAGGGCCAGGCGCAGCCCCAGCGGCTCGGTCGGTGTAGGGTCCTGGGCGGGCTGGCTGCGCGTCACATAGGCCAACCCATCGCCTTCCAGAAATACCGTGAGCATCTCGCCCGGTGCCCCCGCGCGGCTGGCGGTGGCAAGGTCGAACCGCCCGGCGGTGACGATGCGCCATTTCCAGCCAGCGGCTTCGGCCAGGGCCGGGCCATGCCCTAGGCGGTCGGTGCAGCCTGCCAGCAGCAGCAGCACCGCCAGTGCGGCCCTAGCGCCCATCGCGCAGTGCCGCCAGCGCAGCCGCCATGGCCTGCATCACGGCGCCCCAGTCGCCACGCGCCGGTTGGCGGAACAGCCGGTGTTGCGGGTACCAGGGCGTGTCCGGCCGGTGCATCAGCCAGCGCCAGTCCGGCATGAAGGGCAGCATCACCCAGGCCGGTCGGCCCAAGGCCCCGCACAGATGCACCGGCGAACTGTCCACCGAGATCAGCAGGTCCGCCACCATGAAGATCGCCGCCGTGTCATCGAAATCGGCGATCTCGTCGCTGGTGAAGGTCAGCGCCATGCCCGGCGGCGGGTTCTTCGCTTGCTCGGTCGCCGGCCCCTTCTGGACCGTGACGAAGCTGACGCCCGGCAACCCCAGTGGGGCGAAATCCGCCAGCGAGGTCGAGCGATTGGCGTCGTTGAAATGGGTCGGCCGGCCGGCCCAGGCCAGCGCCACGATAGGCCTTGGCAGATGCGCCAGCCGCGCCTGCCACTTGGCCACCCGGGCTGGGTCTGGCAGCAGATAGGGCAGCGGGCCCGGCAGGTCGCCAGGTTGCAGCCCCAGCGCCTGGGGCAGGCTCATCATCTCGCAATGCGTATCGAACGCCGGGGGCAGCGTGCCGCGCGTCAGGTACTCGTCCACGCCCAAGGGGCTGCGGCGCGCCAGGTCCACCGTCTCGTGGTTGATCTCAAGCAGCACACGAGCGCCACTTCGTCGCTTGGCCTCCGGCAGCAGGCGGATGAACTGGAAGGTATCGCCATAGCCCTGCTCGTCATGGATCAGCAGGGTGCGGCCTTCCATCGCCTCGCCTTCCCAGCGGGGGCGTTGGACCTTGCGCTCTATCCGGGTGGTGTGCGGCAGGCTGTAGCGCCACCGGTATTCGCGCCAGCCGCGCGTGTATTCGCCCTGCAGCAGCAGCGTCTCGGCCAGGTCGAACCGGCCCGGCAGGTCGCCTGGGAAGCTCTGCACCAGCATGTCCTGGATCAGCCGCACCTCGTCCAGCTTGCCCTGCGGCTTGATGGCCGCGGCCAGGATACGCCAGAGCGGAATCGGCCCGCTGCCGGAAGCCAGCCAGGGCCGCACCAGCGCCTCGGCCCGTTCCAACTGCCCGGCGGCCAGCAGGGCGCGGCCCTGTTGCTCCACCTCGGCCAAGGTGATGCTCATGCCGCCGGCAGGCCCAGCGCCTGCAGCAGCGGCGCCAGTTGTGCGGCGTGCTGGCGCCAGCGCCCGGCGGCGCGCTGGTACACCGGCTCACGCACCTGGTTGACGCTGGCGGTGCGCACCACGCGCCTGGCCTTGTGGAACTCCAGACAGGCCGGGTCCCAAGGCAGGCCGAGGAAGTCCAGCATGCGCCGCGCCTCGGTCTCGATATCGGCCACCACGGCTTCGTAATCCACTTCCAGGAAGTGGCTGGGCGGCAGCACGGCGCGCCAATGCGCCATCAACGCCTGGTAGTCGCGGTGGAACTGGCCCAGTTCGGCCAGGTCGTAGCTGAAGGCCTGTTCGCTGGTGAACAGCTTGGAGTAGCAGGACAGGCAGGTATCCACGGGGTTGCGCCGGCTGTGGATGATGCGGGCGCCCGGTAGCATCAGGCGGATCAGTCCAGCATACATGAAGTTGGCAGGCATCTTGTCCACCACATGGCGGCGGCCCTGGGCCAAAGGCGCAACCTGCGCCAGATAGGCCTCGCCCAAGGCGGCCAACGACTTCGGCTCCAGCCCGGCCACCGCCTGCGGGAAACCGCCGATATTGTCTGCCAGGCGCTGTACATGCAGCAGTTCCCCTGCGCCATGCACGGCGGGATGTGAGGCCAGGATCTGCTCGATCAGAGTGGTGCCGGAGCGGGGCATGCCCAGCACGAAGACCGGCAGCGCCGATGGCGCGCCCGCGCCACCCAGACGGTCAAGCTGGGCAGGGGTGAAGACCTCCGCAATGCTGACCAGCCACTGGCTGGTCGCGGCGCTGTCGAACTGGATTTGCGCCCGCTTCATCCGGTTGCCGGCATGCAGGTGGTGGAAGCCGCGTTCGCTCTCGCCGATCTCCAGCCAGGCCTTGCCCAGCGCGAAGTGCAGCATCATCCGGTCATTGGCCGCAACCGCACCGCCCTCGGACAGCAGCGCCTCCATCCGGTCGATCGCGGGGTCGTTCGGGGTGAAGCGCCGCAAATCTGCGCTGTTGAACCAGGCTGAGGCGGAGGCTGGGAAAGCCGCCAGCGCCCGGTCGAAGGCCGCCGTGGCTTCGGCCTTGCGGCCATGTTCCATGTACAGGGTGGCGCGGTTGACCAGCGCCTTTTCCGTGGCCAGGCCAGGCAGGGCGGCGGCGCGGTCGAAGGCGGCCAGCGCCGGCTGGAAGCGGCCCATCGCCTGCAGTACCATGCCATGGGCGTTGTGGGCCTCGGCGCTTTGTGGGCCGGCCGCCACAGCCTGCTGCGCGGCCTCCAGCGCTGGCTCCAGCTGGTCCAACTGCTTCAGGCTCAACGCCTGCGCCGCCAGCCCTGTCGGGTGGGAGGGCGCGAAGCTGAGCAGCGCGCCCAGTGCGCGCAGCGCGTCTTGGTGCCGGTCGCGCGCCGTCTCCACCGCGGCCAGGTTGATGTAGGCGTCGGCCATCTGCGGGTTCAGATCGATGGCGCGGCGGGCGTGTTCGGCGGCGCGGTCGTGCTGGCCCTGGTCGTTCAGCAGGTTGGAGAGATTGCTGTGCGGCTGCGGGTAGCCAGGGCGCAGCGCCAGCGCGCGCAGCCAGTGCTGCTCGGCACGGTCCAGCAGACCCAGGCGCTTGCAGGTATTGCCCAGGTTGTTGTGGGCTTCCGGATTGTCCGGCTGCTGCGCCAGCACGCGTTCCAGGCAGATGCGGCTTTCGTCCAGCTTGCCGGCTTCCTGCAGGATGATGCCGAGGTTGTTCCAGGCACCGGGCAGCCTGTTGTTCATGGCCACTGCGCGGCGCCCGGCGGCCTCGCCTTCCGCCAGCAGGCCGCGCTGGCGATACATCTCCGCCAGGTTGGAGAAATACACCGCCGGCGCCCGCGGCGCCTGGCAGGCCTGGGCGAGATGCGCGATGGCCAGGTCCAGGTTGCCATAGGCATGCGCCATCAGCCCCAGCAGGTGCAGCGCATCCGCTTGCCCGGGCCAGGCCTGCAGCACGCGCTGGCACAGTATCTCCGCCTGGTCAGCCTGGCCGGCAGTCCAGTGGGCATGCGCCTGGCCAAGGGCTTCCTGCAGGGAAAGCTGCTGCGGCGGCGCTGGGGGGATGGTCATCAACTGGATCCTGATAAGCGGAAGCCATGGATCGCCCGAAGACAGGGCAAATCCAAGCGTCGAAACCAACTAACCCAACTGTCGAAAAACTGAAGGGCCGGCGGCGACAAACCGTGCGGGGCTATAGCACGCCGGGACTCAACTGTATTAAACTGATTGTCGGAGATTTTGAATGGGTAACGCATAACGAAAACGGCTGCAGCAGAGAATTTTGCAGATGAAGGCGATTAAGTAGTTGTACTTATAAATACGTTTTTCTACGTATCTCTCAAATTTATCAATAGTTTTCCAAGATACATGTTGCTTCCCAATCACTTCGTCGCGATGAAGGAGCGTTCGAGAGAAGGGTTATCCCCCGTGACGCATCGCCGCCGTTCTGTTGTTCGCCCCAGCACCACGCTGCCCGACATGCCGTCGAGGTCCGCAGCCATGCTGCGCCAGGCCCTGCTGGCGGGCGTCTCGCTTTATGCCATCGCCGTCACCGGGGAGGCGCAGGCATTACCCCTCTGCAGCGGGAACGTCATCTCCACCTTCTGCCCCGGCCCCATCACACCGACTGGCACGATGACGAGCTTTTCGGTCACCAGCAACGGCGAGATCCGAGGTTACGACGGCATCGAAAACAGCATCGCCACGCTCAGCATATTGTCGAACGCCGGAACCATCAGCGGCACCGCCACAAACGGCATCAACAATTACCAGAGCATCGGCTCGGTAGTGAATACCGGCATTGTCAGCGGTCTCTGGTCTGGCATTGGTGTTTTCTCGTCTGACAGCATTGCTGGCAGCATTTATGCCAGCATCGGCACGCTGGTAAATGCTGGTGTCTTGTACGGGACTAATTATGGCGGCTTGTCTGTCGGCACCCTGAGTGGTGTTGGCGCGGTGACCAATCAGGCGAGCGGCGGTATCGGGGGCGGCTCGGCTGGTATCTACATTTTCCGCGGCGGCAGTATTGGCGCACTGACCAATGCCGGCACCATCTCTGGCGGTTTTTGGGGCGTGGGGGCGGCTGGCAGCTTGGGTACGCTGACCAACGACCTCACCGGGACCATCGGTGCCGGCAGCGGCGGCCCTGCCGTAGCTCCGGTATTCGTTGGCAGCACCCAGGTGGGCGCCACCGCCTCGCTCGGCACCCTGGTGAATAACGGCCTGATCGACGGCAGCGCCGCCTTTGCCGGCGTGGCCAATGCCGGCGCGCTGGGCTTCCTGAACAACGGCGCCTCGGGCACCATTCTCGGCTACCAAGCCGGCATCGCCAATATCGCGGGCAGCGGGCCAGTCGGCTCCATTCTGGCCGGTTATTCCCTGTACCTGCAAGGCACCGGCACCATCGGCGCGCTTACCAATTCCGGCTACGTGTCCGGTGGCGTGTTCGGTGCCTATAATGAAGGCAGCATCGGCTCGCTGACCAATAGCGGTACCATCGGGGGCGGCTCGAACGGCATCAAGAACCTCGGCAGCATCGGGACGCTGACCAACAGCGGCGCCATCTCTGCCGGTGGCGCGGGGATCAGCAACCTCGGCGGTATCAACGGCATCCGCAATGCTGGCCTCATCAGCGGCAGCGGTACCGCCGTCTACAACGCAGGCAGCATGGGTACGCTGACCAACAGCGGCACCATCAGCGGTGGCACGACCGGCCTCTGGAATAATGGCGGCACGATCGGGCAACTGGATATCCAGGCCGGCGGCATCGTCACTGCCAGCCAGAACGGCATCGCGCAGACCGGCGGCACGATCGGCGTGCTGAGCAATGCCGGGAGCATCATCAACGCCAACCTGGGCATTTGGCAGAATGCGGGCGGGATCGGCACCCTGGCCAACCTGGCCAGCGGCACCATCAGCGGCGCGGTGACGGCTATCTACCTGCAAGGCGGCAGCATTGGCACGCTGAGCAACAGCGGCGTCATCGATGGCGTGTCCCACTATGGTATCCGGATCTCTTCCGGCGTCAGCATTGGCGTGCTCAGCAACCAGGCTGGCGGCGTGATCACGGGGAACTGGGCCGCAATAAGCAATGACGGCAGTATTGGCGTGCTGAGCAACGCTGGCACCATCTCCAGCAGCGCAAGTAACGGTGTTGTTAACTATGGCTCCCTCGACACTCTTGGTAACAGTGGCTTCATCAGCGTCGGTTATTTGGGTGTCTGGAACACTGGCGCCATCAATGTTGTGGACAACAGTGGCACTATTCAGGGCTTGGGCGGCACCGGCTTGTTCAGCTTCGGCACAATTGGTGCGCTGACCAACCGGGCTGGTGGCATGATCAGCGGCGGTTACACCGGCATCAGCGCTGGTGGCTCCATCGGCACGCTGAGTAACAACGGTCTCCTCCAAGGCGGTTTCATTGGTTTCGTCGCCTCTGGCACTATCGGGCTGCTCAGCAACCTGGCTGGCGGCAGCATCGCCGGTGGCATGATCGGCATCATCAACTCCAACGGCAGCATCGGCCAGTTGACCAATATTGGCGTCGTCAATGGCGGCACCGATAGTGGCATCTACAACCTCGGCAGCATCGGCCAGTTGAACAGCAGCGGCCTGGTCAATGGCGGTACCATTGGTATCAAAAACGCCGTCTCCGCTTCTTCTAGCTTCGTCTTTATGGGAACCATTGGCACCCTGACCAACAGCGGCACCATCAGCGGCGGCGGCACTGGCATATACAATGCCAGCAGCATCGGCCAGTTGACCAATGCCGGCATCATCAATGGCGGTACCATTGGTATCAGAAACGCCACCAGTCTGGTTTCTGGCTCCACCTACGTTGGGTCCATTGGAACGCTGACCAATAGTGGCACCATCAGCGGCCAACAATATGGCCTGGACAACCAGGGTACTATCGGGCTGGTGAACAACAGCGGCACCATCATTGGTGTCGGCACTACCGGGCTGAAGAACGCGGGCTACATCGGCACCCTCACCAATAGCGGCCTTATCAGCGGGTATAGCGGCGTTTATATCACCGACACCGGCAGTATCGGCACGCTGAGCAACAGCGGCACCATCATTGGTAAAAGTGGCCTTGGCATGGACCATCGTGGTGGCTTGGGTTTGCTGGCCAATAGCGGGCTGATCCAGGGCGGTTCGACCGGTATTGCGATGGTTGGCAGCATTGGCCTGCTGAGCAATACCGGTACTATCATAGGTGTGAACTATATCGGCATCGAAGTTTACAGTACCGGTACACTCCACGCGGGCTCCATCGGCGTGCTGACCAATGCCGGCGTCATCAGCGGCGGCCAGACCGGCATTTGGGTGGGTGGCACTGGCGCTGTCATCGACACGTTGACCAACAGCGGCACCATCACCGGCGGTACCAGCGGCATCCTCAACGCCGGCACCATCACGGGAGGAGGCACCACGGCGCGTACCATCGTTGGCTCCATCGGCATGCTTACCAACAGCGGCGTCATCAGCGGTGGCCAGACCGGCATCCGCAACATGGGTGTCATGGGCCCGCTGGCAAACAGCGGCACCATCACCGGCGGCCTCTACGCGCTGAACAGCAGTGGCCCCTTTGCCAGTATCGGCGCCATCACCAATAGCGGCGTCATCGACGGCAATGTGCTGGTGGGCAACCAGGACGTCTCCATCTTGGGCGGCAGCGGCTCTACCTTCGGCACCATCATGGGCGGCAGCATTGTCATCACCGATGGCAACCTGACGTTCGGCGCCGGCAACCAACTGCTGGCCAGCAACATCACGGTGAAGGGCGGTGCCGGCACGGTGACGCTGGGCGGCACGCTGCAGGCCAATATCCCCGTCGCGATCACCGGCAACCTGTTGCAGAACAGCGGTTCGCTGCTGATCCTCGGCATCAACGCCGCCAGCCAGGGCCGGCTCAATGTCACCGGCACGGTGGACATGACCAACGGCGCGGTGCGCTTCCAGCCACTCAACGGCTTCAAGCTGGCCCCGAACGGCACCTATACGCTGGTGGACAGCGCCACGCCCGCGGGCACCAGTTATGCCGGCGTGCAGGTCAGTGTCTCGGGTTACCGCGGCTTCATCACCACGCCCATGGTCGATGGCCACTACAACCTGGTGCTGAACATCCGTGGCAGCGACTACACCGCCATTGGCCGTGCCTCCGGTGCCACGGCCGGCAACATGGGCAGCACGCTTGACCAGCTGGCGGCCAACAACAACGCGTTCCAGCAGCAGGTGCTGAACCACATCGACGACCTGCCGGAGGGCAAGCGCCAGCAGGACGCGGTGCGCCAGACCGCGCCGGTGCAGACCGCGCCGGGCGCCGTGGCGCTGAATGTCAGCGCCGCACCGACCACCCAGGTGGTGGAACAGCACCAGATCGGCCTGCTGGCGCAGAATGGCCGCGCGGGCGGCGGCATGGCGGCCGGCTCGGGCGGCAGCCAGATGCGGATGTGGATGCAGGTGATGGGCGGCTACTCCAACCGCAGCACCACCGCCACGGTGGACGGCTACAGCAGCCGCAGCGGCGGCATGATGATCGGCATGGACTACAACCTGTCGCAGACGGCCGTTGTCGGCATCGGCACCAGCATGCTGCAGGGCCGCACCAATACCGGCGGCGTCACCACCGGCAGTTCCACCTCGCTGACCAACTACTCGGTCACCGCCTATGGCACCTGGCAGTTCCGCCCGGACAGCTTCGTGTTCGGCCAGGCGGGTGGCGGCAGCAACAGCTTCACCCAGCGGCGCCGCATCGGCTTCCTCGGCGCCACGGCGCGGTCGCAGTTCAGTGGCGACCAGATGCAGGTGAAGGGCGGCCTTGGGCATGACGTGCACCTGAGCGACAGCGTGACGCTGACGCCGATGGCCACGCTGCAATATCTGCGCGCGGATACCCAGGGCTACGGCGAAACTGGCGCCGGCCTAGCCAATCTGCGGGTCAATCGCTCCGGCGTGGATGCGCTGGTGCATGAGGTGGGTGCCCGCGTCTCCGGCCGATTGGAGACGCCACTGGGCACGATGCTGCCGGAAGCGCGGCTGTCCTGGACCCACGACTACATCGCCGGGCCCATCGCAGCCACCGGGCAGCTGGCGGGGGCCGCCTTCTTCAGCACCACGCCGCGGCTGGCGCCCGATGGCGCAAGGCTGAACCTGGCTGGCACCTTGCTGTACAGCGACAGGCTGACGGTGCGGGCCGAATATCAGGGCGACCTGCGCAGCAACTACCAGGCCCATACCGGCCTGGTGCGGGCGTCGCTGGCCTTCTGACCTGGCAAGCCCGCCGCGAGGTGTCGCGGCGGGCTTGCTGCTGATGCAGGAGCCGCGTTGCGGCGCAAGCCATGCGTCGCAACACCGCCTCGGGTGCGGGCGGCCGGTAGCCGAGGCAGTTGTGCGGCCGCGCCACGTTCTGCGATGCCCGGCACGATCAGCTGGACACCGACTGCCGCTGCCCCTCCCACTCCACCGGCACCCCCTTCAGTAACCCCGGCAGCGTCATCCCCTCCGGCTGCCGGCCATCCAATATCGCCTCGACGATATCCGGCGCCAGCAGCGTCAACCGCAGCACCCGGCTGACGTAGCTGTCGTTGATCTTCTCCGCCGCGGCGATCTCGTCGATGGTGCCGTACCGCCCGGACTCCAGCATCCGCCGCCACCGGAACGCCCGCGCCACCGCCTTGATGAGCGTGATGTCATGCTGGCCATTCAGCGCCATCCCACCGGGCGCCAGCATGGCCTTCCGGCCACCCCGCCGCTTCACTTTGAGAGGGATGACCACGGTGAGGGTCTGCGGCGCCTCGCTCATGCGGCGGTCCGCCTGACGTCAGGCGCCGGGGCAGCGAGGTCACGCACCAGACTGCCCAGCCCGTCCAGCCGCAGCCGCACCGCGGCGCCTTCGGCCCGGATATCAACCCGGTCTACCAGCAGCCGGACGATGCGCGTTCGCTCCGCGGGGAAGAGTTCGTCCCACAGCGGCTCGATCCGTTCCAGCGCCTCCAGCACCTCCTGCTCGGTCACGCCCGGGTCCATGCCGCGCGCCGCCCGCCAAGTGCCGACCACCACTTCGGGCTGGCGCAGCAGCGCCCGCACCTGGGCGATCACCGCCGCCTCGATCTCCCCCGCCGGCACGCGCGGGATGTCCGGCCCTTCCGCCACGCCGCCTTTGAGCACGGCCTGGCTGACGTAGTAGCGGTACATCTGCCCCTTCCGGCCGCGGCTGTGGCTTGGCGACATGGCGCGGCCATCGCTGCCAAAGATCAGCCCGCGCAGCAGCGGCGCCGTGGTGTTCCGCGTCTGGTTGACCCGCACGCGCGGGCTGACCTGCAGGATGGCATGCACCGCGTCCCACTGGCGCTGGGTGATGATGGCGTCGTGCTCGCCAGGATAGGCCGTGCCCTTGTGCACGGCGTCGCCGAGGTACACGCGGTTGCTGAGGATGCGATAGGCGTCGCTCTTTGTCAGGGGGCGACCACGCTTGGTGGAGGCGCCTTCGGTGCGCAACGCCTGCACCAGGCGGGTGGCGGATTCCATCTCAACGAAGCCGCGGAAGATTCGTCGCACCAGCGCCGCTTCAGCCTCATTCACCACCAGCTTGCGGTCGCGCACGTCGTAGCCGAGCGGCACAAAGCCGCCCATCCACATGCCACGCTTGCGCGATGCCGCCACCTTGTCGCGGATACGCTCGCCAATAACTTCTCTTTCGAATTGAGCGAAGCTGAGCAGGATGTTCAGCGTCAGCCGCCCCATGCTGGTGGTGGTATTGAACGCCTGCGTCACGCTCACAAACGTCACGTTGTTCGCGTCGAACACCTCTACCAGCTTGGTAAAGTCGACCAGGGATCGGCTGAGGCGATCAATCTTGTATACCACAACAACATCCACCAGACCCTCCTGGATGTCGGCGACCAGGCGCTTCAGGGCGGGGCGTTCCAGGGTGCCGCCGGAGACGCCACCATCATCGTAGTGATCGCGCACCAGCACCCAGCCCTCGGCGCGCTGGCTGGCGATATATGCCTCGCAGGCTTCGCGCTGGGCGTCGAGCGAGTTGAACTCCATGTCGAGCCCTTCCTCGCTCGACTTCCGGGTGTAGACCGCGCAGCGCAACTTGCGCGTGGTCGCCGGCATCATGCCGTCCGGCTTGGCGTCGCGCTTCATGCC
>CAILMF010000029.1 GCA_903835235.1 uncultured Rhodospirillales bacterium
AATTCGATTTTCGGCACCGGACGCCGCAACATTGATTCGCGGCGCCGACGCGGAGCGACAGGAAGTTTCAGGCAAAGGCCCGGACGGATTCCATTGCGACCTTTGTTGCCCTTCCGTGGTAGAATTTCCGCAGCCTGCTAACGCCCCGCCAAGGCCAGGGCTTCGGCAGGGTCGATGCGGCCATCATACAGCGCGCGGCCGATGATGACGCCCTCGATGCCCTCGCCGGAAAGCTTCGCCAGGGCCGCCACATCGGCAATGCTGGCGACGCCGCCGGAGGCGATGACCGGCAGCCGCACCGCCTGGGCCAACGCCAACGTCGCCTCCAGGTTCACCCCGCCCAGCATGCCGTCGCGGTCGATGTCGGTGTAGATCAGCGCCGCCGCGCCGGCATCCTCGAACCGCTGGCCCAGCTCCACCGCCGAGGTGGTGCTGACATCGGCCCAGCCTTCGGTCGCGACCATGCCGCCCTTGGCGTCGATGCCCACCGCCACCTGGCCCGGGAAGGCCCGGCAGGCGGCTTTGGCGAAGTCCGGGTCCTTCAGCGCCGCCGAGCCCAGGATGACGCGGGTCAGCCCGGCCGCGAGCCAGGCCTCCACGGTGGCCATGTCCCGGATGCCGCCGCCCAGCTGCACCTGGTGGCCGGGAATGGCCGCCAGGATGGCCCGCACCGCCGCCACATTGGCCGGCTTGCCGGCAAAGGCGCCGTCCAGGTCCACCACGTGCAGCCAGCCGAAACCGGCCTGGCGCCAGGCCAGCGCCTGGGCCGCGGGGTCGCTGCCATAGACCGTGGCGTCGGCCATCTCGCCGCGCTTCAGCCGCACCACCTGGCCGGCCTTGAGGTCGATGGCGGGGTAGAGCGTCAGCGCCATATCGGGGATTCCCTGCCCGCGCGGCGGGCGCCAGGGGCGCTACTGGCCCTCGTTGATCAGCTTGTCCGTGCTGCGCCCGCGGCCGGGTTCCAGCAGCTTGAAGTAGTAGTGCCCGGCCACCGTCTGGCCGCCCAGCCGGGCATAGGCCGGGTGGGTGCCCCAGCGGGTATAGCCCAGCCCCTCGAACAGCGAGATGGCGGTGGCCTGGGTGTCCCGCACGTCCAGGTTCAGCACGCGAATGCCCATGCCGGCGGCCCGCTCCTCCACCCGCGCCACCATCAGCCGCGCCAGGCCGTGGCCGCGGGCATAGGGCGCCAGGTAGGCGTGGGTCAGCTGGGCGCCGAAGGCCTGGGCTTCGTTGTTGCGCGGCGGCTTCACCAGCTGCGCGGAACCAACCACGATGCCGTCCAGCCGGGCCAGGAACAGTTCCCGCTCCGGCACCAGCAGCACACCGCGGAAATGGCGCTCCAGCGCGGTGCGGCCCTGCGGCGCCACCCAGCCGAAGCCGCCGCTTTCGATGATCGCGGCGTCGGTCGCCTCGCACAGCTCCGCCATGTCGTGGTCGTCGATCCGCGTCGCCAGCTCCACCGAAAGCCGGGCGCCCTCGGCCCCGCCCCGGGTGGCGGCACTCATGGCGCCCACCGCAGGAAGTTGCCGAGGATGCGCAGGCCCACCGTCTGGCTCTTTTCCACGTGGAACTGGGTGCCGGCGATGTTGCCGCGCCCGACGATGGCGACCACCGGCCCGCCATAGTCGGCGGTGGCCAGGGTTTCCGCCGGGGCGCCGCCCTCCAGCGCGTAGGAATGCACGAAGTAGCCGTATTCGCCGGGCGCGATGCCCGCCAGCAAGGCATGGCCAGGCGTGAAGTCCAGGCTGTTCCACCCCATCTGCGGCAGCGGCAGCGCGCTGCCATCGGCGGCGCGCGGGTCCATCGGCGCGATCTCGCCGCGGATCCAGCCGAGGCCGGGGGTCACGCCATGTTCCAGCCCGCGTTCGGCCATCACCTGCATGCCCACGCAGATGCCCAGCAGCGGCGTGCCGCCGGCGACGCGCTTTTCCAGCGCCGCGACCATGCCGGGCAGCGCGGTCAGCCCGGCCCAGCAGGCGGCGAAGGCGCCCTGGCCCGGCAGCACGATCCTGTCGGCGGCCAGCACCTCGGCGGCGTCGCGGGTGATGTGCGCGGTGATGGCCAGCCCATTGTCGGCCGCCGCCCGGTCCAGGGCGCGCAGCACGCTGGCCAGGTTGCCCGAGCCGGGGTCGACCACGGCGATGTTCTGCGGCGTGCTCATGCCGCGGCATCCAGCAGGCGCTGCGTCGCGGCCTGTTCATCCGGCGCGGCCACCACGCCGGCGGCCTGCCAGCCCTGCCGCGCCAGCGCCCAGCGGCGGATATCCTCGGCCTCGAAGGCGAAGACCAGCTGCAACCCGGCCGCCGCCCAGGGGCTGAGCAGCCCCAGCAGCAGGCTGGCCACGAGGAACGCCGCCGCCGGCCACCACAGCCGGTGCGCCAGCAGCCACAGCGGCCCGAACAGCAGGGCGCCCCAGCTGAAGCGCTCCGGCACCAGCAATGGCAGCGTCTCGCCCGCGGAGGCGTTCTCTGCGGGGGGCATATGGACGGTGAAGACCCGCATCAGGCTTCCAGCACGCCCTTGGTGGAGGGCACTGCATCCGGCGCCCTGGGGTCCAGCTCCAGCGCCATGCGCAGCGCCCGGGCTAAGGCCTTGAAGCAGGCTTCCGCGATGTGGTGGGCGTTGGTGCCGGCCTTCAGCGTCACATGCAGGGTGAGGCCCGCGTTGAAGGCGAAGGCCCGAAAAAACTCCTCGAACAGCTCGGTATCCATCTCGCCGACCTTCGGGCGCTCGATGGGGACGGACCAGGCCAGGAAGGGCCGGCCGGAGATGTCCAGCGCCGCCTCGGCCAGCGCCTCGTCCATCGGGATCATGGCGTGGCCGTAGCGGCGGATGCCGCGCTTTTCCCCCAGCGCCTGGCGCAGCGCCTGGCCCAGCACGATGCCGACATCCTCGGTGGTGTGATGGAAGTCGATATGCAGGTCGCCCACCGCCTTCACCGTCAGGTCCAGCATGGCGTGTTTTGCCAGCGCGGTGAGCATGTGGTCGAGGAAGCCGATGCCGGTCGCGATGGTGGACCGCCCGGTGCCATCCAGCACCATGGTCACCTGGATATCGGTTTCGGCCGTGGTGCGGGAAACCTCGGCACGGCGGGGGATCAGGGCCTGCATGGGGGGTCAGATACGCTTCGGGGCGGGGTGGGGCAACCGCTGCTTAGCTGGGGCTGCCCTGCGCCTTGCCGGCTCGTTCACCGAAGTAGAAGCCAAGAACCGTGCCGAAGACCGTCAGCACCGGGGCAAGTACGAGAGTTGCCAGTTTTTCAAGCGTGGCGCTGTCGATAAGGTTGGCGAGAAGCCCGACCATGGCGAGGGCGATGATGCCGATCACCAGGTAGAGCAGCCAGAGCGCTATCTTCGCCCGCACCGACTCCCGGTCGCGCGCCGGATCGTAACTGGCTTCCTTCGGCACCGTTTCCGGCGGCGGGGCAGCGACTTGGTTCGCTGCCGTCAGGTCGATATCGGCCGATCCTGACATCAGCGGCGCGTCACCTTGAGAAACTTGCCATCCCTCGTTTCCAGCAACAACTTTGCGCCTGCAGCCTCATGATCGTCGAAATATTTGTTGGTCGCGATCGAGCGCTGGAGTTCAGTCGCCATCGAACTGTTGTTCGCCCGCGCGGCACGTTCGAGATAGGTGACCAACTCCTCCGGCAAATCGACCAGCACGCGCTTGGTGTTGGGCGCTTTGGGATTGGCAGGAATGCTGGGTTCGGATTCCGACATGGGCTCGCTCCAGATGCCCGATGATATGGCGGTCGTCCCAGGTGAAACAAGCACCCGTTGCCGCCGGCCGTGCCATGCCCCACATCCCCAGCATGAACACGACCCCACACGACCCCTTGGGCTGGCACGGCACCACCATTCTCTGCGTCCGCAAGGGCGCCCAGGTCTGCATGGCCGGAGACGGCCAGGTCTCGCTCGGCCAGACCGTGGTCAAGGGCAATGCACGCAAGGTGCGCCGCATCGCACAGGGAAAAGTGCTGTGCGGCTTCGCCGGCGCCACCGCCGATGCCTTCACGCTGCTGGAACGCCTGGAGACCAAGCTGGAGCGCTTCCCGGACCAGTTGGAGCGCGCCTGCGTCGAACTGGCCAAGGATTGGCGGACGGACCGCTATCTGCGCCGGCTGGAAGCCCTGCTGGCGGTGGCCGACCACAAGCGCAGCCTGCTGCTGACCGGCCAGGGCGACGTGCTGGAACCCGAGGACGCCGTCATCGGCATCGGCAGCGGCGGCAACTACGCCCTGGCCGCCGCCCGCGCCCTGCTGCCGGTGGACGGGCTTTCGGCCGAGGAGATTTGCCGCCGCGGCATGCAGATCGCCGCCGGCATCTGCGTCTACACCAATGGCAACGCCATCTTTGAAACGCTGGAGACTGCGTAGGATGGAAGCGGTGAACCTCTCCCCCCGGGAAATCGTCTCGGAGCTGGACCGCTACATCGTCGGCCAGAATGACGCCAAGCGCGCCGTCGCCATTGCGCTGCGCAACCGCTGGCGCCGCCAGCAACTGCCGGACGGCATCCGCGAGGAAGTGGTGCCGAAGAACATCCTGATGATCGGCCCCACCGGCTGCGGCAAGACCGAGATCGCCCGCCGCCTGGCCCGCCTGGCCAATGCCCCCTTCCTGAAGGTGGAGGCGACCAAGTTCACCGAGGTTGGCTATGTCGGCCGCGACGTGGATTCCATCATCCGCGACCTGGTCGAGGTCAGCATCACCCAGATGCGCGAGCACGCCCGCAAGACCGTGCAGGCCAAGGCAGAGCTGGCGGCGGAAGAGCGCCTGCTGACCGCGCTGGTCGGTGAGGGCGCGTCCGGCGAAACCCGCATGAAGTTTCGCAAGATGCTGCGCGAAGGCCAGCTTGAGGCCCGCGAAGTGGAAGTCCAGCTGGCCGACGCCAGCGGCGGCATGCCCCTTGGCATGATGGACATGCCCGGCCAGCCGCCGCAGATGCAGAACATGCAGGAAATGCTGGGAAAAATGTTCGGTGGCCGGCAGAAGGCCCGCAAGATGAGCGTCGCCGAAGCCCGCATCGCCCTGCAGAAGGATGAGGCCGACAAGCTGCTGGACGCCGAGGCGCTGACCCGCGACGCCATCGCCAATACGGAAAACAACGGCATCGTCTTCCTGGACGAAATCGACAAGGTCTGCGCCCGCACCAGCGAAGGCGGTTTTCGCGGCGGCGATGTCAGCCGCGAAGGCGTGCAGCGGGACCTGCTGCCGCTGATCGAGGGCACCACCGTGACCACCAAGCATGGCCCGGTGAAGACCGACCACATCCTGTTCATCGCCAGCGGCGCCTTCCACATGGCCAAGCCGAGCGACCTGCTGCCGGAATTGCAGGGCCGCCTGCCGATCCGCGTCGAACTCCAGGCGCTCAGCCGCGACGACATGCGGCGCATTCTGACCGAGCCGGAGAACAGCCTGGTCAAGCAATACGTGGCGCTGCTGGGCACCGAGGGCGTGACGCTGGACATCACCGCCGAAGCGGTGGACGCGATTGCCGACCTGGCCACCGACATCAACGCCCGTGTCGAGAATATCGGCGCCCGCCGCCTGGCGACCGTGCTGGAACGGCTGCTGGAGGAAATTTCCTTCAGTGCCAGCGACAAGTCCGGCGAGAGCGTGCGGGTGGATGCCGGCACGGTGCGGGAAAAGGTGGCGCCGCTGGCCGCCAGCGCGGATCTGAGCCGGTATATCCTGTAGGCGGCGGGGTGAGCGTTATAACATCCGTATCGACAAACGGTGGTCGGGCGCGTTATAACTTCCGTATTCTCGGAGACCCCGCGCATGACCGCCCTCAAACTCCGCCCCTTCGGCAATTCGGTCGGCCTTGTCCTGCCGAAGGAAGTGCTGAACCGGCTCAAGGTCGGTGAGGGCGACACCCTCTACGTCACGGAAACCCCGGACGGGGTCCAACTCACCCCGCTCGACCCGGCGTTGCAGGAGCAACTGCGCGTCGGGCGCGAGGTGATGAAGAAGTACCGCAACGTCCTGCGCGAACTCGCGAAGTGACCGAACCGGTCTGGCTCTCGCGCCAGGTCATGCTGCTGCTGCACGCCGAAGGGCTGGCCGAACATGGCGGGCTGGATGGCGTCCGCGATCCCGGCATGCTCGACAGCGCCATGGCGCGCCCACAGAACCTGATGGCCTATGAGGGCGAGACCAACCTCTGCCGCCTTGCCGCTGCCTACGCCTTCGGCCTGGCCAAGAACCACCCCTTCGCGGATGGCAACAAGCGCGCCGCCTTCATCGCCGCCGTGGTCTTCCTGGAATTGAACGGCATCAGCGTGGACGTGCCGGAAGCAGAAGCGATTGCCGCCGTCCTCGACCTCGCCGCCGGGGAACTTCCCGAGGCCGGCTTCGCTGCCTGGCTCTCCGACAACACCACCGCGCGCTTGCGCGACGACACGGCGCCCCGCACATGAGCCTGACCACCACCCCCCAACTGCCCGCCGAAGCCCTGGCCGAACTCCACGCCGCCGCCCGCGTGCTGGAGCATTCCTCCTTCGCCGTGCGCCTGGCCAGCATGGTTGGCCAATCGGTGGAGGCGCTGAAGCGCGCGCTCCCAAAGCCCATCGAGAACGCGCTGGACAGTGCCGTTCGCCGTGCGCTGGAAGCCGCCATGCGGGCCGCGCTGAAGCTGGACCCCGGGGCCAGCGCCTCGCGCTGGCTGCATCGCGGGCTGATGGCGGCTTCGGGCATCGCCGGTGGTGCCTTTGGCCTGCCGGGCACGCTGGTGGAACTGCCGGTTTCCACCACGCTGCTGCTGCGCCAGATCGCCGCCATTGCCGCCGAGCAGGGCGAAGACCTGGCCGACCCCGTCGCCCAGGCCGAATGCCTGAAGGTCTTTGCGCTGGGCGGCGACGGCCCGGCCGATGACGAGGCCGAGGCCGGCTACTTCGCCGTGCGCCTGGCGCTGGCGGAAACCCTGAAGGGCGTGGTCGGCCGCAACCTGCTGGGCCTGCTGCCGGGCTTCCTGGGTGCGGTGGCCGCGCGCTTCGGCGCCCCTGTCGCGGTGAAGCTCTCGGCCCAGGCCATGCCGGTGGTGGGGGCAGCCGCCGGCGCCGCGGTCAACCTGGCCTTCCTGGAGCATTTCCGGGGCATCGCCCAAGCCCACTTCACCGTGCGCCGGCTGGAACGCGCCCATGGCGCGGCGCTGGTCCGGGCGAGTTGGCCGGCGGCCTGAGCCGCCCGGGCTACCCCAACCCCAGCAGCACCGCCCCCTGATAGGTAACGAAGGCCGCCGCATAGGCCAGCGCCAGCATGTAGCCGAACAGGAACCACATCCAGCCGAGGCTGCCCGTCTCCCGCCGCACCACCACCAGGGTGGAGGCGCATTGCGGCGCGAAGACGTACCAGGCCAGCAGCGCCAGCGCGGTGGCGATGCTCCACTTGCCCGCCAGCGCGCTGCCCAGCTCCGCCGGTTCTTCCTCGGCATTCTCAATGGCATAGACGGTGCCGAGCGAGGCCACCGCCACTTCCCGCGCCGCCATGCCGGGGATCAGCGCCACGCCGATCTGCCAGTTGAAGCCGATGGGGGCGATGATCGGCTCCATCGCATGGCCGATCTTGGCCGCCAGGCTGTACTCGATGGCCGGCTGGGTGGCGCCCTCGGGCGGCCGCGGTACGCTGGCCAGCACCCAGATCACGCACATCATGGCCAGGATGGTGGTGCCGGCGCGCTTCAGGAAGATCAGCCCGCGCTGGTACAGCCCCATCAGCACGTTGCGCGCATCCGGCCGCTTGTAGTCCGGCAGCTCCAGCATGAAGGGTTCCGGCGGGGCCCCCTGGAACACGAACTTCTTCAGCAGGAAGGAAACGCCCAGCGCGGAGGCGATGCCCGCCGTGTACAGCCCGAACATCACCAGCCCCTGCAGGCTGAACACCCCGCCCACGCTGCGGTCCGGAATGAAGGCGCCGATGATCAACGTGTACACCGGTATGCGCGCCGAACAGGTCATCAGCGGCGCCACCAGAATGGTCGCCAACCGGTCCCGCCGGCTATCTATGACGCGCGTGCTCATGATGCCGGGGATGGCGCAGGCGAAGCTGGACAGCAGCGGGATGAAGGCCCGCCCATGCAGCCCGGCGCCACCCATGATCTTGTCCATCAGGAAGGCCGCCCGGCTCATGTAGCCGAAGTCTTCCAGCAGCAGGATGAACAGGAACAAGACAAGGATCTGCGGCAGGAAGACCAGCACGCTGCCCACGCCGGCGATCAACCCGTTCTGGATGAAGCTGAGCAGCAACCCCTCGGGCAGCAGCGTGCCCACCCATAGCCCCAGGGCGTCGAAGCCGCCCTTGATCAGCTCCATCACCGGCGCAGCCCAGGTGAACACCGCCTGGAACATCAGGAACAGCACGGCCAGCAGAATGGCCAGGCCGGCGACGGGGTGCAGCAGCACCTTGTCCAGCCTGGCGGTCACCGTGTCCGGCGCTTCCGGATGCTGCACGGCCGCGCGCAGAATCCGGTCGGCTTCCTTCTGCAACCGGCGCACGCCGGCGGCATCCGGCTCGCTCCAGCCCTCGGCGGCGTGCGGCGTGTGCGGTGCCGCCAGCGCCTCATCCACCTTGGCCAGCAGCGCTGCGGTGCCGCCGCGGCGCACGGCCACCGAGGTCACCACCGGCACCCCCAGCTCCGCCTCCAGCCGCGCGACATCGATGCTCATGCCGCGGTGGCGGGCGATGTCGAACATGTTCAGCGCGAAGACCATGGGCTGGCCGGTGCGCTTGATCTCCAGCACCAGGCGCAGGCACAGGCGCAGGTTGGTGGCGTCGCCGACACATACGAACAGGTCGGGCGGGGTCTCGCCTGCCAGCCGGCCCAGCACCGCATCGCGCGTCACCACCTCGTCCGGGGATCGCGCCCGCAGTGAATAGGTGCCCGGCAGGTCCAGCAGCTTCACCTGGCGGCCGGCCGGCGTGGCCAGCGCGCCTTCCTTCCGTTCCACCGTCACGCCGGGGTAGTTCGCCACCTTCTGCCGGCTGCCGGTCAGGGCGTTGAACAGCGCGGTCTTGCCGCAATTGGGGCGCCCGACCAGCGCCACGCGCTGGTCCCGGCTCAGCGACCGTATCTCGTTCATCTCAGTCCGCCGCCTCGACCAGCACTGCCGCGGCTTCCCGCCGGCGCAGCGCGATGGTCACGCCATCCACCCGGACAGCGATGGGGTCGGCGCCGAACAGGCCCTGGTGCAGCAGCTCCACCATGGCGCCCTCGACAAAGCCGAGCTCCACCAGGCGGCGCTCCAGCTCCTCCGGCGGCAGGCTGCCGGCGATGGGGTTCACCGCGCGGATGCGGCCGCGAAAGCCGAGCGGCGCGGCGCCCAGGTCGGCCGGGGCGGAACGCTTGATGGTCATCGCCGCCGCCCCGGGGGGCAGCAGCCAGTCGGTGCTGATGGACATGAAGCCCCTCCGGGGCGCTGCCCGCGGATGTTAATGCGAATGGCTTGCAATTGCAAGCTGACCCCCTGCTGAGCGCATCAAGCTGGCCCCTGGCCGCGGCCGGGGCAAGGGGGGAAGCAGCCGGGGGTGCGCAGCGCAGCCGCGCACCCCCGGCCATCAGGCCCGGTGCGTCGCCCCGCCAGGCATCGGGGCATGGCTGTCCGCGGTGCGGCCGAACAGGTCGATCATGGCCGGGAATACCACCAGGATGAAGAAGGGCAGGATGATGGTGCCGCCCACCACCACCACCGCCAGCGGCTTTTGCAGATCGCTGCCGATGCCGCTGGCCACCGCCGCCGGCAGCAGGCCCACCATGGCGGCCAGGCAGGTCATCATCACCGGCCGCATCCGGTCCACCCCCGCCTGGTCCAGCGCCTGGCGCCAGGCCATGCCGCCATCCTTCAGGTGGTGGAAGTGGGACAGCAGGATGATCCCCTCCATGACCGTGATGCCGAACAGCGCCAGGAAGCCGATGGCGGCGGGCACCGAGAAGTGCAGGTCCATCAAATCCAGCGCCGTGACGCCACCGACGCAGGACAGCGGCAGCAGGCCGAAGATCAGCAAGGTGTCCCGCAGGCTGGAGAACTGCACGTAGAGCAGCACGCCGATCAGCGCGAGGGCGACCGGCACCACCACCTTCAGCCGGGCAATCGCGTCCTTCAGGTTGCGGAACTCACCGACCCATTCCAGCCGGTAGCCCGGCGGCAGCTGCACATTGGCGTTCACCCGGTCCTCGGCCTCCTGCACCGCGCTCTGCTGGTCGCGCCCGCGGACCGAGAACTTCACCGGCACGTAGCGCTGGGCGTCCTCGCGGTAGATGTAGCTGGCGCCGGTGATCAGGCGGATATCCGCCACATCGCCGATCGTCGCGCCGGAGGTGGCGTTGATGGGAATGCGGCTGATCGCGTCCCGGCCGATCCGGTAGGGCGCATCCAGCCGCACGCTGATGGGGAAGTTGCGGTCGCCGCCTTCCTCGTACAGCCGCGCCGCCTCCTGCCCGCCGATGGCGGTCTGGATCACGCTGTTGATGTCCGCCACCTGCAGGCCGTAGCGCGCGGCGCGGGCGCGGTCGATGCGGATGGACAAGGTCGGCTGGCCCAGGGTGCGGAAGGCCGCCAGGTCGGCAATGCCCTCCACCTGCTCCATCTCGCGCCGCACCTGCTCGGCCAGCCGGGTCAGGATATCCAGCTCCGGCCCGATCACCTTCAGCGCGTTGGCGCCCTTAACGCCCGAAGCGGCTTCCTGCACGTTGTCCGAGATGTACTGGCTGAAGTTGAAGTCCACGCCCAGGAATTCCCGCTGCAACCTGGCCTGGATCAGGCTGACCAGCGCATCCTTGGTGGTGGCGCTGGTCCACTGGTCCTGCGGCTTCAGCGGCACGAAGAACTCGGCGTTGAAGAAGCCGGCGCTGTCGGTGCCGTCATCCGGCCGGCCCTGCTGGCTGGTGATGGTGGTGACCTCGGGGAACTCCATCAGCGCGGCGCGCATCCGGTTGACGTAGCCGTTGCCCTCCTCCAGCGAGATCGTCGCCGGCATGGTGGCGCGCATCCAGATGCTGCCCTCCTCCAGCGTCGGCAGGAACTCGCCGCCCAGCTTGCCGAATTGCAGCACCGCCAGCAGCATCAGCACGCCGGAGAGGCCGATGGTGCGCCAGCGGTGGCGGATGGCGCGGCCGTACAGGTACTGGTGCGCCTGGCCCATGTAGCGGACGATGGGCATGACCTTTTCCTTGGTGTGGTCGCTGAACAGCGCCCCCGCCAGCGCCGGCGCCACGGTGAAGGTGGCGAACAGCGCGCCGCCGATGGCATAGGCGTAGGTCTTGGCCATCGGCCCGAAGATGCGGCCCTCGATGCCCCCCATGGTGAACAGCGGGATGAAGGCGGCGACGATGATCAGCGCCGAGAAGAAGATCGCGGTGGAGACCTCGCCGGAGGCGCGCTGCACGATCAGCGGCACGCCGGACAGGCCGCGGGTGGCGGCTGGCGGCGAGTTCAGCCCGGAATGCCGCATGTGCAGGTGGCGATAGACGTTCTCCACCATGATCACCGTGGCATCCACCAGCAGCCCGAAGTCGAGCGAGCCCAGCGACAGCAGGTTGGCGCTCTCGCCGCGCAGCAGCATGACCACCACGGCGGTGAAGAAGGCGAAGGGAATGGTGGCGCCGACCACGATGGCGCCGCGCAGGTCGCCCAGGAACAACCACTGGATGAACACCACCAGCAGGATGCCCATGATGATGTTCTTGACCACATGGTGGGTGGTGACATCCACCAGCTCCTTGCGGTCGTAGATCGGCACGATCCGCACGCCCGGCGGCAGCACGCCACCGGCATTGATGGTCGCGACCTCCTGCTGGACCGCGGTGATGGTGGGCAGGGTCTGTTCGTTGCGGCGCATCAGCACCACGCCCATGACGATGTCGTCGTCGCGTTCCTGGCCCGCAATGCCCAGGCGGGGCAGGTTGGACACCTCCACCCGCGCCACATCCGAAAGCAGCACCGGCACGCCGCTGCTGGCGCCCAGCACCACGTTGCGCACGTCGTCCAGGCTGCGGATCAGGCCGACGCCCTGCACCACGGCGGATTGCGGCCCGATATTGACGATGCCGGCGCCCACGGTGGCGTCGCCATTGCCGATGGCCTGCACCACCGTGGGCACGTCCAGGCCGAAGGCGATCAGCTTGGGCAGGTCGATGATGACGTTGTAGGACTTGGTCGGCCCGCCATAGGCGGTGACATCGATGACGCCGGGCACCCGCTTGAAGCGGCGCTGCAGCACCCAGTCCTGCAACACCCGCAGGTCGGTCAGGTTGAAGCCGGGTGGGCCGACGATGCGGTAGCGCAGGATCTCGCCGATCGGGCTCCACGGGCTGATCTGCGGCTGCACGCCGGTGGGCAGGCCGCTCAACTGGCCCAGCCGGTTCAGCACCTGCTGCAAGGACTGTTCGTAGTTGAAGGCGTAGGTGAACTGCACGGAGACCACGGAAAGCCCGAACAGGCTGGTGGAACGGATCTTCGACAGGTTGGGCATGCCGGCCAGGCCGACCTCGATCGGCACGGTGATGTAGCGCTCGATCTCCTCGGCGCTCTGCCCGGCATTCTGCGTGATCACCACCACGGTGGGCGGCACCGGGTCGGGATAGGCCTCGATGTTCAGCTGCTGGAAGCCGGCGAAGCCGATGCCGAGGAAGGCGATGAACAGCAGGATGACCAGGGCGCGCTTCTGCAGCGCGAAGGTGACAAGTGCACGCATGCCGATCGAATTTCCTTGCTGTCGCCCGCCACGGAGCGCCGAACGCGCCCTTCTAGGCGCCCGGGACTTACCGGTAGGCGACCAGCCCGCTTACGGCTAGGCCATGTATCGTGACCATCGGCGCCGCGGGCACGGGCGTGAGCCGCCCGCGTCATCCCGGCGCCGCCGCCGTGGTCCCAGCCGGCCTGCCGGGCGGCTTTCCCCCGCGGACATCGCCGCGGTTCCGTCCACGGCCCCCGCAGCGTCCCAGCGCCAGACGCCCCCTGGCGCTGCCGCCGCCTGCCGCCCAGGATGGGCCGGCATGCCCAAGCCCGGATTCCCCACCGGCGCCACCGAGGCGCTGGGCGCCCCGGCCCTCGCCATGGCCGCCACCTTCCTCGCCTTCGGCGCCGCGGTGCAGGAAGCCGGGCTTGGCCTGGGCTGGGCGCTGGCCGCCGCCGGGTTGATCTACGGCATGCCCGGCCAGCTGGTGCTGCTGCAATTCGCGGCACCCGGCGCGCCGGGCGGTGGCGTGCTGCCGGCGGTGGCCGCCGCCACCGCGGCCAATGCGCGCTTCCTGCCCATGGCGGTGGCGCTGGCGCCCTGGCTGGGCGGCGGCCGGCGGCGCTGGCTGGCGCTGCCCTTCATTGCCATCACCCCCTGGGCCACCGCGATGCGCCGGCTGCCGCTGCTGCCTGGCGCGCAGCGGCTCGGCTGGTTCCTGGGCTTCGGGCTGGCGAGCTGGCTGGTGGCCGGCAGCGCCACCGCGCTGGGCCACCTGGTGGCACCCTGGCTGGGCCCGGCCGCGCGGGCGGCGCTGCTGTTCACCAATCCGCTGTACTTCGCGCTGCTGCTGGCGCTGAACCTGCGGCTGCCGGAGCATGGCCGGATGGCCCGGCTGAGCGTGATCGGCGGGGTGCTGGCGGCGCCGGTGGGGCTGCTGCTGCCGCCGGCCTGGGCGCTGCTGGGCGCGGGGCTGCTGGGTGGCAGCCTGGCCTTCCTGGTGGAACGCCTGCTCGCCCGCCGGGACCGCCGGGCATGAGCGCCGCCGATACCGCCCTGCTGCTGGCCGCGCTGGTGATGCTGGCGCTGCGCGCGCTGGGCGTGGCGCTGGCCGGGGCGCTGCGGCCGGAGCATCCCTTCATCACCTGGGCGGCCATGGTCAGCCAGGCGACGCTGGCGGCGCTGGTCACGCTGGCCATTGCGGTGCCGGCGGGCGCGCTGGCCGCGGTGCCGCTGCCGGCCAGGTTGGGCGGCGTGGTGGCCGGGGTGGCGGCGCTGCTGCTGGGGCGGGAACGCCTGCTGCCGGCGCTGGGCCTGGGCCTGGCGGCCATGCTGCTGCTGCGCTGGGCGTTGGCGTAACGACTGGGCTCAGATGATCGTCCGGTGACGTCCCTGCCCTTGGCTGGCGGGGTCGGCGCCATGCACCCGTACCGCTGCGGTTTCCCGGAAGCTGACTCACGCAGGTCCAGGGGGCGCCTGCCCCCTGGCGGGGTTCGGGGCAGCGCCCCGAGCTTTGTTTCCCGGGGCAGCGCCCCGATCTTTTCCCCTGGGGGCAGCGCCCGCGGCCTTGACCCCCCACCGCAACAGTCCGAAGCAGGCGGCATGAACCCTGCACCTGTTCCGTTCTGGCCCACCGCCCTGGCTGCGGCCTGTGCCCCTTGCTCCGGCATTGGCCTGGCGCGGTTCGCCTATGTGCCGCTGTTCCCGGCCATGGTGGCGGCGGGGTGGGTGGATGGCGCCGGGGCCGGCATGCTGGGGGCCGCCAACATGGCGGGCTACCTGGTGGGCGTGCTGGCGGCCCGGCGCGTGGGCATGGCCATCGGCACCGCGCGCACGCTGGACCTTGGGTTGCTGCTGGTGGTGCTGTGCTTCGCCATGTGCGGCATTCAGGGGGGCCTGTGGTGGTTCATGCCCTGGCGGCTGCTGGCGGGCGTGGCGGGTGGGCTGCTGATGGGCCTGGCCGGCCCGGCCACCCAGGCCAGCGTGGCGCCGGAGCGGCGTGGCCTGGCTGGCGGCATTGTCATCGGGGGCGTGGGCGCCGGGGTGTCCCTGGCGGCGGTGCTGGTGCCGCTGCTGGTGCCGCTGGGCGTGCAGGTGGCCTGGTTCGGCCTGGCCGGGCTGGTGTTTTGCTTGTGGCTCTTCGCCCATTCGCGCTGGCCCACCGCGCCGGTTGGCCCCGCGGCCGCGCCCGGCCAGGCGCGCCCGAAGGCGGCGCACATGATCCTGGCCTATGGGCTTTCCGGCGGCGGGCTGGTGCCGCCGATGATCTACATGGCGGACCTGGCGGTGCGTGGCCGCGGCCTGCCGCTGGAATGGGCCTCGGGCGTCTGGCTGCTGTTTGGGCTGGGCGGCATTGTCGGCACGCTGTCGGCCGGCACGGTGGTGGACCGGCTGGGCGGGGCGCGCAGCTACCTGTTGTGGCTGGGGCTGCAGATTCTGGCGCTGGCGCTGTGCCTGCCGCCGATGCCCTGGCTGCTGGCGCCGGCCGCGATCCTGTGCGGCTTCGTCGCCATGGGGGTTACCGCGGTGGTGCTGGGCCTGGCGCGGGAACGGGCGGGGGTGGCGGCCGGGGCGGTCTGGGCGCGCACCACCGCCAGCTTCGCGATCATTCAGGCCGCGGTCGCCTTTGGCCTGGCGCAGCTGTTCGCCGCCACGGGGGAAAGCCACCTGGCGCTGTTCGGCGTTGGCCTGGGGCTGAGCATTGCCGCGCTGCTGGTGCAGCTTGCCGAGCGGCGCTGATCCCGCTAACGCTGTGCATGTCTTTGAAAAACCAGGTGAAACCCTCACCACCTCTGCATATGAACAGCTATGCATGGGTGCTGCTGTTGCTGCTGGCGCTGACGACGCAGGCGCTGATCTCGCCGGCCCTGGCGCAGCGCGGCAGCGGCCGTGGCGCCGGGGAGCCGCTGGGCGCCGAGGGCGACGCGCTATTCCCCAGCCTGGACCTGCTGCAACGCCAGGGTGAGGCCGCCGGCTGGCTGCTGCACGGCCAGGCCACCTTCGTCGAGCAAGGCCACCCCAGCTTCCGCTCGCCCTATGTCGGCGCCAATTCCATGCAGCCGAAGGCGATGCAGCGGAACACCTTCTCGGCCGACCTGATCCTCGGCCGCCGGCTGTGGGAGGGGGCGGAGGTGATCCTGAACCCGCAGGTCATCCGCGGCTTCGGGCTTTCCGGCACGCGCGGCATGGCGGCCTTCCCGAATGGCGAGGCCTTCCGCATCGGCAGCGAGACGCCCTCCGGCTTCATCCCCCGCGCCTTCATCCGCCAGACCATCGGGCTGAGCGCGGACATGGTGGAGCAGGAGCGCGACCCGCTGCGCTTCGCCGGCACACTGCCGCGCGAGCGGATCACCATCACCGCCGGCAAATTCGCGGTCTTCGATATCTTCGACGACAACCGCTACGCGCATGATCCGCGCAGCCAGTTCCTCAACTGGGCCTTCGTCAGTGCCGGCGCCTTCGACTGGACCAACGACGCCAAGGGCTTCACCAACGCCCTGGCGGTGGAGTGGGAGGACGGCACCTGGGGTGTCCGCGCCGGCGCCTTGCAGGTGGCGCGGCGGATCAACTCGCTCTCGCTGGACCCGCAGCCGATGCGCGGCCACCAGCTGATCCTGCAGCTGGACCGGTTCTGGCAGGTAAATGGGCGAGAGGGCGCGGTGCGGTTGATCGGCGGCTATTCCCGCACCCGCTCCAGCAGCTACGACAGCCTGGTCGCCGGCGATATCGAGGCGACGGGGATCCAGCCCCAGGGCCGCTACGCGGCCAAGCGCATGGCGGTGCTGAACCTGGAGCAGGAGATCGCCGAGGGCATCGGCGTGTTCTCCCGGTTGAGCTGGAACAATGGCCGCACCCAGCAGTGGATGTACAGCGAGATGGACCGCGCCGCCTCGGCCGGGCTGGTGCTGGATGGCGCGCTGTGGGGCCGCGGCGCCGAGAGCCTGCACAGCGCCGGCGACACGCTGGGGCTGGCAGTGAACATCGCGGCGCTTTCCGCGCCGCACCGGCGCTTCGTGGAGGCCGGCGGCGTGGGCTTCCTGATCGGCGAGGGAAGGCTGCGCTACAAGCCGGAAGTGGCGGTGGAGAGCTACTACGACCGCCATATCAGCCATGGCCTGCACGCCGCGTTGAACGTGCAGGTCATCGCCAACCCCGCCTACAACGCGGATCGCGGGCCGATCCTGCTGCTGGGCCTCAGGCTGCGCAGCGCCTTCTGACGCAAGGTTGCAGCCGGATTCACGCTTCCGGGTGCTCGGCCGCGATGCGGCCTGCGCCCTTCAGCGATCCGGCTGCGGCTACCCCACCCGTTCCCAAACCAGCTCGCGGGCAATGCTGGCGCCGGCGCGCTGCATCGGCGGTGGCGAGAGCACCAGGCGCTCGCCCTCCCACTTCACCAGGCGCACCTGCTCGGTGCCCAGCAGCGCCGGCAGGGCGGCGTCCACCTTGGTCACCAGCGTCTCGCCGTCGAAGGTCCAGGCGCCGCAATAGCTGTTGTATTCGCGCGGCGTGCCCGGCGGCAGGCGGGCCTTGTTGTCCACCAGCACCGCCATCATCCGCCCATTGTTCGGCGTTTCCGCCCAGATCTGCACCAGGCCTTTGCCCTGGGTGCCGAACCGCGGCGGCACGCGCTGGCCCTGCGCATCCGTCGCCCGTTCCTCCACCAGCCGCCAGACGCCGTTGAGGTCAGCCATGTCAGTCACTCCGCCCTGATACCCGCGGCGCGTACCACCTGCGCCCATTTCACCGCCTCCGCCGCGATCTGCGCGCGGAACTCCTCCGGACCCACTTCCAGCGGGTCCAAGCCAGCCGCCAGGATGCGCTGCCGCACCGCCGGTTCCCGCACCACCGCCAACATGTCCGCGTGCAGTTTTGTCACCAGCGCCGGCGGCAGGTTCGCTGGGCCGAGCCAGCCATACCAGCTGCCCGCCTTCACACCCGGAAAACCCTGTTCGGTCGTGGTGGGCAGTTCCGGCAACTCCCGCCAGCGCCGGGCATCCGCCACCATGATGCCGCGCATCTGGCCGCTGCGGATCATCGGCGTGGCGACGGTGGAGTTCAGGAACCCGCCATCCACCTGGCCCGAGACGACGGAAGCCTGGGCCGGTGCGGCGCCATTGAACGGCACATGCGTCAGCTCGATGCCGGCCTCCAGCGCGAACAGCGCCGTGGCCAGGTGGCTGGCGTTGCCCACGCCGGCCGAGGACATGGTCAGCCCGCCCGGCTTGGCCTTGGCCGCGGCGATGAACTCGGCCGGCGTGGTGATCGGCAGCTTCGGGTTCACCACCAGCACCATCGGGTGGAAGGCAGCGTTGAGGATGGGCGTGAAGTCGCGCACCGCGTCGAACGGCAGGCGCGGCATGACCGCGGGGTTCATCACATGCGCCGTCGCCGCCAGCAGCAGCGTGTAGCCATCCGGCGCCGCGCGGGCGACCAGTTCCGTGCCGATGGCGCTGCCGGCGCCTGGCCGGTTTTCCACCACCACCGGCTGGCCCCAGCGGCGCAGCAGCCCTTCCGCCAGCACGCGGCTGATGATGTCCGACGGGCCGCCTGGCGCGTAGGGCACCACGATCCGCACCTGATGGTCCGGGAACGCGCCTTGCGCCCGCACCGCCAAGGGTGCGAGCGCGGCGCCGGCGAGCAGGCCGCGCCGGGCGATGCGCATGGCGCGCTACCCGTGGACGCGGGGCGCGCCGCTGCGGCGCCAGGCACTCATCTGGATGGCGCTGGTGTGGACATGCACCACCACCGGCTTGCCCTTCACCGCGAAGGCGGCGGCGATGCCGGCTTCCACTTCCGCTTCGCTGGAAATGGTGATGCCCTCGCAGCCGAAGACCCGCGCCCAGGCGGCGAAGTCCGGGTTGGTCAGGCGCACCGCCTTCTCATACGGCCGGTTCGGGTAGCGCACCTCATGGTGCATGCCGATGGTGCCGTAGCGCTTGTTGTCGCTGATGATGATGATCGGCGTGCCGCCATACTGCATGGCGGTGGCGATCTCGTTGCCGTTCATCAGCGCGCCGCCATCGCCGCAGAAGCCGATGGCCTGGCGCCCGGGATTGCGCAGGCTGGCCGCGACGGCCATCGGTACGCCGGAGCCCATGGCGCCGACGACGGAGGACAGGAAGTTCATCCCCGGCTTGAACGGGATGTAGCGGTGGATGAACGACGAGAAATTGCCGGCATCGCTGGTCAGGATGGCGTCCGGCGACAGGTGCTTGGCGATCTCGACGCAGACGGCGGCGAAGTTCACGCCATCCGGCGTGCTTTCCCATTCCGGCGCCATCAGTTTCTGGTGGATCGCGTTCAGGCTGCCGACCCAGGCGGCGCGCTTGCCTGCCCCGGCCGGGGCGCCACGGCGCAGCAGGGAGCGGATGACGCTGGCGGGTTCGGCGGCGATGCCGAGGTCGACGTTGAAGACGCGGCCGATCTCATCCGGGTTGGGCCAGACATGCACCACCGGCAGCTGCGGGTCCGGCGCGGTGGGGAAGCTGTAGGATTGCGACACGCTGTCGGTGATGCGCTCACCGAAGGAGACCAGCAGGTCGGCCTGCTTCATCTGGTCCAGCAGCTGCTTCGGCACGCGGATGCCCATGTAGCCGCCGTAATTCGGGTGGCCAGCGTCGAAGAGTTGCGGCCGGCGATGCGTCGGGCTGACCGGCAGCATCCATTGCTCGGCGAGTTGCTGCAATTCGCCCAGCGCCTCGCGCGAGGCATTGGCCATGGCGCCACCGACTAGCACCAGCGGGCGCTCCGCCTTGGCCAGCATGTCTGCGAGACGGTCCAGGTCTTCCGGCCGCGCTCCGCCGTAGACGCGGGGGCGCGGCTTGGCCAGCGGCGCGTCGGTAAGTTCGTCAAAAATGTCCTCGGGCAGGATGACCGCGACCGGGCCGGGGGTGCCGCTTTCCGCCAGGTGGAAGGCGCGGGCGATGCTCTCGCTGGCCTGCACCACCTCGTTGACCTCGATGACGTCCTTGGTCACGTCGGACAGGAACTTGGAGTAGTTCTGCTCCTGCAAGGCGAGCCGGCCAAAGTCCTTGCGCTCCACCTGGCCGCACAGCACCACCAGCGGCGTCGCGTCGTGGTGCGCGGTGTGGATGGCGACCATGGCGTTGGACAGGCCGGGTCCGCGGGAGACCAGCAGCACGCCGGCGCGGCCGCCCTGCATGCGGCCATCAGCCACCGCCATGAACCCGGCGCCACCCTCATGCCGACAAACCACCAGTTCCACGTTCGGCACTTCGGTCAGCGCATCGGTCAGCCCCAAAAAGCTCTCGCCAGGGACCATCCAGATCTTGTCGATGCCATGCGCAACAAGGCTTTCGGCCAGCAGGCGCCCTACGGTCGTGCTCATGTGTTGTTTCCTTCCCTATTCAACCTTGATGCCGGCGGCGGCGACCACGCGCTGCCATTGCGGCACTTCCTCATCCAGGCGCTGGCGCAGCGCGGCGGGGGTGGCCAACATCGGCTCGGTCCCCGCGGCGGCGAAGCGCGCTTTTACGTCCGGCAGGTCGCGCAGGCTGGCCAGCGTGGTGGCGAAGCGCGTGGCGATTTCCGGTGCCAGGCCCAGCGGGCCGGCGATGGCGTACCAGTTCAGCGCGACATAGCCCGGCACCCATTCGGCCACCGCCGGCACGTCCGGCAGGGCGGGCACGCGGCCGGCACTGGTGACACCAAGCAGCCGGGCGCGGCCGGCGCGGACATGCGGCAGGGTTTCGACGGTACTCGCAAACACCATGTCGATTTCGCCGGCGTAGAGCGCCGTCATGGCCGGGGCGGCGCCGCGGTAGCTGACATGCGTCAGGTCCACGCCCGCCACATGCGCGAACAGCGCGCCCGAGAGATGGTTGGAGGAGCCGACGCCGCCGCTGCCATAGGTCAGCTTGCCCGGCTGCGCGCGGGCGATGCGCAGCAGCGTGGGGACGTCGTTCAGCTCCGACGCGGCGTTGACCACCAGCGCGGTCGGCACATCGGCCACCAGGGAAACCGGGGTCATCGCGCTGCGCGGGTCCAGCCCGGCGCTGGGGTACAGCGCGGGGATGCTGGCCAGCGAGGAGGAGGTGAGGACGAAGGCGCTGCCATCCGGCGGTGACTGCACCACGGCGCGGATGCCGAGCGAGCCGCCGGCGCCGGGGCGATTGTCGATGACGAAGGGCTGGCCGAGGCGTTCGCGCAGCAGTTCCGCCAGCAAGCGGCCAACGCCATCGATGGGGCCGCCGGCCCCGAAGGGGATGACGAGTTTGACGGGTTTTTCCGGCCACCGCGGCACGATGGCCGGCGTAGCCGTGCCGCCAGTGTTCTGGGCGCGCGCCGTGCCGGTCGACAAGGAAAACGCCAGCGCGGCGCGGCGGGCGATCATATCGGCGCCACCAGGTTCTTCGGCGCCTCGCCGGCGATGAAGCGGGCCAGGCTGGCGCAGAAGATCGCCGCCACCCGTTCCGGCAACCCGTCGCTGGCCGCCGCGCTGTGCGGGCTGACGATGACGTTCGGCAACTCCCAAAACGGGCTTTCCGGCGCCAGCGGTTCCAGTGAGAACACGTCGAGGAAGGCGCCGGAGAGCCGGCCGCCGCGCAGCGCCGCCAGCAACGCGTCCTCCACCACGATGCCACCGCGCGAGACGTTCACCAGATGCGCCTTGTCGGGCAGCAGGGCGAAGGCGCTGGAGTCGATGATGTTGCGCGTCGTCTCCGTCATCGGGCAGGCCAGCACCAGCCAGTTCGTGGTCGGCAACAGCGCAGCAAGCGCGTCGAAGCCGGCCACCGCGTCGAAGCCCGGCGGCGTGCCGGCGGCTGCGTCGCGGCGCATGCCGGTGACGCGCAAGCCGAAGGCCTGGCAGAGCCGGCCGATTTCCTGGCCGATGGGGCCGGTGCCCAGCACCAGCGCGTGCTGGCCGTCGACGTCACGGGGTTCCTCGCCCAGGTACAGCGATTCCCAGCGGTGCTCGCGCTGCTGCTGCGCCACGCGGGGGAATTGGCGGGCCAGCGCCATCAGGCCGGTCACCGCCGTGGCCGCCACCGCGCTGGCGCTGGCGCCGGCACTGTTGGAGAGCTGGAGGCCGCGCGCCAGCATGTCCTGATAGACCTGCATGTCGGTGCCAGCCGAGAAGGTCTGCACCCAGCGCAGCGCGGGTGCCACTTTCAGAAAATCGATGAAGCGGACGAAGCGCGGGTTCTGCTTGTGGCGACTGCCGCCGATGAACAGGTCGCGGGTGATGAAGGCGACCTCGGCGCCCGTCGGGTCCGGTAGGTCGCCATGCTCGGCCACCGGCACCAGCGTCACGCCGGGCGCAACCGCGCAGATGCGGGCGCCGAAGCGCGCCGCACCCACATCCGATATCAGAACCTTGGTGGTGGCCGGCCGATTCGCGCCTCCGGACATTTCATGTCCTCCGACGATCGGACGGTCAGTCACGATAGGACGGGTCGATCCGGTCCAGCTTGCGCAGCAGCGCGGCCCAGTCCATCACGCCGAAGGGCCGGCGGGTCTTGGGCTGGTAGGCCATGAAGGTCTTTTCCACCACGGCAGCGGGCACGTCGATCAGCTTGGCGCCGGTGGCCATGGCGGCCAGCTGCGTCAGGCAGGAAAGCTCCAGGCGGTGCAGGTCGTTCCAGGCTTCCTGGATCGTGGCGCCGGCGGTCAGCAGGCCGTGGTTGCGCAGGATCATCGCCTTGTTGGTGGGGCCCAGGTCGCGCACCAGGCGGTCCTGCTGCGAGAGGTCCAGCACCACGCTGTCAAAATCATGGTAGCTGATATGGGCGAAGCGCATGCTGGTCTGCGTGGCCGGCAGCAGGCCGCATTCCAGCATGGAAACCGCCATGCCCGGCCAGGTGTGGGTATGCGCCACGCAATGCAGGTCCGGCCGCGCCTTGTGGATGGCGGAGTGGATCACGAAGCCGGCGCGGTTGACGCCGTAGTCCAGGCCGGCGGGGAATTCCGGCTTCATCAGAATATTGCCGTCATGGTCGATCTTGACGAGTGAGGAGGCAGTGATCTCCTCGTACAGCATGCCGTAGGCGTTGATCAGGAAGGCTTCCGGCTCGCCAGGGACGCGGACGCTGATGTGGTTCGCGATCAGGTCGGACATGCCGTAGAGGTCGGTCAGCCGGTAGGCCGCGGCCAGGTCCACGCGGGCCTGCCATTCCTCGGCACTGACCTTGTTGCGGACGGAGGGGACCAGGTTCACGCCATCGGGCATCGTGCTCTCCTTGCGAAAGTCGGGGCGGAGGGGACGCACGCGCCAGCCTTGGCCTTTGGCCGTTCCCTCATCTGGCCGCACGCTAGCCCTGGTTTGGCGGGCTGGCCAGACCCGGGCCGGGGGTCAGAACCAGGCGGAGAAGAACAGCAGCACCACGAACAGCACCGCCTTGCCCAGCGCGGCCAGCCTGCCGTCGGCCAGGCCGTAGCCGTGGCTGGCATGGGCCTCGCCGGTCTTGACCTCGGGCGCGAAGTCGAAGCTGACCCGGCGCAGCCAACCCAGCCGCGGCGAGGGCGAGGCCAGCGCCGGCTGGAACAGGCCGACGCCGGGCTGGCGCAGCGGCAGCACCAGCGCCAGGCCGGCGACGAAGCCGCCGATATGCGCCCACCAGGCCACGTCACGCTCGCCGCCATGGCCGCCGGTGGCGGCCTCCAGCAGGTTCACCCCGAACCAGGCGGCGACGAACCAGCTGGCCGGCAGCAGCACCGGCAGCCGGGCGAAGGCCAGCACGAACAGCTTGGCGCGCGGGTACAGCAGCAGGTAGGCGGCCATGACGCCGGCGATGGCGCCGCTGGCGCCGACCAGGGGCGTTTCGGGGTCGGTGGCCATGATGCTGTGCGCGGCGCCGCCAGCCACCCCGGCCAGCAGGTACAGCAGCAGGAAGCGCCAATGGCCCAGCGCGTCCTCCACATTGTCGCCGAAGACGAACAGGACCAGCAGGTTGCCGCCCAGGTGCAGCCAGCCGCCATGCAGGAACATGTAGCCGGCCAGGCGCAGCAGCTGGTGCGGGTCCTTCGGGTCGGCCAGCAGGTCCTTCGGCCACAGCGCCAGCGTGTCCTCCAGCGGGGAGGCGCCGAGCTGGAGGAGGAAGCCGAGCACGCAGGCGGCCATCAGCCCCCAGGTGACCCAGGCGGTGCGGATGCGGGAAAGCGGCAGGTCGTCGGCGAGCAGCATGGCGGCAGCGTAACCAAGCCGCACCCCAGGCGCTACCGGTTACGCGATCTGCAGATCCTGCAATGCCGCCTCAAGCGACTGGAAGGTCGGCATCAGCCCGCTCGGCACCATCTTGCGGCCGGTCTCCACCGCCACCTGCGGCGCATTGCCGTGCAGATGCGCCACCAGCACGGCGCGGATCACCTCGAAGTAGCGGCATTCCTCATCGACCACGCCCTTCAGCCGGGCGGCCATCGGGCCCATCATGCCATAGGCCAGCAGAATGCCGAGGAAGGTGCCGACCAGCGCGCCGCCGATCATGCCGCCAAGCACCGCGGGGGGCTGATCAATGCTCGCCATGGTCTTGATGACGCCGAGCACGGCGGCGACGATGCCGAGTGCGGGCAGCGCATCCGCGATGGCCTGGATGGCGTGCGAGGGGTGCAGCTCCTCCTCCTTGATCTTCTTCAGCTCGCGCGCCATCACGTCCTCGATCTGGTGCGGGTCGTCGGCGTTCATGCCGACCATGCGCAGGTAGTCGCAGATCAGGTGGACCGCATGGTGGTCCTTGGCGATGCGCGGGAACTTGGTGAAGGCGGGGCTTTCCTCCGGCTTTTCGATGTGGGTTTCCAGCGCCATGGCGCCCTTGGTCTGCGCCAGGCGGACGAAGAAGTAGAGCAGGCTCAGCATCTCCAGGTAGTCCACCTTGCTGTAGCGGGCGCCCTTGATGAGTTTGCCGAAGCCGCCGAGCGTATGTTTGATGTCGTGGATGCTGTTGGACATGATGAAGCTGCCGATGGCGGCGCCACCGATGGTGATCATCTCGTGCGGCAGCGAATGCAGGATGATGTCGAACTTGCCGCCGGCCATGATGTAGCCGCCGAAGACGCAGACCAGCAGGAAGATCAGGCCGCCTATCGTCGTCATGGCTGGCTCTCCGTCGGCGCCATGCGCAGCAGGGTGATGGCGACGCGGCGATTGCCGGCATTGCCGGGGTCGGCGGGCAGCAGCGGCTCACGCTCGGCGTAGCCGGAGACGCTGCGCAGCCGGGCCGGGTTGACCCCGTTCTCCACCAGCAGGCGGCGCACCGCATTGGCGCGGTCGGCCGAGAGGTCCCAGTTGCTCCGGCCCTCGCCGCGGAACGGCGAGCTGTCGGTATGGCCGGCGATGGCCAGGCCATTGGGCAGCCGCGCCGTCACCTGCGCCACCTTCAGGATCAGCGCGCGGGCGCGGTCGTTCGGCACGGCGGAGGAAAGCGGGAACATCGCCTGGCGATCGGCGTCGATCAGCTGGATGCGCAAGCCCTCCGGCACCTGTTCCACCCGCAGCTGGCGGGCCAGGTCGGCCAAGGCGGGGTCGTTGGCCACGGCGGCGCGCAGCTCCTCGGCGGCCTGCTCGAAGGCGGCGCGCTCGCGGCGGCCGAGTTCGGCGCGCAGCGCGGCATCGGCCAGCCGGGCGGCCTCCACCGCCTGAGCATCCCCCCGGAGGGCCGCCTGGGCCTGACCGGATTGCAGCTCGCCGCGCTGCTGTTCGCCGGCGCGGGCCTCGCCGCTGCGGCGCTCCCCGGCGCGGAGCTGGCCGGATTGCAGCTCTCCGGCCTGGGCTGGGCCGCCTTGCCCCAACCGCCCGGCGGCCGAGCCGGTCAGCGCCTGTTCCGCGGTCAACGGCGCGGCGCCGGCGGGCGGGCGGGGCGGGCCATTGGTCAGGCCGAGCGAGCTGGCCGGACGCTCCTCGGAGGTGGGCAGCTGTGGCACCGGCTCGGCCGGGCCTTCGCTCTCCTCCTCATCCACGTCCACCCGCACCGGGGCGGGGCCGCGTTCCACCCGCAGCGCGCCGCTGTCGCTGGCCATGTTGCCGGCGGAGTTGACGGTACGGCCGCCGAAGGGCTGGCCGGTGCCGGTCTGGCTGCGGCCGAGCACGTTGGAGGGGGCGAAATAATCGGCCAGGCCGCGGCGCTGTTCCTCCGTGGTGGCGTTGAGCAGCCACATCAACAGGAAGAAGGCCATCATCGCCGTGACGAAGTCGGCATAGGCGACCTTCCAGGCGCCGCCATGGTGGCCACCCTCGACCACCTCCTCCTTCTTGATGACGATGTTGACGCCTTCGCGCTTGCCCTTGCCCGCCATTGCCTTGTGCCACCCACCGGCGCCCGTCCTGGGCTGCCCGGGCCGCACCCTGCCTCGGCTGGGCTTAACCCGGCCCTAAGCCGGGCGGCCGGTCACGCCGCCGAGAGGCGCGTTGTCGTGAGCCGACAGGCGCCGGCGGATGGGGCATGCAGCAGGCCAATGGTGGATACAGACACGGCGACTGTGCGGCGGCCGGGCCCGCTGCTGCCTGCGCGCCAGGCGCAGGAGGCGGCGCCGCGCGTGCCATTGGCCCACCCCTGGCCGGCGCTGGCCGTGCTGCTGGGCCGGCCCGGCACCGCCGAGGTGAGCCGCGACGGCCTGGTGTTGCTGTTCCTGCTAGGGGCGGCGCTGGTCCTGCGGGCCAGCGGCTTCCTGCCTTCCGTCATCAACCCGGATGAAAGCCTGTATGCCGTGCAGGCCCAGGCCTGGCTGCGCGGCGGCTGGCCCTATGTGGCGGTGTGGGACATGCACCCGGTGGGTGCGCCGGCGCTGTTCACGGCCACCTTCGCGCTGTTCGGCGAAAGCCTGGCCAGCCTGCGGCTGCTGGGGGTGCTGGCGGTGGCGGCCACCGGCTTTGCGCTGCATCGGGGCGTGCGGGCCGCCGGCGCGGGCCGGGCCACCGGGCTGGCGGCCGGGCTGGCCTATGTGGCCTGCTCGGCCCTGCTGGACGGGCTGGCGACCAATACGGAAATCCTGCTGGCGCCCTTCGTCGCCGGGGCCATGGCGCTGGGGCTGGGCGCCACGCGGCGGGCGCTGCGCCAGGGGCCGGGGCACGGGGAGGGCCAGGGCCAGGGATTGGGCCAGGGCCAGGGCCAGGGGCGGGGGCAGGGCCAGGGGTTGGGCCAAGCGCCGGGGCTGGGCGTGGTGCTGGGCGCCGGCCTGCTGGTGGGCCTGGCGCTGGTGATCAAGCCGGTGGTGTTGCCGCTGGGCTGCCTGGTGTTCCTGGTGCTGGTGGTGCCGGGGCTGTGGCAGCGCCTGCTGGGCTGGCGCCGGCTGGCCCGGCTGGCGCTGGCCTATGCCGCCGCCTGCGCCGCGCCGGGGGTGCTGGTGGCGCTGGTCTATGCGCTGCGGGGCGACTGGGCGGCCTTTCTGGACGGCAACCTGCTGGCGCCGCTGCGCTATGCCGGCATGGGGGTGCCGCTGGCCCAGGCCATGCGGCTGAGCCTGGCGGCGGCGGCAACGCTGGTGCTGCCGCTGCTGCTGGGGCTGGGCGTGCTGCTGCCGCGCCGCCGGCCGCGCCAGGCCGAGACCTGGCTGGCCCGGGCCGGCCTGGCCTGGCTGTGCGCCGGCGGCCTGGCGGTGGGGCTGCCGGGGATGTATTTTTCGCACTACTTCCTGCTGCTGCTGCCGCCGATCTGCCTGCTGGCGGCGCTGGGGGCACGGCGCCTGGCGCGGCTGGCGCGGCCCGGCGTGGTGCTGGCGGCCTTCATCGGCATGTTCGGCGTGCTGGCGCTGCAGGCCTGGTGCATGGTGGTGCTGCCGCGGCTGGAACACGGCATTGGCCTGCGCCTGCCGGACCCGCCGCAGCGGGTGGCGGCGGCGCTGAACGCGGCGCTGCGGCCGGGCGAGACCATCTTCGTGGTGAACTGGCAGCCGCTGCTGTACTTTCTGACCCGGACCGTGCCGCCAACCCGCTACGTGATGCCGAGCCAGCTGACCGGGCGTTTCGCCGCCGTGACCGGCATTGATGCCGCGGCCGAGCTGGCGCGGATACTGGCGACGCGGCCGCGCTTCATCGTGCTGGACAGCGGGCATTGGGGCCATGTGCAGCCGGCGGCGCAGGCCATGGTGACCCGGGTGCTGGAGCAGGACTACGTGCAGCATGGCCAGATGCCCGGCGAGGATGGCTCCACCGTGGAGCTGTGGCGGCTGCGCTAGAAGTATTTGAATCCAGAGCAAGAAATCCGTTCTGATGATTCCATCAGAACGGATATTGCTCTGAGCGGTGGAACTGGGGCGGCGAGAGCATTATGCGTTCGGCTGGAATCATCTGAACGCTTGTTGCCCTGGGCGTCGAAGCCGGCGACGTCACGCTCGAGGCTCCAGCGCCATCGCTTGTGATTCGTGCATTCGCACAATATTTGTGCGGTTGGATTGGGGGGGATGGCGCTGCCGGGGGCTGGCGTTCCGGCTACCGGGCCAGGGGCGGTGCCGCCCGGCGGGCCGCCACGGCGCGCGCAGGCATTTGCCCTGCACTGGCATGGGCCTTGCAGCCTCGGCCCCTGTCGCGCCCGGTACAACCCGGCCGATTGCCTGGGAGCCCTTGATCCGATGACCTTCCGCCGCACCCTTATGGCCGCCTGCACGGCGCTGTCCCTTGCCCTTGGTTGGCAGGGGTCCGCACAGGCCCAGGGCACCATCCGCATCGGCATGACCGCCGCGGATATTCCGCTGACCCATGGCCAGCCCGACCAGGGCTTCGAGGGCAACCGCTTCACCGGTATCCCGCTGTTCAACGCGCTGATCGCCTTCGACCTGTCGCGGGCCGACCGGCCGACGCCGCTGGTGCCTGGCCTGGCCACCGAATGGGCGGTGGACGCCAACAACCGAACCCGCTGGGTGTTCAAGCTGCGCCCGGGCGTCACCTTCCATGACGGCAGCCCGTTCAACGCCGATGCCGTGGTGTGGAACGTGCGCAAGGTGCTGGACCGCGACGCGCCGCAGTATGACCCGCGCCAGGTCGGCCTGACCGCCACGCGCATGCCGGCGCTGCGCAGCGCCGAGAAGATCGACGACCTGACGGTGGCGCTGATCACCAGCGAGCCCGACAGCTTCCTGCCCTACAACCTGACCAACCTGTTCATGGCCAGCCCGGTGCATTGGGCGGCGCTGCGGGCGCAGCACCCGACCGCCGAGGCGGCGTGGAACGCCTTTGCCGCCAATCCCTCGGGCACCGGGCCGTTCCGCATGACGCGCTTCGTCCCGCGCGAGCGCGCCGAATATGCCCGCTTCGAGAACTACTGGGACACCAAGGCCAAGGCGGATCGCATCATCCTGCTGCCGATCCCCGACGCCAATGCCCGCACCGCCGCGCTGCTGGGCGGCCAGGTGGACTGGATCGAGGCACCTTCCCCCGACACCGTGCCGCAGCTGCGCAGCCGCGGCTTCCAGATCACCCAGAACGTGCAGCCGCATTTCTGGCCCTGGCAGCCCTGCTTCGCCGCCGGCAGCCCGCTGGCCGATGTGCGCATCCGCCGCGCGCTGAACCTGGGCGTGGACCGCGAGGGGCTGAAGCAGCTGCTCGGCGGCTTCATGGTGCCGGCGCAGGGCACGGTGCAGCCGGGCCACCCCTGGTGGGGCAACCCCAGCTTCCACATCCGCACCGACAAGCGTGAGGCCGTGCGCTTGCTGGCCGAGGCCGGCTATGGCCCGAACCGCCCCGTGACCATCAAGGTGCAGATCAGCGCGAGCGGCTCCGGCCAGATGCAGCCGCTGGCGATGAACGAGTACATCCAGCAGGAGCTGAAGCCGCTGGGCGTCAACATCGAGTTCGACGTGGTGGATTGGAACGCGCTGTTCGGCAACTGGCGCCAGGGCTGCACCGCCGCCTCGGCGCGCGGCGCGCATGCGATCAACGTCTCGATCTCCACCATGGACCCGTTCTTCGCCCTGGCCCGCTTCTACGACAGCCGCATGGCGCCGCCGGCCAGCAACAACTGGGGCTTCTTCAACGACCCGCGCTTCGACGAGATGATCCGCGTGGCCCGCACCACCTTCGAGCCCGCCGCGCGTGATGCCGCGTTGGCCCGCCTGCACGCCGCCGGCGTGGAGGAAGCGCTGTTCATCTGGTTCGCGCATGACGTCTCGCCGCGCGCGATGTCCCCGCGGATCCAGGGCTACGTCCAGCCGCAGAGCTGGTTCGTCGATCTGCGACTGCCCTATATCCAATGATCCTTTATCTGATCCGGCGGGCGCTCTACGCCATTCCCATTGCGCTCGCCGTCGGCTTCGTCTGCTTCATGCTGGTGCAGATCGCGCCGGGGGACCCGATCAACGCGATCGTGCCCCCGGATGCCCCCGGCGACGTGGTGGAGCAGGTCCGCCGCGACTACGGGCTAGACAAGCCGTTGCCGGTGCAGTTCGGCCTGTGGCTGTTCAAGGTGGTGCAGGGCGACCTCGGCCGCTCGCTGGCCACCGGGCGCAGTGTGTGGTCCGACCTAAGCACCGCCATCGGCAATACGCTGATGCTGGCCTGCTGCGCCTCCCTGGTCGGCTTCATCATGGGCTGCACCCTGGGCGGGCTGGCCGGCACGTTCCGGGGAACGCTGCTGGACCGCTTTGCCACCGGCATTGCGGTGGCCGGCGTCTCGGTGCCGCACTACTGGCTCGGCATGGTCATGGTGGTGATCTTCTCGGTGCAGCTGAACTGGCTGCCGGCGATGGGCGCCGGTCCCGGCGGTTCCTCCGACTGGGCCTGGGACTGGGAGCATTTTCAGTTCCTGGTGCTGCCGACGATCACCCTCAGCGTGATCCCGACCGGCATTGTCACGCGCACCGTGCGCGGCATCGTCGCCGAGATCATGAACCAGGAATTCGTCGTGGCCCTGCGCGGCAAGGGGCTGACCACCTTCCAGGTCTTCCTGCACGTGGTGAAGAACGCGGCGCCGAATGCGCTGGCGGTCATCGGCCTGCAACTGGGCTACCTGATGGGCGGCTCCATCCTGGTGGAGACGGTGTTCTCCTGGCCCGGCACCGGGCTGCTGCTGAACAGTGCCATCTTCCAGCGCGACCTGCCGGTGTTGCAGGGCACCATCCTGGTGCTGGCGATGTTCTTCGTCGCGCTGAACCTGATCGTCGACCTCATCCAGGCCGCCCTCGACCCACGGATCAAGCGCGCATGAGCACGGCAGCGGAAGCGGAACTCGCCATCCAGGCGAAGGCGACGCTGGCCAAGGGCCAGGGTTATTGGGCCGGGGTGTTCAAGCGGGTGCGGCGAGACCCGGTGACGCTGGTCTGCGCCGGCATCCTGCTCATCATGTTCCTGGCCATTCTGTTCGCGCCGCTGCTGGCGCCGCATGACCCCTACCAGGGCAGCATGATCCGCCGGCTGCGCGGCCTGCAGACGGCTGGCTACCCGCTGGGCACCGACGAGCTGGGCCGCGACATGGTGACGCGCCTGCTCTACGGCGGGCGACTGAGCTGGTTCATGGGCATCGTCCCGGTCGTGCTGGCCTTCTTCATCGGGACCACGCTGGGCGTTACCGCGGGGTACATGGGCGGCAAGGTCAACATGATGATCATGCGGACCACCGACGTGTTTTATGCGTTTCCGTCCGTGCTGCTGGCGGTGGCCATCTCCGGCGCGTTGGGGGCAGGTATCATCAACGCCATCCTGGCGCTGACCTTGGTGTTCATCCCGCAGATCATCCGCGTGGCCGAGACGGTGACGCAGGGGGTGCGCAACCTTGACTTCGTCGATGCGGCGCGGTCCTCGGGCGCCTCGGGCTTCACCATCGTGCGGGTGCATGTGCTGGGCAACGTGTTGGGGCCGATTTTTGTGTACGCCACCAACCTGATCAGCGTGTGCATGATCCTGGCGAGTGGGCTGAGCTTCCTCGGCCTGGGCACCAAGCCGCCGGAGCCGGAATGGGGGCTGATGCTGAACACGCTGCGCACCGCGATCTACGTGCAGCCCTGGGTGGCGGTGCTGCCGGGCGCCTGCATCTTCGTGACCAGCATCTGCTTCAACCTGCTGAGTGACGGGCTGCGCCAGGCGATGGATGTCAAGGGCTGAGGCCCTTGTCATCCATCGCTGCGTTTTCCCGCCCACCTTGCGGCGGGACGGATGTGAAGGGCTGAGGCCCTTGTCATCCATCGCTGCGTTTTCCCGCCCGCCTGGGGCGGGACGGACGTGAAGGGCTGAGGCCCTTGTCATCCATCGCTGCGTTGGTTTGCCCGCCTGCGGCGGGAAGGCTAACGCCGGCCCGTCCGCCCTGCTATCGTTGCCGGCATGGACCACCGCGCCGCACTATTCCTGGATTTCGATAACGTCTTCACCGCGCTGATCGAACGCGACGTGGCGGCGGCGGCGGCCTTCGTGCAGGACCCGCTGCGCTGGATCACCTGGCTGGAGACGCTGGGCGGCGAGCAACGCCAGCGGCGCATCCTGGTCCGGCGCTGCTACCTGAACCCCATCGCCAAGGTGCTGGTGCCCGGGGAGGACCGGCCGCGCTACTTCAGCAGCTTCCGCAACGCCTTCGTGCGCGCCGGCTTCCAGATGGTGGACTGCCCGCCGCTGACCCAGGGCGGCAAGACCAGCGCCGACATGGTGATGGTGATGGATATCCTGGACACGCTGGCGCATCCGACGGGGTTCGAGGACTTCATCATCCTGTCGTCGGATGCCGATTTCACGCCCGTGCTGCTGCGGCTGCGCGCGCATGACCGGCGCGGCATCGTCATTGCCACCGGCAGCGCGGCGGATGCCTACCGGGCCGCGGCGGATACGGTGATCCGCTACGATGAGTTCGCCGGTGGCGCACTGGGGCTGGCCCGGGTGGCCGAGCGTGCGCCAGAGCGTGCGACCGAACGGGTGCCGGAGCGCGCGGCCGAGCGGGGGCCGGATCGGGCGGCGCTGCGCAGCGCGATTGTGGCGGAGGTGCAGGCGCTGGTGGCCGGCGCGGCCGAGCCGCTGGCCCAGGCCTGGGTGGCGCAGCAGGTCATCAAGCGGCTGGGACGAGAGGTGGTGGACAGCGACTGGGCCGGCGCCGGCGGCTTCCGCACGCTGCTGGAACAGGCGGCGCTGCCGGGCCTGGCGCTGGACCGCACGCCGCCGGGCTGGCTGCTGGACCCCGCGCGGCACCAGCCGCCCCAGGCGGCGCCGGCGCCGGACCCGCATCTGGTGCGCATGGCCGGGCTGGTGCGGCGGCTGCTGGGGGTGCTGGGCAATATCCCCATGCTGGGGCCGGACCGGCTGGACTTCCTGCTGGAACAACTGGCGGCGCATCTGCCGGTGGCGGATGCCTCGGCGCAGGAGATCCGCAACGGCATCAGCGAAGCCGCGCGGACGGCAGGGCTGGAGGTTTCGCCGGGCGCGGTGAATGCGGTAATGCACCGGATCGGGCTGGCCGGTTTCGACTGGCAGGCGCCGCCGGAGCCGGGGACGACCTGGCGGCTGCGCCAGGCGCTGCTGGACAATATCCACCAGCAGATGCAGCAGCAGCGCCTGGAGCTGGCCGCCGAGGATGCCGCGCTGCTGGCCGAATGGGTCGGGCTGGCGACGCCGGCCGCGGAGGGGTTCGCGCCGCCGGACGAAGCGATGCTGGCGGAAACGCCCCCGGACGAAACGCCTCCGGACGAAACGCCCCCGGGGGCAGCCCCCAAGGTGGCAGCCCCCCAGGTGGCAGCCCCTGCGGAGGTGCCGGCGGTGGATCAGGCAGTGGCTGCCTTGGCCGCGCCCCTGGGGGCGGATCGGCCGGGCGAGGCGCCGCCTGGCTTTGCCGCACCGGACCCCGAGGCGCCGCCCGAGCCCTGGCCGCCGCCGCCGGTGGCCTGAGCCGGGGCTTGTTGCCGGCCCCGCCGGCGCGGCAGGATGGCGACAGGAAACGCCGGGACACAACAATGACCGCCACGCGCCGCAGCCTGCTTGCCTCGCCCTTCTTGCTGCTGGCCGACAGGGCCGCCGCCCAGGGGGGCTTTCCCAGCCGTCCCGTGCGGATCGTGGTACCCTATACCACCGGGGGTGTCTCGGACATCACCGCGCGGCTGATCGCCGAGCCGCTGGCCGCCGCGTGGGGCCAGCCGGTGACGGTGGAGAACCGCGCGGGGGCGGATGGCATCGTCGGCACCGAGGTGGTGGCGCGGGCAACCGATGGGCACACGCTGGGGCTGGTTTCGGTCGGCCATCCGGTGAACCAGGCCTATTACAAGCTGCCCTACGACACGATGCGGGACTTTTCCTTCATCACCCAGTGCACGGCGACGCCGCTGTGCCTGTGCGCCGCGCCGGGCTTTGCCGCCAATACGCCGATGGAGCTGGTGGCGCATGCCCGCGCGCATCCGGGCGTGACCTTCGCCGGCACCGGCGGCGTGGTGCGGCTGGCGCCGGTGCTGTTCGCCCAGCGGGCCGGGCTGGAGCTGACCTATGTGCCGTATCGCGGCAGCACCCAGGCGCATCCGGACCTGATGAGCGGGCGCGTCGACATCATGTTCGACACGGTGCCGGCGGTGCTGCCGCATATCCAGTCCGGCAAGCTGAAGGCGCTGGCCACCACGGGCGCGCGCCGGGCGCCGCAACTGCCGGATGTGCCGACGGTGGCGGAGGCGGGGATGCCGGGCTTCGAGGCGACGACCTGGGGCATGGTGATTGCGCCGGCGGGGTTGCCGGAGGCGCTGCTGGCCAGGTTGGCGGCGGATTGCACCGCGGCGCTGCGCCAGCCGACGGTGGTGGAGCGGCATCGGGCGTTGGGTGCCGAGGTGGTGACCAGCGACCCCGTGGCGATGCGCCGGATGGTGCAGGCTGAGCTGGACAAGTGGGGCGAGGCCGCGCGCAAGGCGGGCATTACGCCGCAGTAGCAGCGAGCGGGGCGCCGCCCCTCTCGCGCTCTCCCCGCCAAAGGCCGGGGGCCTTTGGAAACTATGAGTTCAAAACCCGGGGTCCAGGGGCCTTTCGGCCCTTGGCCGGGGAGTTTGAGGGGGCGGAGCCCCCTCAAGGAACGGGTTTGTGTTTGAGGGGGCGGAACCCCCTCAAGGAAAGGGCTTGAGTTTGAGGGGGCAGAGCCCCCTCAAGGAACGGACTTGAGTTTGAGGGGGCAGAGCCCCCTCAAGTAACGGGCTTTGAGTTTGAGGGGGCGGAGCCCTCTCAAGGCCGCGTCAGACCTTTTCCACGTCCCCGCCGGCGGCGAGCCAATCCTTGAAGCCGCCGAGGTTGCGGACGTCGGTGTAGCCGAGCTCCTTCAGCACCTTGCCGGCCAGCGCGGCGCGGCCGCCGGAGGCGCAATAGGTGATGACGGTCTTGCCGGCGGCCAGCGAGGGGTCGCGGGCGCCTTCGGGGTCGACGCGGAATTCAAGCAGGCCGCGGGGAATGGCCAGGGCGCCCGGCACCTTGCCGGAGGCGGTGAGCTCGGGCGGCTCGCGCAGGTCGATGAAGACGGCGTTGCCGGCGGCGTGCAGCGCCTTCGCCTCGGCGGCGGCGATGCGTGGCACCTCGGCCTCGGCGGCGGCCATCATCTGCTTGACGGTGGTGGGCATGGCTTGGGTCTCCCTTTTGGTCAGGGCGGGGAGGCTAGCACGGGGTGCAGGGCCGCGCGCCAGAGGGCCAGCTTGGCCTCGGCGGCCATGCCGGCATGGGCGGGGCTGGTGCTGGGCAGGCGCAGCATCGGCAGGTCAAGGGTGACGAAGCGGCGGTACAGCGTGGCGGCGGTGGCGCCGTTGCAGGCCACCATGCGCAGCGTCGGGTGGGTGGCGGCGAAGCCCTGGATGTCGTTGGGGCGGATGCTGGCGCGGTCGATCGCCGCATCCAGGCTGCCGGGGCGATGGGCGGAATGGCAGACATCCCACAGCGCCACGCCGGCTTCGGCCAGGCGGGCGATGCGGGCGGGGTAGGGCAGCTCCGGCGTGGCGCCGACCAGCTGGCCCATGATCCACCAGAAGCGGTTGCGCGGCAGGCCGTAGTATTCCTGCCGGCGCAGCGATTCGGCGCCGGGCAGCGTGCCCAGCACCAGCACGCGCGGGCCGGGGCCGGAGACGGGGGGGAAGCCTTGGCTGGGCGGGGCGCTCACACCACCCCGGACGCGCGCAGCAGCAGGGTGATGCTGCCGATGATGACGACGGTGAAGGTGCCGATCATGCCGACCATGCGGAAGGCCATGCCGGCGCCCTCCAGCCCGAAGGGGTGGGACAGCCGGGCCACCACCAGCAGCGCGGCCAGGGCTTGCAGCGCCGGGGTGGGCAGCGCGGCGCCGGCTTCCGCCAGGCCGAGCAGCAGCAGGCAGAACGGCACGTACTCGCAAAAATTGGCGTGGCTGCGCATTCGCTTTTCCAGCAGCGGATTGCCGCCGGTGCCCAGCGAGACCTGGCCGGCGCGGCGCACCGCGATGACCCGGAAGGAGAGGACGACCAGCAGCAGACCGAGCAGGCCGGTGGCGAGGGTGGTGACGGGCAAGGCGGCCATGGCGGATGCTCCCTGTACAGCGCCCGGGCCGCCGCCCCATATGGCCGGCATGGTCGAACCGCTTGCGCTCTACATCCACTGGCCGTTCTGTTTGAGCAAGTGCCCCTACTGCGACTTCAACAGCCATGTGCGGGAGCGGATCGACCAGGGGCGCTTCGCCGCGGCGCTGCTGGCGGAGTTGCGGTTTGAGGCCGAGCGGGTGGGGCGGCGGCCGCTGGCCAGCATCTTCTTCGGCGGTGGCACGCCCAGCCTGATGGCGCCGGAGACGGCGGCGGCGCTGATCGCCGAGGCTTTCGCGCTGTTCGACCCGCTGCCGGGCTGCGAGGTGACGCTGGAGGCCAACCCGACCAGCGTGGAAGCTGCCAAGCTGCGGGAGTTTCGCGCGGCGGGGGTGAACCGGCTGTCGCTGGGGGTGCAGAGCCTGGACGCGGCGGCGCTGGCCTTCCTGGGGCGGCGACACAGCGCCGGGGAGGCGGTGGCGGCGCTGGAGACCGGGCGGGAGATTTTTCCGCGGCTGTCCTTCGACCTGATCTATGCCCGGCCGGGGCAGGCGGAGGCCGCATGGCGGGCCGAGGTGCGGCAGGCGCTGACCTTGGCCGCGGACCATCTGAGCCTGTACCAATTGACCATCGAGCCGGGGACGAAGTTCGCGACGGAGCATGCCCGGGGCGCCTTCGCGCTGCCCGGGGATGACGAGGCGGCGGCGCTGTATGCCGCGACGGTGGAGGAGGCGGCCGGGTTCGGCCTGGCGCCGTATGAGGTGAGCAACTACGCCCAGCCGGGGGCGGAGAGCCGGCACAACCTGGCGTATTGGCGGTATGGCGACTACCTCGGCATCGGGCCTGGGGCGCACCAAAGGCTGTTGCTGGGGGGCGAGATGCTGGCCTTCCGCCGGCATCGGGCGCCGGAGGAATGGGCGGGGCTGGTGGAGGCCCAGGGCCATGGCGTGACCGGCTGCGAGACCCTGACGCCGCAGGACCGCGCGCGCGAGGCGCTGCTGATGGGGCTGCGCCTGGCCGAGGGGGTGGACCCCGCGCGGGTGGCGGTGCGGGCGGGCATGCCGATGGCGGCGGCGTTGGACGGCGAGATGGTGCGGGCCTGCGAAGAAGCGGGCTACCTGGAATGGCAGGGCGGCCGGCTGTGCGCGACCGCCGAGGGGCGGATGCGGCTGGATGCCATGCTGCCGCGGATATTGCGGTAGGTGGGTTGCGAGAGGGGCGCTGCCCCTCTCGCGCTCTCCCCGCCAAAGGCCGGGGGGCCTTTGGAAACCATATGTTTAAAACCTGGGGTCCAGGGGCCTTTCGGCCCTTGGCCGGGGAGTTTGAGGGGGCGGAGCCCCCTCAAGGAAAGGGCTGGTGTTTGAGGCGGCGGAGCCCCCGGTGCCGGCAACACGGGGCGGCACCACACGGGGTTGCGCTGGCCCGGCGCGGGCGAATCGCCCTTGCGCCGGGTGGGCGCGCGGTTCAAACAAACGGCACGCCCCCCGCCGCTTTTTGGAAGCAAGAACTGCGATGCAGGTCTACCTGCCCATCGCCGGGATTTCCGTTGATGCCATGCTGCTGGTCGGCATCGGCTTTGCCGTCGGCTGGCTGTCCGGCCTGTTCGGCGTGGGCGGCGGCTTCCTGCTGACCCCGGCGCTGATCCTGATCGGCATTCCCGCCCCGGTGGCCGTGGCTTCCGGCGCCAACCAGACGCTGGGCGCCTCGGTTTCCGGCCTGATGGCGCAGTGGCGGCGCGGCAATGTGGACGCCAAGATGGGCGGCGTGCTGACCGCGGGCGGCTTCGTCGGATCGCTGGTGGGCGTGCAATTATTCGCGCTGTTGCAACGGATCGGCCAGGTCGACCTGGCGGTTTCGGTCTTCTACGTGGTGGTGCTGGGCACGGTCGGCGTGCTGATGGTGATGGAGAGCGTGCGCGCGATCCTCCGCCGGCGGGGCGCGGTGCGGCGGCGGCTGCACGAGCATTTCTGGATGCACGGCCTGCCGCTGAAGATGCGGTTCCGCAAGTCCCGCCTGTACATCAGCGTGATTCCGCCGGCGTTGTGCGGCTTCTTCATCGGCGTGCTGTCCGCGGTCATGGGCGTGGGCGGTGGCTTCATGCTGGTGCCGGTGATGATCTACCTGCTGGGCATGCCGACCGCCGTGGTGATCGGCACGTCGCTGTTCCAGGTGGTGTTCGTCACCGCCAATGTGACGCTGTTGCAGGCGGTGCAGGTGGGCAGCGTGGACGTGGTACTGACGCTACTGCTGCTGCTGGGCGGCGTGATCGGCGCGCAGTTCGGTGCCAAGATGGGCACCAAGCTGCGCGGCGAGGAAACCCGCGCGCTGCTGGGCGCCCTGGTGCTGGCGGTGGCGCTGAGCCTGCTGTGGGGCCTGGTGAAAAAGCCCGACGCCCTGTTCTCGATTGGCCCGGCGCTGTGAGGGGAGTGGTCGCGCTGCTGCTCGCCCTGCTGCTGGCCGCCCCGGCCTGGGCGCAGGACCAGCCGCTGGTGGCGGCGCTGTCCACCCAGGAGGTCCGCATCAGCACCGCCTTCACCGGCGAGGCGATCATGGTCTTCGGCAGCACGGACCAGCCGATCGGCCCCGGCGGCGACGAGATCCTGGTGGTGGCGCGCGGGCCGACCAGGCCGCTGGTGGTGCGGCGCAAGATCAAGGCGCTGCTGTTCTGGGTCAACGGGCCCTCGGCCCGGTTCAACGAGGTGCCCGGCTTCTACGCCATCGCCGGCACGCGCCCGGCCTGGCAGCTGCTGCCGGAGGCGCTGCGGCAGGAGAATGGCCTGGGCCTGGACGCGCTGCCGCTGACCTCCACCGGCAGCCGGTCGCCGGCCTTCCGCGCCGCGCTGCTGGAGCTGGAGAAGGCCAGCGGGCTGTGGCTGGAGGATGCCGCGCCGGTGGAAATCCGCGGCGGCCGGCTGTTCAACATTGCCGTGCCGCTGCCGGCCACCGTGCCCACCGGGGACTACAAGGTGGAGGTGCTGCTGGTGCGGTCCCGCCGGATTGCGGCGCGGGAGGAGATGAGCTTCCGGGTGGAACGCGTGGGCACCGCCGACCGCATCGCCGATGTCGCGGAGGACCACGCTTTCTTCTACGGTCTGGTTTGCATCCTGCTGGCCGCCCTGGCGGGCTGGCTGGGCAGCGTGCTGTTTCGGAGGGACTGATGCCCGATTCCGAGGAAAAGGCTGCCGCACCAGGCAAGCGGGACCGCGTGTTCCTGGTGGTGGTGGATGACAGCGCGGAACGCGAGATCTCGCTGCGCTATGCCGCGCTGCGCGCCCGCAAGGGCGGCGGCCGGGTGGCGCTGCTGCGGGTGATAGAGCCGCAGGGCCAGGTGGAATGGGCCGGGGTGGGCGCCATGATGGCCGAGGAAGCGCGCGAGGAGGCGGAGAAGCTGCTCTCTGGCCTGGCGACCCGGGTGCAGGAGATCACCGGCGGGTTGCCCATTCTGCTGATCCGCGAGGGCGACCCGCGCGACCAGCTGCTGGCGCTGGTCGAGGAAGACCCGCGCATTTCCATCCTGGTGCTGGCCGCGGCGGCGGGCGGCGGCGGGCCGGGGCCGCTGATCTCCGCGTTGACCGGGCGCTATGCGCACCGGCTGCGGGTGCCGATGACGATTGTGCCTGCCGGGCTGGATGAGCGGGAGCTGGACCGGGTGACCTGAGGGGCTGGACGCCAGCCCGCCGCCGGGTGCAGGCTTCCCTTAACAACGGGAGGATTGTTCCAATGGCCACGCTTGCCCCCAGCCCGATCCATGTCCGCCCCTTTGACGCGCCGCTGGGCGCGGATATCGAAGGGGTCGACCTTCAGCGGCTCGACGATGCCGGCTTTGCCGCGATCAAGCAGGCCTGGTTGGCCCGCAAGGTGCTGCGGCTGCGCGGGCAGGATATCGACGACGACGCGCTGGCCGATTTCTCCCGCCGCTTCGGCAACCTCGACCGTTCGCCGATCAGCACCACCGGCAAGCTGTACCAGCCGACCCGGCCGGAAGTGCTGGTGATCTCCAACATCATCGTGGATGGTGTGGCCATCGGTGGCCTCGGCAATGGCGAGAGCATCTGGCACACCGACATGAGCTACAATCCGGTGCCGCCGGATGCCTCCGTGCTCTATGGCATCGAGGTGCCGGAGGGCCATGGCGACACCTGGTTCTGCGACATGGAGGCGGCGCTGGCGGCGCTGCCCGAGGCGCTGCGCCAGCGCATTGCCACGCTGAGCTGCCTGCACGACAGCACCCGCAACAGCGCCGGGGAGCTGCGCGCCGGCTTCAAGGAGAGCTACGCGCCGGAGGACCAGCCTGGCGCGGTGCATCCGCTGATCCGGACGCATCCGGAGACCGGGCGGAAGTCGCTGTTCCTGGGGCGGCGGCGCAACGCGCATGTCGTCGGCCTGCCGCTGGCGGAAAGCCAGGCGCTGCTGGACGAGCTGTGGAGCTATGCCGGGCGGCCGGAGTTCACCTGGGTGCAGAAGTGGCGGCAGGGCGACGTGGTGATCTGGGATAATCGCTGCGTCATGCATCGGCGCGACGAGTTCGACCAGGGGCTGCGCCGGCTGATGCACCGCACGCAGATCCAGGGCAGCAAGCCCTTCTGATGCCGCTCACCCGACGGGCGGCGCTGGCGCTGCTGGGCGCCGGCCCGGCGGCGGCCCAAACGGCTGGCGGCACCTATCCAGACCGGCCGGTGCGGCTGGTGGTGCCCTATTTGGCCGGCGGCAGCGTGGATATCCTGAACCGCGCCTATGCCCGGGCGCTGGGCGAACAGCTTGGCCAGACCGTGGTGGTGGAGAACCGCCCGGGCGGCACCACCAGCATCGGCACTGCCTACGTGGCCCGCGCGGTGCCGGACGGCTACACGCTGCTGGGCGGCGGGGACAGCGTGGAGCTGAACCGCTACCTGATGGCGGCGCCGCCCTACGACGCTGATCGCGACCTGATCGCGATTCAGCAGCTGGCGGACGTGCCCTATGTGCTGATCGTCAACCCGCGCGTGCCCGCGCGCAGCCTGGCCGAGCTGGTGCGCTACGGGCGCGCCAACCCGGGCCGCCTGACCTATGCCAGCTTCGGCATCGGCGGTGGCGGGCATCTTTCCGGGGAGCTGCTGTGCCGCCTGGCGGGGATGGAGGCGCTGCACATTCCCTACCCCGGCAATCCGCCGGCGCTGCTGGACGTGGTGGCGGGCCGGGTGGACATGATGTTCTGTACCATTCCGGTGGCGCAGCCCTCGCTGCGTTCGGGCGAGGTGCTGGCGCTGGCGATGTCCTCGCCGGCGCGGGTGGCGGCGCTGCCCGATGTGCCGACCTGCGCCGAGGCCGGGCTGGCCGGCTATGACAGCACCGGGGAGATGACGCTCTACGCGCCGACCGGCGTGCCGGCGCCGATCGTGCAGCGGCTGTGGCAGGCGACGCGGGCGGCGCTGGAAAGCCCGGAGCTGGTGCGGCTGCTGGGGCAGCAGGGCTTCGTCATTGCTCCGCCGCGCAGCCCGGCGGAGACGACGCGGCATGTGAAGGCGCATGCGGCGCGGATGGCGGAGGTCATTCGGGCGGCGGGGATACGGCTGTAGGGGGCCGCTTCAGGCCAGCAGATGCCCGAAGCGGCGGGCCTTGGTTTCCAGGTAGCCGTCATTCACCCCGTTGGGGGCGATCTGGTGGGCTTCGCGGGTTTCCACCTCGATCCCGCAGGCGGCCAGCGCCTTCACCTTCTCGGGGTTGTTGGTCAGCAGCCGCACCCGGGGGATGTGCAGCTCCCGCAGCATGGTGGCGGCCACCAGGAAGTTGCGCTCATCGGCGCCCCAGCCCAGGGCGCGGTTGGCGTCCAGCGTGTCCAGCCCGGTGTCCTGCAGGGCATAGGCGCGCAGCTTGTTGACCAGGCCGATGCCGCGGCCTTCCTGCGCCAGGTAGAGCAGCACGCCATCGCCCTCGGCCGCCATGCGGGCAATGGCGCCGCGCAGCTGCGGGCCGCAGTCGCAGCGCAGGCTGCTCAGCAGGTCGCCGGTAAAACATTCGGAATGCACCCGGGCCAGCGGCGCGCCGCCGGTGGCGGCCAGGGCCTCCGGCTGGCCGACCAGGATGGCCAGGTGCTCGATCCCGCCATCCGCGGCGCGGAAGGCGACGATCCGGGCGTCCGGCGCATCCGCCAAGGGCACCGCGGCTTCGGCCACGCGGCGGAGGCTGGTGGCGATGGCGGTTGGGTAGGCCGCCAGGTCGGCGGCATTCACCTCCAGCAACGCCGGCGGGGCCACGGCGGGGGCGGGGGCCACGACCAGCGCCGGCAGCAGGCGGCCCAGCTTGGCCAGGGTCAGCGCCAGGGCGGCCAGGGGTGGGGCGGCCACGCGCCGGGGCGGCTCCGGCAGCAGGCGCGCGGCGGTGGGGTCGGCCAGGCTGCGCAGCAGGGCGGGGTCCAGCAGGCTGGCGGGCGGCGCCAGCGCAACCACATCGGTGGCGTCGCCGGCCTCCCCGGGCAGCAGCGCGGCGGCGCGGGCGGGGGCCAGCAGCAGCGCGACCGGGCCGGCGGCCAGGCTGGCCAGCTCGGCCAGCGCGCCGGCGCCGACGGTTTCCATCGCCACCAGCATCAGCCCCGCGCCGCTGGCGGGGTCGCGCAGCAGCACCGGGGTGCCGCGCCGCAGCTCCGCCGTGGCCCGGTGCACCTGGCGCAGCGCGAGCGTGGGGGCGTCGGGTCCCTGGGTTGTCATGTTGTCAGGCGACGCAATTGTCGGCGCCGGTGCCGTGAACCTGGTCATTGAAGGGCGTTCCATGTCTCTGCCATGCCGCACCGCGAATGTGGCGTCGAGAGGGCGATTGCCAGGGGGGTCAGGGAGCATGATGCCGAAATAATCCTGGCTCTCGTCGTTGTCATGGCAATGGTTATCACGAGGGATTCATGCCTCTTGCCCCGCAAAAGCCACGGGTGCCATGTTAAGCGAAGTGGACGCCGCGTGCCGTTGCGGCGGTGGGCTTGGCGTTGACGTGCCAAGTTCGCGGCCCTTATCCCAAGGGTTACGGCTAGCCAGGGAAACCTAATGCCAGGTGCGCGCCCCCTTCTGATCGTGGATGATGACGCCGCATTGCGGTCCACATTGGCCGAACAGCTTGAAGTCGATGGTGAATTCCTGCCCGCGGAGGCCGGCTCGGCGGCTGAGGCCGAAGCCATGCTGACGGCGCCGGATGCGCGCTATGACGCGGTGCTGCTGGATATCGGCCTGCCCGATGGCGATGGCCGCGACCTCTGTGCCCGGCTGCGCAAGCATGGGCTGAAGGTGCCGATCATCATGCTGACCGGCGCCGATGCCGAGCAGGATGTGGTGCGCGGCCTGGATGCCGGGGCGAATGACTACATCGCCAAGCCGTTCCGGTTGAACGAATTGCTCGCCCGGGTGCGGGCGCAACTCCGCGTGTTCGACAATTCGGAAGACGCGGTGTTCATCATCGGGCCTTACAGCTTCCGCCCCAGCGCCAAGCTGCTGCTGGAAGTGGCGCGCAACAAGAAGATCCGGCTGACCGAGAAGGAAGCCGCGATCCTGAAGTACCTGTATCGCAGTGGCGGCAAGCCGGTGGCCCGGCAGATCCTGCTGAACGAGGTGTGGGGCTACAACAGCGCGGTGACGACCCACACGCTGGAGACCCACATCTACCGGCTGCGCCAGAAGATAGAGCCGGACCCGAGCAATGCCCGGCTGCTGCTGACCGAGGGCGGTGGCTACCGGCTGGACAGCCAGGCGGGGCGCGTCGCGGCCTGACAGCGGGCGGCGGCCGGGTGCCGGCGGCCTGGGCTGAGCTTGCCAGCCCAAGAATGCCTGCCCGGAAGCTGCCTGGGGCGTGACTACCTGAGCGTGAGCGTGCTCTCCCGGCAGGTGTCGATGCCGTAGCTGAACTGCGCGCCTCGGCGATTGCCGCTGAACTCCAGGTACAGGTCGTAGCTGCATTCGCCGGGCGGCAGGCGCAGCTCCAGCGCCTGGCCCTCCGGCATCGGGTGGGCGGTCAGGCGGTCCGGGCTGCTGGCGTCCTGGCTGGTGGGGTCGAACAGCAGCTTGTCGATGCCGCCGCCGCTGGCGTTCACAATCCGCAGGGTGCGCGCCGGGCCCTGGCCGCGTGGCAGGCCGCGCGCGGCGTTGCTGCCGGCGGCCGTGCGGGCCGGAGGGGAGGGTTGGCGGATTTCCCCGTCGAGCAGCACCGAGGCGGTGGGGGGCGCCCGCAACGCCGCGATCCGGCTGCGCGCCAGGGCGGCGAAGGCGCCGTTGGGGTAGGTCTGCAGATAAGCCTCGAAATCCGCCGGGTTGCTGCTGGCCCGCATGCTGTCCCAGAACACGCCTTCGCGATCCGGCGCGGCGGCGGTCGGCGCCGGCATGGCGCCGGGCGTGGTCACCGCCAGGGTCTGCGCATTGGCGGCGCCGGGGCTGAAGATGTAGTCGCCCTCGGCCTCGTCATACACTGCCGGGGTCTGCTCCTGGCCCACGCTGCGGGTGGCCTGGGCGACCTCCTGGCGGACGCGGGCGACCATGTCCCGCACCGGCAGGCCCGGCACCGCCATGACGCGCAGCAGGGTGCGGGTGAAGACGCCATTGGGGTCGCGGTCGTTCGGCCCCAGCTTGTCCAGTGCGCGCTGGTTGGACGCGGCGGCGTAGATCACCATGGCGCCGGCCGCGCCGCCGGCGGCCAGGCCGCGGCTGACGCCCAGGTTGCGGCCGGTGGCGCGGAACGGGTTGTCGCGGCAGGCGTCGATGATCAGCAGGTTCAGCCCGCCATCGCGCCGGCCGTTCACCCCGGCCATGCGCTCCATCAGCGTGATCATCGGGATGCCGTCGTCCAGCAGGTCGCGCTCGTTTTCCGGCTGCATGTCCACCGGCACCAGCACGTTGAGGCCGCCCACCTGCACGCCATGGCCGGCGAAGTACAGCACCGCCACGGCGCCGGGCGTCATCGAGGCTTCGAAGCGGTTGAACAGCCGGTTCATCTGGCTGCGGTCCAGGTCGTAGCCGTCCACCACCTCGAAGCCGCGGCTGCGCAGCATGGCCGCCATGGCGCGGGCATCGGCCGCGGCGTTTTCCAGCTTGTTGACGTGGCGATAGTCCTGGTTGCCGATGACCAGGGCGACGCGGCGGGTTGGGCTGCGCGGTGCCTGGTTTGGCCCTTGGGCCTCGGCCGTGGGCAGCAGGGCCGCCAGCAGGGCGATGATCAGAACCAGAAGCCGCATCAGCCGTCGCTCCTTCAACCACAAGGGCAGGGTAGCGCGGGATGCGCCGGGGCGTAATAGCAGCGTGCGTCGCCCGCCGTGGCGGCGGCGCCTGGGGGGGCCATACCAGCGGCACGCGGCTTTGGCTCGTGCCGAGGCGCCGAACGGCGCCCGCCGCCGGTGCGGCGAAAGCCAAGGAAACCGGAGGTTTCCGCCCGGCGCCTGAGGGCAGGAAAAAGCTGATGTCAGCGGTCAAGGAACTTGACCGTTGGCATCAGCCGCGGCGGCGCCCCAGCAGCAGCACCAGCGCGGCGCCGAGTTGCAGCGCCCCGGCCAGGGCGGGCGCGGACCAGGCGCCGCCCCATTGCAGCAGCGCGCCGAAGGCAGCCGGGGCAAACGCATAAAAACCCTGGTTGACCGCGGTCAGCGAGGCCATGACCTGCGGCACCTCCTCGGGCGGCCATTCGGCCTGGGCGATCAGCGGCTGGAAGGAGAGCAGGTTGCCGATGCCCAAGCCGAACAGCAGGCTGCCGGCCACCAGCAGCCAGGCGCTGCCATCCGCCGCCACCATGGCCAGCGACCCCGTGCATTGCAGGCCGAGATTGGCGGCGGTGGCCAGGCGGCGGTCCAGCCCCGGCGGCAGCAGCCAGCCGACCAGGGTGCGCCCCAGCACCGCCCCGGCCGTGGCCAGGCTGACCACCAGGCTGGCCGGGCCCTCCCCCAGCTGCGGCACCAGCAGGGAGTACAGCACGGTGATCAGCCCGATCTGCGCCGCCAGGCCCAGCGCGAAGGCGGCCGAGATGGTGCGGAAGCGCGGCTGGCGCCACAGGCTGGTGGTGGCGGCGGGCAGCCGCGGGCGGGGCGGCGGCGGGGACGTGGCGCCGTCCGTGTACTGCCCCAGGCTGGCCGGGGTGGCGCCCAGGTATCGGCCGGCCAGCCACCAGCCCAGCCCGCCGGTGCCCAGCGCCACCAGCAGCGCCGCCTGGGCGAAGCCAAGCCAGCCGATCAGCGCCGCCCAGATCGGCACGAAGACGATGCCGCCGGCCGAGGCGCCATTATAGGCCATGGCCAGGGCGAAGGGCCGGCGCCGGTCGAACCAGGGGGAGACCCAGACGGCAATGGCCGCCGCGCTGGTCAAGGCCCAGCCCATCGCGGTCAGCAGGGCCGCCGGCACCAGCATCCAGGGTTGGGTCGCAGCGCCCCAGGCGGCAACGCCCAGCGCCGAGGCCAGCACGCCGGCGCGGGTGGCGCCGGCCAGGCCGAAGCGCCGGTGCAGCCGGGGCAACCAGGCCACCAGCAGGGCGGAGGCGAGGAAATGCAGGGTGATGGCGGCGCCGACCAGGCCGGGCGACCAGCCCTGCCGGGCATGCAGCGCATGCAGGTAGACCGAGGGGCCGTAGAAGCCGATGCCCCAGGCGAACAGCGCCAGCATGAAGCTGGCCGCCACCACCCGCCAGCCGAAGAACCCTGCCATTCCCTGCCCGAACCTGCCTTCCCAGGGCGGCAATCTAGCCCATCCACGGGGTCAAGGCTGCGCCTGGCGGCGAAATATCGGCGCGAATCACGGCCCGGCGTCGGTTGCGGGCGTGTGAACGCTATGGTAATGCCCCGCCGCCGCCGAGAGACGCTTTCGCTCGCGTGGCTGGCGTACAGGCACGCCACCTCGTGCAGCCAAGCGCCGAAAGGTGTGCGGAAGCGCGCCACCAAGGAACAGGACCGGGACTGACGTGGCCTCTGCCGATATCTCAAACGCCGCCCCAAACCCGAGCGGCCTCGCCGATCGCTACGCCCAGGCGATTCTGGGCCTGGCCGATGACCGGCGCCAGACCGACCCGGGCGCGCTGGACCGCATCGCCGGCGACCTGGAGGCCCTGTTCGCGCTGTGGCAGAACGACAGCGGCTTCCGCTATTTCGTCGCCGACCCGCGGCTGGACAGCGCCAGCCAGAAGCGCGGCGCCTTCGCCATCATGGAACGTGCCGGCATCGGTACCGAGGTGCGCAACCTGGTTGGCGTGCTGATCGGCAACCGCCGGCTGGACAAGCTGCCGGACGTGGCCGCCGCCTTCGGGCGCATCCTGTCCGTCCGCCGCGGCCAGCAGACCGCGGACGTGATTACCGCTCACCCGCTGAATGATATTCAGCGTACCCAGATCACCGCCCGACTGACCGAGGCCGGCTATTCCGGCGTCAAGCTGATCGAGCGTGTTGACGAATCCATCCTTGGCGGCCTGGTCGTTCGCATCGGGTCCCGCCTTTACGACAACAGCATCAAATCCAAGCTGCAGCGTCTGCAGTACGCCATGAAGGGGGCCGCCTGACCATGGAGATCCGTCCCGCGGAAATCTCGGAAATCCTCAAGCAGCAGATCGCAGGCTTCGACGCCGAAGCGAATGTGGCTGAGGTCGGCACCGTTCTCACCGTTGGCGACGGCATTGCCCGCGTCTACGGCCTGCAGAACGTGATGGCCGGTGAGCTGGTGTCCTTCCCGGCCTCGGGCCTGAAGGGCATGGCGCTGAACCTCGAATCCGACAATGTCGGCGTGGTTATCTTCGGCGCCGACAAGACCGTGCGCGAAGGCGACGTGGTCGAGCGGACCGGCACCATCGTGGACGTGCCCGTCGGCCGTGGCCTGCTGGGCCGTGTGGTCGATGGCCTGGGCAACCCGATCGACGGCAAGGGCCCGATCGTGGACGCCACGCGCATGCGCGTTGAGGTCAAGGCGCCGGGCATCATCCCGCGCAAGTCGGTGCATGAGCCGATGCAGACCGGCATCAAGGCGATCGACGCCCTGATCCCGATCGGCCGTGGCCAGCGCGAACTGATCATCGGTGACCGCCAGACCGGCAAGACCGCCGTGATCATCGACACCATCATCAACCAGAAGGGCATCAACGCCGGCACGGATGAGAGCAAGAAGCTCTACACCATCTATGTCGCTATTGGTCAGAAGCGCTCCACGGTTGCCCAGCTGGTCAAGACGCTGGAAGAAAACGGCGCGATGGAATACTCCATCATCGTGGCCGCCACCGCGTCCGACCCGGCGCCGATGCAGTTCCTGGCGCCGTACACCGGCTGCACCATGGGCGAGTTCTTCCGCGACAACGGCATGCACGCGGTCATCTTCTACGACGATCTGTCCAAGCAGGCCGTCGCCTACCGCCAGATGTCGCTGCTGCTGCGCCGTCCGCCGGGCCGCGAGGCCTATCCGGGCGACGTGTTCTATCTGCACAGCCGCCTGCTGGAACGCGCCGCCAAGATGAACGAGGATTTCGGCCTCGGTTCGCTCACCGCGCTGCCGGTCATCGAGACCCAGGCCGGCGACGTCTCGGCCTACATCCCGACCAACGTGATCTCGATCACCGACGGCCAGATCTTCCTGGAGACCGAACTGTTCTTCAAGGGCATCCGCCCCGCGGTCAACGTCGGCCTCTCGGTGTCTCGCGTGGGTTCTTCCGCGCAGATCAAGGCGATGAAGCAGGTTGCCGGCAAGATCAAGCTGGAGCTGGCGCAGTACCGCGAAATGGCGGCCTTCGCCCAGTTCTCGTCCGACCTCGACGCCTCCACCCAGGCGCTGCTGGCCCGTGGCGCCCGCCTGACCGAGCTGCTGAAGCAGCCGCAGTACCGCCCGGTGCCGGTCGAGGAGCAGGTGATCAGCCTGTTCGCGGGCACCCGTGGGTACCTGGACAAGCTGCCGGTGAATGCCGTCGGCGAGTTCGAGCGCCGCATGCTGAGCGAGCTGAAGTCCAGCCAGCCCGGCATCGTCGACGCGATCCGCACCGACCGCGAGATCAAGAAGGGCACCGAGGACCAGCTGATCGCGTTCCTGGACGCCTTCACCAAGTCCTTCGCCGCCTGATCACCCCGGAGCATAGGAGCCGGGCAGCATGGCAAGCCTGAAAGACCTGCGTGGGCGGATCAACAGCGTGAAGTCCACGCGAAAGATCACCCAGGCGATGAAGATGGTGGCCGCGGCGAAGCTGCGCCGCGCCCAGGCGCAGGCGGAAGCCGCGCGCCCCTATGCCGAGCGGATGGAGAAGATCCTGGCCTCGCTGGGCTCTGCCGTGGCCAACATGCCGGGCGCGCCCCGCATGCTGGTGGGCACCGGCGGGGACAAGGTGCATCTGCTGGTGGTCGTCACCGCGGATCGTGGCCTGGCCGGGCCGTTCAACACCCAGGTCGGGCGGCTTGCCCGTGCCCGGGTGCGGGCGCTGGAGGCCGAGGGCAAGCAGGTCAAGATCCTGACCGTCGGCCGCAAGGGCGCCGCTTTCCTGAAGCGTGAATTCGCCAGCCGCGTGGTCAGCGAAGTCAGCTACGCCACCAAGAAGCGCGTTGGGTTCGAGGATGCCGAGGCGGTGGCGCTGACCATCGCCGAGATGCTCGACCAGGGCGCCTTCGACGTGTGCAGCCTGCTGTACAACCGCTTCCGCAACGTGATCAGCCAGATCCCGACGGAACAGCGCCTGATTCCGGCGCCGCTGCCGGAAGGTAATGCCACGGCCGCCGCCGGCCCGCAGGCGCAGTATGAATACGAGCCGACCGAGGAGGAAATCCTCGCGACGCTGCTGCCGCGCAACCTGGCGATCCAGCTCTACCGCGCCATCCTGGAAAGCGCCGCCGGCGAACACGGCGCGCGCATGACCGCGATGGACAATGCCACGCGCAACGCGGGCGAGATGATCAACAAGTTGACGCTGAACTACAACCGTACGCGCCAGGCCAACATCACCAAGGAGCTGATCGAGATCATCTCCGGTGCTGAAGCCGTCTGAAGGGAACCTTGCCATGAAGAACAATGTCGGGAAGATCTCCCAGATCCTGGGCGCCGTGGTGGACGTGCAGTTCCCCGCCGAGCTGCCCGCGATCCTGAACAGCCTGACCACGAAGAACGGCGACAACACGCTGGTTCTGGAAGTGGCGCAGCACCTGGGCGAGCGCACCGTGCGCTGCATCGCCATGGACATGACCGACGGCCTGATCCGCGGCCAGGACGTGGTCGACACCGGCGAGGGCATCTCGGTGCCGGTCGGCGAGGGCACGCTGGGCCGCATCATGAACGTCATCGGCGAGCCGATCGACGAGCGTGGCCCGGTGCTGCACGACAAGAAGTACACGATCCACCGCGAAGCCCCGAACTTCGAGGACCAGGCGACCTCCGCCGAAATCCTCGTGACGGGCATCAAGGTCATCGACCTGCTGGCCCCCTACATCAAGGGCGGCAAGATCGGCCTGTTCGGCGGCGCCGGCGTGGGCAAGACCGTGACCATCCAGGAACTGATCAACAACATCGCCAAGGGCCATGGCGGCGTGTCGGTCTTCGCCGGCGTGGGTGAGCGTACCCGCGAGGGCAACGACCTGTACCACGAAATGGTCGATGCCGGCGTCATCAAGCTGAACGACGACGGCACCACCACCGGGTCCAAGGTGGCGCTGGTGTACGGCCAGATGAACGAGCCGCCGGGCGCCCGCGCCCGCGTCGCGCTCTCCGGCCTGTCGGTTGCGGAGTTCTTCCGCGACGAGCAAGGCCAGGACGTGCTGTTCTTCATCGACAACATCTTCCGCTTCACCCAGGCGGGCGCGGAAGTGTCGGCGCTGCTGGGCCGCATCCCCTCCGCGGTGGGTTACCAGCCGACGCTGGCCACCGACATGGGCGCGCTGCAGGAACGCATCACCTCCACGAAGAAGGGCTCGATCACCTCGGTGCAGGCGATCTACGTGCCGGCCGACGACTTGACCGACCCGGCGCCGGCCACCTCCTTCGCCCACTTGGACGCGACCACGACGCTGAACCGCTCGATCGCGGAACTCGGCATCTTCCCGGCCGTGGACCCGCTGGACAGCACCAGCCGCGCCCTCGACCCCCGCGTGGTGGGCGAGGAGCACTACCGCGTGGCCCGCGACGTGCAGCGCATCCTGCAGACCTACAAGAGCCTGCAGGACATCATCGCCATTCTGGGCATGGATGAGCTGAGCGAAGAGGATAAGCTGGTCGTGGCGCGCGCGCGCAAGATTCAGCGCTTCCTGAGCCAGCCCTTCCACGTGGCCGAAGTCTTCACCGGTACCCCGGGCGTCTTCGTGAAGCTGGAAGACACCGTGCGGTCCTTCGGCGCGATCTGCTCGGGCGAATACGACCATCTGCCGGAAGCCGCCTTCTACATGGTCGGCACCATCGAAGAGGCCGTGAAGAAGGCCGAGACGCTGAAGCAAGCCGCGTAAGCGGCCTGCTTCAGCCTTTTTTAGCCCTCAAACGCCGGGCGCGCGCATCCGCGCGCTTGGCTTGCGCCGGACAGCCGGCGGGCCCCGTTCGGGGCCTGAATTCAGCGGCGCCGCTACGCGGCGGAGTCAGGGGTTTTGACGATGGCCACCTTCCTGCTCGAACTGGTTTCGCCGGAAAAGCTGCTGCTCTCCCGCCAGGTGGAGATGGCGACCATCCCCGCCGTTGAAGGCGAGATGGGCGTGCTGGCCGGGCATGCCCCGATGATCGTGGCGCTGAAGGGCGGCGTGATCCGGGTGCGTGAGAATGGCGCCGAGACCGAGAAGCTGTTCGTCGCCGGCGGCTTCGCCGAGGTCTCGCCGGAGCGCGTGACCATCCTGGCCGACGAGGCGACGCCGCTGCCGCAGCTGTCGCGCGCCGGCAGCGAGCGCAAGCTGGCCGAGGCCGAAGCCGCGCTGGCCACCGTGGCCGCGACCGAGGCGCCGGAGAAGCGCGACGCCGCACTGATCCGCGTGCTGTCCGCCAAGGCCGCCGTCGAGGCCGCCGAGGCCGCCTGACCGCGGATTTGCACCACATCAACGGCTGCCCCTGAAGGCAGCGCGGGAACGCCGGGCCGAAAGGTCCGGCGTTTTTGCTGACAACACCGTTGCACGGCGCCGTTGGCGCTTGAAACGCACGGGTTTCCGCCGAACATATCGCCCTGGGCCGCGTTGTGCCGCCGGCCCGCTGCCGGTGCCGGAACGCTTCGACAGGGGCGTTGCGGAGCCGGCTGTCGGATTCGAGAGCCTGACCACGCCTTCCGACGATCTCGTCGCAGGCCAGCGGGCGCTGGGGGGTCGGGTCACCGGGCCTGATGGGGATGCGATGAAGCACTGGCGTCTGGAGCAGGTAGCGTGGGACCAGTTGGACAGGTCCCGGATCGATCCCGAGATTCTGCCGCTGGTGAAGGCCGCGGCCATGGTGGAGCGCAACGGCGGCGACTATGCCCGCTACCTCCAGCGCGTGTTCCGCGACGACCCCGCCTTCTGCGCCGCCGCCGAGCAATGGGCGGTGGAGGAGGTCCAGCATGGCGATGCGCTGGGTCGCTGGGCCGGGCTTGCCGACCCGGCCTGGGACTATGTCGGTGCCTTTGAGCGCTACCGCCGGGGTTACCAGGTCAATACCCAGGCGGACGCCTCCATCCGTGGCAGCCGCACCGGCGAGTTGATCGCCCGCTGCATCGTCGAGACCGGCACCTCCAGCTACTACACCGCGCTGGCCGAGGCGACCGAGGAGCCGGTGCTGAAGCAGATCTGCAAGCTGATCGCGGCCGATGAATTCCGCCATTTCAAGCTGTTCTACGACCACATGAAGCGGTATCTCGACCGCGAGAACCTGTCCTTCGTGCAGCGGCTGCGCATTGCGGCGGGCCGGGTCGGCGAAACCGAGGATGACGAATTGGCCTTCGCCTACCATTGCAGCACCGAGGACCCGGCCCTGGGCTACGCGCATGAGCGTTGCCTGACCGGCTATATGGGCCGCGCCATGGGGGTCTATCGGTTCCGCCATATCGAGCGAGGGACCGGGATGATCTTCAAGGCGGTGGGGCTGGATCCCCGCGGCAGGCTTTCGGAGCTGGCGGCGCGCGGTGGTTGGCGGCTGCTGTGCTGGCGGCGGGACCGCTACCGCCAGGCGCTGCAACGCGAAGCGCCGGTGGCGCTGGCGCGGGCCGCCTGAGCGGCATCGCGGCCCGGCGCGGCATGCTGGGGCTGGTCGGGCTGGGCCTGGCCGGCTGCGGCACGCGCGCGCGCAGCCAGGCGGTGGCGGGCCAGGCTGTTACGGGACAGGCGCCGGCGGCCGGCGATGGGCTGGGCGTGCTGGCGCGGTCCCGCGGCATCAGCTTCGGCACCGCGGTGCAGGGGGAGTTGCTGGGGCGCGACCCGGTCTATGCCGCGGCGGTGACGGCCGAGGCGCAGCTGCTGGTGCCGGAATGGGAAGCCAAGTGGGACGCGCTGCAACCGCGCGAGGGCGAGTTCGACTTCGGCCCGCTCGGCATCGTCGCCAGCTTTGCCCAGGCGCAGCGCAAGCAACTGCGCGGGCATGCGCTGGTCTGGCACCAGGCCATGCCGGACTGGTTGGCGCCGGCCCTGGCGGAGGGGCCGGCCCGGGCGCGGGCGGTGATGGCGGCGCATGTCGAGGGCGTGCTGGGCGCCACCCAGCCGGTGATCCGCGACTGGGATGTGGTGAACGAGGTGCTGGCCAATCCGCCCGGCAGCCGCTTCACCGAGCAGACCCCGGCGCGCGGCATCTTCCGGGATACGCCCTGGCTGCGGGCGCTGGGGCCGGACTACATCGAGCTGGCGCTGCGCCTGGCGCGGGAACGCGACCGGACGCTGCGGCTGACCCTCAACGATTATGGGCTGGAGGGCGACACGCCCTGGGCCGAGCAGAAGCGCCAGGCGATGCTCTCCCTGGTGCGGGCGCTGCTGGCCGCGCGCTGCCCGCTGGATGCGGTGGGGTTGCAGGCGCATCTGCAGGTGGATGAGCCGTTCCGGCCGGAGCCGCTGGCCGGCTTCATCCAGGCGCTGCGCGGCATGGGGCTTTCGGTGCTGATCACCGAGCTGGATGTGCGCGAGGGCGCCAACCTGCCGCCGGGGCTGGAGGCGCGCGACGCCGTGGTGGCCGCCTATGTGCAGCAGGTGGTCGGCACCGCGCTGGCGGCGGGCTGCCGCACCGTGCTGACCTGGGGCCTGTCGGACCGCGATTCCTGGCTGCTGCGTGACCCCGACGTGGTCCGGCGCGACGGCCAGCAGCATCGCGGCCACCCGCTGGATGCGGAATTCCGCCGCAAGGCGATGTGGCAGGCGCTGGCGCGGAGTTTTGCCGGCGGCTGAGACGCTTCATACGGGCCATCAAGCGTGATGACCCGTATGAGTCTGCTTTCGCGCGCAGCCGCCACGCCAACCCTGCGCGGCTGATACCGGTGGACAGACGTCAGGACTTCCGACGCCCGCTATTGGCCAGATGCCAGGCCTTATGGTCCTGCCGGGTCATCTCGGCCGCGGCCTCGGCGGCGCGCTTCAGCCAGCTGGCGGGCAGGGCCGCCAATTCCTTGGGCAGCGGCTTCGCGGCGCGGCTGGCCCGATTCACGCTGGCCCGGTGCAGGCTGGCGAGTTCATGGCCCATGGCCGCCAGCATGGCCGGCGCCATCAGCAACTGCGGGTCCTTGGCAACCTCGATCTTGCGGTTGCTGGGGGAGAGGCGTCGCACCGCGATGTGGTCGGCCACGCCGTACCAGGGGTCTGGCACGCGGAAGGCCGAGGTGGCCGCCTCCAGCGCGCGGATGGCGCGGTGGCCGCGGCCCGGCGGCAGCACCCAGCCGGAGGCGACCATGGCCTTGGCTTCCCGCGCCACCAGGCCACCGCGCCATTCTGCCAGCGCCACCCAGCGCGGCCGGCCCAGGCTGCCGGTGCCGGCGGTGCGGCGGGCCAGGCGGATGATCTTCGCCTCCGGTGGCAGGGCCGCCTGAAGGGCCGCGACCCAACGCGCCGCTGGCTTGCCGCCGGCGGCTTTCAACTTGGCCTCCAGCCCCTGCCAGAAGCTCTCTCCGGGTTCGCCGGGGTTGGCCAGCACCGCGTCGCGCAGCTTGCCCGGCTGCTGGTCCAGCACCTTGGGGCCGGGGGCGGCCAGGCCGGCGGCGTAGCCCGCCAGCAGCGCCTCGGCCAGGTCGCGGGGCTTGCCCCCGGCCAGCACGGCGGAGGTGGCCAGCCGCACCAGGTCCAGCGGCCAGGGCATCTCGGCGGCTTCGTCATAGTCGTTGATGCCCCAGATCAGCCGGCCATCGGCGTCTCGCCAGGTGCCGAAATTCTCCAGGTGGATGTCGCCCACGGCCAGCACCGTTTCCGCTTTGGCCAGGCCGGGGCAACAGTCCAGGATGGTCTCGGCCCAGCGCCAATAGGTGGCGCGGAGGAAGCCGAAGGGGTCGGCTGTCATGCGGGCATGCTTGCGGTCCAGGTCGGGCTGGACGATCTCATCGCCCAGCTCCTGGCGCAGCCAGGCCTCGTAGCGCGCGGTGGATGCGGTGATATCCATATTTACCCCTTCATGAACTGTAAATATTGGCGAAGAGCGCAGAGAGCGTGTAGAACACGCCCGGTTGCAGGGAGACATCAGCATGTTGAGACGCCGCGCCGCCCTTGGCGCCCTCACCGCCCTTGGTGCCGGCCTGTTCGGCTCGCGCCAGGGCGTGTTCACCCCGGCGACCGGCCTGGCCCAGGCCGGCGGCTACCCGACGCATCCGGTGCGTTACATCGTGCCCTTCACCCCCGCCGGGCTGACCGACATCATGGCCCGGCTGGTGGCGCAGAAGCTGGGCGATGCCTGGGGCAAGCCAGTGGTGGTGGACAACCGCGCCGGCGGCAACGCCATGATCGGCGCCGATGCCGCCGCCAAGGCGCCGGCCGATGGACATACGCTGCTGGCGATCACGCTGACCCATGCGGTGAATGTCGGGCTGTTTCCGCAGGCACCCTACAACCTGCTGCGCGACTTCCGCATGGTCTCGGTGCTGGGCTCCCTGCCGCTGGTGGTGGTGGTGCCGGAAGCCAGCCCGATCCGCAGCCTGGGCGAGTTGATGGCCAGGGCGAAGACGCAGCCGCTGAACGGGGGGTCCTCCGGCAATGGCTCGCCGCCGCATCTGGGGCTGGAGTTGGTGCGGCGGGTGGCCGGGGCCGGGGCCAACCTGGTGCATGTGCCGTATCGGGGTGGCGCGCCGGGGGTGACCGACCTGGTGGCGGGCAACCTGCAATTGATGGTCTCCAACCTGCCGGAATGCATCGGCCAGATCAAAGGCGGGCGGTTGCGCGCGCTGGCCATCACCGGGGCCGAGCGCAGCCACCAGGTGCCGGAGGTGCCGACGGTGCGCGAACTGGGCTTTGCCGGGCTGGAGATCACCAACTGGACCGCCATGCTGACCAATGCCGGCGTGCCGGGCCCGGTCTTCGACCGGATCGAGCAGGCGACGCTGGCGGCGATGCGCGACCCCGACCTGCGCCGCCGCGCGGTGGATGGCGGGTTCGACGTGCTGGGCTGGGATGCCGACCGGTCCCGCAGCTTCCTGGAGGCGGAGGTGACGCGGTGGTCGCGGCTGGTGCAGGAAGCCGGGATCAAGGCGGACTGACGCGGGTTGGCACCTGGGCCGGCCGCACCATCCTGCCGGACCGGGTAGGGGTGGGCGGATGACGCTCCCGCGACCGGGCCGATAGGCCGGGTTGGTCGGCGCGGCGCGGGCTGTATGCTGTGGGGTGGCGTGTGATCGTCGCAGGCGGCATCGCCGGAGACGTGAATCACACGACAAGACAATGAGCTGGAGTCTGTCAGGCGCTTCTGTCTGCGCCTGACAGGCTCTGATGCCGCGGTGCCACCCCGCCGGCGGTTGGAACGGAGAGCAAGCGATGAACCCGGAAGACTTCCTGATCGTCACCATCATCGTGGATGGCGAGTCGCATGCGATCCGCCTGGCCGAGGTGCTGGTGGAGGAGCGGCTGGCGGCTTCAGTGCAGGTGCCGCCGGCGCATGAGAGCTACCGGCTGATGGAGGGCGGCGGCCTGGCGGTGTACCGCGAATGGGCGGTGCGGGCGGTGACGGTGGCCAGCCGGTTCGACGCGCTGGCCGAGCGCGCCGGGCTGTTGCCGGGGATTGTGATGCCCGGCATCACCGCGGCGCCGCTGAGCGTGGTGCATCCGAAATTCGAGGGCTGGTTGCAGCAGGTGATGACCGCCTGCACCGATTGCGGCTGAGATGGCCCGGCTGAGCTTGGCGGTGGATGCCAAATTCGGCTTGACTAATTAGAAAACTTGAATCGGTCGAGTCCACACGCTATGTGGATCAGCCTGAGGAGAACATATCGTGAGCGGCTCGTCCCGTCCTACGTCTCTCGCAATCGCAAATGAATTTATTCGGCGTGCGCGCGCGGAGAATGTGAAGTTGACTCACATGCAGGTCCAGAAGCTTGTCTACTTCGCGCATGGCTTCATGCTTGCTGCTTTTGGCGTGCCGCTAATTAGCGACCAGTTCGAGGCGTGGCGGTTTGGGCCTGTCGCTCGATCGCTTTATGATTCGCTAAAGCGCTATGGAAAGAACGTTATAACTCGCGAGATCTGTTATGGGGACGATACGCCGTTCTTCTCTGATGATGACGGTGAACCGGTCCTCGTCGCGCTCGAACAGAAAGAGAGTGACGTAGTCGATCTCGTATACAAAGAATTTGGCCGGTTGCAAGCGTTCCAATTGTCAGCGCTTACCCACGAAGCGGGAAGCCCCTGGGATAAGGCTCACCGTATTGCCCAAAATCAGCCAATTGATAACGAAGACATTAAATCTCATTTCGCCCAACTTGTATCAAGTCCAGTGCACTAATGACGGCCCAACAAAGCCTTACCGATATATTGGCGGGGGCTAAAAGCCGTGTATCGCGCAAGGTACGACCCGATCCTAATGACAATGAGGAGATTCGTCAGCTGGCCGCAGAGGGGTTGCAGTTAGATAACCAATCAGCAAGGCAAACTTTGCAGTTAAGAGAAGATTATGCAAGGCGCGTATTTCATTTCCTATGTGCTTATGGCCTCGCCTGTTTCACAATAATGATATTGAGCGGATTTAAATGGGGTGGCTTCGAGCTCGATAAGTATGTTTTGCTTACTTTGGTGGGGAGTACCGCAATCAGCATAGTTGGCATTGTTAATGTTGTAGTGAAAAGCTTATTCCCCATACCATCCCAGAAATCTGGCCGAATATAATCATGCGTCTTTCTCTCACGGCGGCCGAGGCGCTGGCGCGGGATGCCCTGGCGGCGGCCGGCGCCGGCCCCGGCATGGCGGCGGCGGCGGCCCGCGCCCTGGTGGCGGCGGAAGCGCAGGGCCAGGCCGGGCACGGGCTTTCCCGCGTGCCGCAATACGCCGCCTTCCTGCGCAATGGCCGGGCCGATGGCGCGGCGGCACCGAAGGTGATCGCGGAACGCGGTGGCGCGGCGCTGGTGGATGCCGGCCATGGCCTGGCCTTTCCGGCGCTGGACCTGGCGGTGCGCGAGGCCCTGGCACGGGCCAGGGCGCATGGCGTGGCGCTGGTCGGGCTGACCAACAGCCAGCATTCCGGCGCCATGGGGCTACCGGTGGAGGCGCTGGCGCGGGAAGGTCTGGTGGCGCTGGCCTTCACCAATTCGCCCAGCGCCATGCCGGTGCCGGGGGGCCGGCGCCCGCTGATGGGCACCAACCCGATCGCCGCGGCCTTCCCCCGGCGCGGCGCCGCGCCGCTGGTGGTGGACCTCGCCCTGTCCGAGGTGGCGCGCGGCAAGATCATGGTCGCGGCCAAGGCCGGCAAGCGCATCCCCGAGGGCTGGGCGATAGATGCCGAGGGGCGCCCGACCACCGACCCGAATGCGGCGCTTTCGGGTGCCATGCTGGCCATGGGCGGCACCAAGGGGGCGCTGCTGGCGCTGGTGGTGGAGCTTCTATGTGTGGCGCTGACCGGGGCGGCCTTCGGCTTCGAGGCCGACAGCTTCTTCCAGGATGAGGGCAACCGGCCGCGGCTGGGCCAGGCGCTGCTGGCCATCGACCCCGGTGCGCTGGCTGGGCAGTCGGCCTATCTGGAGCGGGTGGAGACGCTGATTTCGGCGATGCTGGCCGATGACGGCGTGCGCCTGCCGGGCAGCCGCCGGAGCGCGCTGGCAGAAGCGGCAGCGACGGAAGGGCTGGACCTGCCGGACGCGCTGGTGGATAGGCTGCGCGACCTTGTCAGACACTGAATATCAGCGCCAACCGCGCATCCCCAATCCCCACCGCATCTGTGGCGTCGCCCCGGTGCGGGCACTCTTCCTCCGGCGGGCGGAGGATGTCATCCGCTTGTTCTACCTGGCCGAACGCCGGCAGGAGGCTGGGCCGCTCTGCGCCCATCTGGCGCGCACCCGGCGGGTCTACCGCGAGGTGGAGGCCCATGAGCTGGCCCGGATCGCCGGCACCGAGCACCATGGCGGCATCTGCGCCATCGCCAGCCTGCGCTATTCGGAAGAACTGCCCGGCCACGCCCTGCCGCCGAACCTGCCGGCGGCGCCGGTGCTGACGGTGCTGGATGGCATCGGCAATCCCCACAACCTGGGCGCCATCGCCCGCACCGCCGCCTTCTTCGGCTGCAAGGGCCTGGTGCTGAGCGATGACGAGCGGCAATGCGACCTCTCCGACGCCGCCTTCCGCACCAGCGAGGGTGGGCTGGAGCACCTGCGGGTCATGCGGGCGCGGCACCTGCCGAACCTGCTGCTGGGCATGCGCCAGCACTACCTGACCGTGGCGGCGGTGGCCTCGGGCGGGGTGCCGCCGGAGGCGCTGCCGCGCGGCCGGCCCTTGGCGCTAGTGCTGGGCAATGAGGAAACCGGCATTCCCGAGCCGACCCTGGCGGCCTGCGAGGCGCGCGTCACGCTGCCTGGCAGCGGGCTGGTCGAGAGCCTGAACGTGGCGGCTGCCGCGGCGGTGCTGCTGCATGCCCTGCTGGCGGTGGCGCCCGCCGCGGCCGAGCGCCCCAGGCCGGCGGGTGGCCGCCCCGGCAACCAGGGCGGGCGCCCCGCCGAGGCGCCGACGCCGGGCCAACTCACGCTGCGGCCCGCGGCCTCCCCCGCCGGCCGGCGCCCGGCCCGCGACCCCGGGCGCGACCCTGTAAGCGACCCTGGGCGCGACCCAGCACGCGACCCAGCACGCGACCCAACACGCGACCCTGGGCGCAGGTGAAGGCGGCGGTCTTGCGCTGGCCCGCCAACCCGGCAATCTGGCGCGCGTGACCCTGGCCATAACCACCGAGCCGCCCGGCCTGCGCCTGGCCTTCACCGGACGGCTCGATGCTGCGGCTGCGGCCGCGGACTGGGCCGAGGCGACGCGGCGCGCGCGGTCCGGCCAGGCGCTGCACCTGGACCTGACCGGGCTGGAAACGCTGGACATGACCGGCGCGGTGCTGCTGCTGCGGCTGGAGAACCTGGCTGGGCGGGCGCAATGGACGGTGCCGCCCGGGCCGATGCAGGCGCTGCTGGACCGCACCCGCCAGGCGCTTTCCGGCCCGCGCCCGCCGGCCGGCCCGCCGCCGCTGCCCTGGCTGGCCTGGTTCGGGCAACTGGCGTGGAATGCCGGCGGTGCCGCGCTGGATCGGCTGGCCTTCCTGGGGGAGGCCGCGGTTTCCGCCCTGGCCCTGCTGCGGCATCCACGCCGGCTGCGCCTGGCCGAGGTGCTGCGCCACCTGGACGAAGCGGGGCTGCGCGCCTTTCCGCTCTGCGTGCTGCTGGGGCTGCTGCTGGGCATGATCCTGGCGTTCCAGTCCTCGGTGCCGATGCGGCGCTTCGGCGCCGAGAGCTTCATCCCCAACCTGGTCGGCATCTCCCTGCTGCGCGAACTGGGGCCGCTGATGGCGGCCGTGATTTTGGCCGGGCGCACCGGCAGCGCCTTCGCCGCCGAGATCGGCACCATGACGGTGAACGAGGAGGTGGATGCGCTGCGCGTCATGGGCATCGACCCCATGGCCTGGCTGGTACTGCCCCGGGTGCTGGCGGCGCTGGCGGTCATGCCGGTGCTGGCGCTGCTGATGGACCTGGCGGGGCTGATCGGCATGGGCGTGGTGATGGGCTCGCTGGGCTATCCGCCGGCCAGCGTGATCGCCGCGCTGGAACGCGCGCTGGTGGCCAAGGACCTGATCGGCGGCCTGTTCAAGGCCACGGTGTTCGGGCTGGCCATCGGGCTGATCGGCTGCCGGGCCGGGCTTGCGGCCGGGCGCGGGCCGCGGGCGGTGGGCGATGCGGCGACCTCCGCCGTGGTGGGCGGCATTGTCGCGATGGTGCTGCTGGACGGGATCTTCGCCACGCTGTTCTACCGGCTGGGCCTTTAGCATGGCCGAGCCGGTGGTGCAGGTGCGCGGGCTGAAGGCCGCCTTCGGCGACCGCACCGTGTTCGAGAACGTGACCTTCGACGTCAAGCCGGGCGAGGTCTTCGTGATCCTCGGCGGCTCCGGCTGCGGCAAGTCCACGCTGCTGAAGCACCTGATCGGGCTGTACGAGCCCGCCGCCGGCCAGGCGCTGGTGCTGGGCCAGGACATCCATGCGCTGCAGGGCGATGCCCGCCAGGCGCTGCTGCGGCGGATCGGCGTGATGTGGCAGTCCGGCGCGCTGTTCGGCAGCCAGTCCCTGGCCGAGAACGTCATGGTGCCGCTGGAGCAGCATACCGACCTGCCATTCGAGGCCCGGGCCCTGGTGGCGCGCGCCAAGCTGGGGCTGGTCGGGCTCAGCGACGCGGCGGCGCGGCTGCCGGCCGAGATCAGCGGCGGCATGGCCAAGCGCGCCGGCATCGCCCGGGCCATGGCGCTGGACCCGCCGATCCTGTTCCTCGACGAACCCTCGGCCGGGCTGGACCCGATCACCTCGGCCGGGTTGGATGCGTTGATCGTGCAATTGGCGCGAGACCTCGGCACCACCTTCGTGGTGGTGACGCATGAATTGCAGAGCATCCTCGCCATCGGCGACCGGTGCATCATGTTGGACAAGGAAGCGAAGGGCATGATCGCCGAGGGCGACCCACGCGCGCTGCGCGACCACAGCGACAACCCGACCGTGCGCGCCTTCTTCCGCCGCGAGGTGATGGCATGAGCGGCCGGCAGCCGCGGGGGCAGGGCTGAGATGCCCGCGCAGCGCGCCCTCTACCTTCGTGTCGGCCTGCTGATGGTGGCCGGCCTGGTGCTGGCCGGCGGCTTCCTGGTCTTCCTGGCCGGCAATAATTTCGGCAACCGGCCGGTGGTCTATGAGACCTATATCCGCGAATCCGTGCAGGGCCTGGATATCGGCGCGCCGGTGAAGTACCGCGGCGTCTCGCTGGGCCGGGTGACCGAGATCGGGCTGGTTTCCGCCACCTACCGGGCGCCGCAGGGGGAACCCTTCGCCGGCGCCTTCCAGATGGTGCTGATCCGCTTCGACGTGACCATGGCCCGGGTGGGCGAATCCACCCCTGACCTGGACCTGGCGGTGAGCCAGGGGTTCCGGGTGCGGCTGGCCAGCCAGGGGCTGACCGGGCTGGCCTATCTGGAACTGGACTTCCTGGCCGCCGAGCGCTTTCCGGTGCAGGCGCCGCCCTGGACGCCCCGCTACCCCGTTATCCCGGCCGCGCCTTCGACCGTGGCGCAGGTGCAGACCGCGGCGCAGATGCTGCTGCAACGGCTGGAGCAGGTGGACCTCGGGGGGTTGATCGACAACCTCTCGGGCCTGCTGAGCGACCTGCGCAAGGAAACCAATGACGGCGACTTCAGCGACGTGCTGAACCAGGCGGCGCAGCTGCTGCGGCGGCTGAACCAGGAAGGCGGGGCCGGCGACCTGCCGGGGGCGGTGGCGGATATCCGCGCGGTGGCGGCCGAAGCGCGGGCGCTGCTGGGCAGCCGGGAGATGCGCGGCACGCTGACCAGCGCCAGCCAGGCCATGGCCGAGGTACGCAATGCGGCGGCCCGGTTGCCGGCCAGCCTGGCGGCGCTGGAGACCACGCTGCGCAGCGCCCGCGGCGCCACCGGCGACCTGCAGGCCGACCTGGACCCGATATTGCGCGACCTGCGCAGCGCGGTGGCGAACCTGCGCGACACCACGGAATTGCTGCGCCGCTATCCTTCCCAGGCGATCTTCGGCGCGCCCCCGCCTTCCGGACGATAGACCATGAACCGCCGCCCCCTGCTTGCCTTGCCGCTGCTGCTGGCCGGCTGTTCCGTGCTGCCGGACCGGCCCTACCGGGAGGTGCGGCGCTTCGTGCTGGCGCCGGAGCGGCCGGAACCCCGGCCGCCGGCGCCCCCGCCAACGGCACCGGGGCGGCCGGCGCTGCTGCTGCGCGGCATGCGGGCGGCGCCGGGGCTGGACCAGCGCGGCTTGCGCAGCCTGGGGGCGGATGGCCAGGTGACGCAGGATTTCTGGGCCGAATGGGCGGCGCCGCCGGCCGAGCTGGTGGAGGAGGCGACGCGCCGCTGGCTGGCCGCGAGCGGGCAGTTTTCAGCCATCACCGCGCCGGGGTCGCGGCTGCGCGCCGGCCTGATGCTGGAAGGCGAGTTGCTGCGGTTGCAGGCCGAGCCGGCGGCACGGCGGGCCCGCGCCACGCTGGCGGGGTTGCTGCTGCTGGAGCCGGAGGGTGGCGGGGCCACGCGAATCCTGGCGCAGGTGCAGGCCGAGGGCGAGGCAGCGCTGCCGTCCGGCGAGGACCCGGCACTGGCCGCGGCGGCGATGGGCGCAGCGCTGGCGGCGGCGCTGGGCGTGCTGGAAGCGCGGATTGTCGCGGTGATGCCGCGCGGAGATGGCGCGGTGATGCCGCGCGGAGAGGGCGCGGCCATGCCGCGCGGAGCAGGTGCTGCTGGGGCGCGTCGTTAGGGCTTCGGCGCCTGTCGCGGCAGATCGGGCGTCAGCCCAGGCTGGCCTGGGTGGTGGCGCAGTTGGGCGTGGCGCTCAGGCCCTGCTTGGTCCAGGCGACGAAGCGGCGCCAGGCCCAGACGGTCGGACCATCCGACCAGCCGCGCAGGCTGGCGGCCCAGAGCAGCGCATTGTCCGACGTCCTCGGCGCCGCGGCGGCCGTGCGTGGCGACGGGCAGGCCGGGCGGGCGGCGTCCAGGGTGGTGGCCTCGGCGCTGGCGAAAAGGCTGAACCCGGCCAGGCTGGGCAGCGCCAGCGGCGCGGTGACGGCATGGCCAGGCGCACGGCCCGGCCCCGCTGGCTGCCGTACCGGCTGCGGCCCGATCGCCCCGAGCGCGATGGCCAGCGCCAGCGCGAAGATCGGCATGGTCCAGCGCATCAGGCGGCGGTCCGCTTGAGGCCCAGGCCAGCGAGCGGGCTGACCGGGGTATGGGTCTCGGTGGCGGGCCTGCACGAAGGGGGGAGCCTGGGGGACATCAGCACCATTCTTCAGGGAAGAGAGGAGTGTTGATGCATCCTTAACGAGCGCCAGAGATTTCTGTCTACAAAAAAATAGTTAAAAACCGTCATATCGTCTCTTTTTTACGTCTTTCCTCGCGAAAGCGACGGCGGCGGCACCGCTGAACCAGGCGAAGCCGCGCAACCGGAGATTGACCCCGGCGGCTGCGGATGCGACCACTATCGGGTGCCTGTGCTCGACCCTGATATCGCCGGCCAGCTTGCAGAGGACCTTCCGCGGGAGGATTTCCTGCGGATCATCCGTACCTTCCAGACCGACCTGGCGCGGCTGACCCAGGAGCTTGTCGGGGCGGCCCAGCGGGGTGACATCCGCGCCTTCCAGCAGGCCGCCCATAGCCTGGCCGGCGCTTCCGCCGCGGTGGGCGCCACCCGGCTGGAGGCGGCGGCCCGCCTGGGCATGGCCGGGGCGCAACCGCCCTCGCCGGCGCTGGCCGCGCAGATCGGCACCGAGGCAGAGGCGGCCCTGGCGGCCCTGGCGGCACTGACGGCATGAGCGCGCCGCCGCGGATCCTGCTGGTGGAGGACACCCCCGCCCAGGCGGAGCTGGCCAAGGCGCTGCTGCGCGACGCCGGGGTGGAGATCCGCCACGCCGAGACCGCCGGCCAGGCGCTGGCGGATGCGCTGGCCCACCCGCCCGACGCCATTCTGCTGGACCTGGAGCTGCCGGATTTTTCCGGGTTTGAGCTGATGCGCAAGCTGCGCGCCGAGGGGGTGGAGGCGGCGGTCATCGTGGTGACCGCCAATGCCAGCGTGAATACCGCGGTCGAGGCGATGCGCCAGGGCGCGGTGGATTTCATCGTCAAGCCCTATGCCAAGGCCAGGCTGACCGTCACGCTGACCAACGCGCTGGAAAAGCGCGCGCTGACGCAGGAGCTGAAGACGGTGCGGGCGCAGCTTTCGCGCGACCGTTTTTATGGGTTCATCGGGGCCTCGGCGCCGATGCAGGCGATCTACCGCACCATCGAGAGCGTCGCCGCCTCCCGCGCCAGCGTCTTCATCACCGGGGAAAGCGGCACCGGCAAGGAGCTGGCGGCGGAAGCGGTGCACAAGGCCAGCCCGCGGGCGGCAAAGCCCTTTGTGGCGTTGAACTGCGGCGCCATCCCGCGGGATTTGCTGGAGTCCGAGGTCTTCGGCCATGTGAAGGGCGCCTTCACCGGGGCGACGGATAACCGCATCGGCGCCGCCCGCCAGGCGGATGGCGGCACGCTGTTCCTGGACGAGATCGGCGAGATGCCGCTGGAGATGCAGGTGAAGCTGCTGCGCTTCGTGCAGACCGGCAGCTTCCAGCCCGTGGGTGCCAGCCGGACGGAGAAGGTGGATGTGCGCTTCGTCTGCGCCACCAACCGGGACCCGCTGGCCGAGGTGGAAGCCGGGCGGTTCCGCGAGGACCTGTACTACAGGCTGTATGTGGTGCCGCTGGAATTGCCGCCGCTGCGCGCCCGCGATGCCGATGCGGTGCTGATCGCCCGCGCCCTGCTGACCCAGGCCAGCCGCGAGGAAGGCAAGCGGTTCCGCGGCTTTGCGCCGGAAGCGGAGCGGGCGATCCTGGCCTATGCCTGGCCGGGCAATGTGCGGCAGTTGCAGAACGTGGTGCGCAACGTGGTCGTGCTGCATGAGGGCGAGCAGGTGACCGCGGCGATGCTGCCGCCGATGCTGCTGCGGGCCGCGCCGCGGGCGCCGGCGGGTGCCGCGCCGGCCGAGGCCCCCGCTGTCGCGCCAGTGGTCGTGCCAGTGGTCGTGCCGGTGGCTGCGCCAGTGGCGGTGCCGGGCAGCATGGCGCCGGTGGCGGAGGTTCAGCTGGCGCTGCCAGCCCCAGCGCCGCCAGTCCTGGCACCACCTGTCGCGGCGCCGCCGGTTGAGGCCGCGCTGCCGCCGCCGGCGGTCAGCGTGGAATTGCCGCCGCCGCCGGTGGTGGTGGAGCCGCTGGCAGTGATGGAGAAGCGCCTGATTTTGGCGGCGCTGGCGGAAACCGCGCAGGATGTGAGCCGCGCCGCAGCCCTGCTGCAGATCAACCCCAGCACGGTCTATCGCAAACTCCAGCAGTGGAAGGCAGCGGGGGAGTTGCTGTAGCCTCCGCGGTGCAGGCGGCATCAGACCGCCCGATGGAGGAAATGCAATGACCATGAATCGGCGTACCCTGCTGCAGGCGGGGGCGGCGGGTGCCCTCGGCGGGCTGCCCTTCCGCAGCGCCCGCGCCCAGGCGGCCAACACCATCAAGGTCGCGCTGCTGTGCGACTTCAGCGGCACCTACCGCGACGTGACCGGCCCGACCGAGCTGGCCTGCATCCGCCAGGCAGTGGCCGAGATGAACAATCGCGGCTTCAACGTGGAAGTGCTGTTCGGCGACAACCAGAACAAGCCGGATGTCGGCTCCAACCTGACGCGCCAGTGGATCGACCGTGACGGTGTGGATGCGATCATCGATGGCGGTGCTTCCTCGGTGGCGCTGGCGGCGCATGACATCGTGCGCGAGAAGAACAAGGTGTTCCTGAACACCTCCTCGGCGACCTCGGACCTGACGGGCACGAAGTGCACCCCGAACACGGTGCACTGGACCTACGACACCTTCATGCTGGCCAAGTCCACCGGCGGCGCCACGGTGCGGGCGGGCGGCGACAGCTGGTTCTTCATCACCGCCGACTACGCCTTCGGCCATGCGCTGGAACGCGATACCGGCAATTTCGTGAAGGGCGCCGGCGGCACCATTCTGGGCAGCGCGCGCACGCCCTTCCCGGGGACCACCGACTTCTCCTCGTTCCTGGTGCAGGCCATGGCGGCGAAGCCGAAGGTGATCGGCCTGGCCAATGCCGGGTCCGACACGGTCAACTGCATCAAGCAGGCCAGCGAGTTCGGCGTGACCAGGCGCGGGGTGAAGCTGGCCAGCCTGCTGATGTTCCTGCCGGACGTGCATGCGCTGGGCTTGCAGACCGCCCAGGGGTTGATCTGCACCGAGACCTTCTACTGGGACCTGAACCAGCGGACCCGGGCGTTTTCGGCGCGGGTGCGGCCGCATATCGGGCAGAACGCGCTGTGCATGAACCACGCCGGCGGCTACGCGGCCGTGATGCACTACCTGAAGACCGTGTCGGACATGGGCGTGGCCGCCGCCAAGGCGGATGGCGCGGCCACGGTGGCGCGGATGAAGGCGATGCCCTGCGACGATGACTGCTTCGGGCCGGGCACGATCCGCGCCGATGGCCGCAAGCTGCACCCGGCCTATCTGTTCGAGGTGAAGAGCCCGGCCGAGAGCCGCGGGCCGTTCGACTACTACAAGCTGCTGCAGACCACGCCGGGCGAGCAGGCCTTCCGGCCGATCAACGAGGGTGGCTGCAACCTGGTGCGGAGCTGAACTGAGCTGAGCTGAGCTGGGGCGGGGCGGCGGCAGCGCCGCCCCGGTGCCCCGTGGCGCGGGCACAAAAAAAGCGGCCCGAAGGCCGCCTTGCTTGTGGTGAGCCTGGTGGCTCAGTCGGTCGGCGTCAGGCTCTTGATGAGCTCGAAGACGCGCTTGCGCACCGAGGGGTCGGTGATGCGGTAGTAGGCGCGCACCAGTTCCAGGGTTTCCCGGCGGTGCAGCGTGTCTTCCTCGAAGCCGTCCTGGCTCTCGGCAAAGCCGGCGACGCGGCTGCGGCCGTTGGTGGTGCCGCCCATCGCGTCGGGCATGTCGTCGAAGAAGAAGCCGATCGGCACATCCAGCACGCGGGCCAGGTCGAACAGGCGGCTGGCGCCGATCCGGTTCACGCCACGCTCGTACTTCTGCACCTGCTGGAAGGTCAGGCCGAGCGCCTCGCCCAGCTTTTCCTGGCTCATGCCCAGCAGGGTACGGCGCAGGCGGACGCGGCTGCCGACATGCACGTCGATGGGGCTGGGGCGGTGTTCGCGGTCGGCACGCTCAACGGGCTCGTCGCTCGGCATCACGCGTCCATCCCACTCCCGGACCTCGGTCTTCGCCATGCTGTCAGGCCCATTCTTCGCTGGACATAATGGACCCTGGTCCCGCCTGACGGCGGTTGCGGCCCTCACTGGGGAGAAGTTTTAGTGGATTCGCAAGGAAGCGTCAATACTTTTGAGAATTCTCAAAAAAGATGGCTCTCGGGCCAGTTCAAGGAATTCCTCGCGTCCGGAGTCTCACGCCTGCGGTCAGGAGGTAGCAAAGTGTTAACATCACGGTGAGGATCGGCAACCAAAGGCCGGTCCGGTTGAAAACGGTCGGGCCGATTGCGCCGGGCAGGGCGGCGGAAACCGTGCCGGCCTGGCCCAGCCCCAGCATCGCCAGCCGTCGGCCATGGGCGTCGAACACCGCGGAAATGCCGGACTGCGCGGCCCGGGCCAGCGGCAGGCCTTCCTCCACGGCGCGCAGCCGGGCGGTGGCCAGGTGCTGCCAGGGGCCGGCGGAGTCGCCGAACCAGCTGTCGTTGGTGATGTTGACCAGCCAGGCCGGACGCGGGCTGGGGGCCACGGCGCCGGGGAAGATCACCTCGTAGCAGATCAGCGCGCCGAGGTCGGGCAGGCCGGGCACCACCAGCCGGGTGGGGCCGGGGCCGGCGCCGAAGTCGGCGCCATCGCTGCCGCCGGCCGCCAGCCGCACCGGCAGCAGGCCAGACAGCGGGCTGTACTCGCCGAAGGGCACCAGATGGGATTTATCGTATATATTAAGCACATCGCCTGCGGGGTTCAGGACCACCAGGCTGTTCCACACCTGGGCGAGCCGACCATCCGGGCGCCACTCCGCCCGCACCGTGCCGGCCAGCAGCAGGGCGTTGGGCGGCAGGGTGGCGGCGGCCAGGCGCATCGCCTCGGGGTCCTGGGCCAGCAGGAAGGGGCTGGCGGTTTCCGGCCAGACCACGGCCAGCGGCTGCCCCGGGTGGGCGGCGGCCTCGCGCCGTGCGGCCTCGGCGGTCAGGTCCAGATAGCGCTGGAAATTGGCGCGGCGCTGGGCCGGCTCCCACTTCATCTCCTGCGCGATGTTGCCCTGCACCAGCAGCAGCCGGACACCGGGCGCGGTGGGGTCGGCGCCGGAGAGCCGCCACAGGCCGAAGCCCGCCAGCAGCAGCAGCAGCGCGCCGCCGGCCAGCCAGAAGCGGCGGCCGAGCAGCGGCAGCCCGGCCAGCAGCAGCGTCAGCAGCGAAAGCCCGTGCACGCCGATGACGGAAGCGGCCTGGATCGGCAGGGCGGCGAAGGCCCAGACCGAGCCGATGAGGTTCCAGGGGAATCCCGTAAAAGCCCAGCCGCGCAGCAATTCCCCGGCGACGAAGGCCGCGGCGAAGCCCAGCAGTCGCCGCCAGCCGGGCGGCAGCCACCAGGCCAGCACGGCGGCGGGGATGGCGAAGATCGCCATGGGGATGGCCAGCGCCGGGGCGGCCAGCGGCACCAGCCACCAGAAATTGGCGATATCCTTCAGGATGGCCGAGGTGACCCAGTAGACCCCGGCGACGTGATGCGCCCAGGCCCAGAGGAAGCCGAGCAGCGCCGCCTGCTTCCAGCCGGGGGCGCGGCCCAGCAGCCAGACCAGGCCGGGCACCGCGACCAGCAGCGCCGGCACCAGGTGCAGCGGCGGCAGGGCCAGCGTGGCGCAGAGGCCGAGGACCAGCACCGCCTTGCGCGGGTTACGGGCGCCCAGGGCGTGGAGTTTCGGCGGATAGGGCAGGGTTTCGCTCACGCCCCGCCCGTAGCGGCGTGGCGCCCCGGCGGCAAGCGTGGCGTGGTTACACCAGCGGCCGATTTCATCGACCGCTGATTGGGTTTTTGCCCTCAAACGCGTCGTGCCGAAGGCACGCCTCTGGCTTGACGCTTCGAAGGCACGCCTCCGGCGTGACGCACCGCCATCCGGCGGCTCGGCACGAGCCCAAGCCTCGTGCCGGTGGGTTTACAGCCGGCCCGTCGGCATGTGTCGCCCCCCGCCTGGCCGCGGCAGAGACCGGCGCCGGTTGCGGCCAAGCGCGACCCAGGCGCCACCGGTGACGACCAGCGCGGTGCTCAGCAGCCCCCAGGCCAGCAGCACCCACATGGCCTGGGCAAGCCACTGCAGTGGCAGCAGGTCCAGCCAGACCAGGCCCGACATGACCGCCGAAGCGAGGATCGCGTGTTCCAGCACTGCATGGCGCATGGTCGTTTCCCGAGGCGCCCCTCTGACCGTGGGCGCTCTCACGTGTGAACGAGCGACGTTGACGTGAAGATTGTATACTTAACTGGATTGTGACTCAAGCCGAATCGAGCGGACCGCTTGAAGCAGCCCCGGGCGTTACCCCGAAGGCGGCGCGAAACGCCGCGCCGAAGGCGGGGGCGCTGGCATAGCCGACCGCGGCGGCGGCGCGGGCCGGGGCAACGCCACGGGCCAGCAGGGCGGCGGCCTCCGACAGGCGGAGGAGTTGGCGCCAGCGGCCGAAGCTCATGCCGGTTTCCCGTTGGAACAGTCTTGCGAGGGTGCGGGGGCTGGCGCCGCTGCGCTCGGCCCAGGCTTCCACCGTCAGCGGGCTGGCGGGGTTGGCCTGCAATGCCGCGGCCAGCCGGGCCAGGCGCGGGTCGTGCAGCGCCGGCACGCCCAACGGCAGGGCGGGCGCGCGGGCGATCTCGTCCAGGATCAGCGCGGCGACATGCCCGGCGCGGCCGGCGGGGTCCCATTCCAGCGGCTCCTCGCAGGCGGCCAGTACCAGCGCGCGCAGCAGGGCGGAGACGCCCATGACGGCGCTGGCCGGCGGCCCGGCGGCGGCGGCATCGGCGCGCAGGAACAGGGCGCGCATTGCCACTTCCCCCTGCATGGTCACGCTGTGCGGCATGTTGGCGGGCACCCACAGCGCGCGGCCGGGCGGGACCACATGGGCCATGGTGTCGGTGGCGATGCGCATGACCCCGGCGGTGGCGTAGAGCAGCTGGGCGCGGGCATGGCTGTGCCGGCCGGTGGCGTGGCCGTCCGCATAGTCCCGGGCGAAGCCGGCGAGCGGGCGGTCCACCACCTCCTGCGGAAAGCCGCGCAGCGGGGCCAGAGCGCCGGGATGGTCGTTGCGATGGCCTGATGGCGACATGATGTGGCCGTACGTCTATGCCCGGCCAGGCTAGACCGTGATCTCCGCCGATTGAAGCGGCGATCACGGTCTAGCTGTTGTCGAGAGGCTGATTCACGCCATTCGACGATTCCGTCTCAGGCGATCAGGCTCTAGGCTCCGCCCCAGGAAATGGACAACCAAGACATGCGCAACCAGGCGATGCGGCAGATCGTGTTCATCAACACGGCGCACTTCCTCAACCACTACATCCTGCTGATCCTGGCCACCGCGGTGCTGGGCATGGTGACCCAGGCGCCGGAGGCCTTCGGCCGGGACTACGGCCCGATCCTGGCGCTGGGGACGACGATGTTCGTGCTCTATGGCCTGGGCGCGCTGCCGATGGGCTGGTTGCAGGAAAAGTTCGGCCGCAAGGCGATGATGGCGGTGTTCTACTTCGGCACCGGCGCCGGGCTGCTGGTGGCGGGCATCGCGCCCTCGCCGCTGGTGCTGACATTGGCGCTGGCCTTCATGGGCGCCTGCGCGGCGATCTACCACCCCATCGGCACCGCCATGCTGGTGGAGGCCGCCGGCGACAAGGTCGGGCGCTCCATGGGCATCAATGGCGCCTTCGGCAATATCGGCGTGGCCTGCGCCCCGGTGGTGACGGCGCTGCTGGCGGCCAAGCTGGGCTGGCATTTTGCCTTCCTGATCCCTGGCGTGGTGTGCATCGCGGTCGGCCTGCTGTGGCTGCGGGAAGAACCCTATGACTTCGTCAAGGCGGCCGGGCCGCAGAAGGCGTTTCCCGCCATTCCGCCTGCCATCGTGCGGCGTGCGGTGGTGGTGCTGATGGCCATCGCCACCGTCTCCGGCCTGGTGTTCAACGCGTTTTCCCTGCTGCTGCCCAAGCTGATGGAGGAGCGCCTGGCCGGTTCGCCGGACCTGCTGCCGGTGGTGGGCATGCTGGCCTTCCTGGCCACGCTGTGCGGCGGGCTGACGCAGTTCACCGTGGGGCGCATGATCGACCGGCACACGCTGAAGGGCGTGTTCCTGCCGCTGGCCCTGGTGCAGATGCCATGCATGCTGGCGCTGGCCTATGTGCAGGGCTGGCTGGTGCTGCCGCTGGCCGGAATCATGGCGGCCAGCATCTTCGGCCAGGTCACGGTGAACGAGACGATGACCGCGCGCTACGTGGCGCCGGCGCTGCGGGCCAAGCTGTACAGCATCCGCTTCACCATCGGCTTTCTGGGGGCGGCCGCGGCCTCCCCGCTGGTGGGCTTCCTGCATGAGGCGACGGGCACGCTGACCGCAGGGCTGCTGGTGCTGTCCGGCTTCGGCGCGGTGACCTTCATCTGCGCGCTGGCCTTCCCGAACCGGCGGGAGGAGCTGCAGCCGGAACTGTGGGCGCGGGCGCCGGAGAGCGGCAGGCTGGCCGCCGCCGAGTAGCGGGAAGCGCGGGCGCGGCGGCGGATAAGCCGTTTGCGCCCCCGGCTGGGGGCGGTATGTCCCGGGGATGCCCGCTCCCCTCATCGGCGTCCTGCTGCAACTCAGCGCCTTGGCGCTGTTCGTCTGCATGGACAGCCTGGTGAAGGCGCTGACCGCGCATTACGCCGTGCCGCAGCTGATGTGGGCGCGCTTCCTGTTCGCGCTGCTGGCGGCGGCGCTGGTCATTCGGCTGACCAGTGGCACGCTGCCCTGGCGCAGCCGGGCGCCGGGGTTGCAGGCGCTGCGCAGCCTGATGCTGGCCGGCTGCAACCTGATGTTCTCCAACGCCCTGGCCGTGGTGCCGCTGGCCGATTGCACCGCCATCGGCTTCGCCTCGCCGCTGTTCACCGTGGCGCTGGCCCGGGTTTGGCTGAAGGAAAGGGTCAGCGCGCGGCGCTGGGCCGGGGTGGTGATGGGGCTGCTGGGGGTGGTGATCGCGCTGCGCCCGCCCTTCCTGTTCGGCGGCGAGCCGCTGCCCTGGCAGGCCGCGCTGCCGCTGGGCACGGCGGCGTTGTTCGCGGTGTACCAGGTGCTGACGCGGCGGCTGGCGGCGATCGACCGGCCCAATACCACCATCCTGCACACGGGGCTGGCGGCCAGCGTGGCGACGTCGCTGGCCTTGCCGCTGGTGTGGGTGGCGCCGTCCGCGCCAGATTGGGCGCTGCTGGTGGCGCTGGGGGCGCTGGGCGGCGCCGGCCATGGGCTGCTGGTGCTGGCCTTCGCCCGGGCGCCGGCCAGCCTGCTCTCGCCCTTGTCATACAGCCAGCTGGTCTGGGCCATGCTGGCCGGCGTTGTGGTGTTCGGGGATTGGCCGCGGCCGGTCGCGCTGCTGGGCATGGCCATCATCGTGGCCGGCGGCATTCTTGTGGCCCTGCCGGAACGGCCGAGCGGGACGGGCACGCGGCGTTAACCATGCTTGCGTCTGGTCGCTGGCTGGCCTAGCGATGACGGTGTGATGACGAAGCCATGACCACACGATGACGGGACCTGCCACCATTCAAGCCGCCAGGCCGCTTCAGGACCAGCCCAGCCATCGGCGCGCCGCGCTGGACGCGGAAGCGGTGCGCGAGGCGTATCGCCGCTGGGCCGGGGTGTACGACACGGTGTTCGGCGCGGTTTCCGCCCCGGCGCGCGGCCGTGCGGTGGCTGCGGTGAACCGGCTGCCCGGGACCCGGGTGCTGGAAGTGGGGGTGGGCACCGGCCTGGCCCTGCCGCTGTACCGGGCGGAAAAGCAGGTTGTCGGTATCGACCTTTCCGCCGAGATGCTGGCGCATGCGCGCCGCCGCGTGGCCGAACAGCGGCTGGGCAATGTGGAAGCCCTGCTGGAGATGGACGCCGAGGCGATGGGTTTTGCCAGCGCCAGCTTCGATATTGCCGTGGCCATGTTCACCGCCACCGTGGTGCCGGATGCCCGCAAGCTGCTGGCGGAAATGCGCCGGGTGGTGAAGCCGGGCGGACAGTTGCTGTTCGTCAACCATTTCCGCGCCGAACGCGGCATTCGCTGGTGGGCCGAGCGCAGCCTGGCGCCGCTGGCGCGCGGCCTGGGCTGGCACCCGGATTTTTCGATGCTCGACCTGCTGGGCAGCCTGGATGAGGCGGCGAGCGTGGAGGAATGCAAGCCCTTCGGCCTGTTCACGCTGGTGCGGGTGCCGAACTGAGGGCTGCCGCCGGCGCGTGAGCATGCTCCGGCCGCCTCACGCGGGCTGATCCTACAGCCCCACCATTCCCGACAGCAGCTTGACGTTCAGCGCCACGATCAGCGCTGCCGCGGCCCAGCCCAGCACCACCTGCCAGCGCGGCGCCACCAGGGCGCCGAGGCGCTTGCGGTCCCCGGCGAACAACATCAGCGGAATCACCGCGAAGGGCAGTTGCAGGCTCAGGATGACCTGGGACAGGATCAGCAGCTGCGCTGTGCCGCTCTCGCCCATCAGCGCCGTGACGATCACGGCGGGGATGATGGCCACGCCGCGCGTCACCAGGCGCCGGATCGGCGGTGGCAGGCGAACCCCCAGAAACCCTTCCATCACCACCTGGCCGGCCAGGGTGGCGGTGACGGTCGCGTTCAGCCCGCACAGCAGCAAGGCCACCGCGAACAGCACGGCGGCCAGCCCGCTGCCGACCATCGGCGCCAGCAGCACATAGGCTTCCTGGATCTCCGCGACCTCGGTGCGGCCGCCGGCGTGGAAGACGGCGGCGGCGGTGATCAGGATGGCGGAGTTGACCAGCAGCGCCAGGCAGAGCGCCACCGTGCTGTCGATGCTGGCGAAGCGGATCGCCTCGGGCCGCGCCTCCGGCGCCACGGCGCGGGACTGCACCACGGCGGTGTGCAGGTACAGGTTGTGCGGCATGACCGTGGCGCCGAGGATGCCGATGGCGATGTAGAGCATGGCGTCGTTGGTCAGGATCTGCCGGCTGGGGAAATAGCCGGCCAGCACCTCCGACCAAACTGGCTGGGCCATGGCGATCTGGATGGCGAAGCAGGCGAACACGCCGAGGATCAGCCCGGCGACCAGCGCCTCCAGCCAGCGGACGCCCTTGTGCTGCAACCACAGCACCAGCAGCGCGTCGGCCGCGGTCAGCAGCACGCCCAGCAGCAGGGGAATGCCGAACAGCAACTCCAGCGCGATGGCGGTGCCGATCAGCTCCGCCAGGTCGGTGGCGCAGATGGCGATCTCCGCCAGGAACCACAGCACCAGGTTGACCGGGCGGGGGAAGCGTTCCCGGCAGAGCTGCGCCAGGTCGCGCCCGGTGGCGATGCCGATGCGGGCGCAGAGCGCCTGGAGCAGCATGGCCATCAGCGAGGAGAGCAGGGCGACGGAGAGCAGGGTGTAGCCGAAGGCCGAGCCACCGGCCAACGCGGTGGCCCAATTGCCGGGGTCCATGTAGCCGACCGCGACCAGATAGCCCGGGCCGACGAAGGCCAGCATGCGGCGCAGCCGGGTGGCGCCGGGCGGCACCGCCACGCTGCGGTGCATTTCCGGCAGGCTGACGGCGGGCGGCTGCGGCGGCGGAGCCTGCTCGGGCCGGGTCAGCATGGCCGGTTGGCATCAAGGGATGAACAGGTCTTCAACTCTACAGGGCTTCCCTTGATTTTCCAGGGCCTTAGCGGGACCGCTCAGCAGTTGCGCACGGCGTCGGTGCCTGTCAAGACCGTTGCTGCCGGATGTGGTCGCCGCAACACTGGGCGCCCGGGGCATTGAGGATGACAATCATGCGGATGCGCAGCCGGATCGCCGACGACCAGGTGGTTGAGCTAGCGGAAATGTTCCGCCTGATGAGCGACCCGACGCGGCTGAAGATCATCCTGGCCTGCCTGGACGCGCCGGCCGCGGTGGGGGAGATGGCGGAGCGGCTGGGGATTTCGGCCAGCCTGGTGTCGCACCACCTGCGGCTGCTGCGCGCCGCCCGGCTGCTGCAGGCCGAACGCCGCGGGCGGCAGGTGTTCTACGTGGTCGGCGACGAGCATATCCGATCCATGCTGTCGGACATGGTCGACCACGTCTCCGAGGAAGCGGCGGAGGAATAGTCGGAGGCTCACTTGTGGCTGAGGTCGGGCGCGACTATGGTCCGGCCACGCTGCATCCGGTTTGGCCGGAGGCAGCCCGTTGGCCGCATTGGCGCGCCTGCGGTTTCTTTGGACGATCGGCGGACGCCGCTTGGGGACGGGACACGCGATGCAACGTGTGATCGGGCGCTGGTTCAGGCTTTCAGGGGTGGCTGCGGCCGCCCTGGCGGCACTGGCCTTGGTTATGAGCTCCGCAATGCAATCCGCCGCGGCGGCTGAGCAGATGGTCGGTGCACCGATGGCGTGGGGCCTGGGGCTGCAGGAAGCCGGGGGCGTGCTCAAGGAGCGCATCCACGAGTTCAACGACCTGGTGCTCTGGATCATCATCGCGATCACGATCTTCGTGTTCATCCTGCTGGCCCTGGTGGTGTTGAAGTTCAATGCCAAGGCCAATCCGGTGCCGTCGAAGACCAGCCACCACACCGGCCTGGAGATTGCCTGGACGGTGATCCCGGTGCTGATCCTGGTGGTCATCGCCATCCCGTCCTTCCGGCTGATCTACTATGAGGACCGGGCGCGCGAGGCCGACCTGACGATCAACGTGCAGGGCCGCCAGTGGTACTGGCACTACGAATACCCCGACCAGGGCGGCCTGGCCTTCGACAGCCGGCCGATCCCGGACGAGGAGATCAACCTGGCCGCCGGCCAGCTGCGCAACCTGTCGGTGGATGAGCCGCTGGTGGTGCCGGTGGGCGCCAATGTCCGCGTGATCACCACCGGCCAGGACGTGATCCACAGCTTCTTCGTGCCCAGCCTGGGCGTGCAGAAGTACACCATTCCCGGCCGCGCGCTGGAGACCTGGTTCCGCGCCGACCGCGAAGGCATCTTCTACGGCCAGTGCAACCAGATCTGTGGCACCAACCACTCCCGGATGCCGATTGCCGTGCGCGCCGTGCCCCGGGCGGAGTTCCAGGCCTGGGTCGAGGACGCGAAGAAGCGCCTGGCCTCGGCCGAAGTGCCCGCGCTGGCCGTTGCGGAAGCGCCGGCCGCCACCACCTTGCAGATCGCGGAGGCCCGCCGGTAACCCCGGCGGACCCCCTGGCAGCAACAGAACGACCGGAAGCATCTCATGGCGCACGCGACCGACGCGCATCACGGCCACGACGACCACCACGGCGACCATACGCCTGGGTTCGTGGCGCGGTGGTTCTTCTCGACCAACCACAAGGACATCGGGACGCTGTACCTGGTGTTCTCGATCTTCGCCGGGCTGATCGGCGCCGGCATTTCCGTGCTGATGCGCATGGAATTGCAGCAGCCGGGCCTGCAGTACTTCGCTGACGGGCAGATGTGGAATTCGATGGTCAGCGCCCACGGCCTGATCATGGTGTTCTTCGTGGTCATGCCCGCGCTGATCGGCGGCTTCGGCAACTGGTTCGTGCCGCTGATGATCGGCGCGCCGGACATGGCCTTCCCGCGGATGAACAACATCAGCTTCTGGCTGCTGGTGCCGGCCTTCCTGCTGCTGGGTGCTTCCGCCTTCGTCGGCGGTGGCCCGGGTGCGGGCTGGACCATCTACACGCCGCTGTCGTCCTCGGGCCCCGGTGGCCACCAGGGCCCGGCGATGGACATGGCGCTGTTCAGCCTCCACCTCGCGGGCGCCAGCTCGATCATGGGTGCGGCGAACTTCATCACCACCATCTTCAACATGCGCGCCCCGGGCATGACGCTGCACAAGATGCCGCTGTTCGTCTGGTCCATGCTGATCACCGCCTTCCTGCTGCTGCTGGCGGTGCCGGTGCTGGCGGGCGCCATCACCATGCTGATCACCGACCGTAACTTCGGCACGGCCTTCTTCGACCCCGCCGGCGGTGGCGACCCGGTGCTGTTCCAGCACCTGTTCTGGTTCTTCGGCCACCCCGAAGTCTACATCATGATCCTGCCGGCCTTCGGCATCATCAGCCACATCGTCAGCACCTTCTCGAAGAAGCCGATCTTCGGCTACCTCGGCATGGCCTACGCCATGACCGCCATCGGCGTGGTCGGCTTCATCGTCTGGGCGCACCACATGTACACCTCGGGCATCGAGGTCGACACGCGCGCCTACTTCATGCTGGCCACCATGGTCATCGCGGTGCCGACGGGCGTGAAGATCTTCAGCTGGATCGCCACCATGTGGGGCGGCTCCATCACCTTCAAGACGCCGATGCTGTTCGCCATCGGCTTCATCTTCCTGTTCACCGTGGGTGGCGTGACGGGTGTGAAGCTGTCCAACACCGGCATCGACGTGGTGCTGCACAACACCTACTACGTGGTGGCGCACTTCCACTACGTGCTCTCGCTGGGCGCCGTGTTCGGCATCTTCGCCGGGTTCTACTACTGGATCGGCAAGATGAGCGGGAAGGAATACCCGGAGATCCTGGGCAAGCTGCACTTCTGGCTGCTGTTCATCGGCGTCAACCTGACCTTCTTCCCGCAGCACTTCCTGGGCGCGCAGGGCATGCCGCGGCGCTACCCGGACTATCCGGATGCATTTGCCGGCTGGAACTACATCTCCTCCATCGGCTCCTACATCTCCTTCGCGTCGCTGATCCTGTTCATCTTCATCGTGTTCAAGACGCTGGCGTCGAAGGCCTCGGTGCCGGCGAACCAGTGGGGCGAGGGTGCCACGACGCTGGAATGGCAGGTGGCCAGCCCGCCGCCCTTCCACACCTTCGAGGAGCTGCCGCGCATCCGCTGAGGCGGATGAACGCAGGGGTTTTGCATGAGCGAGGCCATGGCCGATAACACGAAGGGGGGCTCTGCCCCCCTTCCCTATTCCGGGGATCCCTCCGAGGTTCGCGACTGGTTCCAGTTGCTGAAACCGCGGGTCATGACGCTTGTGGTCTTCACCGGCCTGGTTGGCATGGTGGTGGCACCGGGGCATCTGCACCCGGTGCTGGCGGTCACGGCCATCCTGTGCATCGCGGTGGCCGCCGGCGCCGCGGGCGCCATCAACATGTGGTATGACCGCGATATCGACGCGGTGATGCGGCGCACCCAGGGCCGGCCGATCCCCGCCGGCAAGATCGAGGCCGGGGCGGCGCTGAGCTACGGCATCTTCCTCAGCGTCATGTCGGTGGTGGTGATGGGGCTGGCCACCAACTGGGTGGCCGCGGCGGTGCTGGCCTTCAGCATCTGCTTCTATGTCTTCGTCTACACCATGTGGCTGAAGCGGCGGACGCCGCAGAACATCGTCATCGGCGGGGCGGCGGGCGCCTTTCCGCCGGTCATCGGCTGGGCCGCCGTCACCGGCAGCGTCACGCTGGAGCCGCTGGTGCTCTTCGCCATCATCTTCTTCTGGACCCCGCCACATTTCTGGGCGCTGAGCCTGTGGGCGCATGCCGACTACGAGCGCGCCGGCGTGCCGATGCTGCCGGTGGTGGCGGGGGCGCGGGAGACGCGGCGGCAGATCCTGCTCTACACCATATTGTTGGCGCCGCTGGGCCTGGCGCCCTGGCTGCTGGGCTTTGCCGGCCCGGCCTATGCCGTGGTGGCGGGCGGCCTGGGCCTTGGATTCCTGTACTGCGCCACCACTGTATGGCGGGATCAGCAGGATGCCACTGGACGCAGCCTGACCAACGACGCGCCGGCGCGGCGCACCTTCCGCTTTTCCCTGCTGTACCTGGCGTTGCTGTTCGCGGCGCTGGCAGCCGAACACCTGGTGCTGCGATGACCCCTGACGAGAGAGCCGCCCTGGACCGCCGCCGCCGCCACCGCAACTGGGCCATGCTCGGCGCGCTGGGTGGGCTGGTGGTGCTGTTCTACTTCATCACCATCGCCAAGTTCGTCCACTAGCGCAGCATGCGCCCTGTCGGGCCCATGTCGTGCTCCATGACCGGTTGAATCCAGGGCAAGAACCCTGCCCCGATGATTTCAGCGGAACGGATAATGCCCTGGCGGCTGCCAGGCGCGGACTGAAGCGCCCGAGAACCGCCAGCGCTTTGTTTTCTCGTGGGATTCACGTCTTCGGCGATTCCGCCTGGGACGATCACACTCCAGGAGCCAGCAGATGGACCGCTCCCGCCTGCACCGCCGCAACCGCATGCTGGGCCTTGGCGTCGCAGTCGGCGTCGCGGGCATGGTGGGCTTGGCCTTCGCCTCGGTGCCGCTGTACCGCATGTTCTGCCAGGCCACCGGCTACAACGGCACGGTACAGGTGGGCGGCGCGGTGGCGCCCGGTGCCGGCGACGTCACCATGACCATCCGCTTCAATGCCAATGTGAATCCCGGCCTGCCCTGGCGCTTCGCGCCCGAGCGCCGCAGCATGCCGCTGCGCGTGGGCGAGGAGGGGCTGGCTTTCTACACCGCCACCTCCACGGCGGCGGAGGCGACCACCGGCGTTGCCACCTACAATGTCACGCCGGAGGTGGTCGGCCGCTATTTCCACAAGACCGCCTGCTTCTGCTTCAATGAACAGACCCTGGCGCCGGGGCAGCAGGCCGAAATGCCGCTGACCTTCTGGGTGGACCCCGAGATCACCCGGGACCCCAACACGGCGGGCATCCGCACCATCACCATCAACTACACCTTCTTCCGCACGCTGGAGGACGCCGCCCGCAGCGGGGCGGTGGCCAATGCCGGCCAACATGTCGGTCCCCTGGTGCGCTGAACTGCGGCATGCTGCCTCCGCATAAGCGGGAGGCAGCCCATGGACATCACCGAGCACACGCTGCGCACGGCGCGGCACACCACCCATTACCTGGCCAGCGGCCCGGCCGAGGGCACGCCGCTGATCTTCGTGCATGGCTGGCCGGAGCTGGCGATCTCCTGGCGGCACCAGCTGCCGGTCTTCGGCGCGCTGGGCTTCCGCGCCATTGCGCCGGACATGCGCGGCTATGGTCGGTCCAGCGTGTATCCGCGGCATGAGGACTACGCGCTGGAGCCCATCGTCGCCGACATGCTGGAGCTGCTGGATCACCTGGGCGCCGACCGCGCGCTGTGGGTCGGGCATGACTGGGGCAGCCCGGTGGTCTGGAGCCTGGCGGCGCACCATGCCCAGCGCTGCCATGGCGTGGCCAATCTGTGCGTGCCGTACAACGCGCTGACCGAACGGCTCTCGCTGATCGACCGCGGCTTGTACCCGGAAGCCGAATATCCCTACGGCCAATGGGACTACATGGCCTTCTACCAGGAGAATTTCGCCAAGGCGGTGGCCGACTTCGAGGCCGATATCCCCGCCACGGTGCGCGCGCTGTTCCGCCGTGGCAGCGCGGAGGCGGTGGGCAAGCCGGCGCGCACGGCAGCCATCCGCCGCGCCGGGGGCCGGTTTGGCGGCGCCGGCCGGGCGCCGGACCTGCCGCTGGACACCGGGGTGCTGACGCCGGAGGAGGCCAGCCAATACGCCGCCGCCCTGGCCCGCAACGGCTTCTTCGGGCCGGACAGTTGGTACATGAACCACGCGGCCAACGCCGCCTATGCCGCGCGGGCGCCCCATGGCGGCAGGCTGGCGCTGCCGGTGCTGTTCCTGCACGGCGCCTACGACACCACCTGCGAGACCATGACCTCCCGACTGGCGGAACCGATGCGGCGCGACTGTGCCGACCTGGCGGAGGTGGTGGTGGCCTCCGGCCATTGGATGGCGCAGGAGCAGCCGCGGGCGGTCAATGCCGCCCTGGCCCGCTGGCTGGGTGCCCGCTTCCCGCAGCTGTGGCGGGTATGATCCGGCCGGCCAGGCCACGTTACCGGCTGTTCAGCGGCAAATCACCCGCGCGGGCTTGATCCGGCGGCCGTTTTCGGGATTGATGCAGCCCGACCGGCAGCGCTCCGCAAGGGGCGAAGCCTAGCCATGTAACGACCAGGACGCGCAATGGCCACCAGCACCACTGTCTCCGCGGACGGCGAAGTTGCGCCCCCGCACAAGCACCCCTACCACCTGCTCGACCCCTCGCCCTGGCCGCTGATCGGTGCCTTCTCGGGCGGCGCGCTGGTGCTGGGCATCATCCTGAACGCCCATTACGGCGACCGGATCTGCTTCTTCGTCGGCCTGGCCGGCGTGCTGTTCACCATGTTCATGTGGTGGCGCGACGTGGTGAAGGAAGCCCATACCCCGGGCGTCCACACCCCCATCGTCCGCATTGGCCTGCGCTATGGCATGACGCTGTTCATCGCCTCCGAAGTGATGTTCTTCGTGGCGTTCTTCTGGGCCTTCTTCCACTTCGCGCTGTACCCGGAACACGTGCTGACGCTGGACCCCGCCGTGGCCGCGGCGCAGGCCACCACGCCGGCGGTGTGGCCGCCGCATGGGGTCAAGACCTTCGACCCCTTCGGCCTGCCCTTCCTGAACACCATGATCCTGCTGCTGTCGGGCTGCACGGTGACCTGGGCGCACCACGCGCTGCTGGAGAACAACCGGGCGCACCTGAAGCTGGGCCTGGCGATCACGGTGCTGCTCGGCATCACCTTCACCATCTGCCAGGCGATCGAGTATGCGGAAGCGCCCTTCGCCTTCGCCGGCGGCGGCGTCTATCCCTCCACCTTCTTCCTGGCCACCGGCTTCCACGGCTTCCACGTGATGGTCGGCACCATCTTCCTGGCGGTCTGCCTGTTCCGCTCCATGGCCGGGCACTTCACGCCGGAGAAGCACTTCGGCTTCGAAGCCGCCGCCTGGTACTGGCACTTCGTCGACGTGGTGTGGCTGTTCCTCTTCGTCGCCATCTATTGGTGGGGCGCGGGCGAGATCGCCGCGCACTGATGCCATGACCGCATCGGGGGGAGGAGCGCCGCTCCTCCAGACCGCCATCCTGGGCCGCTGTCCGCGTTGCGGGCGCGGCCCTTTGTATTCCGGGCTGCTGCGCTTCAAGCCGGCCTGCGAAAGCTGCGGCCTGCCGCTGACGCCCTATGATGGCGGCGATGGCGCGGCGGTGGCCGGTATCTTCATCGTCGGAGCCCTGGCCGTCATCAGCGTCATCGTGGTGGATGTGAAGTACCAGCCGCCGATCTGGCTGCATGCGGTGGTCTGGCCGCTGCCGGTGCTGGCACTGGCCATCTGGGTCATGCGCGTGGCCAAGGCGGCGCTGGCGGCGGCGCAATGGCGGCATCGGCAAGGGGAGATCGAGTCCTGAGCAAGCGCGGGCTACCGGTGTTCTGGCCGGTCATCGCGGCGCTGCCGGTGCTGGCGGTGCTGCTGGTGCTGGGCACCTGGCAGATGCGCCGGCTGCACTGGAAGGAAGCGGTGCTGGCGCAGTTGGCGGTGGCCGAGACCGCGACCCCGGTGCCGCTGGATAGCGCGCTGCCGCAGCCCTGGACGCGGCTGCAGGTGGCGGGCCAGCTGGACCATGGGCATGAGGTGCTGTTGGGCGCCGAGGTGCGCGGCTCTCGCATGGGCGCGCAGCTGGTGACGCCGCTGCTGCGCGAGGGCGCGCCGCCGCTGCTGGTGCTGCGCGGCTGGGTGCCGCTGGACCGGACCCAGCCGATTACCCGGCCGGAAGGCGAGGTGACGCTGACCGGCTATGTCCGTCAGGGCGAGCAGGCCGGCTGGGTGGCGGCGAAGGACGACCCGGTGACGCGGCTGTTCTACACCTTCAACCCCGCGGCCATTGGCCAGGCGCTGGGGCTGGCGCCGGTGCTGCCCTTCGGCCTGGTGGTGGTGGGCGAGGCGATCGGCAGCCAGCTGCCGGTGCCGGCCACCACCCTGCCGAAGCCGGAGAACCCGCATCTGGGCTATGCGCTGACCTGGTACGGGCTGGCGATGACGCTGGTGGGCGTGGTGGTCGCCTTCACCTGGCGGCGCTGGAAGGAAGCCAAATGAACGCAGCCTATGCGCGGCTGAAGACGCGCTTTGCCCGGATCGCCACCCTGGGGGAGGCGCAGGCCATGCTGGGCTGGGACGCCAGCGCCATGATGCCGCCGGGCGGCGGCGCGGCGCGGGGCGAGCAGCTGGCGACGCTGGCGGGGTTGGCGCATGAGCTGCTGACCGCGCCGGAGGTGGCCGATGACCTTGCCGCCGCGGCAGCCGATGGCGACTGGGACGCCCCGAACCTTGAGCTGATGCGGCGGGGCCATGCCCGCGCCACGGCGCTGCCGACCAGCCTGGTGGAAGCCAGCGCGCGGGCCAACAGCGCCTGCGAGAAGGTCTGGCGCGGCGCCAAGGCAGCCAGCGACTTCGCGGCGGTGCGGCCCTACCTTACCGAGGTGGTGCGGTTACAGCGGGAAACCGCCCAGGCGCTCTCGGCTGCCTCCGGCCTCAGCCCCTATGACGCGCTGATGGAGGGCTATCAGCGCGGCGTGACCGCGGCCGAGGTGGCGCCGGTCTTCACCGCCTACGAAGCTTTCCTGCGGGAAGCGCTGCCACAGGTGGAGGAACGCCAGGCGCGCGGGCCGGCCGCGGTGCCGCTGGCCGGGCCGTTTCCGGTGCCGGCGCAGCGGGCGCTGTGCCGCAGCCTGAGCCAGCGCGTCGGGCTGGATTACGACCACGCCCGGCTGGACGAATCGCTGCATCCCTTCTGCGGCGGCACGCCGACGGATATCCGCATCACCACCTTCTACAGCGAGGCCGAGGTGGCGAAGGCGCTGATGGGCGTGCTGCACGAGACCGGCCATGCGGTCTACGAGCGCAACCTGCCGGAGCCTTGGGCGCGCCAGCCCGTGGGCGAGGCGGCGGGCATGGCGGCGCATGAATCGCAGAGCCTGATCGTGGAGATGCAGGCCTGCCGCAGCGATGCCTTCCTGCGGTTTCTCGGCCCGCAGCTGCTGGCCAGCTTCGGTGGGGACGCCGCGCAGTATGCACCGGAAAATCTCGGCCGGCTGTGGCGGCATGTCTCGCGCGGGTTCATTCGCGTGGATGCGGATGAGATCACCTACCCGGCGCACGTGATCCTGCGCTTCCGGCTGGAACAGGCGCTGATCGGCGGCCAGTTGGCGGTGGCGGACCTGCCGGCGGCCTGGAACGAGGGTTTCTTCCAGCTGCTGGGCGTACGGCCGCCGAATGATGCGCAGGGCTGTTTGCAGGACATCCACTGGCACGACGGCGCCTTCGGCTACTTCCCCAGCTACACCCTGGGCGCCATGGCCGCGGCGCAGCTGATGCAGGCGGCGCGGGCGGCGGTGCCGGGGCTGGAGGACGCGCTGGCGCAGGGCGAGTTGGCGCCGCTGATGGGCTGGCTGCGGGAGAAGGTGCACAGCCAGGGCAGCCGCCTGGGCTTCCAGGACCTGCTGCGCCATGCCACCGGCAAGCCGCTGGACCCCGGCGACTTCACGCGGCATCTGCGGGCGCGCTACCTGGGTTGACGGGGACGGGCGCTGCCTCAAGCCTGGCTGCCAAGGCGCGGAGTGCCGGCGGGGCTGAAGCGGCTGGGCTATCCGCTCCGCCCCACCCGCCTGACGCGGCTGTGACCACGGGCGCTTGATTTCCCGGCGGGCGCCGCGCCTGCCGCCGTTACACTGCCGGACATGCCACATGCCATGCCGTTGATGGCGACCCTTGTCGCCGCGCTTTCCGCTGCCCTGCTGCTGGGCGTCATCGCCCGCAAGCTGAACCTGCCGCCGATCGTCGGCTATCTGCTGGCCGGCATCGCCATCGGGCCGCATACGCCGGGCTTCACCGGCGACATGCAACTGGCGGCCGAGTTGGCGGAGATCGGCATCGTGCTGCTGATGTTCGGCGTCGGGCTGCATTTTTCCCCGCGGGAGCTGGCGGAGGCGCGCGGCGTGGCACTGCCGGGCGCCATCGGCCAGATGCTGGTGGCGACGCTGCTGGGCTGGGGCCTGGCCAGGCTGCTGGGCTGGGGCGATGGCGCCGGGCTGATCTTCGGGCTGTCGCTCTCCGTCGCCAGCACCGTGGTGCTGCTGCGCGCCCTGCAGGAACGCGGCGAGGAGCGCAGCCCGGTCGGGCATATCGCGGTGGGCTGGCTGGTGGTGGAGGATCTGGCGATGGTGCTGGCGCTGGTGCTGGCGCCGATAGCGGCAGGGTTGCTGGACGGCGCCGCGCCGGCGGGCTGGGGGCTGCTGAACTCGGTCGGCGTCACACTCGCAAAAGTGGTGGCCTTCGTCGCGCTGATGCTGATCGTCGGCGCGCGGGTGCTGCCCTGGTGCCTCTCCCTGGTGGGGGGGTTGCGCAGCCGGGAACTGTTCTCCCTGGCGGCGCTGGTGGCGGCCATCGGCGTGGCCTTCGCGGCCTATGCGGTGTTCGAGGTCTCGCTGGCGCTGGGCGCCTTCCTGGCCGGCATGGTGCTGGGGCAGTCGCCGCTGAGTCAGAAGGCGGCGGAGCAGACCCTGCCGTTGCGCGATGCCTTTGCCGTGCTGTTCTTCGTCTCGGTCGGCATGCTGTTCGACCCCGCGATCCTGTGGCACCGGCCGCTGGAGGTGGCGGGGACGCTGGCCGTGGTGGTCGGCGGCAAGGCGCTGGCGGCCTGGGGCATTGCCCGGGCGCTGGGGCAGGACAACCGGGCGGCGCTGACCATTGCCGCCGCGCTGGGGCAGATCGGCGAGTTCAGCTTCATCCTGGCCGGGCTTGGCGTGGCCGAGGGGCTGCTGCCGCCGGAAGGGCGCGACCTGGTGCTGGCCGCGGCCCTGCTGAGCATTGCGTTGAACCCGCTGCTGTTCCGGCTGGGTGACCGGCTGGCGGGGCCGAAGCCGGCCGCGCGCTGAGGGCAGCGCCTTACCGGAAGGTGACGTCCCGCACCGAGCAGCTTTCCAGCGGCGACCATTCGCGCCGGTTCTGGTCCGCCAGCACCAGCGCGACATCCAGCAGGCAGCCGCCGCCAGCGGGCATGTTGACCCAGAGCCGGCCACCAGGCGGCAGCGGCCCGGTGATCAGCAGGTCGAAGGCGGTGGCGATCTGCCCGCCGGGGGCAACGTAGAGCTCCACGATCTCCTGGCCGGTGCCGTTGATGAACTCGAAGCTCGGGTCATCGGTGGGCGGTGCGGGCTCGCCCCAGACCAGCTGCGGGTTGGCGCAGAGGTCGACCTTGAAGCGCTGTTCCTCGACGCCGCCGGCGAATTCCACCAGCACGTCCTGGCGGCATTCCGGGCTGGCCGGGCGCATTTCCTGCACGGCGCGGTTGGCCACCGGTGCGGCGTTCAGCTTGCGGCCCCAGTCGCCGGAACGTGACGGCGAGGCATAGACCGCGACGATGCTGCGCCCGGTGTGATTCTGCAACCTGAAGTGCGTATCCGCCAGGGCCGGGCCGGCCGCCAAGATCGCCGCTGCCCAGGCCAACAACCACCACCGACGCGTCATCCAGTCCCCCGTCACGCACGATCCGACGCGACGATAGCAGGGCCGGCCGGCCACGTCATTCGGGGGTGGGGCAAAAGGCCGCGTGCCGGCCCGGCCAGAGATGCGCATGCACAAGCCCCGGCGCCATCGCTGGCGGCAAGGGCATGAAAAACCCGGCGCCATCGCTGGCGGCAAGGGCATGAAAAACCCGGCGCCATCGCTGGCGGCAAGGGCATGAAAAACC
>CAILMF010000030.1 GCA_903835235.1 uncultured Rhodospirillales bacterium
CGACGGCGGCGAATCAGCGCATCACGCTGACCGCCGACAGCATGGATTTCGGCAACCCCGGCGCGCCGGTGCTGCTGGCCAATGCCAGCACCGGCCTGGTGCGGTTGCAGGCGTATACGGCGGGGCTGGACATCAGCCTGGGCGCGGTGACGCCGGGGCAGTTCTCGGTCACCAACACCACGGGTGGCCTGGTCGACGCGGCGCGGCTGAGCATCGGCGATGTCGCGGGTGGCGCGATCACGCTGGGCGGCAGCTTCAATGCCGGCACGACGACGCTGGAGCTGCTGACCGCCGGCGCCATCACGCAGAGCGCGGGCGTGCTGACCAGCAGCGGCCTGAGTGCCACGGCGGGCGGCGCGATCATGCTGGCCGGCGCGAATGCGATCGGCGCCATCAATGGCAGTACGGCCGATGCGGCCAAGGGCCTGACCGCCGGTGGTGAGATCACGCTGACGGATACGCAGGCGCTGACGCTGAACGCCGCGGTCACCTCGGGCACTGGCGGCACCATCACGCTGCGGACCGACGCGCTGCACATCGCCAGCACCGGCGCGATCAGCGCGCCCGGCGGCGGCACGGTGAACCTGCTGCCAGATACCTCCGGCACGGCGATGCAGCTGGGCGGCCCGGCGCCGGGCAGCGGCTTCCATTTGGGCGATGCCGAGGTGGCGCGGATCGCCACCGGCGGCGGCCTGCTGCGCATCGGCAGCGACGGCACCACCACCACGGCGGGCGCGATCACGCTGGCGGGCACGGTTGCGCTGCGCGGCGGCGCCGGGCAGGGCGATGCGGCGACGCTGGACCTGCGCGGCGCCAGCGTGGCGCAGAGCGGCGGCGCGTTGGACGTGGCGACGCTGACCGGGGCGACCAGCGGCGATTTCTCGCTGCAACGCGCCGGCAACAGCCTCGACACGCTGGGCAACCTGAGCGCCGCCAACATCACGCTGCGCGACGCGCTGGCGCTGAACGTCAGCGGCACGGTGCAGGCGGGCGCGGCGGGCACGCTGGCGCTGACCTCGGCGGGCGCCCTGAGCATTGCCGGCACGGCCAGCCTGCAGGCCGGCACGCGCGCCGGCGCTGATACGGGCGTCATCAACCTGTGGGGCGCCAGTATCGCGCTGTCCGGGCCGGTGCAGGCGGGCAACCTGGTCACGCTGGTGGCCAATGATTCGCGCAGCGCCGGCCCAACAGCGGCGGTCGCCGGCGCCGATATCACCCAGTCCGGCCTTGGCGTGATCACCACGCGGCGGCTGGGCACGGCGGCGGCGGGCACGACGTCGCTGACGCTGGCCAATGTGGTGGACCGCGCCGTGCTGTTCGGCCAGGGCAGCTTGGGCTTCAACAGCAGCGTGGCGCTGGCGTTGCAGGGCGGGCTGGCGGCACCGATCCCGGATGGCGGCAGCTACGCTATCGGCAATGGCGCGGCGGGCTTCACCGCCACCAGCGCGGCCGGGCTCAGCGTCAACAGCGCCATCACCGCGCCGAGCGGCGACGTGACGCTGACCGGCGCCGGCACCGTCACCCTGGCGGCCGACATCACCGCGACGGCGGGCAGCATCGCGGTCACCGCGCAGTCGCCGTCCAGCGCGCTGATCCGCAGCGGCGGCACGCTGAGCGCGACGGCGGCGAATCAGCGCATCACGCTGACCGCCGACAGCATGGATTTCGGCAACCCCGGCGCGCCGGTGCTGCTGGCCAATGCCAGCACCGGCCTGGTGCGGTTGCAGGCGTATACGGCGAGGCTGGACATCAGCCTGGGCACGGTGACGCCGGGGCAGTTCTCGGTCACCAACACCACGGGCGGGCTGGTGAACGCGGCGCGGCTGAGCATCGGCGATGTCGCGGGCGGCGCGATCACGCTGGGCGGCAGCTTCAACGCGGGCACGACGACGCTGGAGCTGCTGACCGCCGGCGCCATCACGCAGAGCGCGGGCAACCTCACCACCACGGGGCTGAGCGCCACGGCGGGCGGTGCGATCACGCTCGGCAGCACTGGCAACAGCATCGCCAGCATCGAGGGCAGCACGGCCGATGCGGGCAAGGGCCTCACTGCCGGCGGCGACATTGCGCTGACCACAACGGCCGCCTCGCTCGCTGTCAATGCCGCCATCGCCGTGCCCAGTGCCGGCACCATGACCATCATCGCGGACGACCTGGCGCTGGCGGCGCGGCTGGTGGCGCCGGGTGGCCTCATCAGGCTGCATCCGCTCAGCACCAGCCAGGCCATCACGCTCGGCACCACGGCGGCGCCGGCCGGCCTCTACCTTGATAGCACGGAGATCGCGCTGATCGGCGGCGCCGGCGCCGGTGGTACGACCAACCCGGCCGCCCGCCTGCGCATCGGCACCGATACGGGTGGGGCCATCGTGCTGGCCGGCAATGTGGACCTGCGCAACAACACCACCTTCGATGCCGACCGCGTGCAGGTGCTGGAACTGCGCAGCGCCGGCACCATCACCCAGGCCGCCGGCAAGCGGCTGAACGTGGCAGGGCTGGCCCTGCGCGGCACCGCCATCGCGCTGGACAGCAGCGCCAACGCCTTCGACCGGCTGGTCGGCGGCACAAGCGGTACCGGTAGCGCGCTCAACCGTTCGGCCGATGCCACCACCGGCGACCTGGCGCTGACGACCACGCGCGGCCTGACCGTCGCCGCCGATGTTGCGGCCGGCGGCAGCATCGGTCTCACCGCTGCGGTGCTGACCAACAATGCGGACATTGCCGCCACCACCGATGTCACGCTGACCGCCACGGCCACCGCCATCACCAATACCGGCAGCATCGGTGGGCGGGACGTCACGCTGGGGGCGCAGTCCAGCGTCGACAATCAAACTGGCGCCAGCATCGCCGCAACGCGCGACCTGTCCTTCGGCCAAGGCAATGGCGAGGTGCTCATCAACGCCGGCAGCCTTACCGCCGGCACCGGTGCCGCGGGTGGCAATGCCACATTGAACGGCAGCTCGGTCACCAATAGCGGCAGCATCGCTGCCGGCACTGCCAGCCTGCCCGGCGATGTCTCCATCACCAGCAGCGCGACAGGCATCCACAACCAGGCCAGCGGCAGCATCACCGCCGCCGGGACCCTGACCCTGACAGCGACGACGCTGGCCGTGACCAATGACGGCACGCTGACCTCCGGCATCGGCACCGCCGGCGGCGACATCACCGTGCAGGCCAACCAGCTGACCAACAATGCCGCCATGCAGGCCGGCAGCGCCACATTGCCCGGGGCCATCGGCATCACGCTCGGCAATGCCGGCAGCAGCACGCTGACGCAATCCGGCACCGGCAGCATGGCGGCGGCCGATGGCATCAGCATCGGCACCGCCGGTGCCGCCGTTGCGGCGACCTTGGCCGGCAGCATCACCGCCGGCCAGCGCGCCCCGGCCGATGCCACGCTGACCCTGCCCGGCGGCAGCTTCAGCCTCAGCGGCAGCATCGGCGCGCGCGACGTTTCGCTCAGCGCCGCCACCGGCAGCACCACCGGCACCGCCGCCATCACGGCCGGGCGCGACCTGGCGCTTACCATCGGCGCCATCGGCACGGCGCTGGATGGCAGCCACACCGCCGGGCGTGACGTCGGCGTCAGCGTCACCGGCGCCGGCAATGCGCTGGCCTTGGCGGGCAGCTGGGTGGCGCAGCGCAACGTCGGGCTCAGCGCGCCCGGCGGCATCACCGTCAACGGCCTGGTCGGCACCGATGGCACGGGCAGCGATGGCGTGGTGGACGTGCAATCCAGCGGTGGCGCGCTCACCATTGCCAGCGGCGGCCTGCTCTATGGGCGCCGCCTGCAGGGCGCGCTCGGCGCCACGACATCGCTGGTGGAAGTCCCGCACAGCCCCGGCCAGAGCGGCGTCGCCTTCGCCGAACTCGGCACGCTGAACGTCGGCGGTGACTTCAACTTCACCGTCACCGATGCCGCGCTGCTGCCCTACAGCATCAACGGCATCGTCTCGGTCGGCAGTGGCCGCACGCTGCAACTGGCGGCCGACGACCTCGACATCACCGCGCTCGGCGGCCTGCGCGCACCCGCCGGCGTCATCGCCATCGGCCCGACCAATGCCGGGCGGGACATGATCCTCGGCCGCAGCGGCAGCGGCGCGCTGACCTTGGACAGCCTCGAACTCGGCCGCATCGGCAGCAGCGCCGCGGCGGCGACGCAGGTTGCGCTCGGCAGCACCACGCTGGGCGCCACGGCGGCCAACATCACCCTCGGCGGCACGGTGGATTTCGGCCATGCCGGCACCGCCCGTGCCAACCAGCTGTCCCTGCAGGCACTGGGCAGCATCACCCAGGAAGCCGGCGCCACGTTGGTGGCCGATAGCCTGACCGGCTCGGCCGGCGGCAGCATCTCGCTCGACCCAGGTGGCAGCACCAACCGCATCTACGCCCTGGCCGATCTCTCAGCCGGCAACCTGCTGAGCGTGCGCAGCGACGTGGCGCAGCTCGCCGTCACTGGCGCCGTCTCGGTCAGCAATGCCGGCATCGGCGTGCAGTCCCTGCAACTTCGGGTGGACGACATCGATATCCAGCCCGGTGGGTCGCTGGCCGCGCCGGGCGGCTGGCTCTGGCTGGCACCGATCACGCCGGGCCGTGGCGTCACGCTGGGCGGCGACGTCGCCGGCACGCTGTCGGTCGATGCCGCCGAGCTGGCCCGCATCGGCCCCATCGCGCGCTTCCGCGTCGGCGATGTCATCGGCGGCGGCGGCGCACCGGTCGCGGGGAATATCACCATTGCCGGCGCCAGCACCATCGGCGGCCTGCCGGTGCTGGACCTGCGCAGCGGCGGCAGCGTGCTGGGCAGCGGCGGCGCGGTAACGATGGGGTTGGTTGAGGCGCGCGCCGCCGGCGACGTGCTGCTGGACAATGCCGGCAACAGCTTCACCGTCGGCACCATCACCGCCGGCCCCGGCCGCATCATCCGGCTCGCCCAGGCCGGCGCCATGCTGCTGGCCGGGCCGGTCACCGCGCCGGGCGGGCTGGTGGCGCTGGCCGCCGGCAATGGCATCAGCCAGCAACCCGGGGCGGTCATCACCGCGGGCACGCTGACCTTGCAGGCCGGCGGGCAACTCGCGCTGACCGAGGCCAATGACTTCGCCACGCTGGGCGCCAGCTCGGTCGGCGGCGGGGCCCTGCGCGGGCTGACCTACAGCGTGACCGGGCCGCTGGTCGCCGCCGGCGACCTCACCCTCATTGCCGATGGCGCGCTGACCACGCCCGGCAACGTCACCACCGGCGGGGCCCTGACCCTGGTGGTCGGCGGCACCGTGACCCTCGGCGGCACCACCAGCGTCGCCGGCGACCTGACCATCGGCGCCGGGCAGTCGGTGGTGCTGGGCGGCACGACCGGCGCTGGCGGCGCCTTCCTGCTGGATGCCAGCAACAACCTCACCATCAATGGCGGGGTCTCGGCCAACCTGCCGCTGGCCCTGCATGCCGGCAACGTGCTGGCGGTGAATGGCAGCGTCTCCAGCGGTGGCGCGTTGTCGCTCACCGGGGGCAATGGGCTGAGCCTGGCCGGCGCAATCACGGCGGGCGGCGCGCTCGCCCTCTCCACCGGCGGCGCCCTCAGCCTGCCCGGCAGCGTCGCGGCGGGCGGCAGCGTCACGCTGGCCTCGGGCGGCGCCACCACGCTGGCGGGCACGCTGACCAGCGGCGGCGATATCAGCGCCACCGCGGGCGGTACCGCCAGCTTCACCGGCCGGGCCACGGCCGCCGGGCGGTTCAGCCTTTCCGCCAGCAGCAGCATGTTGCTCACGGGCACCCTGGCGGCTGACAGTGCCAGCCTGCGCGCTGCCGCCATGACGCTGGATGGCCTGACAGCCACCATCGGCCGCGCCATCGTCTTCAGCGGCCCGGGCGGCATCACCGCCGGCGCCACCACCACAATCAATGCCCGCACCGCCGGCCAATACCCCGCCGTGGTGTTCGACACGCGCCGCGCGACGCATACCGACCCGCTGGGCCTGGTGCAGCCGGACATCGCCGGCCGGCTGGACAGTCAGCAGGCCACCCAGGTCCGCCGGCCCGGCCAGCAGGCGCCTGGCACCTTCGGCGCCACCAGCAGTGCCAGTGCCGGCGTGCTGACGCTCGCGGTCTCGGCCGGCAGCAGCCCGGTCTTCCTGCTGCTGGATGGCGGCGTCGCCAGCGGCTTTATCGCCGCCGGCCGGCTTGGCGTGCATGGCACCGGCGGCTCGGTCTCGCTGCTCGGCACGCTGGCCGGCGTGCCCGGTTCCGCCGCCGCCGCCAGCGCCGACATCACCCGGCCGATCGACCCGACGCTGCAATCGAACTACCGCATCAATGGCTGCGTCGTCGCCTCGATCAACTGCGTGCCGCCGCCCTCCATCCAGTTCATCGCGGTTCGACCGCCGGAGGTGGTCGACCTGTCGCTGGTGAACAACCGCATCGACACCTCGGAAGTCACCATCCCCAACGTCGCTGAGATCGAATACCAATGAGGCGCTTCGCGGCCCTGCTGGTGCTGCTGCTGGCCGGCTGCCATGTGCCGCCGCCGGAAGCCTATGTCACGGGCACGGCAGCCCCGGCGCGCACCGGCTCCCCCGCGGGCAGCGACTCCAAGGGCGAGGCCTGCATGGTGCAGCAGGCCGGCACCCAGCCGGCCGACCTGCCGGTGCTCGGCGGGCAGGAGGTCTTCTGCGGTGGCTGGGGCCAGCCCGCCGCCCGGTTGCAGCGGCTGCGCGGCAGCAACGCCCCGGCGCAGCTGGACATGCTGGTCACGGGCGGCCTCTGGCGCACCTGGCTGGACCAGCGCCTGGTCTGCAACCCGCCGCAGCCGGTCGCGATCGGCGCCGATATTCCCGCGCGGCTGCTGACCTGTACCCGTCGCGCCGGCGGCTGGCCGCACATGGCCCTGGTTGCTGCCGGGCCGGATGGCCCGGTGCTGGCCGATGGCGTCGCCGCCGTGCTGCCGGTGCTGGAACGGCTGATCGCCGGTACTACTGCCCCGACCGAGGGCGCCAAGCCGCAGGCGCGGTCCGCCGCGCTGGAACAGGCCGTGCGGCAACTGGCCGCCGGGGCCTTCGGCGCCGCCGATGTCGGCCGCTATGAACAACTGATGGCGCTGGGCCGCGAGTTGAATCAGGCCGAGAACTTCGCCGCCGCCGAGGACGCCTATCGCGCCGCGCTGGCGGTGCAGGAACGCGTGCTGGGCCGCGACAACCCCAACACGGTCAACGCCCTGGTCCACCTGGCGCTGAACCTGTCCAACCAGGGCCGGCAGCAGGAAGCCGGCGCGCTGTTCACCCGGGCCGCCGCGCTGGCGCCGCAGGCCGCCGACGTCACCGCGGTGGCCCGGCTGGCGCATTATCGCGCCCTGGCCCTGCTGAACAGCGGCGAGGCCGCCCCGGCCTATGCCATGCTGCAACAGGCCGAGGCCGGCTACGCCGCGCTGACGCCGGAGACCTCGCGCAGCGGCGGCGCGCGGGACAATGACGTGAACGTCCTGGCCGACCCGGTCGCGCAGGGCGCGGTGCTCGGCCTGGCGGAGGTCTGGCGCAACCAGGCCATCGCGCTGACCCGGCTGGACCGCGCCGCCGAGGCCCCGGCACTGCTGGCCGCCAGCCGCGCCATGCTGCGCCGCGCCGGGCTGCAACCCGGGCTGATGGTGGCACGCGCGCTCCGCACCGAAGCCACCGCCTCCGCCCGGCTGGGCCAGCAGGAACAGGCCGCCCGCCAGTTGGAGGAAGCCTCCCGCCGCTTCGCCATCGCGGTGCCGGGAGAACGGCCGGAAGCGGTGACGCTGTTCCTCAGCGGCACCCGGCGCGCCGCCACCGGCCGGCGCGCGGAAGCGCTGGCCAGCTTCCGCACCGGCGCCAGCATCCTGCGCGCGCGCCAGATCGGCCTGCCGGTTGAACTGGTGGTGCCCTACCTGGATACACTGCACGCCGAAGCCATGGCCACCCCGGCCAATGCCCCGGCGCTGCTCGCGGAAATGTTCGCTGCCACCCAGCTGGCCCAGCGCAGCGGCACCGCGCGCTTCGTCCAGCAGGCCAGTGCCCGGCTGGGGGCCTCGGGCGGCGACGCCAAGGTGGCCGAGGCGGTGCGCCGCCTGCAGGACAGCGACCAGGCCCTGCGCGCGCTGTTCGGCGAACGCGACGCCGGAGGCCGCGACCTGGATGCCCGCATCGCCGCCGCGCAGCACGCCCGCGCCGAGGCCGAGGCCGAGGTGGCCGCCGCCGCACCGGGGTATCGGCAATTGCTGCTGGCCGCCACCGATGCGCCGCAGGTGTTGGCCGCGCTGGCGCCGAACGAGGCGCTGCTGAGCATGCTGCTGGGCCGCGACCACGGCTGGGCCATGCTGCTGCGCGGCGGCCGCGTGCATGTCGCGCGCATCGACCATGGCGAGGCCGAGCTGGGCCGCCTGGTGCAGGCGGTGCGCGAGGGCGCCGCCACGCCGGAAGGCGAACCCGGCCGCTTCGACCCCGCCCCCGCCCAGGCGCTGTACCAGGCGCTGCTGGCGCCGATGAAAGCGCCGCTGGAAGGCGCCGCCACGCTGGTGGTGGCGCCCGACGGCCCGCTTCTGGCGCTGCCCTTCGGCCTGTTGCTGACCGGCGAGGCCGATGCCAACCGGTTGCAGGCCGCGCCCTGGCTGATCCGCCGCCACGCCATCGTCCACGTGCCTTCGGCGCAAACCCTGGTGACGCTGCGCGGCGCCGGCATCGGCAGCAGCGCGCCCAATGCCTATGCCGGCTTCGGCGACTTCGCCCCGGCCAATGCGGCGCAGCTGGCCCGCAGCTTCCCGCCCGACCGCTGCGCCAGCGACGCCCGCCTGGCCGCCGGCCTGGGCCGCCTGCCGGGCACCCGGGTGGAGGTGCAGGCCGCCCAGCAACTGACCGGCGCCGGCCCGCGCGACGTGAAGCTGGGCGCCGAGTTCACCGCCGCGGCGCTGCGTGGCGCGCATCTGGACCAGTACCGCGTGGTCCACCTGGCCACCCATGCGCTGCTGCCGGGCGAGCTTTCCTGCCTGCCGGAGCCGTCCATCATCGTCTCGCCCCAGCCCGGCGCGCCGGATGCCAGCACCTCCTTCATCCCCGCCTCCGACCTGTTGTCGCTGAAGCTGGATGCCGACCTGGTGGTGCTCTCGGCCTGCAACACCGGCGGCCCCGGCGGGGCAGGGGGCGGCGAGGCGCTGTCCGGCCTGGCCCGCGCCTTCTTCTATGCCGGCGCCCGCGGGCTGATGGTGACCCATTGGGCGGTGGACGACACCGCCGCGGCGCTGACGGTGGCGGATTCGCTGCGGCGCCAGCAAGGCGGCGCTTCATCCGCGGCCTCGCTGCGCGGCGCGCAGCTGCTGATATTGGATGAAGCCGGCAAGGCGCTGCCGGCCGAGTTCGCGCATCCCTTCTTCTGGGCGCCCTTCGCCCTCATTGGCGATGGCCGCCGCGTGGCTTTGTAGGCAATATCGTCGAATGCCGTCCGAAACGACTCCGCTGCCGCCCCTGCCGCCGGAACTCACCGGCAAGTACGAACTGCGCGGCACCCTCGGCAGCGGCGCCATGGGCGTGGTGTTCGAGGCGATGGACCGCAACATCGAACGCCGCGTCGCCATCAAGGTGGTGCAGCGCCCGTCGGTCGACGACACCGAGGCGCAGGAGGCGCATGCCCGCTTCCGCCGCGAGGCCCAGGCCGCCGGCCGCCTGGCCCACCCGAACATCGTCGGCGTCTACGACTACGGCGAGAACGACAACTGCGCCTGGATCGTGATGGAGCTGGTCGAGGGCGGCACCCTCAAATCCTACTTCGACCGCGAGGAACGCTTTCCGCTGCCGGAGATCGTCCGGCTGATGAACCAGATTCTCGGCGCCCTGGCCTATTCCCATGCGCGCGGCGTGGTGCACCGGGACCTCAAGCCGGCCAACATCATGCTCAGCCCGGATGGCACCGGCGGCATGATGGTCAAGATCGCCGATTTCGGCATCGCCCGCATCGAGAACTCCTCGATGACCCAGGTCGGCACCGTCATGGGCACGCCCAGCTATATGGCGCCCGAGCAACTGCGCGGTGAGACGGTGGACAGCCGCGCCGACCTCTGGGCCGCCGGGGTGGTGCTGTACCAGCTGCTGACCGGGGAAAAGCCGTTCACCGGCGGCTACAATGCCGTGCTGCACAAGGCGCTGAACACCGAGGCGACGCCGCCGAGCCAGCTTTCCGTCACTTCGCCGCGCGCCTTCGACCAGGTGATGGTGCGCGCCCTGGCCAAGCGCCCGGCGGACCGCTTCACCACCGCCGCCGACTTCGCGGTAGCGATCCGCGCCGCCGCCTCGGAACCCGCCGATGCCAGCGGCATGCTGGCGCGAGACACCGATGCCACGTTGGTTGCCGGGCTCGCTGCGCCCATGCCGGCGCCGGGCGTCGCCACCGCCATGCCGGAGCCCAGCTTCGTCGCCGCGTCCGCGGCCGGGGCTGCGCCGGCGCGGCGCAAGGGCGTGCCGCTGGCCGCGCTGGGCGGGGTTGCCGCGGCGGCCGTGCTGGCCCTGGCGTGGTTCGGCATGGGCCCGGGGCGCACGCCGCAACCGGTCGCGCCCATCGTCGCCGCCACGCCACCACCGCCGCCCGACTTCGCCACCGCCGCCCGTGCCATCGCCGCACTGCCCTGCGGCCTGGTGCAGGCCCAGCCCGGCGAGACCGGCCTGCGCCTGGCCGGCCTGACCCGCCGCGACAACCAGGCCGCCCTGCGCCAGGCGCTGGCCGATGCCCGTGTGCCGGACAGTGCGGTGCAGGGCCAGGTGGAAAGCTTCGACGGCCCGTTCTGCGCGGTGCTGGACCAGTTGCGCGGTCGCACCACCGGCGCCGCCGGCGCCACCCTGTCGGGCAGCCTGGCGGGCACCTTGCCGCTGCAGAAGGGCGAGTTGGTGCGTTTCGAGCTCGCCATGCCGGACCGCGCCGGCCAGCTTGAGGTCACCTATCTGCTCGGCTCCGGCCAGGTGGCGCATATCGTGCCGCCGCAGCCCATGGCGCCCGGCGTGCGCCAGCGCTTCGGCGAACCCGCCCCGGGCTTCGAGGGCTGGGTGGTGGACGAGCCCTTCGGCACCGACCTGCTGGTGGCGCTGCTGTCGGACCAGCCGCTGTTCGCGGCGCCGCGCCCCATGGTGGAACGCACCGAGGCATGGCTGGCAGCGCTGGCCGGCGCCCTGCTCCAGGCGGAGGCCGCCGGAAACCGGATCTCCGCCATGGCCCTGGTGGTGCCGACGCGGGAAGCGCGCTGAACCTGCTTCAGTCCAGCGCGCGCTCGTACAGCCGTCGCAGTACCGCGGCGCGTTCCGGTGCCAGGCCGATCGTCGCCGGCTTGAACAGCCTTGGGTCTGGGGTGAAGGCCAGGTAGGCCATCGCCTCGTTCGCCATCAGGCGGTCATTGCCGGTGTCATAGCCCTCGCCGGCCAGGAAGTCGGTGAAGGCGGCGCGCTCCCCGGCGGTCATTCCCTCCCGCCATATGGCCATGACCCGCTCGGCAAAGGCCGGCCGGGTGAAGAAGCGGCCGTGCGAGACCTCATGCCGCAGCACCGCCGCGCGCATCGCCTCGTCGCTGCCCGGGGCGGTCGCCGTCAGCGTCAGCAGCGCGAAGTCGTCGGGTTCATTGCCGCGCCGCAGCGGCGCCAGCCGGGCCTGCAGCCAGGCTTCCTCGGCTGTGAGGGCTTGGTTGCGGCTGGCGGCCAGCTGGAAGAAGCGGGCCAGGTCGGCGGCGCTGTAGTCGTGCGCCAGGTACCAGGTTGCCGGGGTTTCGCCGCGGGCGGCAATGGCGGTGGCGAGTTCCTCGTAGGTGGCCAGCCGGTCGCGCGCAAAGCCGGCCTTCTCCACCAGCGCCGCCACCCGGTTCATCGTCGCGGCCTGGGCCGCCAGGTCAGGGAAGACCAGCACGAAGACGCGGCTTTCGCCGGCCAGGCGCAACAGCACAGGGGCCGCAGGCCGCAGGGCCAGGATCGCGTCCTCATCCGCCTCGGCCAGGCTCTCGGCCGCGGCGGCCGGCTCGATCGTCGCGCTGGGGGAATCGGGCGGCGGCTGGCCAAGCCACCACGCACCCGCGGCCACTGCGGCCACGGCGAGGACAAGCAGTATCAGGCCGCTGCGGCGCGGCCCTCCCGAAGCGTCAGGCACCGCCTCAGCTGCCGATGTTCAGCACCTGCACCCGGCGATTGCGCGGCTCGTTCACCTGCGGCGCGGTGTCCACCAGCAATTGCTTGTCGCCGAAGCCGATGGCTTCCAGGCGGTTCGGCGAAACCCCGTAGCGCGCCTCCAGGAAGTTGCGCACCGCCATGGCGCGGCGTTCCGACAGGGTGCGGTTCAGCATGGTGTCGCCCACCGTGTCGGTATGGCCCTCGATGCGGAAGCGGTAGCCGGCCAGATCATTCGAGGCCAGGGCGCGGCCGAGCGGTGCCAGGGCGCGCTCCGCCTCCGGCGTCAGCGTTGCCGAGCCGAGGTGGAAGTTGACGGTCAGCGAAACCGCGGCCACGCCCTCCGGCGCCGTCGTATCGCGCGACGTCGCCGCTGCCTGGCGGATCGGCCCGCCGCTGCTGGCGCCGCTGGAACTGCCGGCACCCGCCGCGGAAGTCGCGCCGCCGGCTGGCGCCACGGCCACCGCCGGGGTCGCGGCGGGGTCGGTGGGCAGGCGGATGCCGCGGGTGCTGCCGCCCGGCTGCGGCCGCAGCCGCTCGATCAGGGCGCGCGTCGCCGGATCGGCCTGGGCCGCCGCCGGCAGGGGCTGGGCCATGGCAAGCGTCAGCCCGGCAAGGCCGGCAAGCAGAAGGAGTCGGGGCATGGTCTGGCTTCCCGTTCTGGTATTGGACGTCACGCTAGCACGGTGCGCGGCATGCCGGTAACTATGGAACGCAACGGTTTCGGGCTCAGCCGGCCAGTTGCACCACAACCGCCGTGACATTGTCGCGAGGATGCCGCGCCAGCGCCGCCGCCACCAGCGCCGCCGCCCCGCCATCGGCCATCAGTTCCGCCAGGCTGGCTCGCGGCAGGGCGCGGTACAGCCCGTCCGAGCACAGCAGCACGCGGTCGCCCGGGCGCAGCGGGCAATGCACCAGGTCCAGCGCCAGGTCGGCCTCGGCGCCCACTGCGCGCAGGATGATGTTGCCCTGCGGGTGCTCCTCCACCTCATCCTCGGCGATCTCGCCGGCTTCAAGCAGTTCCTGCACCAGGGAATGGTCGCGGGTCAGGCATTGCAGCCGGCCGTCGCGCAGCAGATAGGCGCGGCTGTCTCCGGCCCAGACCAGGTCCCCGCCCGCCGGCCCCAGCACCAGCGCCACCACGGTGGTGGCAATGGTCCGCCGGGTGGCGGAGCCCTGCGTGTGCAGCGCCGCATTCACCGCCAGCAGGGCCTGCTGCGTCGCCGGCAATACCTGCCCGGGGGCGGCGTGCAGTGCCTGCAGCGCCGCGGCCACCGCCTGGCTGGCCACGTCGCCGGCGCCATGCCCGCCGGCGCCATCCGCCACGGCCCAGAGGCCGAGATCCGGCCGCTGCACCAGGCTGTCCTCGTTGCGGGATCTGACCGGGCCGGTATGGGTGGCGGCGTCGGCGCGGGCGATACGCAGGCTCATGCGGCGGCAGTGTAGCCGGCTGGCGCCCGCCTGACAGGGCGAAATGATCCCCGGCCGGCAGGGCTGCCATGCGGCATTGTCCCGGGCCTGACATTTGACCCGGCAGCGGCTGCGGCGGATGCTGGCGACCGGAGGACCTGCCATGACAACTCGCCCCTTTACCGCCGCCGACCTTGAGCTGCTGCGTCGCTGGGACACGCCGACCATCTGCAACGCGCTGGAAGTGGTGGCGCCGCATCGCCGCGGCCGTGGCTTCACCACCACGCCCTTCACCGCCGCCGACCCCGGCCTGCCGCCGATCTGCGGCGTGGCCCGCACCGGCCAGATTCGCGCGGCGCAGCCTTCCGGCCGCACCAGGGACCAGGACCGCGCGGCGCGCATCGGGTGGTACGAATACGTCGCCGAGGCCGACCTGCCGACGATCGTGGTGATCGAGGACCTGGACGAGACCCCGGGCATCGGCGCCATGTGGGGCGAGGTGAACAGCAATGTGCACCGCGGCCTGCACGTGCTGGGCTGCGTCACCAATGGCAGCTTCCGCGACATCGACATGCTGGCGCCGGGCTTCCAGATCCTCGGCATCGTCAACCCCAGCCATGCCCATGTGCACATGGTGGACTACGGCCGCGCGGTGGTGGTCCACGGCATGCCGTGCGAGCATGACGACGTGGTCCATGCCGACCGCCACGGCGCGGTGGTGATCCCGGCCGATGTGGTCAAGCTGGTGCCCGCCGCGATCGACCTGATCAGCCGCAAGGAAGCGGTGATCCTGGAGATGGTGAAGCGCGACGACTTCAACATCGCGCTGCTGCGCGAGGCGCTGGCCAAGAGCGAGGACATCCACTGAGGCTGGGCCTCGGCCTGGCGCTGCTGCTGGCCTGCGGGCCGGCCAAGGCGCAGGCGCCGGACTGGACCACGCGGCTGCCGGCCTTCGGCGCGGCGCTGCGCGGCTGCCTGGAAGGCGAGGCCACCGCCTTCGCCGACTACGCGGCGCGGCAGCAGGCCTTTGCCGTGGCGGTGCGGGTGCGGCGCGGGGCGGAGACCGAGCTGTGCATCGCCCGCCCGGACGGCCGGGTGCTGCGGCGCGGGCCGGTGGGGGACGCGCCACCGGTGGACCGCGCCGCGCCGGCCTTCTTCCTGGACCGCCATTGCGCCGATGCGCGGCGGCAGGAGAATGATGCCGGCCAGGTGCTGGGCTGGCTGGCCTATCCGGGGTGTTGAGGAGTGACTGAATGAGCGTGACACGCCCGGTGCTGGCGACGGTTCGCCCCGAATGGGTCGATCACTACGGCCACATGAACATGGGCTTCTATGCCGTGGTGTTCGACATCGCCACCGACCACCAGTGGTCCGGCCTGAACCTGGGCGCCAGCCTGCACGACCAGGGCCTGGGCACCTTCGCGATCGAGAACTGGCTGGCCTATGTGCGCGAAGTCCGCGAGGGCATGCCGCTGGTCTTCGAGAGCGAGGCGCTGGTCTTCGACGACAAGCGCCTGATCTGCCTGCACCGGATGTACCACGCGACGGAAGGCTGGCTGGCTGCCGAGAATGAGGTGCTCTACCTGTGCGTGGACCTGGAGAAGCGCAGGGCGGGCGCCTGGCCGGAAGACACGCTGGCGCATTTCCAGCGCATCTGCACCGGCGCGGCACCGAAGCGCCTGGCGCTGAAGCGGACGAAGTAGCCGGGCGGTTCAGCCCCGCTGGGCTGCCTCCATCCGCGCGCGTGCCGCGTCACTTCATCCGCGCGCGTGCCGCGCGACGCACATGGCGCGCAGCCAGCAGCGCGGCCAGTTCCTCGTCGCCGTCCACCACCGCGGCCAGGATCATGGCGTGCTCGCGCCAGTCTTCCTCGGCGCGTTCCGTGCTGTTCAGGCGGAACACCAGGTTGGTGCGCTCTCTTAGCGGGCGGATCAGGTCCGGCAGCACCCGCGTGGCGCCGGCGCGGGAGAGCAGGTCGTGGAACTCCCCGTTCAGGGAAGCCAGCTCCGCCGCGCTGGCACTCGTGGCGGCGGTGTTGCCGCGGGCCAGCACCTCCCGCAGGCGTTGCACCACGGCGGCATCGCGGTGCCGGGCGGCGAAGCGGGCGTTCAGCCCCTCCAGCACGGCGCGGGCCTCCACCAGCTCCTCCACCGCTTCCGGCGAAAGCTGGGTGACGACGGCGCCGCGGCCATCCTCGGCGGCGGTGGCCAGGCCTTCCGCTTGCAGGCGCTTGATGGCTTCCCGCATCGGCACGCGGGAGACGCCGTATTCCGGCGAGAGCTTTTCCTCCACCAGGCGCTCCCCGGGGCGGAAGCGGCCGTTGAGGATGCCGGCGCGGAGTTCGGCGAAGACCCGGTCGCTGAGCGTGGCGCGGGGCGCGGCCATGGCGGTTTTCCTTTCCGGGGCTGGTCACCTGAGCCGGTGGCACGGCAACGCCTGCGGCTGCCTTTCCGGCACGGTCACTGCGTCGGCGGTGCCGGCACAGGCGGCGGGTAGGCTGAGGTTCTCGTATACGACGAAGGCTGGGGTCGCAACAAGGGCAAGCGGCGGATCATGCGGCAGCGGGCGCCTGCGTCTTAAGCACCCTCAGAGCGAAACCGGAGAGGCCGCAAGGTTTAAGGGTTGACCTGGCCGAGTGCCGTATACGACGCTGCGCAGAAGAGGCGAGGGAGAGGCTGCATGAATACCGCCACGGTTATGCTGGGGCCGGTGCATTACTGGTACCTGCTCGGCGTCGGCGCCATCGTGGCTGCCATGGTGCTGCGGGCCAATGTGGTGGTGCCGGCGATCCTCGCCAGCTTCGTCGTGGCGCTGAGCTTCAGCGGCAGCCTGGTGGGCGCGACGATCAGCGTGTTCAACGCTTCCCTGGTGGCGGCGAAGGAACTGTTCAACATCTTCCTGGTCATCGCGCTGATGACCAGCTTGCTGCATGCGCTGCGCGCGGCGGGCAGCGACGTGCTGATGGTGCGGCCGTTCCAGAAGGTGATGACCACGGGAACGCGCGCCTTCTTCATGCTGGCGGCGGGCACCTATGTGATCAGCCTGTTCTTCTGGCCGACGCCGGCGGTGCCGTTGATGGCGGCGACGCTGCTGCCGGCGGCCATTGCGGCGGGGTTGCCGGCGATGGGCGCGGCGGTGGCCGTGGCGGTGGCCGGGCAGGGGATGGCGCTGTCTTCCGACTACGTGATCCGCGTGGCGCCGGGGATTTCGGCGCGGGCGGCGGGTGTGCCGGAGCTGGCGGCGCAGGTGGCGGACAAGGCGCTGGTGCTTTCGCTGATCACCGGCGCGGTGGCGCTGGGGCTGGGCTATTGGCGCATCCGCGGCGGGATACGGCCGGCCAGCCCGCAGCACCTGGCGGAATGGCAGCAGGGCGTGACACTCGCAGAAGACCGCGCGGCGGTGGCTGACCAGATCGGCAGCTTCGACAAGTCCAGCATCGCCGAAGGGCTGGCGGCTTCCGAGGCGAAGGACGCGCCGGCCGACAAGCCGCGCTGGGGCACGGTGCTGGCGGTGGCGACGCCGTTGGTGTTCGGCCTGGTGGTGCTGGTGATGGTGGCGCCGGCGCTGTTTCCGGGGCTGCCGACGCTGCGCGGCGGCGACGCGGCGGCGCTGGTGGGCGGGACGGCGGCGCTGATGATGATCGTGGCGACCTTTGCCGTGATGGGCCGGCAGGCGATGCACACGGTGGCGGACCACCTGGTGGAGGGGCTGGTGTTTTCCTTCCGGGCCATGGGCACGGTGCTGCCGATTGCTGGCTTCTTCTTCATGGGGGCGGCGGATACGTCCGGCGCGATTTTGGGCGTGGCCGGCAAGGGGCCGGACTTGCTGTTCGAGGTGATCCAGGCCTGGCAGCACATGATACCCGCGCAGCCGATGGTGGTGGCGTTCGGCGTGCTGGTGGTGGGGATGATCACGGGCATTGATGGCAGCGGCTTTGCCGGGTTGCCGCTGACCGGGGCGCTTTCCGGCGCGCTGGCCCCGGCGAGCGGGCTGGCGGCGACCACGCTGGCGGCGGTGGGGCAGATGGGCGCGGTGTGGACCGGTGGCGGCACGCTGGTGGCCTGGAGCAGCCTGATTGCGGTGACCGGGTTTGCCCGGGTGCCGGTGCTCGAGGCGGTGCGGGTGCTGTTCGTGCCCGTCATTCTCGGGCTGGTGGCGAGCACCGTGGTGGCGGTGGTGATCTGGTAGCGCCACGGGTGGAAACGCAGGAAATGCCGGGTTCGGACAAATAGCCCGAGGCTTGGGCGCGGGGCCGGCGGGTTTCGGACAAATGGGTGGAGTGGCCCGGTGAGGGCTGCCGGAGGGCCGCGCGGGGTTGGCGCGCGGTGGTGCGTGTTTCGGACAAATAGGGTGCTGGGGTGGTTGCGGGCCGGCGGTGGGGGCGGCCGAAGGCTCGGCGCGACGCGAGTTGGGGTGCCCGGCGGGCGCGGGGCGGAGGGACGGCGGATGCGCGGTGGGAAAGAGCGGGGGGTCGCTGGGGATGCACACCCATTTCAGGAACATAGTGTGAACATGACGGCAGCGCAAGCTACTCTCTCAACGCCGGATGCCTTGAAAGCCAATGGGCTAATTCATAGTTGACGATATTCATGAAGTGTGAGAACTTCATGAAGTTAATGAACATTATGGAGTATGCGAGTATGCTCAGAAATGCCCTGGTGGCGCTCTCTCCGGAAGACGTCGTGGACGGCGTGCTCACGTTCCCGAAGGCTGTCGCGGAAACTGCGAAGTTGCAGGATCGGCTACCGCATGCTCGCGCTTGGTATGCGGTGCATGCTGCCTCCAAGGGCTGGGTGCTGGCTCCCTCGAAGTGGGCAGGGTACGTGAGGATGACTCCGCAGAAATACCTTGGAAGCATTGATAACTTAGACGGGCGGCAGACGGAGAAGCGCCTTAGTCAGTGGTTTTCCCCTCTTGTCCCTGGCACAAAACTTCATAAGGAACTTATGGGAGAGCTCCGCCAATTCTTGGCGCAGTATGGGAAAGAGCCAAATTCGGCGGTGCGTATCAGCGTGATTCCTGACCGCACAACGGACGAAGCTTCTCCAGACGATCTGGTGCAGCTAATTGTCCGCGTTGTGAAGTCACTTCCAGCCGAGCAACAGCGCCTTGTACTGCAAGGGCTCGGGAGCTAGCCCGCCGCCCGTCTTGCCACATCCTCCAGCGTATACCCCGCCACCTGCTTGTACCCATTCGTAATCGCCAGCAACTCCTCCCGGCTGATCACGTCCTCAATCCGCCCGAACGGCTTGTTGCCGGTGCGCTTGTACACCTCGCCCAGCAGCGCATCCGGCGGCGCTTTTCTGTTTTGTAGCACCACCGCCGAGGTCGCCGGCCGCCGCTCCGCCTCATACGCCGCCAGCACGCCCGCCACCGGGCCGCCGCCAACAAAAGCCTTGGTCAGCGCGACAGCATCCAGAATGCTCTGGCCGGCGCCGTTGCTGCCGCGGGGCACCATGGGGTGGGCGGCGTCGCCCATCAGGGTCACCAGGCCTTGGGTCCACCAGGGCAGCGGGTCCTGGTCCACCATGGGGAATTCCAGCACCACCTCGGCCGCCTGCATCATCGCCGGCACGTCCAGCCACGGGAACTGCCAGTCGGCGAAGAACGGCAGGAAGTCCTCCAGCTTGCCGCGGCGGTTCCAGTCGCGGTCGATCGGGTTGGGCCATTCCACCTCGGCCACCCAGTTGATCAGTTGCCGGCCCTCGTCGTCGATGTTGTTGCGGATGGGGTAGATGACCATCTTGCCGTCGGCCAGCCAGCCCGCGCGCGTCATGGTGGCGCCGGTCAGGAAGGGCTTCCAGGCGGTCACGCCGCGCCACATGTTGTAGCCGGTGTAGTGGAAGCCGGTTTCGTGCGGGTGGAACTGCTTGCGGACCGTGCTGTGCACGCCATCGGCGGCGATGGCGGCACAGCCCCGGGCATCCGGCTTGCCATCGGCGAAGTGGACCACGGCTTCGGTGCCTTGGGTCTCAACGCCCACCACGCGATGGCCCAGCTGCACCGCGCCAGGCCCCAGGCGGTCGCGCACCGCGGCCAGCAGCACGTCCTGCAAATCCGCGCGGTGGATGCTGAGCTGCGGCGCGGGGTAGCCGGCGCCCTGGCCGAGTTTTTCGGAGTGGATCAGCTGGCCGTAGCGGTTGAAGAACTGCGCTTCGTCGGTGGTGACGGCGCGGGCTTGCAGGGCTTCCAGCAGGCCCAGCTTGGCCAGTTCCGTCACCGCGTGCGGCAGCAGGTTGACGCCGACGCCGACGGCCTTGATCTCGGGCGCCTGTTCATAGACGCGGCACGGGATGCCGGCCTGGTGCAGGGAAAGCGCCAGGGTCAGGCCGGCCGGGCCGGCGCCGAGGATCAGGATGTCTTGCATGGGGCTGGCCTTGTCAGTCTTGGGCGGCATGTAGGGCGCGGCGCTGGTTTGGCACTGTTTCGAGAGACTGATTCACGGCTTTCGGCGTTGCCGCCTCAGCCGATCAGGCTCTACTCGGCGGTGATCTTCGCGTCGCGGATCACGCGCGTCCATCGGGCCAGGTCGTCGCGGACCAGCTCCACCAGCACCTGCGGCGCGCCGCCGCGGGGGGACATGCCCTGGTCGCGCAGGCGGGCGGCGGTCTCGGGCTCGCGCAGCCATTCGTTGAGGATCAGGTTGAAGCGGTCCACCAGCGCCGGCGCCATGCCGGGCGGGCCGAATACCGGGTACCAGAAGCCGACCTGCACACCCGGAAAACCGGCCTCGGCGAAGGTCGGCACGTCCGGCGCGGTCGGCACGCGGCGGGGGCTGCCCACCGCCATCATGCGCAGCCGGCCCTGGGCGGCCAGGGGCAGCGCGGTGGTGATCGGCATGGCCATGGCATGGACGCGCTTGCCCACCAGGTCCTGCAACGCCGGGGCACTGCCGCGATAGGGGATGTGGTTCAGCTCCACCTTCGCTTCCAGGCCGAACAGCGCCATGGCCAGGTGCTGCGGGGTGCCGATGCCGGGGCTGGCGTAGTCGATGGGCTGGCGCTTCGCCAGGTCCACCAGCTGGGCGGCGGTGGCGGCCTGCACGTCCATGTTGGTGCACAGCACCAGGTCGCCATCGGTCAGCAATATGATGGGGGTGAAGCCGCGGATGGGGTCGTATGGCGCCGGGGTGAACAGCGGCACGTTGGTGACGAAGGTGTTGGCGTGGACCATCAGCGTGCGGCCATCCGGCTGGGCGCGGCCGACCTGCTGGGTGCCGATGTTGCCGGAAGCGCCGGGCTTGTTGTCCACCACCACCGGGTGGTCCAGCCGGCGTTGCAGGTAGGGGCTGAACAGCCGGGCCAGGATGTCCATGCCGGTGCCGGGGGTGAAGGGCACCACCAGCGTGACGGGGCCGTCCTGCGCCGCGGCCAGGCGCGGGGCGGCCAGCGCTGCGGCGGCCAGGCCAAGTCGGCGGCGTGTCGGCATGGTGCGGTTCCCCTTGGTTCGGCCGGCAGTTAGGCGGGCTGGGCAGTTGACGCAAGCCCGCCACAGGAGGGAGGATCGTACAAACCCCAAGGAGGCCCGGCCCATGAACGTGATGGCACCCATTGCCCAGCAGCGCGGCTGGTCCGACGAGGAATGGCAGATCCGCTGCGACCTGGCGGCGCTGTACCGCCTGTGCGCCCACCACAAGTGGACCGACTGGATCTACACCCACATCAGCGCGCGGCTGCCGGGGCCGGAGCCGGTGTTCCTGCTGAACCGCTATGGCGTCATGCATCACGAGATGCGCGCCAGCGACCTGGTGAAGATCGACGCGAACGGCAACGCGCTGGAGGATTACCCCGACTGGGTGCCGGGCACGCGGCTGGTCAACACCGCCGGCTTCGTCATCCACAGCGCCGTCCACATGGCGCGGGACGACGCGCATTTCGTCATCCACACCCATACGCGGGACGGCATGGCGGTGGCGGCGCAGCGCGACGGCCTGCTGCCGATCAGCCAGCACGCGATGAAGTTCTACGGCCACCTGGCCTATCACGACTACGAGGGCATTGCGCTGGACGAGGATGAGCGGGTGCGCCTGGTGCGCGACCTGGGCACCCACAACGCGATGATCCTGCGCAACCACGGCCTGCTGGTGTGCGGCCACACCGCGGCGCAGGCCTATGACCAGCTGTATTACCTGGAGCGCGCCTGCTCCGCGCAGATTGCGGCGATGAGCGGCGGCGCGGCGCTGGTCTTCCCGCCGAAGGAAGTGTGCGAGCACGCGGCGCGGCAATTCCATCGCCCGAACGCGGCGGAAAGCTACGGCCCGGCCTGGATCAGCGCGCTGCGCCTGGTGGAGGGCGACAAGCCCGACTACCGGGGCTGAGCCAGGCCATGCGCGTCATGGTGCTGGTGAAGGCGACCGCCGACAGCGAGGCCGGCACCATGCCTTCGACCGAGATGCTGGCGGCGATGGGCCAGTTCAATGAGGCACTGGTCCAGGCCGGCATCATGCAGGCCGGGGAAGGGTTGCACCCCTCGGCGCGCGGCAGGCGCGTGGCCTTCGACGGCGCCACGCGGACCGTCATCGACGGCCCCTTTGCTCCGGTCGGCGAACTCGTCGCCGGGTTCTGGCTCTGGCAGGTCAAGGACATGGAGGAGGCGGTAGCCTGGGTGAAGCGCTGCCCGAACCCGATGCCGGGGCCGAGCGAGATTGAAATCCGCCCCTTGTTCGAGATGGCGGATTTCGGCGAGGCGCTGACACCAGAACTGGCCGAACAGGAAGCCCGGCTGCGTGAAACCAGCGCCAGGGCCTGATCCGCGAAGGCGGTTTTGCCGCAGCGGTGCATCGGTCTCCCGAACAAGCGCTGGAAGCTGATCCAGCAACGCAGGGCATGTCTCAGCGGCTGAGGATCGGGCCGCCGGCTCAATAGCAGTAGATCGAGCCATCCGCGTTGCTGGTGAAGCGCGAGCAATAGGTGCCGCGGGGTTGCCAGCCGTTGCGCCCGTTGTTGGGGTCCAACGGCGCCGAGGGGCTGGGCGCATAGGCCGGCGGTGCCATGCGGTCCTCGTAGCGCTGCTTCGCCTCGCGCCGCGACTGGTCGGGCGCCTGGCCCGCCATGGCCTGCAACTGGCGGATCAGGCCGGCCACCTCGCCCGGGGCCAGGCCCGGGCAGTTCTCGAAGGGCTGGATCGTGCGGATGACCGAGTTGATGACGTCGACGCAATCAGTGTCGGCGCCGCGGGCGCAGCTGCGCATGGCCCAGTCCCGCCCCAGCGCCACGGTGCGGCGCGACGAATCAGGCGTGCTGTTGCAGGCCTGGGCGGCACCGCTGGCGACCAGCACCAGGGCGATGGCCAGGCCACGCTGCGTCCACCCGGACGCAGCTCGTGCTCCACAAGTCATTGAATCCAGAGCAAGAAATGCGTTCAGGTGATTCCATCTGAACGCATTTTGTTCCAGCAGGGCCGCCCGGGAAGGCCCGGAAACGCTGCGCATGGGCCGCAACTTCCGTGGTTTCGGCAACCATGCCACCGGCCCCGCGGAGCCGCCACCGTAAAGCGCCGTCCGCCAGGGCTCGGTGCCCCGGGCGGCGGGCGTCCCGGCGCCTACTCGTGCTTGTCGTGCGGCAGGTGCGCTTCCAGCATCCACAGCATCTTGTCGGCCGCGCGGGACAGCCCGGTCAGCAGGTCCGCGGTGTCGGCGTCGCCGGCCTCGTCGGTGGTGTCGATGCCTTCGCGCAGCGCCTTGCCCACCAGCGCATAGCGGTCCGCCAGCGCGGCCACATGGTCCAGCCCGGCATAGAGGTCGGTCGGGTAGGGCGGCAGGCGCGTGCCGGCGGCGATGGTCTGGGTGGTGCCATTGGCCGTGCCGCCCAACTGCACCAGGCGCTCGGCCAGCTCGTCGCCGGCTTCGGCCAGGGCGGTGTAATTGGCCTCGAACAGCTTGTGCAGCTCGCCGAAATGCGGGCCCTTCACGTTCCAGTGGGCCTGGCGGGTGGCGTTGTACAGGTCCACCGTATCGTTCAGGCAGGCCTGCAGGGTCTGGATCGAGACCTGCTTGGCGTTGCTCGGCACGTCGTTGCGGGTGGGCAGCATGCCGGCTTTGGTGGGCGACTTGGCCATGGCGGTCTCCTTCGGGGCTCTGGGCGGATATCTGTCGCGGTGGCGCGCGGAACAAGCCCCACCCACAACCGCGGCAACGGCAACCCTTCAGCGGGGCGGATGACGCATGAACAGCCCGTGAGCGCAGGTACTTTCGGCGGCTTCACGCCCGACCCAGGCCCCGGCCTGTCAGGGCTGCACGTTCAGGTAGCGGGCCGCCTCCGGCGCGCCTTCCTGCTGGAAGCTGGCGGCGCGGGCCAGCACCACCAGGTCTTCCGTGGTGTGACGGCCCTGTTCGCGCAGGTGCTCGGTCCAGGTCTCCACCGCCCATAGCTCGGCGTAGAGGTCGGGGTGGGCCACGTCCTCGTACAGCCGCCACAGCATGGCGCCGCCGCGCAGGCGTACCAGCCGCACCTCACGCATCGCCGCCAGGAAGTCCTCGCGCTGGTCGGGGTTGATGCGGTAGCGCACCACCTCCAGCACGCGGTTGCTGTTCTCATGCAGCAGGGTGCGCAGCTCATGCGCGGGGGCGGCGGGCTTGGGCAGCGGCAGCGCGTCCGGCGGGGTGACGATGCCGGTGCCGGGGCCGCCGAACTCCAGCGTCCAGCGCATGGTGGCCAGCGCGCTCAGCGCCGCGCCAGCGGCCAGGATGCCGAGGCCGGGCGCCACGCCGTATTGCCCGCCGAGCCAGCCGGCCAGCGCCGAGCCCAGCGCCATGGCGCCGAAGAAGCAGAGTTGGTAGATCGCGATCGCCCGCGCCCGCACCCAGGCCGGGCAGGCCAGCTGCGCCGCGGTGGAGAGCGTGGCGCCGGCGCTGATCCAGGCGGCGCCGAAGATCACCATCGCGAACATGGCCGGGGCGTAGTGGCGGGAGACCGCCAGTATCGCCATGCCCAGCGCCGCGAGCAGGGAGGCACCGAACACCAGCTGGTCGCGGTTCCACCGCGCGCGGGCGATGGGCAGCGCGAAGCCGGCGGCCACCGCGCCCACGCCCATGGCAGCCAGCATCAGGCCGAAGAATTGCGGGCCGAGGCCAAGCTGCTGGCGCACGAACAGCGGCATCAACCCCCAGATGGAGGCGCTGAACAGGAAGAACACGCAGGACCGCACTATCGCCGCGTGCATGGCCGGGGTGGCGTGGACGAAGCGCAGGCCCGCGCGCATGGCGGAAACCAGATGTTCCGGCGGCATCCGGCGGCTGCGGGCTTCCGGCTTCCACAGCAGCAGCACCACGATCAGCCAGACGAAGCTGACGGCGTTGAGCACGAAGGCGGCTTCCGGCCCGGCCCAGGCAATGGCGAAGCCGCCCAGCGCCGGGCCGATGGCGCGGGCGATGTTGAAGCTGATGCCGTTCAGCGCGATGGCGCCGACCAGGTCCTCCTTCGGCAGCAGCTCCGGCGTTGTTGCCGCCCAGGCCGGGAAGTTCATGGCGTTGCCGGCGCCGATGGCAAAGGTCAGCGCCAGCAGCCCCCAGGGGCCCAGGCTGCCATTGGCGGTCAGCACCGCCAGCACCAGGCCGGAGACCAGGATCCAGGCCTGGGCGCCGATCAGGAACAGCCGGCGGTCGATGATGTCGGCCAGGGCGCCGGCCGGCAGCGCCAGCAGGAATACCGGCAGCATGGAGGCGGCCTGCACCAGGCTGACCATCATCGGGTCGGGGTCGAGGATGGTCATCAACCAGCCGGCGCCGGTGTTCTGGATCCACAGGCCGATATTGCTGGCGAGGGTGGCGACCCAGAGGCCGCGGAACACGCGGTGGCGCAGTGGCAGGAAGGCGCGGGGCAGGGACATAGGAGGGTTCTGCCCCGAGGGTGCGGCGGAATTGAAGCGAAACTACCGCGATCAGCCTGTCCTGCCGCGATGGGAGGGATGTTGTTGCTGCATTGCAGCACGGGGGCTGGCCGGGCGGGGCTGGCCAGGGTTTCGCTCGGCCGGCGCTACAGCCGGCCGGCCGCCGCCGCGCGGTTGAGCAGCAGGCGCATGCCCAGCCGGTGGAACGGCGCCACCAGCCGAAGGTAGACCGCGCCGAAGCCATTGTGTTTATGGCAGAGGGTGGAGATCACGAGACGGGCCTCGCCGTCCCGCAGCTGCTTCAGCACGGAAACGCGGAAGTCCAGATGCGTGTTGTCCCGGCCGGCGACGAGTTCGGTCGGGCTGAGGTGATGGATCGGCCAGGCGCCGATCTTCTGGCCGACCTGGTAACTGGCATGGAAGGTCGGGCGGGTGATCTCGGCGTCGCTGGGAACCTCGAGCCCGGCCAGGGCGGCCACGCGGTTGCGCGCCAGCATCACCCGCTGCATCCAGCGCGGCCGATGGCCGAAGATGGCCGCGAACAAGCTCACGACCTCAGCCTCCGGCTGGCGCAACGGCACTTCCCAGGCGTCGCGGAAGCTGGCCGAGGCGGCCCGCGGCGCCAGGATGCTGGCGGCAGGGAAGCCACAGGGCCGGGCGGTCAGCGGCTGGCGCATGCTCCAGCCGTTTTCGAGCGGCTGATTCACGGCTCGCGGCGATTCCGCCTTGGCCGATCAGGCATTAGAACTCTGCGTCCAACTCCAGTTCCTCGATCTTGTCCTGCGCTTCCGCTTCGGCCTCGGCCGCCCATTCCACCATGTCCGGCCAGGCCAGCACCTGCTTCGCATAGGCTTCGCAGACCGCATCCAGCTTCACGTCATAGGTGCGGAAGCGGGTGACGACCGGGGCGTAGAAGGCATCCGCCACGCTGGGCCGGGCGCCGAACAGCCAGGGGCCGCCCCACTGGCCCAGGCAGTCCCGCCACGTCTGGCAGATGCGCTCGATATCCGCCCGCGCCGCCGACCAGACCGTGAAGTCCGGGTGGTGCGCGCGCAGGTTCATCGGCAGGGAGGAGCGCAGGGCGTGGAAACCGGCATGCATCTCGCCGGAGATCGAGCGGCAGCGGGCGCGGGCCAGGCGGTCCGCCGGCAGCATCTGCGCTTCCGGGCAGAGCTCGTTCAGGAACTCGCCGATGGCGGTGGTGTCCCACACCTCCGCGCCGTCATGCACCAGGCTGGGGATGCGGATGGAGGAGGACTGCATCAGCAGCTCCGCCTTGGTGGCGGGGTCGTCGGGGGAGACGACCTCCACCGTGAAGGGCAGGCCGGAGAGCCGGGCCAGCAGGAAACCCCGCAGCGACCAGGAGGAATAGTTCCTGCTGCTGATGCGCAGCACCGTCCCGGTTGCCATGGATGCCTCCTGTTTCGCTGGGGCCACGCTACCAGCAGCTTCGCAGTTGCGAAATACGCCATAACGGGCACCATGCGCCCGACAGGCTCGACGAAATGGCTACCCGACCCATGATGTATCAACTTTGGCAGGCGCGGCAGGACATGCTCAACCCCATGCGGCGCATGGCGCGCGGCATGGGCGGCATGCTCAGCGGCTTCGACGTGCCGCACCCGGCCTTCATCGGGCTGCGCAATGCGCGCGCGGCGCTGGAGGTATTCGGCCATTCCGGGCTGACCCAGGAACGCCCGCCCTTCGACATTCCCAGCGTGCGCGTCGGCAACGACGTGGTGGCGGTGCGCGAGGAAGTGACCCAGGCCGGTCTGTTCGGCAGCCTGCTGCACTTCCGCAAGGACAGCGCCATCCGCCAGCCGCGGGTGTTGATCGTGGCGCCGATGAGCGGGCATTTCGCCACGCTGCTGCGCGGCACGGTGCAGGTGATGCTGCCCGACAACGACGTCTACATCACCGACTGGCACAATGCGCGGGACGTGCCGCTTTCGGCCGGGCGCTTCGGCGTGGATGAGTTCATCGAGACCATCATGCACTTCATGGAAGTCATCGGGCCGGGCGCGCACATATTGGCGGTGTGCCAGCCGGTGGCGGCGGTGCTGGCCGCGGTGGCGCTGATGGCGGAGGACCGCAACAAGGCGGTGCCGCGCAGCATGACGCTGATGGCCGGCCCCATCGACACCAGGGTGAAGCCGACCAAGGTCAACGACCTGGCCAACAGCAAGAACATCCAGTGGTTCGAGCGCAACCTGATCCACACCGTGCCGTGGCGCCACAAGGGCGGTGGCCGCAAGGTCTATCCGGGCATGCTGCAACTGACCGCCTTCATGTCGATGAACCTGGACCGGCACACCCAGGCCTTCCGCGAGCAGTTCCGCCACCTGGTGGATGGCGATGCGGTGAAGGTGGAGGCGCACCGGAAATTCTACGACGAATACCTGGCGGTGATGGACCTGCCGGCGGAGTTCTTCCTGGAAACCGTGGACCGGATATTCCAGCGCCACGACCTGCCGCTGGGCCAGATGATGTGGCGCGACCGCCGCGTGAAGCCGCAGGCGATCCGCCGCACCGCGCTGCTGACGGTGGAAGGCGAGAAGGACGACATTTGTTCCATCGGCCAGACCATGGCGGCGCTGGACCTGTGCACCGGCATTCCCATGCCGATGAAGCGCCACCACCTGCAGACCGGCGCCGGCCACTACGGCATCTTCAACGGCCGGCGCTGGGCGAATGAGATCTATCCGCGGGTGCGGGAGATGATCCAGGCGCAGGATTAGGCCCTGATCTTCCGGCGCTGACCGGCCGGCCTGGCCACGCCCCTGGCCGCGCCCCGATTGCCGCCGGCCGCCGCTGCCGCCACTCTGGCGCGGATGGGGCCGAAAGGGGCGGGGCGATGCGGGATTTCTTCAGGCTGGAGGCGCTGGGCACCTCGGTGCGGACGGAGGTGATGGCCGGCGCCACCACCTTCCTGACCATGGCCTATATCGTCATCGTCAACCCGGGCATCCTGGCCGCGGCGGGCATCGACCCCGGCGCCGCCTTCGTCGCCACCTGCCTGGCCGCGTCCATCGGGTCCGCCATGATGGGGCTGCTGGCGAATTATCCCATCGCGCTGGCGCCGGGCATGGGGCTGAACGCCTACTTCGCCTTCGGCGTGGTCGGCGGCATGGGGGTTTCCTGGCAGGTGGCGCTGGGGGCGGTGTTCCTCTCCGGCCTGGTGTTCCTGGCGGTTTCCGTGCTGCGGGTGCGGGAATGGCTGGTCAACGGCATCCCGCTGTCGCTCAAGCTGGGCATCGCCGCCGGCATCGGATTCTTCCTGGGCCTGATCGGCCTGCGTGGCATGGGGCTGGTGGTGGCCAACCCGGCCACGCTGGTGGGTCTCGGCAAACTCTCGGAGCCCAGCACGCTGCTGGCGGTGGCGGGCTTCCTGATCATCGCGGGGCTGTCGGCGCGGCGGGTGCCGGGGGCCATCGTCATCGGCATTCTGGCGACGGCGGCGCTGGGGCTGCCGCTGGGGCTGACGCATTTCCAGGGCATCGCCAGCCTGCCGCCCAGCCTGGCACCGACCTTCCTGCAGATGGACATCGCGGGGGCGCTGGCGCTCGGCATCGTCGGCATCGTCTTCACCTTCTTCCTGGTGGACCTGCTGGACAATGCCGGCACGCTGATCGCCACCACCCACCGCGCCGGGCTGATGCGGCCGGATGGCAGCGTGCCGCGGCTGGGCCAGGCGCTGCTGGCCGATAGCGGCGGCGCGGTGCTGGGCGCGGCGCTCGGCACCAGCACGACGTGCAGCTACATCGAGAGCGCGGCCGGCATCCAGGCCGGTGGGCGCAGCGGGCTGACCGCGCTGGTGGTGGCGGCGCTGTTCCTGCTGACGCTGTTCCTGGCGCCGCTGGCCTCCGCGATCCCCGGCTTCGCCACCGCCCCGGCGCTGGTCTTCGTGGCCTGCCTGATGGCCCAGGCGCTGCGCGACCTGCCGTGGGAGGACGCGACCGACTACGTGCCGGCGGTGATCACCGCGCTGGCCATGCCGTTCACCTTTTCCATCGCCACCGGCATCGGGCTGGGCTTCATCACCCATGCGGTGCTGAAGCTGGCCGCCGGCCGCGGCGCCGAGGTGCATGGCGCGGTCTGGCTGGTGGCGGCGCTATGCGTGGCCAAGTTCGCGCTGGCCTGAGGGGAGGGCGCTGAAGGGTGGCGTTTGCGTTAACGGTTGGCATTTTGTTCTTGCCTGATGATTCATGATGTGTTCTTGTCTGCTCATGCACAGCGCCCTCGCCCTGCCCGAAGACCTCCGCATTCCCGCGCCACCGCGCCGCAGCCGTGCCTGGGCGCTGGGCGCCTTGATCCGGGAGGCGAGCCTGGTCGCTTCCGCCGGCGCCATGCTGTCCTGGGGCGTGGCCGAGGTGGCGGGGCTGCTGCTGGGCTATTGAGCGTGACGGGCGGGTTCGCCCGCGCGCTGGCCGTGCCAGAGCCTGATCGGCTGAGGCGGAATCGCCGTAGGCCGTAAATCAGTCTCTCAAACCACAAGGCTGGAGCGTGAGCGCTTCAGTCAGAAGCGATCTTGGTATAGGCCGCGCCGCATGCCCCCGGCCCCGATCTGCCTGAGCTTCGACAACGGCCCGACGCCGGAGGCCACGCCGCTGGTGCTGGCCACGCTGGCGCGGCGCGGGTTGCCGGCGGTGTTCTTCCCCATCGCGGCGCGGTTGCGGCAGCCTGCCCATATGGCCCTGGCGCAAAGCTGCCGGGCGGCCCTGCACCTGGTGGGCAACCACACCCTCAACCACGGCACGCCGCTGGGCCGCCGCCCGGCCGCCGAGGCCGTCGCCGAGATTGCCGGCGCCGATGCGCTGCTGGGCGCGCTGCGGGAACCGGCACGGCTGTTCCGCCCAAATGGCGGCGGCGGCGCGCTGGGCCGCCACCTGCTGAACGCCGCGTCGCTGGACCACCTGCGCGCCGGCGGCCACACGCTGGTGCTGTGGAATGCGGTGCCGCGCGACTGGGACGACCCCGATGGCTGGCCGCCCCGCGCCCTGGCCATGGCCGCCGCCGCGACCGAGCCGGTGATGCTGGTGCTGCACGACCTGCCCACCGGCGCCATGCGCCACCTGGACCGGGTGCTGGGCCAACTGGCCGATGCCGGCCACAGCTTCCTGGCGGCGCCGCCGGAGAATTGCGTGAAGCTGCGGCCAGGCTGGGCGGCACCAGACCTTGGCGACTATGTTGCCGCGCCAACCGGCTGAGCGGCGCCGCCCGCCCCAGTAGTGCCAACCGAGGAAACCACGCCATGAACCGTCGCCACCTGCTGGCCGCCGCCGCCGTGCTGCCCTTTGCCGCCGCGCGCGCCGCGGAATGGCCGGAGCGGCCGCTGCGCCTGGTGATCCCCTTCGCCGCCGGCACCACCACGGATATCCTGGGCCGTATCGCCGCCGGGCACCTGACGCGCGGCCTGGGCCAGCCGGTGGTGGCGGACAACCGCACCGGCGCCGGCGGCACGGTCGGCGCGCTGGCGGCGGCGCAGGCGGCGCCGGATGGCTACACCCTGTTCTTCGGCACCAGCGGCACCCAGGCCACCAACCCCGCGATGATGCCCGGCCTGGCTTATGACCCCGAGCGCAACTTCGCGCCGATCAGCAGCTTCGCCAAGACGGCGGTGATCCTGGCGGTGCGGCCACAGCTGGGGGTGCGCGACCTCGCCGGCTTCATCGCCCTGGCGAAGCAGCGGGTGGTCAGCATCGGCAGCGCCGGCACCGGCACCACCGGCCACCTGACCCAGGCGCAGCTGGACCTGGCGACGGGCATCCGCACCACGCATGTGCCGTACCGGGATGCCGGGCGCGGCCTGGCGGACCTGCTGAACGGCACGCTTGACGCCTTCGTCTACCACCCGCTGGGGTTTGCCGAGTTCATCCGCGCCGGTAGCGTGCAGCCTTTGGCGCTGACCGGGGAGCGCCGGCACTTCCTGTTCCCGGAACTGCCGACCATGGCCGAGGCCGGCGCCCCCGGCGTGGTGGTGGAGGGCTGGTGGGCGCTGTTCGCCCCGGCCCGCACGCCCGCGCCGATCATCGCCCGGGTAAACGCGCTGGTGCTTGCGACGCTGCGCGACGAGGCAACGATGACCGAGCTGCGTCGGCAGGGGCTGGAGGTGATGGGCGGCACCCCGGCCGAGCTGGCGGCGACGCTGCATGCCGAGCTGGAAAAGCAGCGCCGGCTGGTCAAGGCGGCGAATATCACGCCGGAGTGACCCAGACCGCCGCTGCGCCTTGGAGTCTGGCAGCGCAGACAGAAGCGCCAGACAGGCTCCAAGCCGTTGTTACAGCACTATCCGCTCACGCTGAATCAGCGTGAGCGGATTTCGTGCTGTAGCTTCAATAGGTTGCAGAGCAAGAAATCCGTTCTGATGATTCCATCAGAACGGATATTGCTCTGGAGCGGCTGATTCACGCCGCCGGTGATTCCACCGGCGACGATCAGACGCCGGCGCCGCGACCGCCGGCCGCAGCCGCCCGGCGGCGCCAGCATTGATCAAGCCATGCCGAAAAGCGGGGCAGACCTGCGCGGCAGCATGCTCAACACGCGAGCAGAATCGGTCTAGGGTGGAGGTCCCAAGGGTTGGAAGCCGCCACTGATGTCCCGAACCAGGGCCGATTGGACACCGCAGGAACTGCGGACGCTGCTGACGGTGGCCGCGGCGCACCTGGTCAGCCACCTGCATATCCTGGTGCTGCCGCCACTGTTCCCGCTGCTGCGGGCGCGCATGGATGTCAGCTTCGTCGAACTCGGCGTGGCGCTGACCGTTTTCAACGTGGTCTCGGCGCTGACCCAGGCGCCCATGGGCTTTTTGACGGACCGCCTGGGGCCGCGCCGTGTGCTGGCCGCCGGCCTGGCGCTGGGCGGTGCCAGCTATGTGGCGCTTGGCCTGGCCTGCACCTACCCGATGCTGCTGGTGACCGCTGCCGCGCTGGGGTTGGCGAACAGCGTCTACCACCCCTCCGACTACGCCATCCTCGGCGGCGCCATTGCCGAGGAGCGGGTGGGCCGGGCGTTTTCGATCCATACCTTCGCCGGCTACCTCGGCGGGGCCATTGCGCCGCCGCTGATGCTGGGCGTGGCCGCGCTGGGCGGGCTGCCGGCGGCGCTGGTGGTGGCCGGCGGCGTTGGCCTGGTGACGGCGGTGCCGCTGCTGGCCTCCGCGCTGCGTGACACGGCGTTGCAGCCGCTGGCGCCGCGCCCGGCGGAGGCGGCGAAGCTGCCACTGCTGGCGGTGCTGACCCCGGCCGTGCTGGGCATGACCTTCTTCTTCACCATGCTGAACCTGGCGACCTCTGGTGTGCAGAACTTTGCCGTGGCGGCGCTGAATGCTGGCTTCGGCACCAGCCTGGGCGTGGCCAATACCGCGCTGACCGCCTGGCTGGCGCTGTCGGCGGCGGGGGTGCTGCTGGGCGGGCTGATCGCCGACCGCACCGACCGGCATGGCCAGGTCGCGGCGCTGGGCTTCGGCGGCTGCGCCGCGCTGGTGCTGCTGGTGGGGCTGGTGCCGCTGCCGGCGGTGCTGCTGGTGGCGGTGCTGGGGCTGGCCGGGCTGCTTTCCGGCCTGATCATGCCCAGCCGGGACATGCTGGTGCGCCGCGCCTCGCCGCCCGGCGCGCTGGGGCGGACGTTTGGGATCGTCACCACCGGGTTCAATATCGGCGGCGCGACCGGGCCGCTGATCTATGCGGCGCTGCTGGACGGCGGGCAGCCGCAGGTGGTGTTCCTGGTTTCCGTCGGCTTCATGGTGGTGACCATCCTCTACGCGCTGGCCACCGAGCATTGGCCGCGCCGGCGGCGCGCGGCGCTGGCGGCGGCGGAGTAGCCACCGCTGCCGCTGTGCCGGCGGTTCAGGGCTGCACGCGAATGCCGGTGCGCTCGATGATCGTGCGCATCGTGGCGATCTGTTCCGCCAGGTAGGCGCGGCTTGCGGCCAGGCTGTTCGCGCCTTGCACCGGGTCGTGCCCGGCGAACAGCATGCGTTCCTTCACCTGCGGGTCGTGCAGCGTGGCCTGCAGCGCCAGGTTCAGCGCCTCGGCCGCCGGCTGGGGGATGCCGGCGGGGCCGACCAGCATGAAGAAGCCGGCATCCTCGAAGCCGGGCACGCCAACCTCCGCCAGGGTGGGGATATCTGGGAACAGCGGGAAGCGGCGGCTGCCGACCATGGCGATGCCGCGCACCTTGCCCTCGCGCAGCAGCGGCGTGGCGCTGGCCAGGGCGGCAATGCCGAACTGCGCCTCGCCGGTCATGATGGCCTGCACCATCTGCGCGCCGCTGCGATAGGGCACATGGACGAAATGGGTGCCGAGCGCCTGGGCCAGCATCTCCGCGCGGAAATGCAGCACGCCGCCGAAGCCGGAGGAGGCGTAGGCGATGGCGTCGCGCGGGGCTTCGCGCATGGCTGCCAGCACGCTGAGCGCGGTGGTGCCACCGAAGCCGGGATGGGTGACAAGCACGCCGGGCGGGGTGCTGACCACCCCGAGGGCGATGAAGTCGGCCACCGGGTCGTAGCGGGTGCCACCGATGACCGCGAGCGGTGCGGCGACCGCGGCGCCGGTTTCGGTCACCATCAGGGTATGGCCATCGGCCGGCTGGCGCTTGAGCCATTCGCTGGCGATCTGGCCGGCGGCACCGGGGCGGTTTTCCACGACGATCCGGGCCTCGGGGCCGAGCGCGGTGGCCATGCGGTCGGCGATCAGCCGGGCCGCGACATCCGTGCTGCCGCCGGGACCATAGCCCGTGACCAGGGTGATCGGGCGGTCTGGCTGCCAGCCCCGCTGGGCACGGGCGACGGCCGGGGCGGCAAGGGCGGCGGACAGCAGGGCGCGGCGACGCATGGCGTTTGGTCCTCCCGGGTGTTTTGCCGCAGCAAAGCACCCGGCGGGCCGGCGATGGAAGCGGGTTATGCCCGCGCCGGGATCACCCCGCGTTCCCGCAGGATGCGCAGGCCCTTCTGGAAGGCCTCGGCCATGTCCTCGGCCGGCATGGCGCCGCTGAACAGCACATGGCCGGCCAGGGCGAAGGTCGGCACGCCTGAAAGGCCACCGGCGCGGAACTGGGCGTCCTCGGCCACCACCTCGGCTTCCAGCGCGTCGCTGGCGAGGAACTCGGTCACTTCCTCGGCATCCATGCCGGCTTCGCCCGCCAAGCGGGCCAGTTCGGCGCGGTTGCCCACGTCCACGCCCTCTTGGAAGTAGCCGCGGAACAGGCGCTCCACGACCTCATGCTGAATGCCCAGCGCGCCAGCCAGGTGGACCACGCGGTGGGCGTCCACCGTGTTGGGGGTGCGCAGCATCAGGTCGTGGCGGAACTCCACGCCGGCGACGGCGCCGGCCTGGGCCACCCGGGCATCGGCACTGGCGCTGCGCTCGGCGCTGCCGAACTTGGCGGCGCGGTAGCTGGCGCGCTCCACGCCTTCGCGCGGCATTTCCGGGTTCAGCTGGAACGGGCGCCAGTGGATGTCGAAGCTCTCGCCATCCTCCGCCAGGATGCCCAGCGCGCGGTCCAGGTTGCGCTTGCCCACCCAGCACCAGGGGCAGATCGCATCCGAGATCACGTCCACCCGCGTGATGGCGGCGGGCTCGCGGCCCAGCGGCATCGGGCTGGCGCTGGCGTTCTCGGGCACGGCACAGCCATCGGGGCCGCAGACCTCGCCCTGGTTCATTCCGTCGTCCATGAGGCGTGCTCCTTTGTCTGCCGTTATACTTCGTAGCCGAGCGAGCGGCCTGCAAGCCCGTCGAAGGCCGCCAGCAGCCGGCCGCGCCAGGCGTGGACGGGGTCGTCGGCCTCCAGCAGCGGGAAGTCGCTGACGTTGCGCGCCCACATGAAGGCGCCGAAGACGATGTAGTCGGCGTAGTTCGGCGCTTCGCCGCCCAGATAGGGCTGCTTGCCCAGGGTGAAGCGCAGCGGGCCGAGCGAGGCGCGGAAATCCTTCACGGTGGCCTCGCGGTTGGCGACGAAGGCTTCCAGGCTCATGCCGAAGCGCTTTTCGCGGCTTTCGCGGAAGTAGGGCTGGTCCTTCGGGTCCAGCACCTCCCAGATGTCCTTCACCACGCAGCGGGCCACGCCCAGGTGCACGGTGCTGTCGGCCCAGGCGCCAATGAAGCGGGCCATGGCCCGGCCGCCCGGCCCGCCGAACAGGCTGGGGCGGTCGGGGTAGGTGTCCTCCAGGTAGGTGGCGATCGCCCAGCTGTCGTGCACCACCGTGGCGCCATCCTCGATGACCGGGACCAGGCCCTGGCCGGTGGCGGCGATGGCGGGCTTGTCGGTGAAGCGCCAGGGCGTGGTTTCCACCGCCAGCCCCTTGTGCGCCAACGCCATGCGGATGCGCCAGCAGAACGGGCTGAAGCGGAGCTCCGGATTGGCGCCGGCGAGGTCGTAGAGCTTGATGGCCATGGGGGGTCCTCCGGCGGGTTTGGCCGCAGTGTTGCCGTTGCCGCCCGGCTTGGCCAGAGTGCGCGCAACAGGCGGGAGGGATGGCCATGGCGGGGATTGCGCGGTTTGAGATTCTGGGCCTCGCGCCCTTCGCGGCGGGGCGGGACTTCGGTGCCGGCGCCTACCAGCGGGTGACGGGCGTGGCGCATGGCGCGGTGGACCCGGCCGACCCGCGGAATGCCGGGATTGTTGACCTCGGCCTGGCGCCGCGCAACGCGACTGGCCTGGTGGACTACAGCACCGAAGTGGCGCTGCTTTGCCCGGCCGATCCGGCCCGCAGCAGCGGCCGCCTGGTGCATGACGTGACCAACAGGGGCCGCAAGCGGGTGATGGGCAACCTGTACGACGCGGTGGTGGACCCCGCGGCGGCCAATGCGCTGGAGGTGGCCGAGGCCGCCGGCAACGGCATGGGGCTGCGCGCCGGCGCCAGCTATTCCTGGTGCGGCTGGGACCCCGAGGCGCCGCGCGCCAATGGCAACCTGCGGATGACGATACCCGTGATAGAGGGCGTTACCGGGCCGTGCCGGGACGAGTTCGTCTTCGGCACCCGCATCACCCCGGCCGACCGGCCGACCGCACCGCTTTCCTACCCCGCGGTGGTGGCGGCCGGCGGGCGGCTGACGGTGAAGCGCACGCGCGACGGCGCGGCGCGGGAGGTGGCCTTCGAATTCGTCGGCGACCGCGCGATCCGGCCGCTGCCGGAGGGCACGGGGTTCGAGCGCGGCAGCATCTATGAGTTCTGGTACACCGCGACGGGCGCGCGTCCGCTCGGCATCGGCCTGCTGGCGACGCGCGACCTGGTGGAATTCCTGCGGCGTGACGCCGCCAGCCCGCTGGCGCCGCAACGGCCGCGCACCGTACTGGCGGTGGGTATCAGCCAGTCCGGGCGCTTTCTGCGGCACTTCGTGGGCCTGGGGCTCAACGCCGACAGCGCCGGGCGGCGGGTGTTCGACGGCGTGCTGACGCATGTGGCCGGGGCTGGGCGGGTGTTCATGAATGAGCGCTTCGCCCAGCCGGACCGCACGGCGTGCTGGCATGAGGATCTCGGCTTCCCCGAGGCTTGGTTCCCGATAGCGGCGGCGCCCAGCCGCGACCCGGCGACGGGCGAGGTGGCCGGGCTGCTGCCGGGGCTGCCGACCGACCCGCTGCTGATGGAGAGCAACACCTCCACCGAATACTGGCAGAAGGGCGCCAGCCTGGTGCACACGGTGGCGGATGGCAGCGCCGACCTGCCGGAACACCCGGGCGCGCGGCAATACCTGATCAGCGGCACCAAGCATGGCGCGGCGGCGGGGCTGACCACGGCGAAGGGCAACGCCACCAACCCGAACAACCCGCACAACCCCGGCCCGGCGCTGCGCGCGCTGCTGGAGGCGCTGGCGGCGTGGGTGGAGCATGGGGTGGAGCCGCCTGCGTCGCGGGTGCCGCGCCTGGCGGACGGCACGCTGGTGCCGGCGGCCGAGGTGATCGGGGCCTTCCCCCGCGTGCCCGGGGTGGCGCTGCCGCGCTTCGCGACCCAGGTGGCGCCGGTGGCGGATTGGCTGGCGGGCCGCCACGCCGATGCCGGCTGGCGCTGCCTGGTGCCGGCGGTGGATGCCGATGGCAATGAACGCGCCGGGGTGCGGCTGCCGGACATCGCCGCGCCGCTGGGCAGTTTTACGGGTTGGAACCTGTACGCGGCGGAGGGGCTGGGCGGTGAGTTGGCCGACCGGGAAGGGACCTTCCTGGCCTTTCCGGCGCAGCGCGACCCGGCCGACCCGCGGGCGCCGCTGGCCGAGCGCTACCCGGATCGCGCCGCCTATGTGGCGGCAGTGCGGGCGGCGGCGGAAGCCCTGGTGCGCGACCGGCTACTGCTGGCCGAGGATGCGGCGTGGTTCGTGGCGCGGGCGGAGCGGGAGCCGGCGCTGGGGTAGCGGACCAGGGCCGGCGTCAGGCAGCCAGCGCCTCGGCCCCCGCCACCGGCAGGCCCACGGGGCCGGGCCGGCGGGCGGCGACCAGGGTGCGGGCTTCATCCAGCCGACCGCTGGCGAGGTAGCTGCGCAGCAGGGTGAACTCCAGCAGGTCCAGTTGGGCGCGGCTGCCGCCGAAGCGGGGGCGGTCCGCCATCAGCGGTGCCAGCGCGGCGATGGCGGCGGCGTGGTCGCCGCGTTCGAAGGCAGCGAAGCCCCGGGCGGCGACGGCCAGGCCGGGGCCGGCGGGGTAGCGGTTTTCCCGGGCGCGGGTTTCCAACTCGGCGGCGCGGGGTTCCGGCGTGCCCTGCACGGCGTCGGCCAGGGCCACGTGCCAGTCCACGTAGGCGAAGCCAGGCTGCGGGAAGGCGCGATGGCAGAACGCGTGCACCCGCTCCCAGCGCGCTGCGTCGCGCGGGTGGCCGGCCAGCTCGGCGCGCCAGAGGAAGGAGGCGGCGTCGAACACCTTGACCATGGCGGGGCCGCTGTAGTCCTCGGCGGCGAAGGCGTCCTCGAACAGCTGGAAGCCGCTGGCGATGTCGCCCTGTTGCAGCAGCACCAGGGACAAGTGCCAGCTGAGATGGCCGCGCAGGCCGCCCGCGGGGGGATAGCCGGGCAGCCAGCCTTGCAGGAAGCCGACAGCCTGGTCGTGCTCGCCGTTCTCGTAGTGGAAATGCGCGATGCTGTGCGCCAGCGCGGCGTTGTTCGGGCGGGCGGTCAGCGCGGCCTGCAGGCGCGGCCAGGCCTCGGCCTGGAGGCCGACTTCCGACAGCGCCATGCCGTAATGGGTATTGAACCACCAGTCGTCGCCATAATGCGGCGCCAGGGCGGCCAGGTAGTCCAGCTGCTCCTGTTCGCGCGCGGCACGGCCGGAAATGGCGATCAGGCCGGTCTGGTTGGCGGCCGTGGTGGCCACCAGGGCATCGCGCGGCCATTGCGCGACATGGGCGCGCACCGCTTCCAGTGCCTCGGTCGGCTTGCCCTGGCCGAGCAGCATGAAGATGCCGACCTGGCTGCGGGCGCGGGCATCCAGCCCGGGCAGGGCAGCGGCTTCCGCCAGCGCGGCCGCGGCGGCGGGGTTGGCGCCGAGTTGCAGCGCGCGGGCGCGGGCGATGTGGGCCAGGCCGAAGCCGGGGTCGCCGGCCAGGGCACGCTCCAGCGCCGGCATGGCGCCGGGCCAGTTGGACAGCAGCAGGTCGCAGGCCTCGACATAGGCATCCCGCGCGGCGGCGGAGCTGGTGTCGAGTGGCAGGCCGTAGCGGTCCTGGGTGGTGGTGGCCATGGGCGCCTCGTTGTTCTGGCTTTTGGCCAGGGTGGAAGCGGCGGCGGCGCCTGTCCAATGAAAAGCCGGCAGGCTGGCGGGGCGGTTTCGCGCCGGGCTGCGGCGCGCTACACCAGCGATGAGATTCGGGAGGAACCACCAATGATCGCCAGCTATGTCTCGCCGCGCGCCATCCGCATCGGCGCCGGGGCCGTGCAGCAGGTGGCGGCCGTGCTGGCGCAGTTCGGGCTGAGCAAGCCGCTGGTGGTGACCGACCCCTGGATGGTCTCAAGCGGTACGGTGGAGAAGGCACTGGCGCCGCTGCGTGCGGCTGGGCTGGTGCCGGCCGTGTTCAGTGAGACGGTGCCGGACCCGACGGATACCGTGATCGAGGCAGGCGTGAAGGTGCTGCTGGCGGGTGACTATGACTGCCTGGTCGGCTTCGGCGGCGGTTCGCCCATGGATACGGCCAAGGCCATGGCGATCCTCGCCGCCGCCCCGGCGGGGGCGAAGATGCGGCAGTTCAAGGTGCCCGCCGCTGCCGATCACGGGCTGGTGCCGGTGATCTGCATCCCCACCACCGCCGGCACGGGCAGCGAGGCGACGCGCTTCACGGTCATCACGGATACCGAGACCGACGAGAAGATGCTGATCGCCGGGCTGGGGGCGCTGCCGCTGGCGGCGCTGGTGGATTACGAGCTGACCTTCAGCCTGCCGCCGCGGATCACCGCGGATACCGGCATCGACAGCTTTACCCATGCGCTGGAGGCTTTTGTCAGCGCGCGGGCGAATGCCCAGAGCGACACCTGGGCGCTTTCCGCCATGCGGCTGATCGGGCCAAACCTGCGCACCGCCTACCACCAGCCGAACAACGCGGCGGCGCGGGAGGCGATGATGCTGGGTGCGACCCAGGCCGGGCTGGCTTTCAGCAACAGCAGCGTGGCCTTGGTACATGGCATGAGCCGGCCGATCGGCGCGCATTTCCATGTGGCGCACGGGCTGTCCAACGCCATGCTGCTGCCGGCCGTCACCGAATACGGGCTGGAAGCGGCGCTGGACCGCTATGCCGAGGCCGGCCGCGCCCTGGGCGTGGCGCAACGGGCCGACAGCGATGCGGCGGCGGCCGAGAAGCTGCTCGCGGAACTGCGCGCCTGGAATGACGAGCTGAAGGTGCCGACGCCGCAGGGCTACGGCATCGACCGCGCCAAGTGGGAAGGGCTGCTGCCGCTGATGGCGGAACAGGCCCTGGCCAGCGGCAGCCCGGGCAACAACCCGCGGGTGCCGGACGCTGGCGAGATCGTGGCGCTGTACCGGCGGGTCTACGCCGGCAACTGATAGCCCCGGTCAGATGCCTCTGGCCGGAGCTATCAGCCTTTCCCGGCGCCCAACTGCCGGGTAGTAGCCTCCGGTCTCCCGGACTTGCGCGGCGGCCGTCATTCGGCTTTTCGGCCGGGGCCGAAGCCTCGTGCCGTTGGCGTGGTGCTCGGGGGCTTCGGCCCCGGAAACAGGAACGCCAGGCCCTGCACGCTTCCGGCTGAAGCGGCGGGGACCTGGCGTCTTGTCTGCTGGGCGGCAGCGGATGCCGCCGCCCGGGTAGGCCCGGCAGCGCGGGGCCGAGGCGCCCGCGCTGCCGCTGTTCGCCGGTTCAGGCGATGAGCAGCAGGTCCGAGCTGGCGACGTGCAGGTCGGAGGCGACGATGCTGGCGTGGTTGTCCAGCATCGCCAGCTGCATGGACCTGCCGGCGCCCTTGCCGTCAGCGTCGAAGCTGAGGCGACCGGTGACCTGGTCGTAGATGAAGGTCGGCAGCGCGGTGGTGGCGCGGGTGCCGAACACCAGGCTCCAATCCGCATCGGCCGGCACCACGCCGCCGAACAGCGCCGGCGAGAAGACCAGGCTGTCGACGCCGCTGGTGAAGTCGATGATGGTATCGCGTTCCGTCGCCGCGCTGCCGAGCAGGAAGACGTCGGCGCCGGCGCCGCCGGTCAGCATGTCGACGCCCGCGCCGCCGACCAGCGTATCATTGCCGTCGCCGCCAACCAGGTTGTCGTTGCCGATGCCGCCGCCGAGCAGGTCGTTGCCATTGCCGCCGGTCAGCAGGTCATTGCCCGCGCCGCCGAGCAGCTGGTCGTTGTCGTCGCCGCCATCCAGGCTGTCGTTGCCGACATCGCCCGCCAGGCTGTCGGCGCCGATGCCGCCAGCCAGGCTGTCATTGCCGTTGCCGCCCGCCAGGGCGTCGGCACCGGCGCCGCCGAGCAGCTGGTCGTTGCCGTCGCCGCCATCGGCGCTGTCATTGCCGGTGCCGCCGTTCAGCATGTCGTTGCCGGTGCCGCCCACCAGGCTGTCGTTGCCGACGCCGCCGGTCAGGTTGTCATTGCCGACGCCGCCATCCAGGCTGTCGGCGCCGCGGCCGCCATCCAGGCTGTCGTTGCCGGCGCCGCCGACCAGGCTGTCGTTGCCGTCGCCGCCGGCCAGGCTGTCATTGCCCTCGGCGCCGTCGGCGCTGTCGTTGCCGGTGCCGCCGGTCAGCACGTCGGCGCGGCGGGTGGCCACCAGGGTGGTGCCGGCCTCAACCAGGTCGGTCACGGTGATGGTGATGTTCTGCTGCGTCGCCGCGCCGAAGGCGTCGGTGGCGCTGATCACCAGCTCGTAGGCGTTGTTGCCGTCGGCATCGGCGGCGGTCTCGAAGTCCGGGCTGGCCAGGAAGCTGATGGCGCCCGTGCCGGCATCGATGCCGAAGAAGCCCATGTCGGCGCCGCCGCTGATGGCGAAGCTGATCGCGTCGCCCTCGATGTCGGTGGCGGCGACGGTGCCGGCGGCCAGCTGGTTCTCGGCGGCCGAGAAGCCGGCGGCCGAGGTGAAGGCCGGCGCGTCGTTCACCGCGGTGACGCTGAAGCTGACATGCGCGGTGGCGGTCTTGGCGTCGGCGAAGCCGTAGGAGGTGCCGTTGTCCTGCACCGTGTAGTCGAAGCCGGCGGTGCCGTTGAAGTTGGCGGTGGGGGTGAACACCACCTGGCCGCCGGAGATGCTGACCACGCCGCCCGTGGCATTGCTGACCGCGGTCACGGTCAGGGTCTGCGCCGCCTCGGTGGAGGGGCCGGCCTTGTCGTTGCTGGTCAGCGCGGTGAAGGCGATGTTGCGGGCGCCGCTGTCCTCGGCCACGTCGGCCAGCGCGTCGGCGGTCGCGGTCGGGGCATTGTTGACCACCGCGATGCGGCCGGGCGAGCCGATTTCGGAGGCCGCATGGGTCACGGTGAAGGCGGCGTTGGTGCCATCAGCGCTCAGCGTGGTCAGGGTGACGCCGCCCGCGGTGGCGCCGTTCAGCGCGGCCGTGTTGTCGAAGGTCTTGAACGGCGTGCTGGCCGAGGAGAGGCCGAAGGCAACGCTGGCCTTCAGCACGCCCGCGGCGCTGTACAGGTTGACCGCATCGCCGGCGGTGCTGAGGCCGACGCCCGAGCCGGTGTAGGTGCCGATCTGCAGGGTGGCCGGCGGGTTGGTGCCGAACCAGTCGGACTTGAAGGCCGCGATGATGCCGGCGGCGGCGCCGGCCGAGCCGGCCTCCAGGAAGATGACGGACTCACCGGCGCCAATGCTGGTGATGCCGCTCAGCGGCACCGACAGGCCGAAGGAGCCGCTGTTGTCGTCCATCTTCCAGCCGGTGATGTCGATGGCCTGGCTGGTGGAGTTGGTCACCTCGAACCAGTCGGCGCCGACCGGGCTGTTGCCGCTGGACCAGGGCGCCACCTCGGAGATGAACAGCTTGCCGACGGTGCCGGGGGAGCCGATCTCGGTGGCGGTGGTGACCGCGGCGGCGCCGCCGTTCTCACCGATGGAGCTGAGCTTGGTCAGCAGCACGTTGTTGCCGCCGGCGGCGTTGTTGAAGGTGCGGTAAGGCGCGCTGCCGGTGGAGATGCCGAAGTCGACCCGCGCCTGGACCTGGCCGGCGGCGTTGAACAGGTTGACCGCGTCACCGCTGGTGCTGAGGCCGACGCCCGAGCCGCTGTAGCTGCCGACCTGCAGGCCGGCCGGCACGTTGCTGCCGAACCAGTCGCTCTTGAAGCCGGCCAGGGTGGTGGCCGAGCTGGTCTCGACGAAGATGACCGACTCGCCGGCGGCGATGCTGGTGATGCCGCTGAGCGCGACCGCCGTGCTGAAGGAGTTGGAGTTGTCGTCCATCTTCCAGCCGGTGATGTCGATGGCGCTGGAGCCGCTGTTGGTCACCTCGAACCAGTCGGCGCCGAAGGGGCTGTTGCCGCTGGACCAGGGCGCCACTTCCGAGATGTACAGCGCGGCCGGCTGGCCGGCCTCGTTCACCACGTTGGTGACGGAAAGGTTGTAGCTGGCGCTGGCGTCCGGCGTGGCGCCGACGGTGGTGTCGTCCACGTTGACGGTCACGGCGTAGCTGGTCTTGGTCTCGTAGTCGATGACCGTGCCGGCCTTGATGTAGAGGCCGGTGCTGTCGGCTTCGAAGAAGGCGCTATCGGCGCCGGAGACGGTGAAGCTGTTGGTGCCCAGGCCGTCATCGGTCACGACCAGGTCGGCCACCTTCAGCCGCGACGTGGTGTTGGTGTTCTCCAGCACCGCCGTGGTGGCATTGGCCAGCGCCAGCGCGGTCGGCGCGGCGTTCGCCACGGTGGAGGGGGCGTAGACCCAGAGCTGCGGGTGGTTGGCGTCGCCGCCGCCATTCTCGCTGACAACATAAATGTTGCCGGCGCTGTCCATCGTGATGCCTTCGTGGCTCTGGTCGGTCACCGAGTTGGTGCTGCCCGAGGCGGCGACGATGTTCAGCGTGCCGTAGATGGTGCCGCTGCGGTCGACCTCGACGATGCGGGCCGATTCCTGGCTCAGCACCAGCAGGTGGCTGGCTTCCGCCGTGCCGGCCAGGTCGGTGAGGTTGGAGAAGGCGAAGACGTCGGCCAGGTCGGCCGTGCCGATCAGGGCCGGGTCGAACAGGTTGGTCGAGGCGACCGTGGTGGCCGAGCCGTTGCTGGCGGTGTCGTTGGCAAAGTCGATGGTGGTCAGGAAGATCGCTTCCGGCGTGGCTTCCTTGACGAAGATGTAGCCACCGGTCAGCGGGTCGTAGGCGACGCCCTCAAGGCCGACATTGCCGACATTGGTGCCGAGGTGGACGGTCCGCGCGTCCGCACGGCCCAGCGTGGTGCCGGCGACGTAGGTGAACTCGACCGCGTTGCGGTCGCGCTCCTCGGTCATGACGAACTTGCCGCCGCCGATATAGGTCAGGCCTTCCTGGTCGTAGAACTCGGTGCCCTGGGGGCTGCCGCCCTGCGCCAGGGTCATCGTGTCGATCAGCGCGCCGGTCTTGGAGACCTGGACGATGGCGGTGCCGCCATCGCCGACGACGAACAGCGTGTCGGTGTCGGGGTTGTAGGTTACCGCGGAGACTTCCTGCGCCAGCAGGTTGTGCGCCGGCGCCGTCGTGCGGGTCGGCTCCGGCAGGTCGTAACGACCGACAATGACGTAGTTCGACAGATCGATGTTCGACAGGGGCATGGGGCGTCCTCAGATGTCGCGCGGGGCGACAAGAGTTGGAAAGAGGAGCGTTACTTAGAGATTGTTAATGACTCTGCCGCTGCACTTTGCTTGCGGAGATGTGACACCCCGGCGCGAGGCGGCCGCAGGCCCGCCCAACCCAGGCCGGCGGCGCTGGGTTCAGGCCGGCTGCCGGCTGCGCCAGCTGGACCACCAGGCGCTCAGGGCTTCCGCCGGCAATGGGCGGCCGACAATGAACCCCTGGGCGTGGTCGATGCCCAGGCCGCGAGTCGCGGCCCACAGCCGCAGGTCGGAAACGCCCTCGGCGATCACGTGCTGGCCGCGGCGATGCGCCGCCCGGGTCAGGCGAAGGACCTCCCGCCGGGCGCGGGCGTCTTCCGGCAGGCTCATCACCAGGCTGCGGTCCAGCTTGAAGCCGATGAAGGGCAGGTGGAAGAAGCGCTCGCGCTCATCATTAAGGATGATGTCGTCCAGCAGCACGCTGTAGCCGCCGGCGCGCAGCCGCAGCAGGGCGCGGCGCAGGGTGGAGACGTCACGGACCTCGGTGGTCTCGGTCAGTTCGATGGAGACCTGGGCCGGGCGCAGGCCGGAGCGGCGCAGCGCCTTGCCCAGCCAGGCGACCAGGTCGTGCTGCAGCAGCAGCGCCAGCGGCAGGTTGATGGAAACGCCGATGCCGAGTTCGCCATGCAACCCGCCCAGTTCCACCCCGGCGCGGGAGGCGACGACGATGGACAATGCGCGCGCCAGGCCGGAGCGTTCGGCCAGCGGCATGAAGGCGTCCGGCGGCACCGGAACGGATTGACGCTGCCAGCGGGCCAGCGCCTCCACCATCATCGGCCGGCGGTCGCGCATGCGGACCACCGGCTGGTAGCGGACGATGATCTCGCCACGGGTCAGCCCGGCGGCCAGTTCGGCGGCGACGGCGTTGGGCAGGCTCGGCGTCTTCGGCTCGGGCTTTCCGGCATGGCCGGAGCGGTCATGGGTCATGGCATCCGCCAATGGACCGGCTTCGGCCGGAATGGCGCCCATGCCATGCGGCAGGGTTGCGTGGTCCGAGGAAACGACGACGAGGGAGGTGCGGGCACTTGGTTCCGCCAGGGTGGCGAGCAGGTGGGGCCAGCTTGCGCCGGCGGCGGCGGGGTCGGCAAGCAGGTGGTGCGGGCCCAGGCCCGGGCCGGCCAGGCGGGCCAGGGCTTCCCGTCCGCTGCGGGCGAAGGTGGGGGCGCCGGCACGCAGGTGGCGTACCGCGGCGGAAGCAGCGCTCATGACGGCAGGGTCGCGGGTCAGCACCAGGACCTGGTCCGGCACCTTGCGATATTCCCTGACTCCACTGGCCGGGCTTGGCGCCCCGGCTGCTTCAAAATCCACCTGGAAGTCCCAACGCCTGTGTCACGCCCTGAGGGGGCTGTTTGACTTATTAACACACGTTGAAGGTTTTCAAACCAACTCTCCAACTTGGCACTTGGGACAAAAAAGGAACAAATTCGGTTTCAGTGAGGTTACAGGAAGGCCGCGGTGCAAAAACGTAGCTTAACCGCGGTATCGGCGCTGATGCGCCGGTTATTCACAGCTTCGCGAGCGTTTCCGCCCGGTTAGGCTTCTAGACCGTGGCAGCGCCGGCCTTGCCGCTCTGGCCGCCGGCTGAGGCCGGCTCGCCCCGCCGCAGCCGGTTCTCGCCCAGGAAGAGCAGGATCGGCGCGGCGATGAAGATGGAGCTGCTGGCCGAGACCACGATGCCGAACAGCATGGACCAGGCGAAGCCCGACAGGGTCTGCCCGCCGAACAGCGCCAGCGGCAGCGCCGCCAGCAGCAGGGTCATGCTGGTGCCCATGGTGCGGTTCAGCGTCTCGTTGATGCTGCGGTCGATCAACTGGCGCAGCGGCATGGTCTTGAACTTGCGCAGGTTCTCCCGCATTCGGTCGTATACCACCACCTTGTCATTGGCCGAGAAGCCGATGATGGTCAGGATGGCCGCCACCGTGGTGAGGCTGAACTCGATCCGGGTGACGGCGAGGAACCCGACCACCTTGGTGGTGTCCAATATCAGGGTGGTGATGGCGCCGAAGGCGAACTGCCACTCAAACCGGAACCAGATATAAAGCAGCATGGCGCCGAGCGAGATGCCCAGCGCGATCATGCCGCCGGTGAACAACTCGTCGGAAACACGGTTGCCCACGGCATCGGTCCGCAGGATCCGGCTGCCCGGGGCCACCTGTTCCAGCGCGGTGCGGACCTTGTTGACCGCCACCTGGGTCTCGGCCTCGGCGCCCTGGGTCGGCAGGCGGAGCATGACCGAGGAGACGTCGCCGAATTGCTGCACCCCGGCCTCGCCCAGGTTCAGCCCGCCGACGGCGGAGCGGATGGCGCCGAGGTCGGCCGGCCCCTCGGTGCGGACCTCCATCAGGATGCCGCCCTTGAAGTCGATGCCCTTTTCCAGCCCGGGGTAGAAGGCCAGGGCGACCGAGGCGGTGGACAGCACGGCGGAGACGATCAGCCCGGCATAGCGACCGCGCATGAACTGCCAGGTGGTGTCATCCGGCACCAGGCGCAGCCAGGGGCGGGCCAGGCGCTCCTTCAGGGTCTTGCCGTCGATGAAGACCGGCAGGCTGTCCGGCCGCTTCCAGCGGTACCACCAGGAGACGAACAGGCGGACCAATGTGGTCGCTGTCCACATCTGCACGATGGTGCCGATGGCGACCGTGACCGCGAAGCCCTTCACCGGGCCAGAGCCGAAGCCGTAGAGGCAGGCCATGGCGATCAGGTTGGTCAGGTTGCTGTCCATGATGGTGCCGGACGCCTTGGTGAACCCGGCCTCCAGCGCGCTGACCGGGGTGCGGCCGTTGCGGACCTCCTCGCGGATGCGTTCATTGATGAGGATATTGGCGTCCAGCGCGGTGCCCAGCGTCAGCACGATGCCGGCGATGCCGGGCAGGGTCAGCGTGGCTTCCAGCAGGGAGGAGGCGGCGACCAGCAGCACGATGTTGAAGAACAGCGCGATATCGGCCAGCCAGCCGAACAACCCATAGGCCAGGCCCATATAGAGGAAGACGAACAGCGCGCCGGCGGCCAGCGAGAGCATGCCGGCACGGATGGCATCGGCGCCGAGTTCCGGCCCGACACTGCGTTCCTCCACCACGGTCAGCGGCGCCGGCAGGGCGCCGGCGCGCAGCAGCACCGCCAGGTCGTTGGCGGTGGCGGCGGTGAAGCTGCCGCTGATCTGGCCGCGGCCGCCGGTGATGGGTTCGCGGATATTCGGGGCGGTGATGACCTTCTCATCCAGCACGATGGCGAAGGGCCGGCCGGTATTGGCGCGGGTCACTTCGGCGAAGCGGCGGGTGCCGATGCTGTCGAATGCGAAGTTGACCACCCATTCGGCGTTGCGGCTGTCCTGGCCGGCGCGGGCGTCGGTCAGGTTGGCGCCATCCACTTCCACGCGGCGGCGGACCGCGTAGCGCTGGTTGGGGTCGCGGTCGCCGGGCAGGAACATCACGCCGGGGGGCGGGGTGGCGGCGGCCAGGTTGGCGCTCTCATCCACCAGATGGAAGGTCATGCGCGCGGTCTTGCCCAGCAACTGCTTGATGCGGTTGGGGTCTTCCACGCCGGGCAACTGCACCAGGATGCGGTTCTGGCCCTGGCGGGCGATCAGCGCCTCGGAGACGCCGGTCTGGTCGATACGGCGGCGGACGATCTCGATGGACTGCTCCACCGCGCCGCTGGCCTTGGCGCGCAGCCCAGCCTCGGTAAGGGTGGCGGTGACGGTGCCGTCGGGGGCGGTGGTGACCTCGATATCCGGGACCGTCGTGCCGGCGCTGGTCGGGATGAGGTTGGCCAACTCGCGCATGGCGGTAGCGGCGGCGGCGGCCTGGGCCGGGTCGCGCACGCGGAAGCTCATGCGGCGGGTATTGGGGTCCGAGGCCAGGCCGACATACTGGATGCGGCCGTCGCGCAGCTTGGTGCGGGCGGCGTCGGCCAGGGATTCGACGCGCTCCTTCACCACGGCGACCGTGTCCACCTCCAGCAGCAGGTAGCTGCCGCCACGCAGGTCCAGGCCGAGGGAGAGCTGGTGAATCCAGCTGGGCAAGCTGGCCCGCGGCAGCAGGTTGGGCAGGCTCAGCAGCAAGCCCAGCAGGCAGACGCCCAGGATGGCGTAGGTCTTCCAGCGCACGAAATAAAGCATGGAGGCAGAGTATCCCTGGCCGGGGCAGGCCCCCCGGGTTGCGGCGGGCGGAACATGACGGCGGGGGACGAGCGAAGCAAGGGAGGGATGCAAGGCGAGGGCGGGCGTGGTAGGGCGCGGCGGGTTCTCGGAGCCTGATTGCTGGCGGCGGCAACGTCGCGCGGCATGACTCAGTCTCTCTTCATGGATCGGGGTTTGACGTGGCGTTACCGCGGGTTGGCGTATTGGGCGTGGGGCATTTCGGCCGGTTCCATGCGGTGAAGCTGGCGGCGCGGGGCTGCCTTTCGGCCCTGCACGACGCCAGCCCGGACCGCGCGGCGGCCGTGGCGGCGGAGGTGGGCTGCCCGGCGCTGGACGCCGCCGGGGTGATCGCGGCCAGCGACGCGGTGCTGGTGACGGCGCCGACCGCCTATCACCACGCGCTGGGCCTGGCGGTGCTGCGGGCCGGGCGGCACCTGTTCGTGGAAAAGCCGATGGCGGCGACCATGGAGCAGGCCCAGGAACTGGCCGCCGAGGCCGCCGCGCGCGGCCTGGTGCTGCAGGTCGGGCATATCGAGCGGTATTCGGCGGCGCTGCGGGCGGTGAAGGCCGCGGCGGCCGGCAGCCAGCCTTTGGCGCTGGAAGCCACGCGCGTGGCGCCGTTCCGGCCGCGCAGCCTGGATGTTTCCGTGGTGATGGACCTGATGGTCCACGACCTGGACCTGGTGCTGGACCTGGCCGGGGCTGAGCTGGTTGCGGTGGCGGCGGTGGGCCGGCCAGTCATGTCCGACAAGCTGGACTTCGCGGTGGCGCAGTTGGGCTTCGCCAATGGCGTGCGGGCGACGGTGACGGCCAGCCGTGTCTCGGTGGCGCTGGAACGGCGGCTGCGGCTGCTGGGGCCGGCCGGCGAGATGCGCGTGGACTTCCTGGCCCGCAGCCTGGAAATGCTGCGGCCAGGTGGCGCCGAATCGCGGGCGGATATGCCCGGCTGGGGCTTGGACAAGGCCGGCTGGACCGACCATGACAGCCTGGAGGCCGAGCACGCGGCGTTTCTGGCCAGCGTGATGGACGGCGCGGCGGTGGAGGCGGATGCCGCCGTAGGGCTGCGGGCGCTTGATGCGTGTCTGCGGGTGGAAGCGGCCTGCGGGGCTTAGCCGGGAAGGCGCTGCCCTCCCGAACCCTCCCGCCAGGAGCCGAGCGGCCCCTGGACCGGCGTGAGTTCAGTCCATCTGGAATTTGCGGCGGATGGCGATACCGCTGAGGAAGGCCATGGCCAGGGCGAAGACGCTGTGCAGCGTGGCGATGAAGCGGATCAGCACCTGCTGCCACTTCTCGCCCTTGCCGAGCAGCAGCAGGCGAAGATTGGCGTCCTTCTCGTCATCCTCAGCCTTCACCTCCCATGGGCCAATGGGGAAAACGCGCTGCGCCGAGAAGCTGAGCGCGCCATAGACCGGCGCCCAGTTGAACGCCGCTTCACCCTCGCGCACGGTTTGCAGCGACTGGACGGCGTAGAGCGGGGTGTTGTCCTCCTTGCGGGGCACCAGCTCCTCGGCCCAGATGGCGGCGATCAGCCAGTAGAGCAGCGCCATCATGGGCACCGAGGCGAGCAGCGCGCCGAGCGGGCGCATGATGGCGGCGCCGTAGTCGCTGAACCAGGCATAGAGGTATGAGAAGGCGGTCTCGGGCCAGGAGGTGCCGTATTGCCGCCGCCGGGCCTGGACCTCAAACCGATAAAACATCTGGGCGCGGGTCTTGTCGGATTGCCGCTCCATCTCCTGCTTCAACGCGCGGCAGCCGCGTTCCAACTGGGCGAAGCGTTCGTCATAGGCGGAGCGATAGGCGGCCCGCTGCCAGAACCAGTTGGATTGATGCCACCCGCCGTAGTCGCCTTCCTTATACAGGCCCTCGGAGCGAGCGGGAACCTTGGCCAACTTTGCTTCGCGAATGAACTGGCCCTGCGCCTCGCTTTCCGGCACTTTGTCGAGGAATAGGGCGGAATCCTGCCGGAAGCGGATGCCGTCGAAAGCGGCCAGGATGTGAAGTCTGCTGTCCATAAAGTCGAGCAGGTTGTGGATTTGGGCATTGAAAAAGGCCTGGTGCCAATGTTCCGCCTTGCTGGGCCAGGTGACGCCTTGGGCAAAACTGGCCTCGCCCAAGAACTTCGCTGCGATGAAAGTAAGCGGACCTTCGAATTTCGCGCTGTCGAATCTAGCGGAATTCAGAAATGTAACACTAGAGAATTTGGTATAGCCACAGAAGGTCGCGTAGTTGAATCCGGCCCGGCTTGAGAAGGTCGCGTCGTCGAATTCGGCCCGGCTTGAGAAGGTCGCGAACGTGAAACCAGCGCCGTCCGAGAAGGTCGCGCGAGAAAAGCGGGCGTCGGTCGAGAAATTCGCGCCCGAGAAGGTGGCTGCGCCCGCGAACGTCGCGCCAAAGAAGTCGGCTACTCCCGCGAAGGTCGCCTCAAAGAAGTTGGCTTCGCCCGCGAACGTTGCACCGTTGAAGGTGGAAACGCCTCCGAAAAAATTAGCGTGCTGGCAAACAAATTCTCGTCCGAACACTGCCCCCGTCGCTTTCCAGTCCGCCAACCAGGACCATACCAGCATCAGATGGACAGGCGTGGCGGCATCCCAGTCTGGTGTCGCCAGCAGCACCGCGCCTGTGAGCTGCGCCCGGCCGTCCGGTCCGTCGGGGATGCCGGATTTAAACCGGAACTCGACCCCGGCCGCCAACCGGGCCTGCACCAACGCCGCCAGCCGCACCTTCAGTGGATCATCCCAATCGGCCTTGGCTGGGCTACCATCCGCCCAATACAGCGGCACATGCGCCAGATGCCATAGCTTGCCGTCCGGCGCGGCAAGTAGCTCGCCGGCAGCCAGTAGCTCTGTATCGTCGCGGACGGCGTTACTGATCGGGTCGCGTCGCCAATACTCTTGAAGGTTCTGGTCGCCATTTAAATTGCCGTGGGTGGCAAGTTGAAACCATCCCACCCGCGTCCCCACAAGCCCGGCCCAAGAAAAATCCTGCGCCCACCAGCCTGCCCACCACTCGGCCTGCGCCTGCTCGCGCGTCTTCGCTTCCGCCACGGCCCCGCCTCCGCTCGCCCCGGCAGCAGGTTACGCGAAGCGCAACGAAACCGCTACTCCACCCTGATCCCAGTTGCCGCCTGCAAGGCCCGCCACTTGGCGATATCGGCCGCGACCTTGGCGGTGAAGGCGGCGGGCGAGGTGCCTTCCACGTCCAGGCCATTGTCGTTGTACAGCTTGGTGATCTCGGGCGTGGCCAGCGCGGTGGTGAACTCGGCGTGGTAGCGTTCCACCATCCAGGCCGGCGCGGCGGCGGGCAGGAAGATGCCGTACCAGCTGTTCACCTCGAAGCCCGGAAAACTCTCGTGCAGGGTCGGCAGTTCCGGCAGCGCCACGTTGCGGCGCAGCGTGCTGACCGCCATCGGCCGCAGCCGGTTGGCGCGGATGTGCTGCATGACCGCGCCGGCGTTGAGGAAGCACATGTCGATCCGCTCGGCCAGCATCTCCGTGATCGGCGCCGCCGCGCCGGTGAAGGGCACATGCAGCAGCCGCACCCCGGCGTCGCGGGCCAGCATCTCGCCGGCCAAATGCGTGGTGCTGGCCGGGCCGACCGAGCCATAGGTCAGCGGCTCCCGCGCCGCCTTGGCCTTGGCGATCAGCGCCGCGATGTTGTCCGCGCCCAGCCCCATCCGCGTGACCAGCACCAGCGGCGAGCTGACCAGCTGCGTCACCGGGGTGAAGTCGCGCACCGGGTCGAAGCCGACATTGGCCTGGAACACCGGGCTGATGGTGTTGGGCCCGGCATGGCCGAACAGCACGGTATGACCATCCGGCGCACTGCGGGCCACCAGCGCGGTGGCGATGGTGCCATTGGCGCCGGCGCGGTTCTCCATGACCATGGGCTTGCCCAGCGTATCCGTCAGCCGCTGCGCCAGCGGGCGGGCCACCAGGTCGGCCGGGCCGCCGGGGGTCCAGGGGTTGATCAGCCGCACCGCGCGGTCTGGCCAGCCCGCCGGGGCCTGCGCCAGCGCGGGGGTGGCAAGGACGGAGGCGAGGAAAACGCGGCGCTTCATGCCAGCAACTCCCGGGCGATCAGCATGCGCTGGATTTCGGAGGCACCTTCGCCGACGCGGTAGTGGCGGATGTCGCGGTAGAAGCGCTCTACCGGCAAGCCGCCGCGCACCAGGCCGGCGCCGCCATGGATCTGCACCGCGCGGTCGGCAACGCGGCCGACCATCTCGCTGCACATCAGTTTCACTTGTGCCGTGGCCTGGCCAAGCTCCTCGCCGCGCGCGTGCTGGCGGAGCACCTCGTACATGAAGGCGCGGCAGGCGTTCAGCTCCACCGCGCTGTCGGCCAGCATCCATTGGATCGCCTGGCGTTCGCTGAGCGGCTTGCCGAAGGTGGTGCGGTTCTTCGCGTGCTCGATGCTCATTTCCAGCAGGCGGTCGGCGGCGCCGATGCAGGCCGCCGAGACGCCCATGCGGCCATGCACCAGCGACCCCATGGCGGCGGCGAAGCCCTTGCCCACTTCGCCCAGCACGGCGTCATCGGGCAGGAAGCAGTCGGTGAAGGTGAGTTCGGCCAGCTCGATGGCCTCGCTGCCGATGGTGGTGTCGACGCGCGTGACCTCGAAGCCCGGGGTGCCCTTTTCCAGCAGGAAGGCGGTGATGCCGCCGCGGGCGCGCTTCTCGGGGTCCGTCACCGCCATCAGCATGATGACGTCGGCCTTGTTGGCGCCGCTGATCCAGTGCTTGCGGCCGTTCAGCACCCAGCCGCCCGGCGCCTTGGTGGCGCGGGTCTTCATGGCGGCGGCGTCGCTGCCGGCATCGGGTTCGGTCAGGCCGAAGCTGGCGCGGAGGCGCCCGCTGGCCAGGCCCGGCAGCCAGCGCTCGCGCTGCGCCTCGGTGCCCAGCTTCAGGATGCCGGTGGGGCAGAGGCCGGAGGTGTAGTCCAGGATCAGGGTGAAGACGCGATGGCTGCGGCCCAGCTCCTCCTGCGCGATGCAGTAGGTGGGCAGGTCGGCATCCATGCCGCCGTATTGCGCCGGCATCAGCATGCCCAGCAGGCCCTGGTCGCGCATCAGGTCCCAGGCCGCGTCCGGCACCTGGCCGGTGCGGTCGATCTCGGCGGCCACGGGGTGGAGTTTGGCGGTGACGAAGCCGCGGAGTTGCTGGCGCAGTTCTGCCAGCGTGTCATTGATTTCGAGGCGCATGCGGTTTTCTCCCGAGCCGCCATGGTGGCGCGGAAGTGTCGGGAAGGCTAGCCGGTTGCCTCTGGCGCGGGGCGGTTGCACCCTGGCGGCAACCAGCCGAGGACACGACCATGGGTACCTACGTCAGCGACAGCCGCCTGTTCCGCGACCAGTTCAGCACGCCGCGCATGCGGGAAATCTTCTCGGACGAGAATTGCGTGCAGAAGTGGCTGGACGTGGAAGCGGGGCTGGCCCGCGTGCAGGCGCGGCTCGGCATCATCCCGGCGGATGCGGCGGAGACCATCATCGCCACCTGCAAGGTGGAGCTGCTGGACCTGGACGCGATGAAGCTGGAGATGGACCGCACCAGCCACCCGATCGTGCCGCTGCTGCGGGAGATGAAGAAGGCCAGCCCGACGCCGGCGATGGAATGGGTGCACTACGGCGCCACCACGCAGGACATCATGGACACCGGCGTGGTGCTGCAGGTGAAGGAAGGGCTGGACGAGATCGACGCCGGCATGAAGGCGCTGCTGGCCGCCGCCTGCGCCCTGGCCGAGAAGCATCGCGACCTTGCCATGGCCGGGCGCAGCCATGGTCAGCAGGCGCTGCCGATCACCTTCGGCTTCAAGGCCGCCGGCTGGGCCGCCGAGATTGCCCGCAGCATGGACCGCCTGGCGCAGATGCGCGAACGCGTGCTGGTGGGCAGCTTCGCCGGAGCCATCGGCACGCTGGCGGCGCTGGGGGACAAGGGCGCGGCGGTGCAGGACGGGCTGTTCGCGGAGCTTGGCCTGGCGAATGGCCTGATCACCTGGCACACCGCGCGCGACGGAATGGCGGAGCTGGCCTGCACGCTGGGCATTCTGGCGGGCACGCTGGGCCGGATCGCGCATGAGATCTACGAGCTGCAGAAGACCGAGTTCTCCGAGCTGGAGGAGCCGTTCAACCCCGGCAAGGTCGGCAGCAGCACCATGCCGCACAAGCGCAACCCGCCGGCCTGCGAGGGCATTGTCGCCCTCGCGCGTGCCGTGCGCGCCATTGTGCCGCAGGCGGTGGAATGCGTCATCGCCGACCATGAGCGCGACAAGATCGTGCTGCAATCCGAGCGCGAGTTCACCAGCCGGCTGATGTGCATGACGCATGCGGCCGTGATGAAGACCGGCTTCGTGCTGCGCGGCCTGACCGTGCGCGGCGACATGATGCAGCGCAACCTGGGCGCGCTGAACGGCCTGCTGATGAGCGAGCCGGTGATGTTCACGCTGGGCCACAAGGTGGGCAAGCAGGAAGCGCATGAGATGGTCTACGAGGTGTGCATGCACGCCTTCGAGCATGGTATTCCCCTGAAGACCGCGCTGCTGGCCAACAACGCCATTGCCGCGGCGCTGACCGAGGCCGAGATCGACGCTGTGCTGGACCCCAACACCTATACCGGCCTGTCCGGCTACTTCGTGGACCGCGTGCTGGCGGGCGTGAAGGGCAAGCTGTGACCTTCCGGCTGGAACGCCAGGGCGATATCGCCACGCTGGTGCTGGCCAATCCGTCGCGCGGCAACGCCTTGTCGCCGGCGCTGGTGGCGGCGCTGGATGGCGGGCTGGACCAGGCGGTGGCCGATGGTGCGCGGCTGGTGGTGCTGCGCGGGGAGGGCCGGCATTTCTGCACCGGCTTCGACCTTTCCGACCTGACGGAGCTGACCGACGGCGACCTGCTGCTGCGCGTGGTGCACATAGAGCTGCTGTTGCAGAAGCTGGCGGGCATGCCGGTGAGCACGCTGGCGGTGGGCAGCGGGCGAACCTTTGGCGCCGGGGCGGATTTGTTCGCCGCCTGCGACCATCGGGTGGCGCTGGAAGGAGCCAGCTTCTCCTTCCCCGGCCCGGCCTTCGGCCTGGCGCTGGGCACGGCGCGGCTGGCCGAGCGCGTCGGCGCAACGCAGGCACGGGCGCTGCTGCTGGCGGGGCGGGAGATGAGGGCGGCCGAGGCGCTTTCGCTGGGCCTGGCGACGCAGGTGGTGGCCGACCCGGCCGAGGCAATTGCCGCCGCGACGGTGGCCGCGGCGCGGCTGGATGCGCCGACGGTGGCGCTGCTGCACGCCCGTACCCGCGGCGCCGATGACGCGGCCGACCTGGCGGCGCTGGTGCGCTCGGCGGCGCGGCCGGGGTTGAAAGCGCGCATCGAGGCGTATCGGGCGGCGGTGGCGGCGAAGCGCTGATCGCGCGCCCTTCGATGCCGGTGACCACGCGTGACGTTGCCTCGACCTTGGAACAAGCGGCTTGACGTATGCGTCAACCTCGGGCGGGATAGGCGCAAACGAGGAGCAAACGCATGTCCGAGAATGTCCGTGTCGAGCTGATCGACGGGGTGTGCCGCATCACGCTCGACCGCGTGGAGAAGAAGAACGCGCTGACGCGGGACATGTACAAGGCCATTGCCGATGCGCTGGACAGCGCGGCCACCGATGACGCGGTGGGCTGCGTGCTGATCACCGGCACCGGCGGCGTGTTCTCGGCCGGCAATGACATCGGCGACTTCCAGAAGGCCAAGGACGAGCCGCAGAAGCAGCATTCCGACAGCGCGCGGATCTATGGCTGCCTGCCGACCTACCCCAAGCCGGTGGTGGCCGCGGTGGACGGCCTGGCGATCGGCATCGGCACCACGCTGCTGCTGCATTGCGACATGGTCTATTGCAGCACTGCCGCGCGGTTCCGCATGCCCTTCGTGGATTTGGGCCTGGTGCCGGAACTCGGCGCTTCCATGCTGGTGCCGGCGCTGGCCGGGCGGCACAAAGCGGCCGAGTTGATCCTGCTTGGCGACTTTTTCGACGCGGCTACGGCGGAGCAGATTGGCCTGGTCAACAAGGTGCTGCCGCCCGAGGAACTCGGCGCCTACGCGCTCAGCGTGTGCAAGCGCCTGGCGGCCAAGCCGCGCACCAGCATGCGGCTGACCAAGGGCCTGCTGCGGCGCGGGGCGGAGGCGGTGCACGAGCAGATCGCCGCCGAGATGGTGCTGTTCCGCCAGCAGCTGGTATCACCGGAAGTGCAGGCCATCATGGCCGGCGTGTTGAAGCGCTGAGGAGAGCCTGCGATGTCCCTGCTTGAGAAGTTGAAGGGGCGGCTTTCGCTGCCCGTGATCGGCTCGCCGCTGTTCATCATCTCCGTGCCCGACCTGGTGGTGGCGCAATGCACCAGCGGCGTCATCGGCTCCATGCCGTCCTTGAATGCCCGCCCGGCGGCGCAGTTCGACGAATGGCTGTGCGAGATCGAGGAGCGGCTGGCGGCGCATGACCGCGCGCATCCGGACCGGCCCGCCGCGCCCTATGCCATCAACCTGATCGTCCACCGCAGCAATGACCGGCTGGAGCAGGACCTGCAGGTCTGCGTGCAGCACAAGGTGCCGCTGATCATCACCTCCCTGGGTGCACGGCCGGAGGTGAATGCCGCCATTCATTCCTATGGCGGCTACGTGATGCATGACGTGATCAGCCAGCGCTTCGCACATTCCGCCATCGACAAGGGCGCGGATGGCTTGATTGTGGTGGCCGCCGGCGCCGGCGGCCATGCCGGGGCGCAGAGCCCCTTCGCGCTGATGCAGGAGACGCGGGCCTGGTTCGATGGCCCCATCGCGCTGTCGGGCGCCATGGCGCATGGCCGCAGCATTGCCGCGGCGGAAGTGCTGGGGGCCAATTTCGGCTATGTCGGCAGCGCCTTCATCGCCACGCCGGAAGCCCGGGCGCTGCCGGAGCAGAAGCAGATGATCGTGGACAGCAGCGCCAGCGACATCATCTACACCAACCTGATCACCGGCGTGCACGGCAACTACCTGGCGCCCAGCCTGACGCGGGCGGGGCTGGACGTGGAGAAGCTGCCGAGCAGCGACCCGTCTGCCATGAACTTCGGCAGCGGCGACAATAAGAAGAAGTGGAAGGATATCTGGGGCAGCGGCCAGGGGATTGGCATGGTGGATGCCGTGGTGCCCGCGGCCGAGCTGGTGGCGCGGCTGCGGCGGGAATACCAGGCGGCGCGCGGCGCGATGGCCACGCCGAGCCCGCTGGTGAACCCGGCCTGGGGCGGCGCCTGATGGCCGGAGGCGCGTAGCGGCCGGAGGGCTGAATCAGGCGCCCAAAGGGTGCGCCTGATGGCCGGAGGCGCGTAGCGGCCGGAGGGCTGAATCAGGCGCCCAAAGGGTGCGCCTGATGGCCGGAGGCGCGTAGCGGCCGGAGGGCTGAATCAGGCGCCCAAAGGGTGCG
>CAILMF010000031.1 GCA_903835235.1 uncultured Rhodospirillales bacterium
AATTCGATTTTCGGCACCGGACGCCGCAACATTGATTCGCGGCGCCGACGCGGAGCGACAGGAAGTTTCAGGCAAAGGCCCGGACGGATTCCATTGCGACCTTTGTTGCCCTTCCGTGGTAGAATTTCCGCAGCCTGCTAAACGCCGTAGCGCTTGAACCAGGCCAGCATGCGCTGCCAGCCATCCTCGGCCGCTTCGCGCCGGTAGGTCGGCCGGTAGTCGGCGTGGAAGCCGTGCGGAGCCTCCGGGTAGACATGGATTTCCACCGTCTTGCCCGCCGCCTTCGCCTTGGCTTCCGCCGCCCGCACGCTGTCCACGGGAATGCCGGTATCGGCGCCGCCATACAGGCCCAGCAGCGGGCAGTTCAACTGGCCGGCCAGGTCGGTCGCCGTCTGCGGCTGGATCGGGCTGGTCGCGCCGCCGACCGGTCCATACCAGGCCACCGCGGCCTTGATCTGGTTGTTGCTGGCGGCGGTCAGCCAGGTGTTGCGGCCACCGCGGCAGAAGCCGGTGACGGCAACGCGGGCGGTATTGCCGCGCCCGCTGGTCTCGGCCCAGGCCAGCGCCCAGTTGACATCGGATTGCAGCGTGGCGTCCGGCGCCTTGCTGATGACGTCGCGGATGATGGTCGGCACGTCCGTCATCTTCGAGAGGTCGCCGAGGCGGGCGTAGAATTCCGGCGCGATGGCAAGGTAGCCCTGCTTGGCCAGGCGGCGGCAGGTGTCCTTGATGTACTCGTGGACGCCGAAGATTTCCTCGTGCACCAGCACCACCGGGTGCCTGCCGCGGCCAGCGGGGGAGGCGACGTAGGCCGGGATATGGCCATCGGAGACCGGGATCTGCACCTCGCCGGCCAGCAGGCCGGTGCTGTCGGTGTGGATCGGTGCGGCCTGGCCATGGGCGGTGGCCATGGTGAAGCCCGCCATCAGCGTGCCCATGACGAAGCCGCGCCGCGCCGGCGTGCCCAGCGCCGCGGGTTGCAGGCCATTCAGTCCCAGCAATCCGTCCATCAGTCGTCTCCTCGTTTTCGGGGTGTCCGGGATTCGCCGGCGCGATCGATGTGGTTAGCGTGTGGGAAATTTCAACACGCGCCACCCGGGCGGCGTGGTTGCCGGCGGTGCCGGCGCATGCTTGCATCCGCGGGCATGTGGAGGGAACGCTGATGCGGCCGATTAGCGCCGGCAGTCGGCCGGAATGGAACGCAGCGGAGTTGGCCGCCGACCCCAGCTGGTTGTTCACCCTGACCGAAGCCGGCGCCCGCGACCTGCTGGGCGCCACCCGTGCCGCCTTCCGTGAAGGCCAGCCGCTGCTGGGCTACCGCCGCGGTGATTTCGACCTGGGCGGCGCCCTGCCGACCCTGCGCGCCGCCTTCGAGGAGCAGCGCAGCGGCCGCGGCCTGGCGCTGGTGCGCGGCCTGCCGCGGGAGGGCGTTTCCCAAGAAGAATTCGAGCTGATGACCTGGGCCATCGGCCTGCATTTCGGCGTGGCGCGGCCGCAGGGCAAGCAGACCCACTATGTCAGCCGGGTGGAGAATGCCGGCAACGCCTACCGCACCGGCACTGGGCGCGGCTACAACAGCAATGCCGACCTGGATTTCCATACGGACACGTCAGATGTCGTGCTGCTGGCCTGCTACAACGACGCGCTGGCCGGCGGCATGAGCATGGCGACGTCAACGCTGGCCGCGCACAACACCATGGCGCGCGAACGGCCCGACCTGGCGGAGCGGCTGCACGACACCTATTGCTTCTCTCGCCAGGGCGAGCAGGCCGCCGATGAAGGCGCCTTCCTGACCTGCCCGGTGGTGGCGGAACGGGATGGCCGGGTCTTCGGCCGCTGGAACCGCAACCGGCTGAAGCACGCCCAGGGCATGGCGGGCGTGCCGGACCTGACACCGGCCCAGGCCGAGGCGCTGGCGCTGCTGGATGCGCTGATGCGGCGGGACGACCTAATGTTCAGCACCTGGCTGCGCCCGGGCGACCTGCAACTGATGAACAACCACGCCTGCGTCCACAGCCGCACCGAATTCGACGACCATGCCGCCCCCGAACGCCGCCGGCTGCTGTTCCGCCTGTGGCTGGCGCCGCCGGACAGCTACCGCCTGCCAGACGGCTTTCGGGACGCCTTCAAGCGGGTGGAACCAGGCACCGTGCGCGGCGGCTTCATCGGCCAGAACCACACCGCGGCCTGCTGCGCCTTCGAGGCCCGGGCGGCGGCCGACCTGGGCATGCAGTAGAGCCTGATCGGCTGAGGCGAATTCGCCGCAAGCCGGGAATGAGCCTCTCGAAAGCGGCTTGAGCATGATCACCGCTTCAGGAAGCGGTGTGCGGCCCGGGCGCCACCGGCGCTGGGCCATGCATTCACGGCATGGTCACGTTGCCTTGGCTGGCCGCCCAATGCTTGGGCAATCTGCGCCAAAGCGGGCGTCAGCGCCAAGGCGGCGCTGCCCCAGCCATGCGCCAGCGTCAAGGCATCGGCGGCGATTGGCGTGGACTTGTTGCGCGCGCTGCCCTACCTGCCCGGCTTGGTCACGGGTGCGCTTCTTGCTTGCCCGGGGCCGACCGCCCGCCCGCTGCCCGCACGACCGAACCGCATCCAGGCCAAAATGTCCCTGCACGTCGCCCTGCACCACCGCACCTCCTACAAGTATGAGCGCGCCGTCACGCTGGGGCCGCAGACCATCCGGCTGCGCCCGGCGCCGCATGCCCGCACGCCCATCATCAGCTACGCGCTGAAGATCGCGCCCCAACCGCACTTCCTGAACTGGATGCAGGACCCGCAGGGCAACTTCCTCGCCCGCGTGGTCTTCCCGGAACGGGTCACGCATTTCGACGTCACGGTCGATCTCGTCGCCGACATGGCGACCATCAACCCCTTCGACTTCTTCCTGGAGCCAGAGGCAGAAACCTTCCCCTTCACCTACGACCCGGTGCTGGAGGAGGAACTGGCGCCGTTCCGCAAATGCGCGCCGGTCGGCCCGCTGCTGAAGGGCTTCCTGGCCGGCGTTCCGCGGGAGCCGAAGCGCACCATCGACGTGCTGATCGACCTGAACCGGCAGATCCAGGAGCGCACCGAATACGTCGTGCGGCTGGAACCTGGCGTCTGGACACCCGAGGAAGTGCTGGGCAAGCAGAAGGGCAGCTGCCGCGACAGCGCCTGGCTGCTGGTGCAGGTGCTGCGCAACCTCGGCTTCGCCGCCCGCTTCGTCAGCGGCTACCTGATCCAGCTGGTGCCGGATGTGAAGCCGGTGCAGGGCGCCGAGGGGCCGAGCAGCGACTTCACCGACCTGCACGCCTGGGCCGAGGTCTACCTGCCCGGCGCCGGCTGGATCGGGCTGGACGCGACCTCCGGCCTGATGGCGGGCGAGGGGCATATCCCGCTGGCAGCCAGCCCGGAGCCGGCTTCGGCCGCGGCCATCTCCGGCATGGCGGAACCGGCCGAGACCGAGTTCGACTTCGCGATGTCCGTGACGCGGGTGAAGGAAACGCCCCGCGTCACCAAGCCGTACACGGAACGGCAATGGCAGGACATCCTGGCCGCCGGCCAGCGCGTGGACGTGGCGCTGAAGGCTGGCGACGTGCGCCTGACCATGGGCGGCGAGCCGACCTTCATCGCCGCCGACGACATGGACGCGGCGGAATGGAACACGGATGCGCTGGGGCCGACCAAGCGCGCCTATGCCGGCCGGCTGCTGCGCCGCCTGGTGCCGAAGTGGTCGCCGGGCGCCGCGCTGCAATACGCCATGGGCAAGCACTACCCCGGTGAGCAATTGCCGCGCTGGGCGCTGTATTCCCATTGGCGGACGGATGGCGAGCCGGTGTGGCGCAATCCCGAGCTGCTGGCCTCCGACGACGACCGCGACGACGCCTCGGCCACCGAGGCCGCCCGCTTCGCCGGCCTGCTGGCCGAGCGGCTGCAGGTGGACCCGTCATTGGTCAACCCGGCCTATGAGGACATCCACTACTACCTGTGGAAGGAGCATCGCCTCCCGGCCAATGTGGTGGTGGAAGACGCCCGCCTGCGCGATCCCCTCGAGCGGGAGCGGATGGCAAAAGTGTTTGCCCAGGGGCTGGCCAGCCCGGTCGGCAGCGTGCTGCCGCTGCGCCGGGTCTGGCAGGACGGCAATCGCCGCTGGCAGTCGGGCCGTTGGTTCTTCCGCGGCGACCACATGTTCCTGATACCCGGCGACAGCCCGGTCGGCCTGCGCCTTCCGCTGGAAAGCCTGCCCTGGGCCGACCCGGCCAGCATTCAGGCCGAGTATGAGCGCGACCCCTTCGAGACCCTGCCGCCGCTGCCGCCGCACCAGGCCTTCCGCCGCGTGCCGGTGCCGGGCGGCGAGGGCGTGAACCCCTACCAGCGCGCCCATGCGCAGCGTGGGCCGCAAGGCCAGGGCGGCGCCGGCATGGGTGATGGCCTGGACGCGTTCCGCCCGCGCGCGCAGGAACTGCCGGTGGTCGGCCGGGGCGACCCTGAACTGGTCCGCACCGCGCTGGCGGTGGAAGCCCGTGGCGGGCTGCTGCACGTCTTCTACCCGCCGCTGATGCAGGCCGAGGACTGGCTGGACCTGACCGCCGCGGTGGAGGACATCGCCGAGGAGATGGGCCGCAAGGTGATCCTGGAAGGCTACCTGCCGCCGCGCGACCCGCGCCTGACCCATTTCTCCGTCACGCCCGACCCCGGCGTCATCGAGGTCAACATCCACCCCTCGGCCAGCTGGGCCGAGCATGTGGACCGCACCGAGACGCTGTACGAGGAAGCCCGCCAGGTCGGCCTGGCGGCCGAGAAGTTCATGCTGGACGGCAGGCACGTGGGCACCGGCGGCGGCAACCACATCGTCATGGGCGCGGCCCAGGCCAGCGACAGCCCCTTCCTGCGCCGGCCGGACCTGCTGAAGAGCCTGCTGGGCTTCTGGCACAACCACCCGAGCATGAGCTACCTGTTCAGCGGCCTGTTCATCGGGCCGTCCAGCCAGCACCCGCGCATCGACGAGGCGCGGATGGACAGCGTGGGCGAGCTGGAATTCGCCTTCACGCAGATCAGGCGTGACCAGCCCAGCCCGCCCTGGCTGGTCGACCGCGTGTTCCGCAACATCCTGGCGGATGTCACCGGCAATACCCACCGCACCGAGTTCTGCATCGACAAGATGTACTCGCCGGACAGCAGCAGCGGGCGCCTCGGCCTGGTGGAATACCGCGCCGCCGAAATGCCGCCGCATGCCCGCATGTCCGCGGCGCAGACGCTGTTGATGCGCGCCGCCATCGCCGCCTTCTGGCAGCGCCCGTATGAGCGCAAGCTGGTGCGCTGGGGCACCCGCATCCATGACGACTTCCTGATGCCGCACTGGAACAACCAGGACTTCCAGGACGTGCTGGCGGAACTCGGGGACCACGGCTTTGCGATGGACCCCGCCTGGTTCGTGCCGCACCAGGAATTCCGCTTCCCCAAGATCGGTGAGACCATGGTGCGCGGCACCGGGCTGGAACTGCGCCACGCGCTGGAGCCCTGGCACGTGCTGGGCGAGGAAGCCGCGGCCGGCGGGACCGCGCGCTACGTGGACTCCTCCTGCGAGCGGGTACAAGCAAAAGTGAGCGGCTGGGTGGAGGAACGCTACATCCTCGCCTGCAATGGCCAGGCGGTGCCGATGACGCGGACCGAGCGCGAGGGCGAGTTCGTCGGCGGGGTGCGCTTCAAGGCCTGGGCGCCGCCCTCGGCCCTGCACCCGACCGTGCCGGCGCAGACGCCACTCACCTTTGATATCTACGACCGCTGGACCGGTCGCAGCCTGGGCGGGCTGACGCACCACGTCGCCCACCCCGGCGGGTTGAGCTACGAGTCCCTGCCGGTGAACGCGAACGAGGCCGAGGCCCGGCGGCGGACCCGATTCCAGGCCTTCGGTCATACGCCGGGGCCGATGGAGCCGCCGGAGCCGGTGGTCTCGCTGGAGACGCCGCGCACGCTGGACCTGCGGCGCGGGGCCTGAAGCGTGCTGCCTTCGCTTGCGCTCCAGCGGCACGCTTCAGCGTCTTGAAGGTCGCGGGCTTCAACGTTTTCGGCGATTTCGCCTCAACGCATCCGGCTCAAGCGCGGGGCCGGCTTGCTGCCGCCGCTGCAACAAGGACAGGCAAATGCCCGCGGATGATTCCATCGGCGGGGATATTGCTTTAAGCATCCGGCCCGAATGATCGAACCCCGGGATGAAATGGTGGACGGCAGCGGCGGGCTGCGGCCGCCCTGGCGCCTGCTGCACGCGACGCTGACCGGATTGGGTCGCGACGTGCTGGCGGAACGTGGCCAGCAATTGGACCGCATCTTCCAGGATGAGGGGCTGACCAGCCTGCTGCCCGGCGCCGCGCCAGTCGGCTGGCGGTGCGACCCGATTCCGCTGCCGCTGAGCGCCGGCGAATTCGCCATGCTCGCCGAAGGCCTGGCCCAGCGTGCCCGGCTGCTGGACGCCGTGCTGGCCGATGTCTACGGCCAGCAGTCGCTGCTGGCGGACGGGCTGCTGCCGCCGGCCCTGGTCTACGCCAACCCGGCCTTCCTGCGGCCCTGCCGCGCCACCGAGGGGCCGGCCAAGCCACCGCGGCTGCACTTGTATTCCGCCGAGGTGATGCGCGACGTCGATGGCCAATGGCTGGTGCTGGCCGACCGCACCGCGGATGCCGCCGGCGTGGCCTATGCGCTGGAGAACCGGCGCGCCCTGGCCCGGGTGGTGCCGGAGCTGTTCCGCTCCACCCAGCTGCGCCGGCTGCGGCCCTTCTTCGAGACCTGGCAGGACGCCATGCAGCGCCTGGCGCCGCATACCGGTGGCAACCCCGGCCTGGCGCTGCTGACCGCCGGCCCCGGCGACAAGCTGTGGTTCGAGCATGTGGTGCTGGCGCGGGAGCTGAGTTGCAGCCTGGTTGAAGGCGGTGACCTGACGGTGCGCGACGGCCTGCTGTTCCTGAAGACGCTGAAGGGGTTGCAGCGGGTGGACGTGCTGCTGCGCCGGCAGGATGGCCGCACCCTGGACCCGCTGGAGCTGGAATCCGGTGCGGCCGACGGCATCCCGGGCCTGCTGGACGCCATGCGCGAAGGCAATGTGCGCGTGGTCAACGACCCCGGTGCCGGCTTTGCCGAAGCGCCGGCGCTGGCCGCCTTCATGCCCGCCCTGGCCCGCCACCTGCTGGGCGAGGAATTGCTGCTGCCCAGCCTGCCCGTGCGCTGGCTGGGCGACGCCGCGGCGCGCGAGGCGGTGCTGGCGGAGCTGCCGGAATGGCGCATCCGCTCGGCCTTTGATGGCACCGAGAACCCGGTGGCGGTGCATCAGCTCGATCTCGCGGCGCGGGCCGAACTGGCCACCCGCATCGCCGCCGCCGGCGAGGAGCATGTGGCGCTGCCGCCGTTGCGTCCTTCCGTGGCGCCCTGCGTCGGCCCGGAGGGCATGGTGCCGCGCCCGGTGGTGGTGCGGCTGTTCCTGGTGTTCGACGGTACGCAATGGCAGGCGATGCCCGGCGGCCTGGCACGGGTGCTGAGCGAGCAGGACGTGATCACCGGCCGCCTGCCGCTGCATGCCCTTTCAAAGGATGTGTGGGTGGCGGCGGAGGAGGAGACCGAGCTGCTCGGCCCGGCGCATCTTGGCGTGGCGGCGTTGCCGATCCGCCGCACCACCGGCGACCTGCCGAGTCGGGTCGGCGACAACTTCTTCTGGCTGGGGCGCTACCTGGAGCGGCTGGAAGGCAATGCCCGGCTGCTGCGCCTGGCCATTGCCTGGATCGAGCGGCCGACACCGACGCCGCGCGAAGTGGCGGAATTGCAGAGCCTGACCGCCTGCCTGGTGGTGGCCAGGCTGGTGAAGGCGGAGGCCGTGCAGGGCCTGGGCCCGGCCGCGCTGGGCGCCGAGTTGCGCCAGGTGGCCGCCGTCAACGGCCCGCTGGCGGGCCTGTTGGAGGAGGTGCATCGGCTGGCCGAGCTGCTGCGCGACCGGCTGACCGGCGAAGTGCACGGCACGCTGAACCAGTCGCTGCGGACGCTCTCGGCTTCGCTGCACCGGGTGCGCGAGACCCGCGCCACTGCGAAGGGGCTGGAGACGCTGTCCCAGGCGATGACCGGGGTGTTGCAGTTCAGCGCCACCGTCGCCGGACTGGCGGCGGAGAACATGGTGCGCGGCGGTGGCCGACTGTTCCTGGACCTGGGCCGCCGGGTGGAGCGCGCCCGCGCCATCGCCAATGAACTCGCCTGCGTGCTGGACCAGCCGGGCGGGGTGAGCCGGCCGAGCCGGTTGGAGCCGGGGCTGCGGCTGGCGCTGGAGCTGCGCGACTCGGTGATCACCTATCGCACCCGCTACCTGTCCGTGCTGCAGGCCGGGCCGGTGCTGGACCTGGTGATGGCGGATGAGGGCAATCCGCGCGGCCTGGCCTTCCAACTGGCCGCGACCCGCGACCTGCTGGCCGAACTCGGCGGCCGCACCGACAGCCCGCTGGCCGGGATGGCCGCGGCCATGCTGGATTCGGTGCAGGCGATGACGCGCGACGTGCTGGCGGCGCCGCAGCAGGCCGGCGCGGCGGTGGCGCTGGCGCCGCGGCTGAAGACGCTGGCGGAGGCGGTGGCCGACCTGTCGGACCGGATCACCCGGCGTTACTTCGCGCTGCTGCCGGCGGTGCGCAGCCTGGGCGTGGAGGCCGAGGGCCGGCGCCTCAGGGGCATGGCGTAGGGGCATGGCCTGATGATCTACAAGGTGCGCCACACCACGCGGTACCGCTACGCCACGCCGGTGGACCTGGCCGCGCACATGGTACATCTGCGGCCGCGGGCGCTGCCCTGGCAACGGGTGCTGGCGGCGGGGCTGAGCGTGACGCCGAAGGCGGCGCGGCGGCGGGACGGCGTGGACCATTTCGGCAACCTGGTGACCTGGTTGTTCCTGGACCTGCCGCACCCGGAATTCGAGGTGACGACCGAGGCGGTGGTGGAAGTCCGCTTCCCCGAGGCGCCCGCGGCCGCGGCGACGCCGGCCTGGGAGCAGGTGGCGGCGCAGGCCCGGCTTGGTGGGCCGGGCGCCTGGCAGGCGGCGGAATACTGCTTCGGCAGCCGCATGGCGCCGGCGCATGCGGGGGCCGGCGCCTATGCCGCCAAGAGCTTTCCGCCGGGCCGGCCGGTACTGGCCGGGCTGCTGGAGCTGAACCAGCGCATCCGCAGCGAATTCCGCTTCCGCGCCGGCGTGACCACGCTGAGCACGCCGATCTCCGAGGTGCTGGAGCGGCGCGAGGGCGTCTGCCAGGATTTCACCCATCTGATGATTGGCGCGCTGCGGCATCTGGGGCTGCCAGCGCGGTATACCAGCGGCTATATCCGCACCCGGCCGCCGCCGGGGCAGGAGCGCCGCCGCGGCGCGGACCAGTCCCATGCCTGGGTCGGTTGCTGGCTGGGCGCCGAGCATGGCTGGGTGGACCTGGACCCGACCAATGGGATTGTGGTGAAGGACGAGCATGTCGTGCTCGGCTGGGGGCGCGACTATGCCGATGTCAGCCCGGTGCTGGGGGTGATCCTCGGCGGCGGGGCGCATCGGCTGGAAGTGGGCGTGGACCTTGAGCCGCAAGGCGAAGGGTAGCGCGTTGCCGCACGGCGAAGGGTAGGCGCGCGCCGCAAGGCGAAGGGTAGCGCGTTGCCGCAAGGCGAAGGTTAGGCGCGCGCCCTGACGCGTTTGTGTCTCAGCCCCGCGCCTGGCGCGGCGTTGCCCCGGGCATGAAGCTCTTCCGTTGCCAGGCCTGCGGCCAGCTCCTCTACTTCGAGAACACCGTCTGCGAGCGGTGCCGCCACCAGCTCGGCTATCGCGCCGATATCGGCCTGCTCTGCGCGCTGGAGCCGGAGGGCGAGGCGTTCCGCACGCTTGGCCAGCCGGGCCAGCGGCGGTTCTGCGACAATGCCAGCCATGAGGCCTGCAACTGGCTGGTGCCGGCCGAGAGCGACAGCCGGTTCTGCCAGGCGTGCAGTCACAACCACCTGGTGCCGGACCTGACCGTACCGGCCAACCTGCCGCCCTGGCGGCTGATCGAGGCGGCCAAGCGCCGGCTGATGTATTCGCTGCTGCAACTGGGCCTGCCGGTGCCGACCCGGGCCGAGCAGCCGGAGATCGGCCTGGCCTTCGATATCCTGGCCGACCCTGGGGTGACCGGCGGCCCCAAGGTGATGACCGGGCACGACAATGGGCTGATCACCATCGCCCTGGCCGAGGCCGATGATGCCGAGCGCGAGCAGCGCCGCGCCGCGATGGGCGAGCCGTACCGCACCCTGCTGGGCCATTTCCGGCATGAAAGCGGGCACTACTACTGGGACCGCCTGGTGCGTGATGGCGGCCAGCTGGAGGGCTGCCGCGCCGTCTTCGGCGATGAGAGCCTGGACTACAACGCCGCCCTCCAGGCGCACTACGCCAATGGCGCGCCGGCGGATTGGCAGGCGCACTACGTCTCCAGCTATGCCACCTCCCACCCGTGGGAGGATTTCGCCGAGACCTGGGCGCATTACCTGCACATCGTCGACACGCTGGAGATGGCCGCGGCCTTCGGGATCAGCCTGCAACCGCAACTGGACCGGCGCGACGAGATGTCGGCTGAGATCGACCTGGACAGCTATGCCGCGCCGGATATCGCGACGCTGATGGCGGCCTGGATGCCGCTGACCTCGGCGATGAATGCGCTGAGCCGGAGCATGGGGGCGCGGGACCTCTACCCGTTCATCCTCAGCCCCGGGGTGATCGGGAAGCTGGGCTTCATCCATGGCCTGGTGCGCGGCGGTGCCGGTTTCGGACAAATAGCCGGCGCGGCCGCGGTTGATGATGGAAATATAGATAAATCAGTCGGTTAAGTCAAGGTTGGCGCGGTTTGGCGCCGCGCTGCCGGCGCCTACCCGGCGCGGCGGTCCAGGTGCAGGCCCTGGTACTGGGCGATGCGGCTGAAGTCGGGCGTGAAGCCCAGGCCGGGTCCGGTCGGCAGCGCCACTTTGCCTTCGTGCAGCGCCAGCACGTCGTCCAGCAGGGCCTCGCGCAGCGGGTTGGGGTTGGCGTCCCATTCCAGCAGGCCCTGCTTCCCCTGGGGGCCGCGCACCGCCGCCAGCAGGTGCAGGCTGTGCATCAGGCCCACCGCGCCGCCGAGGAAATGCGGGCAGTAGACCTTGCCGGCGCCGACGATGGCGCGCGCCACCGGCAGGGTGGCGGTATGGCCGCCCCACTTGGCGCAATCCGGCTGCATCACGCCGAAACGCCCATCCGCAATGGCCTGGGCGAAGTCCAGGGAGCCGCGGATATTCTCGCCGCCGGCCAGCGGGCTGCGCGCGGCGGCACGCACCGCGGCCCATTCCCAGGCCGGGCGGTCGCAGGTCAGCGGCTCCTCGATCCAGGCCAGCGGGAATTGCCGCAGCACCTCCACCATGCGGACGGCGCTGTCAAAATCCCAGCCCTGGTTGATGTCGACCATGCAGCGCTCGTCGGGCTGCAAGCCCGCGAAGACCGGGGCCAGGGTGGCGACGTCGCGCTTTTCGCCGAAGCCGATTTTTATCTTGAAGGCGCGGTAGCCCTTGGCGCGAGCGGCCGTCACCTGGGCCAGGGCCTGTTCGTCCGGGTTCAGGCCGCTGGCGTAGCAGGGCAGGGCGGAGGCATCGGTGCCGCCAAGATACTGCCACAGCGGCAGACCGGCCTTGCGGGCGGCCAGGTCGTGCAGCGCCAGGTCGGCGCCGGCCAGGGCGGCGGCATAGGCGCCGGGCTCCCCGGCCTGCAGGCCCCAGACGTGCAGGCGGCGGTCCATCTCATGCCAGAAGGCGTTGATATCGCTGATCGGCCCGGCCAGCAGGCGCGGGGCGATGAAGGCGTCGAACAGCCGGGCGCGGTGGTCGGCGGTCAGCGTGGGGAAGTTGCCCCAGACCTCGGCAAAGCCCTCGGTGCCATCGGCGTCGGTCAGCTTCAGGTACAGCGCCACGCGCTCGGTCATGGCGCCGAAGGCGTTGACCACCGGCACGGCGATGGGGGCGCGGAAGACGAAGGCCTCGGCCCGGGTGATGTTCAGCGTCATGCGCCTATTCCTTCCAGGGGTGCTGCGCCCAGAGGCGGCTATAGTTGGCGCGCAGGGCCTGCAATTCCGCAGTGTATTCCGCCGGGCCGAGGAAGCGCAGCGGCAGGAGTTGCTGCTGGGCGCCGGCCAGGAATTCCGGCGTGGCGACGGCGCGGTGCACCGCCTCGGCCAGCCGGGCCAGCACTTCCGGCGGCAGGCCGGCCGGGGCGGCGACGCCACGCATGCTGCCCTCCACCACGTCATGGCCCAGTTCGCGCAGCGTTGGCACCTCGGCGGCCACCTCCCACCGGCGGGTGGCCAGCTGGCCGAGCGGGCGGACCACGCCCTGGCGCATGTCGGTGATCCCCTCGCCCATGTTCACCACGGCCAGGTCGATGGTGCGGCCCATCAGCGCGGTGCGCACCTGGGAGGAGCCGCCGAAGGGGATATGCAGGAAGCTGGTGCCGGTCGCGCGTTCCAGCGCCAGCATGGCCAGGTGGTCGTCGCTGCCGATGCCTGTCGTGCCGTAGCTGACCTGGCCAGGGCGGCGGCGGGCCTCGGCCAGCAGGTCGTCCAGCGACTTCACCGGGCTGGCCGTCAGCACCCACAGCCCGCCGGGGTCGTCCACGATATTGGCAATGAAGCTGAAGCTTTCCAGGGTGAAGCGGGCCTGGCGCTCGATGGGTACCGTCACGATGGTGGGGGTGTTGGTGAAGCCGATGGTGTAGCCATCCGGCCTGGCACGGGCCAGTTCGGTGAAGCCGATCTCGCCGCCGGCGCCGGCGCGGTTGACGACGACGACCGGCTGGCCGAGCTGCTTTTCCAGCACGCGGGCCAGCAGCCGGGCGGCGGTGTCGGTGCCGCCACCGGCGGCATAGGCCACGATCATGCTGAGCGGGCGGTCGGGTTCCCAGGCGCGGGCCGGGCCGGCAACGAGCGGTGAGAGGGCGGCGGCGGCCAGCAGGTGGCGGCGCGTGGTCATGGTGGTTTCCCCCGATGTTGGCGCGGAGACCAGCACGCCGGGGGGCGGCGGACAAGCCGGCCGCGCGCCGGGTCAGGCGGCCGGCCGGGCCAGCGCCTCGGGTTGTTGCTCCCGCGCGAACTGTGCCGCCAGCTCCTTGGCCGGGCAGGGGCGGCTGAGCAGGAAGCCCTGCGCCTCGGTGCAGCCCAGCCGACGCAGCGCCTGCCATTGCGCCTCGGTCTCCACGCCTTCCGCAATGGTCGCCATGCCGAGCGCGCCGCACAGCTCGGTCACGGCGCGGACGATGGCAATGCTGACCTGCGAGCCCTCGAGGTTGCGGATGAAGCTGCCATCGATCTTCACGGTATCGAAGGGGAAGCGTTGCAGGTAGCTGAGCGAGGAATAGCCGGTGCCGAAATCATCCAGCGCGATGGTGACGCCGAGCGCCTTGAGCTGATGCAGGGTGGCCAGCGTCGCCTCGGTGTTCTGCAGCATCACCGTTTCGGTGATTTCCAGCTCCAGCCGGGCCGGGTCCAGGCCGGATTGCGCCAGCGCGGTGGCGACGGCGCCGACCAGGCGGCTGGAGGCGAATTGCACCGGAGAGAGGTTGACCGCGACCTTCCAACGGCCGGGCCAGCCGGCGGCGGTGCGGCAGGCGTCCAGCAGCACCCATTCGCCCAGCGGGACGATCAGGCCCATCTCCTCCGCCTGGGGGATGAAGCGGTCGGGCGGGACCAGGCCGCGTTCCCGGTGGCGCCAGCGCAGCAGGGCCTCGAAGCCGGTGCGCTGGCGGGTCGCGACGCTGACCTGGGACTGATAGAAGACCTCGAATTCGCCTTCGGCCAGGGCGCGTTGCAGGTCCAGTTGCAGGCTGCGGCGCAGCAGCGCGCGGGCATTCATCTCGGTCTCGAAGAAGCGGACGCAGCCGCGACCATCGGCCTTGGCGCGATACAGCGCCAGGTCGGCGTTGCGCAGCAGCTGGTCGGCGTCCAGCCCGTCTTCGGGGGCCAGCGAAATGCCGATGCTGGCGCCGATGCTGATGTTGTGGCCCTCCAGCTCATAGGCGGCGCCGAGGGCCTCGACCAGGCGCTGCGCCATCGCGTTGGCGTCCGCCGGCCGGGTGACATGGGCCTGTACGATGGCGAACTCGTCACCGCCCAGCCGGGCGATGGTATCGACGTCCCGCGCCGTCCGCCGCAGCCGCTCCGTCACCGCCTGGAGCAGCAGGTCGCCGACCGGGTGGCCCAGGCTGTCGTTGACGTCCTTGAAGTGGTCGAGGTCGATGCACAGCACGGCGAAGCCCTCGCCACGGCGGGCGCGGGCGACGGCCTCGTCCAGCCGGGTGCGGAACAGGGTGCGGTTGGCCAGGCCGGTCAGCGCGTCGTGGTGCGCCAGATGGGCAATCTGCGCGGCGGCGCGGTGCTGTTCGGCCAGGATCCGCATTTCGGTCTGCGACCGGTCGAGCGCGGCGCGGTGCTGCATCTGGCGGATGCCCAGCAGGATCACACCTATCATGATGAGCGCCAGCACCGCGACACCGGCAGCGGCATAGCCGGCCTGTTGGCGCCACAGGCGCATGATGTCGTCGGTCTGCCGGGTGACGACGATGGCGGCGGGAAAGTTCATCAGGGCGCGGACGGCAAAGCTGCGATGCGCGCCGTCCACCACGTTGATGCCCTGGCCGGTGCCGGCCTCGCCATGCAGCAGCACGCGCTGGAATGGCAGCAGGACGCCCGGGTTGCGGCGGCCGATCGTCTCCGGCGCCGGCGGGTGGCGCGCCATCAGGATGCCGTCGCGCCGCCAGAGCGCGATGGAACTGCCGCCGCCCAGCGAGATGCGGGAGAGGAAATCCTCGAAATAGGTCAGGCTGAGGCCGACGCCCACGATGCCCATGAAGCGGCCCTCGGCATCGACCAGGCGCCGGCTCAGGTAGATGTTCCAGGTGCCGGTCTGCACGTTGCGCGCCGGCGGCGCCAGGTAGGTGTCCAGCGCCGGGTTGTCGCGGATTTCCGCGAAGTGCGGTCGGTCGGCGATGGAGAAGGCGCGGGTCGGATGGGCGCGGGTGGAGGTGATGGTGATGCCATCGGCATTGGTCAGGAAGACCGCCTCCACCTGCGGCAGTGCGGCGATGCGGCCGACCAGGTCGCGATACACCCCGGCGGTGGACAGCCGGGCGTTGAACTCCTCGGTGGAGGTCAGGTGCATCGCGTCGACCAGCTCGATGATGCCGGCCTGCAGCAGCTCCACCGCGTGGAAGCTGCTCTGCACGTCGCTGGACAGTACCAGGGCCAGGTTGGACAATTCGCGCTCGGCGTTGCGCAGCGTCTGGCGATGCAGCTGCGTCATCAGCAGCACCACGACCGCCACGGCCAGCAGGATGAAGCCGCTGCCCGCCAGGATCAGCGCGCGTTCCTGGCGGCCGAGGCCGGCCCAGCGGCGGCGGGAAGGCGGCGAGCCAGGGGTGGCGCCGGTGGGGACCGGGGCGGGCGCCATCGGTATGGCCATGGATACGGTCGTCTTCCTTGCCGGCGGCAGATGAGGTCTGCCGCCCCTTAGAGCGCAAAGAAGCTAACCATCTCCTGCCGGGAAGGCTGCGGCCGCCTTGCCGGAGGCCGGATGCCGGAAAAAAGCAAGGGCGGCGAGGTTGCCCCCGCCGCCCTGGTAGGTCCTGAACAGGGGATGCCTCAGTCGGCGGCCAGGGCCATCCGGCTGCCGTTCAGCTTGGTCATGACATGGTCCTCGGCGGCGTCGACCACGCGCTCGGTCTGCTCGGGCGTGAAGACATGGCCGGCACCCGGCATCACCCGGTAGTCGATGGTGATGCCCTTCTGGGTGTTCAGCTTGTCCACCAGCTTGCGGACGCTGCCTTCGGGCACCAGCTCGTCCTCGGCGCCATGCAGGATCAGCCCGTTGCACGGGCAGGGGGCGAGGAAGCCGAAGTCGTAGTGGCTGGCGGGCGCGCTGATGCTGACGAAGCCGCCCATTTCGGGGCGACGCATCAGCACCTGCATGCCGACATAGCTGCCGAAGGAATAGCCGGCAGCCCACAGGCTGTGGGCGTTGGGGTTCACCGCCTGAAGAAAGTCCAGCGCCGAACAGGCGTCGGAGATCTCACCGATGCCGCCGTCGTAGCGGCCCTGGCTGCGGCCCACGCCGCGAAAGTTGAACCGGAGAATGGAAAAACCCAACGACTGAAATCGCTGATAGAGCGAATATACCACCCGGTTGTTCATGGTGCCGCCATGCAGCGGATGGGGATGCAGCAGCAGCATCACCGGCGCATTGGCCTTTTTGGAATGGTGGTAGCGACCCTCTAGCCGGCCATCGGGGCCGGCAAACATGACCTCAGGCATCTTCCCGTGGGTCCAATTCATGCTGTGCCGTGCACGCCAGGCTTGCCGGGGACCCACCTTGCGGGGGGCCTGCCGACACGCCAAGCGCGCACTGTCGCTTGGTGGGGGTGTCCTGCGGGCGGTCCCTGGTACCTCCAGGGATCGCCTTTGCTCTGAGCAAGATCGTATACACTACTTCCCAAAGGTTGACTGGGAAAGTCGGGTAAAATAGCCTCGTTCCGTCGACGCCCGCTGCCGGGGCTGCCTGTCATCGGTTCTCAGCCTTGATCCTGCCTAGGGCGCCCCCGGACGGGCTCCCGGTTCCGGGGGTCTGCGAATATAGGCACTTGGCTATGGGTTTTCATAACGGATTCACGGTTCGCGCCCCATGTCCTCAGGTATGATCCGCCATGCTGGCCCCGCGGGGCATTCCGAGCCGAAATGCTTGCGATTGCCGATAGGGCACGGCGCATGAGGCTTTCAACCCGCGGTCGCTATGCCGTCATGGCCATGGTGGAGATGGCGGTGCGGCAGCGGGGCGGCGACCTGCCCTGCCAGCAGGAGCGGCCGGTCAGCCTGGCCGACATCGCCAGCGCCCAGCAGCTTTCCCTGGCCTACCTGGAACAGCTGTTCGGTCGCCTGCGGCGGGCCGGGCTGGTCGGCTCGGCGCGCGGGCCCGGCGGCGGCTATCGGCTGGCGCGGTCGCCCGAGCTGATCGCGGTGGCGGAGATCGTCGATGCGGTGGATGAGCCGATCCGGGCGACCAGGTGCGAGGAAGGCTCGCCCGGCTGCCTGGGCGCGGGCGGCAAGTGCGTGACGCATGACCTGTGGTCCGAGCTGGGCGAGCAGATCCGGCTGTTCCTGGCGCATGTGACCCTGGCCGATATCGTCGGCGGCAGGGTGCTGGGGCGGGCCGCCCGGCCCTTGCCCGAGGTTTCCCAGGCAGCCGAATGAGCACGCCGCTGTACCTGGACGCCAACGCCACCGAGCCGCTGCGCCCGGCGGCGCGGGCGGCGGTGCTGGCGGCGATGGAACTGGGCGGCAACCCTTCCAGCGTGCATGCCGCCGGCCGCGCGGCGCGGCGGCTGCTGGAGGAAGCGCGCGAGGCGGTGGCGGCGCGATTCGGCGCCCGGCCGCAGGACGTGGTCTTCACCGGCGGCGGCACCGAGGCGAATGCGCTGGCGCTGCGTGGCCTGGCCGCGGGGCGGCGGGTGCTGGTGGGCGCCACCGAGCACCCCGCGGTACTGGCGGCGGCACCGGATGCCGCGGTGCTGCCGGTGCTGGCCGACGGCACGCTGGACCTGGACGCGCTGGAAGCCGCGCTGGCCGAGGGTGGCCCGGCGCTGGTGGCGCTGATGGCGGCCAACAACGAGACCGGGGTGCTGCACCCGCTGGCGGCCGCGGCCGAACTGTGCCGCCGGCACGGTGCGCTGCTGCATGTGGATGCGGTGCAGGCGGCCGGGCGGGTGGCGGTGCCGGCCGTTTGGGATTCGCTGGCGTTGTCCGGCCACAAGCTGGGCGGGCCGCCCGGCGCCGGGGCGCTGCTGCTGCGGGCTGGCGTGGAGGTGGCGCCGCTGATCGCCGGCGGCGGGCAGGAACGCGGCCGGCGCGGCGGCACTGAGCCGCTGCCGGCCATCGCCGGCATGGCGGCGGCGCTGGCCGAGGCGACGCCGGAAGCCGCGAGCCGGCTGGCGGCGCTGCGGCATGCGATCGAGGCCGGTGCAGCGGGTGCCGTGGTGGCCGGGGCCGCGGCGGCGCGGCTGCCGAACACCACCTGCCTGGTGCTGCCGGGCGTGGCGGCCGAGACCCAGGTGATCGCGTTGGATATCGCGGGTTTCAGGGTTTCCGCAGGCGCCGCCTGTTCCTCCGGCAAGGTGGCGCGCAGCCCGGTGCTGCAGGCCATGGGGTTCGGCGAGGATGCCGGCTGCGGCATCCGGGTTTCATTGCCCTGGAATGCACCTGCCGATGCGGCGGAGCGTTTCCTGGCGGCCTGGGCTGCCATGCGGGATCGGCTCTCGCGCCGGGCGGCCTGAGGCCCCATCTTCGCGGGAATGCGACCGAACCGACCGATCTATCTGGACAACCATGCGACCACGCCGGTGGACCCGCGCGTGCTGGCGGCCATGCGGCCCTGGTGGGAGGAGAACTTCGCCAACCCGCACAGCGTCGAGCACGCCATGGGGCGCGAGGCCGAGGCCGCGGTGGAGACGGCGCGCGGCCATGTGGCCGAGCTGATCGGGGCGAGCGCCTCCGAGATCATCCTGACCTCCGGCGCCACCGAGGCGAACAACATCGCCATCAAGGGCGCCGCGCGGTTCCTGGGCGCGGGGGAGCGGCGGCGGGTCATTACCCTGGCCACCGAGCATAAATGCGTGCTGGAAAGCGTCCGCGACCTGGCGGCCGAGGGGTTCGAGCCGGTGGTGCTGCCGGTGCGGCCGGACGGGCTGCTGGACCTGGAGGTGCTGCGCCAGGCGCTGGCCACGCCGACGCTGCTGGTTTCCGTGATGGCGGTGAACAACGAGATCGGCGTCGTGCAGGACCTGGCCGGGATCGGCGCGCTGGTGAAGGCGGCGGGCGCGCTGTTCCATACGGATGCGGCGCAGGGCTGCGGGCGCGTGCCGCTGGATGTCGAGGAACTGCGGGTCGATCTGCTCAGCATCAGCGGCCACAAGATCTACGGGCCGAAGGGGATTGGCGCGCTTTACGTGCGGCGGCGTCCCAGGGTGCGGTTGCAGCCGCTGTTCTCGGGCGGCGGGCAGGAGCGGGGGCTGCGCAGCGGCACGCTGGCCACGCCGCTGATCGTGGGCTTCGGCGAGGCGGCGCGGATCGCGGCGATTGAGGGAATGTTGGACGCCGGGCGGATCGCCGGGCAGCGGGAGGTTTTTCTCACGCGCCTCAGGGCCGAGGTACCGGGTATCAGGGTGAATGCCAGCCAGGAGCACCGCGTGGCCGGCAATACCAACCTGACGTTCCCTGGCGGGGTGGATGCCCAGGCGCTGATGGCGGCGGCGCCGGAGGTCTGCGTCTCCACCGGCTCGGCCTGTTCTTCCGCGGCGGTAGAGCCTTCCTATGTGCTGGCGGCGATTGGGCTGCCGGAGGCGGAGGCGCGATCCACCTTGCGTGTGGGGATTGGGCGCTTTACCTCCCCGGCCGAAGCCGAACAGGGGGCCGCCTTGCTGGCGGCCGCCTGGCGTGGACTTGTGGAACAGGATTGAGCGATGCCCAGCATGACCTTCATCGAGCGTGACGGTAACCGGAAGACGGTGGACGCGCCGCTCGGCCTTTCGGTGCTGGAGATTGCGCACAAGCACGGCGTTGATATCGAGGGCGCCTGCGAGGGCTCGCTGGCGTGCTCCACCTGCCATGTGATCGTGGATGGCAGCTGGTTTGAGCAGCTGGCGGCGCCGACCGAGGATGAGGAGGACATGCTGGACCTGGCCTTCGACCTGCAGGAGACGTCGCGCCTGGGCTGCCAGCTGATCATGACCGCGGCGCTGGATGGGCTGGTGGTGAAGCTGCCGGCCGGCAGCCGGAATGCCGGGTCGTGAGCGAACGCTGGGAGACCGATTTCGGCGCCGAGGGCGGGCTGTTCCGCACGCTGCGGGCGGCCTGCGCGCAGGATTGGGCCGACTATACCTGGCATGAGTTTTGCCGCCGGCTCAGCGATGGCTCGCTGCCGCAGGAGGCGTTCCGGCGCTACCTGATCCAGGACTACCTGTTCCTGATCCACTTCGCCCGGGCCAAGGCCCTGGCGGTGTTCAAGGCCGAGAGCATCCAGGCGATGGTGGACAAGACCAACGCGATTTCCGCGATCCTGGCCGAGACCAGCATGCACCTGAAGTATTGCGAGGGCTGGGGGCTGAGCCAGGCCAAGGTGCTGGGCACGCCGGAGAGCGCGGAGACGGTCAGCTATACGCGCTACGTGATCGACCGCGGCTTGGCCGGCGACATCCTGGACCTGGAGGTGGCGCTGGTGCCGTGCAGCGTGGGCTATGCCGAGGTGGCGCTGCGCGTGCTGGCGGACCCGAACCGCATGGTGGAGGGCAACCCCTACCAGAGCTGGATCGATACCTACGGCGCCGAGGGCTACCAAAAGCTGGCGCGGGCGGCGGCGCAGCGGATCGACGCGCTGGGCGTCAGCCATGGCGGCGAGGCGCGGTTTGCCATGCTGAGCGCCACCTTCAGCGAGGCGGCGCGGCTGGAGCAGCGCTTCTGGCAGCAGGGGCTGGACGCGGCGCGATGAGCCGCAACCTCGCCTGTGGTCGCGCAGCCCCGCAGGCCGCCCGGCCGCGCGTTGCGGCAATGCCGCGACGCCAGGCGGGCAGCGTGGGTCGGCCAGCGGTGCGGGAGAGGCTCGGAGCGTGAATCGCATGCGCATCCTGGTTGCCATGTCCGGCGGCGTGGACAGTTCCGTGGTGGCGGGGCTGCTGGCCGAGCAGGGCCATGAGGTGATCGGCGCCACGCTGCAACTGTATGACCACGGCGCCGCCATTCAGAAGAAGGGCGCCTGCTGCGCCGGGCAGGACATCATGGATGCGCGCCGCGTGGCCGATAGGCTGGGCATTGCGCACTACGTGCTGGACCGCGAGCAGCGGTTTCGGGATGCGGTGATCAACGACTTCGCCAGCCAATACGCCGCCGGCGAGACGCCGGTGCCCTGCGTGCGCTGCAACCAGACCGTGAAGTTCCACGACCTGGTGGAACTGGCGCGCGACCTGGGCTGCGAGGCCATGGCCACCGGGCACTACGTGCAGCGGGTGGAGGGCGCAGAGGGGCCGGAGCTGCATCGGGCGGCGGACCCTCAGCGGGACCAGAGCTGGTTCCTGTTTGCCACCACGCGGGCGCAGCTGGCGTTCAGCCGGTTCCCGCTGGGCGGCTACCCGGACAAGGCGGCGGTGCGCGCCCAGGCTCAGCGGCTGGGCCTGGCGGTGGCGGAAAAGCCGGACAGCCAGGACATCTGCTTCGTGCCCGAGGGGCAGTACCACCAGGTGGTGGCCAAGCTGCGGCCGGAAGCGGCGGAGCCGGGCGACATCGTCGACGCCGAGGGCCGCGTGCTGGGGCAGCACCAGGGCATCGGGCGCTACACCATCGGCCAGGGGCGCGGGCTGGGGCTGGCGCTGCGGGAAGGCGAGGCGCCGCTGTACGTGGCCGCGCTGGACGCGCCGCGCCGCCGGGTTGTGGTGGCGCATAAGCAGTCGCTGCCGCAGGCCGAGGTTGTCGCCGGCGAGGTGAACTGGCTGTGGACGCCGCCCACCGGGCCGTTCGCCTGCGAGGTGAAGCTGCGGGCGCGCGAGCAGCCGCAGCCCTGCCAGGCCGAATGGGACGCCGTGGCCGGGCTGCTGCGGGTGCGGCCGGCGGTGCCGGCGATTGCCGCGCCGGGCCAGGGCTGCGTGCTCTATGCCGGTAATCGCGTGTTGGGCGGCGGCTTTATCCGGCGGGCGGTTGACTTGGGCGTCGCCGCGGCTTAATCCCGCGCCCTCTCGGGTACGCCCAATGGTATGGCGGTGTAGCTCAGCTGGTTAGAGCACGGCACTCATAATGCCGGGGTCGGCGGTTCAAGTCCGCCCGCCGCTACCATACCCCCTCACACCGCCATCAGCCCGCCATCCACCGGCAGGATATGCCCGGTCACCGCCGCGGCCTCCGGCCCGGCCAGGTAACGGATCGCCGCGGCAATGTCCTCGGCGGTGGGGAAGCGGCCCTGCGGCAGGCGGTTCAGCATCATCTCCAGCCGCGCCGGCTCGGCCGAAAGCGAGGCGTGGCGCGACGGGGTCAGCACCGTGGCCGGCGCCACCGCGTTCACCCGAATGCCCTGGCGCGCCCATTCCACCGCCAGCATGCGGGTCATCTGGATGATCCCGCCCTTGGCGATGCCGTAGACGCTCTGCATCGGCAGGCCGGTCAGGCCATGGGTGGAGGCGGTGCTGACGATGCTGCCGGGCTTGCCGTTGGCGATGCACCAGCGGCCATAGGCGGTGGACATGAAGTAGTGGCCCTTCAGGTTCACGCTCATCAGCCCGTCCCACTCGGCCCAGGTCACTTCCGTGGCCAGGCGGCGCAGCGTGGTGGCGGCGTTGTTCACCAGCACATCCATGGCGCCGAAGGCCGCGGCAACGCTGGCGACGCAGGCGGCGATGCTGGCCTCCTCGCGCAGGTCCAGCTCCACCGCCAGCATGCGGCGGCCGGCGGCGTCCGGGTGGCTGGCAACCTCCGCCACCGAGACGCCGGGCAGGTCGCACAGCGCCACATCGTAGCCATGGCGGGCCAGGTCCAGCGCGGTGGCGCGGCCAATGCCGGTGGAAGCGCCGGTGACGATGGCGACGGGCATGCGGAATCCTCGGGGCTGGGTGGGGCGCGACTGTTTTCCCCAGCACAGGGGGTGTCAAGCGGCGCTGGCGGGCGTGGCGCCGCAACGGCTATCGTTGCGGGCGGCCAAAGGGGGCGGGACCATGCGCGGATGTCTGATGCTGCTGGGGTGGCTGCTGCTGGCGCTGCCGGCCTGGGCGGAGAAGCGGGTGGCCTTGGTCATCGGCGCCTCGGCCTACCAGCATGCGCCGCCGCTGCCCAACCCGGTGAACGACGCGGTGGATGTCGCCAGCGCCTTGGCGACAACCGGCTTCACCGTGGTGGAGGCCTACGACCCCGACTTCGCGGGCATGCAGCGCGCGGTGCGGGATTTCGGCCGGGCGCTGGAAGGCGCCGACGTGGCCGTGGTGTTCTATGCCGGGCATGGCGTGCAGGTGGATGGCCGCAACTACCTGCTGCCGGTGGATGTCGCCCTGGCCGATGACGGCGCGGTGCAGCGGGAGGCGCTGGACGTGGCGCAGCTGCTCCAGCTGCTGGGCAACGTACCGCGGGTTTCCCTGGTGTTCCTGGATGCCTGCCGCGACAACCCGCTGGCCGCGAACCTGGCCCGGCGGGCCGGCGCGGCGCGGTCCCTGGCGGTGTCGCAGGGCCTGGCGCAGCTTGGCGCCACGGCGGCGAATACGCTGATCGCCTATTCGACCCAGCCTGGGAATACCGCCAGCGATGGGCGCGGCCGCAACAGCCCGTTCAGCGCGGCGCTGCTGCACAATATCGGCACGCCGGGGCTGGACGTGCAGGAGATGATGCGCCGGGTGCGCGCGGCGGTGGTGAAGAACACCAATGGCGTGCAGGTGCCCTGGGACAATTCCTCGCTGACCCAGGGTTTTTCCTTTGTTGCCGCGCCGCCGGGCCGCCAGGTGCCCAGCGCCGAGGCCTGGGTGCCGCCGGCGCGGGAGCCGACGCCGCGCCAGCTGGACCTGGCACTGTGGGAGAGCGTGCGCAACGGCCAGGTGGAGGAGCTGCAGAACTACCTACGGCAATACCCGCAGGGCATCTTCGCCGAGGCGGCGCGGGCGCGGGTGGCGGCGCTGACCCGGCAGGCCGGCGCGCAGCGGGAACAGGCGCGCGACATGGCGCAGGTCATCGCGCAGGAGTTCGCCCGGCTGTCCGGCAGCGGCGCCTTGATCGCGGACCCCAAGGAGCCGCACGAGTTCTACGCCAATGCGCGGCTGTATGAGCAGCGCGGCGACTTCGGCAATGCCAGGCGTGCCTATCTGCGCTTCTTCCAGTTCGGCACCGCCTATGTGGACCCGCACTACCGCTTCCAGGCCTTCCTGCGCGTGCAGGAAGGCCGGGCCGGTGCGCGGGAGATCTATGCCGACATGCTCTCGGCCCGGCGCGGCGACGAGACGCTGCAATATGCCGCGGCGCTGCTGCAGGAGGCCGAGCCGCGCAAGGCGCAGCTGGAGGGCATCATCGGCAATCGGCCGGAATTCGCGCCGGCCTATTACGAGCTGGCGCGCAACTTCTCGGAGACCGTGCTGGGCAGCCAGACCAATGCCGACAAGGAGCGCGAGCGGACGCTGCTGGCGCGCTTTGTCGAGCTGGCGGAGCGTGGGCGCTACCTCGGCTGGTTCATCGACCAGCAGGTGGCGGCCGAGCAGCTGGAGGATGCGCGTCGGCGCCTGGCCAGCCTGAACGCGCGGGCGCCCAGCACCAACGTGGCGCTGCGCACCATGAACACCAATGCCGGCTGGGTGCTGGTGTTCATCGTCACAGAGCCGACGCAGGAGCTCTTTGTGGCGCAGCAGGGCCAGGCGCCGGTGGGCTTGGGGATCAGCGCCAACATCAACATCCAGACCGGGCGGCCGATGGCCAATACCGTGCTGAACCTGCCGCAGAACACGCCGAAGCAGGTGCTGCAGGTCAGTTACCGCGACGCCAGCGGCGCCATGCGCGGCCCCTACCCGATCAGCTTCGACCCCGAGGTGGCGCTGTACGCCGCGATGAAGGAGGCGCTGGAGGCGACCACGACGAGCTGGCTGCTGTTCCAGGACAATGATGGCCGCCGGCTGATGTACTGGTCGCAGCTGGCCAGCTACCGCTGCGGCGTGGCCGAGGTGCGCCTTGGCCTGAATGCGGCGGCGCCGGGCCAGGTGCTGGCCATGCCGCCCTGCAACCGGGCCGACCCGGCCTCGCTGGCGGGGATCATTCCGTACCGCGAGGTACCGCGCGACACCCGCTTCGCCACCGTGCAACTGCGCTACCTGGATGGCACGCAGAGCCGGGTGGTCAGGTTCGAGGCGCCTGGACCCTGACGCCCGGTATCAGGCCCGCAGTGTTGGAATGGCGGCTGCGCGCGAAAGCAGACTCATGCGGGTCATCACTCATGATGACCCGCATGAGGCTGGGCTATTTCCGCTCGCTGGTCGGGCGGCCTTCCAGCCCGAGACTCAGGCTGCCGGCGCCGCTGCCATGCGGCGGCATGGTGAAGACCTCGGTCACGCTGGTGTAGTCCATGTAGCCCATGCGGGCCAAAGGCCGCATCTTCACCACGTCCAGCTTGCCGTCGGCGGTGATGAACTCGTCCTTGATGTGGATGCCCACGACCTCCCCGACCACGACGCAGTTGGTGTCGCCGGGTTCGCGCCCGGGCAGCACCAGGGTGCAGTGGTAGCGGCATTCCATGTTCACCGGAGACGCGGCGACGCGGGGCGGCGCGACCATGCTGCTGGGCAGCATCTCCAGCCCGGCCAGCTCGGCCTCGTTGACGCCGGGCGGCACCTTCTGCGCGGTGATGTTGACCGCCTCGCGCAGGTCGTAGGTGGCCATGTTGACGACGAAGGCGCCGGTGTCCTGCGCGTTGCGCGGGCTGTCGGTGCCGCCGGCGGCGGCGAACATCACATAGGGCGGGTCGAAGCCGAGGTTCTGGAACTGGCTGAAGGGGGCCAGGTTCAGCCGGCCCTGCGTGTCCAGCGTGGAGATCCAGCCGATGGGCCGCGGCACGGTGATGGACTTGAACGGGTTGAACTTCAGGCCGTGGTTGCCCTTGCGGGGTTCGTAGAACATGCGGGGTCCTTAACCGGCCGTGGCGCCGGATTGGTTGACAATGGGGCGCCAGCGCGCGGTTTCGGCCGCGACATAGCCGGCGGGGATTTGGCGGAAGGGCAGGGCGGCCGGCAGGAAGGAAAGCTGCTCGATCCGAGCGCGGCCTTCCGGCGTATCCGCCACCGCCATGGCTTCGGCCGAAAGCCGCTCCGCAATCGGCAGGGGCAGGCGGGCCGGGGCCATCAGGCCGATCCAGCTGGGGGTGGCGAAACCCTGGTGGCCCAGCTCGGCCAGCATCGGCGTGGCCGGCAACGTGGCGATGCGCCGGCTGGAGGCGACGGCGAGCGCGCGCAGCCGGCCATCCTGCAGCAGCCCCACCGCCGGGCCGAGCGTGCTGAACACGCTGGTGACCCGGCCGCCGGCCAAATCCGCCAGCGCCGGGCCGGCACCGCGATAGGGCACGTGCACCGCCTCCACCCCGGCCTGCTGCGCCAGCAGCGCGCCGCAGAGATGGTGCGGCGAGCCCATGCCGGCGGAGCCGAAGCTCCATTGCCCGCCGCGCCTGGCCAGGGCGAAGAGCTCCGCCAGGTTGGCCGGCCCCTGCGCGTTGACCAGCAGCACCAGCGGGCTTTCCACCAGGCGGCAGAGCAGGGTGAAGTCCTGTTCGCCATCATACCCCACCGCCGGGTTCAGCAGCGTGGCGATGCACAGCGTGGAGGCGCCGCCGAGCATGATGGTGTAGCCATCCGCGGGCGCGCGTTTCAGCGCCAGCGCGGCAACGCTGGTGCCGCCACCGGGCAGGTTCTCCACCACCACGGGTTGGCCCAGCCGCGGGCGCAGGGCTTCGGCCAGGCTGCGGCCCAGCACGTCCGGGCCATCGCCGGCGGGGTAGGGCACCACCAGCTTCAGCGGGCGGGCGGGGAAGCTGTCGGCGCGGGCGGCGTGGGTCAGCAGGCTGGCCGCTGCCAGCAGGGTCGCGCGTCTGCCTGGCTGGCGCATGCCGGTTGCCTCCCTTGGTTGCGGCGATGGTCGCGCATCGGCGTGGCGGCGGCAATGGTCGGGCGGGCGGCGGCGTGCCATGTAGCCGCGATGGAACAGCCTGATGTGATCATCCTGGGCGCCGGCGCCGCTGGCCTGATGTGCGCGATCAGCGCCGGGCGGCGCGGCAAGCGCGTGCTGCTGCTGGACCATATGGAACAGCCGGGCGGGAAGATTCTCATCAGCGGCGGCGGGCGCTGCAACTTCACCAACCGGGATTGCCGGGCGGACCGGTTCCTTTCCGGCAATCCGCACTTCGCCAAGTCGGCGCTGGCGGCGTATCGGCCGGCGGATTTCGTGGCGTTGGTGGAAGGCCACGGCATTGCCTTCCACGAGAAGACGCTGGGGCAGTTGTTCTGCGACGGCTCGGCGCGGCAGATCCTGGCCATGCTGCTGGCGGAATGCGAGGCGGTGGGGGTGGAGCTGCGGCTGGGCTGCCGGGTGGCGGAGGTGGCGCACGACACGGGCTTTCGGGTGGAGACCAGCCAGGGCAGCTTTTCCGCGCCGGCGCTGGTGCTGGCCACCGGCGGGCTTTCCATTCCCAAGCTGGGCGCGACCGGCATGTCCTACGACATCGCCCGGCATTTCGGCCTGGCGGTGGTGCCGCCGCGGCCCGGCCTGGTGCCGCTGACCTTCGGCGGGGATGACCTGGCGCTGATGCAGCCGCTGGCCGGGGTGGCGCTGGAGGTGCAGGCGCGCGCCGGCAAGCGCGGCTTCCAGGAGGGCATGCTGTTCACGCATCGCGGGCTGTCCGGGCCGGCGGTGCTGCAGGCGTCCTCCTACTGGCAACCCGGGGAGGCGTTGGTGGTGAACCTGCTGCCCGGCCAGGATGCGCGGGCGGCGCTGCTGGAACGCAAGCGGGCGCGGCCCAAGGCGGAAGGCAAGACCGTGCTGGCGGAGCTGCTGCCGAGCCGGCTGGCGGCGGCGCTGGCGGAACGGCATTTGCCGCCGCGGATCATGGCGGAGGTGCCGGACAAGGCGCTGAACACGCTGGGTGCCCTGCTGAACCACTGGCAGTTGCTGCCGGATGGCACCGAGGGGTTCTTCAAGGCCGAGGTGACCTTGGGCGGCGTGGATACCGAGGCGTTGCAGCAGAAGGACATGCAGGCCAAGGCGGTGCCGGGGCTGTTCGTCATCGGCGAGGCGGTGGACGTGACGGGTTGGCTGGGCGGGTATAATTTCCAGTGGGCCTGGTCTTCCGGTTGGGTGGCCGGCCAGGCGGTTTAGGCCGGCTTGAGGCGGCGCAGCGACCAGAAGGCCGCCGACCCCGCGGCATAGGCGATGATCGAGAGCCAGAACGCGGTCTTGTAGCTGCCGGAGAAATCGAAGATCCAGCCGGCCGCCCAGGAACCGATGGCCGCGCCGAGACCGGAGCCGATGGTGATGACGCCGAGGATGGTGCCGAGCCGCGGGCCCGGGAACAGGTCCGCCGTCTTCGCGGTAATGGCGGGGCCGCGGGCGCCCCAGGTGAGGCCGAAGAACAGCGCATGCGCCCATAGCAGCAGGTGCTGGTCGGCGCTGGTGATCAGCAGCGCGAAGACCACGCCGATGATCGAGACGACATAGGTCAGGATGGCCGCGCGTTCCCGGCCGATATGGTCCGACAGCGTGCCCGTGAGGATCACGCCCGGCAGCGCCAGGAAGGCGCCCATGCCCAGCACGCCGGCGGCGTAGAGCGGGTCGAAGCCGACATCCACGGCGAAGGCGATCTGGTGCAGCGAGACCAGGAAGCTGCCGATGCTGGTGAGCATGTAGACCAGCCCGAGCAGCCAGAACTGCCGGGTGCGGATGGCATCGTGCAGGGTCCATTGCCGTGGCGGCAGGCTGCCGGCGGCGGGCGTTGTGGCCTCGTCCTTGGGTTTGCGGCGGAACAGCGCCGCCAGCGGCAGCACCACCACGGCCATGGCGGCGGCCTCCACCAGATAGGCGCTGCGCCAGCCGACGCCGCTGATCAGCAGCTGGCTGATCGGCGCCGAAAGGGCGCGGCCGAAGGCGTTGCCGGATTGCAGCACGGCGATGGCGGTGCCGCGTTGCCGGGTGAACAGGCCGGAGAGCAACGGCACGAAGACCAGCAGGCCGATGCAGTTGGCCCCCAGCGTGATGACCACGCCGTAGAGCAGGATGACCTGCCAAAGCTGCGTGGCGTAGGCGCTGCCGACCAGGCCGAGGACCAGCAAGGCGCCGCCCAGCAGCACCATGCGCCGTGGCCCCAGCCGGTCCACCATGGCGCCGACCAGCGGCGAACTGAGGCCGCCGACCAGTTGCCCGACGGAATAGGCGAGGGAGGCCTGCGCCCGGGTCCAGGCGAATTCGGCGATGAAGGCCAGCAGGAACACGGTGTAGCCGTGCATCAGGCTGGCGCCGAGGGTGAAGGTCAGGAAGGCGCCGCCCAGCATGATCCAGGCCTGGCGGGACACGGTGGGACTCGGCCCGGCAGGGGATGACGGCATGGCGTGATGCTACCGGGGCGGCAGCGGTTCCGGCAAATCGGCTGGGCGCCGCCGCGGGCTGAGCAATACGTGGAAGCTACGGCAGGTGGTCCGCCGACACCGTTTCAGGGGCGTCGGTGGTGCCTCAGATCGGCAGCTCCGCCGGCGCCGGGTTGGTGCGCAGCGGCACCAGGATGGTGCAGACCAGGCCCGCCGGAGGCCAGTCCAGCGTGACGCTGCCGCCGAGCTGCACGCGGATGGTGGCGTCCAGCACGCGGGGGCCGAAGCCGCGACGCCGGGGCGGTCCCTCCAGCGGCGTGGCGCCCTGTTCGGTCCAGACCAGGTGCAGCAGGGGCGCCACGGCATCGCCCTGCAGCCGCCAGGTGGCGCCGACGCTGCCGCTGGGCGTGGCCAGGCCGCCATGCTTCACCGCATTGGTGGCCAGTTCATGCACCGCCATGGCCAGCGGCTGGGCGGCGCCGGCGGGCAGCGCCAGCGGCGGGCCCTGCAGGTGCACCCGCGGCCCGCTGCCATCGCTGAGGAAGGGCTCCAACTCGCCGCGCAGCAGGGCGCGCAGGTCGGCGCCGGTCCAGCGGTCCTCGGCCAGCAGGGTCTGCGCCCGGGCGAGCGCGGCGACGCGGCCTTCCACCGCGCGCATGTAGCTGGGCACGTCCGGCGCCTTGGTCAGCCGCAGCGCCGCCTGCACCACGGCCAGCGCGTTCTTGGCGCGATGGTCGACCTCCCGGGCCAGCAGGGTCTGGCGCTCGGCGGCCAGGCGGCGGTCGGTGACGTTGAGGAACAGCGCGGCGAAGCGGTCCGGCCCGGTGCGATAGGCGGAAACCTGGAACCAGCGCGCCAGCGCGGCGACCTCGTACTCGAAATGCGCCGGCTCCCCGGTGGCGGCGACCCGGGCGAAGGTCTCGATCCAGAACGGCTCCAGGCCGGGAATCGCCACGGTGGCCAGCTCGCCGAGCATGGCTTCCGGCGGCAGGCCGCTGAGCCGCTGGACGGCGGCGTTGACAGCCAGGAAGCGGTAGTCGATGGCCGTGCCGTCGGCGCCGTACACCATCTCGCACAGCACCAGGCCTTCCTGCAGGTTCTCGAACAGGCTGCGCCAATGGGCCTCGCTGACGCGCAGGGCTTCGCGCGTGACGTGTTCCTGCGTGACGTCCTTGCACACCACCAGCACGCCACCGACCTGGGCACCGTCATCGATCGGGCTGTAGCTGTAGGTCCACCACACGTCCTCGCGCCGGCCATGGCGGGTGACCGGAAGCAGCTGGTCCTCGTGCCAGGTGGCACCCTGGCCGGCCATGACCAGCTCGATCTGCGGGCCGATGATGTCCCAGATCTCGGCCCAGCAGTCGCGTCCGCGCTGGCCGAGCGCGCTGGGGTGGCGTTCCGGCCCCATCGTCTGGCGATAGGCGTCGTTATAGAACTGCAGCAATTCCGGACCCCAGAAGATCAGCATGGGGTGCCGGGTGTTCAGCATCAGGCGAACGGCAGTGCGCAGGCTCTGCGGCCATTGCTCAGGCGGGCCGAGGGAAGTAGATGCCCAGTCATGCACCCGGGTCAGGGCGCCCATTTCCCCGCCGCCACCAAGAAAGTCGCGCGGGCTGGACTGCAATGGACCGCGCGCGCCTTGTGCACCACCAACGCTTTTCATGCGGCCATTGAGCACGAAAGCGGACGCGGCGCGAAGCGAAACTCCGCCCCCGGATCAGTCGATCCGTTGCAACTTACCGCGTGCCACCAGGTCGGCCCACTGGGCGGCATTGGCGCGGAAATAGGTGGCGAAGCCGGCGGCGTCCTCGGGGATTGGCTGGGCCGCGGCCTGGCGCAGGCGGTCCTGTACCTGCGGCGTATGCAGGGCATGGCGATGCGCGGCTTCCAGCCTGGCCAGGATATCCGGCGGCGTGCCGGCGCGGACGAAGAAGCCGAGCCAGAGCGAGAACTCGAAGCCGGGGACGCCCTGTTCGGCGATGGTGGGCACCTCCGGCAGGATCTCGCTGCGGGTGGTGGAGGAGATGCCGATGGCACGGACGGCGCCGGACTGCACCTGGCCGATGGCGCTGCCCATGCCATCCAACAGCAGGCTGATGCGCTGCGCCATCAGGTCCGGATAAACCGCGCCCGAGCCGCGATAGGGCACGTGCAGCAGCTCAACCCCGGCGGTGGCGGCCAGCAATTCGCCCGCCAGGTGGCTGCCGGTGCCGAGCCCCGAGGAGCCATAGCTGATCGAACCGGGCCGGGCCCGCGCCGCCGCCAGCACATCCGCGATGGAGCGCAGCGGCGATTGCGGCGCAACCACCGCCAGGTTGGGCACGGCGCCGATGCCGCCCATCGGCACCAGGTCGTGGAGCGGGTCGAAGGTGAGGGTGGAGAGGGCCGGGCCGGTGGCGAGCGAGACCGAGCCGAGCAGGAAGGTATAGCCATCTGCGCGCGTCGCGGCGGCCACATGCGCGGCGCCGATGTTGCCGCCGGCGCCGGGGCGCAGTTCCACCACCACGGCCTGGCCGAGCTGGCTTGCCATTTCCGGCGCCATGACGCGGGCCAGCACGTCGGCCGAGCCGCCGGGCGCATAGGGCACCACCATGGTGATGGGGCGGTCCGGCCAGGCGGCCTGCGCCAGCTGCGCGAAGCACGCGCAGGCGAGGGCGAGGGCGATACGAAAACGCGTCATGCAAAATCTTCCCGGGCAGCGTCCCGCGCCAGCACATGCGGGGCGGTGGTGCTGGCTGCAAGGGGCTAGCAAGCGCCGGGCCGCGGGCGGCCGGACAACGCCGGCCGCTGGGCTGCGGGATCAGCCCCCCAGGTTGCGGCGATACAGCGCGATCAGGCGTTCCCAATGGCGTTCCGCCGCCGGCTGGTCGTAGCACCAGCGCTGCGGAAAGGCGAAGCCATGGTGGACGTGGGGGCTGATCTCCAACTCGCCGCGATTGCCGGAGGCATCGAACAGCGCCTTCAGCTCCGCCACCATCGGCAATGGCGCGAGCTCATCATGCTCCGCGCAGCTGATGTAGAGCTCGCCCTTCGCCTTCGCGAGGTTGAGGTGCGGGCTTTCCACCGCGTCCGAGACCAACCAGGTGCCGTAGAAGGAGGCAGCGGCGGCGATGCGGCGCGGGAAACGGGCGGCGGCGGCAAGCGAATACGGACCACTCATGCAATAACCATGGGTGCCGACCGGGCCGGGCTTCACCTCGGGTTGCGTATCCAGGAAGGACAGCATGTCCGCGACATCCTGCATGACCGGCGGGATGGTCATCCTGGTGCGGATGGCGCGCATGCGGTCGCGCTCGGGGTCGTCCTTCACCAGCGCGCCGGGGCCGAACATGCTGTCGCGGCCTGCGCGGTAATACAGGTTCGGCAGCATGACGTAGTAGCCCACGCTGGCCAGGCGGCGGGCCATGTCGCGCAGTTCCTCGCGAATGCCGGGTGCGTCCATCAGCATCAGCACGGCCGGGTGCGGGCCGTGGCGTTCCGGGCGGACGATGAAGGTCTCCATCGCCCCGTCGCGGGTGATGATGTCCTGGGTGGACTCGAGCATGGCGTTTCTCCCTTGGCGGCGAGGCTAGCAGCGGTTGCGGCGCGGCGCCAAACCGCGCGGCGAAATGCGGCGGCGCCTGGCTGTTCGGCCGGAGTGATACGACGCGTGTCAATCGCGCACACAGCGGCACCGGCACCACGCGCAAGGTGGCGGTGCCGGCCAACCCAACCCTGGATTGCCGGGGCGATGCCACCCCGGTAGAGGTTGCTGCCGCAGCCCTGGGGGATGAGCAGCATGGACGGCAGTGGCGGCCGGGCAGTGGTGGGCTCCGGGCGCGGGAGGGGCGGCGGTGGCGCCTGGGCCTGGCTTTCGGCCTTGCTGCGGCGACGCCTGGTCAAGGCGCTGCTGGTCGCCAACCTGGTGGCGCTGGCCCTGGTGCCGGCGCGGGAGGCTGGCTGGCTCCAGGGCCTGGAACTCTCCGCCTATGACACGCTGCTGACGTGGCAGGAGGGCAGCGGGCAGAGCGACCGCGTCGTGCTGGTCACCACGACGGAAGCGGACATCAACCGCTTCGGCTACCCCATCAAGGACCAGGACCTGGCCGCGGTGCTGGCGCGGGTGTTTTCCGGCGGGCCGAAAGCGGTGGGCGTCGACCTCTACCGCGACCTGCCGATGCCGCCGGGCAATGACGCGCTGGAGGCGGTGCAGCGGGCGCATGACAACCTCTACTGGGTGTTCAAGCTGCCGGATGCCGGGAATATCGGCGTGCCGCCGCCGCCGGCGCTGCGCGAGACCGGGCGCGAGGTGCTGGCCGACAACGTGACCGATGCCGGCGGCGTGGTTCGCCGCGCCCTGCTGCTGGCGGCCGATGAGCAGACCGGGCGCAACTGGCGCACCATGGGGGTGACGCTGGCGGAACGCTACACCGGCCAGCGGCTGCGGCCCGAGGGCGACGACCTGGCGATGGGTGCCGGGCGCATTCCGCTGATCGACCAGCCCTATGGCCCTTACGCCCGGGTCGATGCCGCCGGCTACCAGATGCTGTTCGATTATCGCGGCGGGCATCGGCGCTTCCGCGAGATCAGCTTTGCCGAGATCCTCGACAACCCGGCGCTGGCGGAGGGGCTGCGCGACCGGGTGGTGCTGGTCGGCACCGCGGCGCTGTCGATCAAGGACCACTTTCCCACGCCCTTCAGTACCGGCTGGGGCGGCGAGGGGCCGCTGATCGGGATTGCGCTGCACGCGCATGTCGCCGACCAGCTGGCGCGCCTGGCCAATGGCGAAAGCCGCAACCCGGTGCCGCTGCCGCGCTGGATGGACCATGCGGCGATCTGGGTCGGGGCGATGGCCGGGGCGGTGCTGGCCTTCCTGGTGGCGCGGGTCATGCTGGTGCTGGCCGGGCTGGTGCTGGGGCTGGGCGTGGTCGGCGGGGCGACCCTGCTGGGGTTTTCCGCCGGGGCCATGCTGCTGCCGGGGCTGCCGGTTGCGCTGGCCTGGGTGCTGAGCGCCGCCGGCTGCAACTTCGTGATGAACGCGGCCGGCGCGAAGGAGCGGACGCAACTGCGCCGCAGCTTCGAGAGCTATCTGGACCCGCGGATCATCAGCCAGATGATGCAGGGCGATACGCTGCCGAGCTTCGGCGGCGAGCATCGCGAGATCACCGCGATCTTCACCGATATCGCCGGCTTCACCACCACGGCGGAGACCATGGACGCGGCCACGGTGGCGGGGCTGCTGGGCGAGTATTTCGGCGTGCTGACCGATGCCGTGGTTGCCCATGGCGGGCTGGTCAACGACTTCATCGGGGATGGGCTGCTGGTGCTGTTCGGCGCGCCGATGCACCAGCCCGACCACGCCGACCGGGCGGTGGCGGCGGCGCTGGCGATGGATGACGCGGCACAGGCCTTCAACGCGGAACTGGCGCTGCGCGGCATCAAGTGGGGTCATACCCGGATCGGCGTGCATACCGGCATGGCGCTGGTCGGCAATATCGGCACGCGCGGCAAGCTGAAATATGGCGCGCTGGGGGATACGCTGAACACCTCCTCCCGCGTGGAGGGGCTGAACAAGTACCTGGGCACCCGGGTGGCAGTGACCGGCGAGACCGCGGCGCAGTGCCGGCGCCAGGCGTTTCGGCCGGTTGGTGACATAGTTGTGAAGGGGCGCAAGAATGCCATGCCGATCCTGGCGCCGGTCGCGGCCAGCGATCCGCCGGGGCTGATCCAGGGCTATGCCGCCGCCTATGCGGCGCTGGCCGAGGATAAACCTGGGGTTGCCGACATGTTCGCGGCCCTGCAGCGCGATTTTCACGGCGACCCGCTGGTGGCGTTCCACGTGGCGCGGCTGGCGGCGGGGGAAAGCGGCACGCTGGTGGTCATGCAGGAGAAATGATAGCGTTGATTTGTCTCAACCGCGGGCAGGGAGTTCGCGTCATGCAATCAACCCGTCGTTTTCTGGCGTTTGCGGCACTGGGCGCAGCTACCTTGGCGCCTGGCCTGGCCGTGGCGCAGTCCGATCCCGGCGCTGATGACCTGATGAAGCGACTGCGCGGCGCCCCTGGCAGCCGGGTGGGCGGGGCAACCCGCGGCATCAAGCGCGACCAGCCAACCGGTGCGGACGCAACGGCACCGGCCGCCAGGCCGGTCGCGCCCGCGGGGAACGCTCCGGCCCGCGTGGCCGGCACCAGCGGCGGCTAATGTCGGACGGCACCTCGGGGGGCTTGAGCCTGCGTTTTTGGGGTGTGCGCGGCAGCTTGCCGTCACCCGGTGCCGGAACCCAGCTCTACGGAGGCAATACCTGCTGCGTTGAACTGCGCTGCGGCCCGCATCTGCTGCTGCTGGATGCCGGGACCGGTGCACGGGGGCTGGGTGATGCGCTGGTCGCTGCCGGCCGCCCGGTGAGCGCGGATATGTTCTTCAGCCATACCCATATGGACCATATCGGCGGGCTGCCCTTCTTCGCGCCGATCTATCAGAACGGGACGAAGCTGCGCTTCTGGGGCGGGCATCTCGGCCGCGGCGCATTTGAAGCGGCGCTGGACCGCAGCTGGAGCGCGCCGCTGATGCCGGACCTGCGGCGGATGTTCCGCGCCGATCTCCGCTTCGAGGAGTTCCGCCAGGGCAGCACGCTGCAACCGCAGCCGGGGCTTCGCGTGGAGACAGCGGCGCTGCGGCACCCCGGCGGCTGCACCGGCTATCGGGTGGAGTGGCAGGGTCGGGTGGTGGCCTATGCCACGGATACCGAACACAAGCCCGGCGACCTGGACCCGCATGTGCTGCACCTGGCGCGGGGGGCCGATGTGCTGGTGTATGACGCGAGCTACGAGGAAGCCGAGTTCGCCGCGCACCTCGGCTGGGGCCATTCCACCTGGCAGCATGCCGTGCGCCTGGCCGAGGTGGCGGGCGCACGGCGCCTGGTGCTGTTCCACCATGAGCCGGGCCGCGACGACCAGGCCCTGGCGCAGATCGAGCAGCAGGCGGCGGCGCGGCGCCCCGGCACGGTGGCGGCGCGCGAGGGCATGCTGATCGAGCTGTAGCGGCGTCGCGGCGTCAGCCGCGCGGTCATGCGCCAGGCGTCAGCCGCGCGGTCATGCGCCAGGCGTCAGCCGCGCGGTCATGCACCAGGCGTCAGCCGCGCGGTCATGCACCAGGCGTCAGCCGCGCGGTCATGCACCAGGCGTCAGCCGCGCGGTCATGCACCAGGCGTCAGCCGCGCGGTCATGCACCAGGCGTC
>CAILMF010000032.1 GCA_903835235.1 uncultured Rhodospirillales bacterium
AACAAAGGTCGCAATGGAATCCGTCCGGGCCTTTGCCTGAAACTTCCTGTCGCTCCGCGTCGGCGCCGCGAATCAATGTTGCGGCGTCCGGTGCCGAAAATCGAATTTCCGCAGCCTGTTAGAGCAATATCCGTTCTGATGGAATCATCAGAACGGATTTCTTGCTCTGCAACCTATTGAAGCTACAGCACGATATCCGCACACGCTGATTCAGCGTGAGCGGATAGTGCTGTAGCCGTTACTGCTGCGCGCGCCACGGCGAACCCGTCGGGCAATCAACGGGGGATGCTATGTCGAGCGAATGGCAATCGCGGGCGCTCAGCCTACTGCGACTGATGACCGGCCTGGTGCTGTTGCAGTACGGGCTGCAGAAGATGTTCGGGCTGATCCCGGGCGGGCCGATCCAGCAGCAGAGCTTCGGCACGCTGATCTGGTTCGCCGGCGCGGTCGAGCTGCTGGGCGGGGCCTTGCTGACGGTGGGGCTGTTCACCCGCTGCGCGGCCTTCGTCGTTTCCGGCCAGATGGCCTTTGCCTATTTCATCGGCCATGCCGGGCGGGCCTTCTTCCCGCTGCTGAACGGCGGCGGCCTGGCGATCATCCTCTGCTTCGGCTGCCTGTACCTGGCGGCGGCGGGCGGCGGCAGCATCAGCCTGGACGCCCGGCGCAACGCCTGAGCCGGCGCCCCCTGGCGCTTGACCTGACCGGGGTTTCTCTGCATGGGGGGCGGCCCGCTAGGCCGGGCGGCCGCGTCCCATCCGACAAGTTGTAAGGTCATCCGGTGCTCGCACTCCGTGTCATCCCTTGCCTGGACGTCAAGGACGGTCGCGTCGTCAAGGGCGTGAACTTCGTGGCGCTGCGCGATGCCGGCGACCCCGTGGAGCAGGCCCGCGCCTATGACCGCGAAGGCGCCGACGAGGTGACCTTCCTGGATATCGGCGCGACGCACGAAAACCGCGCCACCATGTACGACGTGGTCAGCCGCACCGCGGCCGAGGTGTTCATTCCCCTCACCGTCGGCGGTGGCGTCCGCAGCGTGGAGGATGTCCGCCGGCTGCTGCTGGCCGGGGCCGACAAGGCCAGCATCAACAGCGCCGCCGTGACCGACCCCGACCTGGTGCGGCGCGCGGCCGAGGCCTTCGGCAGCCAGGCGATCGTCGTCGCCATCGATGCACGCAAGGTCAGCGACGGCCATTGGGAGATTTGTACCCATGGCGGGCGCAAACCCACGGGGATCGACGCGGTGCAATGGGCGGCGCGGATGGAATCCCTCGGCGCCGGTGAAATCCTGCTGACCAGCATGGACCGGGACGGCACCAAGGCCGGCTTCGACCTGGACCTGCTGGCCCGGGTGCGCGCCGCGGTGCGGCTGCCGTTGGTGGCCTCTGGCGGCGTCGGCACGGTGGAACATTTCGTCGAAGGTGCGCGCGTGGGCGCCACCGGGTTGTTGGCTGCAAGCGTTTTCCACTACGGCCAGTTCCGTATCGGTGATGCCAAGGCGGCGCTGGCCGCGGCGGGGTTTCCGGTGCGGCCGCTGGCCCCAACCATGAAGGCCGCCTGACCATGGCCAAGGACAGCAAGACCAAACCGAAGGCGGCGCCGAAGGCGAAGGCCAAGCCGGCGAAGAAGCCGGCCGCGCTGAAACGCGCGGAGTCACGCGTGCTGCGGCCGCTGGAGGTGAATACCGCCGGCGCCGGGCCGGACGTGTTGGACCGGCTGTGGCAGACGGTGGAATCGCGCCGCGTGGCCGGCGATGTCGCGGGGTCGCACAGCGCCCGGCTGATGGCGCGCGGCACCGCCAAGGTAGCGCAGAAGCTGGGCGAGGAAGCAGTGGAATGCGTCATCGAGGCGACGCTGGGCCACCATGAGGCCACCGTGGCCGAGAGCGCCGACCTGCTGTATCATCTGGTGGTGGTGTGGGTGAATGCGGGCATCCAGCCCGCCGAGGTCTGGGCCGAGTTGATGCGCCGCGAGGGGATCAGCGGGATCGCCGAGAAGGCCGCGCGGCCGAAGGGCATTTTCCGGGTTGCCCGGACCACCAAGCTGCCCTGAGACGGGAGAGAGCGATGTCGGTTTCCGGTCTGCCGCCCTATGACGACGCCAATATCTTCGCGCGGATTCTGCGCGGCGAGATTCCCTGCCAGAAGGTGGCGGAGAGCGAGCACGCGCTGGCCTTCCGCGACATCAACCCGCAGGCCCCGGTGCATGTGCTGGTGGTGCCCAAGGGGCGCTGGGTCAGCGCCGCGGACTTCCACGCCGGGGCTTCGGATGCCGAGATCGCCGGCTTCTGGCGCCTGGTCGGCCAGGTGGCCAAGGCCGAGGGGCTGGAGCCGCGCGGCTATCGGCTGCTGACCAACATGGGCGAGGAAGGCGGGCAGGAAGTGCCGCATTTCCACGTGCATGTATTCGGCGGCCGGCGGCTGGGGCGAATGGTGCCGCCGCAGTCGTGAACTGCCGGCGAGGCTGACGCGCCGCCCTCGCCGCATACGGGCCATCAAAAGTGATGACCCGCATGGGTCTTCCTTCGCGCGCAGCCGCCACACCAACCTGCGCGCCTGACACCGGTCGACCGAAGTCAGGACTTCCGACGCCCGGTCTCAGTACCCCGTCGCCCGGTCGATTTCCTGCAGCAGGCCGCCGCCGGCCTCGACGCTCTGGATATTCGCGGCGATCTCGGCGACCAGCTGGCGCACGGTCGGGCGGCGCGCGACATGCGGCATCACCGTCACCTTGGGGTGCGACCACAGCGGGTTGTCGGGCGGCAGCGGCTCGGGGTGCAGCGCGTCCAGCGCGGCATAGGCCAGGTGGCCGGAATCCAGCGCGGCGATCAGGTCGGCTTCCACCACATGCTTGCCGCGGCCGATGTTGATGACCATGGCGCCCGGCGGCATCAGCGCGAAATTGCGGGCACACAGAATGCCCTCGGTCTCCCGCGTCAGCGGCAGCAGGCACACCACGATATCCGTCTGCCGCAGGAAGGGCTCCAGCTGGTCCGGGCCGTGGAAGATGGGCAGGTCGGGTTCGCTGCGCGGGTTGCGCACCCAGGCGGAAACCGGGAAGCCCAGAGATTGCAGCACCAGCGCCGGCGCCTTGGCCATCAGCCCCAGGCCAAGGAAGCCGACGCGCCGCGCATCCGGCCGCACGATGGGCCGGCGCAGCCATTCGCCGCGGGCCTGGGCGGCCTGGTACAGCGGCATGTCGCGATGCAGGCGCAGCACATGCATGATGACGTATTCGGTCATCATCGGGTCGCCGCCGGAGGGCTCGATCTTGCCGAGCGGGACCTTGGGCAGCCGGGGATGGTTGACGAAGGCCTCGACCCCGGCCGAGCGGCTGAACATGGCCTTGAGGTTCGGCAGGGTCGGGATCACGTCGAAGTCGGGATGCATGAAGGCGAGGTAGGTGATCTCCTCCAGCCGGCCGCAATCCGGGAAGATGCGGCATTCCAGCCCCGGCAGCAGCTCGGCGATGCTGTCGCGCCAGCGCTGCGCGGTCCCGATCTGCGTATCCAGCCCATAGATCAACAGCGCCATGGTGGTCTCCCTTCCCTGCGGCGGGGATACTGCGCGCAGTGGCCGAGGCTGGCCAGGAAGCGATGCCCGGGCCGCGGCGCGCGCGGCCCTGGCGTTCAGACGCTCCGCGTCGCCACCAGCCGCCAGGTCGGGTCCGGGCTGCGCAGGTCGCGCTGGAAGGTCCACAGGTCCGCCAGCTCGGTCACGCCGTCATGGCCATGCGCCACGCTGCCATCCGCCGCCATGGTGATGTTCACCTGGTCGGTCACGAACTTCACCGTCACATCCGCCACCGTGCCGCGCAGGTCGGCGCTGTCGATCGCCATCTCGTTCACTGCGCGCACCTCGGTCCGCTGGGTCTCGTGCGCCTGCTCCCGCGCGCTGATCGCCTGCTCGAAGCCGACATAGCTGTCCTCGCTCAGCAGCGGCTGCAACGTGGCGCGGTCGCCGGCGGCAAAGGCGCCGACGATCATGCGGAAGGCGCCCTCGGCCCCGCCCAGGAACCGATAGGGGTCGAAGCCCGGGTCCACCCCGGCAATGCGGCTCAGCGCCTGGCCAGGCGGGGTGCGCGGATCCGGCACCACCAGCCGCGGCTGGCCTGCGGCCGCGCCTGGCCGCACCTCCGCCGGGCGCGCGGCGCCGGGCGCACCAGGCGCCGCCACCGGCTGCGCCGGTCGTTCGTAGCCGGTGCGCTTGCCCAGCACGCTGCGCAGCCGCAGCACCAGGAAGGCCGCCACCATGCCGAACAGGATCAGTTCCGCCGTACCGCCCGACATCGCATGAACTCCTTTTCACCTTGATAGATAGGGGCAGCAGCGCGTCGCCGCAACGGCCCTGGATAGGATGCACCCGCCCGTGTTCGCTGCCCTGCCCTTGCCGCCTCTCTTGCTCCGGGCCGCCGGCACGGCTATCGCCAGCAACCCTGCCCCGGATGGAACCGCCTGATGATCCTGCTGCGCCACGGCCAGAGCGAGTTCAACGCCGCCTTCACCGCCACCAAGAAGGACCCGGGCATCCCCGACCCCAAGCTGACCCCGCTGGGCCACCAGCAGGCGCGCGACGCGGCGGAAGCCCTGGCGCATGAGGGCATCGAGCGCATCCTTTGCTCGCCCTATACCCGCGCCCTGCAAACGGCGGATGCGGTGGCCCAGCGGCTGAAGCTGCCGATCATCGTCACCCCCCAGGTGCGGGAACGCTACGCCTTCTCCTGCGACATCGGCACGCCGACGACGGAACTCGCCCGCGCCTGGCCGCAGCTGGACATGTCCCACCTGGACGAGATCTGGTGGCCGCTGATCGAGGAGCCGGACCACCAGATCGAGGCCCGCGCCCGGTTGTTCCGCGGCGAGATGGCGGCGATTCCGGCCTGGCGCAACACGCTGGTGGTCTGCCACTGGGGCTTCATCCTGGCCATGACCGGGGAGCGCAAGATGAACGGCGAATGGCTGCGCTGCGACGTGACCGAGCCGCACCCGACCGACATCGTCTGGCGGCAGTACCAGGCGCCGCCGAAGCCCTGAGGCCCGCACGCCTCCGGCCAGTTCCTCCCGCACGCCTCCGGCGTGACCCTTCCAGCCCTTGCCCCCCGGCGCCGGGGGGCCCGCGCAAGAAATCCGCCAGGGCGCTTCCGCCCAGGCCGATATTGCGCTAGGCGCCGCCACCCAAGCACAAAGGCGCCGCGCCATGTCCGATATGCCTCCCTCGAATATGCCCCCGGGCCAGTCCCCCAACGGCGATCCCGCCCAGGGCCCGCTGGTCCTGAACATCCAGTACACCAAGGACCTCTCCTTCGAGGTGCCGGGCGCCCCCGAGATCTACGCCACCCTGCGCGAGCCGCCGCGCGTGGACCTGCAGCTGGACGTCCAGGCCCGCCCGATCGAGGCCGGCGGCAACGTCTACGAGATCGCGCTGCAAATCCGCGCCGACGCCCAGGTGCAGGGCCAGACCTGCTTCATCGCGGAACTGACCTATTGCGGCATCTTCACCATCAACGTGCCGCAGGAACACCTGGAGCCGGTGCTGCTGGTGGAATGCCCGCGGCTGCTGTTCCCCTTCGCCCGCAACATCCTGGCGGAAGTCACGCGCGACGGCGGCTTCCCGCCGGTCATGCTGCAACCCATCGACTTCGTCGCGCTGTGGCAGCAGCGCCGCGGCCAGGAAGGCACCGTCGGCAACGCCTGAACCGGCAGCCCCCCGGCGCGCGGTTGTTCGCCCGCGCCGGGCGTTCGCCAGGGTTGCCGAAAGGGTGGCCATGCACGTGTCGGGCACCCAGGGCGCCCCGGCTCGCCATTCACCACCTGGGGGCGGCATTGATTCGCCCATAGGTTGAATTCTGTGGATAACCTTCGCGTGCATGCTTGAAACGGTCACGCAGCTGCCGTCAAATCATGTCAGGGAACATCCCTGGGTGAATGCATGGCGCGGCTCTGGCCTATCCCTCTGCCCACAGCGCATCAGGCGCCGCTGTCCTGGCGGCTGCCCCCTGCCGAAGCCAAGCCGGACAAGGTCTGGCTCTCGCCGCCGCACCTGGTGGGCGGGGAAATGGCCGCGCTCCAGGCCACGCTGGAATCCGGCTGGGTCGCCCCCGCCGGCCCGGTGCCGGAAGCCTTCGAGGCCGCGATAGCCGAAGCCACCGGCATTCCCCATGTGGTTGCCGTCGCCTCCGGCACCGCCGCGCTGCACCTGGGGTATCGCTGCCTGGACCTGCAACCGGGGGATGAGGTCTGGACCTCCACCCTCACCTTCGTCGCCTCCGTGGCGCCGGCGGTGCAGATGGGCGCCAAGCCGCGCTTCCTGGATGTCTGCCCGGAAAGCTGGACGCTGGACCCCAACCTGCTGGCGGATGCGCTGGCCCGCGCCGGCCGCACCGGGCGGCTGCCCCGCGCCGTGGTGCCGGTGGACCTCTACGGCCAATGCGCCGACCTCGGCACCATCCGCGCCATCTGCGACCGTTGGGGCGTGCCGGTGCTCAGCGACAGCGCCGGCGGCATGGGCGCGCGGCAGCGTGGCCGCCATGCCGGAGCCGGGGCGCAACTGGCCGCCTTCAGCTTCAACGGCAACAAGATCATCACCGCCGGCGGTGGCGGCGCCCTGGCCAGCGAGGATGCGGCGCTGATCGCCCGTGCCCGGCACCTGGCCACCCAGGCGAAGGAACCGGCGCCGCACTACCAGCATGAGACGACGGGCTTCTCCTACGGCCTGTCCTCGGTGCTGGCGGCCGTCGGCCTGGCCCAGCTGGCCGCGCTGGAGGACCGGGTCGTCGCCCGCCGGTCGATCTTCGAGGGCTATCGCCAGGGCCTGGCCGGCCTGCCCGGCCTCAGCTTCATGCCGGAACCGGCCTGGGCGCGCTCCAGCCGCTGGCTCAGCACCATCCTGATCGACCCCGAGAGCTTCGGTGCGGACCGCGAGACGGTGCGCCGCGCCCTGGCCGATGAGGGCATCGAGAGCCGCCCGGTGTGGAAGCCGCTGCACCTGCAACCGGTGTTCCGCAACAGCGCCAATGGCGGCGGCGCCAAGGGCAGCGGCGGCACGGTGGCGGCCCGGCTGTTCGAACGCGGGCTCTGCCTGCCTTCCGGCAGCGCGCTCTCCGCTGCCCAGCAGGCCCGCGTCGTCGGCACCATCCGCGACTGCTGCGCCGGCTGATGCCCTCTCGCGCCTCCCCGTCGCGGCGCATCCTGTACCTGCACCAGCACTTCTCCACGCCCGCCGGCGCCACCGCCACGCGCAGCCACGCCCTGGCGCTGGCGCTGGCGGCGCGCGGCCACGCCGTCACCCTGGCCTGTGGCCAATATGCCGGGGCCGAAACCGGGCTTGCCGGCCGCTTCCGCTTCGGCCGGCGGGACGGGTCGCTGGGGCCGCTGCGGGTGGTGGAATACGCCATCCCCTGCGGCAATGCCCAGCCGCTGGCGGCCCGGGCCGGCGCTTTTCTGCGTTATGCGGCGCGAGCCTCGGCGCTGGCCATGGCGCAGCCCTGGGACCTCGTCATCGCCAGCTCCACCCCGCTGACCGTGGCGCTGCCGGCGCTGCTGGCCCGGCGCCTGCGCGGCACGCCCTTCCTGTTCGAAATCCGCGACCCCTGGCCGGAATTGCCACGCGCCATGGGGCTGGGCGGCCCGGCGCTGTGGTGGGGCATGGACCGGCTGGCCGATGCCGCCTGCCGCCAGGCCGCCGCCGTGGTCGCGCTCAGTGAGGGCATGGCCGCCACCGCCCTGGCCCATGGCGCCGCGCCGGGGCGGGTTGAAGTGGTGCCAAACGGCTGCGACCTGACCCTGTTCGGCCCGCAGATCGCCCCCTGGCGGCCGGAGGTTGCCCGCCCGTGGGAGGCCCTGGCGGTCTATGCCGGCGCGCATGGCCTCGCGAATGGGCTGGACCAGCTGCTGGACGCCGCCGGCGCGCTGCATCGCATGGGGGAAACCCGGGTGCGGCTGCTGCTGGTGGGGGAGGGCAGCGAGAAGCCCCGCCTGCAAGCCCGCGCCGCCGCCGAGGGCCTGGCCAACCTCAGCTTCCTCGACCCGCTGCCGAAGACCCGGCTGGCGGCGCTGCTGGCCGGCTGCCAGGTGGCGCTGCATTGCCTGGCGCCGCAGCCCGCCTTTGCCGAATATACCGCGCCGAACAAGCTGATGGACGCCCTGGCGGCAGGGCTTCCGGTGGTGACCAACGTGCCCGGCCACGCCACCCGGGTGGTGGCCGAAGGCCCCTGCGGCATCGCCGTGCCGCCAGACGACGCCCCCGCCCTGGCCGCCGCCCTGGCCGATCTGGCCACGCACCCCACGCGCCGCCAGGCCATGGCCACGGCCGCCCGGCAGCAGGCGGTGCGCCACTGGGACCGCCGGCTGCTGGCCAACCGCTTCTGCGACGTGGTGGAGGCCGCCGCCACCCAGCCGGCAACCGGGCTGGCGCTGGCATGACAGCCGCCCAAGCCGCCCCAGCCCCTGCCGCCCTGCCCCCAGGCGCCCAAGCCATAGCCGCCCAATCCCCGATCCCCCTGGCCCCGGGCGCCCAAGCGACAGCCGCCCAGGCCCCGGCCCCCTTGCCCCCAGGCGCCCTAGCCACAGCCTCCCAGGCCCCGGCCCCCTTGCCCCCAGGCGCTACAGCCACAGCCACCCAATCCCCGCCCTTCCTGCCTCCAGGCGCTAAGGCCACAGCCACCCAGTCCCCGGCCACGCCGCCCCAGCCGCGCTTCCCGCTCGTCCAACTGCTCCCGCCACCGCCCGCACCGCTGGTTTGCATGCTCTCGGCCGCGCATCCGCCCACCGACCTGCGCGTGGTCGGCAAGCAGGGCGCCGCCCTGGTGGAGGCCGGCTGGCGGTTGCTGCACCTCTGCCCGGCGCAACCCGGCGCGCCCACCACCCATGCCGGCGTCGCCATCCAGGGTTTCCCCCGCGCCAGCGGCTGGCGCGGCCGGGTGCTGGGCATTCCCGCCCTGGCCCGGCGCGCCGCCGCCAGCGGTGCCGCCGTGCTGCACGCGCATGAACCCGACAGCTGGGTGGCCGCGCTGCTGGCCGCCCGCCGCAGCGGCGCCCGCGTGGTGCTGGATGTCCACGAACACTACCCCAGCCGGCTGGACCCGCATCTGCCTGCCCCGCTGCGCCCCGCCGCCCGCGCCGCGCTGCGGCTGTTCTGCCGCTGGGCCGCCCGCCGGGCAGATGCGGTGGTGCTGGCCAAGGACGGCCTGGCCGCCGACTTCCCCGCCCGCCGACTGGTCCCCATCCGCAACTACGCCGCCCCCAGCACGCTTGCCCCGCGCCAGCACGGCGCCGGCCCGCTGACCCTGCTGCACCTCGGCGCGCTTGGCCGCAGCCGCGGCTGGCCACAGATGCTGGACGCCCTGGCCCTGGCCCCGCCCGGCACCCGCCTCCGCCTGGTCGGCCGCTTCACCGATGGCTCGGAGCCCGCCTTCCACGCCCGCGCCGCCACGCTGGGCCTTGCCGACCGCATCACCACCACGCCCTGGCTACCGCACGCCGAAGCCATGGCCGAAGCCGCCCGCGCCGATATCGGCCTGGTGCTGTTCCAACCCGGGGAGGCCAACCACACCCTGGCCCTGCCGCATAAGTTGTTCGACTGCATGCTGGCCGGCCTGCCCGTCATCGCCCCGGCCTTCGCCACCGAGGTTGCCGGCATCATCCGCGCCGCCGGCTGTGGCGAGCTGGTGGCAACCGCCAGCGCCCCGGCCATCGCCGCCGCCATCGCCCGCCTGGCCTCCCCGGCCCGCCGCCAGGCCCAGGGCCAGGCCGGCCGTGCCGCCGCGCTCGGCCCCTTCGGCTGGCCAGCGGAGGCGGAACGGCTGGTTAACCTGTATCGCTCTCTTGCACCCTTGCCGGCTGGAATGGCGGCCCCGAGCGGCCTATAGCGTCTGGCCATGGCCCTGCGCGCCCCGTACCGAATCCTGCTGAACCTGCTGATGGACAGCCTGCTGGCCGGCGCCTCGGTGCCGCTGGCGGTGCTGCTGGCCGCCCCCGGCCAATGGCCCGCGGACTGGGTCTGGTGGCTCGGCGCCCTGCCCGGCGCCGCCCTGGCGCTGCTGGGCGCCGGCCTGCCGCTCCGCCTCTCGCAGCAATACCTCCGCTTCGCCGGCCTGCCGGACCTGATGGCCATCGGCGGCGCCGCGTTGGGCGCGGCCATCCTGTTCAGCGCCGGGCTGCACCTGGTGCACGCCTGGGTCTCGCCCAACCCGGCCTTCCCCGCCATCCACGCCCTCACCCTCGCCGCCCTGCTCGGCGGTCTCCGCGTGCTCGGCCGCCTGCGCCACGCCCGCCGCGGCCCGGAAGCCGAGGTCCCGCAGCAATCCGTCCTCCTCGTCGGTGCCGGCGATGGCGCCGACCTGTTCATCCGCGCGCTGATCGGCGAGCGTTCCCCCGGCTACCGCGTCCAGGGCATCCTCTCGCTGCGCTCCCGCCAGGCTGGCCGGCGCATCCATGGCCACCCCATCCTCGGCACCGTGGATGACTGCGGCCCGGTGCTGGAAAAGCTGCGCGCCGAGGGCCGGCTGCCCGCGCTGATCGTCGTCGCCACCGCCCATGTGCAGGGCCTGGCGCTGGAACGCCTGCTGGACGCCGCGGACCGCGAGGGCATCCCCGTCCGCCGCCTGCCCAAGATCACCACGCTGGACCCCCCGCGCCGCCGCGCCACGGACCGCCTGGACGATGAGGACAAGCCGCAGCTCGAATTGCGCCCCGTGGTCATCGAGGAGTTGCTCGACCGCCCGCAGGTGCCGCTGGACCGCGAGGGCATGGCCCGGCTGATCCAGGGCCGCCGCGTGCTGGTCACCGGCGCCGGCGGCACCATCGGCGGCGAGCTGGCACGGCAGGTGGCGGCGCTTGGCCCGGCACAGCTGACCCTGCTCGACCACGGCGAATACGCGCTCTACGAAATCGACCTGGAATTGCGGGAACGCCATGGCGACGTGCCCCGCCGCGCCGTGCTGGCCGATGTGCGCGACGAAGCCCGCATCCGCCAGCTGTTCCACGAACTCCGCCCCGAGCTGGTCTTCCACGCCGCCGCGCTGAAGCACGTGCCGATGGTGGAAAACGACCCGCTGGAGGGCCTGCAAACCAACGCCGCGGGCACCCGCATCGTCGCCGACGCCGCCGCCAGCGTCGGCTGCCTGGCCATGGTGTTCATCAGCACCGACAAGGCGGTGAATCCCACCAGCGTCATGGGCGCCAGCAAGCGCCTGGCGGAAATGTACTGCCAGTCGCTGGACCGGGTGGCCCGCACCACCGGCACCGGCATGCGCTGCGTCACCGTGCGCTTCGGCAATGTGCTGGGCAGCACCGGCTCGGTCGTGCCCCTGTTCCGCCGCCAGCTGGAACGCGGCGGCCCGCTGACCGTCACCCACCCCGACATGCGCCGCTACTTCATGACCGTGCGCGAAGCCGTCGGCCTGGTCCTCCAGGCCAGCGTCGTCGGCACCACCGACCCGGCCGACCAGCCACCCGAACTGGCCAATGGCGGCATCTTCGTGCTGGACATGGGCAACCCCGTGAAAATCGTCGACCTGGCCCGCCGCATGATCCGCCTGGCCGGCCTGCGCCCGGACGAGGACGTGGAAATCCGCTTCACCGGCCTGCGCCCCGGCGAAAAACTGTTCGAGGAACTGTTCCACGGCCAGGAACCGCCCAACCCCACCAAATTCGAAGGCCTGCTGGTAGCCACCCCCCGCACCGCGGACGCCGCCCTGGTCGGCCGCGCCATCGACGAAGTCGCCGCCGCCTGCCGCAGCGGCAACCCCCGCGCCGCGCTGGCGCAACTGGCCCGGCTGGTGCCGGAATTCGACCACAACGCAGACGCCGTGGTGGGCAAGACCGCGCCTTAGCCACCCCCGCCGCCACCCGCCGTCATGCCCGGGCTTGTCCCGGGCACCCACGGCCGGCCTGTGGCGCCCAGCCGCAAAAATCGGGGCGCCGCCCAAGGGGTTGCAGATCGGGGCGCCGCCCCGAACCCCGCCAGGGGGCAGGCGCCCCCTGGACCGGCGTGAGTCAGAACTCCAACGCCGGCTGGTTGCCCTTTGGGCGCGCCCGCTCCTTCGGCGCCCGGCGGAACCCCTCGCCCCGACCCACGGGCGGCAACCGGTCGCTGTCATCGGCAATGCCGTGCATCAGGTCCTCCACCGTGCGGACCATGATCTTGCGGAACTGCCCCAACCCGGTGGAAGCAAAGCCGTGCTTGGCCGCCTCCTCCAGCATCTGCCTGGTCGGCTTCACCAACGTCACCAGCACCCCGCCCAGCGCGCCTTCCCGCTGCACGGTGCCGACAAGGTCGCGCACCGCTCCCACGCCGACAGTCTGCCCGCCCTTCACGCTGACAATCACCCGGTCCAGGTCATCCCCCCGCGGGCCGGTGCGAACCCACCTGATGCCATCAATGCCGGAATCCGCGCCCTTGCGCTTGCCACCCTGCGGCACGGCATCCAGCAGGGAAACCGCCCACCACTGAAACTGGTACTTGTCCCGCAGCGCCAAATCCTGCGCCCCGGCCAAATCCTTCGGCGTGCCCAGCACCTCGAATTTAATGCCCTCGAAGGCATCCTTCAGCCGCCGCTCGATCAGGCTGATCGCCAGATGCGTCACATCGATGCCGATCCACTGCCGCCCCAGCTTCTGCGCCGCATGCACGGCAGTGCCGCAGCCACAGAAAGGGTCCAGCACCACATCACCGGGGTTGGAGGAGGCGTTGATGATGCGTTCCAGCAGGGAGAGTGGCTTTTGGGTGGGGTAGCCGAGGCGTTCTCCAGCATTGGAAGCGATGGGCGGAATGTCATCCCAAAGTGATTGAAGTCTCTCCCCCAGACTCTCGTCGGCATACATCTTTAATCTTAGCGCACCACCGTCCTTCATTGGAAAATGAAGCCGGCCCTCCCTATCATATTTCTCCATTCGTTCGCGATTGCATGACCATCCGTTCGGATGAGGATTATAGGTCACTCCATTTGAAGCCGTATATGAGTAGTGCAGGTTAGGTCTAATTCCGGGATTTCGCAGCGTTACTGACTGCCATCTCCGCACACCTTCTCGATTCGGATATTTTTCCTCTGCCTGCTCATTAGACAATATTTTATACTGTTGGTTCCATAAGTAATTTTCGCTCTTAGTGTACCAAAAAATAGTGTCGGTTACATCGCCATAGCTGCGACCAACATTGCCATGGGCATGAGTGCGCTTCCAAACGATCTCGGTGCGGTAATTCTCCACCCCAAAAATCCCATCCAACACCACCTTCAAGTAATGGCTCGCGGTGGGGTCGCAGTGCAGATACAGGCTGCCACTCGGCTTCAGCACCCGATGCAATTCTATCAGTCGCACCGCCATCATCACCAGATAGGCGGTCATGTCGTTCTTGCCCAAGGCAGTCACGATGCCGCGCAGCATGGTCGCCGCGTCGGTATGCGTCGCCTGGGTCAGCACCTCGTCATAGGCCCGCGCCGCGCTGTCGCCCCAATGCCAGGTGTCGGTGAAGGCTTCCAACTGGCTTTCGCTGCTTTCGCCATTCGGCGCCCGGAACAGCACATTGTAGTTCGCCGCCGAATTGAACGGCGGGTCCAGGTAGATCAGGTCCACGCTCTCATCGGCCAGCAACGCCCGTCCATCGGCGTCGCGCCCGCGCAACACTTCCAGGTTGTCGCCGTAATACAGTCGGTTGGTCATCCGGCCCCGCCCCATGCGCGGCCATTCTGGCCTTACCCCGCTGCCGTCGCCATCCCAAAACCGGGCGTCCGGGGCCGCTTCGGCAAGGCGCTGCGCCGCATCGCCGCCACGGACCCGCGCAGGGAAAACTTGAAAACAGGACGAAGTTCCTGTTATGTTCCCGCCCTTTGCCGCCAGGTGAAAGGGCCTGCCCATGTATCCCCGCCGCTACAGCACTCCGCGCCCCTGGGAACCCCTTTCGGACGACGAACTCAACGCCCTCATCCCTTTCGTCGTCCATCGCGGCGCCGGCCGCCCCATCTTCGATATCCGCGCCCGGCTGGATGCCGTCTTCTTCATCGTCACCTCGCCCCATCCCTGGCGCCTGCTGCCGGAGGAAATGGGTCCGGCCGGCACCGCCGGCCGCCAGTTCCGCCGCTGGGCGCATGCCGGGGTCTGGACCCGCCTGCTGAAGGCCGTGGCGGACCGCGACTGCCCACCCGCCCTGGCCCGGCTGGAACATTGGATCTGCCGCGCCTATCGCCGCGCGCTGCGCATTCTCAAACTGGCCGGCATCGTCCTGGCGCGTCGCCTGGGCCTGTGTTCCGCCGTGAACGCGCCGTTTGAACTGCTCCCCGACCCCGATTTGTCCAAAAAGCTGCTTCCTGTGATCCAGGGGCTGATCCGGGACGCCCTTGCCGCCGGTGGCCTGCCCGACAGGGGCATGCTGAAGACCTGCAAGGCCTTCCACTGGCTGGTTGGCGGGCGTCGGCACCTCTCCAAATGGCTGGCCCCACCGTGAAGGCGCCGCAGCCCCCCGGATTCCCCCGCCAAGCAGCGCCATCCCGCGGCGCCGTTGGGAGAGCCGTGCCCGCAACGCCGCGCGCACACTGGCCCCGCCCGCCGCGCCGCACCCTCAACGACGCGCCGGCGGTGCCGCATCCGCAAACCCGCCCCCAAATCCGTCATGGCCGGGCGTGTCCCGGCCATCCACGCGCGCGCCCTGTCCCGCCCCGGCGCGCGCCAGACTCATGCCGGTCCAGGGGGCGCCTGCCCCCTGGCGGGGTTCGGGGCAGAGCCCCGATCCCTATCCCCTTGGGCAGCGCCCCGAGCTTTATCCCCTTGGACAGCGCCCCGAGCTTTATCCCCTTGGGCAGCGCCCCGATCCCTATCCCTTTGGGCAGCGCCCCGAGCCTTATCCCCTTGGGCAGCGCCCCGAGCTTCCTCCCCTCGGGACGACCGCCTCCGCCACCGCATTGCAGCATTGAAACCAGCAGTGACTTCCGCGCGCCGCACTCCCGGCGTAAGCCAGCGGCGCGACAAGCCGTGAGCGCCCGATGACCAGCACAACTGCCGAAAAGCCCATCGCCTTCTTCGACATGAAGGCCCAGCAGGCGCTGATCCGCGCCGACATCGACCGGCGCATTGCCGCGGTGCTGGACTCTGGCCGCTTCGTGGTGGGGCCGGAGGTGATCGAGCTGGAGGAGAAGCTGGCTGCCTATACGGGCGCCGCGCATGCCGTTGGCGTTTCCTCGGGCACGGATGCGTTGCAGATCGCGATGATGGCCGAGGATATCGGCCCCGGCGATGCGGTGTTCCTGCCGGCCTTCACCTACACCGCCACGGCGGAGGTTCCGCTGGTGCTCGGCGCAACGCCGGTTTTCGTGGATGTGGAGGAGAGCACCTTCAACATCGACCTGGCCGACCTCCGGCGCCGCGTTGCGCTGATCAAGGCCGAGGGCAAGCTGCGTCCCCGCGCCGTGGTCGGCGTGGACCTCTATGGCCGCGCGGCGGATTGGCCCGGCATCCTGAAGCTGTGTGCCGAGGAAGGCATGTTCGCGCTGGATGACGCGGCGCAGGCCTTTGGCGGGGCGCTCGGCAACAAGCGGCTGGGCGCCTGGGCGCATGCCACGGCGTGCAGCTTCTACCCGACCAAGACTCTGGGCTGCTACGGCGATGGCGGCGCCATCCTGACCGACGACGCCGAGAAGGCGGAGCTCTACCGCAGCCTGCGCCAGCACGGCGAGGGCAAGTCCCGCTACGAGGTGCTGCGCACCGGCATGAATGGCCGGCTGGACACCATCCAGGCTGCGGTGCTGCTGGCCAAGCTGCCGCTGCTGGAGGACGAACTCGCCGCCCGCGACCGCGTCGCCACCCAGTACGCCGCGCGCCTCGGCGGCGCGGTGAAGACGCCGGCGACCCTGCCGGATGGCGTCCACGCCTGGGGCATCTACTCGATTTTGCTGGACAGCGAGGCGCAGCGCACCCGCGTGCAGGCCGCCATGCAGGCCCGCGGCGTGCCCAGCGCCATCTACTACCCGCGCCCGCTGCACCATCAGCCGGCCTATGCGCCGAAGCACGCCGCCTGCCTGGCCGGCGGCCCGCCCGCCCTGCCGGTCAGCGAGGACCTGTGCCAACGCATCCTCTGCCTGCCGATGCACCCCTACCTGGATGCCGGCCAGGTGGACCGCGTCGCCGACGCGGTCCTGGCGGGGTTGTAGTGGTGGGGCCGCGTTCGCCCGGGCAAGAAGAAAGATTGAACACCGCCCCCATGTCAGGCTTCCATGCGGAAGATGACAGAGGGGTGACGCCATGCAGCGCCGCAGCCTGTTGGCCTCGGCCGGTGCCGCGGCCCTTGCAACGCCACGCCGAAGCCGCGCCGCGGAGCCGGTGGACGTGGTCCTCGTCCTCGCGGTGGACGTCTCCCGCTCCATCGACCCGGACGAGGCACGGTTGCAGCGGGAGGGGTATCGCAGTGCGGTCAGCGACGCCAAGGTGGTTGAAGCCATCCGTGGCGGCATGACCGGCGCCATCGCCCTGGCCTATGTGGAATGGGCCGGCGCCGAGTACCAGCGCACCGTGCTGCCCTGGACCCGCATCGCCAGCCAGCAGGATGCGACGGCCTGGGCCGACCGCCTGGCCGAAGCCCCGCGCGCCTCGCTGTCCTGGACCTCCATCAGCGGCGCGCTGAAGTACTCCCATCAGGTGATGAACGAAGCCCCGTTCGAGGGCACCCGCCGCGTGATCGATGTCTCCGGCGACGGCGTGAACAACTCCGGCACCTCGGTCGAGGAAGCGCGGGACCGGGTGGTGGCCGATGGCATCGTCATCAACGGCCTGCCCATCATCAACGACCGCCCAACCTTCGGCCGCATGCCGCCGGTGCCGCTGGACGAATACTTCCAAGCCAATGTCATCGGCGGCTCCGGCGCCTTCATGATCGTGGCCGAGAACTTCGAGAGTTTCGGCAATGCGGTGAAACGCAAGCTGATCCGCGAGATCGCGGGGCTGCCGGGGCCCGTATATGGCTGAGCGGCGACGCCAGCCGCCACCCGTTCCGCCATCGCCCGACCTTATCCCCGCCCTGTCCAAATGCCGCCGGGCCGCGCCTCTCCCGAGGCGTCCGACCTTACCGCTGGACGTTCTCCCGCGAGCGTTACCGCTGGACGTTCTCCCGCGAGCCCTACCGCCAGAAATCCTCCCGCGAGCCCTACCGCCAGAAATCCTCCCGCGAGCCCTACCGCTCGACATCCTCCCGCAAGCCTTACGGCTCGACGTCCTCCCACGGGCCTTACCGCTCGACTTCCTCCCGCGAGCGTTACCGCTCGACTTCCTCCCGCGAGCGTTACCGCTCGACTTCCTCGACGCTGAGGCCGAAGGCAGCGACGCCCTCGGCCAGCAGGTCGCCCACCATCTCCATGTTGACCAGGTAGGTGCCGGCGTCGCGGCCGATGTTGCGCTCGGCGGCCAGGCGCAGCGCCTCTTCCCACTCGTCGGGCCCGTAGTCGCCGCGGCCCACCCAGGCCAGCGCGATCAGCGCCGCCTGCTCGTCCTCGTTCAGCTCGTCGATGAAGCTGGCCAGGGTCTCCTCGGTCAGCGGGTCGGCCTCGTCCTCGGCCGGCGAGGCGTCGCCGGTGGCGTCCTCATCCGACTCCTCCAGATCGAGCTCCTCGATGCCCTGCAAGGCCCGGGCGCGGTCCACGATGGTCGCCACCGTCACCAGGCTGACCCCCAGGTCAACGTCATCGTCATCCGGTTGCTTGGCCATCGGGTCCACTCCGCCGGAGCGCGCCGGTCCGCTTCCCGCATACGCCGCGGCGCACCCATCGGTTCCGTCGAAAGGCGCGGGAACAGCAAAGGCCCAAGGTGCGTTGCACGATTGTCAGAACTGCGCGACCGACCGCAAGGACCCCCTGCATGCGTGCCATCCTCCGCGCCCGACGCCCTGCGCTTCGCCTGTTGGCCCTGGCGATGCTGGCCCTTGGCCCCACCCTGCCGGCGGCGGCCGAGCCGCTTTCGCCGCAACCGGTGGACGACCCGCTTGGCCTGGTGGTGCCGCTGCCGGGCTGCGGCATGGCCGGCAACGTGGTCTCCACCCGCCTGCTCCACCGGGTCCGGGCGGGCGCGCCGCCAGCGAAGAAGCACCGACGGCCGGCGGCACGCCGCAGTGAACGCCCGGCCCCGGCGCAGCGCCAGGCCGCTACCGGCGCCCTGGCCTGGCAGGCGCTGTATGGCTGCGCCGCGGCGGTGCCGGAGGAAGCCGGGGTGGCCGCCGGCGCCCGCCCGCTGCGGGGAAGCTGAGCGTGCCGTTTCGCTTGGCGGCGCGCCCCGGGATGCGCCAGGATGCCGCCAAAGAGACGGGAGGCAATGATGCGGCGACGGCAGGCCCTGGCCTTGGGCATGGCAAGCGTGGTGGCGGGCAGCGCCGCGGCGCAGACGGCGCCTTGGCCCAACAAGCCGCTGCGCATGGTGATCCCCTGGCCGCCCGGCCAGGCGACGGACCTGATCGGCCGGATCATCGCGCAATGGCTGACCGAGCGCCTGGGCCAGAACGTGGTGCCGGAGAACCGCGGCGGCGCCGGCGGCATGATCGGCACCGACGCGGTGGCGAAGTCCCCGCCGGATGGCTACGCGCTGCTCTCTGCCTCGATCGGGCCGATCACCTTCGCGCCGCTGGTCAACCGCCCGCCCTACAATGTGGAGCGGGAGCTGGCGCCGGTGGTCAGCTTTGGCCTGGCGCCCTACATGCTGCTGGTGCGGCCGAACTTTCCGGCCACCGATGCCCGCGCCTTCGTGCGGCTGCTGAAGGCCAACCCCGGCAAGTACAGCTATGCGTCGTCGGGCATTGGCGGGGCGCAGCACCTGTTGACCGCGATGTTCCTGGCCCGCGCCGGGCTGGAGGCGCTGCACGTGCCGTTCCAGGGCAGCGGGCCGGCCATGGCGGCCTTCCTGTCGGATTCCGTGGACTTCGCCATCGAGACCCCGGCCGCGGCGCTGGCCCTGGTGCGCCAGGGCAGCCTGCGCCCGCTGGGCCAGACCCTGGGCCGGCCGAGCAAGCTGCTGCCGGGCATCCCACCCCTGGCCGAGGCGGCGGATGTGCCGGGCTACGATATCGGCGGCTGGAACGGGCTGATGGTGCAGGCGGCGACGCCCCGGCCGATCATCGACCGCCTCGTGGCGGAGACCGAGGCCGGGCTGGCGCGGCCGGAGATGGTGGAACGCTTCGCCCAGCTGGGCATGGAAGTGGGGCCGCGCGGGCCGGAGGCGTACATGGCCATGCTGAAGGGCCAGTGGGAGATGTTCGGCCCGCTGATCCGGCAGATGGGGATACGGGCGGAGTAGCGGGCTGGGGGCGCGGTCCGCGCCTGCGGCGGGGGGAGCGGTGGCGTGCCTTTGGCACGTCACGCCGACGGCGTGCCTTCGGCAAAACCTGGACTGAGGCGTGCCTTCGGCACGACGCGGGCTCATGCCCGCGCCAGCCGAGCGGCCGGACGGCCGCGCCGGCGCCTGAGGCTTACTTGAACACCGGCGGGGAATCATCCTCGGGCAGGTCGGGCATCGGCACCTCGATGCGGACCGTGGCCGGGTCCACGCCAGTGCCCTTGTCCAGCCAGTAGGTCACCGACTGCGGCCAGAAGATCACCACCGCCACCAGGATCAGCTGCAACACCACCCAGGGAATGGCGCCCCAGTAGATGTCGCTGCTCTTCACTTCCTTCGGCGCAATGCCGCGCAGGTAGAACAGCGCGAAGCCGAAGGGCGGGTGCATGAAGCTGGTCTGCATGTTCACGCAGAGCAGCACGCCGAACCACACCAGGTCGATGCCCAGCTTGGCCGCCACCGGCGCCAGCAGCGGCACCACGATGAAGGCGATCTCGAAGAAGTCGAGGAAGAAGGCCAGGAAGAAGATGAAGATGTTGACGAAGATCAGGAAGCCGGCCTGGCCGCCGGGCAGGTGGCTCAGCAGGTGCTCGATCCAGAGCGAGCCATCGACGCCCTGGAACACCAGGGAGAAGACGGTGGAGCCGACCAGGATGAAGATGACCATGGCGGTGATGCGCATGGTCGACTGGGTGGCCTGCCACAGCAGGGACCAGCTGAAGCGGTTGTTGATGACGGCCAGCACCACCGCGCCCACCGCGCCCATGGCGCCGGCTTCGGTCGGCGTGGCCAGGCCCATGAAGATGGTGCCCAGCACCAGGAAGATCAGCACGATCGAGGGCACCATGCCCTTCAGCACGCGCCAGATCAGCGGCCAGCCGCGCTGGGTCAGCGCCTCGTCCGGCAGCGGCGGCACCTTGTGCGGCTGGAAGATGCTGACGCCGACGATGAACAGCACGAACAGCAGCACCTGCAGGATCGAAGGGCCGATGGCGCCGGCGTACATGTCGCCGACCGACTTGCCGAGCTGGTCGCCCAGCACGATGAGGACCAGCGAGGGCGGGATGACCTGGGTGATGGTGCCCGACGCCGCGATGACGCCGGTCGCGATCCGCATGTCGTAGCCGTACTTCATCATGATCGGCAGGCTGATCATGCCCATGGCGATGACCGAGGCGGCCACCGTGCCGGTGATGGCGCCGAGGATGGCGCCGACCAGGATGACGGCATAGGCCAGGCCGCCCGGGATCTTGCCGAAGAGCTGCCCGGTGCCCTCAAGCAGGTCCTCGGCCAGGCCGCATCGTTCAAGTACCGCGCCCATCAGGGTGAAGAACGGGATCGAGAGCAGCAGCTCGTTCGACATGATGCCGAAGATGCGCAGCGGCAGGTTGCCCAGGTAGGCTTCGGTGAAGAAGCCGAGCTCGATCGACAGGAAGCCGAAGAACAACCCGGTCGCCGCCAGGGAGAAGGTGACCGGAAACCCGATCAGCAGGAAGAGGACCAGCCCGCCGAACATGACGGGGGGCATGACATCCAGGGTCAGCATGCTCAGCATTTTGGGTGTGCTTCCAGCCGGTGCGGGTTGGGGTGGGGAAGGCCGGAACGGCTATTGGTCGGGCCGGTGGTATTCCACCACCACCTCGATATCGGGCTTCAGGCCCATGAGCAGGGCGATGCGCTTGATGAGTTCCGAGAAGCCCTGCAGCGACAGCAGAAAGAAGCCCAGCGGCATCAGCGCCTTGACCGGCCAGCGGATCAGGCCACCGGCGTTGGAGCTGTCCTCATGCCGGATGAAGGCGTCCCAGAAGAACGGAAAGGTCATCCAGGTCAGCAGCAGGGTGGCCGGCAGCATGAAGCAGATGAAGCCGAACACATCCACCCAGAGCCGGGTGCGTTCGCCCATGTTGCCGTACAGCAGGTCGACGCGGACATGTTCGTTGCGCAGCAGCGTGTAGCTGGCACCCAGCATGAAGGTGGCGCCGAACAGGTACCACTGCACTTCCAGCCAGGCATTGGAGGAATAGGAGACGCCGTAGCGGATGAAGGCGTTGCCGGCGGAAATGAAGCAGGCGGCCAGCACGGTGATGTCGGCGATCTTGCCGACATAGCCGTTCAACTTGTCGACCACGCGGCTGAAGGCGAGAAAGCCACCCATACGCAGACACCTCCCAGTGCAGCGGCGGGTGGGGTTGTCTCCCCGGCCCGCCATACCAAGCCCAGTTGTTTAGCGGCGCGGTTCCGGCGCCGGCATGCGGAAGACGGACATGTCGAAGGCGTTCTCCGACAAGATGGCAGGCGTGGCCAGGACGACGATGGGGACCGCGGCGGCACCCCCGACGATGAAACGACGGCGATCCAAGAAAACTCTCCTGGCACTGGTTGCAAGTTCGGCCGCAAACGGTTGCGGCGCAATGCCTGTTCCTAGCGGTGCGCTGGTGTCATGTTAAGTGAATGTTGCAGCCATCCAGCGAATGCATGCCTGCCCTGTGGCGCCTGAGCCAATGGCCGAGCGGCTGGGTCGGGCTTGCCGGGCCTTCGCAGGGCGCGGCGCCGGGGGTTAAGCTGCGGGCCGTGACGTCCTGGCCGCCCCTATCGTGCTGACCGCACTCTCCCTGGTGATCGGGGGGCTGCTGCTGCTGGGCCTGGCGGCGGTGCCGCTGGCGCGGCGGCCGGCCGGGGTGCGCGTGGTGCATGGCGGCTGCGTGGTGGCCTGCCTGCTGCTGGTGGTGCTGGCCGCCTGGGCGCTGCTGGCGGGTGGCGGCGGCGTGCTGGCGCTGCCCTTCGGGCCGCCCTGGGGCCGCGCGCTGCTGGCGCTGGATGGGCTTTCCGCCTGGTTCCTGCTGCTGCTCGGCGTCACCGGGGCCATTGCCTCGCTTTACGCCATGGCGCATCCGGCGGCGCAGCCCGGCGCGGTGCCGCCGTTTCCGCTGTTCCTGGCCGGCATGGCGATGGCGGTGGTGGCGGCGGATGCTTTTACCCTGATGTTCGGCTTCGAGCTGATGTCGCTGGCCAGCTGGGCGCTGGTGGCCGCCGACCACCAGCAGGCGGAAAACCGCCGCGCCGCGCGGCTTTACCTGATGATGGCGGCGCTTTCGGCGGCCTGCCTGGTGCCGGCCTTCGGGCTGCTGGCCGGGCATGCCGGCGGGTTTTCCTTTGCCGCCCTGCGCGCGGCGCCGCCCACGGGCTGGCTGGCCGGGGGCGTGCTGCTGCTGGGGCTGCTGGGGGCCGGCGGCAAGGCCGGGTTGGCGCCGCTGCATGTCTGGCTGCCGCTGGCCCACCCGGCCGCGCCCAGCCATGTCTCGGCGCTGATGTCGGGCGCCATGACTAAGGTGGCGCTGTATGTGCTGGCGCGGCTGCTGCTGGATTTGTGCGGCCCGGCGCAGCCGCTGTGGTGGGGCGTGCCGCTGCTGGTGGTGGGGGCGTGCACCGCCGTGCTGGGCGCGCTGCGCGCGAACCTGGAAGACGACACCAAGGTGCTGCTGGCGTGCAGCACCATCGAGAATGTCGGGCTGATCGCCATCGGGTTGGGCCTGGCGCTGGCCTTCCGCGGGGCTGACCTTGGCCCGCTGGCGGCGCTGGCGGCGGGGGCGGCGCTGCTGCACGCGCTGAACCATGGGGTGTTCAAGACGCTGCTGTTCCTGGTGGCCGGCAGCGTGCTGCACAGCGCCGGCAGCCGGCGGATCGACCGGTTGGGCGGCTTGATCCACGCCATGCCGGTGACGGCCGGCTGTGCGCTGGTCGGCATTGCGGCGGCGGCCTCGCTGCCGCCGCTGTCGGGCTTTGCCAGCGAATGGTTGCTGTTGCAGGCGCTGCTGGCGGGCTGGCGCACCGGGGATATCGGCTTCCAGGTGCTGGCGGCGGCGGGCACCGCACTGGCGGCCATGGCGGCGGCGCTGGCGGCGGCGGCCATGGTGCGGCTGTTCGGCCTGGTCTTCCTGGGCCGTCCGCGCACCCCGCGCGGCGCCGGCGCGCATGAGGTCGGCCGGCTGGAGCGCTGGGCGCTGATCATCCCGGCCGGGCTGACCCTGCTGCTGGGGTTGCTGCCCGGGCCGCTGCTGGGGCTGGCGCAGCCGGCGCTGGTGGCGCTGCTGGGGCCGGCGGCCATGGCGCCCGCGCGAGGCTTCGCGCTGCTGGGCGGCAATGGGGAGGTGGCGGCCTGGTACCTGCCGCTGGCGCTGCTGCTGGTATTGCTGGTGGCGGGGCTGCTGGTGGCGCTGGCGGTGCGGGCGCGGTCTCCGCTGGAAACGCGGCGCGGCCCGGTATGGAATTGCGGCTTCATCAACCCGCCGGACTTCCTGCCCTTCGGCGACCCGCTGAGCCAGCCGACCGCGGGCGGCATTGCCCAGCCGTTGCGGCGGATGCTTGGGACTTCTCTGCTGGGCGCGCGGGAGGCGGTGGACATGCCACGCCCGGGCGAGACCCGGGCGGCAGGCTATACCGCCAGCTTCGCCGACCCGGCCTTCGGTTGGCTGGTGCTGCCCGCGGCGCGGCTGCGGGATGCGGTGGCGGCGCAGTGCGAAAAGCTGCGCGACTTCACCATCCGGCGCTGCCTGTCGCTGGGCTTCGGCACGTTGCTGGCGCTGCTGGCGCTGCTCGCCTGGCTGGAGGCGCATTGATGGAGACGCTCGGCGGGCTGCTGACCCAGGCGCTGCATGTGATGTTGGTGCTGGTGGCGGCGCCGCTGGTGCTGGGCTGCACCCGCTGGCTGAAGGCGCGGATGATGGGAAGGCGCGGGGCCTCGCCGTGGCAGCCGGTGCGGGATTTTTCCAAGCTGCTGCGCAAGCGGCCGGTGCTGGCCGAGAACGCCTCCGCGGTTTCCGAGGTGGCGCCCTATGTCGGCGTGGTCGCCACGCTGGTGGCGGTGGCGATGGTGCCGAGCTTCGCGCAGGGCATGGCTTTCGCGCCGCTGGGCGACCTGTTGCTGGTGGCGGGCCTGCTGGCGCTGGCCCGGGTGGCGCTGGCGCTGGCGGGCATGGATGTCGGCACCGCCTTCGGTGGCCTCGGCGCCGCGCGGGAGATGAGCTTTGCCAGTTTTGCCGAGCCGGCCTTGCTGGTCTCGGTGCTGAGCTTCGCCATCCTGGCCGGCAGCACCAACCTGGACCTGGTGGCCGCCACCTTCCGCGATGGGCAACTGGGGCTGCGGGTTTCCCTGGCGCTGGCCGGCATTGCCATGCTGGCGGTCGCGGTGGCGGAGAATGCGCGAATACCGGTGGACAATCCGGCGACGCATCTGGAGCTGACCATGGTGCATGAGGCGATGCTGCTGGAAAGCAGCGGCCGGCACCTGGCGCTGTGGGAGTTTCAGGCGGCGCTGAAGCTGGAGCTGTGGCTGGCCTTGTTGGCGGCGGTGTTCCTGCCGTTCGGCGCCGCGCCGGCCGGGGCGGGGCCGCTGGCCTGGGCGCTGGGGCTGGGCGCCTGGCTGGTGAAGATGGCCGGCTTCATCCTGGCGCTGGCGGTGTTTGAAAGCGCCATCGCCAAGATGCGGGTGTTCCGGGTGCCGGAGTTCCTCGGGGCTGCGCTGCTGCTGGCGCTGCTGGCGGCGGCGCTGCTGTTCGTCTCCACGGGGTTGGCGTGATGGCGTGGCCCCCCACCCTCCCGCCGCGGGCGGGTCCCTCCCTGCCCCACTGGGCGAGGCAGGGCTGGGGCGCGGGCCGGCGCAAGCGGGGCAGCGCATGACCTTCGGCCAACTTCCCTACGACATCGCGCATCTGCTGGGCGGCGCCATGCTGCTGCTGAGTTTTGTCCTGCTCTACCAGCGGCGGGTGCAGGCGGTGATCAACGCCTTCGCCTGGCAGGGCGGCGTGCTGGCGCTGGCGGCGGCGTGGCAGGGGGCCATGCAGGGCGCGCCGGAGCTGTACCTGACCGCGGTCATCGCCTTCGTCGCCAAGGCGGTGCTGATCCCGCTGGCGCTGCGGGTCATCGTGCGGCGGATGAACCTGCACCGTTCCGTGGAAACCGCGCTGGGCATCGGCGCCAGCATGATGGCGGGGGTGGCGGTGGTGGCGCTGGCGATCCTGGTGGTGCTGCCGATCACCGCGGGCGCGCGGGCGATTGCGCGTGAGGACCTGGCCCTGGCGCTTTCGGTGGTGCTGCTGGGCATGCTGATGATGATCACCCGGCGCAACGCCATCAGCCAGGTGGTGGGGCTGATGAGCCTGGAGAACGGGCTGGTGCTGGCCGCCGTGGGCGTGGCCGGCATGCCGCTGGTGGTGGAGCTTTCCACCGCGGCGCTGGTGCTGGTGGTCTTCGTCGTCGCCGGGGTCTTCGTGTTCCAGATTCGCGAGCGCTTCGACAGCGTGGATACCGCGGCGCTGGAGAGTCATCGCGGCGAGGGCGCCGGCGATGGCTGGCGGGGCGAGGGCGCGTCCGAGGCTCCGCGTGGCGGGGGGCAACCGTGATGCCCTTGCCCTGGCTGGTGGTGTTCTTCCCCTGGGTCGGCGCGGCGCTGCTGATGGCGTTGCCGCGGCTGCGGCTCGCGGCGGCGGTCAATCTGGGTGTCTCGGCGGTCTCCCTGCTGCTGGCGGTGCTGCTGCTGGGCACGCCCCATGGCGAACAGGGCTGGACCCGGGTGGATGCGCTGAACCAGCCGCTGGTGCTGCTCTCGGCCATCATCGGGCTGACCACGTCGGTCTATTCCTATGGCCAGGTGGACGCCAAGGGCTTCGACCATTGGCGGTTGCGGGCCTATCATGGCGCCTACCAGATATTCATGGGCGCGCAGGCGCTGGCGCTGCTGGCCGACAACATGGGCGTGATGTGGGTCGCGATCGAGATCGCCACCATGGCCAGCGTAACCATGGTGGCGGTGCATGGCACGCCGGCGGCCATGGAAGCCGCGTGGAAGTTTTTCATTCTCTGCGGCGTCGGCATTGCGCTGGCGCTGTTCGGCACCGTCATTCTGTACATGGCGGCGCAGCCGGTGGTGGGGCATGGCGACAATGGCCTGTCCTGGGTCGCCTTGCGCGCGGTGGCGGCGCGCTGCGACGCCGGCCTGCTGAACCTGGCCTTCGTCTTCCTGCTGGTGGGCTATGGCACCAAGGCCGGGCTGGTGCCGCTGCATTTCTGGCTGCCGGATGCCGAGGCCGAGGGGCCTGTTTCCATCAGCGCGGTGTTGTCCGGCCTGTTGCTGAACGCGGCGATGGTGGCGGTGCTGCGCGCCAAGACCATCGTGGCGGCGAACCCTGAGGCGATTCCGCCCGGCCCCTTCCTGATGGCGTTGGGCCTGGCTTCCGTGCTGCTGGCGGCCTTTGCGCTGTGGCGGCGGCGGGATGCGCGGCGGCTCTTCGCCTGGTCCAGCATTCAGCACATGGGGCTGGCGGCCTTTGCGTTTGGGCTGGGGGGCCTGGGCGGCACCCTGGCGGGGCTGCTGCACCTGCTGGGGCATAGCCTGACCAAGTCGGCGGTGTTCTTTGGGGTCGGCCTGGCGACGCGGCTGAAGGGCAGCCAGAAGATCGCCGCCATCGGCGGGTTGGTGACCAGCCATCCGGCGTTGGGCTGGTCCCTGGTGGTGGCGATCGCCGCGGTGGCGGGCATGCCGCCCTTCGCGCTGTTCGCCAGCGAGTTTCTGCTTGTTGGGGAAACCGCCAGCCGGTTCTGGTGGTTGGCGCTGCCGCTGGGCCTGGGGCTGTTCATTGCCGTGGCGGCCAAGGTGAACGTGCTGCAACAGCTTTGCCTGGGCGATGCCACGCCAAATGCAGCCGGTCCGCCGCCGGGGCGGCTGGCCTTCGCCTCCACGCTGGGGCCGATCTGGGTGCATCTGGCGCTGGCGGCGGTGCTGGGCGCGGCCTTGCCGACGGGCGGCGCGGCGCTGCTGGCGCAGGCGGCGGAGATGCTGAAGTGACCCGGGCTGCGGAGCAGCCACAATGAGCGGCGCCGATGCCATTCGCGCCGGGCGGCCACAGGGCTGCCGGCCGCACCAGCGATACCTGCTGGAACCAGGCCAATGGCGCGCCCTGGTGGTGGCGTTGCGCGATGACCGCGCGCTGGAGCTGCTTTCCTTGTGGGCCGAGCCGGGCTTTGTCCACGCCGCCTTCCACCAGCCCAATGAGGGCGTGCTGCTGGCCAGCCTGGCGGTGGCGGAACGCAGCTACCCCGCGCTGTCCCCGGTGCGCGCCGGGGCGGTGCGGTTCGAGCGGATGATCCGCGACCTCTGGGGCCACCAGGCCGAGGCCGGCGTCGACCTGCGCCCCTGGCTGGACCATGGCCGCTGGCCGGTCACGGCGCCGATGTCGCCACGGCCGGTCGCCGTGACCACGCCGCCGCCGCAGCCGGAATTCCTGGCGGTGGAGGGCGAGGGGGTGCATCAGATACCCGTTGGGCCGGTGCATGCCGGGGTGATCGAGCCGGGGCATTTCCGCTTCCATGTCCAGGGCGAGACGGTGGTGCGGCTGGAGGAGCGGCTGGGCTACCTGCACAAGGGCACGCTTTCCCTGATGCTGGGCAAGAGCCCGCGGCTGGCGGCGCGCTTCGCGGCGCGGCTTTCCGGCGACAGCACCGTGGCGCATTCCTGGGCTTTTGCCAGTGCGGCCGAGAATGCGGTGGGGCTGGCGGTGCCGGCGCGGGCGGTGCTGCTGCGCGCCCTGGCGGCGGAGCTGGAGCGGGTGCACAACCACCTGAACGACATCGGCTTCGTCTGCAACGACGCCTCCTTCGCCTGGCCGCATGCGCGCTGCGGGCTGCTGCGGGAAGGCGTGCTGCGGGCGGCGGCACTGGCCTTCGGGCACCGGCTGATGATGGACCTGGTGGTGCCCGGCGGCGTGGCGCGGGACCTGGCGCCGGGCGGCGCCGAAGCGATCCGCGCCGCGCTCGGCGCCGTGGTGGCGGCGCTGCCGGAGCTGGAACGGGTGTATGACAGCCATGCCAGCCTGCAGGACCGCGTGGTCTCCACCGGGCAGGTGATGCCGGAACTGGCGGCGCGCTTCGCGGTGGGCGGGCATGTCGGGCGGGCCTCGGGCCGCGGGTTCGATAGTCGGAAACTGCCGGGCTATGCGCCGTACAACACCATGGCCTTCACCGTGCCGGTGCTGCAGGCCGGCGATGTCGATGCGCGCGTTCGCATCCGCCTGGCCGAGGTGCAGCAGAGCGCGGCACTGATGGAAAGCCTGCTGGCGCGGCTGCTGCCGGGGGAGACCAAGGTGGATTTTCCGCAGGCCGGTGGCGAGGGCGTGGGCCTGGTGGAGGCGTTCCGCGGGGATGCGCTGCACTGGGTGCAGCTGGATGATGGCGGGCTGATCCGCGCCATCTTCATGCGCGACCAGTCCTGGCTGCAATGGCCGCTGCTGGAAGCGGCGATCGAGGGCAACATCGTCGCCGACTTCCCGCTCTGCAACAAGAGCTTCAACTGCTCCTACAGCGGGGTGGACCTGTGACGCTCAGCTTCGGCCCTGGCGTGCCGGTGCTGCGCAGCTTCGACGAGGCCCGCGCGCGCGCCTTCTACTGCGGGCTGCTTGGCTTCGAGGTGGATTGGGCGGAGCGGCCGGCGCCGGGTTCGCCGCTATACATGCAGGTCTCCCGCGGCGGCTTCGTGCTGCACCTCAGCGAGCATGATGGCGATGGCCGGCTGGCCGCCCGGCTGCGGATACCCGTGCATGGGCTGGGGCGGCTGCGCGATGAGATGCTGGCGCAGGGCTTGCCGCAAGACGACCCTGAGGAGGATGCGGTGACGGTGCACGACCCCTTCGGCAATACGCTGCACTTCGTGGAGCTGGGCTGATGCTGTGGCCCAGCTTGGCGCGCGCGCTGTTCGGCAAGCCACTGACCGATGCCGGCCCGGCCGTGCCGGATGCCACGGTGGAGGCCCTGGCGCTGCGGCTGGACCAGGCGGCGCAGACCAGGCTGGGGCGCAGCCTTTCGATCCGGGAAGTCGACTGCGGCAGCTGCAATGGCTGCGAGCTGGAAGTGAACGCGCTGGCCAATGTGGCCTATGACATGGAGCGCTTCGGGCTGAAATTCGTGGCCAGCCCGCGCCATGCCGATGTGCTGCTGGTGACGGGGCCGCTGACCCACAACATGCGCGAAGCCCTGCTGCGGGTCTGGGATTGCACGCCGGAGCCGAAATGGCTGGTGGCGGCCGGCGACTGCGCGGTGGATGGCGGCGTGTTCAAGGGCAGCTACGCCATTGCCGGCGGCATCGGCGAGGCGCTGCTGGTGGACCTGGTGATCCCCGGCTGCCCGCCGACGCCGACGCAGTTGCTGGAAGGATTGCTGGCGCTGCTGGAAGCCCAGGCTCGCTGAGGCAGTGGCGCGTTGACGCCCCGGCGCGCTGAAGCCTTGGCGCGCTGAGGCCTTGGCGCAATGAAGCCAGGGCAGGCCGGGTGCCAGCCGCGCGAGGGACAGGTCCGCTGAAAGAAGCGGGCCGGCCGGAGGTCCGACCGGCCCGGGGGCAGACAGAGTAGCTGCCAGTCAGGCGACGACCTGCCGGGAATGTGGCCATCGCCAACGTCGCCCCTGAATGAGACAACGCGTCCAGCTTGCGCCACGGCTTCCTAACGGCGGATGGGAGCGGGCTTAACTCGCGGCAATGCGCGGGGCCTTTCGCGCCGGCGCGGCGCGGGCGAGAACGGCGCATGGTGGACCCCGAGACCCTGAAGGCGATTGCCGCCGCCGCGCCGGCGCATGACCGCGACGCCAGCTTCCCCGCCGGCAGCATTGCGCGGCTGGGCCAGGCCGGCACGCTGGCGCTGACCACGCCGGCCGCCTGGGGTGGTGGCGGCGCCGGGCTGACCCAGGCGGCGCGGGCCGTGGCGGCGGTGGGTGGGGCCTGCGCCTCCACCGGGCTGGTGCTGGCGATGCAGTTGATCCAGCAGAAGCTGCTGCCGGAGGATGCCGGCTGGCCGCCGGCGCTGCGCGAGCGGATCGGCCGCATGGCCTCCACTGACGGCGCGCTGTGCAACACGCTGCGGTCAGAGGCGGCGCTGGGCGCGCCGACGCGGGGTGGCCTGCCGGAGACGGTGGCGCGACGCACTGCCGGTGGTTGGGCGCTGACGGGGCGGAAGACCTATTGCACCGGCCTGCCGGCGCTGCGTTGGCTGCTGGTCTGGGCGCGTACCGAGGAGGACGTGCCCCGCTGCGGCTACTTCCTGGTGGAAGCCGGCACGCCGGGGCTGCGGATGGCGCCGAGTTGGGACCATCTGGGGCTGCGGGCCTCGGCCAGTGACGACCTGGTGATGGAGGACGCGCCGATCCCGGCCGAGTATGCCGGGGAGCTGCGCCTGCCGGCCGGCTGGGCCGCGCTGCCGGATGCGCTGCTGGCCTGGCACGCGCTGCTGCCGGCCGCCGTGTATGGCGGCGTGGCGCGGGCGGCGCGGGACTGGCTGCTGGGGTTTCTGCGCGCGCGCACGCCGACGGCGCTGGGTGCACCGCTGGCCAGCCTGGCGCGGGTGCAGGAAGCGGTGGGCGGTATCGAGGAGAAGCTGCTGGCGCATGGCCGGCTGCTCGGCTCGGCCGCGGCGGCGGTGGATGCGGGGGCGCCGCCCAGCGGGGTGGAATCCGGCCTGCTGAAGCTGTCCCTGGCCGAGCTGGCGGTGCAGGTGGTGGAGGGCTGCGCCGCGTTGGCCGGCAACCATGCAATGGCGCGCCGCAACCCGCTGGAGCGGCATTGGCGGGACGTGCTGTGTGCGCGCATCCACACGCCGCATGGGGATGCGGCGCGGGCGGCGGCGGGGCGGGCGCTGCTGTTGGGGTAGGCCGAAAGGGGCGTTGCCCCTCTCGGGCTCTCCCCACCAAAGGCCGAGGGGCCTTTGGAAACCACGTGTCAGAAACCCGGGGTCCAGGGGCCTCTCGGCCCTTGGCCGGGGAGTTTGAGGGGGCGGAGCCCCCTCAAGGTGACGAACTTGAGTTTGAGGGGGCAGCGCCGCCTCAGTCGATCAGCGCCACCACCATGGCTTCCAGTGCCTCTGCTGTCAGCCCTGCCGGCAGCGGCGGTGGCGCGCCCGCGCCGGTCTTGCGGATGGTGACCAGCAGCGTTTCGGCCTGGACGGCCTCGACCATGCAGGGGCAGTCCAGCGCGGTGGCCACGTCGATGCTTTCGGTGGGGGTCCACAGCACGAAGCGGCCGTCGCGCAGGTCCAGGTTCCACTGGTGGAAGCCGCTGTAGCCCTCGCGCTCGCCCTCGTTGGGGAAGTGGTCCAGCGCCACCGCGCCGCCCACGCGCGTCACGGCCAGCATCTGGCGGATGCCCAGCAGCGGGTCGGCGGCGTGGTCCAGCGCGTTGCGGCAATGCACCAGGTCGAAGTGGCCAGCGGGGAAGAACAGCGGCAGTTCCTCCATGGTGGCGAAGCGGGTCGGGATGGGCGGCTCCACGCCGTGCGCCGCCAACAGCCGGGCATAGAGCGGCGCCAGCGGGTCCACCGCGGTGACCTCCAGCGCCACACCGGGCAGCACGCCACCCAGGGAGGTGATCGGCCCGGCGCCGACATCCAGCAGGCGCAACGTCGGCTGGGCCAGCGCGGTGGCAACCTGGGTGGGGAAGGGCCAGAGCGGCGCCGCGGGGTTCATGCGCCAGGAGAAATCCTCGGGCCACTGGCCGCCCCGGCTGGCGATCCAGCCTTCCCAGAAGCGGCGTTCCTCGGGGATGCCGGCGGCCCAGCCGGCCAGGCGCTGTGTCAGCTGCTGCATGGGGCGGGGCATACAGGGAGGTTTGGTTCCAGGCTAGAACCGCGTGCGCACCGCCTCGCAACTGCCGGCCAGCGTGGCCACCGGCATCGGCAGGTCGCAGGGCGGCGGCGGGCTTGTCGATTCGGCATTGTCGGTGCGCTGGGCGGCGGCGGCGGCGGTGGCGTCGCGGCAGGCCTGCACCTGGGCCGCCGGCGGCAGGCGGGACAGCGAAAGGCGCGCCTCGCCGGTCTGGCGGTCCAGGCTCAAGGTGAAGCGGTCATGCGCCGGGGGCCGGCCGCCGGCTTCGGGCGGGATCGGCAGGTTGAAGCCGGCGATGACGGGGTCGCGCAGCGAGGTCAGCTCATCCGCTTCCTGCCAGAGCTGGCGGCCCGGCAGTTGCAGCGCAAGGCCCTGCGGCTCCAGCGCCAGGCGCAGCCGCGGCCCGTTCTCGAACCGGCAGGCCAGGAAGGTCTGCGCCCCGGCCTGGGCGGCCAGCAAGGTAAGGGCCAGGGGCAGTCCCCGGAGCAACCAGCGGTGCATGCAGAAGCCTCGGCTTGCGTGCCGTGGTTATGGCCGCCCGCAGCCGCTTCAACAACCGCCTGCAAGCGCCTAGGTTGGGGGGGTGAGCAACACGCCCCCCCTGGCCGCCCGACCGGCGGCTTCGCTGCACCGTTTCGCCAATCCCGGCCGATTCCTGCGGCTGTCCGGGCGGGTGCTGCCCTGGCTTTCGCTGGGCGCCGTGCTGGTGCTGGGCGTGGGCCTGCCCTGGGCGCTGTGGTTCTCGCCGCCGGACTGGCAGCAGGGCGAGACGGTCCGCATCCTCTACATCCATGTGCCGATGGCCTGGCTGGCCATGGGCGGCTATGCCGGGCTGGCGGTGGCTTCGGCCATGGCGCTGGTCTGGCGCCATCCGCTGGCGGATTTGGCGGCGCGGGAGCTTTCCCCGGTGGGGGCGGCGGTGACGGCGCTGTGCTTGGCCACCGGCAGCCTGTGGGGCAAGCCGATGTGGGGCACCTGGTGGGTCTGGGACGCCCGGCTGACCAGCGTGCTGGTGCTGTTCTTCCTGTGGCTCGGCCACGCCGCGCTGGTGCGCGCCTTCGACGACCCCGAGCGCGGGGCGCGGATGGGTGCGATTCTGGCCCTGGTCGGCGCGTTGAACCTGCCGGTGGTCAAGTTCTCGGTGGATTGGTGGAACACGCTGCACCAGCCGGCCAGCTTGACCCGGGTCAATGCGCCGGCCTTGCATGTGGATATCCTGTACCCATTGTTGACCTGCGCGGTAGGCTTCACGCTGGCCTTCGCGGCGCTGGTGCTGTTCAGGGTGCGGGCGGCGGTGATGGAACGGCGGATCCGCACGCTGCAGATGGCGGCAGCGCGACGGGCGGAAACGGTGGCTGGATGATGAGCCTGCATTGGTGGCATGTGGGCATCAGCTACGCGCTGGTGCTGGGCGGCTTCGCCGCGCTGTCGGTGGCGGCGGCGCTGCGCCATGCCGAGGCGAAGCGCGTGCTGGCACGGCTTGAGACCAGGCCGCGCCGCGCATGACCCGCAAGAAGAAGCGCCTGTATCTGCTGCTGCTGTGCGGGCTGGGGCTGGGCAGCGCCACCGCGCTGACGCTGACGGCCTTCCAGGACAACCTGGTGTTCTTCCGCAGCCCCAGCGACATCGCGCGCGAGGCACCGGCGCCCGACCGCGCCTTCCGCCTGGGCGGGCTGGTCGAGAGCGGCAGCCTGACCCGCAGCACCGAGGCCGGGCGCCCGCTGGCGCGCTTCGTGGTGACGGATGGCGCGGCCAAGGTGCCGGTGGCCTTCGGCGGCGTGTTGCCGGACCTGTTCCGCGAAGGGCAGGGCGTGGTGACACTCGGCAAGCTGGGGCCGGATGGCGTGTTCATGGCCAGCGAGGTGCTGGCCCGGCACGACGAGACCTATATGCCGCCGGATGTGGCGGACGCGCTGAAGCGCAGCGGCCATTGGAACCCCAACCAGGGCGCGGCACCGCCGGCCAGCAGCTGGAACACCTTGCAGCCCGGGCGGGGCGGCGGATGAGCGACGACCCCGCCGCCGAAGCCGACCCCGAGGCATCGCCGGGCCTGCCGACGCCGGATGCCCGGCATGGCGAGCCGGAACCCGCCACGGTGGCGGAACTGGCGGAGGATTTGGCCCGCAGCGCCGCCGAGCAGGCCGTGCTGGACGCCCTGGCCGGCAACCCCGATGGCCAGGCGCTGGAAATGCTGGTGCAGCACCTGCGCCACGCGGCGACCGACCCGGAACCCGCCCCGGAAGACGAGGAACCGCCCGCCCCATGATCCCCGAACTCGGGCATTTCGCGCTGGGGCTGGCCTTGGCCCTGTCGCTGGCCATGGCCGGGTTTGGCCTGGTTGGCGCGCACCGCGCCGAGGCCCGGCTGATGGGGCTGGCGCCGCCGCTGGCCATGGGGGCGCTGCTGGCGGTGGGCATGGCGTTTCTCTGCCTGGTCGCCAGCTTCATGGTCAACGACACCACGGTTTCCGCCGTGGTGGCGAACAGCCATTCGCTGAAGCCGATGCTGTACAAGATCAGCGGCACCTGGGGGAACCACGAGGGTTCCATGCTGCTGTGGGTGCTGATCCTGGCGCTGTGCGCCGGCGCGGTGGCCGGGTTTGGCCGCAACCTGCCCAGCGCCCTGCAGTCCCGCGTGCTGGCGGTGCTGGGGCTGATCGCGGCGGGGTTTTTGGCGTTCATCCTCGGCACGTCGGACCCCTTCGGCCGGGTCTGGCCGCCACCGATGGATGGCAACGGGCTGAACCCGATCTTGCAGGACCCCGGCTTGGCGTTTCATCCGCCGCTGCTCTACCTCGGCTATGTCGGCTTTGCCGTGACCTTCGCGTTTGCCGTGGCGGCGCTGATCGAGGGCCGGGTGGATGCGGCCTGGGGGCGCTGGGTGCGCCCTTGGGCACTGGCGGCGTGGTCCTTCCTGACCCTCGGCATCGCGTTGGGGTCCTGGTGGGCCTATTATGAGCTGGGGTGGGGCGGCTACTGGTTCTGGGACCCGGTGGAGAATGCCTCCCTGCTGCCTTGGCTGGCCGGCTGCGCCCTGCTGCACAGCGCCATCGTGGTGGAAAAGCGCGAGGCGCTGAAGACCTGGACGGTGTTCCTGGCACTGCTGGCCTTCGCACTGAGCCTGCTGGGCACCTTCCTGGTGCGGTCCGGCGTCCTGAACAGCGTGCATGCCTTTGCGAGTGACCCCAGCCGCGGTGTCTTCATCCTGGCGCTGCTGATGCTTTACGTCGGTGGTGGGTTCGCGCTGTTCGCGTGGCGGGCGCAGGCGATGGCGCCGACCGGGGTGTTTGCGCCGGTCAGCCGTGAAGGTGCGCTGGTGCTGAACAACCTGCTGCTGTGCTCGGTGGCGGCGGTGGTGCTGGTGGGCACGCTCTACCCGATGTTCGCCGACCTGGTGCTGGGGCAGAAGATTTCCGTGGGGCCGCCCTTCTTCAACACCGCGACCCTGCCGCTGGCGGTGCCGCTGGTGGGCGCCATGGCGGTGGGGCCGTTCATGCCGTGGAAGCGGGCGCGGCTGTGGCCGGCCCTGCAAAAACTGTGGTGGGTGGCGCTGATGGCGCTGGCCGCGGCGCTGCTGTGCCTGGCGCTGGAGGGCGTGCGGGTTGGCCCGGCGCTGGGCTTCTTCGCCGCGGCCTGGCTGATCTTTGGCGCGGCGGCGGATGTTGCCCAGCGGGTCGGGCTGTTTGCGCGGCCCAAGGCGGCGCTGGGCCGGGCGCTGGCGCTGCCGCGGGCGGCCTGGGGCGGCGCGCTGGCGCATGGCGGCCTGGGGGTGACCATCCTCGGCCTGGCCGGCATGGGGCTGGCGGTGGACCGGCTGGCGCTGCTGAAGCCCGGCGAGAGCGTGGAACTCGCCGGCTATGAATATCGGCTGGAGGGGGTGGCGGATGCCGCGGGGTCCAACTTCGCGGCCCGGCGCGCCACGGTGCGGGTGACGCGCCAGGGCCGCGAAGTTGTGACGCTGCACCCGGAAAAGCGCAGTTTTCCCTTGGCGCGGATGACCACGTCGGAGGCGGCGATCCACACGACGTGGCTGGAAGACCTGTACGTCGTGCTCGGCGAGGAACGCGAGGGCGGCGTGGTGCTGCGCATCCATGACAATCCGCTGGCGCCTTGGATCTGGCTGGGTGCGGGCATCATGGCGTTGGGCGGCGGGCTCTCGCTGAGCGACCGGCGGACCCGCGTGGCCGCGCCGGCGGCCAAGGCTGCGGCCAAGGCTGCGGGCACGGTGCGGGCATGAGCGAGGCGACGCCGAACCCGTGGCGCCGCCGCGCCCTGCTCGGCCTGCCGCTGCTGGCTGCGGGCGGCGCCGGCCTGGGCTTCTGGGCCATGCTGCGCGGCCTCGGCACCGGCAGCTACGACCCGCATGGCGTGCCCTCGGCGCTGCTGGGCAAGGCACCGCCCGACTTCACCCTGCCGCCACTGGCGGGCAGCGACCTGCCGACCCTGGCCGCGGCCGACCTGCGCGGCGCCCTGGCGCGGCCGGTGCTGGTCAATTTCTTCGCCAGCTGGTGCGTGCCCTGCGTCATCGAGCACCCGCAGCTGATGGCGCTGAAGCGCCAGGGCGTGCCGGTCTTCGGCATTGCCTACAAGGACAAGGCGGCGGATGCGCTGGGCTTCCTGGCCCGGCGCGGCAACCCCTATACCCGGCTGGCGGCGGATGAGCCGGGGCGGGTGGCAATCGACTGGGGCGTGTATGGCGTGCCGGAGAGCTACCTGATCGACCGCCAGGGCATCATCCGATGGCGCTGGGCCGGGCCGATTACCGAGGACACCGTGGCCGCCGACCTGGGGCCGCTGCTGCGGCGCTATTCCGCGTGAGGCGCTGGCTGTTCGCGCTGCTGGTGGCGAGTGGCCCCGCCTGGGCGCTCTCCGACCCCGCCGAGCAATTGCCGGACCCCGCGCAGGAACAGCGCGCCCGCGCCCTGGGCCGGGAGCTGCGCTGCCTGGTCTGCCAGAACCAGAGCATCGAGGATTCCGACGCCGAGCTGGCGCGCGACCTCAGGCGGATCGTGCGGGAACAGGTGGCGGCCGGGCGCAGCGACGGCCAGGTGATGGCCTTCCTGCATGACCGCTACGGCGATTTCGTGCTGCTGCGGCCGCCGGTGAACGCCGGCACCGCGCTGCTGTGGGCCACGCCGGTGCTGGCGCTGGGGGCGGGGGCGCTGCTGGTGCTGGGGCTGCGGCGGCGGCGGGCCGCCCCCGCGCCGGCGGCGCTGACCCCGGCCGAGCAGGCACGGCTGGCTGAACTGGACCGGATGCCATGATCTGGCTGTGGATGCTGCTGCTGGCGCTGCTGGCGCTGGCGCCCTTGGGCTGGGCGCTGTGGCGCCCGCGCGCGCTGCGCGGCCGGCGGGAAGCCGACCTGGCGCTGTATCGGGCGCAACTGGCGGAGCTGGATGCCGACCTGGCCGCCGGCCGGCTGGACGCTGCGGGCCATGCGGCAGCCCGGCTGGAGGTGCAGCGCCGGCTGCTGGCCACGCCTGAGGCGCCTTCGCCCGCGCCCCCCGGGCGGCTGACGCCACGGATGCTGGCGCCGCTGCTGGCGGTGCCGGTGGTGGCGCTGGGCATCTATGCCGCGACCGGGTCGCCGGAAATGCCCTCGGCGCCGTTCAGCCTGCGGCAGGAAAGGGCGGAGCGCGACGAGGCGCTGCTGACCCAGCTGCGCGCCCGGCTGGTACAGTTGCCGGCCGACAGCGACCAGGCCCGCCAGGGCTGGATGCTGCTGGGCAATGCCGAGCGCAATCGCGGCCGGCTGGAGCCGGCGGCCGAAGCCTATCGGCAGGCGCTGGCCACGCGCTTCGACGCCGATGCCACGGCGCAGCTGGCCCAGGTGCTGCTGGAGGACGACAAGCCCGCGGCCGCCGCGACGCTGCTTTCCCAGGCGCTGCCGCAGGCGCCGCAGCATATCGGGCTGCGCTTCCTCAGCGGCGCGGCGGAACTGGCGGCCGGGCATACCGAACGGGCGCGGGCGGTATGGCAGGCGCTGGTGGCGGATTCGCCCGAGGGGGCGCCTTGGCGGGCCATGGTGCAGCGCCGGCTGGAAAGCCTGCCGTAGGCGTGATCGTCCGCGGCGGCATCGCCGGGCATGTCAACCGCACCACGAAGCAAGGCGGTGGAGGCTGCCAAGCGCTTCCATCAGCGCCTGACGGTCTCCGGGCGGGGTCACGTTCGCCTGCGGACATCCGGTCGCGGGACGATGGGCTGGGATCAAAATACCAGAACCGTGCCGGCGGATCGCCCCGCGGGGGGCGGAGCTCCGCCGCGACGGCGGCGGGTTATCTCAGGCGGCGGATGGTGGAGCTGAGCGGGATCGAACCGCTGACCTCGTCATTGCGAACGACGCGCTCTCCCAACTGAGCTACAGCCCCATCCGTGCCGCGAGAGGCGCGCTCTTTGCCTCCATGGCAACGCCCTGTCAAGCGGCCTCGGCGCATCCTTGCAGCGGACGGGAGCGGCTACTAGGTTGCGCCCCGCGTGAAGGGGACCCTGCCGCATGCATGCGTTGTTCTGGCTGCTGGATACCGGCATCAGCCTTTTTGTCTGGGCGATGATCATCGCGGCCGTGCTGAGCACGCTGCTGAGCTTCGGCGTGCTGGACCATCGGAACCGGCTGGTCTGGACGGTGACGGATTTCTTCGAGCGGCTGACCCAGCCGGTGCTGCGGCCGGTCCGCAACATGCTGCCCAACCTCGGCGGCATCGATATCTCGCCGATCGTGGTGATCCTGCTGCTGCAGGCGCTGCGGATTCTGCTGGGCGAGATCGAGGTCAGCCTGCTCCGGGCCGGCATTGGCCTCTGACCGCTGCTGGCGGGAAACGGCGGCCGGCATCCAGCTGCGGGTGAAGGTGCAGCCGAAGTCGCGCCGGCCGGGCCTGCAAGGGCTGGTCGAGGCCGCCGACGGCCCCCGGCTGAAGCTGGCAGTGACCGAGGCGCCCGAGGATGGCCGCGCCAACAAGGCGGTCTGCCTGGCGGTGGCCAAGGCGCTCGGCCTGCCCGGCGGCGCCGTCTCGGTCGAACACGGCGCCACCAGCCGCGAGAAGACCTTGCTCCTCGCCGGCGAGACCACCGACATCATCCCCAGACTGGAGGCGCTGGCATGAGCGCACGCATCATCGACGGCAAGCTGGTGGCGGAGGCGCTGCGGGCGCGGCTGGCGGCCCAGGTGGCCACGCTGCCCTTCAAGCCCGGCCTGCGCGTGGTGCGCGTGGGCGAGGACCCCGCCAGCGTGGTCTATGTTCGCAACAAGGACCGCGCCGCCGCCGCCTGCGGTTTTGATAGCGCCACCCAGGTGCTGCCGGAGACGACCACCGAGGCCGAGCTGCTGGCGGTGGTGCGCGCGCTGAACGACGACCCCACCGTGGATGGCATCCTGGTGCAGTTCCCACTGCCCGCTCACATCCGCCAGGAGGCGGTGATCAACGCGATCTCCCCGGCCAAGGACGTGGACGGGCTGCACCCGATCAATGCGGGCCTGCTGGCCAGCGGCGCGCCGGCCCTGGTGCCCTGCACGCCGCAGGGGGTGATGCACCTGCTGGCCGCCGCCGGCACGCCGCTGAAGGGGGCGCGGGCGGTGGTCATCGGCCGTTCCGTGCTGGTGGGTCGGCCGGTGGCGCAGCTGCTGCTGGCCGCCGATGCCACGGTGACCATGGCGCATTCCCGCACCATGGACCTGGCCGCGGAATGCCGCCGGGCCGAGGTGGTGGTGGCCGCCGTCGGCCGCGCCGGGCTGGTGCGCGGCGACTGGCTGGCCCAGGGCGCCACCGTCATCGATGTCGGCATCAACCGCACGGCGGAGGGCAAGCTGACCGGTGACGTGGTCTTTGCCGAGGCGCTGGACCGCGCCGGCGCCATCACCCCGGTGCCGGGCGGCGTCGGGCCGATGACCATTGCCTGCCTGCTGGAGAATACCGTGAAGGCTGCCCTGGCCCGGCGCGGCTGAGCATGCGCCGCTCGCCAAGGGCCGCCGGCTGATGCGCGGCTTCCTGCTGGCGGCGCTGTTCGTCACCATCTGGGCCTCGGCCTTCACCTCCATCCGCGGGCTGGTGCCGGAATGGCCGGCCTTCTGGGGGCTGGCCAGCCGCTTCACCCTGGTGACGCCGCTGCTGCTGGCGGTGGTGCTCTGGCGCGGCGCGGCGCTGCCCAGCCGGGAGGATCGCTGGCGCATCGGCGTGATGGGCATGTTCGGCTCGGCCTTCTATCTCGGCGGCGCCTGGATGGGCTCCCGCGTGTTGCCGACCGGGCTGGTGGCGCTGCTCTCGGCCACCGCGCCGCTGTTCGTGGCGGGCGGCGAGGTGCTGTTCCACAAGCGCCGGCTGCCGCCGCTGGCCTGGGCCGGGCTGGCGCTGGGCTGGCTGGGCGTGGCGGTGCTGGGCATTGGCCGCGGCGCGCTGGGGGTGCGGGCGGAGGAGCTGCACGGGCTGCTCTTCGTGCTGGGCGGCGCGCTTTCGCAGGCGGTGGGCATATTGGCCTTCGCCCCCGCGCGCGGCCGGGTGGACCCCTGGGTGGCCAATGCCGGCCAGGCCGGGGTGGCGGCCTGTACCATGCTGGTGCTGGCCAACCTGGCCTCGCCGGGGCTGCCGCCGCCGCCCAGCGCCACGCTGCTGTGGACCCTGGCCTATTCGGTGCTGGTGGTCGGCGGGCTGGGCTATGCGCTGTTCTTCATGATGCTGCAGCGCTTCCCCGCCGCTTCCGCCGCCGCGCTGCAATTGCTGGCGCCGCCGCTGGCCGCGGTGTTCGGCTGGGCGCTGCTGGGGGAGGCGCTGGGCTGGCTGGACGTGCTGGGCGGCGCGGTGACGCTGGCGGGGCTGCTGCTGCTGTTCCGCGCCAGGCGGTAGAGCAATATCCGTTCTGATGGAATCATCAGAACGGATTTCTTGCTCTGCAACCTTTTGAAGCCGCAGCACCAGCCCCTCACACTGATACAGTGTGAGGGGTTGGTGCTGTAGCGCCTGGTCGTCGCCGGTGGAATCACCGACGACGCAAACCGGTAGCGCGCGCTTCCGCACCCCAGCCCTGCACGGTCTGCGCTTCCGCCACGGCGCAACCATGCCTAGATTGGCGCCATGCCCCAGACCAAGCCGCGCGTCGCGCTCTTCGTCACCTGCCTGGTGGATCTCTATCGGCCCAATGTCGGCTTTGCCGCCATCAAGCTGCTGGAGGCGGCCGGCTGCACGGTGGAGGTGCCGCCCAGCCAGACCTGCTGCGGCCAGCCCGCCTTCAACACCGGGGACCGCGCGACCACGCGCGACCTGGCCCGCGCCGTGATCGACGCCTTCCTGCCCTACGACTACGTCGTGGCGCCCAGCGGGTCCTGCGCCGGGATGATCGCGCATCACTACCCCAGCCTGTTCGAGAACGACCCGCAGGGCCGCGCCCGGGCCGATGCGCTGGCCGCCAAGACGCATGAGCTGGTCAGCTTCCTGGTCGATGTGCGCGGGATGACCCAGGTGGCCGCCCAGTACGACGGCCTGGCCACCTACCACGACAGCTGCTCCGGCCTGCGCGAGCTGGGGGTGAAGGCGCAGCCGCGCGCGCTGCTGGCCAGCGTGGAAGGCCTGGCGCTGAAGGAGATGGAGAATCCCGAGGTGTGCTGCGGCTTCGGCGGCACCTTCTGCGTGAAGTATCCGGACATTTCTACGCGCATGGTCAGCGACAAGACCGCTGATATCGCTGCGACCGGCGCGGATACGCTGCTGGCCGGCGACCTCGGCTGCTTGCTGAACATGGCGGGGCGGCTGAAGCGGGAAGGCTCCCCGGTGAAGGTGCGCCATGTGGCGGAAGTGCTGGCGGGGATGACGCGCGACGTGCCGCCGCTGGGTGACGCCGTCGTGGCGGAAGCCGCGCCAAATGCCAACCTGGCCACCAGCGCGCCATGAGCGCGCGCCCGCCGATTGCAGCGTTGCAGGCCGAGATTGCCCAGCACGGCTTTGCCATGCTGCCCGGCGCGCGGCTGGCGGGGTTGATGGGCGCCGCCGGCAGCGCCGAGCAGGTGGACGCCTTCGCCGCCAGCTGGGAACGGCTGGAGGTGGACAGCTTCATGGCCGATGGCGGGCGCTATCGGCGCCGGCGCATTGCCAATTTCACCGCCCGGGCCGGGGTGGCTGGCCATGTCCGCGGTGCGCATCGGCCGCATTTCCAGGCGGTGGTGCACAACACGCTGAATGGCGGGGTGGACCGCTGGTTCGCGCCGGTGGAGGACGCCATCGGCGCCTCGGCCCCGGTGCAGGCGCTGCTGGGCCTGGGGCGGGAGGTGGCGGACAGCGTCAGGCCGGGCCAGGATTGGTTTGTCGAGATGCATCAATTCCGCATCGAGGCCGGGGCCGGCGCGCCAGGCTATCCGACGCCCGAGGGTGTGCATCATGATGGCGTGGACGTGGTGCTGATCGCGATGCTGGCGCGCACCAACCTGATGGGCGGCGAGACGCTGATCACCGACGATGCCGATCGCGAGCTGGCGCGCTTCACGCTGCTGGACCGGCTGGACGCGGCGCTGGTGGATGATGCGCGCGTCAAGCACGGGGTGACGCCGGTGGGGCCGGCGGACATGTCGCAGCCCAGCTGCCGCGACGTGTTGGTGCTGACCTGGCGGGCGGGATTGCCGCCCGTCTGAGAGTGGCCGTCTGAGAGTGGCCGTCTGAGAGTGGCCGTCTGAGAGTGGCCGTCTGAGAGTGGCCGTCTGAGAGTGGCCGTCTGAGAGTGGCCGTCTGAGAATGGCCGGCAGGGAATGGCCGTCTGAGAATGGCCGTCTGAGAATGGCCGGCAGGGAATGGCCGTCAGGGAAGGGCGAGCCGGAAATGGCCGGCTCAGACTGCCCGTCTTAGAATGGCCGGCCGGGACGGGCCGGTCAGGCCCCCGTGGTGTTTTCCAGGCGCCGGGCCGGCTTCGCCTCGCCACCGGCGGGCAGCCAGACCTTGAAGCAGGCGCCGCTGCCCGGCGGGCTTTCGATGATCAGCCGGCCGCGATGCCGGTTGACGATGTGCTTGACGATGGCCAGCCCCAGCCCGGTGCCACCGGCAGCGCGGCTGCGGCCACGGTCCACCCGGTAGAAGCGCTCGGTCAGGCGAGGGATGTGTTCCTTCGGAATGCCCGGGCCGTCATCGCTGACGCTCAGCATCGCGCCGGCCTGGCCGGACTGCTCGGCCGCCATGGTGCGCAGCACCACCTCGCCGCCGGGGCGGCCGTGGCGGATGGCGTTTTCCAGCAGGTTGCGCACCACCTGGGCCAGTTGCTCGGCATCCGCCGGGGCGGCCACCAGCCCTGCCTCCAGCTGCAATTCCAGCTTGACCTTGCGGGCCTCCAGCAGCGGCGCCAGGGCAGCGGCCTCGGCATTGACCACCTCGGCCAGCTTGGCCTTGCCGGCGGGGGCCTGGTGTTCGGTGATCTCGATGCGCGACAGGCCCAGCAGATCGTCGATCAGCCGGCGCATCCGCTCGGACTGCTCGGCCATGATGCCGAGGAAGCGGGTGCGGGCCGGGGCGTCGTCCTCGGCCGGGCCGCGCAGCGTCTCGATGAAGCCGATCAGGCTGGCCAGCGGGGTGCGGAGCTCGTGGCTGGCATTGGCCACGAAGTCGGCGCGCATCCGCTCCACCTGGCGTTCCCGGGTGCGGTCCGACAGCACGACCAGCACGGCGCCGCCGCCGGGCAGCGGTGGCATCGGGATGACCTGGGCCTGCAACTCCCGCAGCACCGGCACCGGCAGCACCAGGTCGGCCAGCTGCGGCTTGTGCTCGGCCATGGCGCGGTCCACCGCCTCGGCCAGGGCGGGATGGCGCAGCAGGGCCGCGGTATCGGCGCCGAACAGCGCCCGTGCCGCGGCATTGGCGCGCAGCGGCTGGCGGTCGGCGGCCAGCACCAGCAGCGGGTCGGGCAGCCCCTCGACAATGGCGCCATCGGCCTCCCGCAGCTGGCTGACCTGGGCGTTGCGCTCCTCCAGGTTGCGGGCCATGCGGCGCACGCCATCGGCCACCTCGGCGGCTTCCGGCAACAGCGGCGTGGTCTCCGCCAGGAAGAAGCCGCCCTGTTCGGTGCGGCGCAACGCCTCCGCCAGCCCGGCCAGGGTATGCACCCACAGCCAGCCGATGCCGGCCGCGGCCAGGCCGCAGACCGCCATGGCCACCGCCGTGTGCAACGGGCTCAGCGCCCCGGCCAGGCAGAGCACCAGCAGCACCAGCGCCGGGACACCGCCCACCAGGAAAGCTTCACGCAGGACCCGGGTGGCGGAGACCATGCTAGCTGCCCGCGGCGCCGGGCACCGGGGCCGGCTCCACCAGCTTCGGCTCGCCCGAGGGGTCGAGGGCGAAGACCGCCAGGCCACGGGCGACCTGGCCATCCGCCAGCAGGCGCAGCGGACCATCGGCGCCGAGGAAGGCCTCGCCCACCGGCAGCGCACCGCCGCCGTCCCGCGCGGCGCGGGCGGCCAGGCCGGCGGCGTCGTAGGCCACGCCGGCCAGCCGCGGCGGGCGCTCACCGAAGGCGGCCTGGTAGCGGCTTTCAAACCCTTGCCGGGCCTGCGGGTCGGCGCCGGGGAACCAGGCGCCGGCCAGCGCCGGTTCCTGCGCCAGCGTGGTGTCCTGCGCCCAGAGCACGGTGCCCAGCAGGCGCGGCGGCTTGGCGAAGACGGCGGGAATGGCCATGGCGGCATTGCGCGCGGCCAGCCCGGTTTCCACCAGCAGCAGCGCGTCCACCGGGGCCTCGCCGGCCATGTTGGCGATGTCCCGCACCGCCTGGGCCATGTCGATCCGCGGCGGGTGCAGCAGCACGAAGGGCGCCGGCGCGCCGGCGGCGGCCAGGCGTGCCCGCAGCGCCTGGGCCATGCGGCGGCCGAACTCGTCATCCAGCCCCAGCAGGGCGAAGCGCTGTGCCCCCGCGGCATTGGCGGCGGTGACCATGCGGGCCACCTGCTGCACCGGGGTGACGCCCAGCACCCAGACGCCGTTGCCGGCAGCGGCGCCATCGCTGGTGAAGGCCAGCAGCGGCAGCCCGCCGGAGCGCGCCGGGCCGGCGGCGGCGGCGGTCTCGGGCGCGGTCAGCGGCCCGGCCAGCACCCGGGCGCCGGCGCCCAGCGCCT
>CAILMF010000033.1 GCA_903835235.1 uncultured Rhodospirillales bacterium
CAGGCCCGGGCGCTGCGCCTGGCCGACAACCAGATCGCGCTGAACTCGGGCTGGGATGAGGCGCTGCTGGCGGCCGAGATTGCCCGCATCCGCGACGAGGCGATGGTGGATCTCGACGTGCTGGGCTTCTCCGGCGTGGAGTTGGACCGACTGCTGGCTGCCGCCGATGCTGGCCTGGCCGGCGATGCCGATGAGGTGCCGGAACCACCGGCCGTGCCGGTCAGCCGGACGGGTGACCTGTGGCGCTGCGGCGAGCATCGGCTGTTGTGTGGCGACGCCACCAAGATCGCCGATGTGCAGCGGGCGCTGGGCGTTCATTCGCTTTCCGATATGGCATTCCTAGATCCACCCTACAATGTCGCCTACCAGGGCGGCACCGCGGCCAAGATGACCATCGCCAATGATGCGCTGGGCGAGGGCTTCCTCGACTTCCTGCGGCCGGCACTGGCCAATGTGCTGCAGGTGACCAAGGGTGCCTGCTACGTCTGCATGTCCTCGTCGGAATGGCCGGTGCTGCATCGCGCCTGGCAGGAGGCGGGCGGCAAGTGGTCCAGCACCATCATCTGGGCAAAGAATACCTTTGCGCTCGGCCGGGCCGACTATCACCAGCAGTTCGAGGCCATGCTGTATGGCTGGAAGCAAGGGCAGCCAGCACTATTGGTGCGGCGCCCGAGACCAGGGCAATGTCTGGCACTTCGACAAGCCAGCGCGAAATGATCTGCACCCGACGATGAAGCCGGTGGCGCTGGTTGAGCGCGCCGTCCGCAACAGCAGCAAGCCGCGTGACACGGTGCTGGACTGCTTCGGCGGTTCCGGCACGACCATGATCGCGGCGGAGCGCACTGGGCGGCGTGCCGTGCTGTTGGAACTGGACCCCTGCTATGCCGACGTCATCGTCCGGCGCTGGCAGGAAGCGACCGGCGAAGCCGCGACGCTGGAAGGCGAGGATCGCAGTTTTTCCGACGTCGCTGCGTCGCGATTGATGATCGAGAAGGCCCAATCATAGCAACAAGATGACGCTCCATCTTGCTTGGCTCTGTTGGCCCGCAGCGCGAATGGTCCGTCACACGCAGGGGATGCCCTGCACCACGACGGAGACCAGCATGACCGACCGCACCGCCCGCGCCACCCGCAACCAGGCGAACAGCCTGGCCGCTTTCCTGGCGAAGAAGGCCGAATTCGACGCCCTTCTCGCGGAACTCACGCAGGCCAGCGCGGACCATTTCGGCGCGGACCCGGAGACGGTGCTCTGGGACGAAGCAGCCTGGCTTTCGGATGCCACCGCGAAACTGAAGGACATCGCGGATCAGCATTTCCGCCGCGGCGAATACGCCGCCTGACGCGGGTCACTCCCGCACCGCCCCGACCGGCACGCGCCGGCGGGGCTCCCGGCAGTAGGGGCCGGATGATCGGCCCCGGCACCGGAGACAGCATCATGACCCTTTCCGATACCGCCCGCGTGGTCCTCAGCGCCGCGGCCCAGCACGAGATGGGCCTTGCCCGCGCCCCGAAGACCCTGCCGGCCGCCGCCCGCAACGCGGTGTTCAAGAGCCTGATCAAGAACAACCTGCTGACCGAGATCAACGCCGCGCGGGAGCATGTCGGGCTCGGCTGGCGCCAGGATGAGGATGGCACCTGGATCGTGGCGCGCATCACCGACGAGGGGCTTCGCGCCATCGGGATCGACCCGAACGAGGGCAACGCGGTGGACGCAGCCGAACGCGGCGGAATGACTGAAGCCGAGTACGCGGCGGAGCAGGCGCTGGCGCAGGAGGCGCTCGACGCCGGCATCGACCTCAGCGCCGACGCCGAGGAGGAAGACACCCGCCCGCGGCACGAGCAGAACGGGGTGGACGAGGCGCTGATCTACGGCCCCGCCGCGGAATGGCAGCAGCCGGCGGGTGATGAGGCTCTGCTGGAACAGGCGCTGGCCGAGGGCGCGCCGCGCGGGCTGAAGGCCGCGGCGCAGGCGGTTCTCGCCGCCTGGGACGACGAGGCCAACCGCGAAGCCGACATCATCGCGGCCCTGGACGGCCCGATGGCGCGTCTCCGCGCCGCCCTGGCTGGCAAGCCGGTGCGCCAG
>CAILMF010000034.1 GCA_903835235.1 uncultured Rhodospirillales bacterium
CATCAGTGCGTCCTCTCACGCAGGCGCAGCGCGGCACGGCGGCGCAGCACCCAGTAGAGCGGGGCGGCGACCAGGATGATGGCGATGATCAGCACGCCCAGTACCAGCATGGGCTGGTTGGCCAGCCAGTATTGCGGCCACAGCCAGGGCGGCAGCGTGCCCCGGGTGAAGCTGCTGCCGATCTTGTAGCTGACCACGCGGCCGCCGGTCATCAGGGCCATGTCACCCTGGACCCGGGCAATCTGCTCGGGGTCGCGCATGGCGGCGACAATCGCCTCCATGCCCGCCGGGGTGGCGCCGGTCAGCGCGATGACGGACTTGCCCGAGCGCAGCGGCGATTCGAAGCCGATCAGCGCGCCCAGGCTCTCGCCCGGAGACGCCAGCGCGGCCGAGGCCTGCTCGCGGTCGCTGCGGCCTTCCGGCGCGCCGAAGACGTAGCGGATGCTCTGCAGCGCGTCCGGCAGCGCCACCGAGAGCCGGTTGCCCTCGACCGAGATCGGGCTGTTGCGCAGCAGTTGCTGCAACGCCGGCTGGCGGCCCAGTGCGCCGACCACGATCAGGTCGCGGTCCGCCACCTGGTCCAGCGCGCCCGAGCGCACCACGGTCAGCCCCGTCGCGGGGTAGCCGACCACCGCCGACATCCGCCCGATCAGGCCGAGGAAGGCGGAGACTTCCACCGCGCTCGGCCGGTCCGGCAGTACCGCGGCCGACTGCGAGAGGTCGGCGAACACCGTGTACGGGAAGCCGCTGCTGGCGAAATGCGCCAGGTTCGGCAGCGAGGCGAAGCGATGCGCGCTGCTCAGGTCGATCGTGCTGTCTGGGTCGATCGACGCCCGGATATCGGACGGCACGGCATTGCAATCGCCGCGGGAGAGCGGGCGCATGTCGAAGCGCAGCTGCAGCTCGTTCTGGCCGAACACCATCCAGGGCGGCAGGCCGACACGGCCGTCCGAGCGGTCGTTGCGGCCCATCTGCCGGCCGATGAACGACCAGGGCCAGCTGGGCTCGGCGCCGCGCAGCGGGAAGCTGCGCAGATAGACGTCGTTCAGCGCCACGTCCAGCCGGCTGGCGGCGACATCCACCACCGGCCCGGGCGGGGCGCGGAAGCGGATATCGGCCTCGAACGGGCGGTTGCGCCAAGTGTAGAGGTCCGGCGCCGTGCGGAACGGCACCGCCACCGCACCCGGGGCGTAGCCATAGGCCTGCAACTCCGTGGGATCGAGCAGCTCGCCGATCTTGACCGGGCGGTCGCTGCGCAGCCAGCGTGGCGCGTCATAGGCAGCGCGGGCCGGCAGGCTCGGCGTCTGCACCACGGCCAGCTCGCCCGAAAGCGCCTCGCGCCCCACCGCCAGCGCGGCGGCGGCGGTCGCCGCCTCGGCGCCGGAACGGCCGCCAACGACCAGGAACAGGCCGTGCGCGTCGTTCGGGTTGGGCACCAGCGCCAGGGTCGGGCCGTCGAAGCGCGGCAGCGCAATGCCCGGCACGCCGTCCACACCGGTGGCGATGATCACGGCATTGCCGCGTTCCGGCGCCGAGGCGCTGACCGGGAAGCTGGCGCCGCGATAATCCGCCTGCACGGCGAACCAGGAAGCGGCCACGGCGGCGGCGCGCATGGCGTCGTTGCCGGCGCCATCCGACAGCACGAAGGGCAGGTTCAGCGGCTCACGCAGCAGGCGCGGGTCGAAGAACGGCTCCGGCAGGCGGGCCAGGTCGCGGGTCAGCGGCAGCCGCTCCAGCGTCAGGTGCACCGTCGACTGGTCGGAGATCGTCGCCCACAGCAGCCCGCTCAGCGGGTCGTTGCACTCCACCGCGAAGCGCCCGGCGAAGCGGAAGTTCAGCCGGTTGTTGTCGGCGAAATACACCGGGTTCACCGGGAACTCGATCGGCCCGAAGCTGGGCCGTGCCCGATCCGGCTGCACTGCGCCGATGAACTGCTCGTTCAGCGTCACCGCAATCTGGCTCAGCTCGGGGATCAGCGCCGGCGAGGTCGCGCCCGAGAGGACCAGGCGGGCCGAGGTCACCACCTCGTCGCCGCGCACGCCGAACAGCACGCCCTGCAGGTCCGAGGTGCCGCGCAGCTGCATCGGCGCGCGCAGGCCAAGCTGGCGCAGCGTCTGGCTGACCCGGCGCGCGGTCGGCCCGGGCTCCTGGCCGAAGCTCGGCGCGGCCAGCACCGGCTGCGGCGCGGGTGCGGCGGCAGCCGGCTCGGGCGCGGGCTGGGCCGGGCGGGCCTGGCGCTGGGCCAGGGCCGGCGTCGACGCCAGCCCGAAGGCCAGCAGCATCGCAGCGGCGCGGCGCCCGGTCAGCCCGGCACGCCCTGCGGCGGCGCGGGCCTGGTTGGCCGGGGGTGGCGGGGCGCCACCGCCCCGGCCCTGGTCCTGCCGACCACCAAGGGTGAACTGGGAGCCACCGCGGAACAGACCACCGATGCTCACTGCAACCTCCTTCAGTGAACGCAACGGACGGTCGGTACGAATGTCGTCCCAACCAACCCAAGCGTCTGCGCGGCCAAGCACGGCCCGCACGATTTGACCTTCATCTCGCAGATCCTGCGGCGCAAACCGCACCTGCAGACGACCTTCCTGCCAGCGCAGCACTTCGGCCGGCAACTGGATCTGGTCCTGGCCGACCTCAAGCTCGAGCGTGACCATCTGGCCGCTCTCCAGCCCGGCCGGTCGGTTCGCCAGCACCGCGGCGCCACCCAGCGAAAGGTCCAGCGTCTCTCCGGAGACCAGCTGGCCATCGGCCAGCCGCACCAGGGCCGGCACATTCGCGGCAATGCGCGCGCGTTCCCGCACCTGGCGGCGTTCGCGGCCCACGGCCAGACCGGCCAGCACCGTCAGCAGGCACAGCGTCGCCCACACAAGGTTCAGCGCATAGGCCTGGAACTCCAAACTGGAAGGCGGGTTGGCCGCCAGACCATAGATGCCGCTGAGCAGACCGATGATCAGGAACACCGCCAGCACCATGTTCGGGCCCACGGCGCGCAGGTCGAAGTAGCCTTCTTCCAGCGTGCCGCCCTTGTCGGTCACGTTGAAGCGGCCGCGCCGGGGGTCCAGCAGCGTCGCCAGCGTCACCGGCAGCAGGTACACCGCCAGCACGGATTCATAGATTTCCGACCAGAAGCTGTGCCGCACATTGCCCTGGATACGCGATGCCGTGACCACCGAGTGCACGATATGCGGTCCCGCATAGGCCACGATGCTGAGCGGCGAGGCCGCGATGATCGTCTCCCCCAGCAGCAGGTAGGCCAGCGGCGAGGTCAGGAACACGAAGCGCGGCAGTGGGAACAGGAAGCCGAACATCGAGATGAAGTAGCAAAGCCGCTGCGGCCAGCCGAGGCCGGAGGCGGTCAACGGGTTTTCCAGCCGCAGGATCTGGATCATGCCGCGGGCCCAGCGCATGCGCTGGCCGATATGCAGCATCAACCGCTCCGTCGCCAGGCCAGCGGCCAGCGGGACCTTCAGGTAGGCGGTGCGCCAGCCATTGCGCTGCATCCGCAGCGAGGCGTGGCAATCCTCGGTCACCGTCTCGGTCGGCACGCCGCCGATCTCCTCCAGCGCAATGCGCCGGATGACCGCGCAGCTGCCACAGAAGAAGGTGCCGCCCCAGAAGTCGTTGCCCTGTTGGATCAGGCCATAGAACAGCAGGCCTTCATTCGGCACCCGCTGCCCGGTAGCCAGGTTCCGCTCGAACGGGTCCGGCGAATAGAAGTGGTGCGGCGTCTGCACCATGCACAGGTCGCGGTCGCGCAGCATCCAGCCGACCGTCAGCTGCAGGAAGGCGCGCGTCGTCACGTGGTCGCTGTCGAACACCACCACGTATTCGCCATCGGTCTGCGCCAGCGCGTGGTTGATGTTGCCGGCCTTGGCGCCCTTGTTGTC
>CAILMF010000035.1 GCA_903835235.1 uncultured Rhodospirillales bacterium
CGCGCCGAAGGCCGCGAAAGCCGCGCCCGAGTTGAAGGCCAAGCCGACAACGAAGGCCGCCGCAAAGCCGGCCTCCAAGCCCGCGCCGAAGGCCGCGAAAGCCGCGCCCGAGTTGAAGGCCAAGCCGACCGCGAAGGCCGCCGCAAAGCCGGCCTCCAAGCCCGCACCAAAGGCCGCAAAGGCCGCGCCCGAGCCGAAGGCCAAGCCGGCCGCGAAGGCTGCCGCAAAACCGGCGCCCAAGCCCGCGCCGAAGGCCGCGAAAGCCGCGCCCGAGCCGAAGGCCAAGCCGGCCGCGAAGGCTGCCGCAAAACCGGCCTCCAAGCCCGCGCCGAAGGCCGCTAAGGCCGCGCCCGAGCCAAAGGCCAAGCCGACCGCGACGGCCGCCGAAAAGCCGGCGCCCAAGCCCGCACCCAAGGCCGCGAAGCCCGCGCCCGAGCCGAAGGCCAAGCCGGTCACCAAGGAAGACGTGGTCGAAGGCCCCGCCGCCCGCCCCAAGCGCACTGCGAAAAAGCGGGAGAAGGTCACGCCGGACCGGCTGGAACAGCTGGTGGAGGCCGCCCGCAAGAGCCTGGACGATGACGGCGCCGAGGACCTGGTGGTGCTGGACGTGACCGGCCGCGCCAGCTTCGCCGACCGCATGATCATCGCCACCGGCCAGGTGGAACGCCAGATCCAGGCGATGGCGACGCATCTGGAAGACGCCCTGCTGAAGGTCGGCCTGAAGCTGCGGCGGGACAACATCCAGGCCAGCCCGGACTGGGTGCTGATCGACTGCGGCGACCTGATCGTCCACCTGTTCAAGCCCGAGGCGCGCGAGATCTACGCGCTGGAGCGCATGTGGGGCCCGGGCAGCCCGGCCGGCACCGAAGGCTAGAGTGTGATCGGCGTGGGCGGCTTCGCCGGAGACGGGAACCGCGCGTTGAAACAAGGAACTGGAGACTGTCAGGCGCTGCTGTCCGCGCCCGACGGACTCTAGCGATGGGGCCAAAGCGGCTGCTGGCGGTCGGCCGGCTGAAGCCGGGGCCGGAGGCGGACCTCTTCGCCCTCTACAACGCCCGGCTGCGCCCGCCGCTGGCCGTTACCGAAGTGCCGGAAGCCCGCGGCAGCGCCGCCGAGGTGCGCCGCCGCGAGGGCGCCGCCCTGCTGGCCGCCCTGCCGGACAATGCCCTGCTGGTAGCGATGGACCTGGGTGGCCAGGCGCCGACCAGCGAGGCCCTGGCCGCCCAGATGACCCGCTGGGAGGAAAGCGGGAAGCCGCTCGCCTTCGTGATCGGCGGCGCCGAGGGGCTGGACCCCGCGGTGCTGGACCGCGCGGCACAGCGGCTTTCGCTGGGGCCACTGACCTGGCCGCATTTCCTGGTGCGCGGCCTGCTGGCGGAACAGCTGTATCGGGCGCAGGCCATTCGCACCGGGCACCCCTATCATCGGGCTTGGCGGCCGTAGAGCAATATCCGCTCCGGCGGAATCGCCAGAACGGATTTCTTGCTCTAGATTCAACTACTTCTAGAGCGCGGGGCCATGCTGGCGGCCGCATCGGGGGTGGCTATGGCGGAACTTGTCATCGCGGCGCTGACCTGGGTCGGCATCCATGTCGGCCTGGCCGGCACCGGGCTGCGCGGCGTGGCGGTGCGGGCGCTGGGCACGCGCGGCTTCATGGCCGGCTTCTCGCTGCTCTCCGTCGCCAGCCTTGTCTGGCTGGTGCGGGCCTATGGCGGCACCGAAACCACGCCCTGGTGGGTGGCGCCCAACTGGCTGCGCTGGGGCCTGGTGGTGCTGATGCTGCCGGCCTTCGTGCTGGTGGTGGCGGCTTATACCCAGCCCAACCCTACCGCCGTGGGCCAGAAGCTGCCGGCCAACCGGGAACCGCAGGGCATCCAGCGCATCACCCGCCACCCGATGATGTGCGGCATCACGCTCTGGGCCACGCTGCACATCCTCGGCAATGGCGACAGCGCCAGCACCGCCTTCTTCGGCGCCTTCCTGCTGACAGCCCTGCTTGGCATGCCCAGCATCGACGCCAAGCTGGCGGCGCGCGACCCCGCGGGCTGGCGGGCGCTGGCGGCGCGGACCTCCGCCCTGCCCTTCGGCGCCATCCTGGCCGGGCGCAACCATCTGTCGCTGCGCGAGATAGGCTGGTTGGCGCCGCTGCTGGGGCTGCTACTCTGGGCCGCTGTATTGCATTTCCACCAAAAGCTGTTCGGCGTTGCGCCGGTGGCACTGGGCTGAGACCCGAGGGAGTTCTGCGCGTGGCCTTCAAGAGCACCAGCAGCTACATCGCCACCCGAGACCTGGAGGTGGCGGTGAACGCCGCCGTGGCCCTGCAACGCCCGCTGCTGGTGAAGGGCGAGCCCGGCACCGGCAAGACCGTGCTGGCGCATGAAGTCTCCCGCGCGCTGGGCATGCCGCTGATCGAATGGCACATCAAGTCCACCACCAAGGCGCAGCAGGGGCTGTACGAATACGACGCGGTGTCCCGCCTGCGTGACGGCCAGCTGGGCGATGAGCGCGTCCACGACATCGGCAACTACATCGTCCGCGGCAAGCTGTGGGAAGCCTTCGAGGCCGAGCAGCAATCCGTGCTGCTGATCGACGAGATCGACAAGGCCGATATCGAGTTCCCCAACGACCTGCTGCTCGAACTCGACCGCATGCAGTTCTATGTTTACGAGACTCGGAAAACCGTGGTGGCGAAGCAGCGCCCGATCGTCATCATCACCAGCAACAACGAGAAGGAGCTGCCGGACGCCTTCCTGCGCCGCTGCTTCTTCCACTACATCCGTTTCCCCGACCGGGAGACGATGGAGCAGATCGTCCAGTCCCACTTCCCCGATGTGAAGCAGGAGCTGGCGCGGGAAGCGCTGAACGTCTTCTTCCAGATCCGCGGCGTGAACGAGCTGAAGAAGAAGCCGGCCACCTCCGAACTGCTGGACTGGCTGAAGCTACTGATGATCGAGGACCTGCCGCCGGAAGTGCTGCGCAGCGCGGACAGCAAGGTGGTGCTGCCGCCATTGCATGGCGCGCTGCTGAAGAACGAGCAGGACGTCCACCTGTTCGAGCGCCTGGCCTTCCTCTCCCGCCGCCAGCCGCAGCGCTAACAGAAATGTTCGCCACCTTCATCCTGGCGTTGCGGTCGGCGGGCCTGCCCACTTCCGTCACCGAGCACCTGGCGTTGCTGAACGCCATGCGCTCCGGCGTCTGCGACTACAGCGTGGAGGATTTCTACTACCTGTCCCGCGCCACGCTGGTGAAGGATGAGCGCCACCTGGACCGCTTCGACCGCATCTTCGCCGAGGTGTTCAAGGGGCTGGAACGCCCCGAGGGCGACGACGAGGAGTTGATGCAGCAGCTACCGGAAGAATGGCTGCGCAAGCTCTCGGAAAAGATCCTGACCGATGAGGAGAAGAAGCTGATCGAGGCCGCCGGTGGCTTCGACAAGCTGATGGAAATGCTGCGCCAGCGCCTGGCGGAGCAGAAGGGCCGCCATCAGGGCGGCAGCAAGTGGATCGGCACCGCCGGCACCAGCCCCTTCGGCGCCCATGGCTACAACCCCGAGGGCGTGCGGATCGGCCAGGACAAGTCGCGCAACCGCAGCGCGGTGAAGGTCTGGGACAAGCGCGAGTTCAAGGACCTGGACGGCGATGTGGAGCTGGGCACCCGCACCATGAAGCTGGCGCTGCGCCGGCTGCGGCGCTTCGCGCGGCAGGGCGCGGCGACGGAGCTGGACATCAACGGCACCATCAAGGCCACCGCCAACAACGCCGGCAGCCTGGACCTGAAGATGGTGCCGGAGCGCCACAACGCGGTGAAGGTGCTGCTGCTGCTGGATATCGGCGGCAGCATGGACGACCACGTGCTGGCCTGCGAGGAGCTGTTCAGCGCCATCCGCACCGAGTTCAAGCACCTGGAGCACTACTACTTCCACAACTGCATCTACGAGAAGCTGTGGAAGAACAACCGCCGCCGCAAGGATACCGAGACCACCACCTGGGACCTGCTGCGCACCTACGGGCCGGACTACAAGGTCATCATCGTCGGCGACGGCGCCATGGCGCCGTACGAGATCGTCAATCCCGGCGGCAGTGTCGAGCACTGGAACGAGGAGTCAGGCAAGGTCTGGATGCAGCGCATCACCCGCCACTTCCGTCGCACCGCCTGGCTGAACCCGGTGCCGCAGGACCAGTGGCGCTACAGCGTCTCCACCGGCATGCTCAGCGAGATCATGGAAGCCAGGATGTTCCCGCTGACGCTGGAAGGGCTGGACGGGCTGACGCGCGAACTAGCCCGGTGAAGGCTCTACGAAGGGCGGCTGCAGCCAAAGCGGCTCCTTCAGCTTCTTCATGAACGCCGCGTGCGCTGCCACCTCGGCTTCGCTCACCTCCACAAGCCGAACCGTGCGGGCGCCCTGCAACCCCGCGATCGGCGCGGCACCGGCGGTGGCAGTCAGCGCCAGCCCGGTCTGCCGCCCGCCCATCAACTCCAGGTAGACCTGCGCCAGCAGCTTCACGTCCAGCAGCGCGTTGTGGGTGGTGCGCTGGGACAGGTCGATGTCGAAGCGCCGGCACAGCGCATCCAGGCTGTTCGGCATGCCCGGGAAGCGCTTCTTCGCCAGCATCAGGCTATCGACCATGCGGCTGCGCGGCAGCGGCGGGCGGCCGCAGCGGAACAGCTCGGCATCCAGGAAGCCGTAGTCGAAGGGCGCATTGTGGGCGACGATCTCGGCATCGCCCAGGAAGTCCAGCATGGCCTCAGCGATCTCGGCGAATTTGGGCGCGCCGACCACGTCGGCGTTGGTGAAGCCGTGGATGCGGCTGCTGTCGGCGGGAATGTCGCGCTCGGGGTCGATCAGCCAGCGCACCTCGCGCCCGGTCGGCATCAGGTTGATGAGCTCGACCGCGGCGACCTCGATCACCCGGTCGCCGGTCAGTGGGTCCAGGCCGGTGGTCTCGGTGTCCAGCACCACGGCGCGCTGGCCCTGGTAGCCGCCTGGTGCCGCGCTGGCCTTCTGCTCGCTCATGCGCTGCCTTCCCCTGCCATCCGTGGCATCGATTCGGCCTGCATCCTACCCCAGCATAATCATACCCCGGTATGGCCGGCGCAACGGCGTTTTGCCGCCGCGCCGCACGCCATCAGGCGAAGACCAGGTCGTTGGCGCCGAGCTTCCAGACGCCGGCCAGGAACACCTGGTCGCCCGCGGTGCCGTAGTGGATGTCGAGCCCGCCCGAGCCGTAGTAGCTGGTCAGGTTGGTGGTCACGCTGGCCTTGGCGATGCCCTGGAACACCAGGTGGTCGGTGCCGGCGTTGAAGTCGTTGATCCAGTCGGGTCCATCGCCCTGGGCCAGCACGAAGCTGTCGGCCCCGGCGCCGCCGGCCATGCCGTCATTGCCTTTGCCGCCGACGATGACGTCATCGCCGCTGGTGCCGGTGATGTGGTCGGCGCCCGTGGTGCCCTGGAACAGCTTGCCGCCATTCGCCGGGCTGGGCAGCGTGCCGGTGCCGGTGCCGGTGCCGGTGCCGCCGCTGGCCGCAATGCCGAAGTTGACCGGGCCGGCGCTCATCAGGCTGCCGCCGGATGCCGCCTGCCCGTTGTAGCTCAGGCTGTCCACATACAGGTTCCGGTCGGTGCTGGCGGTGCCGCCCCAGGCATCGTTCAGGAAGTTCACCTGCACGGTATGGGCGCCGGTGCCCCAACTGCCGGAAAGCGTCAGCGTATCGTCGCCGCTGCCATGCAGCGCGGTGGCGGTGAAGGTACCGCCCACCTGAGTGCCGTCCACCTTCACGGTGTACTGCGCATCGCCGTTGTAGGCGTCCTCGCTGATCTTCAGCACAAGCTTGTCGCTGCCGCTGCCGGCCGCGAGGCTGGTCGGGGCATGCGTGGCGGTGGCGGGCACCGCCAGGCTGGCCGGGCCGGCCGACATCAGGCTGGCGGTGGCATTGGGCAAGGCGATCCCGTTGTAGCTGACGCCATCCACATAGAGGTTGCGGTCAGCCCCAGGGGTGCCACCCCAGGCGTCGTTCAGGAAGTTCACCACCACGCTGTGCGCGCTGCCGCCCCAGTTGCCCGTCAGCGTCACCGTGTCGGCGCCGCTGCCATGCAGCGCCGCGGCGGTGAAGGTGCCACCCACCTGGGTGCCATCCACCTTCACGGTGTACTGCGCGTCGCCATTGTAGGCGTCCTCGCTGACCTTCAGCACCAGTTGGTCGCTGCCGCTGCCGGCCGCCAATGTCGCCGGCACATGGCTCACCGGCGGCGTGGCCGTGCTGCCCAGCGGCGTGTAGTCCACCTGGTAGACGGTGATGGACGTGTTGCTGTTGTTGTTCAGGAAGCCGATCGTGTCGTTCATGCCGCCATGGGCGTAATCGACCGGCACGTGGGAATTGACGGTCGCCTCGACCATGCCATCGACCTTGAAGGTGATCAGGCCGGGTTCCCAGACCAACTGGTAGGTATGCGGCGTATAGGCGCTGACGCCGTAGAAGATCTGCGCCTGATAGGCGTCCGAGCCGCCGGCGCTCCAATGCACCGTGCCGTATTGCTGGCCGGAGCCGTTCGGCGTGATCTCCATCACGTCGATCTCCTGGCCGGGCCAGTTGTTGTCGCCGGGCCAGAGGATGATGGCGGGACCCGGCTGATTGGCGTTGACCTGCGCCTGGATGGTGTAGGTGCCGTAGCCGTGACCGGAGGAGGGGCCGACGGCCCATTCCATCAGGGCGGAATTGCCTGCTAGCGTGACCTGTCCCGGGACCGACTGGTCGACGTTGTAGGCATTGCCCAGGGAGCCGAGACCGTTGTCGAAGCTGATGCTTGTGGCTGTCGTGCCGGACATGAGGGGTTCCTTCATGCTGGTGGATGGGTAGGCGCGGGAGCTCCGCCCGATGGCGGAGGGCAGGCATGGGGCGCAGTTGCCCGATGCCGAGACCGGCAGGGGCCGGCCAGCGTCAGGGCGCAGTGGCGCGCTCGCGGTCCAGGACCGCGTTGCAAGGCAGGATTTGGGAGACCCGGCGCGCCGATGGGCGCGGAGGTTCAGGTGCCCAGCAGCACCCTGTGCGGCAGCAGCAGCCGGCGCGCATGGTGACGGAAGCAGATGCCGTTGCGGCGCCCCTGTTTCGCCGCCACGCCGAAGGCGATGGAGGAGCAGGTCGAGGCCATGTGCCTTCTCCCCAGAGTTTGTCAGGCGCAGATGGAAGCGGCTGACAGCCTCTAAGCTGTTGTTCGAGCGGCTGATTCACGCCGCCGGTGCTTCGACCGACGACGATCAGACGCTAGGGTTTCATCACAGGCCCGCCAGCGCGATCACGATCTGGCGACCCGCGCAACCTAGGGAAACATCCGGCTCGGCGCAATGTTGAATACAATACTCTGGCGAGAATCTTCGTGAGGTGCCCCACGCCAGGGTTGAGCGCGGCTGTTCCGACCCTCAACGCCGCCGACGCACCCTGGCCGGCGGCGAGGTCCGGAGGTCCCGCACCAGCCGGCGAATCCCGCGGTCGGCGGCGTGGCGGGACATGTTGGTGTGCACCAGGTAGTCGGCGCGGCGGCGCTTCTCGGCATCCGGGGTCTGGCGGGACAGGATGTAGGCCAGGCGCTCGGCCGTCATGCCCGGGCGGCGCAGCACGCGCCAGCGCTGCACCGCGGCCGGCGCCGTCACCACCAGGATGCGGTCGCAGCGCGCATGGCCGCCGCCTTCGAACAGCAGCGGCACGTCCAGCACCACCAGCCGCTTGGCGCCGCGGCGGGCGCGGGCCAGGAAGCGCCGCTCGGCATCCCGCACCAGCGGATGGACGATGCGTTCCAGCTGCTTCATCGCCGGCGCATTGCCCAGCACGGCGCGGCGCAGCGCCTCGCGGTCCACGCGCCCCTCCCGCACCGTCCCGGGGAAGGCGGCGCCGATCGGACCCACCGCGCGGCCGCCGCGCGACTGCACCTGGTGCACGGCGGCATCGGCATCGAACACCGGCACGCGCAGCCGGCGGAAGCTGGCCGTGGCGGTGGACTTGCCCATGCCGATGCTGCCGGTGAGGCCGAGCACGATCATGGTGTTTGGCGCCGCGACGCCGAGGCGGCCAGCGCGGCCACGCTGGCGGGAATGTCCCCGCCGACGAAGGCTTCCAGCTCCGCATCCACCAGGGGGTCCACGCCGAACCACGCGGAAAAACCTGGCCGCGCCTGGTGCAGCAGCATCCCCAGGCCGCCCACGGCGCGCAGCCCGCGCGCCCGCGCGGCAGCCAGCAGCGGGGTTTCCAGCGGCACATAGACGATATCGGCCACCACGGCCTCGGCCGGCAGCGGCGCCAGGTCTATCTCCAATGGCGGCTGGCCCTGCATGCCCAGGGAGGTGGTGTTCACCAGCAGCGCCGCATGTGCCAGCGGCGGCGTTGCCGCCACCGTCACCGGCCCACCGACCTCGCGCGCCAGCGTCTCCGCCCGGGCCGGCGTGCGGTTGACCAGCACCACCTCCGGGCAGCCGGCTTCAAGCAGCGCCACGGTAATGGCGCGGGCCGAGCCTCCGGCGCCGAGCAGCACGGCGGGGCCGGCCGCGGCCTGCCAGCCCGGCACCTGCTGGCGGATGTTTTCCAGGAAGCCGAAGCCATCCGTGTTGCTGCCGTGGATGCGGCCGTCCTCGAACACCAGCGTGTTCACCGCGCCCATGCGCCGCGCCGTCGGGTCCACCTCGTCGCACACCGCGAAGGCGGCTTCCTTGTGCGGGATGGTGACGTTGGCGCCGCGAAAGCCCAGCGCCACCAGGCCGCGCACCGCGCTCGCAAAATCGGCCGGCGCGACCGGCAGCGGCACGTAGCTGCCATCAATGCCATGGCGTTGCAGCCACAGCCCATGCAGCCGCGGGGAACGTGAATGCGCCACCGGCCAGCCGAGAATGCCGGCCAGCCGCGCCTTGCCTGAAAGGATCATCGGCCTGGATTATCCGTGCGCCATAATTTCGTCCAGCGCCGGCACCAGGTAGTGCTTCAACGTCGAAAAATCCTCGGACATCGGGAAGTGGCCGAGGCCGTGCATCACCTGTGCCCGGCTGCCGGGGATGGCGGCGGCGGTGGCCTCCGTGTCCTCGGCGGTGCAGGAATAGTCGTAGTCGCCGGTCAGCAGCACCACCGGGCAGTCCCGCGTGTCGATCCGCCCCAGTTTCGGCCGCAGGTCGCCATCGGTCTTGTAGAAATGCAGGTCGCCTTTGAACACGCCGGGGCCGCCCTGCATGTAGTGCCACAGCGTCTCCCACCGCCCGCCGCTGGGTGACTTCGGGCTGACCAGGCCGGAGACGACGCTGGCACAAACCTCCCCGCCATGGATGCGCGGGTGATGCAGGTAGCCGATATCGTAGTAGGGGCTGAGGAAGGCGCCGCTCTGCAAGCCGACCACGCCGCGCAGCTCCTTCCCGTGCTCGGCGGCCAAATCCAGCACGATCCGCCCGCCGATGGAGCAGCCGATGACGATGGGCTTTTCCAGCCCCAGCGCGCGGGAGACGGCCATGATCATGCCGGTATAGCCGGCGGTGGTCAGGCGGTATTCCTCGCGCTCCCAGCCCTCCGGCGGGCTGGACTTGCCGTGCCAGGGCATGTCGAAGGCGATGCAGCGGAAGCGGCTGGTCAGGTCGCTGTCGTTCAGCAGGTCGCGCCATTGCCGGCCGTCGCTGCCGGCGGTGTGCAGCAGCAGCAGCGGCTGGCCTTCACCGGCCTCTTCCACGTAGACGCGATGCGGGCGCCCCGCGATCTCCAGCCGCAGGTAGCCACCGTGGATCGGCTCCCAGCCCAGCGCGCGGGCCGGCGTGGCACGCTCCGGCACCGGCGCGGCTTGCCGCAGCAACGCCAGGCATTCCTTGAACCATTGCAGATGGGCGAAGAACAGCGCCAGCTGGCCCTCCACCACGAAGGCGCCCTTGCGCCGCAGCCCCATCAGGTCGTGCCAGCCGGGCTCCGGCTCCGGCGCCATGAACCTGGCCCAGGCGGCGGGGTCGCAGCGCAGCGCCACGTCATAGGCGCGCATCACGAAGGGGCCGGGGCGCACGGCGCCGACCACCCCGGCGCGGACCGAAAGCAGCCAGGCCTCCCCGCCCAATTCCAGCAGCACCTCCGCCTCCAGGCCCCGGCCCCAGCGGGGCAGATGGGCGGCGGCGGCGGTCAGGGCCGGCAGGTCGGTGATCGGGCGCATCATCGTTTCCTCCATTTTTCCCGGAAGGCTAACCTTGGCGCGCCGGTCGCGCTACATTGCCCAGGACAGGAGATTTCGCCCCGTGCAGACCGTCCATTCGCCCGACTTCAAGCGCAATGCCGCCCGCGCCCTGGCCGATACCGGCCTGCAGAAGGCGCTGGGCACCGCAAAAGGCGCCTTCCTGGTGCGCCGCGCCCAGGCGGTGGCCAACCTGCCGGAGTTCGAGCAGCTCCGCGACATCGGCCGCGACATCAAGAACCACACCCTGGCCAACCTGGACTTTTACTTGGAGGCCTTCGCCGCGAATGTGGAGCGCGCCGGCGGCAAGGTCCACTGGTGCAGCACGGCGGAGGAAGCGCGGGAGACGGTGCTGGCGATCTGCCGCTCGGTCGGCGCCAAGACCGTCACCAAAGGCAAGTCGATGATCTCCGAGGAACTCGGCATCAACGACCACCTGGAACACCACGGCATCACCCCGGTCGAGACCGACCTGGGCGAATACATCCTGCAACTGCGCCAGGAAACGCCGAGCCACATCATCGCCCCGGCCTTCCACCTGAACCGCGAGGACTGGGAAGCCGATTTCCGCCGCCTGCACACCCACCTGCCGAAGGACCGGGTGTTCAACGAGCGTGCCGATATCGTGGCCGAGGCCCGCAGCACCTTGCGCGACCGGTTCCTGGCCGCCGATGTCGGCATCACTGGCGCGAATTTCCTGATTGCTGAGACCGGCAGCAGCGTCATCGTCACCAACGAGGGCAATGGCGACCTGACGCAGACGCTACCGCGCGTCCACATCGCGCTGGCATCCATCGAAAAAGTGGTGCCGACGCTGGAGGATGCCTGCAACATGCTGCGCCTGCTGGCGCGCAGCGCCACCGGGCAGGATTTTTCGGTCTACACCACCTTCTCCACCGGCGTGCGCCGGCAGGAGGACCTGGACGGGCCGGAGCAGTACCACGTGGTGCTGGTGGATAATGGCCGCACCAACATGCTGGGCACCGAGTTCCAGGAGATGCTGCGCTGCATCCGCTGCGCCGCCTGCATGAACCACTGCCCGGTCTATGGCGCGGTCGGCGGCCATGCCTATGGCTGGGTCTATCCGGGGCCGATGGGCAGCGTGCTGACGCCCAGCCTGGTCGGCATCGACAAGACGGGCTTGCTGCCCAATGCCAGCACCTTCTGCGGCAAGTGCGAGAGCGTCTGTCCCGTAAAAATCCCACTGCCAAAAATGATGCGGCATTGGCGGGAACGCGAGTTCGAGCGCCACCTGACGCCGGCGACACAGCGCAGCAACCTCAAGCTATGGGCCTGGTTCGCCAAGCGGCCTACGCTGTACCGGCTGGCCACCCGGCTTGGCATCAGCGCGCTGCACATGCTGGCGCGCGGCAAGGGCGCCTTCGCCAGCCTGCCCTTGGCCAGCGGCTGGACCAAGGGGCGCGACTTGCCGGCCCCCGAGGGCGAGACCTTCATGAGTGCCTACGCCCGGCAGCAGCGGGCCAAGGGGCGGCGGTGAGCGACCGGCCGCAACCCCCGGCGACGACGCTGCGGCTGATCCTGCAGGGGTTGCCGCCCAGCGCCAACCCGCTGGACCAGGTGGTCTGGCGCATCGAGCAGAACCTTGACCGGCTGGAATGGCTGCTGCGACAGCAGACGGCGGAGAACAGGCAGAAGTGAGCAAGGAAGCCATCCTCAACGGCATTCGCCGCGGCCTGAAGCGCGGCCCGCTGCCGGCCGACCAGCAGGCCATGCTGGCCGGGCGCCTGGCCAGCCACCCGCGCCATCTGCAACCCGCCCGCGCCCAACTTCCCCGGCCGGCCCAGGTAGCCCTTTTCCTGCGCAACGTGGAAAAGGAGTTCGGCACCGTGGAGCGCGTGCCGCATGCCGGTGCGGTGCCCGGCGCGGTGGCGGACTACCTGGCGGCGCAGAACCTGGCGCCGAAATTCGTCCTGGCGCCGAACCCCGAGCTTTGGGCCATGCCGTGGAGCGAGCGGCCGATGCTGGAATTCCATTCCGGCCGGGCCGAGGCGACCGACATGGTCAGCGTGCAGCATGGCTTCGTGGGTGTGGCCGAGACCGGCACGCTGATGCTGCCGGCCGCGCCGACCCGCCCGACCACGCTGAACCTGTTGCCGGATACCGAGATTGTGGTGCTGAAGGCCAGCGGCATCGTCGCGGGGTACGAGGACGCCTTCGACCGGCTGCGCGCCGAGAACCAGGATGCGCTGACCGGCGGCTTCATGCCGCGCAACATCATGTTCGTGACCGGCCCCAGCCGCAGCGCGGATATCGAGCAGACGCTGGAGTTGGGCGCGCATGGGCCGCGCCGGCTGCACATCATCCTGATCGATGATGATCCCGCGGCGCTGGCGCAGGACGCCGCGGACGAGGCGGGCTTCGCCCCGCTGCCCGGCGCTGCCCCGGCCTGGACCGAGACCGCGCCGGCGACCGATACCTGGGCGCCCCCTGCCCCGCAGCCCGGCGTGGCCGCCCCGCAGGCAGACCAGGGCTGAGCCATGGCGCTTCGCCCGGCGCGACGGCTGAGCGAGGCGGACCGTGCCTTCTGGCATGCCTGGGCGCAGCGTACCCAAGTGCAGCCGCTGAAGGGCCGCGACCCCTTCCCGCTGCCGCCCGCGCCGGTGGTGGCCCCGGCCGCTGCCGCGCCGGCGCCCGGCCCGC
>CAILMF010000036.1 GCA_903835235.1 uncultured Rhodospirillales bacterium
CGGAAATTCTACCACGGAAGGGCAACAAAGGTCGCAATGGAATCCGTCCGGGCCTTTGCCTGAAACTTCCTGTCGCTCCGCGTCGGCGCCGCGAATCAATGTTGCGGCGTCCGGTGCCGAAAATCGAATTTCCGCAGCCTGCTAAACCGCCAGGCTGAGTTGCGGCTCTGGCGGCCGGGACCCGTCATCCAGCGCCGAGAGCGTGACCCCCAGCAGGCGGATGCCGCGCGGCACCGGGAAGACCGGCACCAGCAGGGCGTCGCTGATCGCTGCCAGTTCGGCACGGCTGGCAACCGGCGCGGTGCCGGTGCGGCTGCGGGTGACCTGGCTGAAGTCGGCGTACTTCACCTTCAGCGTCACGGTGCGGCCGCTGATGCCGACGCTCTCGCAATGGCGCCAGACCTTGTCGATGATCGGCTGCAAGGCCTCCCGCGCCTTGGCCAGGCTGTTGATGTCGGCGGCAAAGGTGTTCTCGGCGCCGACCGATTTGCGTTCGCGGTTGGCGCGCACCGGGCGTTCGTCGATGCCGCGGGAAATCCAGTAGTAGTGGGGCCCGGCCTTGCCGAAATGCTGCTGCAGGAAGGCCATGGGCTGCGCCCGCAGGTCCAGCCCGGTGTGGATGCCCAGGGCCTGCATCTTCGCGGTGGTCGCCGGCCCCACGCCGTGGAATTTGCCCACCGGCAGGTCCTCCACGAAGGCTGGCCCCATGCGCGGGGTGATGACGAAGATCCCATTGGGCTTGCGATGGTCCGAGGCCAGCTTGGCCAGGAACTTGTTGTAGGAAACCCCGGCCGAGGCGGTGAGGCCGGTAGTGGCGCGGATTGCGGCGCGGATGCGCTCGGCGATCTCGGTGGCGGAGGCGATGCCCTGGAGGTTCTCGGTGACATCCAGGTAGGCCTCGTCGAGCGAGAGCGGCTCGATCAGCGGCGTGTGCTCGGCGAAGATCGCGCGGATCTGCAAGGAGACTGCTTTGTAGACCTCGAACCGCGGCTTGACGAAGACCAGTTCCGGGCATTTGCGCCGGGCGGTGACGGAGGGCATGGCGGAATGTACGCCGAACTTCCGCGCCTCGTAGCTGGCCGCCGCCACCACGCCGCGTTCGCGGGAGCCGCCGACCGCCACGGGCCGACCGCGCAGCGCGGGGTCGTCGCGCTGCTCGACCGAGGCGAAGAAGGCATCCATGTCGATATGGATGATCTTGCGTTGCGGCGGTGCTGGCGGGGCGGGGTCCGGGGCGGGGCTGGCCATGCGTTCCGGGTGGCGGTTGGGCCGGCAGGATAGGGCAAAACGGCCCGGGTGGTGCGACTGCGGGAGGCGTGCGGCGCCCGCACCAAGCTGAGGGCCAGGCCCGAGATGGGACGATACCGCCGGCGCGCCGGCGACGCTATGCTGGGCGCAACCAGCGGGGGGCGGCGGGATGCGACGGAGACAGATGGCGCTTGGCCTGGCGGGCGGCCTGGTGGCGCGACCGGCGCTGGCCCAGCAGGCCTGGCCCAGCCGGCCGATCCGGCTGCTGATCCCCTTCGTCGCCGGGGCGTCATCGGACACCATCGCCCGGCTGGTGGCCGCCAGGCTGGGTGACCCGTTGGGCACCAGCATCGTGGTGGAGAACCGCGCCGGGGCGGGCGGGCTGGTGGCGGCGCAGGCCACCGCCCATGCCGCGCCGGATGGCTACACGCTGCTGTGGAGCGGCGAGGTGGCGCTGACCCAGGCGGTGCTGCAGAAGAACCCCGGCTTCGACGTGCTGCGGGATTTCACGCCCATTGCCACCATCGTGGAGAACCCGGCGGCGCTCTGCGTGCGCGCGGCCTCGCCGTGGCGGGATATCGGTGCGCTGCTGGCGGCGGCCAAGGCGACCCCGGGCGGGCTGCGCTATGGCTCCGGCGGGGTGGGCACGCCGGCGCATATGGCTGCGGCGGCCATGCTGAAGCTGGCGGGGGCGGCAGGGGCGCATATCCCGTATCGGGGCGCCAACCAGGCGGCGCTGGCGGCGGAACAGGGGGAGGTCGACTTCGCCTTCGCCATCAGCAACATCGCGCTGCCGCGCTTCCAGCAGGGCCAGGTGCGGTTGCTGCTGAGCACCGGGGCGCGGCGCATGTCCATGCTGCCGGACCTGCCGACCCTTGCCGAGAGCGTGCCGGGCGGGCCGGTGATCAGCAGCGGCAGTTCCATCGTCGGGCCAGCGGGCATGCCGGCCGAGGTGGTGGCGAAGCTGCATGCCGCGGTGGGCGCCGCCGTGACCGGGGATGCGGCGCTGCGCGCGGCGCTGACGCGGGAAGGTGGCGAGATCACGCTGGCGGCCTCGCCCGCCGCCTATGCCGCGGATTGGGCCGGGCAGTACCAGCGGCTGCGGGACCTGGTGGCGCTCTCGGGCGTCAGCGCGGACTGAGGCTGGCCGCGACGCCGCCGGCCGGGCAGCATGGGCGCCAACCAAGGGGAGGCTGCCATGACCGCCGAGTCCACCGTGAAGGGGCCGCTGGCCGGGCTGCGCGTGCTGGACCTTTCGCACGTGCTGGCCGGCCCCTATGCCAGCTATCACCTGGCCCTGCTGGGCGCCGAGGTCATCAAGATCGAGCGTCCGCCCTTCGGCGACGCGATCCGCGACCTGGAGACCCGCCCGCAGGATGGCGGCGTGACCGCGGCCTTCCAGGGGGTGAATGCCGGCAAGCGCGCCATGGTGCTGGACCTGGAGCAGGAGGCCGGCAAGGCGGTGCTGCGCCGGCTGATCCCGACCGCCGCGGTGTTCCTGGAGAATTTCCGCCCGGGCAAGATGGCCCGGCTCGGCTTTGGGCCGGAAGCGGTGGCGGCGCTGAACCCGCGCATCGTCTATGCCTCGATCTCCGCCTGGGGCCAGATGGGCGAGCATGCCGGGCGGCCGGGCTACGACCATGTGATGCAGGCCGCCACGGGCATGATGTGGTTGCAGGGCGATGACGCCGCCGCGCCGCCGGTGAAGGTGGGCTTCCCGGTCATCGACATGGGCGCGGGCATGATGGGCGCCATGGCGATCATGGCCGCGCTGATGCGGCGCCAGGGCGGCGAGGTCGGGCCGCTGGTGGTCGATGTCTCGATGGCCGATGCCGCGCTGGCGCTGATGTCCGCGGCCGCGGCGCGCTACCTGATGGAAGGGGCGGCGCCGCAACGGATCGGCCATGGGGCGTTCTCCGGCAGCCCCGGCGGCAACGTGTTCCGCACCGCCGATGGCTGGCTGGCGACCGCGGCCAACAACCTCGGCCAGTTCGACCGGCTCTGTGCCGAACTCGGCCACCCCGAATGGGCGACGGCGCCGGACTGGCTGCGGCTGCGCCCGGCCTCGGCGGCGGCGATGCTGCGGGATTGCGGCACGCCCCGGCTGGACGCGGCCTTGCAGCAGGCCTTCCTCGGGCGCGGCTCGGCCGCCTGGGAGGCGGCGTTGAGCGCGGTGGGGGTGCCGGCGGCGGCGGTGCGCAGCCCGGCCGACTACCTGGACGGGCCGTATCGCGCCACCGCCGGCTTCAGCACCAGGCTGCCGAGCGGGGCGGAGACCCTGGGCGCGGGCTTCCGCATCAATGGCCATGCGCCGGTGCCGGCAACCGACGCGCCGCCGCTGGGCGCCGATACCGACGACGTGCTGGCAGGGCTGGGCCATGGCCCCGCCGAGGTCGCGGCGCTGCGGGCCGCCGGCGTCGTTCTATAGGCGCAGGGTGGGTGCTCCCGGCCGCGCCGGCGCGCTTCGCCGGACCGCGGCTGCGGTGGTTCAGCCGGTGGCGCGGGCCTCGGCCAGGTGGTCCAGGTCGTCCAGGCTGGAGGCGAGCAGCGCCACGCCATTGTCGTCCAGCATGCCCTCATTCGCCAGGGCGCGGCGCAGCAGCGCCGCCAGCTTGCCCTGGACATCGCCAAGCCCGCCTGCCGGCGTGGCGGCGATGGAGGCCAGCACGCGCTGCTCCTCGTCGGCCACGGTGGCCATGACTGTCTCGTCGGGGCTTTCGACGCTCTCCAGCAGGCCCAGCCGGGCGAGCAGGCTGCCGACCGGCGGGGTGCCGGCGTAGGGGAAGGGGATGATGCTGGCCATGGAATCGCTCCGGGGATGGCGTGGGGGCGGGTGTCAGGCGGCGTGGGCGGGGAAGGGCGCGGCGAGCGGCCCATCCGGCGCCATCATGGGGTCGCGCAGCACGTAGCCGCGGCCCCAGATCGTGCCGATCACCGCCTCGGCACCTGCCGTGGCCAGCTTGCGGCGCAGCTTGCAGATGAAGACGTCGATGATCTTGATCTCCGGCTCGTCCATGCCGCCATAGAGGTGCGTCATGAAGGCCTCCTTCGCCAGGACCGTGCCCTTGCGCAGGGCCAGCAGTTCCAGGATGCCGTATTCGCGGCCGGTCAGCGGCACGTCATGCCCGTTCACCGTGACCTTCTGCGATTCCAGGTCGATCGACAGCGGACCGACGCTGAGCCTGGGCCGGACCATGGTCTTGCACCGCCGCACCACCGCATGGATGCGGGCGAGAAGTTCCTCACGGTCGAAGGGCTTGGCCAGGAATTCGTCGCCGCCCAGGTGGAACGCCTTGACCCTGGCCTGCGGGCCGGTCAGGCCGGACAGCACCATGACAGGCGTCTCGACCTGCGCGGCGCGGAGCCGCCGCAATACCTCATGGCCGTCCATGTCCGGCAGCATGAGGTCGAGCAGCACCAGGTCGAAGCTGGCGAGGGCGGCGCGTTCCAGGGCCTCCTCGCCGGTATCGGCGACCTCGACCTGGATACCGGATTTCCCGAGCATGGCGACCATGCCACGAGAGAAGGTCCGGTCATCTTCAACGAGAAGCATGCGCATCGGGGGGGATCGCCTTGTCGTGAATACGTATACAGTATTCACAATGGCGTGATGCGTATCGCCAATTCGAGGGTTGCGACTCGTGATCCCGCCCGATGTGATCCCGCGGCCACAGTGCGGTGGCCCCGGCCTTCGGCGCGGCCTTCGGCGCGGCCTTCGGCGCGGCCTTCGGCGCGGCCTTCGGCGCGGGGGGTCAGACCACCTTGTCGCTGATGGTCTGCGGCACCGGCACCGTCGCGGCAAAGCTCGGCCGCGCTTCCAGCCGCGCGCTGAGCGCGACCAGGTTGGGGTAGAGCTGCCGCCAGGGCTGCTCGGGGAAGCGCACATCCAGGTAGCGCAGCACCGTGCCGGTGGCGATGTCGGCCAGGCCGAAGCGGCTGCCGACCATCCATTCCCCCGTGCCGGCAATGCCGGCCAGGGCCTTCAGCCCGCCATCCACCTTGCGGCGCTGCCGGGCGATCCACTCGGCGCTCTGCTGGTCCGCGGCGCGGTGGCGTTCCCAGAACAGCAGCACCACGGCGTCGCAGATGCCATCGGCGATGACCTCCACCTGGCGGGCCGCCAGCACGGCGTCGATGCCTTCCGCCGGCAGCAGGCTGGGGGAGGGCCACTTGGCCTCGATCACCTCCAGGATGAAGCGGCTCTCGTACACGCTGCTGCCGTCGTCGAAGATCAGCACCGGCAGCTTTTCCAGCGGGTTGTACTGCGGGGTCTGGGTGGTGCTGTTCCACGGCACCTCGGTGACCAGCTCGAAGGGGATCGCCTTCTCGGCCAGGGCGATCCGCACCTTGCGGGCATAGGGGCTGGGCGTTGCGCTGATCAGCTTCATCGTCGCGGGGTCCTTGGCTGGGCGGCGATGCTGCGGCGCCGTGGCGATGCCGGCAAGCCGTAGCTCCCTTCACCGCGCTGAGAAATCCGCGGCCGAGCGGAAACGGAGGCGCCGCCGCCCGTTATTGCCCCGCAGGGCGAAAAGGAACGCGGCATGGGTACGGGACAGGAAGCGGGGGTGCGGCGGTCGCCGGTGCGGTCGGGCGCGCCGTTCCCGCTGGGCGCAACCTGGGACGGGCTGGGCGTGAACTTCGCGCTGTTCTCCGCCAATGCCACCAAGGTGGAGCTTTGCCTGTTCGACGAGGCCGGGGCGCGCGAGCTGGAGCGGATAGAGCTGCCGGAATACACGGACGAGGTATGGCATGGCTATCTGCCGCATGCCCGCCCCGGCACGATCTACGGCTACCGCGTGCACGGCCCCTATGACCCCGCGGCCGGGCATCGCTTCAACCCCAACAAGCTGCTGCTGGACCCCTATGCGCGGGCGACGCTGGGGGAGCTCAGCTGGGGGCCGGAGCTGTTCGGCTACCAGCTGGAGAGCGAGGACGACACCAGCTTCGACGAGCGCGACAGCGCCCACCTGATGCCGAAGGGCCGCGTCATCGACCCCGCCTTCACCTGGGGGCGGGAACGCAGCCCGGCGGTGCCGTGGGAGCGCACCATCTTCTACGAGACCCACGTAAAAGGCTTCACCAGGTTGCGGCAGGACCTGCCGGAGGAGATGCGCGGCACCTATGCCGGCCTGGCCTCGCCGGAGGTGGTGGCCTATCTGCGCGGCCTCGGCGTCACCTCGGTGGAATTGCTGCCGGTGCATACCTTCGTCGACGACAACTTCCTCCTGGAGAAGGGGCTGCGGAATTACTGGGGCTACAACACCATCAGCTTCTTCGCGCCGGCGATGCGCTACGCCCGCAACCCCGCCTTTGCCGTCTCCGAGTTCAAGGAGATGGTGGCACGGCTGCATGATGCCGGGTTGGAGGTGATCCTGGACGTTGTCTACAACCACACCGCCGAGGGCAATGAGCGCGGGCCGACGATCTCCTTCAAGGGGATCGACAATGCCAGCTACTACCGGCTGCTGCCCGACCGGCAGCGCTACTACATCAACGATACCGGCACCGGGAACACGCTGAACCTTTCGCACCCACGCGTGCTGCAGATGGTGACCGACAGCCTGCGCTACTGGGCGACGGAGATGCGGGTGGACGGCTTCCGCTTCGACCTGGCGACGATCCTGGGCCGCGAGCCCTATGGCTTCGACGAGGGCGGCGGCTTCCTCGATTCATGCCGGCAGGACCCGGTGCTGAATCGGGTGAAGCTGATTGCGGAACCCTGGGATTGCGGCCCCGGCGGCTATCAGGTGGGCGGCTTCCCGCCGGGCTGGGCGGAGTGGAACGACCGCTACCGCGACACGGTGCGCGGCTTCTGGAAGGGCGATGAGGGCCAGGCGGCGGAGCTGGCGGCGCGGGTGACGGCCTCGGCCGACAAGTTCAACCGCCGTGGCCGCAAGCCCTGGGCCAGCGTGAACTTCCTGGCGGCGCATGACGGCTTCACGCTCAATGACCTGGTCTCCTACAACGACAAGCACAACGACGCGAATGGCGAGGGCAACAACGACGGCCACTCGCACAACCTCAGCTGGAACCATGGCGCGGAGGGGCCGACCGACGACCCCGAGATCACCGAAGTGCGCGAGCGGCAGAAGCGCAACCTGCTGGCGACGCTGCTGTTCAGCCAGGGCACGCCGATGATCCTGGCCGGCGACGAACTCGGCCGCACGCAGCATGGCAACAACAACACCTATTGCCAGGACAATGAGCTCAACTGGATCGACTGGGCCGGCATCGACGAAGCCGGCCGCAGCCTGGCGGCCTTCACCCGCAAGCTGATCGCGCTGCGCCAGAGCTTCCCGGTGCTGCGGCGCGGGCGCTTCCTGACCGGCACCGTGAACGAGGAGCTGGGGGTGCGGGACGCCACCTGGGTGACGCCCTCGGGCACCGAGATGGAGCAGCAGCATTGGGAGGACGCCAGCGCGCGTTGCTTCGGTGTGCTGCTGGACGGGCGGGCGCAGGTCAGCGGCATTCGCCAGCGCGGTTCCGACGCCACCATGCTGATGGTGCTGAACGCGCACCACGACGTGGTGGAGTTCTCGTTGCCCGAGCCGCCGGCCGGAGAGCGCTGGCTGCTGCTGGTGGACACCAACCGGCCGGCATTGGACGAACCCGAGCCCTTCGAGTTCGGCCACCCCTATTTGGTCACTGGCCGCTCCCTGCTGCTGCTGGTGCTGCGGCCGGAACGCGGTGGTGGTGCGGCGCTTGCCGAGGCGCGGGCTGGCTTGGCAGCCGGCGTGACGCCGCCGCCGTTTCCGGCGGGCTGAGCCAGAGTAATATCTCATAGAGCACGAAATGCGCCCTACAGGCCGCATAGTGCTCTACACGTCCAGCGTGGTCTCGACCTCCCAGGCCGAGAGGTGCCGGGCATAGGCGGCCCAGTCCTGCCGTTTCAGCTTCAGGTAGGCCTGGGTGAACTCCTCGCCCAGCGCGGCCCGCAGCGGTGCCGAGGCCTCCAGCGCGCGCAGCGCGTCCAGCAGGTTCAGCGGCAGGTGGCGGGCGGCGGCTTTTTCGCCCTCCGCCACCATGTTCAGGTGCAGCGGCGGGCCGGGGTCCGCTGCCGTGGCCAGGCCGTACAGCCCGGCCGCCAGCAGCCCCGCCTGCAACAGGTAGGGGTTGGCGGCGCCATCGGCCAGGCGGCACTCGAAGCGACCTGGCTCGGGGATGCGGATCATGTGGGTGCGGTTATTGCCGGCCCAGCTGATGGCGCTGGGCGCCCAGGTGGCGCCGCTGGTGGTGCCGGCGGCGTTCAGCCGCTTGTAGCTGTTGACGCTGGGGTTGGTCAGCGCCGCCAAGGCTTCGGCATTGGCCAGCACGCCGCCCATGAAGCGCCGGCAGGTCGCGGAGATGCCGAGCTCGGCGTCCGCGTCCTCGAACAGGTTGCGCCCGCCCTGCCACAGCGAGACATGCGCGTGGCAGCCGGACCCCGTGAGGTCGATGAAGGGCTTCGGCATGAAGGTGGCGCGCAGGCCGTGTTTCTCCGCGATGGCCTTGGCCATGTACTTGAAGAAGGCGTGGCGGTCCGCGGTGGTCAGCGCGTCGGCGTAGGACCAGTTCATCTCGAACTGGCCGTTGGCGTCCTCGTGGTCGTTCTGGTAGGCGCCCCAGCCCAGCTGCTGCATCGCGTCGCAGAGTTCGGCGATGACGTCGTAGCGACGCATCAGCGCGGCCTGGTCGTAGCAGGGCTTGGCGGCGCGGTCGGCGGGGTCCGCCACGGCCATCTGGTCCGGCGCCAGCAGGAAGAACTCGCACTCCACGCCGGTCTTCATCTCCAGCCCCTCAGCGGCGGCGGCGGCAACCTGGCGCTTCAGCACGTTGCGCGGGGCCTGGGCCAATGGCGCGCCTGCCATCCACGGGTCGGCGGCCAGCCAGCCGACCTCGGGCTTCCAGGGCAATTGCACCAGGCTGGCCGGGTCCGGCATGGCCAGCACGTCGGGGTCGGCGGGGGTCATGTCCAGCCAGGTGGCGAAGCCGGCGAAGCCCGCGCCGTTGCGCTGCATGGTGCCGATGGCCGCGGCCGGCACCAGCTTGGCGCGCATCACCCCGAACAGGTCGAGGAAGGAGATCAGGAAATAGCGGATCCCGCGTTCCTTGGCCGCCGCCACCAGGTCGAGCGTCATCCGCCAGCCTCCGTATCCGGGTTGGCCGCGCGTCGGCGATGTCCCTCAAGCCCTGGGCGGTCTGGCCACCCTTGCGGCGCATTCCAGCCGGTTCGGGCTGGCGGCGGTAGCCCCTTTGGCGCGGTGGTCGTGGCGCGGCTGCATGCGACGCGGGCAGCCTGGGGCGGGTGCCGCCGGCTTTGCCGCAATGCTGCGCAACCACGGTCCGCATGCGGCGGGGCCGCGGGTAAGCTTCGCTTGCCGGCGGGCTGCGGCGCGTGCGACTGATTCGGGCATGACGCATCGTCGCCTGCTGCCGCTGCTGGTCCTGCTGCTCGCTGCCCTGGTCTGGCGACCGGCCGCGGCGGCCTGGCCGGAACGCCCGGTGCGGCTGATCGTGACCTACCCTGCGGGTGGGAATACCGACACGCTGGCGCGGCTGACCGCGGAGTTGCTGAGCGAGGCGCTGGGCCAGCAATTCGTGGTGGACAATCGCGGCGGCGCCGGCGGCTACATCGCCATGGAGGCGGTGGCCCGCGCCGCGCCGGATGGCTACACGCTGCTGTTCGCCTCGGTCGCCAACATCGCCATCGCGCCCGGCGTGATGCGCCGCCACCCGCCGGTGGACACGGTGGCGGATTTGGCGCCGGTCAGCCTGGTGGCGACCAACCCGCTGATCATGGCGGTCAGCCGAGGGCTGGAGATCACCAGCATTCCGCAGTTGGTGGCGCGCATCCGCGCGGATGGCGGGCGCTTGCTCTATGGCTCCGGCGGCATCGGCAGCACGCAGCATCTGGGCATGGAGCTGTTCCTGTCCCGCGCCGGGCTGACGGCGACGCATGTGCCGTTCCGCGGGGGACCGGCGGCGATGGCGGAGGTGGTCTCCGGCCGGGTGCCGGTGCTGTTCTCCAACCCGTCCGATATCGTCGCCTTCGCCAATAGCCCGGAGGTGCGACTGGTGGGCGTGAGCGGCCCGGCGCGGCTGGCGGAGTTGCCGGCGGTGCCGACGATAGCTGAGACCTTGCCGGGCTTTGCGCTGGAGACCTGGAACGGCGTGTTCGGCCCGGCCGGGCTGCCGGCGGAATACGTGCAGCGGATGGAGCGGGCGCTGGTGGCGAAGCGCGGCGATGCCGCGGTGGCCGCGCGCTTCGCCCGCACCAGCACGCAGTACGTGGCCATGGAAGCCGGGCCCTTCGCCGCGCTGGTCCGCACCGAGGTGCCGCGCTGGGCGGAACTGGCGCGCCAGGCTCGCGCGCAGGAGGACTAGCGCCTGCGGGGACGGGATTGAGCCGCCGGGCAGGACAGGCCTAGGCTGCGGGAACAAGGGGAGCGCCCAGCATGGCCCAACCACGTCGCATGCGCCTGGCCGTCTTCGTGCAGGGCACCGGCAACCACTTCGCCGGCTGGCGCATGCCTGGCGCCAGCGCCAGCAATGAGAGCCTGGAGGTGTTCCAGTCCATCGCCGCCACGGCCGAGCGCGGGTTGTTCGACCTGCTGTTCATCTCCGACGGCGTGGCGACCAAGGTGAAGGGCGACCACCCCAGCTTCGTCACCCGGACCGAGCCGCTGATCGCAATGGCGGCGCTGGCGGTGACCACGAAGCATGTCGGCCTGGGGGCCACCGTATCCTCCACCTATTCGGACCCCTATACGGTGGCGCGCGGCTTTGCCTCGCTGGACAATATCAGCAAGGGGCGGGCGGCGTGGAACGTGGTCACCAGTTCCAACGCCGGCTCGGCCGCCAATTTCAGCCGCACCGAGCACCCCGAGCACGACAAGCGCTACGAGATCGCCGAGGAATTCGTCGATGTGGTCAAGGGGCTTTGGGATTGCTGGGAGGATGACGCGCTGGTGCGCGACCCCGCGACCGGCGTCTTCGTCGATGAGAGCAAGATACGGCCGCTGAACCACAAGGGGCGCTTCTTCAAGGTGGCGGGGCCGCTGAGCATGTCGCGCACGCCCTCCGGCCATCCGGTCATCATCCAGGCGGGGGCCTCTACATCTGGCCAGGCCTTCGCGGCGCGCACGGCGGAAGTGGTCTTCGCCGCGGTGCAGGACCTGGCGGAGGCGCGGCAGAACTACGGGGATTTCAAGGCGCTGCTGCCGCAGTTTGGCCGCACGGCCGAGCAATGCCACATCCTGCCGGGCGTCATGCCCTTCATCGGCCGCACCGACCAGGAGGCGCGCGACCTGCTGGCGGAGTTGCAGGGCTTCCTCAATTCCGACAACGCGCTGACGCTGGTCTCGGCCCGCATCGGCCACGACGTCTCCGGCCTGCCGCTGGACGCGCCGGTGCCGGAGTTTCCGCCGACGGACATGTCGCACGGCTTCAACCGGACGCTGCTGGCGGCGGCGGCGCGGGAGAACATGACGCTGCGCGACCTGTACAACCTGATCGCCGCGGCGCGCGGCCATTGGGTCATCACCGGCTCGCCGAAGCGGATCGCCGACATATTGGAGGAGTGGTTCGTGACCCATGCGGCGGATGGCTTCAACATCCTGCCGCCCTGGTTTCCCGGCCAGTTCGACGCCTTCGTCGACCAGGTGGTGCCGGAGTTGCAGCGCCGCGGGCTGTTCCGCACGGCGTACGAGGGGACGACGCTGCGGGAAAATCTGGGGCTGGCAAGGCCACCGGGGCGATGCTCGGCCTAATCGAAGGTCAGCCCGGCGGTGCGCACCACCTCGCGCCACATCGGCGTTTCCGTGCGCAGTGTTTCCACCATCTCGGCGGTGCTGCCGCACACCGGCTCGGCGCCCAGCCGCGCCAGCCCGGCCTGGAAGGCGGCGTCGGCACAGGCCGCGCGGATTTCGCGTTCCAGCCGGGCCAGGATCGGCGCCGGGGTGCCGAGCGGCGCCAGCAGCGAGTTCCACATGAACAGCGACATCTGCGGGTAGCCGGCCTCCGCCATGGTCGGCACATCAGGCGCCCCCGGCAGGCGCTTGTCGCCGGTGGTGGCCAGCAGGCGGATGCGCCCGCCCGTGACGTGCGGCAGTGCGTCGGACGGTGCTGCCGCATGCGCTGCCACCACGCCGGCCAGCAGGTCCTGCATGGCCGGCACGCCGCCGCGATACGGCACGTGCTGCATGCTGGTGCCGGTGACCTGGGTGAACAGCACCATCGCCAGGTGGCTGGCGCCGCCGGCCCCGGCGGAGCTGTAGTCGTATTTGCCCGGCGCCGCCCGCAGCAGCGCGACGAAGGCCGGCAGTGTCGCCACGCCCAGCTCTGCCCGCACCGCCAGCACCGCGGGGTTGCGGCCCATGATGCTGATGGGTTGCAGGTCGCGCAGCGGCTCGTAGGTCGGGCGCCCCGCGACCTGCTGGAACACCAGCTGGGAGTTGGAGGAGACCAGCAGTGTGTAGCCATCCGCGCGGCTGGCCATGACGTGGTCGATGGCCAGCGCGCCGGAGGCACCGCTGCGGTTTTCCACCACCACCGGCTGGGCCAGGCGCTGCGCCAGCCATTCGGCGGCCAGGCGGCCGAAGCCATCGGTCACGCCGCCGGGCGGATAGGGCACCACCAGGCGCAGCGGGCGCTGCGGCCAGGCTTCCTGGGCCGTGGCGGGGTGCGGCAGAAGCGCGGCGAGCAACAGCAGGCCGCAGAGCCGAAAGCTGAACATGTACCCTCCGCCGGGCGGGTTGCCCCTGCGGCGTGGTGAAGCAGGAAGCGGGCCAGTCGGGGCATGCCAGTCGGGGCATGCCGCTCGGGGCGTTGCCGCGCCCGGGGTCGCGGCCTCAGGTGCCGGCGCGGATGCCGGCGGCCTGGATCACCCCGCCCCAGACCCGGCGGTCGTCCAGGATTTCGGCGCGATAGGCCGCCGTCGTGCCGTTCTTCGGCAGCCAGAGCAGCTTCTCCATGCGCTCGCGCACCTCGGGGCGGTTCATCCAGCGGTTCACCTCGGTGTTCCAGAACGCGACCCATTCCGGCGGCGTTGCCGCGTGCATGACCAGGCCATAGCCGACATCGCCGCTGAAGCCGGGCAGTGTCTCCGCCACCAAGGGCACCTCCGGCAGGGTCGGGTTGCGCTCCGTGGAGGCGAAGGCCAGCGGCCGCAGCCGGTTGTCGCGGATGAAGGGCAGCGATTCCGGCAGCAGCGAGAAGTACAGGTCGGCATTGCCGGAGAGGATGTCCAGCAGCGCCGGCGTGCCGCCGCGATACTGGATATGCTCCATGGTAACGCCGGCTTCATGCATCAGCCGCGCGGCGAGCAGGTGGGTCTGGCCGCCCTGGCCGGAATTGCCGATGTTCAGCTTGCCCGGATTGGCGCGGGCATGGGCGATGAGTTCCGGCAGGGTGCGGTAGGGCGCGTCGGGCCGGCCGACCAGCACCATCGGCACGCGGATCAGGCTGGTCAGCGGCAGCAGCGCCTGGTCGGTGTCGATCGGCGGGGTGAAGCCGGGCAGCACGGAAGCGGTTGCCAGCGTGGCGGTGGAGGCCAGCGACAGGGTGTGGCCATCCGCAGGGGCGGTCACCACCGCCTGCATGGCGATGAAGGTGCCGCCGCCGCTGCGGTTCTCCACCACCATGCTGCGCCCACCCAGGCGCGGGCCGAGCGCCTCGGCCAGCATGCGGCAGAGCTGGTCCGTGGTGCCGCCGGGGGCATAAGGGACGATGAGGCGCACGTCCTTGGTCAGGGTCTGCGCCTGGGCGCGGCCCAGCAGCAGGGCGGGCAGGGTCAGGGCAAGGTGGCGGCGACGCATCGAGCGGCTCCCGGCAAAGGCCAGGCTGCAGCCTCGGGTGCGGAAGGCGCTGGCGCAAGCACCCTGTGGGGGCAAATTCGGCGCCGCATGCGGCGGACGCCCAATGCGGTGCCAGCCTGCCCAGCGAAAGGTCAGCGCTGCGGTCAGGCCGGGCCGTTACGAGGGGGCTATCCGACCTCGGCCTGCCAGCGTACCCTTCGGCATCCTGTGCGCCTGACCAGGGGCAGCACCCCGAACCAACGGGGTGTACCGGGGACCGGAAACGACCACGGAAGCAACCATGACGGATATTCGATACCTGGCGCCGCCGACGCTCGACGAAGCGGTGCGCGCTTTTGCTGCAGCCCAGGGTGCCGCGCGCATCCTGGCCGGGGGCACCGACCTGCTGGTGCAGATGCGCAATGGCATGGTGCATCCCGGCACCATCATCGACATCAAGAAAATCCCTGAGATGACCAGCATCACCGAAGCCGCCGATGGCAGCTTCTGGGTCGGCGCCGCCGTCTCCGGCGCCGTGCTGGCGGAACATCCGCGCTTCGGCAAGGTGTGGCCGGGTGTGCTGGAGGCGATCAACCTGATCGGCTCCACCCAGGTGCAGGGCCGTGCCTCCGCGGGTGGCAACCTGTGCCATGGCTCCCCGGCCGCGGACAGCGTGCCCGCCATGGTCGCCGCCGGCGCCGTGCTCACCATCGCCGGCCCGAATGGCCGCCGCACCATGCCGGTGGAAGCCTTCCCGGTCGGCCCCGGCCGCACCAGCCTGGCCGCCGGCGAAATCCTGGTCGGCTTCACCCTGCCGGCCCGCCCGGCGGGTTCCGGTGACGCCTACCTGCGCATGATCCCGCGGACGGAAATGGACATCGCCGTTGTCGGCGTCGGCGTCAGCCTGACCATGGCCGGTGGTGTTGTCACCGCCGCCCGCGTCGGCCTGGGCGCCGCCGCGCCGACCGTGCTGCTGGTGGCCGATGCCGCGAAGGTGCTGGTCGGCAGCAAGCTGGACGACGCCGCGCTGAACGCCGCTGCTGCCGCCTGCTCCGCCGCCTGCAAGCCGATCGACGACAAGCGCGGCACCATTGTCTATCGCACCAAGGTTGCCGCCGTGCTGCTGAAGCGCGCCGCTGCCATCGCCGCCGACCGCGCGCAGGGGAGGGCCTGAACCATGGCCAAGCTACACGTCACCACCACCATCAATGGCGAGCCGACCGAGTTCCTCTGCGACCCCTCGCAGAGCATGCTGGACGTGCTGCGCAACAGCTTGGGCCTGACCGGCAGCAAGGAAGGCTGCGGCACCGGCGACTGCGGTTCCTGCTCCATCACGTTGGACGGCCGGCTGACCTGCTCCTGCCTGGTGCTGGCGGCCGAAGTCGGCGGCCACGAGATCACCACCATCGAGGGCATGGCCCAGGGTGATGAACTGCACCCGCTCCAACAAAAATTCCTGGAAATGGCCGCGCTGCAATGCGGCATCTGCACGCCTGGCGTGCTGATGGCCGCCCGCTCGCTGCTGGAGAAGAATCCGGAGCCGACCGAGACGGAAGTGCGCTTCTGGCTGGCTGGGAATCTGTGCCGCTGCACCGGCTACGACAAGATCGTCCGCGCCGTGCTGGAAACCGCCGCCGAGATGAGGAGCGCCGCCTGATGAACGCCATCGACAACAAGTGGATCGGCAAGCGCACCATCCGCCCGGATGGCGCCGACAAGGTGACGGGCCGCGCCGGCTATTCCGCCGACCACAACATGCCCGGGCAGATCTGGGGCCGCGTGCTGCGCAGCCCGCACCCCCATGCGGTGATCCGCGGCATCGATACGTCGAAGGCCGAGGCGCTGCCGGGCGTGAAGGCGGTGGTGACGGCCAAGGACATCGTCGACTTCCCGCTCGACAAGTCCGTGATGCTGGGCATCCAGGACATGCGCTGGATGTGCCGCAACGTCATGGCGCGCGAGAAGGCGCTGTTCCACGGCCACCCCGTGGCCGCCGTGGCTGCGATCAGCGAGGAAGTGGCCGAGGCCGCCTGCAAGCTGATCGAGGTGGATTACGAGGTGCTGCCGCACGTCATCGAGATCGAGGACGCGATCAAGCCGGATGCGCCGATCCTGCACGACTTCGTGCGGCATGAGGGCAAGCCCAGCAACATCGCGACAACCATGGTCAACAAGCTGGGCGATGTGGAGGCCGGCTTTGCGCAGGCCGACCTGATCATCGAGCGCAGCTTCAAGACGCGCCCGGTGCACCAGGGCTATATCGAGCCGCATGCCTGCACTGTCAGCTATGCCGCCGATGGCCGGGTGACGATCTGGTCGTCCAGCCAGGGCCAGTTCATGGTTCGCGCCATGACCTCGCTGCTGACGGGCATTCCGCAGAGCAACATCCGCGCGATCCCGGCCGAGATCGGTGGTGGGTTCGGCGCCAAGACCATCATCTACCTGGAGCCGGTGGCGGTGCTGCTGGCCAAGAAGTCCGGCCGCCCGGTCAAGATGGTGATGAGCCGCGACGAGGTGTTCCGCGCCACCGGCCCGACCTCGGGCTCGATGAGCACGGTGAAGATCGGCGTCAAGAACGACGGCACCATCGTCGCCGCGCAGGGCACCTTCTACCTGCAGGCCGGCGGGCTGCCGGGTTCGCCGCTGCGCGGTCCCGTGGGGTGCAGCTTCTCGCCCTACCACATCGAGAACGTGCTCTCGGTGGGGTATGACGTGGTCTCCAACCGCTCCAAGGTCGCGGCCTACCGCGCGCCTGGCGCGCCGCTCGGCGCTTATGCCACCGAATGCGTGCTGGACGAGATCGCCGAGAAGCTCGGCATGGACAAGCTGGAGCTGCGGCTGAAGAACACCGCCAAGCCCGGCGGCAAGACCGTGTACGGCGCCACCTTCGGGGCGATCACCTTCAAGGAGACGGTCGAGGCGATCAAGTACCACCCGCACTACACCGCGCCGCTGGACAAGAACCCGTCCAAGGGCGTTGTGCGCGGTCGCGGCGTTGCCTCCGGCTTCTGGTTCAATGCGGGCGGCGAGAGCAGCGCGCAGCTGAACATCACCGAGGACGGCAACGTCAACGTCACCACCGGCCACCCGGATGTCGGCGGCAGCCGCGCGTCCATCGCCAATGTGACGGCGGAGCTGCTGGGGATCGACCACAGCCGGATCTCGGTGCTGATCGGTGACACGTCCTCCATCGGCTTCTCCAACCTGACCGGCGGCAGCCGCGTCACCTTTGCCTCGGCGATGGTGGTCACGCAGTCCGCCGAGAAGGTGATCGGCCAGCTGAAGGAGCGTGCGGCGAAGATCTGGAAGATCGACCCCGAGGCGGTGATCTGGGACAATGGCGAGGCGCGCCCGGCCGGCCCGAATGCCGGCCAGTTCCCGCCGCTGACCCTGAAGGACCTGGCGGCGAAGGCGAATGAGATGGGCGGTCCCATCGGCGCCGGCGTGCAGCTGAACACCACGGGTGCCGACCCCGGCTTCGCCACGCATTGCGTGGATGTGGAAGTGGACGTGGACCTCGGCATCGTCCGCGTGCTGCGCTACACCGCGGCGCAGGATGTCGGCCGCGCGCTGCATCCGGACTACGTCGAGGGCCAGATCCAGGGCGGTGTGGTGCAGGGCATCGGCTGGGCGTTGAGCGAAGAGTACCTCTACAACGCCAAGGGCCAGCTGGATAACGCCAGCTTCCTGGACTACCGCATGCCGGTCTGCTCGGACGTGCCGATGATCGAGCCGATCATGCTGGAAATCCCCAACCCGAAGCACCCGCAGGGCGTGCGTGGCGTCGGCGAGGCACCGATCGTGCCGCCGCTGGCCGCCATCGCCAACGCGATCCACGACGCGCTGGGCAAGCGGTTCTACTCCTTGCCGATGTCCCCGCCGAAGGTGCTGGCCGTCATCGACGGCTGACGCCTGCGAGCGTTGGAACAGTGAAGGGGGCGGGTCCGCGAGGGCCCGCCCTTTTTCATGCCCTGACCCTGGCGCATGGATTGCAAGGCAGGCGCCATGCGGATTGGCGTGATCGGGACCGGCGTGGCCGGCTCCCTGTTGCTGGAATGCCTGAGCGACGTGCCAGGCTTCCGGCTTGAAGGCTTCGAGCGGGTGGCGGAAGGCGCGCGGGACGAGGCCGGCACCGGCCTCAACATCTGCCCCAACGCGCTGAAGGCGCTGCGGCTGTACCGCCCGGCGCGGCATCGCGCGCTGCTGGAGGCGAGCCTGCCCTGGCGCCGCTGGTTCATCGACAGCGCCACCGGCGAGCGGCTGTTCGACCTGGACCTGCTGGACGTGGCGGAGGAACCCGGCGTGCGGCTGCGCTGGTCGGAACTGTACCGGCTGATGCGCGAACCGGTGGCGAGCTGCACGAAGTACGGGCACGAGTTGGTGGCGCTGGAGGAGGATGCGGCGGGGCGCCTGGTGCCGGTGTTCCGCGTGGCCGGCGAGACGGTGCGGCACGGCGGCTTCGACCTGCTGGTGGCCGCCGATGGGCGCTACAGCCAGCTGCGCGTGCTCAGCGCCGGCGAGCCGGTGCCTCAGCACCATGGCATCGCGCTGACCAGGTTGTTGGTGCCGGATGCGGCGGACTGCCCCTATGACGACTATGGCCAGTGGTTCAACGGCAACAACCGGCTGCTGAGCTACCGGCTGCCGGGTGGCGCGGTGTACATCGCCGGGGCGTTTCCCATCGGCGTGGGGGCGGATTTCACGCCGGAGCAGAAGACCGCGGCTTTCGCCCGCGCCATGTATCTGCCGGCGGAGGGCGCGGCCTGCCCGGCGGTGGCCTGGATGGTGGCGCAAACCTGCCGGCTGATCGACCAGGTGCATTGGGCGCGGTTGCAGGTAACGCCGTTGCAGCGCGGCAGCGCCGATGGCCGCGTGCTGTTCCTGGGTGACTGCGCCCACGCCATGGTGCCGACGCTGGGGCAGGGTGCCACCCAGGCGCTGGAGGAAGGCGTGCTGGCGGCCGCGGTGCTGAAGCGCGGCGGCGGCGTGGCCGAGATTGCCGCGCTGCGCGACCCGCGCGTCAGCTTCATCCGCGAATTTTCGCTGGAGGCGACGGACAGCATGCAGCCCGGGGCGGACGCGCTGGCGCTGAGCCGGCACAAGATGGCGCCGGACTTCTTGGCCAAGCTGCGCCGCGCGTACACGGATGTGCCGGAGGTGGTTTGAGCGCTACTTCCCGGCCCAGTGGATGAAGCGCTTTTCCAGCAGCAGGAAGGTCAGGTTCAGCAGGTAGCCCAGCGCGCCGGCGACGAAGATGACGCCGTACATCAACCCGCTCTCGAATAGCGATTGCGCGACGATGACGCGCTGGCCCAGGCCATCCGTGCTGCCGATGAACATCTCCGCCACCACCACGATGACCAGAGCCAGCGAGACGCCGCTGCGCATGCCCACCAAAATCTGCGGCATGGCTTCCCACAACATCACGTCGAAGACCACGCGCAGCGGGCTTGCGCCCATGACGCGGGCGGCCAGCAGCCTGGTGCGGCGCGCGTTCATCACGCCATAGGCGGCGTTGAACAGGATGACCAGCGCGGCACCGAAGGCGGCGACGGCAATCTTGGTGCCCTCGCCGACGCCGAACAGGATCAGGAACAGCGGGAACAGCGCGGAGGCCGGCGTGGAGCGGAAGAAGTCCACGACGAATTCGACGGCGCGATAGATGCTTTCCTTCGCCCCCAGCAGCAGGCCGAGTGGCACGCCGATGGCGCAGGCGACGAGGAAGCTCAGCACGGTGCGGGTGACCGTGCGCCACAAATCGTGGAGCAGCGGGCCTTGCGTAAACGACTTGGCCGTGTCGTTGAAGGTCTCCAGCGGGGAGGGCAGCAGCACCGGGTCGGCCAGGCGCAGCAGCACCGCCAGCCACCACAGCGCGATGAATCCGGCCGCGCCGCCGGCGGGTACCATCAGCGCCCTCATGCCCCGGCCACCGCTCGGGTGAAGACATCCAGGCAACGCGCCTTGATGGCGATGAAGTCGGGCGCCGACAGGGTCGCCGCCTCGCGCGGCCAGGCCAGGTCGACGGCGATGTCGTCGGCCACCAGCGTCGGCCGGCGGGTCAGCATCAGGATGCGGTCGGCCAGGACGATGCTTTCCTCCAGGTCGTGGCTGACCAGGATGGTGGTGGTCTTCCGCGCCTTCAGCACCTGTTGCAGCAACGTGCGCAGGCTCAACGTCGTTTCGTAGTCCAGCGCGGAGAAGGGTTCGTCGAGGAACAGCACCTCTGGTTCCACCGCCAGGGCGCGCATGATGCTGACCAACTGCTGTTGCCCGCCGCTGAGCGAATAGGGGTAGGCGTTGAGGTCGAAGCGCACGCGGAAATCCGCCGCCAGCGCCTCCAGCCGGCGCTCGATCTCGGCGCGCTTCAGCCCCATGCGGCGCAGCGGATAGCGGATGTTCTCGGCGGCGCGGCGCCAGGGGAACAGCGCCTCCCGGTAGTTCTGGAAGACGTAGCCGATGCGGACCTCGTCCACGGTGCGGCCGTCGTACAGGATCTCGCCGGCATCGGCCGGCAGCAGGCCGGCGGCCATGTTGATCAGCGTGGACTTGCCGCAGCCATTCGGGCCGAAGATGGCCAGGATGTCGCCGCGCTTCACGTCCAGCGCGAAGCCGTCATAGACCGGGACACCACCAAAGGCCTTGCGCAGGCCGCGCACGGAAAGCGCGGCCTCACGCGGGGAGATGGCGTTCAAGGCGCGCGGAGCAGTTGCGCCGTGGTGATGCGCTCCCGCACCACGCCCTGGGCCACCGCCAGGTCGATGAACTTCTGCAGGTCGGCCAGCATCTGCGGCGTCATCTCGCTGGCCAGCGTGAAGCGCTGCAACGGCATCACGGAGGCGAGTTCCGCCGGCGTGTTCAGGTGGCTGGTCAGCACCTGGCGCGTCGTCGGGTCGTTGCGCACGGCCATGACGGCCTTGCCCCAGGCGGCGGCGTAGCGCTTGGCCACGTCGAAGCGCGTGTCCAGGAAGCGGCCGGAGAAGCCGGCGCCCGAGGCGAAGGCGAAGGCATCCCGCCGGCCCAGCATATGCGTGGCGATGACGCCGGCCTCAAGCCGCTGCATGGCGCCGTTGCGCACTCCGATGGTGGCGACGGGTTCCAGCGTATAGGCGGCGTCGAACTGGCCCGACTGCATGGCGCCGATGTGCTGGCCCATCGGCTGTTCCACCAGCGTGTAGTCGCGGTTTTCCTGCAGGCCCACCGCGGCCAGCGCGCCGCGCGCCCCCGCCAGGTTGCCGGGGCCGGGGGCGGAGATGATGCGGGCGCCCTTCAGGTCGACCAGCGTCTTCGCCGGGCTGCCGGGGCGGACGACGAATTGCTCCATCTGGTATTCGGCGTTCTGGCCGTTGATGGAGAAGAACAGCACCGAATTGGCGCGGCGGCTGTTGATGTTGGCGGCTTCCAGCGTCACCAGGTTGGTGCAGGCCTCGGCGTCGCCGGTGACCAGCGACTGCACGATGAGCGGATGCGTCGCCAGCGGGGTGCCGACGGGCTCGATGCCCACTTCCCTGAAGTACCCGCGGGTGACCGCGACCCAGTAGGGCAGGGTGGAGGCGGCATCGAAGGTCGCGACCTTCACGGTATCGGCGGCGCGGGCGGTGCCGATGACGAAGGGCGCGGCGAGGCCGCCCAGCAACAGGGAACGACGATGCATCAGCCAAGCCTCGGGTAGGTGGTTGCGTCGAAGAAGCTGCTGCCGGCGATGTAGCGGCGGCCGTCGCTCATGTCGGGCGAGGCGCCGTCCTCGAAATTGCCGTCGAAGGTCAGTTCAAGCTGCACGCCGGAGGGGTCGTAGACGAAGAGCTGCCAGAGCGTGGTGCCAGGCACCAGGAACTCCCGCCAGTCCAGCCCATGGGCGCGGAAGCGGGCGATGTAGGAATGGTAGCCGCGGCAGGCCAGCGACACGTGGTCGATGGCGGCGGTGCCGCTGGGTGCGATGCCATCGGCGCCCAGGGCCGGGCCGCCGGCATAGATGTGCATGATGGCGGGGCCGCCGGGCAGCGGAATGCCCAGCCAGGCCCCGGGATAGCCGAAATCCGGCCGGAAGACGGAAACCAGCCCGAGCACCTTGGTGTAGAAGGTGACGGTGGCATCCAGGTCGTTGGTCTTGATCGCCACGTGGAACAGCCCGGCGACCATGGGCGCGATGTTTGTCTCGGTCATGCGGCGGGTGCAGCAACCGCCGTGCCAGTGCCCAGGGCAAGGCCGCGGGCGGCCGCGAACGCCGGATGACCAAAACGCCGGCAATCCGCCGCCGCATTGCCTGCCCAAGCGCCGCTGCGTTGACGGGGCCGGCGCGGGACCGTAATCGGCGGCGACAAGCAGGTTGGGAACCGGAAGTGAAGGCCGCGCCGAAGACCAACCGGGCCACCCAGGCCGCGCTGACCGTCTCCCGCCCCGCCTTGCTGAAGGACGGCAGCGACCGCGACTTCCGCCTGCTGGTGCACAACCTGTTCGGCTTCCTGGCCCGGCACGAGGCGATCCGCGAGGGCCATGCCGCCGCCATCGGCCTGGTCGGCATCGAGTACACCGTGCTGATCTCGGTGGCGCATCTCTCGGCCGAGGGCGATGTCAGCATCCGCACCGTGGCCGGCCATCTGCACCTGAGCGGTGCCTTCGTCACCACCGTGACCAAGCGGCTGCTGGCGAAAGGCCTGGTGGACAAGGCGATGGACCCGAGCGACCGGCGGCGGTTGTGCCTGACGGTGACCGATGCCGGCCGCGCGCTGTTGGAGCAGTTGGCGCCGACCCAGCGCCAGGTCAACGACGTGGAGTTCGAGAGCCTGGGCGCCGAGGATTTCCTGCGGCTCTCCGCCATGGTGGCGCAGCTGCTGGAAAGCAGCGAACGCGCGCTGGCCCTGCAACGCGCGCTGGAGCCGGCCTCAGCCCAGCGGCGGTGAGGTGCGGTCCAGCACTTGGTCCACCAGGCCCGTGGCGCCGGCCCAGTCCGCGGTGCGGAAGGCGTGGCCGCGGGTGACGAACTGCGCGCCAGCGTAGAACATCTCGTACTGCTGGTGGCGAGAGGCGTATTCGCTGCCAACCGCGTCCCAGGCCAGTTTGAGGAAGCGCACCCGCTCATCCGGGCTCATCACCGCGGAGGACTGGGTGCTGCGGATGATTTTTGCCATCTCCGCATTGGCGTAGTCCTTGACCGAGGAGGGCAGCATGATCAGCGAGCCGCCGGCCAACTCGCGGATGCTGGCGACGAAGCTGCCGTAGAGTTCCTGCGTGTGCACCTGCGCGGCGTAGACCAGGTGCCGGTCCGGCACGAAGTATTCGCCGCGCATCTTCCCCGCGGCCTCGATGCCGTAGAGCATGGCCTGCACCACCGAGGCCTGGGAGGCCAGCTTGCCCAGCAGGTCTCGTACGGGGGGCATGTTCACGGTGCCGATGGTTTCCGTGATGCGGCGGGCGATGCCGAGCAGGAAGCGCAGCTTCACCGTCAGCCGGATCTGCGCTTGGTAGTTCTGGTAGATATGGCCGGGCGTGTCGTGGAACTGGGCGCGGCAGAGATCCGTGTTGCGATGATGGAATACGCGGTCCCACGGCACCTTCACGTCGTCGAAGAATAGCACCGCGTCGTTTTCATCGAAATGCGTCGCCAGCGGGTTGTCGAAGGCGCTGACCGCATGTTGCTCATAGCTCTTGCGGGACAGCACCTTCAGGCCCTTGGTGTTCATCGGCAGGCCGCAGGCGAAGGCTAGGTTCTCCTCGCCGGGCTTCAGCGGTTGCAGGCTGGCGACGAAGACTTCGTTGGCCATGATGGAACTGGTGCCGAGCATCTTGGCGCCGCGGATGGTCAGTCCCGTGCTGTCCTCGTCGACGATCGAGGCAACCAGGTCCTCGCCCTGCTGCTGGCCCCAATCCTTGGAACGGTCCGCCTGCGGGTTGATGATGACGTAGGTCAGGAAGGCGTCGGCGGCACGCATCTGGGCGTAGTAGTCGCCCAATACGGCGGCGCCGCGCGGGTCCTGCGCTGCGATGACATCCAGCGCCATGACCTGGCCGCCGAGGGCGGAGGCGACATGGTCCGGCGAACGGCCGAGGAAGCCGCCGCTGAGCTCCGCCCAGGCCACCAGGGCTTCGCGCCGCTGCACCAGCTCGGCATGGCTGGTGGGCAGTTGCCAGGCGCGGTTGACCCGGTGGCCCTGCGGGTCGGCGAAGGTCATGCGGTCCAGGTTTTCCGGCAGGGCCTGGTAGTCGTACATCGCGGCGGCGGCGGCGCAGGCGTTGCGGAAGGCGGGGTGGGTGGTTACATCCGCCACCTGCTGGCCTTCCAGGAACACCGCGCGGCCGTCCTGCAGGCTGGCCAGGTGCTGGGCGCCGTCCTTCACCGTGGTGCCGATGCGGGTGGTGACGTTCATGCCGGTCTCCCGTGGGGCAAAATAGCTTCGCAAGAAAGCTATTCGCATCCCGGGCGCGGTGGCAAGCGGCATCTGCGGCGGCAACTCGGCGCTTGCCAAATGGCTTTGCATGAAAGGTAATAACCGGAGGGCGCCGGCGTGCCCGGCACAGGGGAGTACGGGCATGCGCCTGGTCATGCGCCGCTGGTTCACCATGGTGGACCACAAGTTCACCGAAGCCGACCGTACCGATGGCGGCCCGCCGCTGCGCCGGGTGGCGGCGATTGCGGTACTGGCCAACCCCTATGCCGGGCAGGGCTTCGTGGCCGACCTGGCGCCGGCCATTGCCGCCAGCGAGGCGCTGGGCGAGGAACTGGCCGCCATCGCCATGCAGGCCATGGGCGACTTTCCGGTGGAAAGCTACGGCAAGGGCGGTATCGTCGGCCTGGATGGCGAGCAGGAACACGTGAACGCGCTGCTGACCACCACCTTCGCCGAGCCGCTGCGGAAAGCGGTCGGCGGCGGCGCGGCGTGGATATCCTCCTTCACCAAGCGCGGCGCGCCGGGCAGCAGCATCGACGTGCCGATGGCGCACAAGGACGCGCTTTACGTGCGCAGCCACTATGACGGCATGTCGCTGACCCTGCCGGATGCGCCGCAGGCCGACGAGGTCGCTCTGATTGTCTGCCTGGCCAATCGCGGGCGGATCAATGCGCGCGTCGGTGGGCTGGCGGCGGGGAAGATCGCAGGCACGGACGGGCTGCGCTGATGCGCACCGCCATCGTCAACCTGGGTGGTCTCTGCACCGGGGACTACCTGAACCCGCTGATCCAGGCCGATGGCATCCTGATGGATGGCGGGAAGATCACCGCCATCGGCACGCTGGGCGCGGCAGAAACCGAGGCCTGCGACGTGGTGATCGACGCCGGCGGCACCATCGCTGCGCCGGGGCTGATCGACAGCCATGTCCACATCACCTTCGGCGACTATACGCCGCGCCAGCGCACCGTCGGCTTCCTGGAGAGCTACCTGCATGGCGGCGTCACCTGCGCCATTTCCGCCAGCGAGGTGCATGTGCCCGGCCGCCCGAAGGACCCCGCGGGCGTGAAGGCGCTGGCGCTGGCGGCGCGCGCCTGCTTCCTGAACTACCGGCCCGGTGGCATGCGGGTGCATGCCGGCAGCATCATCCTGGAACCCGGGCTGACCGAAGCCGACCTGCGCGAGATCGCCGCCGCCGGCATCTGGCTGGCCAAGGCAGGCTTCGGCGCCTTTGAGACGCCCTACGGCTATGCGCCCTTGATGCACGCCGCGCGGGCGGCCGGCATGGTCACCACCATGCATACCGGCGGCTCCTCCATCCCGGGGTCGTCCGGGATATGGGCGGAGCATGTGCTGGCCAGCAACGCGCATGTCTCCTTCCACGTGAATGGCGGGCCGGTGGCGATGCCGGATGCCGGCTTTCCGCGCCTGGTGGACGAAAGCGACGTGGCGATGCAGATCTGCACCGCCGGCAACCTGCGCACCGCGTTGCTGACCGCGCGCCTGCTGGCGGAAGTCGGGCAGCCGGAACGCCTGTTGATCGCCACGGATACGCCGACCGGCAGCGGGATCATGCCGCTGGGCATGCTCTACACCATCAGCCACCTGGCCAGCCTGGGCGGCATGGCGCCGGAAGCGGCCATTGCCGCGGCCACCGGCAACAATGCGCGGGTGTATCGGCTGAACAGCGGCATCCTGGCGCCAGGCCGCGATGCCGATGTGATCCTGCTGGATGGCTGCGATGGTGGCGCCTGCGACGACGCGCTCTCGGCCCTGCGCAACGGTGACATTCCCGCCGTGGGCGCGGTGGTGACGGATGGCGTGCCGCGCTTCGTCGGCCGCAGCCGCAACACGCCGGGCGGCCTCCGCTCGGTAAGGGTGGCACGCTGCGTGCTACCGATGGACTTCTCCGCTTCCGCGCATTGAAGCGTGCATAGAGCGTGTTCACCACCTGCATTGGGGCATTGCGATGACCGTTTCCCGCCGTTCGCTGCTGGCCACGCCGGCTCTGCTGTTGGCCCGACCGGCCGTGTCGCAGGCGCGCTTCGCCGGCATGGAAGTGAAGCTCGGCGCCATCGTGCCCAGCAGCGGCCCCTTCGCCGAATGGGGCCGCACCAACACCGTGGCGCTGCGCATGGTGGAGGAGCAGGTCAACGCCGGCGGCGGCATCGGCGGCGCCAGGCTGAGCATCGCGATCTACGACGACGCGGCGCGGCCGGCGCAGGCCGCCAACCTGGTGCGCAAGCTGGCCGATGACGACAAGGTGCTGGCCATTGCCGGCCCGCTGACCAGCAGCGCCTGCGAAGTGGCCTTTCCGGTGGCCAACCAGGCCAAGCTGGTGGCGTGCAGCCAGGCCTCCTCCAAGCCCGGTACGGCGGCGGCCAATCGGCCCTGGGCCTTCCGCAACACCATCGACGAGGCGGTGCTGCTGAAGACCTCGCTGCCCTGGTTCAAGCGCAGCTATTCGGTCGAGACCATCGCGATCATCTACGACGCCAAGGACGCGAACTCCGTCGCGCTCGGCAGCCGGATCATGCCGGAGATGCTGAAGGAGAACGGCATCCGCCTGCTGAACGAAGGCTCGCTGGCCACCTTCAACACCGGCGATATCGACGTCTCCGCCCAGGTGACGGCGCTGAAGGCGCTGAACCCCACCGCGCTGGTGGTGGCGGCCGATTATTCCCAGGCGGTGACGGTGCTGCGGGAAATGCGGCGCCAGGGATTCATCAAGCCGGTCATCGGCGGCACGCCGCTGATCTCCTCCGCCATCCTGCGCGCCGCGCCGGAGATCCCGGTGGTGTCCTGCGCCACCTATTATGCCGGCCAGCAGGGCGAGAAGGTGCAGCGCTTCACCAACGCCTTGCAGCCGCGGCTGCGCGCCACCGCCGGCCTGCCGCCGACCATCGAGCCCAGCATGTACGACGCCCACATGGCCGAGATTGTCGGCATGTACACCGACGCCGTGCTGCGCGGCGGGCTGACGCTGAAGCCGGCCGACCTGGAGAGCGACCGCGAGAAGCTGCGCGCCCATCTGGAAAAGCTGAGTGGCTATGAGGGCCTGTCCGGCCCGATCCACTTCGCCGAGACCGGCGACGCGGTGAAGGTGTTCTTCACCGTGGTCGGCCAGAACGGCAGCTGGACCGAGAAGGTCCGCGGCTGCAGCACGCATGGCAGCCTGACCTGCTGAGCCGGTGCTGCTGCAGCAACTCGTCAATGGGCTGACGCTCGGCGCGGTCTATACGCTGGTGGCGTTGGGCTTTTCGCTGGTCATGGGGGTGCTGGGCATCCTCAACCTGGCGGTGGCGGAGCTGTTCATGCTCGGCGGCTATGTCGGGCTGACGCTTATGTTGGACGGCCAGCCGCTGCTGGTCGGCCTCGGCGCCGCGGCACTGTTCACGGGGTTGCTGGGCGTGGTGGTGGAGCGGGTGGCCTACCAGCCCTTGCGCCACGCGCCGCCGATTGCGCCGCTGCTGTCCACGCTGGGCTTCTCGGTCATCTTCCAGACCGTGGCGACGAATGTGTGGGGCAGCGACCCACTGCTGCTGCCGCCGGAGTTGATGGATGCGCGCTACCAGCTCGGCAGCGTCTCGGTCGGCCAGGCGCAGCTGGTGGTGATGGCGACGGCGGTGGGCCTGGTGGTGGGCCTGGCGTTGGTGATGCGCCACACCCGCTTCGGCACCGGGCTGCGCGCCATTGCCGAGAACCGCGACGTGGCGCGGCTGCTGGGCGTGCCGGCGCCGCTGGTCACGTCGGGCGCCTTCGCGCTGTCGGGCGCCATGGCGGGCGTGGCTGGCGTGCTGATCGGGCTGCACTATGGCGCACTGACGCCTTTTGTGGGCGTGGAAGTGGGCTTGAAGGCCATCGCGGTGATGGTGGTCGGCGGCACCACCAGCATCTGGGGCGTGCTGCTGGCCGGGCCGTTGCTGGGCGTGCTGGAGGTGATGACCGTCGCCTTCGGCGGCGCCGCCTTCCGCGACATGACGGTGTACGGCCTGATGATCCTGACGCTGCTGCTGCGGCCGCAGGGCCTGCTGGGGCGGGCCGGCGGGGCGCAGCGGGTATGATCTCCTCCTACGTCGCCGGGCTGCTGGCGGAGATCGGCATCGCCAGCATCGCCGCGCTCAGCGTCCATGTCATCCTGGCGGTGGGGCAGCTTTCGCTGGGCAATGCCGCCTTCATGGCCTGCGGTGCCTATACCGCCAGCGTGCTGACGGTGGAGCATGGCGTGCCGGTGCCGCTTGCAATCGCTGTCGGCGCCGTGGTCAGCGGCGTGCTGGGGCTGGTGGTCGGTTTCCCGGCGCTGCGGCTGCGCGGCATCTACCTGGCCATGGCCACGCTGGGCTTCGGCGAAATGACGCGCAGCTTCTTCCTCTCACTGGATGCCACCGGCGGCGCCGCCGGCTATTCCGGCATGCAGCGGCTGTCGCTCGGCGCCATTTGGGCCTGGGCGTTGCCGCTGCTGGTGCTGGTGCTGCTGGCGGAACGCTCTCGCCTGTGGCTGGCGCTGAATGCCGTTCGGGACGATGAGACCGCGGCGCGGCTGCTCGGCCTCAACACCGTGGCGCTGAAGCTGGGCGCCTTCACGGTGGGCGCGGCGCTGGCGGGCATTGCCGGCGGGCTGTTCGCGCATTGGCACATCTTCATCGAACCTGGCGCCTTCAACCTGGACCGCTCCATCGAGATGGTGCTGGCGGTGGTGTTGGGCGGCAGCACCATCGCACTCGGCCCGGTCTTCGGCGCGGCTGCCTTGGCGCTGGCGCCGGAAGCCCTGCGCTTCATTGCGGATTGGCGACTGGCCGCCTTCGGCGCGCTGCTGATCGTGATCCTGCTGCTGCGGCCGCAGGGCATCATCGACCGTCGCCTGCTACGGGCGTTGAAGCCATGAGCCTGTTGTCGCTTTCCGGCGTCACCTGCCGCTTCGGCGGCATCACCGCGCTGAACAACCTGTCGCTGGACCTGCCGGCAGGCGCCATCACCGGCGTCATCGGGCCGAATGGCGCGGGCAAGACCACGCTGTTCAACTGCATCACCGGCGCCTATCGGCCCAGCGAGGGCGAGATCCGCCTGCGCGGTGAGAGCCTGCTCGGAATGCCGCCGCATCGCATCGCCCGGCGCGGCATCGCCCGCACCTTCCAGAACATCCGGCTGTTTCCCTCCATGACCGTGTGGGAGCATTTGATGGTGGTGCAGCGCGGCGGCGGGTTGCGTGCCGCGCTGGCGCCGCTCGGGCTTTCCGGCCCCGCGCCCCGGCACCGCGCCGAGCAGGCGCTGGAACGCTTCGGCCTGGCGCCGTTCCGCGACCGTCTCGCGACCACGCTGCCCTATGGGGTCATGCGCCGCGTCGAACTCGCGCGCGCGCTGACCGCCGAACCCGCGCTGCTGCTGCTGGACGAACCCGTGGCCGGCATGAACCACGAGGAAGCCGCCGGCGTCGCCAGCCTGTTGCAGGGCCTGGTGGCGGATGGCCTGACGCTGCTGCTGATCGAGCACGACATGGGCTTTGTCGAGCAGCTCTGCCAGCGCGTGCATGTGCTGGACTTCGGCACGCTGATCGCCAGCGGCACGCCCGCGGAAATACGCCGCAACCCCGCCGTCATCGACGCCTATCTGGGGGTGGAGGCCTGATGCTGGCGGTGCAGGGGCTTTCCGTCCGCTATGGCCCGATCCAGGCGGTGCGCGGGCTTTCGCTGGAGGTGCGCCCCGGCGAGATCGTCGCGCTGATCGGCGCCAATGGCGCGGGCAAGACCAGCGCGGTGAAGGCGATTGCGGGCCTGTTGCCGCATGGGGGCAGCGTCACGCTGGGCGGCCAGCCACTGCCGCGCCAGGCGGAACGCGCGCTGCGCGCCGGCCTGGCGCTGGTGCCGGAGGGCAGGGGCATCCTGGGCCAGATGACGGTGGCCGAGAACCTGCGCATGGGCGGCTATGCCAGGCGGGACCGCGCCACGCTGGACGCCGCCATTGCCGAGCAGATGCGGCGCTTTCCCATATTGGGCGAACGCCACGACCGGCTGGCCGGGCTGCTGAGTGGCGGCGAGCAGCAGATGCTGGCCATCGCCCGCGCGCTGCTGAGCCAGCCGCGCCTGCTGGTGCTGGACGAACCCTCGCTGGGCCTGGCGCCGATCATGGCCGCGCGCATCTTCGCCTTGGTGGAGGAGTTGCGCGCCGGCGGCATGTCCATTCTGCTGGTGGAGCAGAAGGCGCGCCAGGTACTGAGGATTGCCGACCGCGCCTATGTGCTGGAAACTGGCACGCTGCGCGCCAGTGGCACCGGGGCGGAACTGGCTGCCCAGGGCCTGCTGAGCGACGCCTTCATGGCGACCGGCGCCGGCTGAGGCGGCGGGGCTGGACGCGGTGCTGCTGGGCCCGGCGCTGGGCAGCCACGCCTGCTGCTCTCCGGCGGGGCCGATGCGGTGCAGCTGGACCCGATGCCGCTGCTCGGCAGCCTGGTGCCGCAGAGCCGGGTCATCGGCCTCGGCGCCTTGGTGTTCATGAGCCATACCGAGCCGTTCCACACCGCCCGCGCCTTCGCCGTGCTGGACACTCTTTCGGCCGGGCGCGCCGCCTGGTGCGTGAATACGCGGCAACTGGACTGCGCGCCGGCCGACTTTGCCCACCTGCCGCTGCCGCCACCGCGGATGTGTTCCTGGCCAGGTGCCATGCGCTGGAGGCGGCGCAGGCGTTCAGCGCCAGGTTGCGCGCCGCCACCGCCGCCGCAGGGCGCGACCCCGCCGCGCTGCGCATCCTGCTCAACGCCACGCCGGTATTGGCGGCAACGGCCAGCGCGGCGCAGGACCGTACGGCGAGGCTGGACGCCGCGGTGACGCCGGCGCTGGCCGAAGCGCTGCTGGCGGAGGATGGTGAGGGCGGCCCCCGCTCCGGCCTGCGCGATCTTCCTGCTGGTCATCTCGCTGAACGTGCTGGGGGATGGGCTGCGCGACGCGCTGGACCCGAAGCGCGGCTGAGGTGGTTGCGCCACGGCCTGCCCGCGTCCTATCCACGGCCGCATGAGGCTTCCCTTCACCGTCATCGGCGGCTTCCTCGGCGCCGGCAAGACCACGCTGTTGAACCGGCTGCTGCACCAGGGGCGGCGGCGCTACGCCGTGCTGGTCAACGATTTCGGCAGCCTGAACATCGATGCGTCGCTGATCGCGGGGCATGATGGCCGCACGCTGCAACTGACCAATGGCTGCGCCTGTTGCTCGCTTGGCGGCGGCCTGCTGGATGGCCTCGGCGACCTGCTGGACAGCGGCCAGCCCTTCGACCAGGTGGTGGTGGAGGCGAGCGGTGTCGCCGACCCCTGGCGCATTGCCGAGGTGGCGCTGGTGGAGCCGCGGCTGACGCTGGACGCCGTACTGGTGCTGGCCGATGCCACCCGCCTGCCGGCGCAGCTGGCCGACCGCTACGTGGGAGAGACGGTGCGGCGGCAACTGCTGGCCGCCGACCTGGTGCTGCTGAACAAGCGCGACCTGGCCGGCCGCACTGCGTTGGCCGAGGCACGCGCCGCCGCGCTGGCGGTACGCCCCGGGATGCGCCTGGTGGTGACGGAACAGGCCATGCTGCCGGACGACCTGCTGGACGCGCCCACACCGCCGCGCAGTCGCTTCCGCGCCGAAGCCGCCGCGCATGACGACAGTTTTCGTCGCTTCCTCTACCAGCGCGAAGGGCGCTTCGACCGCGCGGCGTTGGCTCGCGCGCTGGAGGCCATGCCACCGGCGCTGCTGCGGCTGAAGGGCTTCTGCGCCACCACAGAAGGCCCGGCGCTGCTGCAGATGGTCGGCCCGCGCTGGACGCTGGCGCCAGCGGAGGCGGAGGGCATTGCGCTGGTCGGCATCGGCACGCCGGAGCTGACGGACCTCACAGCCACGCTGGATGCAGCCTTGGCTTAGGGGCTGCCAGGCGCAGAAAGAAGCGCCGGACAGTCTCCAAGCTGTTGTTTACGCGGCTGCGCCACGCCGGCGGCGTTTGCTCCTGCGCCGATCGGACGCTAAGCTCCCGCCTGCACCGCCGTCTGCCAGCCCAGTTCCGCGATCGGCACCGCCAGCTTGCCATTGGCCTCGGCATCCGGCCCCACCGCGGTGCCATCCAGCACCCGCTTCATGATGCCCTGCATGATCGCCGCCAGCCGGAACAGGTTGAAGGCGATGTAGAAGTCCAGTCCCGGAATGCCCGCCCGCCCGGTACGGCGGCAATAGGCCGCGACATGCTCGGCCTCCGAAGGGATACCCAGCGCTGCCAGGTCGCTGCCAGCCAGGCCGCGGAACATGCCCGGCGGAATGCGCCAGTACATCGCGCTGTAGGCAAAGTCCGCCAGCGGACTGCCCAGGGTCGAAAGCTCCCAGTCCAGCACCGCCACCACGCGCGGCTCGGTGGGGTGGAAGACGAAATTGTCCATCCGGCAATCGCCATGCACCACGCTGACAGCCGCGTCGTCATGCTTCGCCAACTGCGCCGGCAGCCATTCGATCAGCCGCTCCATCGGCTCGATCCGGTGCGTCTCGCTGGCGCGGTATTGCCGGCTCCAACGCTCGATCTGGCGGCCCATGTAGTTGCCGGGGCGGCCGTAGTCGCCAAGCCCCGCCGCCACGGGGTCGATGCCGTGCAGCAGCGCCAGCGTCGCGTTCATGGCGTCGAACAGCGGCGCGCGTTCCTCGCGCGGCACGTCGGGCAGGCGCGGGTCGAAGAAGATGCGGCCGGCGACGAAATCCATCACGTAGAACGGCGTGCCGACCACGCTGGTGTCGTCGCTGTAGCCATACACGCGCGGCGTCGGCAGCCCTGCCGCGTGCAGCCCGGCGATGACGCGGTATTCGCGGTCCACCGCATGGGCGCTGGGCAGCAGCACGCCATCCGGCTTGCGGCGCAGCACGTAGTCGCCGCTGGCCGCCTTCAGCCGAAAGGTCGGGTTGGACTGGCCGCCGGCCAGTTGCACCATCTCGAACGGGCCTTCGAAGCCCGGGATGTGCGCTTTCAGCCAGGCCTGCAGATTGGGCTGCATGTTTCCGTCCCTTAGCTCGAGATTGTTTCTCATTGTATGGTCGTTCCGATCCACTAAACTTAAGCGGAGCTAACGGAGGGTTCCATGCGAAATTTGGTATCCTATATGTTAACGGGCGTTCGAATCGTCTTTCTGATATTTGGCGTCTTCGAAGCAGGCAAGGGAATTTATTATGATTGGTTTGCCGAAAGATACATTGACCAAGTAAACATGGCGCGTAGCGCGAACGATGCGGCGAAGTTGATGCTTTACTCATTACTTGAAGGCTCGCGTCGTGACGAGATCACCTTTTCCTTCCTGTCTGCGGCTTTCTGCCTGGCGATAGCCTGGGGGTGCGGCCGGTTGGGGCGCTGGTTGCGGCGCTAACCCTGCCACTTCTTCAACTCCAACCTGGCAATCTGCGCCCGGTGCACTTCGTCCGGCCCATCGGCGAAGCGCAGCGCCCGCGCCTGGGCATAGGCATAGGCCAGGCCGAAATCCTGCGACACCCCGCCGCCGCCATGCGCCTGGATGGCCCAGTCGATGATGGTGCAGGCCATGTTGGTCGCCATCACCTTGATCATGGCAATCTCGGCCCGCGCCGCCTTGTTGCCGACCGTGTCCATCATCCAGGCGGCCTTCAACGTCAGCAGCCGGGCCTGGTCGATCATGATCCGCGCCTCGGCGATGCGCTCCTGCGTCACCCCCTGCTCGGACAGCTTCTTGCCGAAGGGCGCCCGCACCAGCGCGCGCTTGCACATCTTCTCCAGCGCCACCTCGGCCTGGCCAATAAGCCGCATGCAGTGGTGGATGCGGCCCGGGCCAAGCCGGCCCTGGGCAATCTCGAAGCCGCGGCCCTCGCCCAGCAGCATGTTCTCCGCGGGCACCTCGACATTGTCGAAGATCGTCTCGGCATGGCCATGCGGCGCGTCGTCGTAGCCGAACACGGTCAGTGGCCGCAGCACCGTGATGCCCGGCATGTCGCGCGGCACCAGGATCATGCTCTGCTGCTGGTGGCGCGGCGCTGATGGGTCGGTCTTGCCCATCAGGATGAATATCTTGCAGCGCGGGTCCGGCGCGCCTGACGACCACCACTTGCGGCCGTTGATGACGTAGCGGTCGCCGCGCCGTTCGATCCGCGTCTCGATATTGGTTGCATCGGACGACGCCACCGCCGGCTCCGTCATGGCGAAGCAGCTGCGGATGCGGCCTTCCAGCAGCGGGGTCAGCCAGGCATCCTGCTGCGCCGGCGTGCCGTAGCGCACCAGCACTTCCATGTTGCCGGTATCCGGCGCCGAGCAGTTGAACAGCTCCGGCGCCCAATGGACGCGGCCCATCACCTCGCATAGCGGGGCGTATTCCACATTGGTCAGGCCGGCGCCGTGGTCGCTTTCCGGCAGGAACAGGTTCCACAGCCCGGCTTCGCGCGCCTTCGCCTTCAGCTCGTCCAGCAACGGCGGCGCCACCCAGCGGTCGCCCTCCGCCACCTGGCGGTCGTAGACCGCCTCGTTCGGGGTGACATGCGCGTCCATGAAGCTGGTCAGGCGGGCGAGCAGCTCCCGCACCCGTGGCGAATGGTCGAAGTCCATCGGCGTTTCCCCTTCTTGCCGCCAGGGAACCACAGCCCTGGCACTGGTGCCACCCGCCTGATTGCGCGAGGCTGCGGCCTGACCCGGGGGCTTCACCATGCCAAGCATCGACTACACGGCCCTGGTGGCACTGCTGGCCCGCATCCTCGCGCGCCACGGCTACAGCGCCAGTAACGCCCATGTGCTGGCCGAGACCATGGCCATGGCGGAGCGCGACGCCGCCATTAGCCACGGCGTGTTCCGGCTGGAAGGCTATCTGGGGGATGCCCGCAGCGGCTGGGCCAAGGCCGATGCCGTGCCCCGCCTGCTGCCCAGCCCCGCCGCGCTGATTCTGGTGGATGCCGACAACGGCCATGCCCAGCCGGCCTGGCGCCGCGGGCGGGAGCGCCTGGTGGCCCGCGCCGGAGAGCTTGGCCTGGCCGGCATGGTGATCCGCAACAGCCACCACCTGGCCGCGCTGTGGCCGGAGGTGGAAGACCTAGCCGAGGCCGGCCTGGTCGGGCTGAACTTCCGCGGCACCAGGCCCTTCCTGGCGCTGCCGGGCGGCCGGGCGCCGCTGCTGGGCACCAACCCCTGGGCCTTCGCCTGCCCGCGCGCGGGGCAGCCGCCCATCGTCTTCGACATGGCCAGCAGCGCCATGGCTCGTGGCGACATGCTGCTGGCGGCGCGGGAGGGCAGGGCGGTGGCGGAAGGCGCCGGACTGGACGCCGCGGGCCTGCCGACCACCGACCCCGCGGCCATCACCGGCGGCGGCGTGCAACTGCCCTTCGGCGGCGTGAAGGGGGGCCTGGTGGCGCTGATGGTGGAGCTGCTGGCCAATGCCCTGACCGGCAGCCTGCTGGCGTTGCAGGACCAATCCGCCGAGGTGAAGGGCGCCGCCACCGCCAATGGCGGGCAGCTGATCCTGGCCATCAACCCCGGCGCCGCCGGCGGCCAGGGCTTCGCGCAACAAGTCGAGATGCTGGCCGCCGCGCTGGAAGCCACCGGCGCCCGCATGCCCGGCGCCCGCCGCCACGCCGCCCGCCAGCGCAGCCTGCGCGAAGGCATTCCCCTGGCAGCGGAAAGGCTGGCAGAGTTGCACATCCTGGCCGGAGACTGAGCCGATGCAGCGCCGCACCCTGTTTGCCTTGCTGGCTACCCCCGCGATTGCCCGCGCCCAGGACCGCAACGTGCGCCTGGTGGTGCCGTTCGGCGCCGGCGGCAATACGGATGCCATCGCCCGCGTCCTGGCGCCGCGCCTGGCGGAACTGCTGGGCCAGCCGGTGCTGGTGGAGAACAGGCCCAGCGCCAGCGGCGTGATCGGCGCGGAATACGTCTCCCGCGCTGCGCCTGATGGCCAGACCTTCATGATGCACGACACCACCTTTCCGGTGATGCCTTCGCTGCACAAGCGGCTGCCGTTTGATGTCGAGACCGGCTTCACCCTGCTGGGCTGCCAGGCCGCCGGGCCGACGACAATGGTGGTGCGCGCCAACCTGCCGGCACAGAACCTGCGGGAGGTGGTAGCCCTGGCCCGCGCCAATCCGGGCACGGTCAGCTACGCCACCGGCTCCACCGGCGGCACCGCCCACCTGGCGGGGTTGCTGCTGGAACAGGTGGCGGGCATTCGCCTGAACCACCTGGCCTATGCCGGCGCCGGGCAGGCGATGAACGACCTGGCGGGCGGGCATATCGACATGACCTTCTCGGCGCTGTCATCCGTGCAGTCGCTGGTGGAAAGCGGCAAGGTCCGCGCCATCGCCACCAGCGGGGCGGAGCGGCTGCCGACCGCGCCGAACCTGCCGACCTTCCGCGAATCCGGGGTGGATGTGGTGGTTTCCGCCAACTGGTGCAGCTATGCCCCGCCGGGCACGCCGCCCGCCGCCGCCGCGCGCCTGGCGGAAGCGCTGGCCGGTGCCATCGCCACCCCGGCGATCAATGCAGAACTCACGCGCCGCGGCTTCGTGCCGCTGCACATTCCCGCCAGCGGCCACGCCGCCTCCCTGCATGCGGAGGTGATGCAATGGGGCGCGGTGATCCGGCGGGCGGGCATTCAGGCGGAGTAGGGCTGGACCGCGCCGGCCGCGGCGCCACTGTGCGGGTTGGGCGCTACCGCCGCCGCACCACGTAGCCCGCCGCTTCCAGCGCGGTGATGATGGCGGTGCCCTGGGCGCCGTCACGCACCTCCACCATCAGGTGCAGCTCCGTGCTCTGCACCGTCGGCGCGCCGAACAGCTGCTGGTGCTGCACCTCGATCACGTTGCCGCCGAGGTCGGAGATGCGGGCGGCGATGTCGGCCAGCATGCCCGGGCGGTCCGGAATGTCGAAGTGCAGGCGCAGGATGCGGCCATCCCGCAGCAACTGCCGCAGCAGCACGTTGGAAAGCGCCCGCGCGTCGATATTGCCGCCGCAGATCACCGTGCCCACGCGCTTGCCGGCAAAACGGTCCGGAAAGGCCAGCAACGCCGCCACGCCGGCAGCACCAGCGCCTTCCGCCACCACCTTGCCACCCTCGGCCAGCAGGGCGATGGCCTGCTCGATGGCGCGTTCCGGCACCACCAGCACCTCGGTCCGCAGCAGGCGCAGCTGGGCCAGTGGCAGCTCGCCCACGTCGCGCACGGCAATGCCCTCGGCAATGGTCGGGCCGCCGACATTCACCGGCAGTCCCGCCAGGCGCTGCGCCATGGCGGGGTAGCCCTCTACCTCCACGCCGAAGACCGGCAGGCCCGGGCGCAGCGTGGCCGCGGCGGTGGCGCAGCCGGCCAGCAGCCCACCGCCGCCCACCGGGAACAGCAGCGCATCCAGCGGCTCGGTCGCGTCGGCCAGCATCTCCAACGCCACGGTGCCCTGGCCGGCGATGACGGCGGGGTCGTCATAGGGGTGAATGAAGGTCATCCCCTGCTCGCGGGCCAGCGCGTGAGCGTGGGCGGCGGCCTCGGCCAGCGTCTCGCCATGCAGCACCACCTGGGCGCCCCAGCTTTCGGTACGCACCACCTTGGTGGCGGGGGTGAAGCGCGGCATGCAGATGACGGCGCGGATGCCGGCCAGGCTGGCATGGCGCGCCACCGCCTGGGCATGGTTTCCGGCCGACATGGTGATGACGCCAGCGCGGCGCTCGGCCTCCCCCAGCAGGGCAATGCGGTTGGCGGCGCCGCGTTCCTTGAAGGCGCCGGTGGCCTGCAGGTTGTCCAGCTTAAGGTGCACCCGGCAGCCGGTGGCGCGGGAGACGGCGTCGCTGACCAGCAACGGCGTGCGCAGCACCGCGCCGGCAATGCGGGCGGCGGCGGCCTCGACATCGGCGAAGGTCACGGTGGGGGCGGCGGCCACCCCCTGGCCGGGCAAAGGCATGGGGTCAAGCGGCGACATTGGCGGCATCCGGGGTCATGCCGGCGGCATAGACACCCTGGGTGCCGTCGGCGCAAGGCAGTTCGCTGCGATGCAGCATCGCCGGCGCGGCCTGGCGCCGCGCCACGGCCTCAGCTGTAGCGGACGCCCGCGATCTCATAGGCGCGGGCGCCACCGGGCGCCGGCACCTCGACGCTGTCGCCGACCTTCTTGCCGATCAGCGTGCGCGCCAGGGGCGAGGAGATGGAGATGGAGTTGACCTTCATGTCGGCCTCGTGCTGGCCGACGATGCGGTAGGTCTTCTCCTCCTCGGTCTCCTCGTCGATGACGGTGACATAGGCGCCGAACTTCACCTGGTTGCCGCTGAGCTTGGAGACGTCGATCACCTCGACCGAGGGGATGACCCCCTCCAGCTCGCCGATGCGTCCCTCGATGAAGGACTGGCGCTCCCGCGCGGCGTGGTACTCGGCATTCTCCGAAAGGTCGCCATGGGCGCGCGCCTCGGCGATGGCGCGGATCACGGAGGGGCGCTCTTCGCTCTTCAGCGTCCTGAGCTCATCTTCCAGCTTCGCCAGACCTTCAGCGGTCATGGGGAACTTCTGCACGGCGCTTCTTTCCTTCAGCCAGCCCCCGTCAACCCGCCGCCGCCCCGGACAGGTGCGACAAGCCGGATGGCGGGGGCAAACACCAAGGACGGGGCGCAGTTCCCTGCAGCCCCGCCATACTCAGAACGAATGGGTAAAGTAGGACTGCAAGGGGGCCACATCAAGGGTGCCGGCCCGCAACGCCGCAATGGCATGCACCGCCGCCCGGGCGCCCGCCGCCGTGGTGAAGTGCGGAATACCGTGGGTCAGGGCCGAACGGCGGATGTCGAAGCTGTCCGTCACGCTCTGCCCACCGCCGGAGGTATTGATCACCAGCTGGATCTCGCCGGACTTCATGCTGTCCACGCAATGCGGCCGGCCTTCCAGCACCTTGTTGACCACCTGGCAGGCCAGGCCGGCCTCCCGCAGCCTGGCCGCGGTGCCGCGGGTGGCCATGATGGTAAAGCCCATGTCCAGCAGCCGCCGTGCCAGCGTGATGGCGGCGGGCTTGTCGCTCTCCTTCACCGAGATGAAGGCGGTGCCGCCGTCCGGCAGCTTCACGCCCGCGCCCAGCTGGGCCTTCAGGAAGGCGCGCTCGAACGAGACGTCCAGGCCCATGACCTCGCCGGTGGACTTCATCTCCGGCCCCAGGATCACGTCCACATTGGGGAAGCGGTTGAACGGGAAGACCGCTTCCTTGACCGCAACGTGCCGGTAGACCGCGTCGTCATCCAGGTTGAACTCGCTGAGGCTGGCGCCGGCCATCACCCGGGCGCCGATCTTGGCCACGGCCACGCCGGTGGCCTTGGCCACGAAGGGCACGGTGCGGCTGGCGCGCGGGTTCACTTCCAGCACGAAGATCTCGCCGTCCTTGACCGCATATTGCACGTTCATAAGGCCCTTGACCTTCAGCGCCTTGGCCATCGCCTCGGTCTCGGCCTTCAGCTCCGTCACGATGCTGGGCGGCAGGCTGTAGGGCGGCAGGGAGCAGGCGCTGTCGCCGGAGTGGATGCCGGCTTCCTCGATGTGCTCCATGACGCCGGCCACGTACACGCGGCCATCGGCGTCGCAGATGCAGTCCACATCCACCTCGATGGCGTCGGCCAGGTACTGGTCGATCAGGATCGGGTTCTCGCCCGAGACCTTCACCGCTTCCTGGCCGAAACGCAGGAGCTGTTCGCGGTTGTGGGCAATCTCCATGGCGCGGCCGCCCAGCACGTAGCTGGGCCGCACCACCACGGGGTAGCCGATGCGCTCGGCCTGCACGAGCGCTTCGTCCAGGTTGCGGGCGATGCCGTTCTGCGGCTGCTTCAGCCCCAGGCCCTTCAGCAGCTGCTGGAAGCGCTCGCGGTCCTCGGCGATGTCGATGGCTTCGGCCGAGGTGCCGAGGATGGGGATGCCGGCCTTGTGCAGCGCCTGGCTCAACTTCAGCGGCGTCTGCCCGCCATACTGCACGATGCAGCCCAGCAGGGTGCCGTTCTCCTGCTCCTTGCGGATCAGGCTGATGACGTCCTCGGCGGTCAGCGGCTCGAAGTAGAGCCGGTCCGAGGTGTCGTAGTCGGTGGAGACCGTCTCCGGGTTGCAGTTGACCATGATGGTCTCGTAGCCGGCATCGCGCAGCGCGTAGCAGGCATGGACGCAGCAATAGTCGAACTCGATGCCCTGGCCGATGCGGTTCGGCCCACCACCCAGGATGATGATCTTCTGCTTGTCGGTCGGCCGGCTCTCGCAGACCGGGGTGCCGAAGCCACCCTCATAGGTGGAATACATGTACGGCGTATCGGAGGCGAACTCGGCGGCGCAGGTATCGATGCGCTTGAACACGGGGTGCACGCCCAGCCGGTCGCGCAGCGTCACCACCTCGGTCTCCGGGATGCCCGCCAGCTTGCCCAACTGCTTGTCGGAGAAGCCGAGCGCCTTCAGCTTCCGCAGGCCCATGGCGGTCTGCGGCAGGCCCTGCGCCTTCACGCCGGCCTCGGCCTCCACCACGCGGGCGATCTCGCGGATGAACCAGGGGTCGAAGTGGCAGGCCTGGTGGATCTCGTCCACGCCCATGCCGGCACGCAGTGCCTGCGCCACCATCAGCGCGCGGTCCGGCCGCGGCGTGGCCAGCGAGGCATGGAAGGCCTGCATGCTGCCATCGCCCGGCGCCGGGATTTCATCCAGGCCGGAGAAGCCGGTCTCCAGGCTGCGCAGGCCCTTCTGCAAGGCCTCGTTGAACGAACGCCCGATGGCCATCGCCTCGCCCACCGACTTCATGCTGGTGGTCAGCGTGGCCGGCGTGCCGGGGAACTTCTCGAAGGTGAAGCGCGGGATCTTCACCACAACGTAGTCGATGGTCGGCTCGAAGCTGGCCGGCGTGACCATGGTGATGTCGTTGGTCAACTCGTCCAGCGTGTAGCCCACCGCCAGCTTGGCGGCGACCTTGGCGATGGGGAAGCCGGTGGCCTTGGAGGCCAGCGCCGAGGACCGCGACACCCGCGGGTTCATCTCGATGATGACGATCCGGCCGTCCTTCGGGTTGATGCCGAACTGCACGTTGCTGCCGCCGGTATCCACGCCGATTTCGCGCAGGCAGGCGATGCTGTCGTCGCGCAGCCGCTGGTATTCCTTGTCGGTCAGCGTCAGGGCGGGGGCCACCGTGACGCTGTCGCCGGTGTGCACGCCCATCGCGTCCAGGTTCTCGATGGAACAGATGATGATGCAGTTGTCCGCGCTGTCGCGAACCACCTCCATCTCATACTCCTTCCAGCCGACGACGCTTTCCTCGATCAGCACTTCCGTGGTCGGCGAGGCATCCAGGCCGCCGGCGACGATCTGCTCGAATTCCTCGCGGTTATAGGCGATGCCGCCGCCGGTGCCGCCCAGCGTGAAGCTCGGCCGGATGACGCAGGGCAGCTTGATGATCTCGACCGCCTTGCGTGCTTCCTCCATGGAATGCACGACTTCGCTCTTCGGGCTCTCGATGCCGATCTTGGTCATGGCATCGCGGAATTTCTGCCGGTCCTCGGCCTTGTCGATCACATCCGCCTTGGCGCCGATCAACTCGCAGCCCCAGCGCTTCAGCGCGCCGCTGGCGTCCAGCTTCATCGCGGTGTTCAGCGCGGTCTGCCCGCCCATGGTCGGCAAAATGGCGTCCGGCCGTTCCTTGGCGATGATCTTCTCGACCACCTCCGGCGTGATCGGCTCGATGTAGGTCGCATCCGCCAGGCCCGGGTCGGTCATGATCGTGGCCGGGTTGGAGTTGACCAGGATGACGCGATAGCCCTCCGCCCGCAGCGCCTTGCAGGCCTGGGCGCCGGAATAGTCGAACTCGCAGGCCTGGCCGATGACGATGGGCCCGGCGCCGATGATGAGGATCGACTTGATGTCTGTACGCTTCGGCATGAGAGCCTCCTAGCGAGAAGGTTGCAGCGCCAGCTTCACGGCCAGCAGCGCCAGCGCGGTGCCAAGCACCCAGCGCTGCGCCGCCATCCAGAACGGGCGACCAGTGAGGAAACGGGCGACGCCGCCGGCGGAAAGCACCAGCAGGCCGTCGAAGATGGTGCAGACCAGCACCTGCACGGCGCCGAGGATGGCGGCCTGGGCGAAGATGCTGCCGCGGTCCGGCGAGAGAAAAGGCGGCAGCACCGCCATGTAGAACAGCGCCACCTTGGGGTTCAGCAGCGCCGTGGCGGCACCCAGAGAGAACAGCCGCAGGCTGCCTTCGCGCGGCATCGGCTGCGGCGAGAACAACGGCCGCCCACCGGGCCGCACGCATTGCCAGGCCAGCCAGGCCAGGTACACGGCGCCGCCGATCCGCAGCACATCCCAGGCATAGGGCACCGCCAGCAGCGCAGCGGTGATGCCCGCCGCCGCCAGCAGCGCGATGACCAGGGAGCCGAACTGGCAGCCGAACAGCGAGACGATGCCCGCCTGCGTGCCCTGCGCCAGTGTGCGGGACACCAAGTAAAGCATGTTCGGCCCCGGCGTCAGCGCCAGGCCGAGCGACAGCGCGGCGAAGACCAGCAGCGTCTCGGCGCTGGGCATGGCCTAGCCCTGGACGCTGAAGCCGCCATCCACCGGGATGGCCGTGCCGGTGATGAAGGCCGCCGCGTCGCTGGCCAGGAAGGCGGCGATGCCCTCGAAGTCGCCGGGCACGCCCCAGCGCTTGGCCGGGGTGCGGCGCAGCACGTCGTCGTTCAGCGTGGGCATGTCGGTGCGGGCGCCGCGGGTCAAGGCGGTGTCGATCCAGCCCGGCAGCAGCGCGTTCACGGTGATGCCCTCGGCCGCCCAGGCGGTGGCGGTGCTGCGCGTCAGCTGCACGATCCCGCCCTTGGAGGCGCCATAGGCGATGTGGAACTGCACGCCGAAGATGGACAGCATGCTGCCGATGTTGATGACCCGGCCGCAGCCATGCGCCTTCAGCTGCGGATAGGCGGCCTGGGACGCCAGCATGGCGCTGGTCAGGTTGGTGTTGATGACCTGGTGCCAGTCCTCCAGCCGGTAATCCTCCGGCCGGCGGCGGATGTTGATGCCGGCATTGTTCACCAGCACGTCCAGCCGGCCGAACCTGGCGACCGTCTCGGCCACCATGGCGGTGATGCTGGCGGGCTCGGTCACGTCCACCACCACGCCGATGGCCTCAGCGCCCAGCGCCGTCAGCTCGGCCACCGCGGCGGCGTTCTTTTCGGCGTTGCGGCCGGCCACCGCCACGCTGGCGCCGGCCTTGGCCAGCCCGCGCGCCATGCCCAGCCCGATGCCGCCATTGCCGCCAGTGACCAGCGCAACGCGCCCCGTCAGGTCAAACATCGGCGCGCACCTTCTCCATCAGCGCGGTGAAGCGGTGGAACAGGTAGTGGCTGTCGGTCGGGCCGGGCGAGGCTTCCGGGTGGTACTGCACGCTGAAGGCCGGCTTGTCGTCGCAGGAAAGCCCCTCGTTGGAGCCATCGAACAGCGAGACATGGCTGACGATGACGCCCGGGGGCAGCGTCTTCGCATCCACCGCAAAGCCGTGGTTCTGGCTGGTGATCTCCACCTTGCCGGTGGCGATGTCCTTCACCGGCTGATTGGCGCCGCGATGCCCGCGCTCCAGCTTGTAGGTCTTGGCGCCCAGCGCCAGGCCGAGCAGCTGGTGGCCCAGGCAGATGCCGAAGACCGGCACGCCCTTGGCCAGCACCGCCTGAATGACCGGCACGGCATAGACGCCGGTGGCCGCGGGGTCGCCCGGGCCGTTGGACAGAAACACGCCATCCGGCTGATGGCGCAGGATGTCCTCGGCCGTGGCCGTCGCGGGCACCACCGTTACGGCGCAGCCGGCGCTGGCCAGGCAGCGCAGGATGTTGCGCTTCGCCCCGTAGTCAACCGCGACAACCTTGAACTTCGGCGCCGTCTGCGTCGCGTAGCCGGTGGGCCAGACGTATTCGGCCTCGTCCCAGGTATAGCTCTGGCGGCAGGTCACTTCCTTCGCCAGGTCCATGCCTTCCAGCCCGGGCCAGCCGGCCGCCTGGGCGCGCAGCGCCGGCAGGTCGAACTTGCCATCGGCCGGGAAGCACACCACGCCATTGGGCGCGCCGCCGTCGCGGATGCGCGCGGTCAGGGCGCGGGTGTCCACGCCGGAGATGCCCGGCGTGCCGTGGCGCTTCAGCCAGGCATCCAGATGCAGCTGGGAGCGCCAATTCGCGGGTTCGGTGATGTCCTGCTTCACCACCAGGCCGCGGCAGGCCGGGGCCAGCGCCTCGATATCCTCGGCATTGGTGCCGACATTGCCGATGTGCGGAAAAGTAAAAGTGATGATCTGCCCGGCATAGCTCGGGTCGGTCAGGGTTTCCTGGTAGCCGGTCATGCTGGTGTTGAAGCAGACCTCGCCGACCGCGCCGATGCTGTGGGCGCCGATGCCGCGGCCCCAGAACACGCTGCCATCGCCCAGCACGAGGCAGGCATTCGCCCCCTCAGGGACGGAGTCGGGATTTTGCATGGCTTGCTCCGGAACGGGGGGCGCGACGGAGAGATCCGCCAGCGAAAGGCCGGTGGCGGCGATCACCGCGGGCCAGTGCTTCGCGGGAATCGCCCGGGATTGGCGCCATTTCCGCACCGCTTCGGTGCCGATGCCGCAGCGCGTTGCCGCGCCTTCCAAGCCGCCCAGCAGGGCGATGATTTCTTCGACCGTGCGCATGGTCGGAAGCTAGCGGGAAAGGAATTCCCAGTGCAAGGGTAACTTGAGGGGGTGGGAAATATCCTCCCCGCTGGCGCCGGGGCGCCGCCCGGCTTATCTATCGCGCCTGAAGGAGACCCGCCATGGCCGAAGACCTGCGCAGCCGATTCACCGCCGAGATGAAGGCCAGCATGCTGGCCAAGACGGCCGACCGCACCTCCACCATCCGCATGATCATGGCCAAGCTGAAGGACGTGGACATCAACGCCCGCCCGTCGGGCGTGGACAAGGTGCCGGACGAACAGATCGTGGCGATGCTGCGCGGCATGGCCAAGAGCCGGCGGGAAAGCGTGGACCTGTACCGCCAGGGCAACCGGCCGGAGCTGGTGGCCAAGGAGGAAGCCGAGATCGCGGTGATCGAGGAGTTCCTGCCGCAGCAGATGAGCGAGGCCGACATGCAGGCCGCCGTGGCCGCCGCGGTGGCCGAGGCCGGCGCCAGCAGCGTGAAGGAAATGGGCAAGGTCATGGCCGTGCTGAAGGCGAAGCACGCCGCCAGCCTGGACATGGGCAAGGCCGGCCCGATGGTGAAGGCGGCGCTGGGCGGCTGACCGCCATGTTGAGCCGGCACGAGGCCAAGCCTCGTGCCGAGGCGCCGAATGGCGCCCGCCGATGGTTCGGCGCAAGCCAAGCGGCCGGATGGCCGCGCCCGGCGCTTGAGGGCGCGAGAAAAGCGCTGACCGCCGCGGCTCAGCCGGTCTTCAGCCGGCCGAGGAAGGCGCCCATGTCCTGCTGCAGCGTGGCAGTGCGGTCGTTGAAGGCGCGGGCGGCGTGGACCAGGCCCGCCGCCTCGCTGTCCAGCCGCTCCGCCGCCGCCTGCACGCTGCCGGCCTGACCGGAGAGTTCCGCGGTCTCCTGCGCGGCATTGCTGGCACTGCGGGCAATCTCGGCGGTGGCGGCGCCCTGTTCCTCCACCGCGGCGGCAATCTGGGTGGCGATCTCGTTGCTGCGGGCCACGGTCACGCCGATGCCGCGGATGGTGGCCACGGCGCGGTCGGTGGCGCCCTGCATGCCGGTGATCTGGCTGCCGATCTCCTCGGTTGCCTTGGCGGTCTGGGCGGCCAGGGCCTTCACCTCGCTGGCCACCACGGCGAAGCCCTTGCCCGCCTCGCCGGCCCGCGCCGCCTCGATGGTCGCGTTCAGCGCCAGCAGGTTGGTCTGCCCGGCGATATCGCTGATCAGCCGCACCACATCGCCGATCCGCGCGGCGCCTTCGGCCAGGGCACGGACGGTGCTGTCGGTCATCGCCGCTTCCTCGGCGGCCTGGCGGGCGGTATTGGCGGCCTCCGCCACCTGGCGGGTGATCTCGCGCACGCTCGCGGCCATTTGCTCGGCGGCGGCGGCCACGGCCTGCACGCCGCCATCGGCGCGCTGGGTGGCCAGGGCCACGGCGCTGCCGGTGGTGCCGGCCTCGGCGGCCAATTCGCGCAGGGTGGCGGCGGTGCTGTCCACCCCGGCGGCGGCCTGGCCCAGCGCGGCCAGCGCAGTGCGGGCGGAAGCCTCGAATTCCAGCGCCGCATGGGTCCGCGCCTCGGCGCGGCCGGCCCGGGCCTCGGCGGCCTCGCGCCCGGCCCGGTCGGCTTCGGCCGCCTGGATCAGCCCCTGGCGCAAGGCGTCGGCCGCCTGCGCCATCTGGCCGAACTCGTCGGCACGGCCGGCATCCGGCACCGGGCGTTCCAACTCGCCCTGGCGCATGTGCTGCAATGCCTGGGCCAGGCGGGCGGCCGGAGCCAGGGCGCCGCGCCGCACCACCAGCAGGCCCAGCGCCAACGCGGCCAGCACCAGGCTCAGGGTCACGCCAAGCCTGATCCACGCCGCTTGGTTCACTTCCTCGGTCATCTCGCCCCGCAGCCGTACCGCACGGCGGCTGCTGGCCTGGCTGGCATGGTCCAGGGCGGCATTCAGCGCCTGCCGGTTGGACCTGTTCGCTTCGTTGTTGCTGAACACGTTCACCGCGGCGATCCGCTCCGCCAGCGGTCCCGGCGCCGTGGCCATCCGCACCGCCTCCCGGCGGAAGCGGAGCAGGTCCTGGGCAGCGGCATGCACGGGGGTGAAGTCGGCCCGCGCTTCCGCGTCCATGGGGGAAGCGGCCCAGCCTTCCAACTCGGCCTGCAACCGATCCAGGCGCTCGGACAGGGCCGCGCTGAAACGGCGCAGGTCGGCTTCGTCCCGGGCGATGTAGATGCCGCGGGTTTCCATGACCACGGCATAGACATGGGCATTGACCTGTGCGGCCAGGCGGGAACTGGCGGCCAGGGCGCTGGAGCGCTGCAGCATCTCGGTCATGTTTTTTGCCGCCAGGAAATCCGCCACCGGCGCAGCCATGGCAGACAAGGCGAGCAGGGCGAACACGCCATAGAGCCGGAGAGCCAGGGAGCGGGCAAACATACGGCGCATGCGACAAGCCTCGGCGATTTGGTTGCGCCATCATGGATGGCTTCCCGCTAACGCCGCCTTACCGCCTGCTGTATGAAGGGGCGACGATGGCGCTTCCCCCGCAATTCCTCGACGACCTGCGCACCCGGACGCCGCTGCCCGGGCTGATCGGCCGCAAGACCCGCCTGGCGCGCAATGGCCGGCAATGGAAGGGCTGCTGCCCGTTCCACAACGAGAAGACGCCGTCCTTCTACGTCTACGACGACCACTTCCACTGCTTCGGCTGCGGCGCGCATGGCGACGCCATCGCCTTCCTGATGCGGGCCGAGGGCGCCAGCTTCCCCGAGGCGGTGGAACGCCTGGCCTCCGAGGCGGGGATGGAGGTGCCGAAGCCGACTCCGCAGGCCGCGGCGCGGGAGGCCCGGGCGCGCGACAGCCACGCCGTGCTGGCCGCCGCCGCCGCGGTGTACCAGCGCCGGCTGCGCCTGCCGGAAGGCCGCCCGGCGCTGGACTACCTGCTGAAACGCGGGCTGACCGAGGAGACCATCGCCAGGTTCGGCCTGGGCTGGTCCGGCGAGGGCAGGGGCGCCCTGGCCGCCGACCTCCGCCCCGAGGGCATCACCACGGAACAGCTGGTGGAGGCCGGGCTGATCAAGTGGCGGGAGCCCGACGACCCGGCCAGCGGCACCTCCGACCTGTTCTTCGGCCGGGTCATGTTCCCCATCCGGGACCGGCGCGGGCGGATCATCAGCTTCGGCGGCCGGGTGATGGGCGACGGCCAGCCCAAATACGTGAATGGCCCGGAGACCGAGCTGTTCCGCAAGCGGCAGAGCCTCTACGGCTGGGACCTGGCGCGGGAAGGGGCGTTTCGCGGCGCCACGGTGATCGCCGTGGAAGGCTACATGGACGTGATCATGCTGCACCAGGCCGGCTTCACCGGCGCGGTGGCACCGCTGGGCACGGCGCTGACCGCCGAGCAGCTGGCGGCACTGTGGCAGATGTCGCCCGAACCGGTGCTGTGCTTCGACGGCGACAGCGCCGGCGCCAAGGCCGCCACGCGCGCGGTGGAAACCGCCCTGCCGGCGCTGAAGCCGGAGGCGACGCTGCGCCTGGCCACCCTGCCGGCCGGCGAGGACCCGGATACGCTGGTGGGCCAGAAGGGGGCCGCCGCCTTCCAGGCCGTGCTGGACAGCGCCAGGCCGCTGTCGGAGGCACTGTACGGCCTGCTGGTAGGCCACCTGCCCAGCGCCACGCCGGAACAGCGGGCCGGCATCCGGGCGCTGCTGGTGGCCAAGGCCAGCGTCATCGAGGACAAGGGCGTCAGCGCCGAATACCGCCGGGCGCTGCTGGACCGGTTCTTCGCCAGCACGCGCACGGAGCGGCCGGCCTTCGCCCGCCCCGCCGGGGCCGCACTGCGGAAAGGCCCGCGCAAGCCATGGGACAAGCCGCCGCTGGTGCGTATCCTGCGGACCCCGCCGGAGGACCCTCGCCCCGGCCAGGCCCGTATCCTGCTGGCGATTTTGCTGCGCCAGCCGGCGCTGCTGCCGGAGGTGGAGGAGCCCTTCTGCCTGCTGGACCTGCCCCCGGGGCCGGCGGAAACCCTGCGCGATGCCATGCTGCGGTGGCTTCCGCATGCCGAAGTCCTTGACTCCGCTGCCTTGATGGACCACCTGCGGGAACATGGAATGGGTGAAGCCCTGTCCTGGGCAATTGGCGCCGATGACCTGCCGCTTGAGGCCAGGCCCGAGGCGCAGCCGAAGGAGGCACTGGACGGTTGGTGGCATTTCTTCGGTTATCTCAGGGGCGAGGACGAGCTGAGCCGAGATCGTGCCGAGGCCCAGCAGATGCTGGCGGCCACCAACGACCCTGCGGCGCAGCAGCGGCTCATCCGGTTGACCGAAGCCCTGGCCGCGCTGCGGCGGGGCGAAACCGAGTCCGGCGCCTACGGCGAGCAGGCATAGGTTAGAGACTGTTTTTCCTGGCGCCCTGGCTCTGCCGACGGGCGCCGCGTGACGTTTCCCCCCCGGGGGATGAGGAGCGAAGAGCGCATGGCGAGCAAGGTCGCGGGCGGTACCGAGACGGTGGAGAGCCGGGACGACGTGGTGGAGGGCGTGCTGCTCGACACCCTGACGGCCGCGGTGAAGAAGCTGATCGCGCGCGGCAAGGAGCGCGGCTACGTCACCTATGACGAGCTGAACGCCGCCCTGCCGTCGGACCAGGTTTCCTCGGAGATGATCGAGGACACCATGGCGACGCTGAGCGAGATCGGCATCAACGTCGTCGAGTCCGAGGAGACCGAGGATGGCGAGGGTGCCGTCGCCAAGCCGGCCACCGAGGAAAAGGAAGAGAAGGACGAGGAGGAGTCCGGCGGCAATGTGGACGAGGAAAGCCTCGGCCGCACCGACGACCCCGTGCGCATGTACCTGCGCGAGATGGGCAGCGTCGAGCTGCTCTCCCGCGAGGGCGAAATCGCCATCGCCAAGAGGATCGAGGCCGGCCGCGACCAGATGATCGGCGGGCTGTGCGAGAGCCCGCTGACCTTCAAGGCCATCGTGGCGTGGCACGACGCGGTCAAGGAAGGCCGCATGCTGCTGCGCGACGTGATCGACCTGGAAGGCACCGCCAGCGCCGCCAATCCGGATGCGCCGGCGCCCGACCCGGACGAGGAGTTCGAGGAAGGCGAGGAAGGCGAGGGCATCGGCCTGTCGCTCTCGGCGCTGGAGGAGAAGCTGAAGCCCGAGGCGCTGGCCGCCTTCGAGGCGATCGAGGCCGGCTATGGCAAGCTGGCCAAGATGCAGTCCAAGCGGATGGACGCCTATACCTCCGGCGAGGAATTGGCCGCCCGCGGCGAGAAGACCTACGAGAAGACCCGGGGCGAGTTGGTCGGGCTGGTGGAGAAGGTCCACCTGCACAACAACCGCATCGAGGAGCTGGTCGAGCAGCTGAAGGGCCTGAATCGCAGGCAGACGGCGTTCGAGGGCCAGGTGCTGCGGCTGGCCGAGGCCCACAAGGTCAAGCGCGAGGAGTTCCTGCAACATTGGCGCGGCAGCGAGCTGGACCCCGCCTGGTTCGAGCGCATCAGCAAGCTGACCCACAAGAGCTGGAAGGCCTTCGTGGTCCGCAGCAAGGACGACGTGGAGGCGGTGCGCAACCAGCTGGCCGGCGTGGCGCAGGAAACCGGGCTGCCGGTCTCCGAGTTCCGCCGCGTCTACGCCACCGTGTCGCGCGGCGAGCGCGACATGACCCAGGCGAAGAAGGAGATGATCGAGGCCAACCTGCGCCTGGTGATCTCCATCGCCAAGAAATACACCAACCGCGGCCTGCAGTTCCTGGACCTGATCCAGGAAGGCAATATCGGCCTGATGAAGGCGGTGGATAAGTTCGAGTATCGCCGCGGCTACAAGTTCAGCACCTATGCCACCTGGTGGATCCGGCAGGCCATCACCCGCAGCATCGCCGACCAGGCGCGCACCATCCGCATTCCCGTGCACATGATCGAGACGATCAACAAGCTGGTGCGCACCTCGCGCCAGATGCTGCACGAGATCGGCCGCGAGCCGACGCCCGAGGAACTGGCCGAGAAGCTCGGCATGCCCTTGGAAAAGGTGCGCAAGGTCCTGAAGATCGCCAAGGAGCCGATCAGCCTTGAGACGCCGATCGGCGACGAGGAAGACAGCCACCTCGGCGACTTCATCGAGGACAAGAACGCCGTCATCCCGCTGGATGCCGCAATCCAGTCCAACCTGCGCGAGGCGACGACGCGGGTGCTGAGCAGCCTGACGCCGCGCGAGGAGCGCGTGCTGCGCATGCGCTTCGGCATCGGCATGAACACCGACCACACGCTTGAGGAAGTCGGCCAGCAGTTCAACGTCACGCGTGAGCGTATTCGCCAGATTGAGGCGAAGGCGCTGCGCAAGCTGAAGCATCCGAGCCGGTCGCGGAAGCTCCGCAGCTTCCTGGACAACTGAGCCGTGTCGTTCGCGTCCATCGGCTCCGGTGTGGTTCCGGTCGCGGTGGACGTGACCTTCCTGCGCATGGACCGGGCGCCGGAAGGCCGCGGCCCGGCGCTGCCGCCGCATGTGCGGGTGGAGCGGCTGGCCCAGTGCACGGTGCCGTTCTACCGCTACCTCTACGGCACGGTCGGGCATGAGTATGTCTGGTGGCTGCGCCGCACGCTGACCGACGCCGAGTTGCGCCCGGTGCTGCGCGACTCCGGCATTTCCATCCATGTGCTCTACGCGGATGGCGAGCCGGCCGGCTTCTACGAGTTGGACCGCCGCAATCCGCCGGTGCTGAACCTGGCCTATTTCGGGCTGATGCCGCATGTGGTCGGGCATGGGCTGGGCCGCGCCATGCTGCGCCACGCGCTGGACACCGGCTGGGCCGAGCACCCGCGGGCGATGACGGTGAACACCTGCACCGCGGACCACCGCCGCGCGCTGCCGAACTACATCGCCGCCGGCTTTGAGAAGCTGCGCACGGTGCGGGAGGTGTGGCGCGTGCCGACGCGCCTTGGCCTGCCGATACCGGAGCGGCTGCGGCTGTAGGCTGCGGCGGGGACCACCGGGACAAGCCCGTTGGTGACGGGTCGATTGCGATGTCGACCGCGCAGCGTGGCCCCCATTGGTTGCGGCCAACTTCGGGGCGAGGACCACCGGCGGGAGCCCGATGGCGGCGGCCTGGTCGAGACGCGGTTTCGGCGCCGCTACGCCGCGCCGAGTTCCTGCTTCACCAGGTTCAGCCAGAAGGTCACACCCACCGGCAGCGCCGCGTCGTTGAAGTCGTATAGCGGCGTATGCAGGTCCTGGCCCTCGCCATTGCCCATGAAGATGAAGGCGCCGGGCTTGGCCTGCAGCATGAAGGCGAAGTCCTCTCCGCCCGTGACCGGGCGCATGCTGGTGTCCACGCTGGCGCCGGGCAGGGCGCGGGCGGCCCCAGCCATCACTTCGGTCTCGCGCGGGTGGTTGTGCAGTGGCGCCGCGTTCCACCACAGGGTCACCTCGGCGGTGGCGCCCTGCATGGCCGCGCAATGCTCCGCCACCGCCTTGATGCGGGTTTCCAGCAGCGCCTGAATTTCCGGCGTGAAGGCGCGCATGGTGCCGCCCACCGTGACTTCCGATGGCATCACGTTCAGCGCCTGCCTGGTGCCGCCGGCCAGGTAGCCCACCGAGATCACCGCGCTGTCCAGCGCCGGTACGTTGCGGCTGACAATGCCCTGCAAGGCCTGGACGAAGCCGGCCTGCACCACCGCCAGGTCTTCCGTCAGGTGCGGCGAGTTGCCGCCATGCCCGCCGCGGCCCTTGAAGGTCACCACCCAGCGCCCAGCGCCGGCCATCATCGGCCCCGGCTTCAGCGCGAACTGGCCGAGCGGGATGCCCGGCATATTGTGCAGGCCATAGACGGCGTCACACGGAAAACGCTCGAACAGCCCGTCCTTCAGCATGGCCTGGGCGCCGCCGCGGCCTTCCTCGGCCGGCTGGAAGATGAAGTGGACGGTGCCGGCGAAGTCCGGCTGCTCCGCCAGCATGCGGGCGGCGCCCAGCAGCATGGCGGTATGGCCGTCATGCCCGCAGGCGTGCATGGCGCCGTTGCCGGCGGCGTGGGGCAGGCCGGTCTGCTCGGTCATGGCCAGCGCGTCCATGTCCGCGCGTAGGCCGATGGCGCCCTGGCCCGGCCGCTTGCCGCGCAGCGTTGCGACCACGCCGGGGCCGCCGATGCCCTCATGCGTCTCCAGCCCCCATTCCCGCAGCTTGGCCGCGACCAGCGCGCTGGTGCGGGCTTCCTCCATGCCCAGTTCCGGGTGGGCGTGGATGTCGCGGCGAATCGCGATCAACTCGGGCAAGTGGCGGGCCAGGCGGGCGTCTTCGGTCATGCGGGGCTTCCGGGTTGGGGCAGCAGGCGCAGCAGCATGCCCGGGGTCAGGATTTGTGGCAGCAGGGCAGGTGCACCGCCCCCGGCGGGGTAGAACAGGTATAGCGGCACGCCGTCGCGCTGGTGTTCACGCAGCAGGGCGGTGATGGCCGGGGCGCCGTTGGTCCAGTCCCCCACCAGGCTGGCCACGCCAGCGCGGGCGAAGGCGGCGCGCACCGCCTCGTCGCGCAGCGCCACGCGCTCATTGACCTTGCAGGTGACGCACCAGGCGGCGGTCAGGTTGACGAAGACCGGCCGGCCCTCGGCGCGCAGGCTGGCGACGCGCTCGGCGCTCCAGGCATCGGCGGTGGGCTCCACGACGGCGGCCGGGCGCAGGCCGGGCAGCAGCGCCAGCGCCGCCAGCAGCGCCAGGCCGGCCAGGGCGGCGGCCCAGCGCAGGCCTTCCCGCTGATGCAGGCCAAGTGCCCAGGCGGCCAGGCCCAGCAGCACGGCGCCGGCCAGCAGCAGCAGCAAGCCATCGGCGCCGGCCTGCTGCGCCAGCACCCAGGCCAGCCAGGCCGCGGCGCCGTACATGGGGAAGGCCAGGCCCTGGCGCAGCCGCTCCATCCAGGCGCCGGGGCGGGGCAGCAGGCGGGCCAGGCCGGGCGCCAGCGCCAGCGCGCCATAGGGCGCGGCCATGCCAAGGCCCAGCCCGGCGAAGACCAGCAGGGCGGCGGCCGGCGGCATGGCCAGCGCGGCGCCCAGCGCGGCGGCCATGAAGGGCGCCGTGCAGGGCGTGGCCACCAGCACGGCCAGCGCCCCGGTGGCGAAGCTGCCCAGGTGCCCACCGCGGGCGACCACCTGGCTGCCGACATCGGAGGCAGCCCCTATCAAAAAAACGCCGGACAGGTTCAGCCCCACCGCCAGCATCAGCCAGGCCAAGGCAGCCACGAACCACGGCGCGGTGAACTGGAACCCCCAGCCGACCCGCAGCGCCACCAGCACGCCGCCCATGGCCAGGAAGCTCAGCACCATGCCGGCGACGGTGCTGGCGGCATGGGCGCGGACCTCGGCCTGGGCGGCGCCGGAAAGCCGGGCCAGCGCCATTGCCTTCATTGCCAACACCGGGAAGACGCAGGGCATGGCGTTCAGGATCAGCCCGCCCAGCATCGCGAAGGCCAGCGCCTGCCATAGCGGCATGCCCGCGCTGGGCATGGCGCCGGGCGTGGCGGAGACCAGCCAGGCGGCGCGGTTGCCGCCGGCGTCGGTCAGGGTCAGCACGCCTTCCACGGTCGCGGGCACGTCGCTTTCGCCCCGGGTCAGCGCCAGGGTCAGCGTGCCGTCGCGCAGCGTGGCCGGCTGGGGCGCGGCGTTGTCGATCAGGCCCTGGGCGAGGGGGAAGAAGAAGGCGTCGCGCACCGCGCCGGGCAGGCCGGTCAGCCGCAGCGCGCCCTGCGCTCCGCTGAAGCCGATGCTGGCCGGAAAGGGCGCGGGCTGCGGTTCGGCCGCCTCGGCGGCGGTGAACAGCGGGGTATCGGCGTCGCTGCGCGGCGTTGTGGCAACCGGAAGGTCCAGGGTGAACCGGGCTTCCTCGGGGACGCAGAGCTGTTCGCAGACCAGCCAGGTGGCTTCGGCCACGATGCGGAAGCGGCTGCCCGGCACGGCGTTGGTCGGCACCTGTACCGGCAGGGTGAACAGCGCCTGGTCATGATAGCCGAAGCTGACCAGCGGCCCGAACGGGAAGCGCGACGGCGCGGGGAAGCGCAACGCGCCGGCAGTGGCGCCCTCCGGCAGGGACAGGGCCACTTCGGGCGCCTGGCCGGCATCGCCGGGGTTCAGCCAATAGGTATGCCAGCCCGGCGCCAGGCGTTGCCGCAGCAGCAGGCGCAGCGTCTGGCCCGGCACGGCCACAGGCTCCGCCACCAGGGTTACGCGGCTGCGGGGGCTGACGGCGGGCGCGCTCTCCACCGCCCCGGCCAGGGCAGGGGCGATCAGCAGCATCAGCAGAAGCAGCAACCGCGGCATGGTCGGGATGTGCCCCCGACCATGCCGCAACGCAAGCGCTACTCCTTCACCGCGCCGGTGAGGGAGGAGACGTAGTAGTCCACGAAGAACGAATAGAAGATCGCCACCGGCAGGGAGCCCAGCAGGCTGCCGGCCATCAGCGCGCCCCACTGGTACACGTCGCCGGTGACCAACTCGGTCAGGATGGCGACGGGCACGGTCTTCTTCTCGCTGCTTTGGATGAAGGCCAGCGAATAGATGAACTCGTTCCAGCTGAGCGTGAAGCTGAAGATGCCGGCGGAGATCAGCCCCGGCACCGCCAGCGGCAGCGTAATGCGGCGCAAAATCTGCAACCGCGTCGCGCCGTCGATCAGCGCGCACTCCTCCAGCTCATACGGGATGGACTTGAAGTAGCCGATCAGCAGCCAGGTGCAGAAGGGTATCAGGAAGGTCGGAAAGGTCAGGATCAGCGCGAAGGGCGTGTCGAACAGGCCCAGCTGATAGACGATGGTGGCCAGCGGGATGAACAGGATGGAAGGCGGCACCAGGTAGGCCAGGTAGATGCCCAGGCCGACATACTGGCTGCCCTTGAAGCGCAGCCGCTGGATGGCATAGGCCGCCAGCGTGGAGGCCAGCAGCGAGATGAAGGTGGAGGCGACCGCCACCATCATGGTGGTCAGCAGCCAGCGCGGATAGGCGGTGCCGAACAGCAGGTGGCGGATGTGGTCCAGCGTCGGCGAGCCGATCAGGAACGGGTTGTAGGTGTTGTAGTCGTACAGCTCCGCATTCGGTTTGAAGGCGGTGATCGTCATCCAGTAGAACGGGAACAGCAGGATCAGCACGAAGCAGGCCAGCGGCACGTAGAGCATCACCATGCGGCGGCTCTTGCTGTCCCAGCTCATCGCCTCCGGCTGGGCGGTGGCGCTGTTGGATTGGGTGGCCTCAGTCATTGCCTTCTCCCTGCTGCCACTTGCGGCGGGCAAGGGCGAAGTAGCTGAACAGCGTGGCGAAGACGAGGAACGGGATCATCGAGACGGCGATGGCCGCGCCCTCGCCCAGCTCGCCGCCGGCGATGCCGCGCTGGAAGGCGAGGGTGGCCAGCAGATGGGTGGAGTTGACCGGCCCGCCGCGGGTGATGGCGTAGACCAGTTGGAAGTCGGTAAAAGTAAAAATGATGCTGAAGGTCATGACGATCGCCAGGATCGGCAGCAGCATGGGGAAGGTGATGTAGCGGAAGCGTTGCCAGGAGGTGGAACCGTCCAGCAGTGCGGCTTCGTACAGGCTGGGCGAGATGGTCTGCAGCCCCGCCAGCAGGCTGATGGCGACGAAGGGAATCCCGCGCCAGATATTGGCGGCGATGAGGCTGAAGCGGGCCGACCAGGGCGTGTTGATGAAGTCGAAATTCTCCGTGGTCACCCCGGCCTTGATCGCGAGGTAGCTGAGGATGCTGAACTGCGGGTCGTAGATCCACCAGAAGGCGATGGCGCTGAGCACCGTCGGCACGATCCAGGGAAGCAGTATTATCGCGCGCAACAGCGACTTGAACGGCAGGTGGTTGTTCAGCAGCAGCGCCAGCCACAGGCCCAGCGCGAACTTACCGATGGTCGCGACGCCGGTGTAGAACACGCTGTAGAACACCGCGTTCCACCAGTTGCGGTCTTCCAGCAGGTATTCGAAATTCTCCCAGCCGATGTACTTGCCCGGCCGGCCGATGGTGGTGTCCGTGAAGGCCAGCCAGATGCCGAGGCCCAGCGGATAGGTCAGGAAGACCGTCAGCAGGCCAACCGCCGGCAGCAGGCAGGCAAAGACCAGGAAGGGTTTCCAGTCGAACAGGCGCACGACCCAGGACGGGTCCCGCTTGGGGCGAACCCAGGTGGCGGCGGTGGTTGCTGACATCGGGTGCTCCGGGAGAGCAGGCCCTGGCGGGCGGTAGCACCCGCCAGGACCGTCTGCTCGAACAGGCGTAGGGGGCGGCACCCCGGGGGGCGCCGCCCGCAGGGACTAGCGGCGGAAGATGCGGCGGGCGCGGCGCTCGGCCTCGCGCATCGCGTCCTGCGGGGAGTTCTGGCCGGACGCCACCGAGGCGAACATCTGCACCAGCAGGTATTCGTTGCTGGCGGTGGCCGAGGCCTCGGTGATCGGGCCCTTGTAGCCGTTCCAGAACCGGTTGTTCATGCTGTCGCGGAAGATCGCGATCTTGGGGTCCGAGGTCCAGACCGCCGCCGCGCGATAGGCGTTCAGCGGATGCGCCCAGTAGCCCAGGTTGGCGTCCAGCCAGGGCTCGTACTGCTCGGCCTCCAGCATGAAGGCCAGGAAGGCCTTGGCCGCGTTGGGGTAGCGGCTGTGCTTGAACACCATGCCGTTCAGCGTCAGCGGCGCGCTGGGCCAGCCACCGGCCACGCCATGCGGCAACTCCGTGTGCTCGGTGTCCTCGGCAATGGCGCGCGTCGCCGGGTCGTTCTTCAGCGCAAAGTACAGCGACACGCCGTTCGAGGTCAGCCACAGCTCGTTCGCGGCATAGGCGCGGTTGTTGCTGATATCGCCCCAGGCGATCGTGCCGGGGATGAAGGTCTGGTACAGCTCCTTCACGTAGTTCAGCGCCGCCAGGGTCTGCGGGCTGTTGATGGCGACCTGACCGGCCTCGTCCAGCAGCGAACCGCCGTGCGACCACAGCATCCAGTTGGCGAAGCCATTGCCGTCGCCCACCGCATTGCCCAGCGCGAAGCCGGCAGGCTTGCCCATGGCCTTCAGCTTCTTGCACAGCTCCAGGAAGCCCGGCAGGTCGCTCGGCGGGGCGGAATAGCCGGCGGCGTTGACCGCGGACTTGCGCCACACCATTGGCCCGGCGGTGGCGCCGAAGGGCAGGCCCAGCCAGCTGTTGGTGCCATGGCGCTTGCCGTATTTCTGCGCCACGGTCATCCAGCCGCCATACTTGCGGCCCAGGTAGTCCGCCACGTCGGACATGTCGACCAGCTTGTCGGCGTAGACATGCGGGCCTTCATTGAAGCCGATGATCATGTCCGGGCCGGCGCCGGTATTCGCGGTGACGGCGGTCTGCTGGGAAATATCCTCCCAGCCCACGAAGTCCACGCGCACCTGGATGCCCGTGCGGTCCGAGAAGCGGGCGGCGTTGAGGCGCCAGACATCCTCATCCGGACCGACGAAGCGGACCGGGCGCAGCATGCGCAGCGTGGCGCCGCGCTCGATCGGCAGGTTGAGCTCCGCGGTCGGCGTCGCCTGGGTGCGGGTCTGCGCGCTGGCGCCGCCGGCCGCGAGGGCCGCCGCGCTGCCCAGCATGACGCTGCGCCTGGTGATCATGTCCATGTTTCGTCTCCCTTTTTTGTTGGTTCAGGCAGTCAGGCGCCGGCCGGAGCCGGTTTCGAACAGGTGCACCAGCGCCAGGTCCGGGGTGATGCCGATGACATCGCCGGGCTTGGCGGTGACGCGTTCGCGGAAGGCGCAGGTCAGCGTGCTGTCGCCGATGCGGACCAGCACCTGGGTTTCGCTGCCGGTGGGTTCCACCAGCACCACCACGGCGGGAATGCCGCCATCGGGCTTCAGCAGCATGTGTTCCGGCCGCACGCCGTACCAGCCGGGCGTGCCCTGCACCGCCGCCGGCATCGGCAGCACCGCGCCGCCCTCGGTCTCGAACCCGCCGCGCGTCGGCTTGCCCGGCAGCAGGTTCATCGCGGGGCTGCCGATAAAGCCGGCGACGAAGAGGTTGGCCGGGCGGTCGTACAGCTCCAGCGGGGCGCCGATCTGCTCGATGTTGCCGCCGTTCATCACCACGATCTTGTCGGCCATGGTCATGGCCTCGATCTGGTCATGCGTCACGTAAACGGTGGTGACCTTCAGCCGCTGGTGCAGTTCCTTGATCTCCGCGCGCATCTGGACCCGAAGCTTGGCGTCGAGATTGCTGAGCGGTTCATCAAACAGAAAAACCTGCGGCTGGCGCACGATGGCGCGGCCCATGGCCACGCGCTGGCGCTGGCCGCCCGAGAGCTGGCGGGGATAGCGGTGCAGCAGCTCGCCCAGGCCCAGGATGCCCGCGGCCTTGCCGACCTCCTGGTCGATCACTTCCTTCGGGGCGCCGGCCAGCATCATGCTGAACGCCATGTTGTCCCGCACCGTCATGTGCGGATACAGCGCGTAGTTCTGGAACACCATGGCGATGTCCCGGTCCTTCGGCGCCACGTTGTTGACCACGCGGCCGCTGATGCTGATCTCGCCGGCGGTGATGTTCTCCAGCCCCGCGAGCATGCGCAACAGGGTGGACTTGCCGCAGCCGGAAGGCCCGACCAGCACGACGAATTCGCCATCCGCGATATCGACGCTGACGCCGTGCAGGATCTGCGTGGCGCCGAAGGCCTTGCGCACGTTGTTGATGCCAACCGTGGCCATTTTTGCTTGTTTCCCCCCTGGGTCGCCGCCTCGCCTCAGGCGAATTTGGAGACCTGGGTTTCCTTGGAGGTGATGAATTCCAGCAGCACCGGCACGCCCTGCTGCGTCTTCTCGATGCCGCGCTTGATCGCCGGCACGATCTCCTCGGGCGCGGTCACGCGCTCCCCATAGCCGCCGAAGGCGCGGGCCATGGCGGCGTAGTCGCCGGAGATGTCGGTCGTGCGGTACTTCTCGGTGCTGAGCGCCATGACCTTCAGCTCGATCGCCATGGAGAAGTTGTTGAGCAGGATCGACATGATCGGGATGCGCTCGCGCACCGCGGTCTCGAAATCCATACCCGTAAAGCCGATGGCAGCGTCACCCCAGACGTTCATGCACAGCTTTTCCGGCGCCGCCAGCTTGGCGCCCATGGCCAGGCCCAGGCCATAGCCCAGCTGCGTGGTCTTGCCCCAGCCGAGGTAGCTCAGCGGCGTCGTCGCCTTCCAGAACGGCGAAAGCTGGTCGCGCGGGCTGCCGGCGTCATGCGTGATGATGGTGTTGTCGCGGTCAACCGTGTGCTGCAAATCCCACAGCACCCGATACGGGTTCAGGGCAACGTCATTGCTGGTCAGCTTCGGCATCCACTCGGCCAGCCAGGGCTCGCGCTGCGCCACGATCTCCGCGATCACGGGCGCCGGGTCGCGCGGGCTGCCCACCAGCAGCGCCAGTTCCGCCAGCAGCGCATCCAGCGTCAAGCCCGCGTCGCCGACCAGGCCGATATCCGCGCGCAGGTCCTTGTTCAGGTGCATCGGCTCAAGCGTTGAGTGGATGAACTTGGGGCCTTTCGGCATCCGCACGCCGAAGCTGGTCTCGGTGAAGCTACACCCCACGCCGAAGATCACGTCGGCCTTGTCCAGGAAGTGCCGCACCGGCTGCGGGATCGCCAGGCCACCAGAGCCGAGCGAGAGCGGATGATCCTCATTGAAGCTGGACTTGCCACCGAGCGACGTCGTCACCGGCGCGGCCAGCATTTCCGCAAGTGCCTGCAATTGCGGCCAGGCTTCGGCCCAATGGATGCCGGTGCCGGCGTAGATCACCGGGCGCTTGGCATTGGCAAGCATGCGCGCGGCGGCCTTCACTTCCGCCGGCGCCGGGCCGTACTTCGTCCGCAGCACCGGCGTGTAGTCGAGCGGCTCCGGCACCTCCTCGTTCCACATGTCCGTCGGCACCTCGACGATCACGGGTCCACCGCGGCCGGTGCGCAGCCGGGTGAAGGCGCGGCGCATGATGTTCGGCACCTCCGATGCCAGCATCACCACTTCGCTGCTCTTGCTGATCGGCTTCATCACGGCGGTGCTGTCGAAGTTCGGGTCAATCCCGCGCAGGCGCCGGGCATAGCCCATCGGCACCACCAGCACCGGGATGCTCTCGCCGTAGCACTGCGCCACGCCGCCAAAGCCGTTTTCGGCGCCAGGCCCGTGCTGCATGCAGAAGGCGCCGAGCTTGCGGCCGGAGGTGACGCGGGAGATGGCGTCCGCCATGTGCGCGGCGATGCGTTCCTGCCGGACCATGACCGGGCGGATGTTGATGTCGGCGCAGAACTCGATGAGGTGGTTCACCGGGTAGCCGGTGAGGATCTCGATCCCCTCGCGCTTCATGATCTCCGCAATGGCGGCGCCGACCTTCATGCGTTTGCTCCCTGTCGGGCCGAAGACCCGCTCATTGATATGATCGGGCCTCGGGACCCGTTCTTGGCGCACAGGGTAACTGGTCGGTACGCCTACTGGCAATGATGATGGCACATGGCATGCTACTCCCCGGGGAACGTGAAGGAGCCACCCATGCCGCCCAGCACCGCCGAAGACTTCCACAGCCGGGTCCGCCAGGCCGGATTGCCGCTTTCCCAGGCAGATACCGCGGCGATCCTGCCGGCCTGGCAGAAGCTGGAAGCCTGGCTGGAGCTGGTCCGCACCCCCGCCATTCCCGCCACGGCGGAACCCGCCACCACCTTCAAGGCGACGCCGTGATGATCCCGACCATTGCCGAGGCCGGCCGCCTCATTGCCGCCCGCAAGCTTTCCCCGGTTGAGCTGATGCAGGCCTGCCTGGACCGCATGGCCAAGCAGGATGGCGCCATCCACGCCTTCATCCGCCCGGATGCCGAGGGCGCGCTGGCCGCCGCCCGTGCCGCCGAGGCGCGGATCATGAAGGATGGCGCGAAGGGGCCGTTGGACGGCATCCCGATTGCCCATAAGGACATCTATTGCACCGCGGGCGTGCCCACCACGGCGCATTCCAAGGTGCTGGTCGACCACGTGCCGACGGAAGACTCGGTGGTGGTGGCCAAGTGGGCAACGGCGGGGGCGATCTCGTTGGGCAAGCTGGCGACGCATGAATTCGCCTTTGGCGGGCCGAGTTTCGACCTGCCCTGGCCGCCGGTGCGCAACCCCTGGAACACCGATCACTTCACCGCCGGCAGCAGCAGCGGCACGGCGGCGGCGGTGGCGGCGGGCATGATCCTGGGTGGCACCGGCAGCGACACCGGCGGCAGCATCCGCGGCCCGGCGGCGCTGTGCGGCATCGCCGGCATCAAGCCCACCTATGGCCGGGCCAGCCGGCGCGGCGTGCTGCCGCTGGCGCAGTCGCTGGACCACACGGGACCGATGGCCTGGACCGCCGAGGATTGCGCGATTCTGCTGCAAGCCATGGCCGGCTACGACCCGCAGGACCCCGCCAGCGCCGACATGCCGGTGCCGGACTATGCCGCCACGCTGAACACCGGCGTGAAGGGCAGGGTGGTCGGCCTGGTGCGCCATATGCACGAAAGCGACAACCCGGTCAGCGCCGCCACGCTGAAGGGCATCATCGACGCCGCCGATACCTTCCGCGCCCTGGGCGCCGAGGTGCGTGACGTGACGCTGCCCAGCCTGGCCGAGTTCAACGCCTGCGGCTGGGTGCTGCTGCTGGCCGAGGCCTTCGCGGTGCACGAGACCTGGATGCGCGAGCGCCCACAGGACTACGGCAAGTACATGCGGGAACGCCTGGTGCTGGGCGCCGCGCTTTCCGCCGCCGACTACATGCAGGCGCAGAAGCGCCGGCTGGAGTTGATCGCCCGCAGCTTCGCGGCAACCCAGGGCGTGGACTTCCTGCTGACCGCCGCGGCGCCGTCGGAGGCGCCGAAGATCGACGAAGTGCCGCAATGGGGCTTCCTCGGGCTGCCTGGCTTTACCATGCCGTTCAACGTCACGGGCTGGCCCGGCATTACGCTGTGCAGCGGCTTCGGGGTTGGCGGCCTGCCGGTGGGGCTGCAATTGGTGGCCAAGCCCTGGCAGGAAGCGCCCTTGTTCGCCGCCGCCCACGCCTATGAACAAGCGACCGAATGGCGCAACCGCCGCCCGGCCATGACCGAGGAGACCGCCCGATGAGCCCACTGCTGCCCGCCCCGGAGGCCCGCCCGCCCGCACAGATGCTGAACGGCCGTATGCCGCTGATCGACGTTTCCGCTTATCTGCGCGGGGAGCCTGGCGCGCTGGAGGCCAATGCCGCCGAACTGCGCTTCGCGCTGGAAAAGGTCGGCTTCTACCTGCTGGCCGGCCACGGCGTGCCGCAGGGCATGATCGACCACACCTATGAACAGGCGCGCCGCTTCCACGCCCAGCCGGTCGAGGAAAAGCTCAAGCTGAAGATCGACGAGCACAATCTCGGCTACATGCCGCTCAAGGGCAGCCTGAACAAGACCAGCATCTACAACGCCAACGGCAAGCCCAGCGTCAACGAGGCCTTCTTCATGCGCCGCCAGCGCCTGCCGGAAGACCCTGATGTCATCGCCAACAAGCCGCTGCGTGGGCTGAACCAGTGGCCGGCCAACCTGCCGGGCTTCCGCGACCATTGCCTGGCCTACATGCAGGCGATGCAGAAGCTCTGCCAGAAGCTGGTGCCGATCTACGCCCGCGCGCTGGGCCTTGTGCCCGACTACTTCGAGAAGATGTTCGCGCTGCCAAACTACATCCACCGGGTGACCCACTACCCCGCGGTGGAGAACTTCCAGGAAGGCGAGTTCAGCATAGCCCCGCATACCGACAGCGGCTTCATGACGCTGCTGCCGCCGAACCCGAATGACGGGCTTTCGATTCTGCTGCCGGATGGCGCCTGGTTCGACATTCCCGTGGTGCCCGGCGCCTATACCGTCAACAGCGGGGACATGCTGCGGCGTTGGACCAATGAGGTGTTCCTCTCCACCCCGCATCGCGTGCGCAACCTGAACCCGGCGGCGCGCTACGCCGTGCCGTTCTTCTTCGACCCCAACCCGGACACGATGATCGAGGCGCTGCCGAGCTGCGTCGGCCCCGATCGCCCGGCGAAGCAGGAGCCGATCCTGTTCGACGACTACATCGTCTGGTTCGCGCGGCGGAACTACGTCCACCAGCAGGAACAGGCGGCGTGATCCAGCGACGCATCCTGTTGGCGGCGCCGGCCCTGCTGCTGGCGCCGGGGGCGGCGAAGGCATGGCCGGACCGCAGCATCAGCCTGATGCACGGCTTCGGCGCCGGCGGCGCGGCGGATACCATCTGCCGCCTGCTGGCGCCGGCGCTGGGGGAAAACCTGGGCAAGCCGGTGGTGGTGGAAGCCCGCCCCGGCGCCGGCGGCAACATCGCCAGCCTGGCGCTCTCCCGCTCCGCGCCCGATGGCCACACGCTGGGCCTGCTGACCGGCAGCCATGGCGTGGCCGCGGCCTTCGGCAAGGCCAGCGGCTTCGACCCCGTCGATGGCTTCGACTGGATCAGCATCGCGCTGCGCTACGCTTTTGTGTGTGTGGTGCGCGCGGACAGCCCGTGGCAGGACCTGCCGGCACTGATCGCCGCCGCCAAGCGTGGGGCCGGCGCGGTGCAGTACGGCACGCTGGGCCCGGGTTCCTCCCACCACCTGACCGGCGAGTTGCTGAGTGCGGCGGCCGGCATCCAGATGACTCCGGTGCCCTATCGCAGCGACGTCGCGGGGTTGACCGGCGTGCTGGGCGGCGAGTTGCCGGTGATGATCTCCACCACCGTCGGCGCCATGAGCATGCTGCAGGATGGCAAGCTGCGGCCGCTGGCGGTGACTTCTGCCCGTCGGTCCCGGCAGTTTCCGCAGCTGCCGACGGTGGCGGAAACCCTGCCGGGCTACGAAAGCACCACCTGGGCCGGATTGGTCACGCCGCATGGCGCGCCGCTGGCGGTGCAGGAAAGGCTGCACGAGGCGATGGTGGCGGTACTGGCCCAGCCGGCGTTGAAGCAGCGGCTGGAGGAGTTGGTGGATGGCGAGGTCGCGCCGACCCCGCGGGCCGCAACCCGCGGCGTGCTGGTGGCCGAGATCGCCAAGTGGAAGGCGCTGATCGCGGCGCGCGGGTTGACGGCCGAGTAAACTCGGCCGCAACGGACTGACGGCGGCGTAAAGCCGGCCCCCATCGTCATCACCGGGCCGGTCCCGGTGTTCGGCGCCGCGCCGCCAGGGCCAGGCGTGGATGGCCGGAACATGTCCGGCCATGACGAAATCGGGACGTGCTTTCTATCCCTGGCCGTTCGGCCGCGCCGGCTGCACCGCCACGAAGGCGTTGCGCCCCTCGCGCAGCACCCGCAGCGCCACCGGGCCGCCCTGGCGCACCGCCTCGCCCAGTGCGCGGCTGGCGGCCTGCGGGTCGGCCACGTCGCGGCCAGCGACACCCAGGATCACGTCGCCCGGCCGTATCCCTGCCGTCTCGGCGGCGCTGCCCGGGCGCACCGCCGTCACCACGGCGCCGTTGACCTTGGCGGCCACGCCCAGCTGCTGGCGAACCTCCGGCGTCAGCGCCTGCAAGGCCACGCCGATGCCCTGGCGCTGGTCCTGCTGCTCGGCCGCGGCCTGCTGGCGAGTGTCGCGCAGCTCGCCCAGCGTCACCTGCACCACGCGCTCGGCACCGTCGCGCCGCAGCGTCAGCGCCACATGGCCGTTCGGGCGCAAGTCGCCGATCAGCCGGGCCAGCTCGCGCGGGGACTTCACCGCCTGGCCATCCACCGCCGTCACCACGTCGCCGGGTTGCAGGCCGGCCTTCGCGGCCGGGCCATCGGCATCGGCATCCGCCACCAGCGCCCCCTCGGCATTCGGCAGGCGCAGCGCCGCGGCCATGCCGGCGTCCAGCCCCTGCGTCGCCACGCCCAGCCAGCCGCGCTCGATCCGCCCATTGACCTGCAACTGCGCCACCACGCGCTGCACCAGGTTGGACGGAATGGCGAAGCCGATGCCGATGCTGCCGCCGGTGGGCGAGAAGATCGCGGTGTTCACGCCGATGACGCTGCCATCCTGGCCGAACAATGGGCCGCCGCTGTTGCCGCGGTTGATCGGCGCATCCACTTGCAGATAGTCGTCATAGGGGCCGGACTGAATGTCCCGCCCGCGCGCCGAGAGGATGCCGGCGGTGACGGTGCCGCCCAGGCCGAAGGGGTTGCCCACCGCCACCACCCAGTCGCCGACGCGGACCTTGTCGCTGTCGCCCAGCGACAGGTGCGGCAGGTTGGCGCCTTCCACCTTCAGCACGGCCAGGTCGGTGCGCGGGTCTCGCCCGACGATGCGGGCCACCAGCTCGCGGCCGTCATCCAGCTTCACCGTCACCCGGGTGGCGCCCTCCACCACGTGGTTGTTGGTGACAATATGGCCGGCGGCATCGACGATGAAGCCGCTGCCGAGCGCCTGCACGGTCTGCGGCCGCTCCTCGCGCGGGTTGCCGAAATAGCGCTGGAACTGCTGGTCCGGGCCGGCGGCGGCCTGGCGGGTTTCCGTGGTGGTGATGGTGACCACGGCCGGGCGCACCCGGGCGACCATGTCGGCAAAGCTGGGCAGCGCGGCTGATGGCACGGCGATGGGCGCGGATTGCTGGCCTGGCGCCGCCTGGCTCGCAACAGCCTGGGCGAAGGCGGAGGGCAGGGCGTCGCGGGCGGCGAAGCCACCCAGGGCGGTGCCGGCCAGCAGCAGGGCGGCCAGGGCGGTTTGGCGGATACGCATGGGGTTCACTCCGAAGCCGGGGAAGTCCGATGCACCCACCCTGCGGTCCCGGCGCTGGAGGCGGCCGGTCGCGACCATGAAGGCTTCGACAGGCTATTCAGCCCGCCGGAAACGCAACCGTTACACGCAGCCCCGGCCCGGCATCGCCCAGCCGCAGGGTGGCACCGTGCAGTTGCGCCACGGCCGCGACAAGTGCCAGGCCAAGCCCGGTGCCCGGCGTGTTGCGGCTGCGGTCCAGCCGATAGAAGCGGCGGGTGACCTTGTCGTGTTCCTCCGGCGGAATGCCGGCGCCGTTGTCGGCCACATCCAGCAGCACGGCACCGGCTTCCCGCCGCAGCCCCAGCCGCACCCGCACGCCGGGGCCGCCATGCAGCAGGGCGTTCTCCACCAGGTTGGCCAGCGCCTGGCGCAGCAGCGCCGCATCGCCCCGCACGGTGATGTCGGGCGCAATCTCGGCGGCCAGCGTCGCGCCCTGGTCCTCGGCCACGGCGGCGTAGGTTTCCGCCATCTGCGCCGCCAGGGCCGAAAGCGCCACCGGCTGCGGCGGCGTGCCGCGCAGCCCGGCCTCCGCGCGGGCGATCCGCAGCAGCGAAGAAAAGGTCACCAGCACCGCGTCCAGGTCTTCGATCGCGCTGCCCAGCACCTCGGCATCGGCACCTGGCTCCCGCGCAGCAGCCAGGGCGCCTTCCAGCTTCTGCCTGAGGCGGGAGAGCGGGCTGCGCAGGTCGTGGGCGATGTCGTCGGTCACCTGGCGGATCTCGCGCACCAACTCCTCGATCCGCCCGAGCATGGTGTTGATGGTGCCGACCAGCTGGTCGAACTCGTCGCCGGCGCCGTCCTGCGGCAGGCGGCGGGTCAGGTCGCCGGCCATGACGGCCTGGGCGGCGGTGGTCACGCCGCTCAACCGGCGTTCCAAGCGCTTGGCGGTGATGAAGCCCAGGCCCAAGGCGGCCAGCCCGGCCAGGGCGCCGGCGGCGGGCAGGGTGCTGGCCAGGGCGGCGGCGGTGCGGTCGGTGGGTTCCAGGTCGGCGGCGACGATCAGGTTCAGCCCGCCCGGCAGCAGCGCCCCCAGCGCGCGCCAGGTGCCGCCCTCCGCCGGGTGCAGCGTGGCGTAGCCGCGCAGCGCCGCCGGCGCGCCGGGCACCAGCCCGGCCACACGCTGGCCGCCCAGCGTCTGCAGCATCACCCGCGTGGCGCCGCGCCGGCGGCTGTGCATCACCACCGCTTCGGCCAGGCCGCTCAGCCCATGCGCCTCGAAATCGGTGATGAAGCTCTCGGCCTCCGCCCGCACGGAGATGTCGATCTGCGCCCGCAGCGCCTCCTGCGCTCGCAGGTAGCCCCAGCCGAAGCCGAGCACGCAGACCAGCAGCACCACCCCGGCCGCAGCCAGCGCCGAGCGCAGCGCGAAGCTGCGCGGCCAGAGGAGGCGGCTAATCACCGAAGCCCAGGGCGTAGCCGGCACCGCGGATGGTGCGGATCAGCGGTGGCTGGGCCTCGGCATGCTCCACCGCCTGGTCCAGCTTGCGGCGGACCCGGCTGACATGAACGTCCACCACATTGGTGTTGGGGTCGAAGTTGAAGTCCCAGACCTGCTCCAGCAGCATGGTGCGGGTCAGCACCTGGCCGGGGTGGCGCATCATGTATTCCAGCAGGCGGAACTCGGTGGGCAGCAACTCCACCGGCTTGCCGGCGCGCTTCACGCTGCGCTTCAGCAGGTCCATCTCCACATCGGCCACCCGCAGCAGGGTGGATTCGGCACTGGCGGCGGGGCGGCGGGCCAGCGCGTCCAGCCGTGCCCGCAGCTCGCTGAAGGCGAAGGGCTTGCCCAGGTAGTCATCGGCGCCGGCGTCCAGCCCCTCCACCCGATGGTCGACATCGCCCAGCGCGGTCAGCACCAGCACCGGGGTGCGGATGCCGCTGGTGCGCAGCGCCCGCAAAATCGCCAGGCCGTCCGGCCCCGGCAGCATGCGGTCGGTGACGATGACGTCGTAGCCCTCGTTCATCCCCAGGAACAGCCCGTCCTTGCCATTGCGGGCGAGGTCGACGACATGCCCGGCCTCGATCAGGCCCTTCTGGATGTAGTCGGCGGTGGCGCGGTCATCCTCGATCACCAGCACACGCAAGGCGGGACTCCTTTGGTCTTCGTACAGGGTATATCGCAACCGAGGCCGGCTGCGGGTAGTATCCACGGCTGGGCAACGGATCTGGGGCGCACGGGTGCCATTCAGGCATGAGGCAGGCGAGTGGGAAGGCTGGATGGCGGCGGCGCAGACCGGCGACGCCCAGGCCTATGATCGCCTGCTGCGTGCGGCCCTGCCGCTGCTGCGCGCCATTGCCCGCCGCCGGATCAGCGACTTCGCCGAGGCGGAGGACGCGGTGCAGGACGCGCTGGTAACGATCCACCAACTGCGCCACGTTTACGATCCCGCGCGGCCGATCCGCCCCTGGCTCATCGCCATCACGGAGCGGCGCGCGGTGGACCGGCTGCGCCGCCGTGGTCGGCGGGCCGGGCGGGAAAACTCGCTGGAGGATTACCGCGAAACCTTGGCCACGGTGGAGACGAACACTGGGGAGGATCGGGTTGCGGCGTTGCAGCTGCGGGCTGCGGTGGCGGAGTTGCCGCCGGCCCAGCGCACCGCGCTGGCGCTGGCCAAGTTGCAGGACCTGCCGCTGGCGGAGGCCAGTCGTCGGTCCGGAATGTCCGTGGGCGCGCTGAAGGTTGCGACCCATCGGGCGGTGAAGACATTGCGGCGCCGTTTGGGCGCGGAGGATCTGGATTGACTACCGAGAGCTTGATCGCGGAACTGGTCGGTGGCCTTGGCCCGGTGCGCCGGCTGCCATCGCCGACGGTGCAGGCCATGCGCTGGTTGGTGCTGGCGCTGTTCTGTGCCGCGCTTGCCGCCTTCACCCAGTCCATGGTCATGGCCGGCCGCTTCAACCTGCGCATCGGGCTGCCGATGAACAATTGGCAGGCGGCGCTGTCGTTGCTGACCGGCATTGCCGCCGTGCTGGCCGCCGCCTTCCTGGCCCATCCGGACCGGCCGCGCCGCTGGTTGCTGCTGCCGCTGGCACCGCTGGCCGCCTGGCTGGGCTTCCTGGGCTGGCATTGGGCCGCCGATATCGCGCGGCTGGGCGAGGTGGCGCTGCGGCACGGCATGGATTGGGCCTGCGTCACCACCATTCTGGCTGTGGGGCTGCCGTTGGCGGCAGTGCAGTTCCGCGCCCTGCGCCACGGCGGCGCGGTGCGGCCGCTGCCGGTGCTGCTGCTGGGCGCGCTGGCCTCGGCGGCGCTGTGTTCCACCGCCACCAGCCTGGTGCATCCGGTGCGCATGGCTTCGACCATCCTGGCCTGGCACGGCGCCGCGGCGGCGCTGCTGATGCTGCTGGGCCTGGTCTTCGGCCGCCTGCTGCTCTCGCGGCCGCGCCTGGCCTGAGCGCAACCACCGGCAGGCGCGCCCTTGCCGCCCATGCCATGCTGCGCCGCTGGAGCCTGATCGGCCAAGGCGGAACCGCCGCAAGCCGTGAATCAGCCTCCCGAAAACAACCAGGGCATGATCCGCGCTTCCATTGCCGGTGATCATGCCCGGGAACGGAGGGCGGCATGCAGCAGGGTATCGCGGCGCGGGTGGCAGCGCAGGACTGGGCGGCGCTGGCGGCCACGCTGGACGCCCATGGCGCCGCCGCCACCGGGCCGCTGCTGACACCCGATGAATGCCAGGGCCTGCGCGCCCTGTGGCCGGAGGCGGCGGGCTTCCGCAGCCACGTCATCATGGCGCGGCATGGCTTTGGCCGAGGCGAGTACCAGTACTTCGCCCATCCGCTGCCGCCCGCGGTCGCCGCGCTGCGCCAGGCGCTGTATCCGCGGCTGGCGGTTCTGGCCAATGCCTGGGCCGCTGCCTTCGGCGAAAGTCGGCGCTTTCCGGCGGAACACGACGCCTTCCTGGCCACCTGCCACGCCGCCGGCCAGCTGAAGCCGACGCCGCTGCTGCTGCGCTACGGCCCGGGCGACTGGAACGCGCTGCACCAGGACCTGTACGGCGAACAGGTATTCCCGCTGCAGGTCGCGATCCTGCTGTCGGAACCCGGCCGCGAGTTCCAGGGCGGCGAGTTCGTGCTGACCGAACAGCGCCCGCGCATGCAGTCGCGCGCCGAGGTGGTGCCGCTGCGCCAGGGCCAGGGCGTGGTCTTCGCGGTCAACCGCCGCCCGGTGCCCGGCGCGCGCGGCACCTACGGCGTCACGCTGCGCCACGGCGTCAGCCGCCTGCATGCAGGCGAGCGCTTCACGCTGGGCATCATCTTCCACGACGCCGCGTGAAGCGGCATCGCCGCCGGCCGCGCATCGTGGCGCAGCCGGCGGCGAACTGGCGTGTTCGGGAAAACACCCGCCAGGGTCTTGAACGTGGTTCGCAACTTGTCGCCGCCGGCCCAGGCGGCCAGGAGTGAACCGCAGGGGCCGGCGACGAGCTGGTGTGTTCGGGAGTCTCACACCAGGAGGGATTGCCGCGGGCCGCGAGGCCCAAGGCGAGGGCGGTCCTGGGGCATGATCCATCCGGATGGATCATGCTCCAGCGTTGTGTCGAGCGGCTGATCCGCCGCCTGTATGGATCAGGCGTTACACCAGATGCCAGCCGCTGCCGGCATTGCCCAGGCTGGCGGAGCTGGTGACGTGCAGGCCTTCCACCATCATCGCCCAGACGTCGCCGGCATTGTCGGTCAGCACCAGGTCGGCCTTGCGGTCGCCGTTGAGATCCTCGATCTCATTGACCCGCCAGGCGCTGCCGGGATTGCCCAGGCTGCCCTGAGCAGTGATGCCGAAGCCGTTCATCTGCCACTCGTACAGCTCACCGGTGCCGGTGTTCTGCCAGAGGATGTCGGCCTTGGCGTCGGCGTTGAAGTCACCGGTGCCGATGATCTGCCAGTCGCCGCTGGCATTGCCGACGCTGCCCTGGGCCAGGATCGCGCCACCGTTCATCTGCCAGACATAGACGTCGCCGGTGTTGCTGTTCTGCCAGAGCAGATCGGACTTGCCGTCGCCGTTGAAGTCGCCGGTGGTGCGCACCTGCCAATCCATGCTGATGGTGCCGAAGTCGTGGCCGGCCAGCAGCGAGGTGCCGTTCATCTCCCAGCTGTACAGCGCGCCATCGGCGTTGCGCCAGAGGATGTCGGCCTTGTGGTCGCCATTGAAGTCGGCGATCGAGTTGATCTGCCAGGTGCCGCCGGGGTTGGCGATGTCGCCGCCGCCGACATGGGCGGTGCCGTTCATCTGCCACAGGTAGTAGGCGCCACTGGTGTTCTGCCAGAGGATGTCGGCGCCGGCGTCACCGTTGAAGTCAGCGGTGCCGACGATGTGCCAATCCGTGCTGGCCCAGCCCGAGACGCCCTGGGCGGCGACCACGGTGCCGTTCATCTGCCACTGGTACAGCGTCCCGTCGTCGTTATGGAACAGCAGGTCGCCCTTGCCGTCGCCATTGAAGTCGGGGTCGTTGGCCAGCGAGGCGACGAAGCTGTTGGTCGCCAGTGTCAGCACACCGTCGCTGAACTGCACCTTCTCGACATCGTGCAGCAGGTCCACGCCCACCGGCTTGATGATCTCCCAGTCGCCATTGGCCAGGTGCGTCCAGCTCGCGGAGCCATGGGTGAAGGAGTAGATCACCTTGTCGGTGCCTGCGCCGCCATCCATGCTGTCGCTGCCGGTGACGCCGTAGAAGGTGTCGTCGCCGCCATTGCCCTTCAACGTGTTGCCGGTGCCGTCATTGCCGTAGAACACGTCGGCCGCGGCGCCCCCGACCATGAAGTCGTTGCCGCCCTTGCCCATGAAGGTGGTGGCGCTGTCGGAGCCGACCACGATGTCGTCACCCTGCGCACCGTAGAAGGTGGTGACGGTGCTGCCGAGCACCACCGGCACCAGCGGGCTGATGTGGTCGATGGCACCCGGCGCCACGCTGCTTTCGGCGTGGTAGTTGATGCCGGTGATCGGGCCGTTGCCGGGCTGCCAACCGTTCAGCACCAGCGCCTGGTTCGGGCCGAAGTAGATCACGCCCATGCCGTTGACCGTGCCGATGGCGGTGGGGCCGGCAAAGCCCCAGACCTCGATGCGGTCGCCGGAAGCGGGGTTGAAGTTCTCGATCTTCTGCACGCCGTCGCCGGCCTGGTAGATGATGATGGTGTTGGCGCCGGTGCCGTTGACGGTATCGCCGACCACCAGGTTGGAGAACTGCCCCGCGCTGTAGGTGATGGTGCCGTCATTGGTGCCGCCGGCCATCAGCACGCCATTCGCCCCGGCGTGCAGGTAGTCGTTGCCGGCGCCGCCGTAGATGGTGCCGTTGGAGTGGTTGAACTCCAGGTTGTCACCGCCCTTGCCGCCGATCATCAGGTCGCCGCCGAGGTTGGCGAGGAAGCCGGCGCCGGACCCCAGGCCCTGCGCCGAGTTGGCGCCGAGGCCCTGGGCCGAGATGGCGCCGCAGCCGCCGATGATGATGTCGTTGCCGCTGGTGCCCTCGATGTTCGCACCGCCCTGGCCGCCCATCATGATGGAGCCGCCATTCGGCCCACCATTCAGGGAGGAGTAGCCGGTGCCACCGATGAGGATGGACCCGCCGGCATTGGCGTTGGCGGTCAGGCCGCCATTGCCGCCGACGATGTAGCTCCCCGCCGCGTTCAGGTTGACGTTGGCGCCGCCCTGGAACTCGACATGGACAGGGGTGGAGAAGGTGTAGCTGCCACCCGGCAGGCTCATCACCGGCGCATCGGCGATGGTGCCGGTGACGTGGTTGAAGCCGCCATCCACCTCGCTGATGGTCTGGCCGGAGAGCACCACGAAGCTGTCGGTCAGCCCCGTTGCCGGCTTGGCGTCGCTGCCGTCATGCAGCCAGCCGCTGTGCTGGGGGATCAGCACCAGGCCGGTGGGGGAGACGAACTGCACCTTGTAGGTGCCGGGCGCCACGCCATCGATCTGGTAGTTGCCCTGCGCATCCGTGGTGGTGGTGCCGACCACGGTGCCCGCGGCGTTGACCAGGTTCACCGTGACCCCGGCGAAGACCGCGCCGGGCAGCTTGTCGGCGCAGATGCCGGGCGGCATCGCTTCGAAGGCCGTGCCCTTCACATGGCCGGGGATGTAGAGCCCGGCGTCATGCGTCAGGTCGGTCACGCCGGACTTGATGGCGAAGCTGGGGCCGATGCCGGTCGCCTGGTTCGCATCGCTGTCGGTGGCGGGCGCACCCTGGTTCTGCAGGGTGAACTCGTAGCCGACCGGCTTGCCGAACACCTCATGATAGGTGCCGGGCGGCAGGCCGGTGAACAGGTATTGGCCAGCGGCATCGGTGGTGGCGGTGTAGGTTGCGCCTGTGCCTTCGTTCACCAGGGTCACGGTGACGCCGGCCAGGCCGACTTCGCCGAGGTCCTGCTGGCCGTCGCCATCGGTGTCCACCCAGGCGCGGTCGCCGATGGTGACGGGGCGCCAGAGCCCCGCATCCACCGTGCTGTCATTGTCGCCGGAGACGTAGGTCTTCGTGGGCGTGATGCCCGTGCCGGTGTTGGCGTCGCTGTCCTGGGCGTCGTTGCCCTGGTCCGGCGTGGTAAAGAAGAAGCCGGCCGGCGGCACCACCTGCACATGGTACTGGCCCGGCGGCAGGTTGCCGAAGCTGTAGAGGCCGTTGCTGTCCGTCGTCGTGGTGGTGAGGACGGTGTTGCTGGCATCCAGCAGCTTGACGGTCACGCCCGCCAGGTTGGTGTCGCCGGCGTCCTGCTTGCCGTCGCCGTTCTGGTCCTCGAACACGCGGTCACCGATGGTGACCGGGCGGAAGGCGCCGACGTCGTGCGTCAGGTCGGTGCCGCCGCTGTGCATGACGAAGACCGGGCCGGTGCCGGTGGTCTGCTGGAAGCCGCTGCTGTCGCTGTCGGTTGCCGGCGTACCCTGGCCGGACTTCGTCAGCTCGAAGCCGAGCGGCGCGTTGAAGCTCTCGAAGTAGCTGCCCGGCGGCACGGTGAAGAGGTAGCTGCCATCCGGCGCCGTGATGGCGGTGGCCACCAGGGCACCGGTGACGTTGTTGTACAGCTTCACCGTCATGCCGGCCAACGGCTGGTCGCCGGCGTCCTGGATGCCGTTGCCGTTGTAGTCCTCGAAGGCGTAGTCGCCGATCTTCACCGGAATATACATGCCGGCGTCGTGGGTGTTGTCGGTCTGGTCCGAGATCACCGTGATGGTCGGCCCGAAGCCGGTGCCCGGGTTGGCGTCGCTGTCCGTCGCCGCCGTGCCCTGGCCGGTCTGGGTCAGCACGTAGTTCGCCGGGGTGACGAACTGCTCGTGGTAGTCGCCCGGCAGCAGGCCACTGAAGTGGTAGCTGCCATCCGGCGCCGTGGTGGTGGTGCCGACCAGCGTGTTGGTGCTGTCGTACAGCTTCACCGTCACCCCGCCCAGCGCGGTGTCGCCGGCGTCCTGCACGCCGTTGCCGTTGTCGTCGATGAAGACGTAGTCGCCGATCGTGGCCGGCTTGTAGAAGCCGCTGTCGATCGTGCCGTCGTGGTCACCGGAGACATAGGTGTGCACGGGCGCCTTGCCGGTGGCGACATTGGCGTCGCTGTCCGACACATCGGCGCCGCGGTCCGGCGGCGTTACCAGGTAGCCCGAGGGGGCGACGAACTGCACCTGGTAGGCGCCAGGCGCCAGGCCGGTGAAGCTGTAGGCACCCAGGGCATCCGTGGTGGTGGTCGCCAGCAGGTGGTTCGCACCGTCCAGCAGCTTCACGGTCACGCCGGCCAGGGCGGGTTCGCCGCTGTCCTGCTGGCCATTCCCGTTCACGTCCACCCAGGTGTAGTCGCCGATGCTGACCGGCTTGTAGAGGCCCACATCATGCGTGTTGTCGGTCTGGCCGGACAGGATGCTGAAGCCCGGCGCCACGCCCGTTGCCGGGTTGGCGTCGCTGTCGGTGGCGGGCGTGCCCTGGCCGTTCGGCGTGAAGACGTAGCCGGACGGGTTGGTGAAGACCTCGTGGTAGGAACCCGGCGGCAGCTGGGTGAAGTGGTAGCTGCCATCGGCCGCCGTGGTGGTGGTGGCGACCACCGTGTTGGTGGTGTCGTTCACCAGCTGCACGGTCACGCCGGCCACGCCGTTGTCGCCAACGTCCTGGATGCCGTTGCCGTTCATGTCCTCGAAGGCGACGTCGCCGATGGTCACCGGCTGGTACAGGCCGGCGTCATGGGTCAGGTCGTTGGTGCCGCTGGTCAGGGTGATGACCTGGCCGTAGCCGGTGGTCGGGTTGGCGTCGCTGTCGGTGGCCGCCGTGCCCTGGCCGGTCTGGGTGAACTCATACCCCGCCGGCTTGACGAACTGTTCCTGGTACTGGCCGGGGGCCAGGTTGCTGAACAGGTAGCTGCCATCCGGCGCCGTGGTGGTCTGGGTGATGAAGTGGCCGGCGCCGTCGAACAGCTTGACCACGATGTTGCCGAGCGGCGTATCCGCGCCGTCCTGCACGCCGTTGCCGTTCTGGTCGACGAAGACGAAGTTGCCGAGCGAGCTGGGCTTCCACAGCCCGGCATCCACCGAGGTATCCACGTCCCCGGTCTGGTAGGTCTTCAGCGGGCTCAGCCCGGTGGTGATGTTGGCGTCGCTGTCCACCGTGTCGCCGGCGTTGTCCGGCGTGGTGAAGGTGTAGCCGGCGGGCGGCACGAACTGCACCTGGTAGGTGCCGGGCACCACGTTGAGGAAGGTGTAGTTGCCGTTGCCGTCGGTGGTCTGCGTCGCCACCACGTTGCCCAGGTTGTCCACCAGCTTGACGGTGACGTTGGCAATCCCGGTCTCGCCGAGATCCTGCGCGCCGTTGCCGTTGGTGTCGGTCCAGACCCGGTCACCGATGGTCACCGGCTGGTAGAAGCCGGCGTCATGGGTGATGTCGTTCTGGCCGCTGGCCAGGGAGATGTTGGGGCCAGCGCCGGTCGCGGTGGTGAAGCCGTTGGCGTCGCTGTCGGTGCCCGCGGTGCCGGCGCCGGTGCGGGTCAGCACGTAGGTGCTGCCGGTCGGGGCGGTGAACACCTCATGGTAGGTGCCCGGGCGCAGGTTGGTGAAGGCGTAGCTGCCATCGGCCGCGGTGTTGACGCTGCCGACCAGGGTGTTGGCGGCGTCGAACAGGTCCACCTTCACATTGGCCAGGTTGGCTTCGCCGCTGTCCTGGATGCCGTTGGCGTTGGCGTCCACCCAGGCACGGTCGCCCAAGGCAGCCGGGAGGTAGAAGCCGGCGTCGATCGAGGTATCGGCGTCGCCGGAGACGTAGGTGTGGGCGGGCGCCTTGCCGGTGGTGGGGTTGGCGTCGCTGTCCACCAGGTCACCGCCCTGGTCGGCCGGGGTGGTGGTGTAGCCGGCGGGGGTGACGAACTGCACCTGGTAGGTTGCCGGCTTCAGCCCGCTGAAGCCATAGATGCCGTTGCTGTCGGTGGTGGTGGTCGAGACCACGTTGCCCAGGCCGTCCAGCAGCTTCACCGTCACGTTCGCCAGGCCGCTTTCGCCCAGGTCCTGCAGGCCGTTGCCGTTGGTATCGACGAACGCGCGGTCACCGATGGAGACCGGGGCGTACATGCCGGCATCCACGGTGTTGTCGGTCTGGCCGCCGGCCAGGGTGTAGCTGCCGGTCACGCCGCTGGTGGTGTCGGCATCGCTGTCGCTGGCGTCCGCACCGCTGTCCTTCGTGGTCAGTGCCAGGCCGCCCGAGGTGACGAACTGCACCTTGTAGGAACCAGGCACCAGGCCGGTGAAGTGGTAAAGGCCGCTGGCATCCGTGGTGGTGGTGTTCAGCACCGCGTTGCTGCCGTCCAGCAGCTTCACGGTCACACCGGAGATACCGTTCTCACCGATGTCCTGCTGGCCATTGCCGTTGGCGTCCAGCCAGACCCGGTCGCCGATGGCGGCGGCCTGGTAGAAGCCTGCATCCACCGTGCTGTCGTTGTCGCCGGAGACGTAGGTGTGCAGGGGCGACAGGCCGCCGCTGGCGTCGCTGTCGGTGGTGTCGTTGCCGCCCTGGTCGGCCGGGCTGGCGGTGTAGGTCGCCGGCGTGACGAACTGCACCTTGTAGTCGCCGGGCGCCAGGTCGGTGAAGTGGTACAGGCCGTTGCTGTCGGTGGTGGTGGTGGCGACCACCGTACCGGCGCCGTCCAGCAGCTTCACGGTGGCGCCGCTGATGCCGGTCTCGCCGATATCCTGCACGCCGTCGGCGTCGGCGTCGTTGAACACCTTATCGCCGATGGTGATGGGGGCGTAGAAGCCGACATCGTGGGTGATGTCGTTCTGGCCGCTCACCAGGTTGATGGTCGGCCCGCTGCCGGAGGCAGTGCCGACGCCCGAGCTGTCGTTGTCGGTCGCCGCGGTGCCCGCGCCGGCCTTGGTGATCACGTAGCCGGACGGCGCCGTGAAGGTCTCGTGGTAGGTGCCCGGGCGCAGGCCGGTGAAGCTGTAGGCGCCGTTCACATCCGTGGTGGCGGTGCCGACCAGGTTGTTGCCGGCGTCGAACAGGCGGACCACGGCGCCCTGGAGATTGGCTTCGCCGCCGTCCTGGATGCCGTTGCCGTTGGCATCCACCCAGGCACGGTCGCCGAGCGAGGCCGGGATGTAGAAGCCGGCGTCGATGCTGTTGTCCACGTCGCCGGAGACGTAGGTGCGGGTCGGCGTGATGCCGGTGGAGACGTTGGCGTCGCTGTCCACCAGGTCACCGCCCTGGTCGGCCGGGGTGATGGTGTAGCCGGCGGGGGTGACGAACTGCACGTGGTACTGGCCGGGGGCCAGGCCGGTGAAGCTGTAGGCGCCGCTGCCATTGGTGGTGGTGGTGGCGACCACCGCGTTGGCACCGTCCAGCAGCTTCACGGTCACGCCCGGCAGCGGGCTCTCGCCCGGGGTCTGCAGGCCGTCGCCATTGGCGTCCACGAAGGCGTAGTCGCCGATGGTGATCGGCTGGTACAGGCCGATGTCGTGGGTGTTGTCGGTCTGGCCGTTGGTCAGCGTGAAGGTCGCGCCGTCGCCGGTGGCGGGGTTGGGGTCGCTGTCGGTGGCCGCCGTGCCCTGGCCGGGCTGGGTGATCACCCAGCCGGCGGGGGCGATGAAGTGCTCGTGGTAGCTGCCCGGCACCAGGTTGGTGAAGTGGTAGCTGCCATCCGGCGCCGTGGTGGCGGTGCCGACGATGGCATTGGTGCTGTCCAGCAGCTGGACCGTGACGCCGCCGACGCCGGCCTCGCCGCTGTCCTGGATGCCGTTGCCGTTGGCATCGACGAAGGCCTTGTCGCCGACCGCGGCGGCAACCACCGTCACGCTCTGCTGGCTGGTGCCGCCGGGCACCGGGGTGTTGGGGTTGACGCCGTAGGGGTTGGCGCCGTCCGTGCCGCTGACGGTGGCGGTGTTGGTCAGCACATCCGCCGGGCTGGCGCCGGCGCCGACCTTGGCCACCACCTGCACGACCACCTTGTCGCCAACGTTCACCACGTTGTCGCCGGCATTGTCGATGGTGCCGAAGTCGAAGCTGATGGTGCTGCCGCTGACGGTGCCGGCATCGCCGACCGCCAGGCTGCTGCCGCTGATCGAGGCACCGATCGACAGCACCTTCGAGGAGACGTAGGTCAGGTTGGCGGGCAGCGCGTCGCTGACCACCAGGTGCTGGCCGCCTTCACCCACGGTGGCGGTGATGCTGTAGGTGACGGTCTCACCGAAGGCGACGTTGGTGCCGGTGGTGTAGGTGTTGTCCGTGCCGGTGATGGTCTTCACCACGCTGTCGGACAGCGCGACATGCACGGTGGCGTCGTCGCTGCCGTTCAACTCGCGGCCTTCGGTCGGGTCCTGCACCGGGCTGGAGGAGTGGTATTCCAGCGTGGCGGTGTTGGTGATGTTCTGGCCGTTGACCACGTCGTCCAGCAGGCGGGCCTGGTAGGTCACCGTAATGGTGCCGGCGCCCAGATTGTACTGGTCCAGGTGCAGGTTGACCTTGCCGCCGGCGGTGCTGAGCGTGCCCGCCGTGGTGGTGGCGCTGCCGGCCACCATCTGCAGGCCCGGCGCCAGCAGGTCCACCAGGTTCACGTCATAGGCGTTGCTGTGGCTGTCCGCGGCATGGCTGATGGTGATGGTGTAGGTCGCCACGTCGCCGGCATCGCCGCTGGTGAAGGGCGTGGACTTGTCCACCAGCAGGTGCGGCTGGACGAAGTCGGCATCGGCATGGGCCGAGGTGCTGGTGTTGTCCGTGGTGACCGTGACGTCGTTGACCAGCACGTCGCCCGGCTCATTGGCCGCCACGTCCACCGCCTTGGCCTGCAGGCGGATGACGATCTGGTCCTTCGCGTTGCTGACATTGTCCCACTGGTTGTGGACAGTGCCGAAGTCGACCACCAGCCGGTCCGTGGTGCCGTTGGCATTGCTGTCGGAGACGGTGATGGTCGGGCCGCTGCCGACCGTCAGGTTGGCGCCGACCGAGACCACCTGGGCGGAGCCGGCCACGTATTGCAGCTGGCCGCTGGCGGTGCCGCTGGCCAGGATGTCGGCCAGCAGGTCCGTCACCTTCAGGTGCGGGCTGTCGCCTTCCGGCAGGGTGATGGTGATGTCGTAGGTGGCGACCTCGCCCGGCTTCAGGTCCGGGTTGCCGGCGTTGTACTGGCTGCTGCCGGTGTCGCTGTAGCTGGTGGCGCTGATCACCTTGGTGACCGTCGGCGCGGCGATGTGGAAATCCGCATCGTCGGAGTTGGTGTAGGTCCGCTCGTTGACGTCCGTGCCCGGCAGGCTGCTGGCGGTGGAGGTCGCGGTGTTCGGCACGTCGGCGCCGACCTTGGCCACGTCCGTCACCTTGGCCTGGAAGGTCAGGGTGATGTGCTGGCCGGGGTCGAGCTGGGCCGCGGTGACCTTGATGCCCGTGTCCGTCGCGCCATTGCCGGTGACGATGGTGGCGGCGGCGGAGCCGGCCGAGATGGCCAGCGTGCCGTGCTGGAACTGCGCGTTCGGCGGCAGGTTGGCCAGCAGGTCGTCGATGCTGACATCGAAGGCCGGCGCGTTGTAGCCCGGCTGGTTGTTGGCCAGCGTGATGGTGTAGGTGACGATGTCGCCGGCATCGGCGGTGGAGACATTGACCGACTTGTCGAGCGAGAGGTGCGGCTCCACCACGTCCACGTCGGCGGTGTCGGAGTAGGACAGCCGGTTGGCCGGGTTGGCCGCGTCCTCGGCGCTGATGGTGGCGGTGTTGGTCAGCACGTCGCCGGCAGTGTTGCTGGCGGCGTTGGTCAGCACGCCGACCACGGTGACAACCACCTGGTCCTTGTGGTCGCCGGTGACGTTGTCGGTGGTGTTGGTGACGTTGCCGAAGTCGAAGTGCAGCTTGTCGGCCACACCGTCCGCATTGGTGTCGCTGAGCGTCGCCGTCTGGCCGACCGCCAGGCTGGCATTGCCGTGCAGGTTGGCACCCACGGTGGTGACGGTGGCCGAGATCGCCTTGATCTGGCCATTGCCGGTGGGGAGCAGGTCGTCCAGCCACACCGACTTGGAGGTGCCTTCCGGCAGCGTCACGGTGATGGTGTAGGTGACGGTCTCGCCAATGGCCAGGTCGGCGTTGCTGTTGCTGCCCTGGCTGGTCCCGGTCGCGCTCAGGCTGGTGGCGGTGACGACCTTGTCGATGACCGGCGAGATCGAGACGCTGGCGGTATCCGTGTCGGGCAGGTTGTCATAGGGCGCGCGGTTGATGCCGCCTTCCTGCGCCGCGTAGTTCACGATGGTCGCGGTGTTGACGATGGCCGCGTTCGGCACCTGCACGCTGTTCACCAGGTGCGCGTCGTAGGTGATGACGACCACGTTCTTCGCGCTGGTCGGGTTGTAGGTGCCCATGCAGCCCTGGATCAGGCTGGCATCGTCCAGCATCAGGCCGCCCGCGGGGTCGAACAGGCCGCTGCCCACCAGGTGGAACGGCACCGAGGTGCCATCACCGAAGGTGACGTGCAGGTTCAGCCCGCCGGCCGGGATCTCGAAGCCAGCCGGCAGCGTGTCGCGCACCAGCGTGTCGAAGGCGCCCTTCCAGCCCTGGCCCTTGTTCTCCAGGATGATGGCGAAGGAAACCGTGTCGCCGGCGTCGGCGTGGCTCAGGTTGGCGTTCACCGCCTGGGCGTCCAGGGCGTTGCTGTTCAGCGTGCCGGTGAAGCGGTTGCCGCTGCTGCCGGGGGCCGAGAAGCTGACGCCGGCCGGGCCGACCGCGCTGTCCAGCGCCGAGGTCGGGTTGTCGGAGCCGATGACGCCCTTGGTGATCTTCAGCCGCGGCTCGCCCAGCAGGAACTGGATGATCGCGTTGTCCTGGCTGACATCGTTGAAGGAGTTGGTCTCCGACGAGGTCACCTGGTTGGTCAGGTACAGCCCGTCGCCGAAGGGCGCGTCGGTGACGGCAATGGTGAACAGCAGGTCCAGGTGGGTGGTCGGGTAGCTGGCGTTCAGCACGTCGCCGAAGTTCAGCGTCAGGCTGTTGGAAACGCTGTCGATGGCGAGCGTCGGCGTCACGCCGGGCACGTTGGTGTGGAAGGTGTCGGTGCTGCCGAAGGCGATGTGCCCGGCCGCCGGGGTCGCGCCGCTCAGGCCATCCCAGTGGAAGGTATCGGCGCTGCCATCGGCATTGCTGTCGGCCACCTTCAGCACGGGCAGCGGCAGGTAGTCGGCCAGCTTGACGCTGTGCGCGCTGGTCAGCGGCAGGTCCAGCGTCAGCCGGTAGGTGATCAGGTCGCCGGACTGTACCAGCGACGGGTTGGCGAAGGTGGTGGTGCCCTTGGCGGTATCGCCGTTGACCGCGTAGATCGACTTGCCGACCTGGCTGACCGGCAGGGTCACGCCGGCGTGGCTGTCATCCTCGATGGGGTTCTGCGTGGTGTAGACGTTGCCGTCGTACAGCACGTCGTTGTTGATCGGGTCGCCCTGGTCGACATAGTCGTCGCCCGGGGTCGGGCCGGTGTACTTGGTGTCGATGCTGGTGTGGTAGGTGATGTGGACGGTGGCCTGGTTGTAGTTGGTGGCGTGGCTGGCGCCGCCCAGGCTGCCGCCATTGCCGTCCAGCGCCGTGCTCAGGCCGTGGTCGGCCAGCACCTTGGAGATGTCGAACTGGATCAGCGTCTGGCCGGCGCTGTCCTTGCCGGCCACGGTGTATTCCGCCGCGGTCAGGTCGGCATCCAGGATGGTGACGCCGCCCTGGCGGATGACGACGTGCGGGGTGAAGCCGGCGCCGAAGGTCTGGCCGTCGCCCAGCGTGTCCTTCATCACCAGGTGGTTGGCCTCGAAGTAGTTCGAGATCTGCCCATCCAGCACGTATTCCAGCACGCCATGCGGCTGCCAGTCCGGCACGGTGTTGCCGTCCATGTCGCCGCTGACCATGGCCACGTACTTCTGCACCGCAATAGACTTGGCGGTGATGGTGTTTTCCGGGCCGACCGGGTCGATGGTGATGTGGGTGTTGGCGTCGCGGCCGTCGATCGGGTTCCAGTCGGCGTCCAGCTTGGCGTTGTCGTCCAGCTGGCGGAAGCTGCCGGTGGTCGGGCCCAGCACCGGGGTGCCGTCGTGCAGGAACTCGGTGACGTAGAAGTCGATGACCAGCGTGGGCACCTGGGTGCCGCCGGTGATGGTGCCGGGGAAGCTGCCGGTGACGGTGGTGGTGCCGTTGCTGTTGACGTGGATGTTGGCGGCGGTGGCGATGGTGAGGCCGTTGACCTCCAGGTGGGCGCCGGTCACCACCGTGCCGTCCGGCATGGTGTCGGTCAGCTTCACGTTGGTGAAGGGCTGGCCCGGGGCGAAGTCACCCTGCACCACCCATTCGCGCGGGTAGCTGGGGCCGGTGGCGGTTTCCTGCTCCGGGCCGATGTAGGTCTTGGTCAGCTCGGCGACGATGGGGTTGATGTCGAGGTTGACGGTGCTGCCCACCACCGGCGGATCGCAGCAGGGGTTGTCGAACGGGTCGGAGCCGTAGGCGAAGCCGGCGGTCGCGGAGACGCCCAGCAGGCTGTTGACGTCGGCCAGGTTGGAGACGCCGAGCTTCAGGTCGATGTCGGCCGGGGTCTGGTCGGTGGTGAAGCTGCCGAAGGGCAGGCGCAGCACCAGCAGGGTCTGGCCGGGCGTGCCCGCGATCACCAGCGGCATGCCGCTCGCGTCATCCAGGAAGGGGTGGACCGCCTGGCCGGAGCTGTTGAACTCGATGGTCCAGCTTTCCAGCGGCGCGCCCAGGTAGGTCGCGGAGATGAAGCTGACGCCGTCATTGACCGGGCTGTTGCCGGCGCCCGAGCCGTCGTGCCCGTTGGTTGGCAGGACAACGTTGATGTACGGCGCGTAGCCGACATTCGCGCCGCTGGCGGTGTTGTCGAAGCGCAGGGTCAGGTCGGCGGTATCGCCGATGAACACCTTGTCGGTGGCGCCATTGAGGAAGGTGACGGTCGGTTGCGCGGTCATGGCCATGTCCTTCTCGTGCTCGCCTTTTTGGCTGATTGGAGCCTGAGCGAGATGTGTCTAAAAAATCTGCTAACGGGAGTAGGTATCAATACGAGGGTCATCGCAACAGTTTTTTAGACACTTAAGGAAGAAAAATGAGACAACCGGCGCAATTGTTTAAAATTTGGAACTGTTCGTCGCGCCGAAAAACCCTGGCGAGTCGCCGATCCCGGCGGGTTCGTTACGCAGTGCGGGGTTCCTGACGCGGCCGGTCGCCGGGGTCGGCGCCGGGCCCAGGGGCCGCTCCAGGGACGGCCCAGGCGGCGGCACAGCGGCGCCCAGGGGATCCGCCTGGCCCGGGCCTGCCACGGTTGGGCAAGGCGCCGGCTTGACGCCCATGGCACTTGCCGGTTGCCTGCCGGCTTGCCCAACCGGCCCCCGATGGCCGGCCGGCGCCGAGGAGACGACCGAATGCCCGACACCGCCGCCACCCGCACAGGAGGCAACGCCACCGTGGCGCTGCGCCTGGCCGAGGCCTTTGCCCGCCATGGCGTGACCCTGACCTTCGGCCAGAGCCTGCCCAGCGCCTTCCACCTGGCCGCGCCGCATGTCGGGATCGACCAGAAGGTCTACCGGCAGGAGAATGCCGGCGGCGCGATGGCGGATGGCTATGCCCGGATCAGCCGCAAGGTCGGCGTGGTCACCGCGCAGAACGGCCCGGCCGCCACCCTGCTGGTGGCCCCGCTGGCGGAAGCGCTGAAGGCCAGCGTGCCCGTCCTGGCCCTGGTGCAGGAGGTGACGCGCGACGCCACCGACCGCAACGCCTTCCAGGAACTGGACCACTTCGGCCTGTTCGCCCCGGTGGCGAAGTGGGTGAAGCGGGTGGACCGCGCCGACCGGCTGGAGGACTATGTCGACATGGCCTTCACCGCCGCGTGCAGCGGCCGGCCCGGCCCGGCGGTGCTGCTGGTGCCGGCGGACCTGCTGCTGGACCAGGCGCTGCCCACCGGCCCGCGCATGGCGCAGCTGGGCATGGTGCCGCTGGACCGCACGCTGGCGGACCCGTCTCGAATTGCAGAGGCCGCGAAGCTGCTGGCCGGCGCCAAGCGCCCGCTGGTCATCGCCGGCGGCGGCATCCACCTCTCGGATGCCAGCGCCGAGCTGGCCGCACTGCAACAGGCGGCGCACCTGCCGGTGGGCACCACCGTCATGGGCAAGGGCAGCGTCGATGAGACGCACCCGCTCTCGCTCGGCGTGGTCGGCTACGTCATGGGGCCGGGGGCGCGGACCGAACACCTGCGCGACATGGTGCAGCAGGCCGACGTGATCCTGCTCATCGGCAGCCGCACCAACCAGAACGGCACCGACAGCTGGAAGCTCTACCCGCGCGACGCGACGTTCATCCACCTGGATGCGGACCCGATGGAGATTGGCCGCAACTACGAAGCGCTGCGCCTGCTGGGCGACGCCAAGCTGACCCTGGCGGCGCTGAAGGACGCGGTGCTGGCGGAGGGAGTCGCCGCCCGCGCCGCTGCGCGCCCGGGCGTGGAGGCCGCCATCGCCAAGGCGCATGCCGAGCACGCGAAGACCACCGCCGCCATCACCACGCGCAACAGCAGCCCGGTGCGGCCTGAGCGCCTGATGGCGGAGCTGAACAAGCTGCTCCGCCCCACCGACATCGTGGTGGCGGATGCCAGCTATTCCAGCATCTGGATCGCCAATGGCCTGACCGCGCGCCTGGGCCAGCGCTTCCTGACGCCACGCGGCATCGCCGGCCTGGGCTGGGGCCTGCCGATGGCCATCGGCGCGCAGATCGCCGCGCCCGAGAGCCGCGTGTGGTGCCTCTGCGGCGATGGCGGCTTCGGCCATTCATGGGCGGAGCTGGAGACGCTGCGCCGGCTGCAACTGCCCATCGTCACCATGGTGCTGAACAACGGCATCCTGGGCTACCAGAAGCACGCCGAGGAAGTGAAGTTCGGCGAGCACACCAAGGCGGTGTTCTTCGCCGAAACCGACCACGCCATGATCGCCCGCGGCTGCGGCGTGGAAGGCTGGAGCCTGCGCAGCGGCGACGAGATCAGCGCCACGCTGGAAAAGGCCGCGGCCCTGAAAGCCCCGGTTTTGCTGGATGTGCTGACCGACCCGGCCGCGCATCCGCCCATTTCGGTCTTCGCCGGCCACTACCCGGAGCCGTTCTGATGCTCTCGCTGCGCAAGACCACCGCGGGCTTCGGCCTTTCGCTGGATGACGTGGCCGACGCCTTCCCACCTGGCCCCGGCGAGGTGGTGGTGCAGGTGGAAGCCGCGGGCATCTGCGGCAGCGATGTGCACGCCTATGAATGGTCCGGCGGCTACGAGTTCATGGTGCCGCACCTGCCGCTGGTGATGGGCCATGAATTCGCTGGTCGCATCCTGAAGAACGGCACCGGCAGCCCGTTCCAGCCAGGTCAGCGCGTGGCGGTGATTCCCTTCGTCGCCTGTGGCCGCTGCGCCAACTGCCTCAGCGACAACGCCCGCAACTGCCTGAACCGCGAGGGCATTGGCCTTACCCGCAATGGCGGCTTCGCCCCCACCGTCCGCGTGCCCACGCGCTGCTGCGTGCCGGTGCCGGACGCTGTGGATGCGGAGCTGGCGGCACTGGCGGAACCGCTCGGCGTTGGCTTGCAGGCGGTGCTGACCACGGAGGTCGGCGTGGGCGACACGGTGCTGGTGCTCGGCCCCGGCACCATTGGCCAGGCCATCGCCCTGGCCGCCCGCGCCGCCGGCGCCACCCGCGTTTTGGTCAGCGGCCGGGCCGATGCGCCGCGCTTCGACGTGCTGCGCGCGCTGGGCTTCCACGACCTGATCGACGTGGCCGAGGCGCCGCTGGCCGAGCGGGTGAGGGCGCTGACCGGCGGCCGCGCCGTGGATGTGGTGCTGGAAGCCACCGGCGTGCCCGCCAGCATCAACGAAGGGCTCACCGTGCTGAAGAAGGGCGGCGTCTTCGGCGTGGTCGGCATCCACGCCGGCGCGCTGACCCTGCCACTCACCGAGTTCGTCCGCATGCGCTGGCAACTCCGCGCCAGCCATGGCGCGGAACGGCAGACCTGGGACAAGGTGATGGCCATGCTCGCCGCACAGCCGGAAAGCTTCCGCCCGATGATCACCCATCGGCTGCCGCTGTCCCGCGGCATCGAGGGTTTCGAACTCGCGCGGCAACGCGCCGCCAGCAAGGTGATGTTGACGCCATGAACAGCGACCGTGTTGCTCTCATCACCGGCGCCGCCCGCGGCATCGGCGCCGGCGTGGCCAGGCGCCTGGCGGAGGCCGGCCACCCCGTGGTGCTGGCCGACGTGATCGAGGGCGTGGAGGACACCGCCGAGGCGCTGCGCCGCGACGGGCTGGAGGCCCGCGCGATCCGGCTGGATGTCTCGGACGAAGCCCAGGTGGGCAACCTGCCGCAGATGCTCAGGGATTGGTGGTACAAGCTCGGCGTGGTCGTCAACAATGCGGGCATCTCGCCCAAGCTGAACGGCCGCCCGCGCAAGATCGCCGACATGCCCGTGGCGGAATGGCGGAAGGTGCTGGAGGTCAACCTGACCGGCGCCTTCCTGGTCTCCCAGGCCTGCATGGTACCGCTGAAGGCGCGTAAATGGGGCCGGATCATCAACATGACCAGCCAGGCCGCCCGCGCCAAAAGCCAGATCGCCGGCGCCCACTACGCCGCCAGCAAGACCGGGCTGATGGGCTTCACCCGCTCGCTGGCGGTCGAACTCGGCCCTGACGGCATCACCTGCAACGCCATCGCGCCGGGCCGGATCGACACGCCGATGGCGCAGGGCGCGACCGATGCGGTCAACGCCGCCTTCATCGCGCAGGTGCCGATGGGCCGTGTCGGCACGCCGCTGGACGTGGCGGAGGTTGTGGCCTTCCTGGCCAGCGATGCCGCGGGCTATGTCACCGGCGCGACCATCGATGTCGGCGGCGGCAGCTTCATGCCCTGAGCGGCCCGAACAACCGCCGCCAACAAGCAAGGAATCGACCATGAACAGCTACGACCTCAAGGGCCGCGTCGCGGTCATCACCGGCGGCGCCCGCGGCATTGGCCTGGCGGTGGCGGAACGCTGCGTCGCCGGCGGTGCCAAGGTCGCCATCTGGGACGTGGACCTGGCGGAAGCCCAGGCGCAGGCCAAGCGGCTCGGCGGTTTCGCCGCCAAGGTGGACGTGACCAGCGAGGCCGACATCAACGCCGCGCTGGCGGGCACTGAAGCCGCCCTCGGCCCGGTGGACCTGCTGGTGGCCAATGCCGGCATCACCGGCCCGAATGCGCTGGTGGAGAACTACCCGGTGGATGCCTGGCGCCAGGTCATCGACATCGACCTCAACGGCGTCTTCCTGTGCGACCGCGCGGTCATCCCGGGCATGCGGGCGCGCAATTATGGCCGCATCGTCAACATCGCCAGCGTGGCGGGCAAGGAAGGCAACCCCAACGCCGCCGCCTACAGCGCCGCCAAGGCCGGCGTCATCGGTCTGACGAAATCGCTGGGCAAGGAGTTGGCGCAGACCGGCATCCGGGTGAACTGCGTGACGCCCGCCGCCGCCAAGACCGACATCTTCAAGCAGATGACGGAAGCGCAGATCGCCTACATGCTCTCCAAGATCCCGATGAACCGCTTTGTCCAGGTCGAGGAGATCGCCAACCTGGTCTGCTGGCTGCTGACCGAGGAGTGCAGCTTCTCCACCGGCGCGGTGTTCGACGTGACGGGCGGGCGCAGCACCTATTGACCCAGCCGCGCCTGCAACACCTGCCGCTGCCGCTGTTCGCGGCGCCAATGGGCATCGGCGGCCTTGGCCTGGCCTGGCGGGAAGCCGCGCGCGGCCTCGGCGCGCCTGGCTTCATCGGGGAAGCGCTGTTGCTGCTGGCCACGCTGCTGTGGCTGGCGCTGGCCGGGCTGCACCTGGCCCGCGCGCTGCGCCACCCCGGGGCACTGGCGGCGGACCTGGTCCACCCGGTGCGCGCCGCCTTCGCCGGCACGGTCAGCATCGGCCTGATGATCATCGCCGGCGGGCTGACCCCCTATGCCCCGGGGCTGGCGGCGGATGTCTGGCTCCTCGGCGTGGTCGCGCATCTCGGCATCGGCACCTGGACGGTGCGGGGGCTGCTGCGCTCGCCGAAGCTGGCGGCGGTGCTGACGCCGCCGCTGTTGATCCCGCTGGTCGGCAATATCCTGGCGCCTGTCTTCGGCGCGCCGCTGGGCTTTCCGGCGCTGAACTGGATGCTGTTCGGCCTGGGCGCCTTCCTGTGGTTCATGCTGCAACCGCTGCTGCTGTACCGGCTGATCCTGGGCCCGGCGCTGCCGGCGGCGCTGCGCCCGGCGCTGGTGATCTTCCTGGCGCCCCCGGCCGTCGGCGCGCTGTCGCTCGCTGGGCTGACCGGTGGCTTCGGCCCCGGGCCATTGGCCTGCCTGGGCCTGGCGCTGCTGATGGCAGCTGTGATGCTGAGCCTGGTCGGCGACTTCGCCCGCGCGCCCTTCGCCATGTCCTGGTGGGGCTGGACCTTTCCCAGCGCCGCCTTCGCCAGCGCGCTGCAACAGGCGGCGCGGGCACATCCGGAGCCGTGGCAGGCGCCGCTGCTGTGGCTGGTGCTGCTGGCGGTCAGTGGCATCGTGGCGCTGGTGGCGGGCGCCACGCTGCAACGCTTGCTGGACGGCCGGCTGCTGGTGCCGGAAGGGTAGCCTCCCGGGTTAAGGCAGCAGCGCCTCGGCCTCGGCCCAGACGCGCCGCACCACCTCGCCGGCCGGTTCCGACCGGGCCAGTGCGGCGCCCTGGCCGGCCCAGGTCTGCATCCGGGTGCTGTCATTCGCCGCCGCCGCCACGTCCCGCACCTTGGCGGTCAACGCGCGCTGCACTGGGTAGGGCGCCGGCGGCACCGCGCCGGCGAAGGCCTCCGTCACCTGGTTGCGCACGCTCCGCCCCAGCCGCCCGCTGAAGCCGCGCGTCAGCACGGTATCCTCCGGCCTGGTGCGGCCGACGGCCTCGGCATAGGCCGGGTGCACCCCGGTTTCCGGGCAGCGCAGGAAGGCGGTGCCCAGCTGCACCGCGCTGGCGCCCAGCGTCAGCGCCGCCGCCACGGCCCGGCCATCCATGATACCGCCGGCCGCGACAACGGGCACGTCCAGCGCATCCGCCATCTGCGGCAGCAGCGCGAACAGGCCGACCAGCTGCTGCTCGGCAGCGGCGTTCACGTAGCTGCCGCGATGCCCACCGGCCTCGGCGCCCTGGGCCACCACCGCATCGGCGCCGGCGGCCTGGGCGGCCAGCGCCTCGGCCACCGTGGTGGCATTGGCGATCCACTTCATCCCGCGCGCCTTCATCTGCGCCACCACCGCCGGCGGGAACAGCCCCATGATGGAGCTGGCCGTGGCCGGCGCGGCCTCCAGCATGGCCGCGCATTGCGCCTCGAAGTCCTGCAGGAAGGGGCCGGGGCCGGCCTCCGGCACCTCGGCGCCGGCCAGGCCGGAGAGCACCTGGCGCACCGCGGCCTCGTGCGCGGGGTCGCGCACCGGCGCGGCTTCAGGCACCCACAGGTTGATCTGGAAGGCGCCATTGCTGCTGCTGCGGAACGTGCTCACCCAGTCGCGGATGCCGCGGGCGTCGCTCATCAGCGCGCCCAGCCCGCCCATGCCGCCGGCCCCGGCCACCGCCGCCGCCAGCGCGGGGGGCGAGGCGCTGGCCATCGGCGCCTGCAAGATCGGTACATGCAGGCCGAAGGCGGCGCAGAAGGCGGTGGCGCGGGCGCGGGCGTCGGTCATGTCGGGTCTCCCTTGGCGCCGAGCCTGCGGCGCAACGGCCGCCGGTACCAACGTAAAACCGGCGGGGCTGCTACCCGCGCAGCCGCGCCGGCACCTCGGCAATCGCCTCCAGCCCCACATTGGCGAAGGCCAGCCGCAGGTGGCGCTGCTGGCCGGGGCCGAAGAACGGGCCGGGCAGGCACATCAGCCCGCGCTCGGCCGCCAGCGTCTCGGCCGCCGCCATGGCGTCCGGTGCGTCCTCGGGCAGGCGCAGATAGGCGAAGTAGGCGCCCAGCGCGTCCAACCGCCAGCCTGGCAACTGCGCCACGGCACGACGAAAGGCTTCGGCGCGGCTGGCCATCAGGTCCCGATTGGCCTGGCGCCACGCCAGCAGCGCCGGCACCGCCCAGGCCAGGGCGTGCTGCGCGGCGCGGGGCGGGCAGATCTGCCAGGTGTCCAGCGCCTTGACCAACTCGGCGCGGAACGCCGGCCCGCACACCACGGCGCCAACCCGATGCCCAGGCACGCAATAGGCCTTCGAGAAGCTGTACAGGTGCACCACATGGTCGCGCCACGCCGGGTCCGCAAACAGCGCATGCGGTGGCGACTGCGCGACTGACAGAAAATCGCGGTAGGTCTCGTCGATCACCAGCCAGGCGTCGGCCTCGCGGCAGGCGGCGGCCAGGTCGGCGATCAGCGCCGGCGGATAGACCGCGCCGGTCGGGTTGTTCGGTGTCACCAGCACCAGCGCGCGGGCACCGGCCGCCAACAAGGCGCGGGCCTCGGCGGCGCTGGGCACGAAGCCCTGCTCGGCCAGGCAGGGCAGTGGCAGCACCTGGGCGCCCAGCATGGTCAGCGCCATCTGGTGATTGAAGTACCAGGGCGTCGGCAGCGCCACCTTGTCGCCCTGGCCGCAGATCACCGCCATGACCATGGAGAAGGCCAGATTGCCGCCGGCCGTGATCGCCACGTCGGCCGCCGACACCTCAGCGCCGTAGAAGCGGGTGATGTCCGCGGCCAGCGCAGCCCGCAGCACCGGGTCGCCGTCGATCGGCCCGTAGCCGGCCAGCCGCGCATCCCCGGCGGCGCGGGAAAGTTGCTCCAGCAGGGCAGGGTGGGGCGGGTAGCCCGGCACCGCCTGGGTCAGATCGACAGCCGGCCCGGCCTGGCCGGCATAGCGCGCCGCCCAGGCGCGGGCCGCGGGAATCGCCGGCTCGGCGGTGGCCTGGATGCGCGGGGAAAGCCTCACGCCGTCTTCGCCGCGCGGGCGTCCACCAGCGCGGCGATCTCGGCCGCGCTGTAGCCCAGCTCGCCCAGCACTTCAGCGGTATGCTCGCCCAGCCGCGGCACGTGGCGACGGATGCTGGCCGGGGTGCTCGCGAACTTGGTCGGCGGCCGGGCCACCCGCACCGTGCCTTCCGTCGGGTGCTCGCTGAGCGGGAACATCCCCACCGCCTTCAAATGCGGCTGCTCCGTCACCTCGGTCTGCCGGGTGAAGGTGGTGTGCGGCACGTCGATGCTCAGCAGCAGCTCCTCCCACTCCGCATTGGTCCGGGTCTTCGAGATCTCCCGCATCGCGGCATAGACCTGGTCGATGTTCTGGCCGCGCTTCACCGGGTCCTGCACGCCCAGCTCCGCGATCAGCTCGGGGTGGCCCACGGCCTCGAAGAAGCGACACCAATTGGCGGTGGAATAGGGCAGCATGGTCAGCCAGCCGTCCTTGGTCTGGGCGGGCTTGCGGTGCTTCAGGCGCTTGTAGCCGGGCGGGCCCAGCACGGGCTCGAAGCTCATGCCGCCCAGCATGTCCACGCTGTTGAAGGCGGTCAGCGTCTCCAGCATCGGCACCTCCACCAGCTGGCCCTCGCCGCTGCGCTCGCGGTGGAACAGCGCGGCGCAGACCGCCTGCACCAAGGCCATGCCGGTCAGCTTGTCGGCCAGCAGGCTGGGCACGAAGGCCGGCTCGTCATCCGTGCCCATGGAACTGGCAAAGCCGCTGGCGGCCTGGATGATCTCGTCGAAGGCCGGGCGCGCCTTGTGCGGGCCGTCCTGGCCGAAGCCGGTGGCCACCGCGAAGACCAGCTTCGGGTTCAGCGCGCGGCAGGCCTCATAGCCGAAGCCCAGGCGGTCCATGCCGGCCGGGCGGATATTGGTCACCAGCACGTCGATGCTCGGGATCAGCCGGCGCAGCACCTCCTTGGCGGCGGGCTGCTTCAGGTCCAGCGCCACGCTGCGCTTGTTGCGGTTGATCTGCAGGAAGACGCTGGCCATGCCCTTGTTGCGGAACAGCCCGGAATTCCGTGCCAGGTCGCCATCCAGGTTCTCCACCTTGATCACCTCGGCGCCCCAGTCGCCCAGGGTCTGGGTGGCGAAGGGGCCCAGCACCACGGCGGTGAGGTCGAGGATGCGGATGCCGGCCAGAGGTCCGGTAGCGGCGACGGTCATGGGCGTTCCCTGCGCTTTCGTGACCGTATGAATACGGCGGGATCGCCGGGCCGACTACCGGTGTTCAGGAGGGCCGCAACCCCGCGGCGTCGGCGATGCCGGCCAGGCGCAGCAACTCCGCCTCGACGAAGGCGGCGAAGGCCGAGCCGGGCAGCCAATCCGCCGCGGCGCCCGAACGCAGCAGCATCTCCCGCACGCCGGCATCCTCCAGCGTGGCCTGGGCGGCGGCCTCCAGCCGGGCGGCCTCGGCCGCCGGCAGGCCGCGCGGCGCGGAAAAGCCGACCCAGCTTTCCAGCACCAGGCCGGGATAGCGCCGGTTCAGCGGTGGCAGCTCCGGCATGCCGGGGTCGGGGTCCTCGCTGGTCACCGCCAGCAGCCGCAGCCCGCCGGCGCCATGATGCGGCTGCAACAGCGTCCGCAGGTCCACGATGAAGTCCAGCGCGCCGCTTTCGGCCGCGGCCACAACCTCTCCGGTGGTGCGATAGGCAATGTGCATGGCGGTGCCGCCGATGGCGCCCAGCAGCATGGCGCCGGCCAGCTGGTAGGCCACGCTGCCCTGGCTGCTGCCGTAATTCGCCGCCGCCCCCTTGTCGCGCAGCAGCGCCACCAGGCCCGGGATGTCCCGCGCTGGGGAGGCAGCCGGCACCGCGATGGCGAAGCCGCCGGAGGCGAGCCGGGCCAGGTGGGTGAAGCTGGTGATGGGGTGGTAGGGCAGCGGCTTGACCAGCTGGGGCGCGATGGCCAGCGGCCCCAGGCTGGAATACAGCAGGGTGAGGCCGTCAGGCGCGGCCTGGGCCACGGTCTCGGCGGCCAGTACGCCGCCGGCGCTGGGGCGGTTCACCACCACCACCGGCTGGCCCCGCGCAGCGCCGAATGGGGCGGCATAGGTCCGGGCGGCGATATCGATGCCGGTGCCGGCGGCAGCCCCGACGAATAGCCGGATGGGTCTGGCCTGCGCGGTGCTGGAACCGGTCGCGACCAGGCCAAGCCCGGCAACGAGCAGTCGGCGACGATGCTGGGGGGGGAGGGTCATCACCCCCTGCTCATACTCGCTCTGGTTGCCGCGTAACAAGTTTGATCGGATGACAGCCGCGGCGCCCACCCGCCAGGGGCACCGTTGCCCAACGCGCGGCCCGGCGGCATTGTGCGCGCCGCGCGGACCAATCGGGCCGCGGCAAGGGGTAGGGAGCGTGCGGATCGCATGACCATCAAAGGAAAAGCCTATATCGCGGGGGCTTACGAGCATCCGACGCGGTTGGCGAAGGACAAGTCGGTGGCCCAGCTGCACGCCGAAAGCGCCGCCGGCGCGCTGCGTGACGCGGGCCTGACCAAGGACGACGTGGACGGCTATTTCTGCGCCGGCGACGCGCCGGGGCTGGGCCCGTTGGCCATGGCCGACTACATGAACCTGAAGCTGACCCACCTGGACAGCACCGATGTCGGTGGCTGCAGCTACATCAGCCATGTCAGCCATGCCGCCCAGGCCATTGCCATGGGCAAGTGCAAGGTGGCGCTGATCACGCTGGCCGGGCGCCCGCGGTCCGAAGGCCATTCCGGTGCCACCCCGCGCATGCGCGGCGCCGATGCACCGGACACCCAGTGGGAATTCCCGTTGGGCATCGCCACGGTGAACGCCTACGCCATGGTGGCCGCCCGCCACATGTATGAGTTCGGCACCACCAGCGAGCAGCTGGCCTGGGTCAAGGTGGCCGCCAGCCACCACGCCCAGCACAACCCGCACGCCATGCTGCGGGACGTGGTGACGGTGGAGCAGGTGGTGAACTCCCCGCTGATCGCCACCCCGCTGCACCGGCTGGACTGCTGCGTCGTGAGTGACGGCGGCGGCGCCCTGGTCGTTGTCCACCCCGACATCGCCAAGACGCTGAAGCGCCCGATGATCAAGGTGCTGGGCGCCGGCGAGAGCATGAAGGGCCAGATGGGCGGCGCGGTTGACCTGACCTATTCCGCCGCGGTGCGCTCCGGCCCGATGGCGTTCAGCGAGGCCGGCGTGAAGCCGTCCGACATCAAGTACGCCAGCATTTATGATAGTTTCACCATCACCGTGGTGGTGCAGCTGGAAGACCTGGGCTTCTGCGAAAAGGGCAAGGGCGGCGCCTTCGTTGCCGACGGCAACCTGATCAGCGGCGTCGGCAAGCTGCCCTTCAACACGGATGGCGGCGGGCTGTGCAACAACCACCCGGCCAACCGCGGCGGCATCACCAAGGTGATCGAAGCCGTGCGCCAGGCGCGCGGCGAGGCCCACCCGGCGGTGCAGGTGAAGAATGCCGACCTGGTGCTGGCCCACGGCACGGGCGGCCTGCTCGGCAGCCGCCACGGCGGCGCCACGCTTATTCTGGAACGGGAGTGATCGACCATGGCCGGTAAGGAACGCGCGATCCCCGCGCCGGGCGTCAACCCCGAGACAGAAGTGTTCTGGAATGCGGCGAAGGAAGGCAAGTTCCTCCTGCGCAGCTGCGACGACTGCGGCAAGTCCCACTGGTATCCGCGGGCGGTCTGCCCGCATTGCCTCAGCGAGAAGACCAGCTGGAACGAGCACCCCGGCGGCGGCACGATCTACAGCGTCAGCGTCATGGCGCGTGCGCCGGAAGTCTACGCCGTGGCCTATGTGACGCTGGATGGCGGCCCGACGATGATGACCAACATCGTCGACTGCGACTTCAGCACGCTGAAGATTGGCCAAAAAGTAAAACTGGTGTTCAAGCCGACCCAGGGGGAGGGCGCGCCGCCCTTCCCGATGTTCACCCCGGCCTGAGCCGAGACCGCGCCGCCCGCCCCGTGCGGGCGGCGCTACTCCGGTGGCCGCGCACCATACACCCGCGCCACGGCCGCCAGCTTTTCATGCAGCGCCCGCAGGTCCGCGCCGAATTGCGCCGGCGTCGAGGGTCGCGGCACCAGCCCCAGCCCGCGAAACCGCTCCACCACCTCCGGCACGGCGATGATCTGCTGCACCATGGCATTCAGCCTGGCCAGCAGTGGCGCCGGCATGCCCTTCCAGCCGAACATCCCGGGAAAGCCCTCCACCTCCAGCATCGGGAAGCCAGCCTCGCGGGCGGTTGGCACCTCCGGCGCGCGCGGTGCCCGCAGCCCCGGCGTCACCGCCAGCACGCGCAGCTTACCGTCCTGCGCCAGCGGTACCAGCGGGGTCAGCGGCTGCACCGTCATCGCCACGCGGCCGGCCGCGGTATCCGTCACCGCCTGGCTGGAAACCCGATAGCTGATGAAGGGCATGTCCAGCCCCTGCTGCTTCAGGAAGGCCAGGGTCAGCAGGTAGGTGCCGCCGGGCGCCGAGGACCAGCTGTACTTGCCCGGCTCCGCCCGCACCCGCGCGAACATTTCTGCCAGGGTCCGCCCAGGGAAGTCGCTGTGCACGGCATAGGCCAGGAAGTCGGTGCAGGTCGGCACAATCGGCACCAGGTCGGACCAGGTGTCGTAGGGCAGCCGGTCATGCATCAGCGGCAGCGTGGTGATGGTGCCGGCATTGGTGAAGAACAGCGCCGTGCCGGGTGCCGCCTGGGTGAAGGCCTGGGTGCCGATCAGCCCATCCGCGCCCGGCCGCGCATCCACCGGGAAGGGCTGGCCCAGCCGCGCCGCCAGGCCATCCGCCACCAGCCGGGCCAATACATCGGTCGAGGTGCCGGGCGAGCCGGTCGAGATCATGCGGATCGGCTGGCTCGGCCAGCTTCCCTGCGCCTGGGCGCCGCGCGCCAGCAGCAGCGCGGGCAGCGCCAAGGTCGCACGGCGGCTGGCGCCAGGGCGTTGGGTCATCAGGGCATTCCTCCGTTCCCACCAATCTGCCCCGGTGCGGCGCGGCTTGTCCACGCGCCGCGCCAACCCTAACCTCGGCGGATCAGGAGAACGCCCGCATGAGCATGGCCCCGCGCGACCGCCACGAATATTCCGCCATTGTCGACCGCCCGCCGATGAAGCTGCCCGGCGGCAACCGCATGGTGGTCTGGAGTATCGTGAACCTGGAGGTCTGGGACATCTCCAAGCCCATGGCGCGCCAGGTGATCCCGGCGCCGACCGGCCAGGTGCTGCTGCCGGACGTGCCCAACTGGGGCTGGCATGAATACGGCATGCGCGTGGGCGTCTGGCGCTTCTTCAAGCTCTACGAAAAGCTCGGCATCGCGCCGACACTCAGCATCAATGCCCGCGTGGTGGAGGATTACGAGCGCGTGGCCAAGCAGGCGCTGGATGCCGGCTGGGAGTTCATGGGCCACAGCTGGGAACAGGGGCCGATCCACAAGGAAACCGACCAGCTGGCGATGATCATGCGCAGCCAGGACCGCTTGGAAAAATTCACCGGCAAGCGCCCGGTCGGTTGGCTTGGCCCGGGGCTGACGCAAACCTTCGAGACGCCGGAATTCCTGGTGGATGCGGGCGTGAAGTACATCGGCGACTGGGTCTATGACGATGAGCCGACGACGATCCGCACCGAGAAAGGCCCGCTGGTGACGCTGCCCTACACGGTGGAGCTGAACGACATCCCCATGATGATCGTGCAGCATCATGAGAGCGACTACCTGCTCAAGCGCGCGATCGACCAGTTCGACCGGCTGTACGAGGAAAGCGCCGAACGAGCAAAAATCATGTCGCTGGCCATCCACCCCTACATCTCCGGCCAGCCGCACCGGATCAAGTACCTGGAGAAGTTCTACGAACATGTCGCCAAGCACAGCGGCGTGTTGCACTGGAACGGCGAGCAGATGCTGGACTGGTACCAGAAGGGCGCCGGCATCACCGGCTGAGCGACGGCCGGGAGGGGGCGGGGGATGCGCGCATGGGTAGCGCATCCCCGCCCCTCCCGAGCCAAGTCCGCATTAACATGTTGTTTACAAACAAATCATCTGGCGGGAGAGCGCAACTTTAGGTTGCAAAATTTGGCCGCGTGCGTCTAAAACCGCTCCAGCACCATCTGCTGGAAAACGTGGCGATGAAGATCAGGATGAGCGAATGGGAAGCGGTTTGGGCGGAATACGACGCCCGCGCCGGTGCCCCGCGGTTCCAGGCCCATACGCCCTGGTACATGGACCCGGACTATGTCAGCGGCGAAGACGAAGCCGCGCCTGAACCCGGTCGGCGGGGTAGGCCCCTGCTGGCCATGGCCTCGGTGGCAGTGATGCTGCTGGCCTTCATGCTGAACATCCAGTGGGTGCCGGAAGCGCCGCGCCGGGTTGCCGCCTGGCAGCCGGTGATGCAGGAGCCGGCCCAGCCGGTCGCCCGCCTCACCCTTGGCGCCACGGCCGAAGCCGCACCCGCCATGCCCGCCAGCGAGCCCGTCCCGTCCGAGTTCGGCACGCTGCTCAGCCTGCCAGCGCCACAATGGGTGCGCGCCGACGTTGCCTCACCCGCCGCCGAACCCGATAAGCCCGCCGCCGCCGCCCATCACGCCCGGCGCCCGACCCAGGCCCGCCAACGCCTGGCGGCGCATGAAGCCCGCCCCCGTTCTGCCCAGGCTCGCCCCCCCGCGCGCCTCGCCGCGGTCGCCACCCTGCCGGACCGGCTCTGCGCCCCCCCGCCGAGCCGTGCCCAGCACGCCCAGGCCCCCGCGCCGCGCCAGCAGAACCTGACCGCGATTGCTGCCAAACCGGCCCAGCATGCCGCGGCGGCTCCGGCGCTGGCTGGCAAGGCGCCCACCGCCAGCCGCAACGCCGGCGCCGGTCACCCCGCGGGCACCCTGGCCATGGCCGGGGCCGCGCGTGCCCCGCCCGCCGCCGCCCGCAGCTAGGGTCCACCAGGCGCGGAAAGAAGCGCCTGACAGCCGCTAGCGCCCTGTTATGTCGGGTGATTCATGTCCTTGGCGATTCCGCCTGCGACGATCACACGCTGGCTTGCCCAGGTGGCAACCCCGGGCTAGGGCTGCGCAATGACCGCATCGCATCCTGCCCCCCCGGCTGCCGCAACGCGCCCGATGTCCACGGCGGAAGCCGTTGTGGAAACCCTGCTGCTGAACGGTATCGACCAGGTCTTTGCCCTGCCCGGGCTGCACAACGACCCGCTGTTCGACGCCTTCCACGCCGCGCAGGACCGGCTGCGCGTGATCCACCCGCGGCATGAGCAGACCGCCGCCTACATGGCGCTCGGCGCCGCGCTCGCCACCGGCAAGCCCTGGCCCTTCGCCGTGGTGCCGGGGCCGGGCTTCCTGAACGCCACGGCGGCACTGCTGACCGCCTACGCCATGAATGCGCCGGTGCTGGGCCTGCTCGGGCAGATCCCGCAGGCCGATATCGACCGCGCCCATGGTCACCTGCACGAAATCCACGACCAGCTCGGCATGGCCGCGCATATCGCCAAGTTCACGGCCCGCATCACCGGCCCGCATGAGGCGGCGAGCCTGACCACCGCCGCGTTGCAGGCCGCCATCAGCGGCCGGCCGCGCCCGGCGGTGCTGGAATGCGCCATGGATATCTGGCCGAAGCGCGCGCCGGTTGCGCTGGGCGCCCCGGTGCAGGCCGAAACCCCGGCGCTGGACGAAGCCGCGCTGGATCAGGCCGCCGCGCTGCTGGCCGGCGCCAAGCGGCCGCTGATCGTGCTGGGGGGCGGGGCCATCGGCGCCGGCGCCGCCATCGCCGGCATCGCGGAACACCTGCAGGCGCCCATCACCAGCTATCGGCGGGGCAGGGGGGTGGTGCCCTCCGCCCATCCGCTCTCGGTGCCGGTCAGTGTTGGCCATCGGCTGTGGCGGGATGCCGACGTGGTGCTGGCCATCGGCACCAGGCTGTTCATGCAGCAGGGCGGCTGGGGCGTCGACTCGGACCTCAAGGTGGTCCGCATCGACGTGGATGCGCTGGAGCCCGACCGTTTTCGCAGTGCCACCGTGCCGGTGGTCGCCGATGCCACCGCCGCCGCGCCCGCCCTGCTGGAACGCCTGCTGGCCACCCCCGCCCATGCCAGCCGCGCCGCCGAGGTGGCCGGGCACATGGCCTGGATGGACGGCGAATTGGCCAAGCTGGAACCGCAGATGGGCTTCCTCGGCGCCATCCGCGCGGCGCTGCCGGAAGACGGCATCTTCGTCGACGAGGTCACCCAGGTCGGCTTCGTCAGCCGACTCGGCTTTCCCGTCAGCCGCGACCGCACCTTCCTTTCCCCGGGCTACCAGGACAATCTGGGCTGGGGCTACGGCACCGCGCTGGGAGCGCAGGCGGTGCGGCCGGAGGTGCCGGTGGTCTCCATCGCCGGCGATGGCGGCTTCCTGTACCAGATCGGCGAGCTGGCGACGGCGGTGCAGCACAAGCTGCCCGTGGTGGTGGTGGTGTTCGACAACAACGCCTTCTTCAACGTCAAGCGCATCCAGGCGCAGCACTACGGCAACCGGCAGATCGCCAGCGACCTGCACAACCCGGACTTCGCCCGCCTGGCCGAGACCTTCGGCATGGCCAGCTTCCGCGTCTCGGACGCCGCCGGGCTGGAACGCGCGGTCGGCGATGCCATAGCGCTGAAGGCCCCGGCCCTGGTGCATGTGAAGTGCGGCGCCATGCCCAGCCCCTGGCACCTGCTGCAAATGCCGAAGCTGCGCGGCTGAGGCCGCCGACGACATCATGCCTCCGCATACGAGGCGAATTGGGTCATAGCGATACGCGCATGGGTTGTGTTAACGTGTGAAATATCGATTAAGAATTTCGAATCGCTCGATGTCACACAACCCCGGCTACCCCAACAGGAACAGGTCTCTCCAGGGCTGGTTGAGCCGAAGGGGCGCCCTTGGCGCCGGGCTGGCCCTGCTGGCGCCGCTGCCTGCCCCGGCGGAAACCGACCAGCAAGGCTGGGGAGTGTTCCGCAACCGCTTCGTCGCCGCCGACGGCCGGGTGGTGGATACCGGCAACGGGAACGTCTCCCACTCGGAGGGTCAGGGCTACGGCCTGCTGCTGGCCGCCGCCTTCGATACCGAGCCGACCTTCGCGCGAATGCTCGGCTGGACCGAGCGCAACCTGCGCCGCAGGGACGACCGCCTGCTGGCCTGGCGCTGGCGCCCGGAGGCACCCGGCCAGGATCGCGGTGACCTGAACAACGCCGCCGATGGCGACCTGCTGGTGGCCTGGGCCCTGTGCCGCGGCGCGGTGCGCTGGCACAACGCTGACTACCTTCGCCTGTCCAAGGCCATGGCCAGCGACTTCCTGCGCTACAACACCTTCGAGGCCAATGGCCAGTTGCTGATGCGCCCCGGCACCACCGGCTTCGACCATGGCGAGCACATGGTGGTGAACCCGTCCTACGCCGTTTTCCCGGCGATGCGGGAGTTGGACGCGATGCAGCCCGACCCGCGCTGGCGCCGGCTGGAAGCGGGCATGCTGGACCTGCTGGACCACGCCCGCTTCGGCCGGCGCCGCCTGGCCGCGGATTGGGTGGAGGTGCCGCGCGCCGGCGGTCGCTATCGCATCGCCAGCGAATGGCCGCCGCGGTTTTCCTGGGATGCCGTGCGCATCCCGCTCTACATGAGCTGGGGTGGCCTGGCGAACCACCCGGCGGTGGACCCGCTGATGGCCCTGTGGTTCGACCCCACGCGTGGCGCCGGGCAGCCGGCCTGGTGGGACCTGCGCACCGAGACTGCAGCCCCCTATGAGGCAACGCCCGGCATTGTCGCCGTGGCCCGGCTGCTGCTGGCAGCGCGGCTGAACTCGGCGCAGCAGCGCACCCTGCCGATGCCCGCCATCACGGCGGCGACGGACTACTACAACGCCGTGCTGATCATGCTGAGCCGTCTGGCGGCGCGGGAAGCCAACCTGAACCTGGCGATGGCGGAGGCCTGATGAGCGAGCAGGTGCCGCCAGCCTCGCCGCTGGACCGTTTCGCCGAGGATATCCGCCAGGATGGCAGCGGCCGGGTATTCCGCCGCTGGCCGCGCAGCCTGTGGCAGCGCGTGGCGGCGATGCCCTTCAGCTGGCTGGCCTTTCCGCTGGTCTGGTGGCTGCTGCGGCGCGGCCTGCTGCGGGTGGCCCTGGCTCTGAGCTTCGTCGCCGCCCCGGTGCTGGCGGTGCTGGTCATCCTCGCCGATGCCTGGACGAGGCGGCGCGCCAGGCGTCGCCAGCGGCAGCTCAATCCAGGCTGATCCCGCGCTCCCGCACCACCTTCTCCCACAGCACCACATCGTCGCGCATCGCCTGGTCCAGCGCCTGAGGCCCCTGGGCGATGAAGCGCGTGGCCAGCGGCTTGAAGCGTTCGGTCACCCAGGGGTCGCCGGCCAGGCCGACCATGGCGCGGGACAGCGCAGCCACCGCCTCCGGCGCCATGCCGGGCGGCCCCCAGATGCCATGGAAGGCATAGGCGATGATGTTGGGGTAGAACTGCTTCATCAGCGGCACGCCGGGCAACTCCGGCTCCGGCTGCCGCCCCAGCACCGCCAGCGCCTTCACCCGCGCATCCGGCCCGCGCGTCAGGGTTATCGCCAGCGCGGTCGGCTCGATCGCCAGCTGGATCTGCCCGGCGATCAGCTCGTTCCGAGGCGTGACGCGATGCGGCACGTGCAGCATCTCAATCCCGGCATCGCGCATCAGCAGTTCTCCGCACAGGTGGGCGAAGCTGCCGGGGCCGCTGGTGCCCCAGGCGATGCTGCCCGGCCGCTGCTTCGCCAGCGCCACGAATTCCGGCACGGTGGAAACGCCGAGCGAGGCCGGCACCAGCATGACGAAGGGCGTGTCGGAAACCAGGGAGACCCGGGTGAAGCGATCCGGCTCATAGGGCAGCCGGCGGAACAGCAGCTTGTTCAGCGTCATCAGCTGGTTGTAGCCGAACAGCACGGTGTAGCCGTCCGGCGCGGCGTTGAAGACGGTCTCGGTGCCGATGATGCCCGAGGCGCCCGGGCGGTTCTCCACCACCACGGGCTGGCCCAGCACCTCCCCCAGGCGCTGCGCCAATATCCGGCAGAGGATGTCCGGGTTGCCGCCGGGGCTGCCCGGCGTCATCAGCCGCAGCGGCTTGTCGGGCCAGCCGGCGGCGCGGGCGCGGCCAGCCAGGAAGGGCAGCATCAGGCCGGCAGCCAGGGTGCGGCGGCGCATCTTTTCTCTCCCCATCTTCCGCGTCTGGGCGCGGATGACAGGCAGGCTACAGGCGACGCCTCATCGCCGCAAAGAGGTATCCTGCCCCAGCGGCGGATTGGCCAAGGCATCCTCCAACGTGCTCGCCGGGCGCCACTGCTCGGCCGGGCGCAGCCGGTCGTCATAGCCCACCTGGTCCAGGCCCCAGTACAGCTCCAGGTGGTGGCCATCCGGGTCCAGGAACTCCACCGCCACCTGGCAGCCGGCGCGGCGCCTGCCCTCGAACACGATCTTCACGCCGTGCCGCTTCAGGTGGTCGCGCGCGTCGATCACCTCCTGCAGCGTGCCCAGTTCGAACGCCGTGTGGTGCATGCCGCGGCGCATGCCTGGCTTCTGGCCATCCCCCACCAGCGCCACCGAATGATGGTCCGGGCCGAAGCGCAGGAAGACCATGCCGCCGGCCATCATGCTCTCGTCGAACACGTCCGAGAGCTTGAAGCCCAATACCTCGGTGTACCAGCGCACCGAGGCCGCGAGGTCGCTGACGAACAGCACCGTGTGGCCGATCTTGCGTAGCTGGAACGGAATGCCCTCCGGCGGATGCATCGCCTGGATCGCGGCCTTGTCGACTGGCATGTTGTTCTCCTCCATCCGCGGCTTGGTCCGCGCAGGCGGAAGCGCCGGCGCGGTCAACCAGCCTCTCAAACAAAACCTGCGGGCTCATCACCCGACGTGGATCACGCCGCCGGCAGCGCCGTACCGCACCTTTGGCAGCAGGCCCCGATATCGGCAAAGCGCCCCGGCGGCCAAGGTGGCAGGCCGCGACTGCGCGGCGGATGAACCGCCCGAGGGGGCGGCATCAGTGCCGCAACTCGCCCTCGTTCTTCAGCATGCGCAATGCCTGGCGCCAGCTCTCGGTCGCCTCGCCGATCTCCGCCGGCCCATGCGCGGCCGAAAGGATGGCGCCCCGCGCCCCCTTGGGGTCGATGCCCGCCACCAGCAGCGCCAGGTACAGCTTCTTCATCAATCCCGCGCGCGGCTCCCCGGCCATCAGCACCTCCTGCTGGCCGTCCGGCGACCAGCTCATCGGGTCCACCGCCATCCCCTGCGGGTTGGTGAAGAAGTGGATCACGCTGTGCTCCCCGTACACGGCCCAGGGCACGCCTTCCTCGGCCAGCACCTGGTTGAACGCCAGCTTCATCGCCTGCGCCGCCGCCGTGGCCTTGGCGCACAGCCCACCATCGCGGATCAGCTTCAGCGTCTCGATCCCCGCCGCGGCCGAGACCGGGTTGGCGTTGTAGGTGCCCTGGTGTTTTACTTTTTCGCGCTTCTTCTCGGCGGAGACCTCGAAGTCCAGCCAGTCGATGATATCCCGCCGGCCGGCGACGGCGCCGCCAGGCAACCCGCCGGCCAGAATTTTTGCGAGTGTACACAGGTCCGGCGTCACGCCGGCCTCGCCCTGCGCCCCGCCTGGAGACACCCGAAAACCCGTCACCACCTCGTCAAAAATCAGCACCACGCCATGCGCCGTACACGCCGCCCGCAGCGCCGCCAGGAAGCCCGGCGTGGTCGGGATCATGCCGGTGGACGCCCCGGTCGGCTCCAGGATCAGCGCAGCGATATCGTCATCACCCTCGAAGCACTTCTTCACCGCCTCGATGTCGTTTGGCGGCAGCAGCACCACCTCGGCGGCCAGTTCCGGCAGCACGCCGGGCGAGGCCGAGCCATCAAAATGGTTGTCCACGCCAAAGGCCATGTGGTCGTGCCAGCCATGGAAATGCCGCAGGAACCGCACCACCTTGCGCCGCCCGGTAAACGCCCGCGCCAGGCGCAGCGCCATATGCGTGGCTTCCGTGCCGCTGCTGGTGAAGCGCACCCGCTCCGCACAGGGCACCATGGCCTGCACCAGCCCGGCCCATTCCACCTCCAGCGCGTGGCAACTGCCGAACTGGGTGCCCTGCATCAGCTGCGCCTGGGCCGCGGCCATCACCGTGGGCGGGCAGTGGCCCATCATGTGGCTGCCATGGCCGCCGTAGAAGTCGACCATCATGTTGCCGTCCACGTCCCACTTGCGGGCGCCGGCGGCGCGGGCGGTGTAGATCGGGTAGGGGTCGGTGTGGCGGCTGTCATGCGCGATCCCGCTCGGCAGCACTTCGCTGGCCTTCGCGTGCAGCGCGGCGGAACCAGGCGTCTTCGCGACATAGGCGGCGACGATGGGGGAGTTGGTCGGGCTCAACACCGGCATGCGGGAACCTTTGCGTTGTCGCGGCCAGCCTAGCGTCTGATCGTCGCCGGTGGGAACACCGGCGGCGTGAATCAGCCGCTGGACCAATGCCTGGAGCCTGTGAGGCGCTGCCGCCAGCGGCTCGCAGGCTCCAGGCCGCGCCTCGGCAGACGCCAGGCGAACCGCGCGCCAGGGACGGCGTTGGTGCGACATCACGGGAGTTGACGCCATGCGCCGCACCATCCGCCTTGCCATCGCGGCCCTGTTGCTGGCCTGGCCCGGCGGCACCTGGGCTCAGCGCGTCCCCGCACCTGTGCCGGAACGCCCGCCCGTCACCCCGCCCAGCGCCGAGCCGGGCACCCGCATCCCGGAACGGCTGCTGCCCCCAGGCGCCTCCAGCGGCAGCGAGGCCCCGATGGGCGGTGTCCTCAGCCCCGGCATGAACCCGGACCCGGGCATGAGCGTGATGCCGCCGATGCACGCCCCCGGCGCCTCCCGTGTGATCCCGCCCCCCGGCACGCCCGGCGGCAACCCGGATGTGCAGCCCCGGTAGACGCCGGCGCGCGGGAGTGCTGCGCTGCGCGGATGCTCCTGCCGCGCCGCGCCCTGCCGCTCCTCCTCGCTCCTGGCCTGTTCGCCCCAGCCCTGGCCCGGGCTGATGACTGGCCCAGCCGCCCGCTCCGCATGGTGGTGCCCTTCACCCCCGGCGGCAGCACGGACATCCTCGGCCGCGTCGTCGCCCAGCGCATCGGCGCCACGCTGGGCCAGCAGGTGGTGGTGGAAAACCGCCCCGGCGCCGGCGGCAGCGTGGGCACCGAGCTGATCGCCCGCGCCGCGCCGGACGGCTACACCATCGGCGTCGGCCATATCGGCACCCTGGCAGTCAACCCGACACTGTATCCGCGCCTGGGCTACGATCCGGCCAAGGACCTCTCGGCCATCAGCCTGATCGCCATGGTCGCCAACATATTGGCGGTCAGCCCGCGCAGCGTGCCCGCCACCACCATGGCGGAGTTCCTCGCCTTCGCCCGCGCCGCGCGCCAGCCGCTCAGCTTCGGCTCCGGCGGCAATGGCAGCGCCGCGCACCTGGCCATGGCGGCGCTGTCAGACGCCACGGGCATCGGCTTCAGCCACATCCCCTACCGTGGCACCGCGCCGATGGTGACCGACATGATCAGCGGCCAGGTGGACATGACCATGTCCGGCGGCCCCGCACTGCTGCCGCCGGTGCGCGCCGGGCAGCTCCGCGCGCTCGGCGTCTCCACCCGCACCCGCATCGAAGCCGCGCCGGAGCTGCCCGCCATCGCCGAGACGCTGCCGGGCTTCGAGGCGGCGCAGTGGTACGGCGTGGTCGGCCCCGCCGGGCTGGCGGAGCCGGTCCTGGGCCGCCTCAACGCCGCCATCCGCGGTGCGCTGACCGCGCCGGAAGTGCTGGCCCGGCTGCGCGACGAGGGCGCCGACCCCGCCCCCGGCACGCCCGGCGAATTCGCCCGCTTCATCCAGGTGGAAATGCAGCGCTGGGGCGGGCTGATCAGGCGCGCGGGGTTGAAGGCCGACTGACACGACGCGGAAGGGCCTCGCGCCCGCCGCCCCGCCGGGGGATGATCGCGGCCGAACCCGCCGGCCGAGGACCCCCGCCATGACCCCCTGCGACACCCTGCTGACCAACGCCCGCCTGGCCGATGGCCGCACCGGCATGGCGCTGGCGCTCAGCGCCGGCCGCATCGCCGCCATCCTGCCCGCCGGGGCCGCGCTGCCGCCGGCCGCCGCGACGCACGACCTCCACGGCGACCTGGTGCTGCCGGCGCTGGCGGACGGCCATATGCACCTGGACAAGACGCTGTTCGGCCTGCCCTGGATCGGCCACCAGGCCGAACCCTTCCGGATGAGCCGGATCGAGACCGACCAGCGCCTGCTGCCCAGCCTGCCGCTTAACACCGAGGCCCGCGCCGGCGAGCTGATCCGCCGCTGCGTCGCCCATGGTACCGGGCATATCCGCACCCATGTGGACATCACGCCCACCTTCGGCCTGAAGGCGCTGGAAGGCGTGCTGGCCGCCCGCGCCGCCCACGCCCACATGGCGACGGTGCAGACGGTGGCCTTCCCGCAGGCCGGCGTCATGCGCGCCCAGGGCATGGTGGCGCTGATGGAGGACGCCATCCGCTGCGGCGCCGACCTGGTCGGCGGCATCGACCCGGCCGAGGTGGACCGCGACCCCCGCGGGCAACTGGACGCGATCTTCGGCATCGCGGAACGCCAGGGCGTCGGCATCGACATCCACCTGCATGAACCTGGCGAGCTCGGCCTGTTCAGCCTGCAGGAGATCTGCGCCCGCACCCGCGCCCACGCCATGCAGGGCAAGGTCACCATCAGCCACGGCTTCTGCCTGGGCGGCATCCCCGAGAGCAAGCAGCAGGCCGCCGCCGCCCTGATGGCCGAGGCCGGCGTGGCGCTGGTTTCCCACGGCGCCGGCGGCGCCACCTTGCCGCCGCTGTTCCTGCTGGCCGAGGCCGGGGTGCGGGTGTTCTGCGGCAATGACGACATTCGCGATACTTGGAGCCCCTACGGCACCGGGGACATGCTGGAGCGCGCCAGCGTGATCGGCTGGCGGGTGGATGTGCGGCACGACAACCTGCTGGACCAGCTCTACGGGATGTGCAGCGGCGTCGGCGCCGCGGCGCTGGGCGTGGCCGAACACGGCGTGGCCGCGGGCCTGCCAGCCAACTTCTACACCCTGCCGGCCGAGAACATCGCCGAGGCGATCGGCCAGCACCCGCCCCGCCACCTGGTGTTCCACGCCGGCCGCCTGGTAGCGAAGGACGGCGCCATCGTCTGAGGCGGGCTGGCCGGCGCCGCGCCGGGTCTGGCGGGCCGGCGCCGCGCCTGGGCTCGCCGGCCTGCGCGGCGCCACGGCGCACGGCCGCGTGGCGGGGGCGGCGGGTCGCGCTGCGCTGCGCATTCGTGCATGGCACATTCGTCACCCCCCACCGTCATCACCGGGCTTGTCCCGGTGATCCCCGCTTCGCCGCCCAGAGCCAGCGTTCCGCTGGTTTGACTCCCGCGCCCCCGCCGCGATGATGCGCGACGACTCAGGGGGAAGCGATGCAGGACTGGATTGGCCGCAGCGAAACGGTCGAGGACGAGGCCAGCCTGGCCCTGGCGCGGCGCCTGGCGGCGCTGCTGGACCAGGACCCGGCAGCGCTGAAGCGCGGCGACCCGCTGCCCGCCGGCTGGCACGCCCTGCTGTTCTGGCCGCTGGCCCGGCAATCCGCGTTGGGGCCGGATGGCCACCCGGAGAAGGGCGACTTCCTGCCGCCCATCGCCCTGCCGCGCCGCATGTTCGCGGGGCGCCGCACCTTCTTCCACGCGCCCATCGCCATTGGCGCGGACCTTTCGCGCGTCAGCACCATCACCGCCATCACGCCGAAGCAGGGCCGCAGCGGCGCCATGGTCTTCGTCACCATCCGGCACAGCATCGCCGATGGCGCCGTTATCGAGGAACAGGACCTGGTCTACCGCGAGGCCGCCGACCTCAGCGCGCCGCCACCCGCGCCACCGCCCCCGCTGGTGCTGCCGGAGGGCGCGTACACGGAGCGCTTCCTGCCCACGACCACGCTGCTGTTCCGCTATTCCGCCGTGACCTACAACGGCCACCGCATCCACTACGACGCCGACTATGCCCGCGCCGAGGAAGGCTACCCCGCCCTGGTCGTCAATGGCGGCGTCAGCACCATCATGCTGACAGAACTGGCCAAGCGCAGGCTGCCCGGGCCAATCAAGTCTATCGCCTCCCGCGCCGGTCGGGCGCTGTATGTCGGCCGCGAAGCCACGCTGGCCTGTCACGCGCCCAGCCCCAACACCCTGAACCTCTGGGCGCTGGACGACAGCGGCTGCGTTGCCTTTGAAGCCACGGCGGAGTGCTGACCATGCGGACCGGACCCCTTCAGGGCGTGAAGGTGCTGGACCTCACCGCCGTCGTCGTCGGCCCCAGCTGCACGCTGACCCTGGCGGAACAGGGCGCCGAGGTGATCAAGCTGGAACAGCCCCCCGCCGGCGACCTGCTGCGCAAGCTGGGCGGACCGTCGCGCTCGCCCGACATGTCGCCGAAATTCGTCCACTTCAATCGCGGCAAGCAGTCCATCGCGGTCGATCTCAAGACCGAGGCCGGCAAGGCAGTGCTGGCCCGCCTGGCGGCGCAGGCCGACGTGCTGGTGACCAACATGCGCGGCAAGGCGCTGGCCAAGCTGGGCATCACCTGGGAAGCCCTGGCGCCGACTAACCCGCGCCTGGTGTTCTGCGTCATCGCCGGCTTCGGCAGCAAGGGCCGCTACCACGACAGCCCGGCCTACGACACCATCATCCAGGGCATGTCCGGCTTCGCCGACGCGCTGGGCCGCGTGACGGGCGGGGAGCCGCGCTTCGCCCCCTTCGTGCTGTGCGACCACATCACCGGCATCATCGCGTCCCAGGCCATCACGGCGGCGCTGTATGAACGCGAGAAGACCGGCGCCGGCCAGGCGCTGGAAGTGCCGATGTACGAGAGCATGGCGCACTTCGTCCTGACCGAGCACATGTTCAAACGCACTTTTGACAGCGCAGGCCCCACCGGCGACCCTCGGGTGATGAACCCGGACGCCAAGCCGATCCCGACCGCGGATGGCTACATCAGCGTGTCCGCGAATACCGACGCGCAGGCCTTCGCCTTCTTCAACGCCATCGGCCGGCCGGAGCTGCGCGACGACCCGCGCTTCAACAGCGTGCTCGCCCGCTTCCGCAACGTGGATGCCTACTTCGCCCTGCGCGCCGAAGCCCTGCGCGCGAAGACCACCGCCGAATGGGTGGTGATCTTCCGCGACGCCGACCTGCCCGCCGCCGCCTTCAACACCATCGACGGCCTGCTGGACGACCCGCATCTGTGGGAAGCCGGCTTCCTCAGGCGGGAGGAGCACCCGACCGAAGGCCCGATGATCGGCCTCTCCCGCCCCGTCACCTTCGGCACCGCGGCGCGCGACAACCTGCCGCTGGCCCCGCGCATGGGCGCCGATGCCCGCGCCGTGCTGGCCGGCGCCGGCTACACCCCGGACGAGATCGAGGCGCTGCTGGGCGCCGGAGCCGTGCTGCCGCCACCGGCCTGAACCGTCACCGACCCGGGCTGGATCAGGCCGCCGAAGCCGCCTAGCTTCACGCCCACGTGAGGGACGGGTCGGCCATGAGCATGTTCGGTTGGTTGAAGGGCAAGGCGGCGACGCCAGGCGAGGCGAAGCCCGCGGCAACGACGCCGGCTGCGCCGGCCGCTGCCCCGCCGGAAGCGCCCCCGCAGGAAGCGCCTTCACCGGCCGCGCCCCCGCCGGAGACCTCGGGCGCCAACCCGGTTGACGCCGCCGGCACCAGCCTGGCGCCTGCCGAGACAGCAGCTGCGAACCCGGCGCCCGGCGCCGCGGCCACCGCAGCCCTGGATGCCGAACCGCCAGAGGCCGCCGCAGCCGCACCGGTCGAGGCCTCGCTGCCGGCCGAAGCATCGCCACCCACCGACGTGGTGCCCGAGGCTGAGCCCAGCCCGGAGCCGGCGGCCCCGCCAGCGGAGGCCGAGCCGGCCACCGCCGCCGACCCGGTGCCGGTTGCGGAAGCCGAGCCAGCGCCTGACGCCGTGGCCGAAGCCGAGCCGCCGCCCGAAACCCCGGTTGTGGAAACTCCGCCCGCCGCGGCCGAGCCGGCATTCTCGCTGCTTGCCGCCGTGGACCAGGTGATGGCCGAGCCGTCCAGCTGGCCGGAAGACCCCATCCCCGAACCCCCGCGCCCCAACGACACCCTGGAGGCCAGGCTGACCCTGGTCCGGCCCGGCCAGCCCGCCCTGGAACTGCCGGTCTCGGCCGAGCTGCTGGGCAGCATCATCGACAACCTGCCGGACCACCAGGCCTATGAGGAGCTCTACGACCTGGCCGCCGAGCATCCCTCGGCCCAGGTCCGCCTGGCCGTGGCGCGCAAGGACCGACTGGGCGAGGAAGCCGTCCGCCGCCTGTCCGAGGCCCGGGAGTTCTACGTGCTGGAGCGGCTGCTGGCCTCCGACCAGTTCCGCGCCCAGGTCAGCCAGGAGCGGCTGATCGCCATTCTGGACCTGCACCCGGAACTGGCCCGCGACGTGGCCGGCAGCTATGCCAGCTTCCTGAACTGTGCCGCGGGGGCGCTGCTGGCCTATCTCGGCGGCCACCGCGACCCCGGCGTGCGCCTGGCGCTGGTGGAGAACTACAGCGCCAACGCCGCGCTGCTGCGCCGCTTCTCGGCCGACCCAGACCCGGGTGTGCGCGCGGCAGCCAAGCGGCGGCTCTCGGAAGTCTGAGGCCCGGCCAGGCCCGGCGACCGGGTGGGCGCTGGGCTGGCCAGCGCCCCCAGGCTCAGCCCTGGGTCTTGAGGTAGGCCACCAGGTCGTCCAGCTGCTGCTGGTTGCGCAGGCCGGCATAGGGCATGTTGCCGGTCGGCAGCACCGACTTCGGGTTGGCGATGTAGGCGCGCAGGTTTTCTTCGCCCCAGGCCGTGCGCTTCTCGGCTTCGGCGCGGATATTGGCCGAGTAGCGGAAGCCTTCCACCGCGCCCATGGTGCGGCCGACAATGCCGTGCAGGTTGGGGCCGACGCCGTTGCGGCCGCCCTGTTCCACCGTGTGGCAGGCGCCGCACTGGGTCCGGAACACGCGCTGGCCGGGAGGGGCATCCTGCGCCAGGGCCGGCAGGGCGGAGCCGGCGAGCAGCAGGGCGGCGGTGAGCGCAAGGCGCATGCGGTGGATTCCTCGTGCAGGGCTGCCGCGCCAACGCGCGGGGTGGCCGCTATATGCCCCCGCTGCGCCGGCTGGCAAGGCTTGGCGGCGCGCCTCATCGCCCATGCCGGAGCGGGTATCGCGCCCACGCCGGGCCTGGCGATGCGCCCATGCCGGGCCTGGCGATGCGCCCATGCCGGGACCGGCGATGCGCCCATGCCGGGCCCGGCGATGAGCCCATGCCGGGCCCGGCAATGCACCCTTGTCGCGGCTCAGGCATGAGCGGCAAACTGGCGGCATGCCTGAGCCCGCCTTCGCCCCGATCGGCCACCTGGAAACCCCCTGGCCGACGCCGGCGGCATGCCCGCGCAACGGCCGCCAGCCCGTCCCGCTGCCGGAATGCCGCGCCGTGGTGGACCAGGCCTGGCGGGACGGCCTGGCCGGGCTGGAGGGGTTCAGCCACCTGATCCTGCTGTACTGGCTCAACCAGGCGCCGCCGCCGCAGCTGCAGTTCACCCCGCCCTTCGACAACCAGCCTCGCGGGGTCTTCGCCACCCGGGCGCCGTTCCGGCCCAACCCTATCGGGCTCAGCGTCGTGCGCTTCCTCGGCTTCGCCGCCCCGGGGGTGCTGCGGGTGCACAACCTGGATTGCGTGGACGGGACCCCGCTGCTGGACATCAAGCCCTACCTGGCCAGCACGGATGCCGAGCCGGAGGCGACCATGGGCTGGCTGGCGCCGCATCGCACGGCGCGGGCCTAGCGCACACTGCGACCACCCGGACGCAGCTCGTGCTCTGGAAGTCATTGAATCCAGAACAAAAAATGCGTTCAGATGATTCCATCCGAACCCGCATTGCTCTCGCGGCGCAGAACCGCTGGTTTCGGACAAATACCCCCCGGCGTCCGGCCCGCCACCTTTTGCAAGGCGCGGGCCGGGGCCGGGGCGGGGCTCACAGCCCCTCGAAGCCCTTGGCCTTCAGGCTCTCGGTCACCCAGCGGCGGTCGTAGCTGTGCGCCTTGATCTGCTGCACGGCGACGATCTCCTTGGCGTGATGCGCCTCGGCGGCGGCCAGCACGGTCTCGATCTCCTCGTACGGGATCACCACCACGCCATCCTCGTCCGCCATGATCAGGTCGCCCGGCATGACCACCTGGCCGCCGCAGGAGCAGGGGGTGCCGATTTCGCCCGGGCCGTCCTTGTAGGGGCCGGAAGGCGTCACGCCGCAGGCCCAGATGCCGATATCCATGCCGCCCAGCTCCGCCTTGTCGCGGATGGCGCCGTCGATGATGACGGCCTGGATGCCGCGTTCGGCGGCATGGCCCATCATCAGCTCCCCGGTCATGGCGATGGCCAGCTCTCCGCCGCCATCGGCGACGATGACGTCACCCGGTTCGGCCACGTCGATGGCGTGGTGCAGCATCAGGTTGTCGCCGCTGCGGCTGCGCACGGTGAAGGCCGGGCCGGCGATGATGCGCTTGCCGCCATAGGGGGTGAAGCCGCCGCGCATGGTCTGCATGCGGTTCATCACGTCGCCGATATTGGCGGCGGGCAGCTTGGCGGCGCGGGCGCATTGCGCCGGCGTGGCGCGGCGGGTGACGGGGCGGATGCGGAAGCCGATGGTCATGGGAATTTTCCTCCGGAAAGCTCGGGCCGGTTCGCTTCGGACAAATAGCCGGGGACGCGTTCGAGGGGCCTTGCCCCTCGAGCACCCCACCAAGGGGCAAGCGCCCCTTGGAACCGGCGTGAGTTACACAAGCGGCGCGTTTCGGACAAATCACCGGCCGCAGGGGGCGTGGGGAGGGTTGGGGTGGAGGAGGGAGCGGCGACCATGGAGTGGAACATATAGAGAACTAATGTCCAACGCAAGCCGCCGGCGTTGGGCCAGCTACTCCGCCCGCGCCCCGCTGGCCTGCACCACCTTGCCCCACTTGTCGCGCTCGGCGGCCACGAAGCGGGCGAAGCCGGCGGCATCCAGCGTCGAGGAGGTTGCCCCGGCCTCGACGAAGCGCGCCTGCACGCCAGGCAGTGCCAGCGCCGCCTTCACCTGCTGGTTGATGCGCTCCACCAGCGCGGCCGGCGTGCCGCCCGGCGCCGCCAGGCCGAACCAGGCCTCGGCGTCGAAGCCGGCCAAAGCGGGGCCGCCGGCCTCCGCCACCGTCGGCAACTCCGGCAACACCGGTGCGCGGTGGGCACCGGCGATGGCCAGGGCGCGCACCCGGCCCTCGCGGATCTGGCCGATGCTGCCGGGCATGTTGTCGAACATCAGCGCCAGCGTGCCGTTGATGAGGTCCGTCATCGCCGGCGCGGCGCCGCGATAGGGGATGTGGGTGATGTTGATGCCCGCCATGGCCTTCAGCAGCTCTCCGGCCAGGTGGTTGGTGCTGGCATTGCCGCTGCTGCCGAAGCTGAGCTGGCCCGGGCGCGCGCGGGCCAACGCGATCAACTCCGCAACCGAATGCGCAGGCAGGCCGTTGCTCACCATCAGCACGATCGGCACGGTGGCCACCAGCGCCACCGGCACCAGGTCGCGCGCGGGGTCGTAGGGCATGCTGCGGTAGACCTGGTCGTTGATGGCCAGCGGGCCGGGCGCGGTCAGCAGCAGGGTGGTGCCATCCGGCGCTGCCTTGGCCACCAGGTCCGCGCCGATATTGCCGCCGGCGCCGGCGCGGTTCTCGATGACGAAGGGCTGGCCCAGGCGCTCACGCAGGGCTTCCGCCAAAATGCGCGCCAGAATGTCGTTGGAGCCGCCGGGCGGGTAGGGCACCACGATCCGCACCGGGCGGTCCGGCCAGGGGGTGGCCTGTTGCGCCAAGGCCGGGCTGGCGAGCGCGAGGGCGGGCAGGGCGAGCAGGGTACGGCGGTGCATGGGCGGCTTCCTCAGGTGCCCAGGCGTTGGCGCCGGGCTTTGCGCCAATTACGCGCCGCCCAGCCCTGCTGCGCAACCACGCTTGCAGCGCAAGCGGGCTTGCCGCGCAACCGGGGGCGCCGCACCATCCGCTCACCAGAATGGGAAGGAAGCGGCCATGGCCGAGCGGATGAACGCGGCGGAAGCCTTGGTTTCGGGGTTGGTGGCGAACGGGATCGAGACGATCTACGCGCTGCCGGGGGTGCAGAATGATCCGTTCTTCGATGCGCTGTACCACGCGCAGAACCAGCTGAAGGTACTGCACACCAGGCATGAACAGGGCTGCGCCTATATGGCGCTGGGCGCCGCCATGGCCACCGGCCGCCCACAGGCGGTGGCGGTGGTGCCGGGGCCGGGCATGCTGAACGCGGCCTCCGCCCTGGCGACGGCCTATTCCAACAATGCGAAGGTGCTGGCGGTGGTGGGGCAGATTCCGCTGCACAGCATCGGCCGGCATACCGGGCAACTGCACGAGATTGTCGACCAGACCAGCGTGCTGCGGACACTGACCAAGTGGAACACGGTGGTGAAGGGCATCGCCGATGTGCAGCCGGCGGTCGCGGAGGCATTCCGGCAGTTGCAGAGCGGGAGGCCTCGCCCGGTCGGCATCGAGGTGCCGATGGATGTCTGGCAGAAGACCGCCACCGTGGCGCCGCATGTCGCCGCTGATGGCCTGCCGCCGGCGCCAGTGGATGACGACGCGGTGGAGCAGGCCGCCAAGCTGCTGGGCGGCGCGGCCAGGCCGATGCTGGTGGTGGGCAGCGGCGCGCTGGATGCCGGCGCCGAGGTCCAGGCGGTGGCCGAGGCGCTGACCGCGCCGGTGATGGCCTTCCGCATGGGGCGCGGCGTGATGGATGATCGGCACCCGCTGGATGTGCGCCTGCCGGTGGGCCACAAGCTGTGGGCCGAGGCCGATGTGGTGCTGCTGGTCGGCACCCGCGGGCAGAACCCGCTGGGGGTCTGGGGCACGACGGGGCTGAAGGTGATCCGCGTGGATGTGGATGCCGAGGAGATGACCCGCTTCGGCGCTCCGACCCTGGGTCTTCAGGGGGATGCGGCGGCCGTGCTGCGGGCGCTGGCGCATCGGCTGGGCAAGCACAACCAGGCGCGGCCGGGCCGGGCCGAGGAAGTAGCCGCGGTGAAGGCGCGCGTCATGGCCCAGGTGCGGGAGACGCTGGCGCCGCAATGCGCCTTCCTCGACGTGATGCGCCAGGAGCTGCCGGCGGATGGCATCTTCGTGGATGAGCTGACGCAAGTTGGGTATGTCTCGCGCCTGGTGTTCCCGGTGCACAGCCCGCGGACCTTCCTCAGCACGGGGTTGCAGGGGACGCTGGGCTGGGGCTTTGCCACGGCGCTGGGGGCGCAGGCGGCCATGCCGCACCGCAAGGTGTTGAGCGTGGCCGGGGATGGCGGCTTCATGTTCAACGTGCAGGAAATGGCCACCGCCGTGCAGCACGGCATTCCCCTGGTGACCGTGGTGTTCAACGACGGCGCCTATGGCAATGTGAAGGGCTTCCAGAAGAGCAACTTCGGCGGGCGTACGATTGCGTCCGACCTGCGCAACCCCGACTTCGTGCGGCTGGCCGAAAGCTTCGGCGCTCAGGGGCTGCGGGCGCATAACCCGGAGGAGTTGCGCGGGGCCCTGAAGAAGGGCTTTGCGCAGACCGATGTGCCGACACTCATAGAAGTGCCAGTGGGGGAACTGCCGAGCCCTTGGCAGTTCATCATGCTGCCGAAGTGCCGCTGACGCGGCGGGCCGGGGAAATGCCGCGGGCCTGCTGATTTCACCTGATCGGCGCCGGGGGCTTGTGTAGGCTTCCGGCAACGAACCAGGGAGGATCGGCCATGCAGCTTGGCAGGCGGGCGTTGTTGGGTGCGGCGGCGGTGCTGGCAACCCCGGCGCTGGGGCGGGCGGCAACGCTGGACCGGGTGGCGAAGCTGCTGGTCGGCTTTCCGCCGGGCGGCGCCTCCGACATCGTGGCGCGGCTGCTGGCGGAGCGGCTGAGCGGGACCTACGCCACCCAGGTGGTGGTGGAGAACCGGCCTGGCGCCGCGGCGCGCCTGGCCATTGAGGCGGTGAAGACCGCGGCGCCGGATGGCACCACGCTGCTGTTCAGCCCGGAGAGCATGTTCGGCATCTACCCGCATATCTACAAGCGCACGCTGCGCTACACGGCTGAGGACTTCGCCCCGGTTTCCGGGGTGACGCAGTTCGGCTTCGGCTTTTCGGTCGCCAGCCAGCATCCGGCGCAGAATTGGGAAGCCTTTGTCGCCTGGGCGCGGGCGCAGGCCGAGCCGGTGACCTTCGCGACGCCGGCCGCCGGCAGCACGCCGCATTTCTGGGCCGAGCAATGCGCCCGCGCCTATGGCATCCGGCTGGCGCATGTCTCCTATCGCGGCATCCAGCCGGCCTTCCCGGACCTGTTCGCCGGGCGGTTGCAGGCGGCGGTGACGGTGTTCGGCGACCTGCATGAGCAGCAGAAGGGCGGGCATCTCCGCATCCTCGCGGGGTCCTCGCCGCAGCGTTCCACCAAGGCGCCGGAGGTGCCGGCGATGCGCGAGCTGGGCCATCCGGAGCTGGTGGCGACCGAGCAGTTCGGCGTGCTGGCGCCGGGCGGCACGCCGACCGCGGTGGTGGTGGCGCTGCGGGAAGCGATTGTGGCGGCGCTGGCGCATCCGGCGATGCGGGAGGCGCTGGGCCGGATGGACCAGGCGCCGCTGGGCAGCTCGCCCGAACAATTCGCCACGCGCATCCGGGCTGAGCGCGACCGCTGGGGGCCGATTGTCGCGGCTACGGGGTACAGCGTGGAGGAGTAGGGGCTGGGCAGCTACGTCTGCCGCCAGGCCTCGGCTTCCAGCTTCACCAGCAGGCTGTCCAGCACGGCGCGTTCCTCCGCACTCAGCGCGCCATGGAAGGCGGCGTCACGCTCGCCGGCGGCGCGCATCAGGCCGGCGTGCAGCGCCACGCCTTCCGGTGAGAGGCGCAGCTCCACCTCGCGGCCATCGGCGGGGCTGATGTCCCGCTGCACCAGGTTGCGGTCGGCCAGGGCGGTGATGGTGCGGCTGACCAGCGACTTGTCCAACGCCGCCAGCGCCGCCAACTGCTTCAGCGACAGGGGCGCGAAGTCCCCCAGCAGCGCGATGGTGCGCCATTCCACCAGGCTGACGCCGAACTCCCGCTTGTAGCGGGAGGCAGCGCCGCGCGAGAGCGCGCCGGCCAGCTTGTGGACCCGGTAGCTCAGCAGGTCCTTGATGGTGCGCGGTTCAGTCAAGGAAGAAGGGTGTTTCTTCATGCGCCTCGCCGCGCAGCAGGATGTCGAAGCGGAAGGCGGGCGTGCCTTCGACTTCGCCATCGGGCTGCACCACCAGGTGCGGGCGCAACTCGGCCGGCAGCACCGAGAGCACTGGGTCCGCGGCATTGGCGGCGGCGAAGGCCGGGAAATACAGCGTGGTCACCAGCCGGCGCATGATGCCGGAGCCGAGCAGCCCCAGGTTGATGTGCGGTGCGCGAGGGCCTGAAGGATCGGCATAGCCGCCGGGGATGATGGTGCGGAAGTCGTAGGCGCCCTCGGCATCGGTCCAGGCGCGGCCCCAGCCCATGAAGCCGGCATCCGCCTTGGCGTGGTTGGGGTCGGCGGGGTGGCGGAAATGGCCGTGCGCGTCGGCCTGCCAGGCTTCCAGCACGGCGTTGACGCAGGGGCCGCCGCCTTCCTGCAAGACCCGGCCGCGGATGATGACGGCCTGGCCCTGCGCCGTCGCTTCCGCGTCGGGCGAAAGCCGGGTCAGGTCGTTGTCGCCCGGGCTGAAGAAGGTGCGCGGGAAGAACGGGCCGAGCGTGTGCCAGCCCAGCGGGACCAGCGGGGCGTTGGGGAGGTTGCTCACAGCGGCGGCGTCGCGTGGCGGCCGCGCACGACCATGTCGTGGCGGAAGGCGAGCCACTCGCCTTCGACGTCCTGCGTCGGCACCGGCCGACTGACCAGGCGCTGCTGCGCCTCGCGGTCGCTGATGCTGAGGATCAGCAGGTCGTGGTCGTTCAGTGGCTCGCCTGGAAAATACATCTGGGTGACCAGGCGGGAGAGCGAGGAGGGGCCGAGGATGCTGAAGTGGATGTGCGGCGGCCGCCACCAGCGGTTGCTGTTGGGAACCGGGTAGGCGCCGGGCTTGATGGTGAAGAAGCCGTAGGTGCCGTTCTCGTCGGCCTGGCAACGGCCATTGCCGAGGAAGTTGGGGTCCAGCGGGGCGTCGCGCTGGTCCAGCGGGTTGAAGTAGCGGCCCGCCGCGTTGGCCTGCCACATTTCTACCAGTGCGCCGGGCACGGGGCGGCCGTCCTCGTCCAGGATGCGGCCGGAAACCCAGATCAGCTGGCCCTGCGCCAGCTTGCCGTCCACCTGGCTCAGGTTGATGTCGCCCGGGCGCAGCTTGGCGGTCAGGTCCAGCGGGCCGGTCGCCTCGGTGCGCGTCACCGGGCGGCGGAACGGCGCGCGGCGGGGGTTGCGGGTATAGGTGCCGGCGTAGTGCGGAATCGGCACCTGCGGCTGGGTGTGCTCGTCATAGGGGCCGAACAGGTCGGGCGGCAGCTGGTCCATCGGGGCGGGGCCTTTCAGCTGATCAGGATGGGCTCGGCGCTGGCCAGGGCGGCCAGCTGCGCAGGCTGGGGCGTGAAGCCGAGGCCGGGGCCATCGGGGCAGTGGATGTGGCCGTCCTGCACGGTGAAGGGCGCGCCGAGATCGGCAGCCAGGCCGGGATAGCCGCAATCCATCGGGTGCGGGCTGTCCATGCCGAAGGCCAGCGCGATGTGGCAGTTGGCGGCGGTGACGACGCCGGACTCGTAGAAGCTGTGAACGGCCGGGCGGTGGCCCATGGCGCGGGCGGCCAGCGCCATGTTGCCCAGCCCCTGCACGCCGCCCCAGAGGAAGACATCGCCCAGCACCGTGGCGTGCAGGCCGCGGCGATGCGCGGCGATCAGATGCTCCGGCGCGATGATGCACATGTTGGTGGCGAAGGGCGTCTTCAGATGGGCGCTGAGGCGGGCCAGGCCTTCCAGGCCGTCGGCGGGGTCCTCGAAGAATTCCAGGCCCAGCGGGTCCAGTTGGCGGCACAGCGAGAGGGCGTCGTGGGTGCTGTAGGCGGCGTTGGGGTCGAAGCGCAGGCGGGCTTCGGGGCCGAGGGTGCGACGGAGCGCGGTGAGGGCGGCCAGGTCCCAGGCGGGGGTGTTGCCGGCCGACTTGTACTTGAACGCGTTGATGCCGAAGCGGGCCTTGAAGCCGGCGGCCAACTCGGCCACGCGGGCGGTGTTGCCCAGGTCGGCCATGTGGGCGGCCAGTTCGGTGCGGTCGATCTTGCGGCCGGGCACGGCGGCGGGCAGCGGGCAGGCCACCGGCATCGGGCGCGGCGGGCCGGCATGGCCCAGCAGGCGGTACAGCGGGGCGTCCGCGGCCTGGGCGCGCAAATCCCAGCTGGCCAGTTCCAGCCCGGCGAAGGCGGAGAGGGCGTTGCGGCCGTCGCGGTTGTCGAAGCCGATGCGGCCGAAGCTGCGGCGGAGCGCGGGGAGGTCGCGGGAAAGGTCGCGGCCGATCCAGGTCTTGGCCAGCGCCTGCAACTTCGGCAGCGCGGTGGCGTGGCTTTCGCCCCAGCCGGTCAGGCCCTGTTCCGTGCGGATTTCCACCAAGGTGCGGGCCTGCGTGTCGGTCAGGTACATCGAGGAGACGTAGAGATCCGTCAGCGGCAGCGCGATGCGGTGCAGCCGGATGTCGCGCACCTTCAGGGCTGGGCCGCTGGGCGGCGTCACCGGCTCGGCCGGGCCGGCGACGGCGCAGCCGAACTCGGCCGCAAGCGCCGAGGCGCCGGGGCCGCGCAGCGCCAGGGTCACGTCCACCGCGCGGGCCAGGGCGGCGACCTGGCGCAGCGCCTGGGCGCCCAGCGCGGCTTCGGCCACCACCAGGGTCGCCGCCGGGTCCAGGCAGGCGGCCAGCGGGTCGGCGGCGCTGGGCTGGTCGGTGGCGAGGCTGGCGGGCGTCATGCGCGGGAGGTTTCCTTGACCCGGAGGTTGAGGATTGTTTACAGCGTCAACCAATGCTCGTCCATGGTTGAGCATAAGCGGGGGGAGGCGGCGATGATGCCGATGACGCGGCGTGGGCTGGCGGGATTGCTGGCACTGCCAGCCTTGGCCCGTGCCCAAGGGGTATGGCGTCCGGAACGGCCGCTGCGGCTGGTCTCGCCGTTCAACCCCGGCGGCGCGATCGACGTGCTGAACCGGCTGCTGGCCGAGCGGATGGGCGCTGAGCTGGGCCAGCCGGTGGTGGTGGAGGCCAGGCCGGGCGCGAACACGATTCTGGGGGCGGAAGCGGTGGCGAAGGCGGCGCCGGACGGGCTGACCTTCATGATCACCACGAACAGCACGCATACCAGCAACCCCAGCCTGTACCGCGACCTGCCCTATGACGCGCTGCGCAGCTTTGCGCCGGTGACGCTGCTGAGCATGGGGACGGTGCTGATGATCTCGCCCGTCGGCGCCGGCCTGCGGGGCGCGCGGGGCTTCGCGGAATGGGCGCGCGGGCTGGGGCGGCCGGTGACCTATGGCAGCTGGGGCGTCGGCAGCGGCGGGCACCTGTATGGGGAGGTGCTGCGCAGCGTGCACGGGCTGCCGCTGGAGCATGTGCCCTATCGGGGCGAACAGCCGGCGATCCTGGACATGCTGGCGGGGCGGCTGGACGTGACCTTCTGTTCCCCGGTGGGGGCCAAGCCGCAGCTGGAGGCAGGGAAGGCCGCCTGGGTTGGCATGACCGGGCCGCAGCGCAGCGCCGCCATGCCTGATGTACCCACCTTCGGCGAGCAGGGCTTTACCGGGCTGGACATGCCGATCTTCGTCGCCGCCTGGGCGCCGGCCGGCACGCCCGCGGCGGCGGTGGCGGCGCTGCGCCTGGCGCTGCTGCATGCCACCGAAGACCCGGCGATCCGTGCCAACATGATCGGCCAGGGGCAGACCCCCGTGGTCAGCACGCCGGAGGTGCTGGCGGCGACGGTGGCGCGCGACCTGCCGCGCTGGGCGGAGTTGATCCGGATTTCGGGGGCGAAGGTGGAATGACGGACATGCAGGGCAACGCCTATCACCTGCCGGCGCCGCGGGTGCTGGACGACCTGGTGCGGGTGGGCAAGGGCAGCCGCATGGGCGAGCTGCTGCGCCGCTACTGGCACCCGGTGGCGACCAGCGAGCAGGCCAGTGGCACGCCGCGGAAGATAAGGGCGTTGGGGGAGGAGCTGGTGCTGTTCCGCGATGGCGCCGGCCGCCCCGGCCTGGTGCATGCGCGCTGCTGCCACCGCGGCACCACGCTGTATTACGGCCGCGTGGAGGAGGCGGGCATCCGCTGCTGCTACCATGGCTGGCTGTTCGGCACGGACGGGAAAGTGCTGGAGATGCCAATGGAGCCGGAGCTGGGCGCCCGCGTGCGCGACCGCGTGCGGCAGCCCTGGTACCCCGTGCAGGAACGCTACGGCCTGGTCTTCGCGTATATGGGGCCGCCCGAGAAGCAGCCGGTGCTGCCGCGCTATGCCTGCCTGGAGGAACTGGCGCCCGACGAGTTTCTGGAGGTGGACGACACCGGCCTGGGCAGTGGTGGCCGCGGCGTGGTGCCGTGCAACTGGATGCAGCACTTCGAGAATGTGGTGGACCCCTACCATGTGCCGGTGCTGCACGGCACCTTCTCGGGCGCGCAGTTCGTGCAGGCCATGGCGCAGATGCCGGAAGTGGAGTTTTCCCTGTCCGACAAGGGGGTGACGGTGACCTCCACCCGGACGCTGGAGGATGGCCGCACGCTCAGGCGCATCACCGAGGCGACCTTGCCGACGCTGCGCGTGGTGCCCAGCCCGCGGCTGCATCGGTTCGGCGCGGTGGAGAGCATCGGCTGGGTGCTGCCGCATGACGATGAGAGCTTTTCGATCTTCGTCGTCGGCCGCGCCAGCACGCCGGGCGAGATCAGCGGCATGCGCAGCAAGATGGGCGGCAAGTTCTGGTGGGACCTGACCGAGGCCGAGCACCAGGCCATGCCCGGCGACTGGGAAGCCCAGGTGGGGCAGGGCGTCATCACTGCCCATTCCGAGGAACACCTGACCAGCACGGACAAGGGCGTGGCGATGCTGCGCCGGTTCTGGAAGCGCCAGGCGGATGCCGTGGCCGAAGGGCGCGACCCCGCCGGCGTGGCGTTTTCCGAGGATGCCGCGCTGGTGCGGTTCGAGGCCGGGAACTGGGTGGCCTGAGCGGCTGCTTCACCGCTCCGGCGTGCAGCTTGCCCTCAGGCTGAAAGCCGCCCCAGCAACCGCGCGTGGCTGCGGGCGCCGTGGCGGAAGCAGACCAGGTCGAACTTCTCGTTCGGGCTGTGCACCTGGTCGTCGGTCAGGCCGAAGCCCATCAGCAGTGCGTCCAGGCCGAGCAGGCGGCGCATGCTCTCCACCACCGGAATGCTGCCGCCGCAGCCGATGAGCACCGCCGGGCGGCCGTATTCCTCGGCCAGGGCGGCGCGGGCCTGGCCGATCCAGGGGCTGTCGGCCGGCACCTCGATGGCCGGGGAGGCGCCGAAGACCTGGACCGCCACCTTGGCGTCCTCCGGCAGGCGGGCGGCCAGGAAGGCGTGCAGGCCGGCGACCACCTTGGCTGGGTCCTGGCCCGGCACCAGGCGGAAGCTGAGCTTGGCATGGGCCTGGCTGGCGATGACGGTCTTGCTGCCATCCCCGGTATAGCCGCCCCACAAGCCGTTGAGATCGGCGGTCGGGCGGCTCCACAGCCGCTCCAGCGGCGCGCGGTTGGCCTCGCCGATGCCTTGGGTCAGGCCGATCTCGCCCAGGAACTTCTCCGGGCTGAAGCCGAGGCCGGCCCATTCCGCCTTCTGCGCCGGGGAGGGGTCGATCACGTCCTCGTAGAAGTCGGGGATCTGGATGACGCCGTTCTCGTCGTGGAGTTGGCCCAGCACGCGGGTCAGCAGGTTCAGCGGGTTCAGCGCCAGGCCGCCATACATGCCGCTGTGCAGGTCCCGGCTGGCGCAGGTCAGGTCGATCTGGGTGTAGACCAGGCCGCGCAGGCGGGTGGACAGGGCGGGCGTGTTCACGTCCCACATGCCGGTGTCGCTGATGACGGCGACATCGGCCTTCAGCTCCGCGGCATTGGCTGCCAGGAAGGGGTCCAGGCTGGGCGAGCCGATCTCCTCCTCACCCTCGATCAGCACGGTGCAGCGGACCGGGATGCTGCCGGTCACGGCGTGCCAGGCGCGCAGCGCCTCGATCCACATCATCACCTGGCCCTTGTCGTCCACCGCGCCGCGGGCGCGCACCTGCGGGCCGTTGGGGCCTTCGACGATGGTTGGCTGGAAGGGCGGGGAGGTCCAGAGCTCCAGCGGGTCCGGCGGCTGCACGTCGTAGTGGCCGTAGAACAGCAGGTGCGGGCCTGCATCTTTGGCCGGCCGATTCACGGCGCCGCGCCCTTCGGCGCTTTGCCGATCGGACGGCGGCCCGGGGTGATGGGCGACCACCACGGGGTGGCCGGCGGTTTCCCGCAGGCTGCCGGTGAAGCCCAGCGCGGTCAGTTGCGCCAGCACCCATTCGCCGGCGGCGCGGCAGTCGGCGGCGTGGGCCGGTTGGGCGGAGACGCTGGGGATGCGGAGCCAGTCCATCAGGCGGGCCTGGGCGGCTTCCTGGTCGGCTTCCAGCGTGGCGAGGACGGCGTCGGTTTTCGCGTTCATGTGACGCAGTGCAGCACGGCCGGCGGCCTGTTGGAAGCGGGGCCGAGCCGTGCCAGGATGCCCGGAGAACAAGAGGAAGCGGCATGCTGCACGGACAGCGTGGCATCATCGACGTGGATGTGCACCCGGTGGTGCCGAACATGACGGCGCTGACGCCCTATATGGACGAGTTCTGGCGCGACCAGGTGGTGGAACGCGGGATCAACACCATTGCGTCGCAGAACTACCCGCCGAATGCGCCGAAGACCGCCCGCGCCGACTGGAAGCAGGCGAGCAAGGTCGGCGATTTGCAGGCGCAGCTGCTGGACCCCTGGGGGGTGGAGATGGCGATCTGCACGCCGCTGTATGGCACGCAGATGGTGATGAACGCCGACATGGCGCGCGCTTTCACGAGAGCGCTGAACGACTGGACCCGGGCGGAGTGGCTGGACCGCGATGCACGGCTGCGCGCCAGCATCGTGCTGCCGATGCATGACCCCGAGCACGCGGTGGAGGAGATCGAGCGCCTGGCGCCGGACCGGCGCTTCGTGCAGGCGCAGGTGCTGGTGATGGGCGAGACGCCCGCCGGCAAGCGGCAGCATTGGCCGGTCTACCAGGCCTGCGTGAAGCACGGCCTGCCGCTGGCGATCCATGCCGGCAGCTGCTTCCGGCATCCGGTCACCAGCGTGGGCTGGCCGAGCTGGTATCTGGAGGAATATTCCGCCCAGGCGCAGGGGTTCCAGAGCACCCTGGGCAGCCTGATCACCGAGGGCGTGCTGGGCAAGTTCCCGGAGCTGAAGATCGTGCTGCTGGAGAGCGGCGTGACCTGGCTGATGCCCTTCCTCTACCGCTTGCAGAAGACCTGGAAGGGCACGCGCTTCGAGATTCCCTGGGTGGACCGCCCGCCGATAGAGCTGGTGCGGGACCAGGTGCGGCTTTCCTGCCAGCCTTTCGACGCGCCGCCCGAAGTGGTGCCGCGCGTGCTGGAGATGCTGGGCAATGACGACATGCTGATGTGGGCCAGCGACTGGCCGCACTGGCAGTATGATGGCGACGAGGCGATTCCGCCGGGCATGCCGGCGAGCTTGTTGCCCAAGTTGATGCGCGGCAACGCGCTGGCCACCTACGCCCGGCTGCGGGAAGGAGTGACGGCATGAACGTGATCCAGCCCATTCGCGGCAAGTCCAAGCCGCCGGCGGCGACGCTCGGCCTGGTGGATGTGGATATCCACCCGCGGATGAAGAAGCCGACCGACCTGAACCCCTGGCTGAGCCAGTGCTGGCAGGCGCATCTGGAGACCTACGGCATCCGGGCGCGGCACGGGTTCGTCGGCGGGCAGCCGCCTTTCCCCAAGGCGCAGCCGCTGGCCTGCCGGCGGGATGCCTGGCCGCCGGGCGGCGGCACCCCGGCGAGTGACCTGGACTTCCTGCGCTTCCAGCTGCTGGACCAGTACGGCGTTGATGTGGGCGTGCTGAACCCGTTGCAGCCGTCAGGGCAGGGCGACAACAACAACGAATTTTCAGCCGCCATGGCCTTTGCCGTGAACGAATGGCAGCTGGCGGAATGGACCCGCAAGGAGCCGCGGCTGCGCGGTTCCGTGGTGGTGCCGTATGATGACGGCCCGGCCAGCGCGCGCGAGATCGAGAAGCGCGCCGGCGACCCGAATTTCTGCCAGGTGCTGATGATGAGCCGCACCGCGGAACCCGCGGGCAAATCGCGCTACTGGCCGATCTATGAGGCGGCCGAGGCGGCGGGGTTGCCGGTGGCGTTCCATGCCTTCGGGTATTCCGGCTGGGCCATGACCAATGGCGGCTGGCCTTCGTTTTATACGGAAGAGGTCAGCGAGCACGCGATCTCCGCGCAGAACCAGGTGGTCAGCCTGGTGGTGGAGGGCGTGTTCGAGCGCTTCCCCAAGCTGAAGGTGGTGATGATCGAGTGCGGCTTCGCCTGGGTGCCCAACGTGGCCTGGCGGCTGGACCAGCACTGGACGCAGCTGCGCGGCGAGGTGCCGCATTTGAAGCTGAAGCCGAGCGAATACATCAAGCGCAACATCTGGTTCTCCACCCAGCCGATGGAGGACCCGGAGCGGCCGGAGCATATCCTCGACATCATGAGCTGGATCGGCTGGGACAAGATCCTGTTCGCGTCCGACTATCCGCATTGGGATTTCGACGACCCGTTGCTGGCGCTGTCCGGCGCGATTTCGGCGGAGAAGCGGCGCGACATCTATGGCGGCAACGCCATCAAGCTTTACGGGCTCTAGTGTCCTGCCCGCGAAGTTCGTGGGTTTATCCACGAACGCAGCGGACCAGCAGGCCACTGAAAACAATGGCTAGTGTCCGAATAACGAAGGCCGAAGGACTTCGGAATCAGGACACTAGAAGCATTTCCACGCAGGGCGGTACGCCCGGAGGGGCAAAATGTTCGTCAAGATGATCAGCGCGGGTACGCGCTGATGGCGCGTTGGGTGGTGGCGCGGGCGGAGGATGTGCCGCCCGGCGAGCATAAGCGCGTCGAGGCCGGGGGGCGGCCGATTGCGCTGTTCAACCTGGGTGGTGAGTTCTTCGCCATGGTGGACAAGTGCCCGCACCAGGGCGGCAGCCTCTGCGCCGGGACCATCAGCGGCCACGTCACCTCGCCGGAACCTGGCGTGTACCACTATGCCCGCCGCGGCGAGATGGTGCGCTGCCCCTGGCACTACTGGGAGTTCGACATCCGCACCGGGCAGAGCTGGTTCGACCCGAACAAGGTGAAGGTGCGGAGCTATCCCGCGCATGTGGAAAGCGGCGCGCAGTTGCAGCAAGGCCCCTACAAGGCCGAGACGCTGCCGGTGACCGTGGAAGACAACTACGTCGTGATCGAAACCTGAGGACAAGCAGAAATGGCCGTTGCACTGATCGTCGAGTTCCACATCAAGCCGGGCAGCCACGCCGCGTTTGACGCCATCATCCGCGAGCATGCCAAGCTGACCAAGCAGGAGGAGCCGGGCTGCATGCAGTTCGACGTGCTGCAGCCCAAGGGCAAGGACGGCGCCGACCTGTCCAAGGTGTGCCTGGTGGAAGTCTACAAGGACGACGCCGCCTTCAAGGTGCATGGCGAGAACCCGCGCCTGGCCAAGGTGCGGGCGGCCTATACGGACCTGATCAGCGACCGCAAGATCACCATCTGCGAGATGTGAGATGAAGCACCTGTTCGCCCTGCTGGCGCTGCTGCTTACGGTGGCGCCGGCAGGCGCGCAGGAATGGCCGCAGCGGCCGGTGCGCGTGATTGTGGCCTACCCCGCCGGTGGCGTGCTGGACGTGATCACCCGGGCGGTGATGGAGCCGCTGCGGGAGAAGCTGGGCCAGCCGGTGGTGGTGGAGAACCGCAGCGGCGGCAATGGCTATATCGGCCTGGAAGCCTGCGCGCGGGAGCAGGACCAGCATACCTTCTGCGCCGTCACCATCGAGGTGATGGTGTTCCACCCCTTCGTCGAGCGCGAGAATTTCCCGCGTATCGCCAGCCTGCAACCGGTGACGCAGTTCACCCGCGGCGGCGGCGTGATCTTCGCCAACAACGACGTGCCGGTGCGGGACCTGCGGGAGTTCGTCGGTTGGGCACGGCAGCGGCCGGGGCAGCTGAACTATTCCAGCTTCGGCATGGGCAGCACGCCGCACATCGTCATGGAATGGCTGAAGGCGACCGAGCGGCTGGACATCACGCATGTGCCGTATCGCGGCAGCCCGGAGGCGATGAACGAGGTGATCGGCGGGCGCATCCAGCTCAGCTATACCGGCATGGGCTTCGCGCTGCCGCAGATCCGCGCCGGGCGGGTGAAGGCGCTGGCGGTGGCCGGCGACCGGCGCTGGCCGCAACTGCCGGACGTGCCGAGCCTGCGCGAGCTGGGCTTCAACTACCCCTATGGCGGCGGCTGGTTCGGCCTGGTGGCGCCGGAAGCCAGCGCGCCGGCCACGCGGCGGCGCATGGCCGCGGCGATTGGCGAAGTGGTGCGCGACGCTGGCTTCCGCGCCCGGGTGCTGGAGCCGCAGGCCTATGAGGCCATCGGCAATACGCCGGAGGAGTTTGCCGGCGTATTGGCGGCGGAACGCGAGCGCGGCGCGGCGTTGGCGCGGCTGGCGGGGTTCTAGCGTCGGGCGACGTGGGTGGCCGGAGCGCGGCCGAGGGCGAGCGGGCCAGTTGCGTCCCATTGGCTGAGGCGCGCTGGTGGTGCAGCGTGGATGGCCGGAACGAGTCCGGCCATGACGAGAGGCAAGGGCGTGCCCGGCTGGTTCGGGATGCCTGGCTGGTGCGCGCCGGCAGGTTGGGCTACAGCCCCACCGCGATCCTCGGCAGCCAGAGCGCGATCTCCGGGAAGACCACCACCAGGGCCAGCGCCACGAACATCGCCAGGATCATCCAGACCACCCAGGGGATGGTGCTTTCCATGGTCACGCCGGCGATGCGGCAGCTGACCATCAGGTTTACCGCCAAGGGGGGCGTGAACTGGCCGATGGCGATCTTCATGGTCAGCAGCACGCCGAACCAGGTGAGGTCCCAGTGATAGGCCTGGGCGATGGGGATCAGCACCGGCAGCAGGATCAGGAAGATCGAGACGCCATCCAGGAACATGCCGATGATGATCAGCGCGACCATCAGCAGCGCGATGGTGCCGTATTCACCTAGGCCCAGGCCGACGATCCAGTTGGCGATGGGCTGCACGATGCCGAGCGTGGACGTGGACCAGGCGAAGACCGAGGCGAGCGCGATGACGACCAGGATGGTGGCGGAGAGTTCGCCGGCTTCGACCAGCATCTCGTAGACGTCGCGCAGCGTCAGCGTGCGATAGACCACGAAGCCGATGAACAGCCCGTAGGCCACCGCCATCACCGCCGCTTCCGTTGGCGTGAAGGCGCCGGTGCGCATGCCGCCGAGGATGACGACGGGCGCCATCAACCCCCAGAAGGCTTCCTTGAAGGTCTGCCAGATGCCCGGCTTGTCCGTGGCTGGGGACTTGCCGCCGAAATCCTTGATCAGGCTGATGACGACGATGGGCACGATGATGGCGATGCCCGCCAGGATGCCCGGGAACATGCCGGCCATGAAGATCGCGGGCACCGAGACGCCGGGCACCAGCACGGCATAGACGATGAAGGCGATGGAGGGCGGGATCAGGATATCGGTGGCCGCAGCGGCGCCGACGACTGACGCGATGAAGGAACGCGGGTAGCCGTCCTTTACCATGCTGCGGGTCACCACCTGGCCAACGGCGGCGGAGGTGGCCGGGCCGCTGCCGCTGATGCCGCCGATGACCATGGCCACCAGCACCGCCACCGAGGCCAGCGCGCCGCGCCCGGCGCCGACGAGGGCGGTCATGAAGCGCACCAGGCGCAGCGCCACGCCGGTGCGGTCGAACACGCTGCCGACCAGCACGAACATCGGGATCGCCATCAGCGGGTATTTGGCGATGCCGGCATAGACATTGGTGGGCACGGCGGCGATGGCCTGGTCCGCCAGGAAGATCGCCAGCGTGCCGGCCAGGCCCAGCGCCACGCCGATGGGCACGCCGGCCAGCAGCATGGCGACGAAGGCGACGAAGAGGATGGTGCCGGTCACGCGGCGGGCTCCGGCTCATGCTCGCCGCGGATCACCCGGACCATGCGGCCCACGGCGCGCGCCATGACCGCCAGGGACAGCACCGGCAGCCAGATGCTGTAGAGCCATTGCGGGTTTTCGAGGCCGCCGGACATGATCTCGAAGCGGTATTCGTCCCAGGTCATCAGCCCGCCCCAGACCAGCAGGATGCCGAACATCAGCACCAGCAGCCCCAGCGCCAGCAGCTCGAAGGCCCGGCGCAGCGGCGGCGCCAGGCTGTCCACGAAGTAGCCGATGCGGATCTGCCGGCCGGCCGCGGTGGCCAGGCCGGTGCCCAGCAGCGCCAGCACCACCATCAGCGCGATTGAGTATTCCTCGGTGAAGGCGAGGGAGACGTTGGACAGGTAGCGCACCACCACATTGGCGAAGGTGATGAGCGCCATCGCCCCCATCACCCCGGCGATGAGCACCTTCTCCACCGTCAGCGGCACCGCGGTGCGCGGCTCCGGCTGCGGTGCCGTGGGGTCGAACTCGACGCTCACGGCACCCGCCTTGGGTGCGCGAAGCTCACGACGCCCGCCTTGCGTGAGCAAAGCTCACGACACCCACCTTGCGTGAGCGACGCTCATGACACCCGCCTTGCGTGAGCGACGCTCATGACGCCCGCCTTGCGTGAGCAAAGCTCACGACACCGACCTGCGTGAGCAAAGCTCACGACACCCACCTTGCGTGAGCAAAGCTCACGACAGCCGCCCTGCGTGAGCAAAGCTCACGACGCCGCGCGGATGACGCGCTCGGCCTTCTGTACCAGGTCGTGGCCAATGGTGGCGGCCCACTTGTCGAAGACCGGGCGGGTGGCGCTCGCGAAGGCGCGCTTCTCGGCATCGGTCAGCACGGTGGTTTCCACGCCGCGCCTGGTCAGTTCCTCGAAGGCGCTGCGGTCGTTGTTGTCGCCAAGGCCCTTGCGGGTGACGCCGATCTCATAGCGGCCGGCTTCCAGCGCGCACTCACGCACCAGCGCCTGGTCGGCGGCGTTGAACTGCGCCATCACCTGCTTGCCGGCGGCGAAGACGAGGGGATCGTTGACGTAGTTCCACACGCTCAGGTGCTTCTGCGCCAGCGTGTCCATGCGGAAGGCCAGGAACAGGTTGACCGGGTTTTCCTGGCCATCCACCGCGCCCGTGGACAGCGCCGGCTGCAGGTCGGCGAAGGACATCTGCACCGGGTTGGCGCCCAGGCTTTCGTAGATATCCTTGAAAATGTTGCCGGCGGCGAAGCGGATCTTCAGGCCGCGCAGGTCGGCGGGAGTGCGGATCACGCGCTTGCTGTTGCTGATCTCGCGGAAGCCGTTCTCGCCCCAGGCCAGCGGCACCACGTCGCGGGCTTCCAGCACCTTGAAGAAGTCGCGGCCGACATCGCTGGCCAGCAGCGCGTCGAAGGCGCGGTGGTTGGGCAGCAGGAAGGGCAGCTGGAACAGCGCGGCTTCCTTGACCTGCGGGCTGATGTTGATGGTGGAGTAGACGCAGAAGTCGATGACGCCCTGGCGCATGGCCAGCATTTCCCGCGTCTGGTCGCCGCCGACCAGCTGGCTGCCCGGGTAGGTCTTCACGTTGATCCGGCCGCCGCTGCGCTCGGTGATCAGTTCCGCCCATTTGAAGGCGCCGTCGGCGAAGGGGATCGGCCGGTTGCCGACCACCGACATCTTGTATTCCGGCTTGTACTGGGTCTGCGCCCGCGCAACGAAGGGCAGGGCAAGGCCGGCGGCCAGGGCGCCGCGGCGGGTGGTGATGAGGCTCATTGGCGTTTCTCCCGCAGGGATTTTCTACGGGAACGGGTGCGACGATGCGCCGGCAAAAGCAAGGGGGAAAGCGCGGCCTAGCTCAGCTCGAGCACGGCGATATGCCCCTCCGCCACCGGCCAGGTGCGGCCGACCAGGCGCTGCTGGTTGAACAGCCCGGCGATGGAGGTGTTCAGCCGCTGCGGCCCCAGCCGGGCGGTGACGGTGGCGCTGGCGGCCACGCCGCGCGGCACCTGGGTGGCGTCGGGCTCCCGCCCATCCAGCAGCACCACGTCCCGCGGCAGGCCGAAATAGGCCCGCGGCCGGGTGAACAGCACCACGGCGGCGGCCTCGCGGTCCTCCGCGGTCAGCGGCCGGGCCGGGCGCAGATGCACCAGGTTGGAGGAACGCGGGAAGGGCTGGCGGTAGATATGCGTGGTCGGGTAGTCCTGCGCGCTGACCACGATCTCCAGGTGCCAGTCCGGCCCGACCGTGACCGGCCCCCAGACGCCATCGCCGCGGGTCAGGCGCTTCAGGATCGGCGGACCCATGCGCAGGCCGGCGGCATCGACGCGATGCACCTCCACCGTCGCGCCGGCCAGCGGCCTGTTGGTCTGCACCCCGCCTGGCGTGCCGGTGACGCGGCCATTCAGCACCGGCCGGCCCTCGGGCATGATGTCGAGGCGGGACGGCTCGGTGCCGGTGATGAAGCGATACATCTCGCGGAAGGCGCGCGGGCTGTAGGCGGTCTCCCGATGGTCCAGGCCGGGGAGGACCAGGTTGGTGGCGCCGCGCAGCTCCGGCCCGGCGGCGTCCACCCCGGTGGGGGTGCCGGCGCGGCCGATGTAGCGGCCATCGGGCTGGGCGTAGAGGTCGTTGGCGTCGCTGCGCAGCGTCAGGAAGGCGGTGCCCCGGGCCACGTCGGTCTCGCCGCCGTTCAGCTTGCGCAGGAAGGCGGAGCGGGCATTGAACTCGCTGTTGGGGCGCCAATCAGGGCTGTCCCACACGCCATGGTTCGGCGTGCCGCAGAGCACGGCGTGGGAGACCTCGGCGGTGCCGTTGTTGTGCAGCACGTGGTTGCGGATGGGGTAGCCGCCGCGGCTGTTGCCCACCAGCGCCACGCGCTCGGCCCCGGTGCGGCGGCGCAGCGCGGTGATGGCGCGGGCGGTGGCCTGCAGGAACTCGGCCGCGGAGGAGCGCAGCGGCTGGGCCACGCCGTCGTCGTCCCGGGCCAGTGGGTTCTCCAGGTCCATCGCGGCCATGTTCTCGCGCGGGAAACCGTTGCTCTCGAAGCGCCAGAGCGTGGTGGTCCACAGCGCGCTGTGGTCGCCATTGCCGTGGATGAACAGGATGGGCGGCGGCGCGGCCGGGGTTGGCGGGGCCAGCGCCGGCTGGGCCTGGGCCGGGCGCAGCGCCGGGGCGGCCAGGGAAGCGGAGGCGGCGAGCAGCAGCGAGCGGCGATGCATGGTTCATTTCCTCCACGGCGGCGTCGCCTGTTGGGCCGCAACTCTACCGGGAATGGCAGGGTTGGCGAGGCGCCCGCGCGCCAGCGGGCGGAAAACCGGGTTGCCGTGGCCACCAGGCACCGCCATGCTGCGGGGAAAGCATTGCTGCGGCGCAGCATAAGCTGGTAGCCAGAGGGATGCCCGTGATCTCCTGGTACCTGGTGGCCCTGCTGGGCGCGCTGACCGCCATCGGCCCCATCTCCACCGACATCTACCTGCCCAGCTTCCCGACCCTGGCGGCCGAGTTCGCCGCCAGCCCGGCGGCGGTGCAGCGGACGCTGGCGGCCAGCTTCATCGGCATGGCGCTGGGCCAGGCGGTGTATGGGCCGGTCTCGGACCGCTTCGGCCGGCGGCTGCCGCTGGCGGTGGGCATGGCGATCTTCACCCTGGCATCCCTCGGCTGCGCGTTGGCGCCGGGGATACTCTCGCTGACCGGGTTGCGGCTGGTGCAGGCGCTGGGCGGCTGTGCCGGGGTGGTGGTGGCGCGCGCCATGGTGCGCGACCTGGCCGAGGGTGCCGCCATGGTGCGGCTGATGGCCAGGTTGATGCTGGTGTTTGCGTTGGCGCCCATCCTTGGCCCCAGCATCGGCGGCTGGCTGCTGGGGGCCATGGGTTGGCGGGCGGTGTTCTGGCTGCTGGCGATCTATGGCGTGGCGATGGTGCTGGCGGTGTGGCTGCTGCCGGAAAGCCTGCCGCCGGAGCGGCGCCAGCGCGGCGGCGCGGCCAGCGTGCTGCGGACCTATGGCCGCCTGCTGCGGGACCGGCGCTTCATGGCCTATGCGCTGGGCGGCACCTTGGCGATGGGCGGCATGTTCGCCTATATCGCCGGATCGCCCTTCGTGTTCATGCACCTGCATGGCGTTTCGCCGCAGGGCTATGGGCTGTATTTCGGGCTGAATGCGCTGGGCATCATGGCCGTGGCGCAATGGGTCGAGCGGTTGGCGGCGCGGGTGCCGCCGGCGCGGATATTGGCATGGGGGCAGGGCGCTTCCGTGCTGGCGGCGCTGGCGTTGGTGCTGGTGGCGGCCACCGGCTGGGGTGGCTTTCTGGCGCTGGTCGGGACGCTGTGGTGCTACATCGCCAGCCTGGGCGGGATCATGCCGGTTTCCACCGCCATGGCCATGAGCGCGCAGGGCAAGGTGGCGGGCAGCGCCTCGGCGGTGATCGGCGTGCTGCAATTCGGCATCGGCGCCGGGGCGGGGATGCTGGTTTCGCTGCTGGGCGATGGCAGCGCGCTGCCGATGGCGCTGGCCATGGCGGTGTGCGGCGTGGCCGGGCTGGGGCTGCGATTGTTCTTGGCGCGGTAGGCCCGGGCTGGGCTAGCCTTGTTCCGCCCACGCAGATGGGCGGGGAGACGAGCAATGGCGAGTTTGAGCCCGGACCTGTTCTGGCTGGCCGCGACGGCGACGCTGACCGCGCTGATGTGGCTGCCCTATATCCTCAACCGCGTGCTGGAGCAGGGGCTGGAAGGCGCGGTGCTGAACCCGGCGCCGCCCAGCCCGGCCAAGGCTGCCTGGGCCGAGCGGCTGCGCGCGGCGCATGCCAACATGGCCGTGGCGCTGGCGATCTTCGCCGCCCTGGTGCTCAGCGTGCAGGCGGCGGGGCTGGCTTCCCCCGGGACCGCGCTGGCCTGCCAGGTGTTCTTCTGGGCCAGGCTGGTGCATGCCGTGGTGTACACGCTGGGCGTGCCGATGGGGCGGACGCTGGCCTTCACCGTGGCGTTCATCTGCCAGATGGTGCTGGCCTGGACGCTGCTGGGGTAGCGCGGGGCCCCCACCCAACCCTCCCCCGCGGGCGGGGGAGGGCTTCGGGGCGGGACTGCCGGGGTGCGCTTTGCGACGGACCTTGCCTGACTGGTGGGGGAGGGCTTCAGGGCGGGACAGCCCGGGTGCGCTCGGCGAAGGAACTTCCCCGGGAGGGCTTCAGGGCACCTGCCCGCGCAGCACGTGCTTCTGGATCTTGCCGGTGCTGGTGCGTGGCAGCTCGGAAAAAACCACCAGCTTCGGGCACTTGAAGCCGGCCAGGTGCTGGCGGCAATGGGCGATCAGCTCGGCTTCCGTCGCGGCCATGCCGGCGCGGAGTTCAATGAAGGCGCAGGGCACCTCGCCCCATTTGTCGTCCTGCTTGGCCACCACCGCGGCCAGGGCGACGGCGGGGTGCTTGTAGAGAGTATCCTCGACTTCGATCGAAGAAATATTCTCGCCGCCACTGATGATGATGTCCTTGCTGCGGTCGCGCAGCTGGATGTAGCCGTCCGGGTACTTCACCGCCAGGTCGCCGGTGTGGAACCAGCCGCCGGCGAAGGCTTTGCGGGTTGCCTCGGGGTCCTTCAGGTAGCCCTTCATGACCACGTTGCCGCGCATCATTACCTCGCCCATGGTGGTGCCATCGGCGGGCACCGGCGCCATGGTGTCGGCATCCATGACATCCAGGCCCTCAAGCGCCAGGTAGCGCACGCCCTGGCGGGCCATCAGCCGGGCCTGGTCGGGGGCGGGCAGGGCATTCCAGGCGGCGTTCCATTCGTTGACCACGGCGGGGCCGTACACTTCCGTCAGGCCGTAGACGTGCAGCACGTTGAAGCCGGCCGCGCCCATCGCCGCCAGCACCGCTTCCGGCGGCGGCGCGCCGGCGACCACGAACTGCACCTGGCGGGCCAGCGCCGGGCGCTGCGCGGCCGGGGTTTCCAGCAGCGTCGCCATGACCACGGGGGCGCCGCACATGTGGGAGACGCCGTGTTCGGCCATCAGCTGCCACATCAGCGCGCCGCGCACGGCGCGCAGGCACACATGGGTGCCGACCACGGCGCAGACGGTCCAGGGGAAGCACCAGCCGTTGCAGTGGAACATCGGCAGCGTCCACAGGTACACCGGATGATTGGCCATGCTGGCCGAGAGCACGTTGCCGGTGGCCAGCAGGCAGGCGCCGCGATGGTGATAGACCACGCCCTTCGGCCGGCCGGTGGTGCCGCTGGTGTAGTTCAGCGTGATCGCGTCCCATTCATCAGCCGGCATCGGCCAGGGGAAGCTGGGGTCGCCCTCGGCGAGGAAGGCCTCGTAGGGCTGGCCGCCCAGCGTATTGGCGCGGGCGGCTTCGGGGGCTTCGGGGTCGTCCACCTCGATGATGATCGGCTTTGCCTTGGCCTGCAGGAGGGCCAGGCGGAGCAGCGGGATCAGCTCCTTGTCCACGATGATCGCGCGGGCTTCGCCGTGGTCCAGGATGTAGGCGATGGTGTCCGCGTCCAGCCGGGTGTTCAGCGCGTTCAGCACGGCGCCGGACATCGGCACGCCGTAATGCGCCTCCACCATCTCGGGGATGTTGGGCAGCAGGGCGGCCACCGTGTCTCCGCGGCCGATGCCGCGCTGCGCCAGCGCGCTGGCCAGTTGCACCGCGCGGTCGCGCAGCGCGCGGTAGGGCCGGCGCAAGCTGCCGTGGATGACGGCGATGTGGTCCGGAAAGGTCTGCGCCGCGCGTTCCAGGAACAGCAGCGGGGTCAGCGGCTGGTGGTTGGCGGGCTGCTGTTCCAGGCCCTGGGTGTACATGGACATCAGCGGTGCCTCCATTCCGGGCTGCGCTTGGCCACGAAGGCGCCGATGCCCTCGGCGGCGTCCTCGGCCAGCAGGTTTTCGACCATCACCTCGCCGGCCAGGGCGTAGGCTTCGGCCAAGGGCAGGCCGGACTGGCGATGGAAGGCGCGCTTGCCCATGCGCACCGCCAACCCGCTGCGGCCGGCGATCTGCCGCGCCAGGTCTAGGGTGGCATCCGCCAACTCGGCGTCCGGCACCACGCGGTTGACCAGGTGCATGGCGCGGGCGGCCTCGGCGCCGACCATGTCGCCGGTCAGCAGCATTTCCAGCGCGGCCTTGCGCGGCACGGCGCGGGAGAGCGCGACCGCCGGCGTGGAGCAGAACAGCCCGATATCCACCCCCGGCGTGCAGAACCGGGCAGAGGCGGCGACCACGGCCAGGTCCGCGGTGGCCACCAGCTGGCAGCCGGCGGCGGTGGCCACGCCCTGCACGCTGGCGATAACCGGCTGCGGCAGCGCGACGATGGACTGCATCAGCCGGCCACAGGCGGCCATGGTTTCGGTGAACAGGGCGCGGCCGGCATCGGCCCCGGCGCGGGCGGCGGTGACTTCCTTCAGGTCGTGGCCGGCGCAGAACACTGGGCCGGCGGCGGCCAGCACCACGCAACGCACCGTGTCGTCCTGCGCCAGCGCGTCCAGCTGAGCCTGGAGCGCGGCCATCATCGCCAGGGAAAGGCTGTTGCGCTGGGCCGGGCGGTTCAGCGTCAGCACCGCGACGGCATCGACATCCGCACGCAGCACGGCGGCATCCGCGTCCTTGTCCATTGCGACGCGCGCGGCTTCGGTCTGCGGTGCGGCTGACATCGGCGGCGCCTCCTGCTTGTTGCGCCTGAGGTAGCGCGGCGGGAAGCGGGGCGCCAGGGGAGGATGCCCCGGCATGGCCTGTGACGCGGTTGTAAAGCCCAGGAAAATTCCGTGGGCGGGCGGCTATTCTGCGGGCGGAAAAGCGTCGCTATTCCGCGGTGATCCCGGCTTCGCGGATCAGCGCGCCCCAGCGGGCGTCCTCGGCGGCAATGCGGGCGGCGAGCGGGCCGCGCGGGGTGCTGACCACCTCGGCGCCCAGCCCGGCGAAGCGATCGCGCAGCGCCGGGTCGGCGGCGGCCGCGGCGACGAAGGCTTCCAGCCGCGCAGCCACGGCCTCCGGCAGCCCGGCGGGGCCGCCGACCGAAAGCCAGGACAGCGCCTCGAAGCCCGGCAGCGTCTCCGCCACCGCGGGCAGTTGCGGCGCCAGCGGGGAGCGGGCGGCGCCGGTCACGGCCAGGGCGCGCAGCTTGCCGTCCCGCGCCAGCGGCAGCGCGGAAGGGGCGGCGTCCAGCATCAGCGGCACCCGGCCGGCCATCACGTCGCGCAGCGCATCGGGGCTGCCGCGGTAATGCACCACCTCGCAGGCCAGGCCCCAGCGGCGCAGCAGCGCCACCGTGGCCAAATGCGGCACCACGCCGGCGCCGGGCGTGGCGCAGAGCGGCGGTCGAGGCTGCGCGGCGACCCAGGCGCGCAACCCCGCCAGGTCGGTGACGGGCAGGGCGGGGTGGACCAGCACCAGCGCGGGGTAGCGGGCGAATTCCGCCACCGGCGCCAGGTCGCGCGCGGGGTCGAAGCCGAGTTGCGCGTAGAGGTGCCGGTTGATGGAGAGCGTGGCGGCGAACAGCGTGCCGATGGTGCTGCCATCCGCCGGCGCGCGCGCCAATGCGGAGGCGGCCAGGTTGCCGGCGGCGCCCGGGCGGTTCTCCACCACCACGGGCTGGCCGGACTCGGCCTGCAGGCGCTGGGCCAGCAGGCGGGTCAGCAGGTCCGGCGAGGCGCCGGGCGGGAAGCCCACCAGCCAGCGCACCGGATGTTCCGGCCAGGCGGCGCTGGCCGGCGTGGTGGCAAGCAGCAGCGCCGCCAGTAGCCAGCGGATCACGTCCGCGGCTCAGGCGGCATAGGCGTAGTCGGCCGTGCCGGTCCAGGCATTGCGGCGCAGCAACGCCGTCATGTGCCGGGCGATGGCGCCCATGCCGCTGACCCCGGCGCGGGCCTCGGCTTCCGGGTTGTAGTTGGTGTTGGTGTTGACGTCGTAGGACCAGGCGCGGCCCTCGGCATCGGTGGCGAATTCGATGGCGCCGACGCCGATGGCGTTGGCTTGCAGGAAGGCCTCCCAGCGCGGGATCAGCGGGTGGCGGAAGCCTTCGAGGACCTGGAACTTCGGCGCGGCAGCAACCCCTGGCGAGACGGCCGGGCAGACCAGGCTGTCCAGCTGGCAGACATCGGCGGGGCAGAGCTCGAAGCCCTCCGACGTGTCCACCCGCACGGCGTAGAGGAACTTCCCGCCGACGAACTCGGCGCGGGTGATGAACGGCTGCGGCGCGTGGATATAGCGCTGTACCAACCAGATGCCGTCGCGCGGCTGGCTGTGCTCGTCGTTGCTGCCGGCGATCTGCGCCAGCGCTTCGGTGAGCGCGAGGGCCGAGAGCACCAGGCGGACGCCGAGGCCCTTACCGGCGCGGTTGTGCTTGAGGATCACCGGGAAGCCCAGTTTCTCCGCGGCTTCGCGGATGTTGCCGGTGCCCACCACGGCGATGGTCGGCGGCGTGGGAATATTGAAGGCGGCCAGCGCCTGGTACTGCGCGACCTTGCTGACTTCCAGCTGCAACGCGCGGCGGCCGTTGACCACGGTGCGGCCATGGCGCTCCAGCCACTCAATCACGGCGGCGGCGTATTCCGGGGCAAAGGTGTGGCCGCGGGTGTGCGAGGAAGCGCTCATGCGGTTGTAGAATACGCCCGGTGGCGGGGCCGAGGTAAGGTCCAGCATGCCCTGGTCGAGGAACATTTCTGCATGCGGCGTGCCGAGCGCGGCGAATTCGCGCTTCAGCGGCGCAATCCACGCGGAATTTTCGTGAATGATGTGGACCTGGGACATCGGCGGAACTCCTCGCTCAGGCCGCGGCGGGAAGCTATTCCACGCGGCCGAGCAGGATAGTGCGATCCGAAATGGGGGAATGCAAGCAGATATTCACCGATTCTGATCAGTATTATGCATTTTACGCTGTGGAATGCGCCTCTCCACCCGCCCCGGTGGTGGGAAGGTCGCCGGGCCGCTGGCCCTGCCGGTTCTCCGGCAGGCAGGCGGCCCGGCGTATCCGGCCAGGCTAGACCGGGGTGAACATGGTCGCCGGCGGCGAGCCTTCCTGCGTCGGCTTGAACACCACTTTTACTTTTTGGCCGATCCTGAGCGCGTCCAGGTCGCAGTCGACGATGTTGGTGAAGACGCGCGGGCCTTCATCCAACTCGACATAGGCGACCGAGAACGGCTCCTTGGTCCGCATGACCGTGAAGCTGTAGATCGTGCCGGTGCCGCGGGCCTCCACCAATTCCACATTCGGGGAAAGGGTGAAGGGCGAGCAGCCCCGCGGGTAGAAGAAGTGCTTGTTGGTGTCCTTGCACAGCCCGATCAGCAGCCGGCCTTCGCTGGCGGCATCGAAATACGGCTTGTTGGTCGGGTCGACCTGGATCGCCATCAGCTTGCGGTTAGAGGCGGGGGTCATGGGCGTTACTCCCGTTCCATGATGAGGGTGGCGCTGCCGTGCCGGGTGCCGAGCAGGCCGCCGGTGCCGTGGGCGAGCACGAGGGAATGATCTTTTACCTGTACCGCCGGGTGGGCCTCGCCGCGGGCCTGGCGGACCGCCTCGATCACCTTGGTGATGCCGCCGCGGTTGGCCGGGTGGTTGTTGCACAACCCGCCGCCATCCGTGTTGAAGGGCAGCTTGCCGACGCCGCTGATCAGGTTGCCGTCGCTGACGAAGGCGCCGCCCTTGCCCTTTTCGCAGAAGCCAAGGTCTTCCAACTGGCAGAGCACGGTGATGGTGAAGCTGTCGTAGATCGACGCGTACTTGATGTCGGACGGCTTCACGCCGGCTTCCTCGAAGGCGCGGGCGCCGGAGAAGCGGGCACCGGAATAGGTCAGGTCGATATAGCCGCCGGCCTGGTTCTTCGTAGCTTCGCCGGCACCGATGACCTTCACCAGCGGGCGCTTCAGCGACTTCGCGATCTCCGGGCTGGCCACGATCAGCGCGCCGCCGCCATCGGTGATGACGCAGCAGTCCAGCCGGTGCAGCGGGTCCGAGATCATCGGGCTGTTCACCACGTCCTCGACCGTCACGACCTTGCGCAGCTTGGCGTGCGGGTTGTGCTGGGCGTGATGGCTGGCGGCCACCTTGATCCAGGCGAGCTGCTCGGAGGTGGTGCCGAACTCGTACATGTGGCGCATCGCCACCATCGCGTAGGCATTGGCGACGGTGCGGCCATAGACCATCTCGAAGGGGTCGTCCGGCACGTTGACGCCCCAGGTGCGCGGGGCGGTGCCGGTGGCCATCGCCTCGCTGGCCGGGCGGCCCGCCAGGGTGATCAGCACGCAGGAAGCGCGGCCCAGCGCGATGGCCTGGATGGCGTGCGCCACATGCAGCAGGTAGCTGCTGCCGCCGACATCGGTGCTGTCGAGGAAGCGAAGGTTGGTCAGGCCGAGGTAGTCGGCGATGTTCAGGGGCCCGAGGCCAGGTGCGTCGCCGGCGCAGATATAACCGTCGATGTCGTCCTTGCTGAGGCCGGCATCCTGCAGCGCGCCCCAGGCGACCTCGGCATGCAGTTGGGAGACGGATTTGTCGCTGGCCAACCTGGTCGGGTGCTCATAGGCCCCGACGATGTAGCCCTTGCCCTTGATACTCATGCGTTCCTTCCCGCGAGAGCGTGATTGCCGCAGGTGGAATCACCGGAGGTGTGAATCACGCGACTGCTCAATGCGGGCCGGAGGGTCCGGCGAAGCGCCGTTGGCGTCAACCCGGGCGCTGCAAGGCCACGTCGTAGAGCGCGCTCGGCTCATAGGCCCAGAAGCGGAAGGGCCAGCCCTCGCGCGTCGCGAATTCCACCACCGCGCGGTGCACCCCATAGGCGCCCAGATAGGGGTCCATATGGGCGAAGTCGTTGAACACCAGGTAGCCGCCCGGCTTCACCTTGGGCCCGGCGGCATTGGCGTCGCGGATCACATCGGCATAGCCATGCCCGGCATCGATGTAGATCCAGTCGAAATGCGCGTCCGGGAACGCCGCCAGCCGGTCATGCGACAGGCCCTGGTACTTGCGCACCCGGGGGTCGGCGGCCACGCTGGGGTCCAGCGCGCCGAAGTCCAGGTCGACCAGGTGCAGCTCGTCCGGCGCGCAGGCGTCCAGGATGTGGCGGGAGAAGGCGCCGGTGAAGGTGCCCACCTCGGCCACCCGGCCGCCCGGCGGCAGGCGCTTCACCAGCTCATGCCGGTTCACCACCATGCGGCAGTCTTCCAGCAACTCCGCCGGCAGGGGGGTGGAATGCTGGCCAGGCAGCAGCGCCAGCTTGCCCAGCCGCAGGGTGCGTCGCAACCACGCCGGCAGGCGCTTGCGGGTCTCGTAGCCCAGGCGGGCAAGGCTGCTCATGGCCGGCTCATGCGATGCGAGGCGGCTTGATGCACGAAACCGCGAGGTCGAACAACGCCGCGCCCTACTGGGCGGCGGCGAAGAGCTTGCCGGTCAGCTTGCTGTCCTGGCTGCCCAGCAGGATGGCTTCGACCAGCGTCTTGGCCGCGGCCTCCCCCAGGGAGGAACCGGCAAAACTGCGGAACTTGGCCACCGCCTCGGTCTCGCTCATCGGCGCCTCGGGGTCGCCCAGCACCGGTTCGGCCCGGGCGGAAAGCGTGCCGTCGCTCATTTCCAGCGTCAGGTGGGCGGCGCGGCGGCCGGCGGCGGTATAGGCGGGGTCCTCGATCACCTCGATCCGCGACTCCAGCGCGCGGATGCGCGGGTCGCCGAGGGCGGTCTCGTTGAAGGCGTCGGGGTCCAGGTTGCCGCGGGCGAGTGCCGCGGCGCAGGCCCAGCTGAGGCTGAACTGCGCGGCGATGCTGGTGCGCGGCGACCGGCCGCCGCAATACTGGATCGCCTCGCCATAGGTGATCAGCTTGATGCTGCGCACCGCTTCCAGCCGGTAGCCGACCGAGGGGTGCAGGCGCAGCGCGGCGGCGGCGCCGTAATGGGTGTGGCGGACGCCGGCATAGGGCTTCAGGTAGCCCTCCGCCAGCAGCCAGCGGCCGGCGCCGGTATAGACCGCCGGTTCCTCCTTGGGCGCCACGAACAGCCGGGCCCCGTCCATTGCGTCCCCGGGCGCGTCCAGCCCGGCTTCGCCACTGGCGGCGGCCATCAGGCCCAGCAGCACGGCGTGGCTGGCGTAGCTGTTGCGGCCATCCATGCCCGCGGTGATGGGGGCGTAGAGCGAGAGCGGGATCTGGCAGGCCGCCAGGCGCACGGCGCGGGCGGCGGTGGCGCGGCTGCCGCCGGCAATGCGCGCGGCGGCGGCGGCGGCGCCCAGCGCGTGCCAGCTGCCATCCACATGCAGGCCGGGGGCGATGCGCCAGACCTCGCCGGCGCGGGCGCCGACCTCATAGCCCAGGGCGTAGACGGTCACCGCCTCGCCCAGGGTCAGCTTGCCGGATTCCAGCGCGGCCAGCACCAGGGCGGCCACCGGCAGGCCAGGGCGGCCATGGCTGCGGGCCAGGCCGTCATTTGCCTCGTCCCAGCACATGGCGGCGCCGAGCACCGAGGCGGCGCCCCCCATGGAAAGCGGCGGGGTGCGGCCGGGCAGGCGTATGCTGCCGGGCATCCAGGTGGCGGTGGCGCCGGCCAGCTGCCGGGTGCGGCCGTAGCGCATGCCACTGAGCGCGCAGCCCAGGCTGTCCAGCAGCAGCAGTCGCGCCTTGCGGCCGATCAGCGCCGAATCGGGGCCGTCCCAGGCCCAGTCAACCACATCAGAGAAGTCCAGCCGCGCGGCCATGTTCTGTCCTGTACCACTATTCCGCGCGGGCGCCGGAGCGGCGCACCACGTCCTGCCATTTGCGCTGTTCCTGGCGCAGCCGCACCAGCAATTCGGCACGGCTGTCCGGCATCGGGTCGGCCGCGCGGTCTTCCAGCAACTGGCCGAAGGCCGGGCGGGCGATGGCGGCGCGCAGCGCGGCGTCCAGCGTCGCCAGAATCGGCTCCGGCGTGTCCTTGTGGGCGTAGACCGCGTACCAGGCGTCGGCGTCGTAGCCCGCCATGGGGAAACCGCGGGTCTCCGCCACCGTCGGCACATCCGGGAAGGCGCGGTTGCGCTGGGGGGAGGTTACCGCCAGCGCCCGCAGCGCGCCGTTGCGGACATGCGGCATGGAGGTCGCGACCGCATCCAGCCCCAGCACCAATTGGCCGGCGATCAGGTCCGTCAGCATCAGGGGTGAACCGCGATAGGGCACATGGGTCAGCTCCACCCCGGCCATGAAGCGAACCAGCTCCCCCGAGATATGCGCATAAGAGCCCACACCAGGTGAACCAAACGTCAGCACGCCCGGCGCAGCCTTGGCCCGGGCCAGCAGGTCCCCCAGGGAGGCGCCGGCGGTCAGCGCGGGATTGCCGACGATGAAGTTCGGCTGCTTGGCCAAGGCCGCCAGCGGGATGAAGTCGTTGTCGGGGTCGTAGGGCAGGGCGCGGTACAGCGCGCTGTTCATGGTGGTCATGCCCTGGCTGGCCACCAGCAGCACGGTGCCATCGGCCGGGGCGCGACTGACCGCCTCGCCGGCGATGTTGCCGCCGCCACCCGGGCGGTTCTCCACCACCACGGTCTGGCCGAGGCCCGCCCCCAGGGGCTCCGCGATGGCGCGGGCCAGGATGTCCGTGATGCCGCCGGCGGCGAAGGGCAGCACCAGGCGCAGCGGCCGGGCCGGGCGCCAGGGCTGTGCCCGGGCCACGCCGGATGCCAGGAGCGCCGCGGCCGCCAGCGTGCCGCGCCTGCCCATGCTGCTGTTCTCGGCCATGCGGCCGTACCCCCGCTTTCAGATGGGGGCTGGTATTCCTGGGATGCGGGGCGCGGTCAACGGCCTCGCGAGGGCAGCCGGCTAGAAGCTGCGGCCGGCATGGCCGGGGCAGGGCTGGGGCGCCCGGCGGGTTGGAGCCTCGGCGCCGCCGGCCAAAAGGCTCAGGGGGAGCAGCAAGCTGGTCTGGCGCATGGACGCCCTGCTGCCGCTGGGCGATAGGGGGGGGCGCCGAGCGCCGGCCCGATCATGCAGGGGATGATGACCTGATGCAGCAGCCCGAGGGGCCGTTCCGCGACCTGGTGCTGGTGGGGGGCGGGCATGCGCATCTTGGCGTGCTGCGGCGCTGGGGCATGCGGCCGGTGCCGGGGGCGCGGCTGACCCTGGTGACGCGGGAGACGCTGGCGACCTATTCCGGCATGGTGCCCGGCGTGGTCGCGGGGCTGCACAGCGCGGCCGAGGCCCAGCTGGACCTGCGCGAGTTGGCGCGGCAGGCCGGTGCCCGGCTGATCCACGCCGAGGCCGAGGGGCTGGACCTGGCGGCGCGGCGCGTGCTGCTGCGTGGCCGGCCGCCGCTGCGCTTTGATGTGCTGTCACTGGATGTCGGCGCCAGCCCGCGGCTGGAGGTGCCGGGCGCGGCCGAGCATGCGCTGCCGGTCTGGCCGCTGGATGGCATGCTGGCGCGGGTGCAGGCGGCGCTGGCGTCTGGGCCGGCCAGGGTGGCGGTTGTTGGCGGCGGTGCGGGGGGCGTTGAATTGGCGCTGGCGCTGCGCACTAGGCTGGGCGCGGTGCCGGGCATCACCTTGTGCCATGGCGCGGCGCTGTTGCCAGGGCATGGCGAGCGCGGGCGGCGTTTGACGGAGCGGCTGCTGGCCGAACGCGGCATCGGCCTGCGGGCCGGCAACGTGGCGCGGGTGGAGGCCGGCGCCGTGGTGCTGGCGGATGGTTGGTGCGAGGCCGCCGAGCTGGTGCTGTGGGCCACCGGGGCGGCGCCGATCCCGTGGCTGCGGGAGAGCGGCCTGGCGCTGGACGGGCGCGGCTTTGTCGCGGTGCTGCCGACGCTGCAAAGCACCTCCCACCCCATGGTCTTCGCGGCCGGGGATTGCGCGACGGTGCTGGCGCATCCCAGGCCGAAGGCGGGGGTCTATGCCGTGCGGCAGGGGCCACCGCTGGCCGAGAACCTGCGGCGGGCCGTGCAGGGCGGCAAGCCCAGGGGCTTCACGCCGCAGCGCCGGGCGCTGTTCCTGCTGAACGGGGCGGATGGCACGGCGGTGGCCAGCTATGGGCCATGGGCGGCACGGGGCGCCTGGGCCTGGCGCTGGAAGCAGTGGATCGACCTGCGCTGGATGGCGCGGCTGCGGGCGCCGATCCGGGCCATGGCCGCCCCGGTGGCGCTGGCGCCGATGCGCTGCGCCGGTTGCGCCGCCAAGGTGCCCGGGCCGGTGCTGGCCCGTGTGATGGCGCGGCTTTCGCCCGGGCAGGCGCCGCAGGATGCGGTGGAACTGCCGCTGCCGCTGGGCGCCCGGGCGGTGCAGACGCTGGACATGTTCCGCGTACCGGTGGACGACCCTTGGCTGGCCGGGCGCATCGCCGCCGCCCATGCGCTGGGCGACCTTTTTGCCAGTGGGGCGCGGCCGGTGGCGGCGCTGGCGATGGCCTCGCTGCCGCCGGCCGCGGCGCCGTTGCTGGAGGAGGACCTGTTCCAGCTGCTTTCCGGCGCCGGCAGCGTGCTGGGGCCGGCGGGCGCGCCGATCCTCGGCGGGCATAGCGCGGAGGGGCTGGAGACGGCGCTCGGCTTTGCGCTGACCGGGGTGGCCAGCGGCGGCGTGGGCAAGGGCGGGCTGCGCGTCGGCGATGCGCTGGTACTCACAAAACCGCTGGGCACCGGCGTGGTGCTGGCCGGCGCCATGCAGGGGCTGGCCGAACCCGCCTGGGTGGAAGCGGCGCTGGCCAGCATGCAGCGGGATGCCGGCACCGCCGCCGCCGTGCTGCGGGCGCATGGCGCGGTGGCCTGCACCGACGTGACTGGCTTCGGCCTGGCCGGGCATCTCGGCGAGATGCTGTCGGCATCCGGTTTCGGCGCCCGGGTGCGGTCGCTGCCGGCGCTGCCGGGGGCCGAGGCCTTGCTGGCCAAGGGCGTGCGCAGCACCGCGCATGGCGGCAACCTGGCCTATGCCGCTAGCGCCTGGCTGGCGCAGGAACCGCCGCCGCTGGCGCTGGACCCGCAGACCACGGGGCCACTGCTGGCCGGCGTGCCGCCGCTGCGGGCGAAGGAGTGCGTGGCGGCGCTGCATGCGGCCGGGGAGGTGGGGGCCGTGATCATCGGGCAGGTGGTGCCGGGGAAGCCCTCGATCCGCTTCGGCTGACACCGCTTTGCATGTGCCTGTTGCCGCGACGTGAATCATTTGCCGCCGGCGGCGGCGTTGACAGGTCTCGGCCCAAGCCGCGAGGATGCGGCACCCGCGACGGTTGTAACGCTCGCGCACGGAGAGGAACGCAGTAATGGCCCAGTTCGTCGAACACGCCTTCGATGGCGATGTGCATATCCTGCGCATTGCCAACCCGCCGGCCAATACGCTGCGGACCGAGGTGCGCGCCGGCCTGCTGGATGGCATCGCCGCCGCGAACAAGGAAGGTGCGCGGGCCATCGTCATCATCGGCAATGGCCGTGGCTATTCCGGCGGCGCCGAAATGACCGAGTTCGGCAAGCCGCGCCAGCCGCCCTCGTTGCCGGAAGTGTTCGAGGCGATGGAGCAGAGCAAGGCGATCATCGTCGCCGCCATCCATGGTTATGCGTTGGGCGGCGGGCTTGAGTTGGCGCTGGCCTGCCATGCGCGTGTCGCGGCCCCTGGCGCGCAACTTGGCCTGCCGGAAGTGAAGCGCGGCTTCGTGCCCGGCGCCGGCGGCACGCAGCGGCTGCCGCGGTTGATCGGGCTGGAGGCGCTGAAGATCATCGTCAGTGGCGACCCGGTCAGCGGCACCACGGCGGGCAAGCTGGGCATCGTCGATGCGGTGATCGATGGCGACCTGGAGAAGGGCGCGGTGACCTGGGCGCGGGCGCATGCCGGCGACAAGTTCACCATGGCGAAGTACCGCACCGACAAGATCGCCGGGCAGGACATGGCGGCCTTCGACGCCGCCGCCAAGGCGCTGCTGGCGCGCAGCCGTGGGCAGGAAAGCCCCAAGGGTTGCGTTGCCGCCGTGCGCGCCGCCTTCACCATGCCGTTCGACGACGGCCTGCAGGTGGAGCGCGACCAGTTCATGGGCCTGGTGCAGGGCGAGCAGAGCCACGCGCTGCGGCACATCTTCTTCGGCGAGCGCGAAGTGGCGCGCATTCCGGGCATGCCCGCCGATGTGAAGCCGCTGGCGGTGAACAAGCTGGTGGTGATCGGTGGCGGCACCATGGGCGGTGGCATCGCGATGTCCGCCGCGAACCACGGGCTGGCGGTGACCATCGTGGAGACCAGCCAGGACGCGCTGGACAAGGGCCTGGCGCGCTGCGAGGCGAATTGGCAGCGCACGGTGGCCAGCGGCCGCCTGTCCCAGGCCGAGTACGAGAAGCGCCGCGCCCTGTTGACCGGCAGCATCGACTTCGACGGTGCGGTGGCGACCGCCGACCTCGTCATCGAGGCGGTGTACGAGAACATGGCGGTGAAGAAGGAAATCTTCGCGCGGCTGGACAAGGCGGCGCGCCCCGGGGTGATCCTGGCGTCGAACACCTCCACCCTGAACGTGGACGAGATCGCCTCCGCCACGACGCGGCCGGAGTTGGTCTGCGGCATGCACTTCTTCAGCCCGGCCAACGTCATGCGGCTGCTGGAGATTGTCCGCGGGGCGAAGTCCAGCTGGGTCACCATCGCCACGGCGATGGATGTCGGCAAGCGCATCGGCAAGCTGAACGTGGTCTGCGGCAATTGCGACGGTTTTGTGGGTAACCGCATGACCGGCAAGCGCGGCCCGCAGATCGAGAAGCTGCTGCTGGAGGGCTGCCTGCCCGCCGATATCGACCGGGTGATGGAAGGCTACGGCATGGCCATGGGGCCGCTGGCCACCGGCGACCTGGCGGGGCTGGATATCGGCGCCGCCGTGCGCAAGGCGCGCGGCACCGTGGCCCCGGTGGCGGATGCCATCGTGGCGCAGGGCCGCTTCGGCCAGAAGACCGGCGCCGGCTACTACAAGTACGACGAGAAGCGCACCCGCCTGCCGGACCCGCTGGTGGAGCAGATCATCGTCGACCTGGCGGAGAAGATGCAGGTGCGTCGCCGCAAGATCGACGACCAGGAGATCATCGACCGGGTGATGCTGCCGCTGGTCAATGAAGGCGCGAAGATTCTGGAAGAGGGCATCGCCTATCGCCCGATCGATATCGACGTGATCTTCTGCAACGGCTTCGGCTGGCCCGCCTTCCGCGGTGGCCCGATGTTCTGGGCGGACCGCCAGGGCCTGGCGGTGGTGGCCGAGAAGCTGGCGAAGTACGCGGCCGAGACCAACGACGCCAACCTGAAGCCGTGCCAGCTGATCCTGGACCTGGCGGCCAAGGGCGGCACCTTCGCGGGCATGACCGGCGCGGCGAAAATCTGAGGCGCGGGCGCCCGTTACTCAACGGCACGGGCGCCGCGGACGTCTTCACACGGGAGAGAGCACATGGACCTTCGTTGGACCGACGCTGAAAAGGCCTTCCGCGAGGAAGTGCGCGGCTTCATCAACGCCAACCTGCCGGCGGCAACGCGCGAGCGCATGAAGATGGGCAAGTCGCCCACCAAGGCGCAGGTGGTGGAATGGCAGCAGATTCTCAACAAGCGCGGCTGGGCGGCGCCGGAATGGCCGGTGGAGCATGGCGGCCCCGGCTGGACCACGGCGCAGCGCTACATCTTCCGCGAGGAACTGATGCTGGCGCCGGCGCCGAGCCCGCTCGGCTTCAACATCAACATGTGCGGGCCGGTGATCATCGCCTTCGGCAACAAGGAACAGAAGGAAAAGTTCCTGCCGCGCATGCTGAACCTGGATGATTGGTGGTGCCAGGGCTTCAGCGAGCCGGGCGCCGGTTCCGACCTGGCGGGGCTGAAGACCCGCGCGGTGAAGGAAGGCGACTTCTGGATCGTCAACGGCCAGAAGACCTGGACCACGCTGGCGCAGCACGCCGACTGGATCTTCCTGCTGGTTCGCACCGACCCGAACGCGAAGAAGCAGGAAGGCATCAGCTTCCTTCTCGTGGACATGAAGACGCCGGGGATCACCGTGCGCCCGATCATCACGATCGAGGGCGGGCACGAGGTGAACGAGGTGTTCTTCGACGACGTGAAGGTGCCGGCCGAGAACCTGGTGGGCACCGAGAATCGCGGCTGGGATTGCGCCAAGTACCTGCTGGGCAATGAGCGCTTCGGCCAGGCCCGCGTCGGCGCCAGCCGCGAGCGCATCGCCAGGCTGAAGAAGATCGCCGCCGAGACCTGGGACAACGGCAAGCCTCTGACCCAGGATATCGGTTTCATGACCAAGGTCACGGAGATCGAGGTGGAGTTGCAGGCGCTGGAGATGACGGTGATGCGGGTGATCGCCACCGCCATGAAGAACCCCGGCAGCAACAAGCCGGACCCGACGACCTCCGTGCTGAAGATCAAGGGCACCGAGATCCAGCAGGGTGTGTCGGAGCTGCTGATGAAGGCGGCCGGCCCCTATGCCTGGGTGGATGGCGACCCCGACATGGAAGGCGGCACCGACCAGGTGGTGGCGGAGGACCCGGACATCGCGCCGGATTGGGCCTTCGGCCTGGCCGGCGTCTACTTCAACTGGCGCAAGCAGAGCATCTACGGTGGGTCAAACGAGATCCAGCGCAACATCATGGCCAAAGCGTTTCTGGGGCTCTGAAGAAAAATGGATTTCGACCTTTCCGAAGACCAGCGCCTGCTGCAGGACAGCGTCTCGCGCCTGCTGGGCGACAAGTACGGCTTTGAGAACCGCAAGGCCTACCTGAAGACGCCCGAGGGCTGGAGTGCCGAGATGTGGGCCGCCTATGCGGAACTCGGCCTGCTCGGGCTGCCGTTTGCGGAGGCCGAGGGCGGCTTCGGCGGCGGCGCGGAGGAGACCATGCTGGTGGCCGAGCAGATGGGCCGGCACATCACGCTGGAACCCTGGTTCACCACGGTGGTGCTGGGCGGCGGCTTCCTGCGCCACGGCGCTTCCGCGGCACAGCGCGCCGGTATTGTGCCGAAGCTGGCCGAGGGCAAGCTGAAGCTGGCCTTCGCCGCCACCGAGAAGCAGTCCCGCTACGACCTGTTCGATATTGCCACCACGGCGACCAAGGACGGGGCCGGCTGGGTGCTGAACGGCGCCAAGGGCATGGTCGTGCATGGCGACAGCGCCGACATCTTCGTCGTCACCGCCCGCACTGCTGGCGGCCAGCGCGACCACAGCGGCATCGGCGTGTTCCTGGTGGATGCCAAGGCGCCAGGCGTTGCGGTGAAGGGCTTCGGCACCGTGGATGGCCAGCGCGCGGCGCAGGTGGCGTTCAGCGGCGTGAAGCTGGGCGCCGATGCGGTGCTGGGCGACGCCGAGGGCGGGCTGCCGCTGGTCGACCGCGTGGTTGACGAGGCGATTGCCGCGCTGGCGGCCGAGGCTGTGGGCGCCATGGAAGCCGCGCATGTGATGACGCTGGACTACCTGAAGACCCGGCAGCAATTCGGCCGCACCATCGGCAGCTTCCAGGCCTTGCAGCACCGCAGCGCTGACATGATGGTGGCGCTGGAGCAGGCGCGGTCCATGGCCTTCTTCGGCACCATGTCGGCGCAGGATGCCGACCCGGTGGCCCGGCGCAAGCACATGGCGGCGGTTAAGGTGCAGATCGGCCGTTCCGCGCGCTTCGTCGGCCAGCAGACCGTGCAGTTGCACGGCGGCATCGCCATGACGATGGAATATGCCGCGGGCCACTACTTCAAGCGGCTGACCGCCAATGACGGCAGCTTCGGCGATGCCGACCATTGGGTGCGGGTGCTGACCGAATCCGGCGGCCTGGTCGCGGCCGCTTGATTGCGGCGGGGATTGTCTGCCCACACTGAAGCCGTGTGGGCAGATATCCTGCGGGCAGGCTGCGTCAAATTCCGGCCGCCGCCGGCGCGGGTCGGGCGTTGCGGGGGCGCCGCAAGGGGCCGCCAGCCCCGCCGGTTCCGCAGTGCAGCGAAATTCGTTTGCATGCCAACGGGCCATGCGGTTCGATGCCGGCCCTGTTCAGCGGTATCGGGGGCGAAGTTATGGTCGGCATGGGATTCGGGCGGCGGGCCATTCTCGGCGGTGCGGCGGTGCTGGCGGCGCCACGGCTGGCCCGGGCGCAGGCCGGCGAGCCGCTGAAGATCGGCGAGATCAACAGCTACACCGCCCAGCCCGCCTTCCTGCAGCCCTATCGCCAGGCCTGGACCCTGGCGGTGGAGCAGGTGAACGCCGCCGGCGGCGTCCATGGCCGGCCGCTGGCCACCATCCACCGCGATGACGCCGGCAAGCCGGAGGACGCGGTGCGCCACGCCGGGGAGCTGGTGAACGCCGAGCGCGTGGTGCTGCTGGCCGGCGGGTTCCTGTCCAATGTCGGCCTGGCGCTGGGCGATTATGCCGCCCAGAACAAGAAGCTGTTCGTGGCCTCCGAGCCGCTGACCGACGCGATCGTCTGGTCCCGCGGCAACCGCTACACCTTCCGCCTGCGCGCCAGCACCTACATGCAATGCGCCATGCTGGTGGAGGAAGCCGCCAAGCTGCCGGCGAAGAAGTGGGCGCTGGTGGCGCCGAACTACGAATACGGCCAATCGGCGGTGCGCTGGTTCAAGGAGTTGCTGAAGGCGGCGCGGCCGGATGTGGAGTTCGTCGCCGAGCAATTCCCGGCGCTGGGCCGCATCGATGCCGGTGCCACGGTGCAGGCGCTGGCGGCCTCCAACCCCGAGGCAATCTTCAACGTCACCTTTGGCGCCGACCTGACCAATTTCGTCCGCCAGGGCGCCACGCGCGGCCTGTTCGAGCGCCGCGCCGTGGTCTCCCTGCTGACCGGGGAGCCGGAATACCTGGACCCGCTGGGGGATGAGGCGCCGGAGGGCTGGATCGTCACCGGCTATCCGCATGACCAGATCAATACGCCGGCGCATACCGCCTTCCGCGACGCGTATCGGCGCAGGTTCAACGACTATCCGCGGCTGGGCAGCGTGGTCGGCTACGACACGGTGCAGGCCATTGCGGCGCTGCTGCGCAAGGCCAACACCACCGATACCGAGAAGCTGGTGGACACCATGCGCGGCCTGCAATTCGCCAGTGTGGTCGGCGAGGTGACCTTCCGCGCCCTGGACCACCAGAGCACCATGGGCGCCTATGTCGGCAAGACCGCGCTGCGCGGGGGCAAGGGCATCATGGTGGACTGGCGCTACGCCGATGGCGCGCGCTACCTGCCCAGCGATGCCGTGGTGCGGACGCTGCGGCCGGCTGGCTGAACCTGGCCTTCGGCTGAAGCCTGCGCATGGAAAACCTGCTGCTGCAGGGGTTGAACGGGCTGGCCAGTGCCTCCTCGTTGTTCCTGGTCGCCTCCGGGTTGACGGTGATCTTCGGCGTCACCCGGATTGTCAATTTCGCCCATGGCTCGCTGTACATGCTGGGGGCCTATCTGGCGTTCAGCATCGTGACTTCCCTGCCGCGCGGCCATGCTGGCTTCTGGGGCGGGGTGGTGCTGGCGGCGCTGGCGGTGGGCGTCATCGGCGCGCTGCTGGAAATGCTGCTGCTGCGCCGCATCTACCGCGCGCCAGAACTGTTCCAGCTGCTGGCCACTTTCGGCGTGGTGCTGGTGGTGCAGGATGTCGCGCTGCTGGTCTGGGGCGCGCAGGACCTGCTGGGGCCGCGGGCGCCGGGGCTGCGGGGTTCCGTGGAACTGCTGGGGCTGCGCTTCCCGCTGTATGAACTGGTGCTGATCGGCATCGGGCCGGTGGTGCTGGGGCTGTTGCTGCTGCTGTTCAAGCGCACCCGCTGGGGCACGCTGGTGCGCGCGGCCACGCAGGACCGCGAGATGGTCGGCGCGCTGGGCGTCAACCAGCGCTGGCTTTTTACCAGTGTGTTCTTCCTGGGCAGCCTGCTGGCGGGGTTGGCGGGGGCGCTGCAATTGCCGCGCGAATCCGTGAACCTGCACATGGACCTGGCGACCATCACCGAGGTCTTCGTGGTGGTGGTGGTCGGCGGGCTGGGCAGCCTGCCCGGGGCGGCACTGGCGGCGCTGCTGATCGGGGAGTTGCACGCCTTCGGCATTCTGATCTTCCCGAAGATCACGCTGGTGCTGGTGTTCCTGGTCATGGCGGTGGTGCTGGTGGTGCGTCCCCGCGGCCTGTTCGGCAAGGCGCAGGTGGCGCAGGCGGCGGTGGCCAGCGTGGCCGAGCCGGTGCTGGGCCGGGCGCCGGCGCAGCTGAAGTGGCTCGGCTTCTTCGCGCTGGTGGTGGCGGTGGCGGCGCCGCCCTTCCTGGCCGGCGACTACGCGTTGATCGTGCTGACCGACATGGCCATTGCGGTGCTGTTCGCGGCCTCGCTGCACTTCATCATGGGGCCCGGCGGCATGGCCAGCTTTGGCCACGCGGCGTATTTCGGCATCGGCGCCTATGGCGCGGCGCTACTCACAAAATGGTTCGCGGCGCCGATGGTGCCGGCGCTGCTGGCGGCGCCGTTCTGCGCCGGGTTGGCGGGGGTGTTGTTCGGCTTCTTCTGCGTGCGGCTTTCGGGCGTCTATTCCGCCATGCTGACGCTGGCCTTCGCGCAGATCGCCTGGAGCGTCGCCTTCCAGTGGGTGGAGCTGACCGGCGGCGACAATGGCGTGCTGGGCGTGTGGCCGGACCCCTGGGCGACCAAGCTGAACTTCTATTGGTTGGCGCTGGGGTGCAGCGTGATGGGCACGCTGGCGCTGCGGCGCATTGCGCTGTCGCCCTTCGGCTATGCGCTGCGGGCGCAGCGGGACAATACGCTGCGGGCCGAGGCCATCGGGATCAACGCCTTCGAGATGCGCTGGGTCGCCTTTGTGCTGGCCGCGGGGTTTGCCGGGGTGGCGGGCGGGCTGTTTGCGTTTGCCAAGGGCAGCGTCTTCCCCACCGCGCTGGATATTCCGCGCAGCGTGGATGCGCTGCTGATGGTGCTGCTGGGCGGGGTGCAGACGCTGGCCGGGCCGCTGCTGGGCGCGCTGGCCTTTACCGGGCTGCATGAGCAGCTGGTGCGTGCCACCGACTATTGGCGCCTGGTGCTGGGCGGCGTGATCCTGCTGCTGGTGCTGGCCTTCCCGCAGGGCTTGGCCGGCGCGGTGCGGCAGTGGTGGGAAGGCCGCCGGCATGGATAGGTTCACGCTGGAAGCCCTGGGGCTGCAAAAATCCTTCGGCGGCGTGCGCGCGGTGGACCAGGTCAGCTTCGGCGTGCGGCCTGGCGAGATGCTGGCGCTGATCGGGCCGAACGGCGCCGGCAAGTCCACCTGCTTCAACCTGCTGAACGGCCACCTGAAGCCGGATGCCGGCCGGGTGAAGCTGCTGGGGCAGGACATCACCGGCCTGGCGCCGCGCCGGGTGTGGAAGCGCGGTGTCGGCCGCACCTTCCAGATCACCGCGACCTTCGGTTCCATGACGGTGCGGGAGAATGTGCAGCTGGCGCTGCAATCGCATCGCGGTGAGCTGGCGCGGATCTGGGCGCCGGCCTGGCGGTTGCGCGGCGGCCAGGCGGATACGCTGCTGGAACGCGTCGGCCTGGCGGGGCAGGCGAAGCGGCCATGCAGCGTGCTGGCCTATGGCGACCTGAAGCGGGTGGAGCTGGCCATCGCGCTGTCCAACAACCCGCGGCTGCTGCTGATGGATGAGCCGACCGCGGGCATGGCGCCGCAGGAGCGTGTCGGCCTGATGGCGCTGGTGGCGGAGATCGCGCGCGAGCGCGGCATGTCCGTGTTGTTCACCGAACACGACATGGACGTGGTGTTCGGCCATGCCGACCGGGTGCTGGTGCTGGACCGTGGCCGCCTGATCGCGGAGGGCACGCCGGACGAGGTGCGCGGCAATGCGCTGGTGCAGGAGGTGTATCTCGGCAGCGGCTTCGAGCCCGAGCCGGAAGCCGAGGCCCCGCTGGAGGCGCCGGAATGCTGAAGGTGCAGGGCCTCTCCGCGCATTACGGCCGCGCGCATATCCTGGACGATGTCGGCTTCGAGGTGCCGGCCGGGCAGGTGGTGGTGCTGCTGGGGCGCAACGGCGCCGGCAAGTCCACCACGCTGAAGGCCGTGATGGGCATGGTGCGGCCCAGCGCCGGGCAGGTGCTGTTCGAGGGCACGGATATCGCGGGGCGCGAGGCCTATCAGATTGCCCGCGCTGGCCTTGGCTATGTGCCGGAGGAACGCCGCATCTTCAGCGAGTTGACGGTGCGGGAGAACCTTTCGGTAGGGCGGCGCCCGCCTGCCCAAGGGCTGCGGCCCTGGACCGAGGAGCGCTTGTACGGCCTGTTCCCGGCGCTGGGCGCCATGCAGGACCGGCCGGGCGGGCGGATGAGCGGCGGCGAGCAGCAGATGCTGAGCATCGCCCGCACGCTGATGGGCAACCCGCGCCTGCTGCTGCTGGATGAACCGAGCGAGGGCCTGGCCCCGGTGGTGGTGCAGCGGATGGCCCAGGCGGTGCGGCAGCTGAAGGCCGAGGGGCTGGCCATTCTGCTGGCCGAGCAGAACCTGTACTTCGCCCATGCGGTGGCTGACCGGGCCGTGATCATCGAGCAGGGCCGCATCCGCTGGGAAGGCGGAATGGTTGAGTTGCTGAACGACGAATCGACCTATCAGCAATACCTTTCGTTGTAGGCTCCTCGCATGGTGAAGCAGATTCTTGGGCGCCTTCGGGTGCGGCTGGTCTATGCGCTGGCCTATGGCGTGAAGGAGGTGCGCGAGCGCGGCTTCTTCGCTGCAGGCTTCTGGCCGCCCCTGCCGCAGTTGCAGGAGGTGCCGGCGCTGCAGCAGGCGCGCAGCCATGCCAACCTGTACGAACTGGCCCTGCGCCACATGCCCGGGCCCCGGCCGGAGCCGAAGGCGGTGCTGGATATCGGCTGCGGCGCCGGCGGCGGGATGATCTATGCCCATGCGGTGTTTCCCGCGGCCCGGCTGGTGGGCGTGGATACCAACGCGCTGGCGTTGAAGACCGCCTGGCAGCGGCTGTCCAAGGTGCCGAACCTGGAACTTCGCCAGGTGCCCGGCGACCGCACCAGGCTGCCGCCGCACGCCTTTGACGTCATCGTCGGGATCGGCTCGGTCAATGCCATCGGGCCTTCGGAGCTGTTGACCGAATGCGCCCGGCTGCTGGCGCCGGGCGGCGTTGTCAGCCTGACCGCCGCCTTCGCCCTGGCGCCGGCCGAGGTGGAGGTGCTGTTCCACGCCGCCGCCTGGCAGGCCGGGCTGGTGCTGCGCCAGGTGAGTGAGATCACCGAGGGCACCCGCGCCGCGCTGGCGCATGACCGGCCCTGGACCGAGCGCGTGGTGGCCCAAGTGCCGGCGCCGTTCCGCGGCCGGGCGCGCGAGATGGCGGCGCTGCCGGGCACCCGCGCGGCCCAGGCCATGGCGGAAGGCCGGGTACGCAGCTATGCCATCGTGGTGGACCATCCCGTCGCCGCCTGGGAAGCGCCGCGCCTGCGCGCAGCTTGACCTCTGCGCGGCGGCGCTGTCCCATCCATGACTGAGCAAGACTTCAAACGGGAGAATACGTCGATGCGCGCCTGGGCCGTTGTTGAGTGTGGCAAGCCGTTGCAGGAGCTTGAGTGGGCAACGCCGGAGCCGCAGGGCGACCAGGTGCTGCTGGAAGTGACGCATGCCGGTGTGTGCCATTCCGACCTGCATATCTGGGAAGGCATCTACGACCTGGGCAGCCGGGGCCAGATGAAGCTGACCGACCGCGGCGTGGTGCTGCCGCTGGCGATGGGCCATGAGATTGTCGGCCGGGTGCTGAAGTGCGGCCCGGGCGCCGAGGGCAAGGTTGTGCCCGGCAAGGCCTATGCCGTGTTCCCCTGGGTTGGCTGCGGCAAGTGCGCCGCCTGCCTGGCCGAGGAAGAGAACATGTGCCAGGCGCCGCGCTCGCTCGGCGTCTATCAGAATGGCGGCTACGCCACCCATGTGCTGGCGACGCGCTGGAGCCACCTGGTGGATATCGAGGGGGTCGATCCTTCCCTGGCCGCGACCTATGCCTGCTCGGGCATCACGGTCTATTCCGCGATCAACAAGCTGCTGCCGATGCCGGCGGATGAGCCGATCGTGCTGGTGGGCGCCGGGGGCCTGGGGTTGCAGGCGATCTCGATCCTGAAGGCGCTGGGGCACAAGGCGATCATTTCGGTGGATGTGGGCCAGGACAAGCTGGACGCCGCCACCGCCATGGGCGCGACCGGGGTGGTGCTGGCTTCGGCCGAGGGGACGACCAAGCGGATTATCGAAGCTGCCGGCGGGCCGGTGGCGGGCGTTATCGACCTGGTGAACGGCACCGAGACGGCGCGCTTCGCCTTCGACGCGCTGCGCAAGGGCGGCAAGCTGGTGCAGGTGGGGCTGTTCGGCGGTGAGATGACCATCCCGCTGCCGCTGATGCCGATCCGCGCGCTGACGGTGCAGGGTTCGTATGTGGGCAACGTCAAGGAACTGCGGGAGCTGATGGGGATTGCCCGCAGCGGCAAGATCGCCAGCATCCCCGTGGCGAATGAGCCGCTGCGCAACGCCGACGCGGTGCTGAACCGGCTGCGCGCGGGGAAGATCACCGGGCGGGTGGTGCTGACCGCGGCCTGAGCGCTGTTCGGACAAAAGCCGTGGGACGGGGCGAGGGGCCTTGCCCCTTGCGCTGCCCAGCCATGATTCCATTGGGGGCCGGGCGGCCCTTGGATCCCGCGGGTTTTGGCTGAAGCGCGCGTTTCGGACAAATGGCCTGGGCGGCAGGAAAGCCGCGGTTTTGTTGGTTTCGGACAAATGGGCGGCCGGCCCCGGCGGGGACGGGTTGGGGTGGGCGCGGCAGGGGGCGGTTCGGGCGGCCATGGCGCGAACATAACAGGAACGATGGCGGAGTACAACCCTAGCGGGTACGGAGGGCGGTGAGGCGCCTTTCGGTGATCTCGACGTCGCGCTTCAGCCCAGGGTGGCCGGGGTTGGCGGTCGCCAGGGCGCGGGCGATGGGTAGGCTGCGTTCGTAATTGGCGATGGCGGCTGGAATATCCCCCGCCTGCTCGGCAACATCGCCCAGCCGTTCGAGGCTGACGGAGAGGTCGCGCTGGGCCTCGGCGCTGGCGGGGTTGTCGCGGGCCAGGCGCTCCAGCACGGCGAGGCTGGCTTCGTAGCGGGCGCGGGCGGCGGGCAGGTCGCCGGCCTCGCGCAGCACATCGCCCAGCTTGTTGAGGCTGACGGAGAGGTCGCGCTGGGCCTGGGCGCTGGCGGGGTTGTCGCGGGCCAGGCGCTCCCGCAGGGCGAGGCTGGCTTCGTAACGGGCGCGGGCGGTGGGCAGGTCGCCGGCCTCGCGCAGCACATCGCCCAGCTTTTCGAGGCTGACGGAGAGGTCGCGCTGGGCCTCGGCGCTGGCGGGGTTGTCGCGGGCCAGGCGCTCCAGCACGGCGAGGCTGGCTTCGTAGCGGGCGCGGGCGGCGGGCAGA